>JAFEDI010000045.1 GCA_018241725.1 Pseudomonadota bacterium | reverse complement strand
TCTCCAGGCTCCGCGCAAAACCCGTAGGCGCCCGGCAATCCCATCTTCCCCTAGCCCCTTAGCTCGCTAAACATAGTGTCCACTAGCCAATAGAAGCGGACACTTACATGAACGTCACGAAGCCTCGCCGTATCCGTCGCACCCACTCCGAGGCGTTCAAGCGATCATTGATCGAAGCCCGCGGCGAGCCGGGCGCGTCGGTCGCCGGGGTGGCGCTGGCGAACGGGGGCTGCGCCGCTGGATGCGCGAGCGGGGCATCGCGCCGCCTGAGTTGTCCTGTCTGCCGTTACGGATGGCGGCATCCGAGCCGATGGGCGGCTTTGTCCCGGTGCCACTTTCCCCAAGCCTCGATGCCCCCATCCGCCTGGAACTACGCAAAGGCGCCGCAGTGATCACGGTGGAGTGGCCCGCGTCCTCGGCCGCCGCCTGTGGGGCCTGGCTGCGCGAGTGGCTCGGGTGATCCGGGTCGAAGCCCTGTGGCTGTCGGTGGCTCCGCTCGACATGCGGGCCGGCATGGACACGATTCTCGCGCAGGTGGTACAGGTCTTCGGCGAAGCGCGCCCGCATCACGCCTACCTCTTCGCCAACCGACGGGGTACCCGGATGAAGGTGCTGATCCACGATGGCCAGGGGATCTGGCTCGCCTGTCGTCGGCTCAATCAGGGGGATGGAGGGAAAGGGTTCCCTAACCCTATCCCAGGCCCGGTTCGACGCCCTGGTGCTCGGTCTGCCCTGGCAGCAGCTCGGGGATGACGGTGCGATCCGGATGATTTGACGGTCCACCATCCGGAGTTGCCCCAATGGCTGTGGCGCTGCACCGGCGGCGTGATCTGCGCATCGCTCTCCCCACCAATCTCCACGAACTGGACCCGACGCCCTGCGCAGCCCGCTCATCGCGCAGGATCAGGAGCTCACCTCGCGCCAGAGCAAGATCGACCAGCTCACTCACGAACTGGCACTTCACAAACGCTGGCGCTTCGGAGTCAAGACCGAGCGTCTGCCAGCGGAGCAGGCCCAACTGTTCGAGGAGACGGTCGAAGCGGACCTCGCCGCGATGACCGAAGAGCTCGAGCAGCTCTCCGGCAAACCGTCGGAGCCCAAGGGCCAAGCCAAGCGCAAGCCGCCGCCGCCCGAACTGCCTAGCACCGAGATCCATCACGAACCGGACGCCACCTTCTGCACCTGTGGCTGCCAGATGAAACGCATCGGCGAGGACGTAGCGCAGAAGCTCGACTACAGTGGTGGTGGCAATGCCCACCTTCACCCCGAATTCGTAGGACTGGCGCGCTTTACCGTCGGGTAAGAGCACGCCGTTGCCGGCGTGCTCTCTCCTAAGAACCGTACATGCGAGTTTCCCCGCACACAGCTCAAGCCTTCCTGCAGCCCGAAATCGAACCGGGTGCATCACAACGGAGTCAGAGAACATTGGTGGGACGCAGGAGGTATGCCGTCCGCGTCGGGTCGAACGGGTTGGCATCGCCGCGAACCTTCGTGTGGCGCTTGATGGGCAGCCCAGCCAGCCGGAACAGCATCGGTCTGAAGGCCAATTCCGGCGGCCGATTGGTGCATGCGAAGACCCAATCGCGCAGACCGTGGCGCTCGAAGTTCCGCGCCTTGATCCAGCGAATGGGCTTACGAGGGTGGCGGCGTTTAGCCCACACCCACAGCTTGGTCCACACGAGATGATCGATCCCTGAGAAGGTCGCTGCAGCCACGATGTACCGGTGGTACATCACCCAGCCCCGAAGGATCGGATTGGGCGACATGATCACCTGCGCCTGCGTGGGAGCCTTGTTCTTTCCCAGCACTTCACGCACCTTGTTCCACCTGCCAGCCTGTGTCGCCTTGGCAATATGCCCCTATAGCCCATTGCGTTCTACACATCTCGCCCTGCATTCCCAACCTCGATGAGGGGTAGTGCTTGAATTACCGTTCGAATCTTCTGCAGCCCGATCCAGATACTCTTTACGCCGGGCTCGCCGTCGCCCTTGCGCCCGATGAAGCCGCCGAGCATGGCGATCAGGCGCAGGATCTGATTGACCTTGGGTTTGGGCGGCGGACGTTTGCCGTGCAGCGCGTAAGCGACGCGGATTTCGTCGGGCTCGAACGCGATGCCGGCATCCAGTTCCGGATGGGTGCGTCCGAGGCGCATCAGGTGGCCGATCCGCCAGGCCACGACCAGATACAGCGCGATGGCACGTTCCAGTTTCGCGTAGGTGTCGAGTTGCAGCGCCTCGACGCGACAACCGTTTTTCAAGGTGTGGAAGAGAAGTTCTACTTCCCACCTCGCCCGATACCAATCGATCAGCATGATCGCCTCGTCGAGCGTGGTCACCTCGCGATTGCTCAGGAGCCGCCACTGGACGGGTTTTATACCGCTCGGCGCACCGACCTCGCTCCCCAGCACCACGCTCACCGTTCCGCCCCCGCCATCGGGCAGCGCCTGGCGCAGCACGCGGATTTCCTGCCGTACCGTGCGCGCAGCGTGGCCCTGGCGCGAGGCCATCTGGAACTGCACTTCGCCCAGCACGGGCGCCGCGGCCAGTGCCGCGCTCAGTTTCGGCACGCCCTTGCCCAGCGAGCGGTCATGCTGCGAGCGGATCAGCCAGTCGGCCGGCGTGCCCAGGTCGCGTGCCCGGCGCATCAACTCCACGATATCCGCTTCCCGGTCCGCCACATACACCAGTCGCGTCTCGGGCAGGGTTTGCGCCTGCTCGGCCACCCGGGCGTAGCCTTCGAGCCAGCGCAGGCTCTCGGGAATTCCCTCCCGCGGCGCCTCACCCTGCTTGAATGCCCGCGCCCACATCCACGCCCTCGAAATCCAGTTCGGTCGTGTCCTGGATGCACAGCACCACCGGATGCGCCTGCATGCGCCGCGCACTCGCGTCCCAGTGCGGTTGCATGAGTTCGCGCCAGTCCACCGCCTCGCGGCCCAGGAAACGATACGCCGCATGCATTTCCGCCGAACCTCGACAGGCCTCCGGAATACTCGCCGAAGGCTGCTCCCCGAGCCGATCGGCCAGCAGCACCAGTCGCTTGTTCAAGCGTTTGTCGCCCAACTCCGCACCGCCAAACTCCTCTTCCGCCCACATCATCGCTTGTCCGAAAAATCACTCAAAACGGGAGTTTATGAGGGCTCGAAGAGTTGTGTACAACGCAATGCCTATAGCCGCGTGACTTCTTCGGTGACCTGTTCCCAGTTGATCTGCACCCAAGCCACCCCATCGGCTGGGGGCGCACCAGCACCTTCGGCATGGGCTCGCGCCTGTGTCGTAAATGCCGTCGTCTGCATTCCTCCTGATCGCGGTTTCTCAGTCCCTCTTGCCATGGAAGACCTCGCGGAGGTCGGCTCGCTTTCACGCGGGCGATGTTCCGGCCCGTAGGTTTGGCCAAACAACCCGGGGCTTACCTGTTTCGTCATCGCTACGTGATTGCCAGAGCAATCGGTGACGTACCTGTCCGCTCGTTGTCGGTGACATACGGTCGTTAGTCTCGGCGTGTAATCGACCTGAAACTCCCAGCCATGGGCAAGCAAGGCCCACAAGGTTCTCGCATTCTCGTTCACCAGGGCGACGGCGGCCACATTCGGATTTCGTCGCTCAAACAACTAACTTGCCGAGCCAGGAATTCAACTTTGCGTGTCACTTTGCAGCCGACAGAGCGGCCTGGGTACCGTGGATCTACACATCGCCGCGCTTGCTGATGCCCAGCAGTGTCACCTTACCGCCGCAGGAATGTTGGCTTGGGGCATCCGCAATCGAGGTTATCAGCGCAGTGGCGGTCAGCGGCCCGACACCTGGGATCTCCTCCAAGCGCAGACTCTGGATCCAGCTGCGGTGCCATTGCATGATCTGCACCTCGAGTTCGCCAACTTGTCGGTCCAGTTCCACCAGATGTTCGAGCAGGCGCCGGAACACTTTTGACACTTGATCACCGACGCCGTCCAGAAACACCAGTAGCTGTTTGTGTAACGCGCAGAGTCCTGTTGGAAGCACCAGATCGAACTCCACGAGCAATCCCTGGATCTGGTTGGCTGAGGCGGTGCGTGCGACAACGAAGCCCTGGCGAACCCGACGGAGCGAAAGCACTGCCTGCTGCTCGACGCTTTTGATAGGGACAAAGCGCATGTTCGGCCTGGCGACCGCTTCGCAGATTGCCTTGGCATCTGCCGCATCGTTCTTGTTGCTCTTCACGTGTGCCCTCATGAATTGTGGCAACATCGGTTTGGCGATATGCCCGAAGCCCTCAAACTTGCGCGCTCGGTGATACGCGCTGCCACTCTGGTACAGCAATGCAGTATCGGATGCAGGCGCCCATTCCATTGATTCCGATAACTACCAACCCACAAAGTTGGCGTTTGCACTTACGAATACCTTCGGATACACTCCCGGCCCTGAATTGCGGGGTTGGCGGAATTGGTAGACGCACTGGATTTAGGTTCCAGCGCCGTAAGGCGTGAGGGTTCGAGTCCCTTGCCCCGCACCAATTGGGAGCGAAGTTACCCCAACCTGGGGACGGGTTGGGGCTTGAAATTCAAGCGCGCTGATCGCATGCGATTGTCGTGACGAAGGCATTCTCTTTATTTGTGTAGACCCGGCAAATCCAGCACAGGTCATGCCGCTAAAGCGAATGCCTTAGCGGGTGTCTTCATATTCAGAGCCTGGTGGGCCGCTGGTGGTTGTAGAACAGGATCCAACCGCCGATCACGGAGCTGGCGTGTTGTAGGGTTTCAAAGTGGTGCCGATGGATGCACTACTCCTTGAGGGGGCGGATGATCCGCGCCACCAGCCCGTTCTGCTGCGGGGTGTAAGGAGGGGGTAGGAACTCCTCTGCTTCAGGCCATAGCTTTTACCAGTGCTGTGTAGCTGCGGTGAAGAGCAGGTCGTTGTCCGAGCGCAGCAGGAACGGCGCATGCACACATCCCCGCGAGCCGAAGCAAGCAATTAGGGCCTGCGGCGCGCGTCAAGCTAGTTGTCGCCTGATTCATGCAGCTCTTTGCTGTTTATTCCCCATGGCAACGACTACGTCTCGCTCGGGATTGAGGGTGCGGTGATGGGTGACCAGTCCCGGGTGTTGCCCGTCCAGCGCGCAGGATGACGTGCTCGGGCCTGGGCATAGAGTGCGTGACGCGCCGCCAGGATCGCCTGATCCTCTCCCGCATGGGGGCTCACGTAGCGGATGCCGCTGTGGCGATGCTCGACGTTGTACCACTGCACGAAACCGCTGGCCCAGGATCGGGCGGCTTCCAGATCGCATCGGTGGTCCCGTCCCGCTGGCCTGCATCCAGAGGTAGCTCTTCGTCTGCACCGCTCGTCCAGCCTCCTTGAGCACCTGGATCACCGTCTCGTCGGCATAGACGAGATCAAGAGCCTGAGCGCCAAGGCGCGCCGACTGCTCCCGACTGCTCAAATGCCGCCAGGCTATGGAACCCGTGATCGGGTGCCTGAAGGATGACTGCGGACTAGGGCGGAACTGGCTCAAGGGATCGGAAGGCGATCTGCTGCACCCGGTACTGTGTGCTGCCAGGTACAACCTGCGCTGGCTGATGCGGGCGGTGGTCCGCTTGTGGGGCTGAAGGCCCCTTTGGAGCTTTGGATTCTGTGCGAGATGCTTGGGCGGGTGGTCAGCGGCGAGCGTTCCAGCCCGCCAGGCAGGTTGCCAGATGGAATATATCAGGGGCGACTAGATATGTTCTTAAGTGATGTTGTAGCTGTGTTGGTGAGCGAGAAGATATGTCAGCGGTTGGGCTTCGGCTTAAAATTCTGTTCGTTCACGCGGAGCCGCGCCTCAAGGCAGAATCTGGGTGCGTGGCGAAATAAAAAACCCCCGGCAAGGGGAGCGCCGGGGGTCGAAAAATGCCTTGCTTGCTCAAGGCACCCGCTCAGGGAGGTATAGCGGGAGACGGTTCAGCACCATCTGTTTATTAGTGTAGAGGCCGGGGGAGAAAGTTCCTGCGGCATTTCGTTTCTGGATGTAAGTACTTGAGATCTTTATGAGCCCCGTTCAGTCTGTATTTCCGGCAATCCGAATGCGTCGCATGCGAAGGGATGAGTTCTCCCGCAGGCTCATGCGTGAGTATCGCTTGTCCGCCGACGATTTGATCTACCCGGTCTTTGTGCTGGAAGGGCAGGGCATCGCACAGCAGGTGGCATCGATGCCCGGCGTGTCGCGCATGTCGCTCGACAATCTCCTGCGTGTTGCCGAAGAGGCCGTTCAGCTGGGCGTGCCGGCGCTGGCATTGTTCCCAGTTATTGAGGACGGCAAGAAGAGCCTGGGCGCGGAGGAGGCCTTTAACCCCGACGGCCTGGTGCCCCGCGTTGTCAGCGAGCTGAAGCGTCGTTTTCCCGAACTGGGCGTGATTACCGATGTGGCGCTCGACCCGTACACGGTTCATGGTCAGGATGGCCTCATCGACGCGAACGGTTATGTGCTTAACGACGAGACACTCGAGGTTCTCGCTCGCCAGGCGCTGTGCCACGCCCAGGCGGGGGCTGATGTGGTTGCGCCGTCGGACATGATGGACGGTCGGATCGCCCGTATCCGCGCCGAGCTGGACGGCGCGCAGCAGATCTACACGCGCATCCTGGCCTACTCGGCCAAGTATGCGTCGAGCTTCTATGGACCGTTCCGCGATGCGGTCGGTTCTGCTGGCAATCTTGGCAAAGGCAACAAATACACCTACCAGATGGATCCAGCTAATTCGGACGAGGCCATCCGCGAGGTGGCACTTGATATCGCCGAAGGTGCCGACATGTTCATGGTCAAGCCTGGCATGCCTTACCTGGATATCGTGCGGCGCGTGAAGACGGAGTTGAAGGTGCCGACCTACGCCTACCAGGTGAGCGGTGAGTACGCGATGCTGAAGGCAGCGGCGGCCAATGGCTGGCTGGACGAGAAGGCTTGCGCGATGGAGTCGCTGCTGGCGTTCAAGCGGGCTGGCGCCGACGGCATACTGACCTATTACGCGCTGGATGCAGCGCGCTGGCTGCAAGAAAGCGAGTAAGTGCCGGTGCCCGGAGGGCGTTAGCTCCCGGGCATCAGGGTTCGGGCGCCTTCGAAGCGTTCCGCGAAGTAGCGGTTGTCGAGACGGTCGACGCGGACCTTTCCCTTGCTGCTGGGGGCATGGATGAACTTGCCGTCGCCGAGATAGATGCCCATGTGGGAATAAGAGCGGCCAAGGGTGTTGAAGAACACCAGGTCGCCTGGCTGGATTGCGCCGGATGAAATGGGGCGCGTACGTTCGGCGATACCGGCCGCGTTGTAAGGCAGCCTGCGTCCGCTGACCTGTTCGACGATGTAGCTGACCATGCCGCTGCAGTCGAGCCCGGCGGACGGGTTCTTGCCCCCGAAACGGTAGCCGGTGTCGAGCAGCCCCAGTGCGTAGAGCACGACCTCCTGGGCATCCGCGGACTGGGAAAGGGTGATCCAGTTGCGATTGGCTGACGATGGCCGGGAGTAAGATGAGGATGAGTCCTGCGGCCGCTGCGGCGCCTGGCTGCAGCCTGCGAGCATGGCCAGCGCGAGGAGCAGGGCGGGGTATGCCCCCTCAGGCGGTGAGGCGAAAGGTAACCGGGCCATTGTTGATGAGGGATACGCGCATGTCTGCCCCGAACTCGCCGGTTTCCACGCAGGCATGGCGGCTGCGGGCCAGGGTTACGACTGCATTGAAAAGTTCTTCGGCGACGTCGGGTGCGGCGGCGGGCGTGAAGCTCGGGCGGGTTCCTTTGGCCGTGTCGGCCGCCAGCGTGAATTGGGATACGAGAAGCAGGCCGCCTCCGGAGTCCACCAGGGAGCGGTTCATCCGTCCGTCGTCGTCGGGAAAGACGCGATAGCCCAGCAGGCGTTCCACCATCCGATCGGCGTTGGCCGACGTATCGGCCTTTTCCACTGCGACCAGGGCGAGCAGCCCCGGACCGATCGTCCCCACGGTACGCTCCTCCACGGTCACGTGGGCTTCGAGAACGCGTTGAATCAGCGCGATCATTCCAGAAGTTCGATCTGCCCGTTGACGGACACGCTGACAGCGCTATCGCCGGCCTCGATGGGCGCGGGCACGGCTTCGGCGGCCATCATGCTGGCGCTGCGGGCAAGCGGCATGATGGACTTCTGCTGGATGCCGCCGGTGTTGACCGAGACGTGTTTGATCTTCCACTTCTTGTGGAGGCTGGCGGCGACCAGCTTTGCGCGGGCCTCGAATGCAGTGAGGGCATCCACGATGGCCTGCTCTTCAATTTTTTTCCATGTTTCGGCCGAGGGGGCGGCGTTCAGCCCACCGATGACCATGCTCTGTTGGAGCTTGCCGAGCAGTTCCGACAGGGCTGCGGAGTCATTGGCCTCGAGAAGCAGCGTTGACCGCATCCTCCAGGCCTCGATATTGCGCACGTTCTTGCCATAGACGGGGTAGGTCATGTTACCGCCGGTGCGAACTTTCACCGCCGGGTAACTGTGGGACGTCTGTAAGGCTTGCGCGACGACCGAGTTCACCTTGCGGGCCAGCTCGGCGGGGCTGGTTTCAGTGGTTTCGTAATAGACCTGGGCCCGGAACTGGTCGTTGGGGGCAGGGCGGCTCGCCTCGACCGAGATATCTGCCGTCGGAAATGCGGGGGGTGTCGCTCCTTCAGCTGCGTGCGTCGTAGCAGCAGTCAGGAATAGGGCGAGGCCTGCAGAAAGGAAATAGGCTATGCGCACGGGAATATTCTCCGGCCATGATTAGATGGTATGAAATCCCGCCTATTTCGCCACAGGCCGGAGCAATTGGCAAAGCCCATGTGCTTGTTCAACGCTGCCTGCGACGCGGAGTGTCGCTGAAAAGCACAGGGCCCGGTGTCAGTTGGTCGGTAGCGGCGCCACCAGTTGTCGGTAGGCGTGCCACGTGGCATGCCCGACGATGGGCATCAGTACGACGAGGCCAAGGTGAAAACTCAGAAAACCCAGGATGGTCAGGCTGACGATCAGCGCAGCCCAGATGAGTAGCGGAAGCGGATTGAGGGCCAAGGCCCGGATGCTGGCGATCATCGATGTGACCGCGTCCTGGTTGCGGTCGAGCATCAGCGGAATGGACACCACGCTGACCGCAAACACGAGCAACGCAAAGATGGAGCCGACGCCGAAATAGACCAGCAAGAAGTCAAGGTTCTCGAAGGACAGCACCTGCCCGAGAAAGCCGGACAGATTCGGGAGCTCCTGAGTATAGAAGATGGCGAAGATTACAAGGGATGCGCGTGCCCAGATCAGGAAGATGACGGTCAGCACAGCGGCAAAGACAGCCAGGTTGCCGGCATTGCGGCGCCACACCATCAGGGTCGGGGTCAGCGCGCATCGCTCACCGAGCTCCCGGCGTCGAGAGAGTTCATAGAGCCCCATTGCAAAGAACGGGGCGAGGAGCAGGAAGCCGGTGGAGACCGCGGAGGTGTATTGGTAGGCGTGCTCGAAGACGAAGGTCAGCAGCAAGCCCATGGCTGCAAAGCAGAATCCGTAGAACAGGCTGGCGACAGGGCAGGCCTTCAGATCTCCGAAGCCCTGCGCTATCCACTGGAACGGCGCACCTGCACTGATTGTGCGTAAGGTCGGAAAGGGCAGCGCAGCGGCGGCCTGTTCGTCGTCCGGGGGGATGTCATGCTGAGCCATGCTTTGTCTCCGTTATGGTTATTGGAACTCAATGGCCTGCAGCAAACGGATCAGTTCATGTCGGGGGCTGTCCGGTTGCGTGGGAAGAATTGACAAAGGCCCACAAGGCATCGAGCACTTGGCTGGGGGCTTCGGACATCATCGCGTGGCCGGCGTCCGGCAGCACGACCCTAGTGAGCGGGATATCCTTGTCGAAGGCCGCGGCGAGCGGTGCGATGGCCTTGGGAGGCGTCATCCGGTCCTGAGCCGAACTCAGCAGCAGGGTTGGACAGCGAACCCGTGCGGCGGCGTCGAAGCCCGCAGCATAGGCATTGCACGCAGCCATGTCGGTATGCAGCACGCCCGGCGCCTGGCGCTGCATCAGGCGCTCATTGAGTGCGGTGAGGTTCATGCCGGGAATGCTGCTGGCACCAGTCTGGCTGTGTGGCGCGAAGGACCATTGGTTGATCAGCGCATGGGCCTTGTCCCGGTTCGACAGTGTGGCATCCAGCAGGGCGGGGGCTACCGGCATCGGGGCAACGGCGCCGACAAGAGCCAGTCGGCTTACCAGTACGGGAGCCGTGGCGGCTACCTGCAGCGCGATCAATGCCCCCATGCTGTGACCGATTACGACGGGATGCTCAGTACCGAGCTTGTGCGCCAGGGCAAGGATCCACTGGGCCAGGCCTTCAATGCTCTCCAGCGCGGGGCCGTTGGTGCGGCCATGGCCGGGCAGGTCCGGGGCAATGACATTCCAGCCGTGGTGGGCAAAATAGCGGGTCTGCAGCGTCCATACGCTGTGGTCGTGCCCGGCGCCATGGATGAACAGGGCTGTGGGGCGGTCGCGCTCCAGGCGCTGGCCGCCGGTGTAGCAGAAGGTGATGTGGTCGGTCAGATGACCGGACAGGTTGAGTCTCATGGGTGCTTCCGGAATCAGGCCAGGACTTTCTGGACGGCGTACAGCGCACGGTCCACATCTTCGATCAGGTCGGACACACTTTCGAGACCGACGGAGAGGCGGATCGTTCCTTCCGTGATGCCCGCTGACAGCAGTGCATTGCGCGACATGCGGAAATGCGTGGTGCTGGCCGGGTGAATGGCAAGTGATTTTGCGTCGCCGACATTGGCCAGGTGGGAAAATACCCTGAGTGTCTCGATGAACGCTGCGCCTGCCTTGCGCCCGCCCTTGAGGCTGAAGCTGAACACGCCACCACAGCCCTTCGGCAGCAGTTGTGCCGCCAGTTGATGGTCGGGATGGCTATCGAGCTCGGGCCAGGAGACGGATTCCACCAGCGGCTGGGCTACGAGATGGGAGACCAGCGCCCGCGCGTTGGCCACGTGGCGCTCCATCCGCAAACCCAGGGTTTCCATGCCCTGCAGGATCTGGAAGGCATTCATCGGCGACAGGCAGGCGCCGAAGTCGCGCAGGCCTTCCCGTCGTGCGCGCAGCAGGAAGGCGGCAACGGGGGACTCCTCAGCGAAGTCCATGCCATGGAAGCCTTCATAGGGTTCGGTGAGCGTCGGGAAATGGCCGCCGGAGGCCTCCCAGTTGAAGTTGCCGCCATCGACCAGTAGGCCGCCAATCGCAACCCCGTGGCCGCCTAGGAATTTGGTGGCGGAATGCACGACCAGGTTGGCGCCGAGATCCAGCGGACACTGCAGCATCGGAGTGACCAGCGTGGCATCCACCAACAGGGGAATACGCGCGTCACGGGCGATCTGTGCCAGTTCAGGGATGTCGAGCACTTCCAGGCCCGGGTTGCCGATCGCTTCGCCAAACAGCAGGCGGGTTTCCGGACGGATGGCCGCCCGCCAGCCCTGGTGATCGCCGGGGGCGACGAAGGTGGTTTCAATGCCGAAGCGGGGCAGCGTGTAGGCAAGCAGGTTGTTGGAGCCACCATACAGCGCGCGGGACGCAACGATGTGGCCACCGCTGCCCATCAGCGTTGTGATGGCCAGCAGCAACGCTGCCTGACCACTCGCGCAGGCAATCGCGCCGATGCCTCCATCGAGGGCGGCGATGCGCTCCTCCAGCACCGCATTGGTGGGATTGGAGATACGCGAATAGACATGCCCGGCCCGTTCCTGGTTGAACAGCGATGCGGCGTGCTCACTGTCCTCGAAAACGTAGCTGGTGGTGAAGTGGATCGGGGTGGCCCGGGAATGATGAACGGGGTCGGGCGTCTGGCCAGCGTGCAGGGCCAGTGTGTCGGCCCCGGCATTGCGGTGGATGGACATGCGGTATCTATTCTGGGATGGGAGGGCTGGTCTCAGGCCGGTTCGTCCGGGTCGATGAGGCGCTGGATGATGGCAATCCGGTCCTTGACCAGCAGTTTGCGTTTCTTGAGGCGACGCAGCAGCAATTCGTCGCCCGGCGGGGGGGCCGACGAGATCTGGGAGATGACCGCGTCGAGGTCTCGATGCTCTGTGGTCAGGGTCGCCAGCCGGGATGCGAGGCTGGTGACGTCGGCGCTGGGTTCGTTGCTGTCGTTCATGCCTTGTCTGAATGAGGTAAGCGCACGGCTGCGAGCGGTTTCGATGGAATCTTAGGCTCGGGGGGCGGGAATTACAACGGCGTTGGGGAACTTGAAGTGCCGGAATGTGTTCCCATCTTCAGTAGCACGATGCCCAAAAGGCAAAACCTAGCTATCGGGAGGCCTGTCATGAACGTGGTGCTCAACAATCCTGTCCTGTATGTAGTCGATTACCCCAACCTCGATGCGGTCGAGGTGATAGACAAGCGGCGTGGCCTCGGTGCCTTGTTCCGCGACGAGGCGGCCCAGCGCTTCCGTCGGGAACTGCGCGACGTGGCGTCGTCGGCCACCGAAATGGACGATTTCGAAGTCTGGATCGCTGACTACGGTTCGCTGATGAACCAGCCGGCGATTTACCACTGACGCGTTCCTGATGCAGGGTGGGTCGGGAGGAGTCGCTTGCCAGTAAGGCAGGCGGCTCCTACTATTGCCCACCGTTTTGTTTCCGGAGTGTTTCAGGGTGAATAAGGCCTTCGTCAAGGAAAGCGACCAGGACGAGGACGACGAGTCCGCTCCCGGTGTGCCCAGCCTGCCGCCCGGTACCCGCAACTACATGACCCGCAACGGTTTCGAGCGGCTCAAGGCCGAGCTCGATGAACTCGTTCGCGATGAGCGCCCCAAGCTGGTCGAGACGGTGCGCTGGGCCGCGTCCAACGGCGACCGTTCGGAGAACGGCGACTACATCTACGGCAAGAAGCGCCTGCGGGAGATCGACCGTCGTATCCGTTTTTTGATAAAGCGTCTGGAAGGCGCCACGGTGGTCACACCGTCCGAGCAGGAGAATACCGAGCAGATTTTCTTCGGTGCGACGGTCACTGTCTGTGATGTGGACGGTGACGACGAGAAGACCTACCAGATTGTCGGTGTGGACGAGGCGAATGCCTCCGAAGGCCGAATCAGCTGGATTGCGCCGCTATCCCGCGCCTTGCTGAAGGCCCGGGAAGGGGATGTGGTGCGCTTCGCCAGCCCGGCGGGTGTTCGCGAAATCGAAGTCGTGGAAATCCGCTACGAGTGAGGCTGGGGCAGCCTCGATCTATGTGAAGGCGATGGCGGTAGTGGTGCTTATCCCATCTGCTTGATGCGCGGGCGGCGGACAATGGCCGGGCTGCGCGGGAGTGTGAAGAAGACCGTCGTGCCGGCGCCCGGCGCCGACTCGACCCAGATCGTCCCGCCGTGGCGTTCGATGATGCGGCGTACGCTGGCCAGGCCGATACCCGAACCTTCGAAGCCGCCCCGTGCATGCAGTTGCTGGAAGGGCTCGAAGAGCTTGCCGGCATGGGCCATGTCGAAGCCGATCCCATTGTCGGTCACGTAGAAGAGTTGTTCCTCCCCGTGGGGGCGGCCGCCGACCTGGATGATCGCCGGGTGGCTGTCGCGGGAGAACTTCCAGGCGTTGCCGAGCAGGTTCTGCAAGGCATTGCGGATCAGCGTCGGATCGGCGTCGATGCTGAGCGCGTCTTGAACGTGAAACTGCACCGGGCGCTCCGGTGTGGTGGTGGCCAGTTCATCGAGAATCTCCCGCGCAATGGCGCTCACGTCGGTCGGTGCGATCTTCAGCGCTTGCCGCGACACGCTGGCGAGTTTCAGCAGGGCGTCGATGAGTTCCCCCATCCGTAGGCTGGCCTTGGCGAGGCGGGCGATGTAGTCGCGTCCAGTTGCATCGAGGCGTTCGCCGTAATCCTCGGCCAGCGCATGGGCAAAGCCGTTGATCGCGCGCAGCGGCGCACGCAGGTCATGGGAGATTGAATAGCTGAAGCTCAGCAGCTCCCGGTTGGACTGCTCCAGTTCTTCGGTGCGCTGGCGCACCCGTTCCTCCAGCGATGCATTCAGTTCGGCAAGGGCCTCGCGTTCGGCGTCGCGCAGGCTGGCGACGCGGTGCAGGCTGAAGGCCAGCGCACCGAGGAGGGTTAGCATCAGGCTGGCCGCGGCCACGATGTAGCGCCGATGGACGTAGAAGTCGGTCAGTGCGACTTCGACCGGCCGGCTTGCTGCGATGATCAGAGGTCGGTCGGCCAGGCGGCGGTAGGCACGGATGCTGTCTACCGGGTCCGTGTCGCTGGCGCCGGTCAGTACGAGGCTGCGGGCGTCGGCGGCCGTGCCAGGTACTGATGGCCACGTGGCCGTGGTGCCGATCAGTGCATCGTTTTGAGGGTGATGGATCAGCACGACCTTCCGGCTGGCGTGGATAACGAGGATCGTGTCCCGGTCGGACAGCCCCAACTCCCGGTATACGGCCCCGAAATAGGCATGGCTGATTGCCGCGCCGGCGGTTCCGAGGTATTTGCCGGCCGCATCGAAGATCTGGCGGGTCAGCGGGGTGCTGACGCGGCTGCCGATCTGGTGATGTCCGGGGCTGCCGATATCGAAGCCGTCCTTCAGGACGGGCGGTATGCTCGGCTTGTCCGGTGCCGCACCATCCTGTTCAGTGGGGCTCGGCTCGAGGGCATCGGCGGCAAGGCGTCCATCCTCGCGCTCGACGAACAGGGTCTCGGCTTCCGGCAGGTGGGGCGCGCGTTGCTGCAGCAAGGCCTGCAGCTCCCCCTGGCCGAAGGCGTCGATGCCGCCGCGCAGTGCAACCAGGCCGGCAATTTCGTTGATGGCGCCCTCCGCCTCGCCAAAGGTGCGCGCGATGTGTTCCTCGAGCACGCGGGTCAGGCTCAGCAGCTCGGACTCCGAGCGTCGCAGCACCTGGTCGTGGTCATAACGGATGAGCGAAGTAGTGACGCCGACGATGAGGGCTGCGAGCAGCGCGAAGGCGATCCAGATGGCCAGTCGCAGCCAGCGCAGCGAACTTGCCGCGACGGGGGGATCTGCCCGGGACGCTGCGGGCTGCGACGATAAAAGCGCTGAGGTGGGCAATCGGGAGTGTTCCATCCGTTGGCAGGGACTTGAAAGTCAGCGGGGCATACCCATATGGGGATCGTTAACGGTTCTTATGGAGCAAGCTTTATGACTGTCGATACGTCCGCGCAAACCTTGAACTTCCAGGCTGAGGTCAAGCAACTGCTGCACCTCATGATCCATTCTCTGTATTCGAACCGGGAGATCTTCCTGCGGGAGCTGGTTTCGAATGCCTCCGACGCCTGTGACAAGCTGCGTTTCGAAGCCCTCGAGAACGGTGGGCTGTTCGAGAACGATGCCGAGTTGAAGATCCGCGTGGGCTATGACAAGGCGGCCCGCACGTTGACCATCGCCGACAACGGCATCGGCATGAGCCGTGACGAGGTGGTAACCAACCTGGGCACCATCGCCAAGTCCGGCACCAAGGAATTCTTCGGCAAGCTGACCGGCGACCAAAAGAAGGATGCCCACTTGATCGGCCAGTTCGGTGTCGGTTTCTACTCTGCCTTCATCGTCGCCGACAAGGTCGCCGTGCGTACCCGTCGCGCCGGTCTGGGCGCTGACGCTGCGGTGCAGTGGACCTGTTCGATGACTGGCGACACCGCTGGCGAATACACCGTCGAGGCCGTCGAGAAGGCCGACCGCGGTACCGAGATCACTCTGCACCTGCGCGAAGACCAGGACGATCTGCTGTCCAGCTGGAAGCTGCGTTCGATCATCCAGAAGTACTCCGACCACATCCTGCAGCCCATCGTGATGAAGAAGGAGCAGTGGGACGAGGAGAAGAAGGAGCAGGTCCTCACCGACGAAGACGAGACCGTAAACAAGGCCAACGCCCTGTGGGCGCGAGCCAAGTCGGACATCACCGACGAGGAGTACACCGAGTTCTACAAGCACGTCGGCCACGACTACGAAGAACCGCTGGCGTGGACCCACGCCAAGGTCGAAGGCCGCCACGAGTACACCCAGCTGCTTTACGTGCCCGGCCACGCCCCCTTCGACATGTGGGACCGTCAGGCCCGCCACGGCGTCAAGCTCTACGTGCGCCGCGTCTTCATCATGGACGACGCCGAGAAGCTGATGCCCATGTACCTGCGCTTCGTGCGCGGGGTGGTGGATTCCAACGACCTGCCGCTCAACGTGTCCCGCGAGATCCTGCAGGAATCCAAGGACATCGACACCCTGCGTGCCGGCTGTACCAAGAAGGTGCTGAGCCTGCTCGAAGATCTCGCCGAGAACCAGAAGGACAAGTACGTCACCTTCTGGAAGGAGTTCGGCCAGGTCCTGAAGGAAGGCGTCGGTGAGGATCACGCCAACAAGGAGAAGATCGCCGGCCTGCTGCGCTTCGCTTCTACCCATGCTGACACCAACGAGGAAGTGGTTTCGCTGGCCGACTACATCGGCCGCATGAAGGAAGGCCAGGACAAGATCTACTACGTCACCGCCGACAGCTTCAACGCCGCCAAGAACAGCCCGCATCTGGAGATCTTCCGCAAGAAGGGCATCGAGGTGCTGCTGCTGTCCAATCGTGTCGACGAATGGGTGGTCGGCAACCTGACCGAGTTCGACGGCAAGCAACTGGCCTCCGTCGCCAAGGGCGGCCTCGACCTGGGCAAGCTGGAAGACGAAGCGGAGAAGGCCGCCGTCGAGAAGGAAACCGGCGAGCTGAAGGATCTCCTCGACAAGATGAAGACCAGCCTCGGCGACAAGGTGAAGGAAGTCCGTGTCACCCACCGCCTGACCGACTCTCCCGCCTGCCTGGTGGCTGATGAACACGACATGGGGATGAACCTGGCGCGCCTGATGAAGGCTGCCGGCCAGAACATGCCGATCTCCAAGCCGATCCTCGAGATCAACCCGGCCCACCCGGTGGTGCTGCGCCTCAAGTACGAGGACAAGCAGTTCGAGGACTGGGCCGCGGTGCTGTTCGACCAGGCCCTGCTGGCCGAAGGCGGCACGCTGGACGATCCGGCGAGTTTCGTGAAGCGCATCAACCAGCTGATGCTGGCGATGAACGCTGCGTGATGAGTGGGGCGGAATCGTTTCGCCCACGGAGCTTGCTGAACGCGTGACGGGCGAGTGAATTCGCTCCCACGGCGACAGTCTCCGACTGCTTCATCGAAAAAATGGCGGGCCTTACGGCCCGCCATTTTTCTTGCCGAAACAAATGCTTTTGGTCTCAGCGCACCAGCAGCAGCGAGGTTTTCGCCAGCCGGGTCAGGTTCTCGGCGACGCTGCCGACCAGCAGGCGGTCCATGCCGTGGCGGCCATGGGTGCCAGCGACGATCAGGTCCGCGCCCCAGTTCTGGGCCGCGTCAACGATCTGCTCGGCGGTGCGCTTGTTGTCCGATTCGATCAGCAGCCGCTCGGCCGCGACGCCCTCGGCGCTGGCCCTGGCCACCGCTTCGTCGAGCACCGGGAGGGCGACCTGGCGCATCTCGTCCTTGATCTTGTCGGCGTCGATAAAGGTGCCGATGCCCATCGCGTGCTGTACCAGCGGCGCCTCGTCGAGGGCGTGGGCCACGCACAGGGTGGCGCCGGACAGACTGGCCAGCTGCACGGCTTCGTCGAGGGCCTTGCGGGCGGTGTTGCTGCTGTCGATGGCAACCAGAATGCGCTTGTACATGAGGACTCTCCCGATCACTTGATGACGAGGGCGCTGAATGGCCAGACGTAGGCCTGCAGCGTCACGAAGATACCCACCAGGCAGGCGAGGGCGATGGAGTGGAAGAACACGTAGCGCAGGATGTCACCTTCGTGGTTGAACCAGCGCGTTGCCGTCGAAGCCACCACGATGGACTGGGCATCCACCATCTTGCCCATCACGCCGCCGGCACTGTTGGCCGCCCCCATCAGATTGGGGCTGAGGCCGAGCTGTTCCGCCGCAACCTTCTGCATGCCGCCGAAGAGCACGTTGGAGGCTGTGTCGGAGCCAGTCAGCGCGACGCCGAGCCAGCCCATCAAGGTCCCGAAGAAGGGATACAGCACGCCGGTGGAGGCGAAGGCCAGGCCCAGCGTCGTGTCGAGGCCGGAATAACGGGTCAGCGTGCCGAGAGCCAGCATCAGCACGATGGTGATCAGCGAGTAGCGGACCAGCCAGATCGTCTTGCCGTAGGTGCGCAGAAGGGTCAGCGGGTTGTACTTCATTGCCAGGCCACCGACGATGGCTGCCACGAAGATGCCGGTGCCAGTGGCGGACAGCAACCCGAAGACATATTCCGCGCCTTCCTTGGTCGGTGTGGCAACGACCGGCGGTACCTTCTCGACCAGCTTGTGCAGGCCTTCGATCGGGAACTTGGGGGCGTAGATGCCGTTGAAGTAGGCCTTCACCGCTGGCAGGCCCCAGATGAAGACGAACACCGTCAGGATGAACCAGGGCATCCAGGCGCGCACCACGTCGCCGCTGGCGTGACGGGCGATCGCCGTGAGGGGGGCGGCCTTGCCGCCATCTTCCTCGTGGCCGCGCAGGGAGGTGGAGCGCCAGATCTCGGCGGGCTGCCAGACCTTCATGAACAGCACCAGGCAGATCATCGAGCACATCGCGGCGATGACGTCCACCAGCTCCGGGCCGAAGAAGTTGGAGACGATGAACTGCGGGATCGCGAAGGTGACGCCCGCGACCAGGATGGCGGGCCAGATCTGCAGCATTCCCTTGCGCCCGGCGAAGGCCCAGATCAGCCAGAAGGGCACCAGCACCGAGAAGAACGGCAGCTGGCGGCCGACCATCGCCGACACGGCCATCACATCATAGTTGTGGACCTTGGCCAGCGTAATGATCGGCGTGCCGAGCGCGCCATAGGCCACCGGAGCGGTATTGGCGATCAGGGACAGGCCGGAGGCGGCCAGCGGCGAGAAACCGAGGCCGATGAGGATCGCCGCGGTTACGGCTACCGGCGTGCCGAAGCCGGCCGCACCTTCGAAGAAGGCGCCGAAGGCGAAGGCGATCAGCAGCAGTTGCAGGCGCCGGTCTTCGGTGATGCCGGCGATGGAGTCCTGCAGAATCTTGAATGATCCGTTCTGCTCGGTGAGCTGATGCAGGAAGATGATGTTGAGCACGATCCAGCCGATCGGCAGCAGGCCGGTGAGGCCGCCCAAGAAGGCCGCCTTGCCGGCCATTTCCGCCGGCATGCCGTACGCAAAGATAGCGATCAGCAGCGCGCTGGCCAGGCCGGCTGCCGCTGCAATGTGGGCCTTCAGGTGCAAGAAGCCGAGGCCAATCAGCATGACCGCTACCGGGATTGCAGCGACCAGCGTACTCAGCAGCATGCTGCCGAGCGGGTCGTATGTCTGTTGCCAAACCATGGTTTTGTCTCCTCTTTTTGGTGTGGTACTGCGGGTGCTGCAAGTCCGGCCGGACTCCGGCGGCGGCGCCGGGTTTGGATTCAGGAGAGGGCGTCCTCGACGATCTCGATCCAGTGGCGGACCTCGGTGCGTCCGGCGCCATCCAGATGCATCTGGCAGCCGATGTTGGCGGTGGCGATCAGTTGTGGTTTGCCGCTCTCCAGCGCGTCCATCTTGCGGTCGCGCAACTGTTGGGACAGCTCGGGCTGGGTGATTGAGTAGGTGCCGGCTGAGCCGCAGCACAGGTGGCCGTCGGGTACAGCCGTGAGCGTGAAGCCAACGCGGCGCAGTACGCCTTCCACAACGCCGCCGAGCTTCTGGGCGTGCTGCAGGGTGCAGGGGCAGTGGAAGGCGAGGCGCTTGTCGGCGCGTACGCCGAGCTTCTCCAGCGGCTCGCGGGCGAGTACTTCGACGAGATCCTTGGCCAGGGCGCTGACGCGTGCGGCTTTGTCCCGATAGACCGGGTCGTCGCGCAGCAGGAAACCGTATTCCTTGACGAAGGCGCCGCAGCCGCTGGCGGTCTGCACGATGGCTTCGGCACCGGCCTCGATGGCTGGCCACCAGGCATCGATGTTGCGGCGAGCCCGCTCCAGGCCTGCGTCCTGGGCATTGAGGTGGTAATCCACGGCGCCGCAGCAGCCGGCCTCCGGCGCCGGTTGGATGGAAATGCCCAGGCGGTCGAGGATGCGCGCAGCGGCGGCATTGGTATTGGGCGATACGCCGGGTTGTACGCAGCCTTCCAGCATCAGTACGACACGGCTCTGGCGCGCCGTGGGGCGGGGTTTGGGGGCGTACTGGTGGCGCGGTAGCTTGTCGGCCACCGAGGCCGGCAGGAAGGCGCGCAGCGCCGAGCCGATGCCGAGGGCGGCCTTGACGCGCCCCGGGTTGGGAACGATTGCGCGCAACGCCAGGTTGCGCAGGCGCTCGCCGGTGCCGCGCGGCACCAGTTCCTCGACGGTGGCGCGGCCGATGTCGAGCAGCTTGTGGTACTGCACGCCGGACGGGCAGGTGGTTTCGCAGTTGCGGCAGGTGAGGCAGCGGTCCAGGTGGGTGCGGGTGCTCTCGCTGACCTCGCCGGTCTCGAACATCTGCTTCATCAGGTAGATGCGGCCACGGGGCCCGTCGAGCTCGTTGCCGAGGAGCTGGTAGGTGGGGCAGGTGGCATTGCAGAAGCCGCAGTGCACGCAGCTCCGCAGCACGCTCTCGGCCACTTCGGCCCCGTAGCGGTGACGGGCCGCTTCGCTCAGGTTGGTTTGCATGGCGTATCTGGTCCGGAAATGGGAAGGCGCGGTGGTGCTTACAGCCCAGCGTACATGCGGCCGGGGTTGAAGATGCCCTGCGGATCGAGCTGGGCCTTGAGCTGGCGGTGGTAGCGCATCAGCGCGTCGGGCAGCGGCGGCAGCGGGCCGTCGGTGACGCCGGGCGTGTAGCAGTCGGCATGGCCGCCGGCCTGGGCGGCCAGGGCACGCAGTTGGGCGGTGTCGGCGGTGGTCTTCAGCCAGACTTGGGCGCCACCCCAGTCGATTAGGGCATCGCCGGGTAGTTCTGCCGGCGTGCGGTTGTTGCCCACGGCTAGGCGCCAAAGGGGGCGCGGATCCTTGAAGAAGTCCAGGCGATGGTTGCGCAGCGCGTCCCAGAAGACCGGCGGCACTTCTTCGCCACCAAGGAGTTCGCGCGCCGCCTTCACGGAGCTTTCGCCGCCCTCCAGGCGTAGCAGCGTGGTGCCGCCGTCCTGGCAGGCACCGCTGATCGGCAGGGACTGCTGGCCCCATTCGGCGAACTTGCGCAGCGCCCGCGGGCGATCCATCTCGAGACGCAGCGTAAGGCTGGCACGGGGCTTGGGCAGGACCTTGAAGGACACTTCGGTGATCAGGCCGAGGCAGCCGAGGGTGCCGGTCATCAGGCGGGAGACGTCGTAGCCGGCCACGTTCTTGATGACCTCGCCGCCGAAGCGCAGATGCTTGCCGTGGCCAGTGATGATGCGGCAGCCGAGCACGAAGTCGCGCACCGAGCCAACCCATGGGCGGCGCGGGCCGGACAGGCCGGCTGCGACCATGCCGCCGACGGTGGCGCTGCCGGTGAAGTCGGGCGCCTCGCAGGGCAGCATCTGGCCGCCGGCGTCGAGGGCTGCGTTTAGCTCGGCCAGCGGCGTGCCGGCGCGGGCGGTGATGACCAGTTCGGCCGGATCGTAGCTGACGATGCCCCGGTGGCCGCGGACGTCCAGTGGTGTGCCGGTCACCGGGCGGCCGTAGAAGGCCTTGCTGTCGCCACCGGTGATGGAGAGTGGCGTACCGGCCGCCAGGGCGGCCTGGACCTGGGTCAGCAGGGCTTCGGCCTGGTCGGCGTCGTGGGCGGGCTCGCTCATCAGAAACGCTCCAGTTCGGGGAAGGGCAGGTGGCCGTGGTGGACGTGCATCGCACCGAACTCGGCGCAGCGGTGCAGGGTCGGGATGTTCTTGCCGGGGTTGAGGAGGCCGGCAGGATCGAAGGCGGCCTTCACGGCGTGGAAGAAGGTCAGCTCGTCACTGTTGAACTGCACGCACATCTGGTTGATCTTCTCGCGGCCGACGCCGTGTTCGCCGGTGATGGTGCCGCCCACCGCTACACACAGTTCGAGGATCTTGCCGCCGAGCGCTTCGGCTCGCTCGAATTCGCCGGGCTGGTTGGCATCGAAGAGGATCAGCGGGTGCATGTTGCCGTCGCCGGCATGGAACACGTTGGCGACCCGCAGGCCGTATTCGACCGACAGCTCGGCGGTGCCCTTCAGCACTGCCGGCAGCTGCTTGCGCGGGATGGTGCCGTCCATGCAGTAGTAGTCCGGCGACATGCGGCCGACGGCCGGGAAGGCGTTCTTGCGACCGGCCCAGAACTTGATGCGCTCGGCCTCGTCCCGCGCCAGCTGCACGTCGGTGGCGCCGGCAGTGGCGAGCACCGTCCGCACGCGCTCGATGTCGTCCTGTACGTCGGCGTCAACGCCATCGAGTTCGCACAGCAGGATGGCCTCGGCCTCCACCGGGTAGCCGGCGTGGATGAAGTCTTCGGCGGCCTGGATCGCCAGCTTGTCCATCATCTCTAGACCGCCGGGGATGATGCCGGCAGAGATGATGTCGGCCACCGCCTTTCCGGCTTTTTCGACGGAGTCGAAGCTGGCCAGCAGCACGCGCGCCACCTGGGGCTTGGGCAGCAGCTTGACGGTGACTTCGGTGACCACGCCGAGCAGGCCTTCGGAGCCGGTGAACAGGGCCAGCAGGTCGAAGCCGGCGGCGTCCAGTGCATCGCTGCCGAAGGTGACGTGTTCGCCTTCGATGGTCAGCACTTCCACCTTCAGCAGGTTGTGCACGGTCAGGCCGTACTTGAGGCAGTGCACGCCGCCGGCGTTCTCGGCCACGTTGCCGCCGATGGAGCAGGCGATCTGCGATGACGGATCCGGTGCGTAGTAGAGGCCGAAGGGTTCGGCGGCCTGGGAGATGGCCAGGTTGCGCACGCCGGGCTGGACGCGGGCGAAGCGGCCTTCCGGATTCACTTCCAGGATGCGGTTGAAGCGCGCCATCACCAGCAGCACGCCCTGTTCGAGCGGCAGAGCACCGCCGGACAGGCCGGTGCCCGCGCCGCGGGCAACCACCGGCACGTGCATGCGGTGGCACAGCTTGAGCAGAGTTTCCACCTGGTCCAGGCGCTCGGGCAGCACGACCAACAGCGGCGTGGTGCGATACGCAGACAGGCCGTCGCACTCGAAGGGCTTGAGGTCTTCGTGGGTGTGCAGGATTTCCAGATCGGGCATGGCGGTGCGCATTGCAGCCACCAGTTCGGCGCGGTCCACGTGGTGGAGTTCGCCGTCGATCTTTTCGTCGTAGAGGATGTTCATGGCAGGTGGCCTTGAAGGTTCCGGTTCGGTTTTGCGCTCATCTCGGGGGGCTGCATGGCTCGGTTGAGTGCTCGGGATGGGCGATACTAGGTTTGGAAGACACTGAAAACAAAGCACTTTCAAAGTGGTCGTACCAGTTTTTTTGAGTACATGATTTCCCTTATTGAAAGATAAGTCCTTTGAATTCAATGTGATTGAGTAGTCAGGGGAGACATGTTGCAGTGCCTGAATCAACTGGTACGACCACTTTGAAAAACGTCGCCGGCGACCCTTTTGAGGTCGCAGAACGCAAGCAGGTGGCCGATTTGGTTGCCGAGCGGATCGAGCGGCTGATCATCGACGGCATCCTGAAGGTGGGGGAGTCGCTGCCGTCGGAGCGGCGCCTGTGCGAAAAGCTGGGCACGTCGCGGACGGCCCTGCGGGAGGGGCTGCGCGTGCTGCGCGGACTGGGCATCATCGATACCCAGCACGGGCGTGGGTCCTATGTGGCGCGCCTGTCCGCCGATCGGGACATGACGCCGCTGATGCATCTGTTCAATTCCCAGCCGCGGACCTTGTACGATCTGCTGGAGGTACGGGCGATTCTGGAGAGCGAGGCGGCGCGTTTGGCGGCACAGCGTGGGACGCCGGTGGACTTTCTGCTGATCCGACGGCGTTACGAGGAGCTACAGAGCCTGCAGGTGCAAGGCGAGGGCGTGACGCTGGAAGAGCATGCCCGCGCCGACCATGCCTTTCACCGGGCGATCAACGATGCGTCACACAACCCGGTGCTTGTGCATACGCTGCAGTCCCTGTCGGATCTGATGCTCAGCAGCGTGCTGGCATCGGTGAGCAATCTGTACCACCGCCCGGCTCACAAGCGCGTGCTTGACCGCCACCATGAGCGGATCTATCGGGCGGTGATGGACAGGGATTCGGAAAAGGCCGGCCGAGTGGCCTGCGAACACATCAACAGCCTGCGCGATACCTTCCTTGAGATCGAGCAGGAAGAACAGCGGTTGGTGCGCGCTTCAATGCGACTCGGGGTGGATTGCTAGGGCGCTGACCCGCCGTCGGGCGGTCAGCGCCGACTGGTCAGGCTGCTTGTGGATGTGGCGTGAGTAGTTCGCACAGCATGTCTACATGGGTGCTGCGTGCCTCGCGCGATTGGATCGGCACGACGGCGGCTGACGAGAGTTGCTGAAACAGTTGATGAATGACCGGCGACAGGATCAGCCAGGGGTGATGGACTACGGTGCTGTCCCGGCACAGGCCGCGCTCCACGCAGCGGCGCAGCAGGCTGCCCAGCTGCACGTGCAGGTTGTCCACGGTGTTCTGCCGCCACAGGGTCACGATGTCGGGCAGGCGGTGGCCTTCGGTCAGCAGCAAGCGGGCGGTGGCGCGCAGGGTGGCGTCACCCAGGTGGGTGTGCAACTGGTCAACCAGCTGTTCGACCAAGCTGCGGATATCGGTGGCGGATTCCAGCAGCGCGTCCACGTCCAGCGTCGGGGCCGTCAACGAGCGGCGCAGCAGCGCTTCGAAGACTGCATCCTTGCCGGAGAAGTGAGCGTAGAAGCCTCCCTTCGAAAGGCCGGCCCGGTTGGCGATGTCGTCAACGCGCGTGGCGCTGTAGCCGTGGGCCGAAAATTCTGCCAGGGCTGCGTCGAGGATCAGGGGGATTCGGGTGGCGGGGGTGAGGCGCTTGCGCGGATGGCTGGCGCCAGTGTCGTTACTGGGTGTGTTGCCGGTGGGCATGTCGCTGGGCCCGGATGAAATTTGATGGGCCCATAAAGATAACCGATATACCCCTCGGCGGCTACGGGGTTTATGCGATCCGCTTAAAAACTTTTTGGTCGTCAGATGCGTCGAGACGCCTTGAAGGCTGATTTGTGCGTCCGCCCGGATGAGCCAAGCGGCGCGGCGAAGCCGGACTCAGGCGGCGATCAGCAACTGCGAGTAGGCGGAATCGGCAACGCTGCTGCACGCGGAGGCACAGGCCTGTTCCACGGCGCCGTCGAGACACTGCTTGGCGCACTGGGCGCAACGTCCACATTCCTCGGTCACGCCAAGCTGCTGCCGCAGGTCGCGCAGACGCCGCGCTCCGCCCTGAACGGCGGTTTCGATGTGCTTTTCAGTTACGGCACGACAGATGCAAACGTACATTGTCTTGTTTCCTTCACACCCGGATTGCGGGTTGCTCAGACGATCGGATAAAGGCGCAACACGAGGCTGGCTGCCGCAACACACCCCGCAAGCCCAACGCACAAGAGGGCTGCAAGGCCGGTGGCAGACAGCGGGCGCTGGCCGGTGGGTTCGGTCCAGTGGCCGGGAAGACCATCGTGGTGGCGGAGTCGGGCGGATGTCGTCATTTCGTCAGTATCAGTTTGCCGGCACGTGTGGCTCGAAGTGCATAAATCATGCCTTCATGCTCGATGAACACGCAGTTGCGGTCGTTGAAGAGATCCTTGCTCCGGATCGGCACCTCGAACTGGCCTACATCGGCTTCGAGGGCTGCGTCGCAAGACGGGTGCTGGGCCGGAGCGTTAAGATTTTCCACTTGGACATGAATGCTAATGAGAACGGTTCCTATTAAATATCTGAGAATCGTTTTCGTCAACAGGCTTGTGAAGAAAATCTGCATTACGCGGTTTCTGCGTCGCATCGCGAACAGCGACCATAGGGTTTCCGTGCTGTCGGAGCCGGTCGTTTCGGCGGTGGAGGGCAGTGGCAGGGTAGAATCCAGCCCCTTCCGCAGTCTTGATTACTTATTTGCACCATGCCGCTGATCACCCTTGACGATGCCTGCCTCGCCTTCGGCCACGTTGCCTTGCTCGACAAGGCCAGTTTCCAGCTCGACCCCGGCGAGCGGGTTGCACTGATCGGCCGTAATGGCAGCGGCAAATCAAGCCTGTTGAAGGCCTTGGCCGGGCAGGCCATGCTCGACGACGGGCGCCTGTGGCGGCAGCCGGGCGCGCGTATCGCCTATGTGCCCCAGGAGGCGGACTTCCCGCTGGAGCGTACGGTGTTCGAGACCGTGGCCGATGGCCTGGGGGACGTGGCCCGCCTGCTGGTGGATTATCACGAGGCCATGCTGGCTGTGGCTGACGATGCCAGCGCGGCCAACCTGGCGCGGCTCGAACAACTGCAGCACCGCGTCGAGGACGCCCAGGCCTGGCGCCTGGAGCAGCGTGTCGAACAGATTCTGGCCCAGCTCAAATT
This sequence comes from Pseudomonadota bacterium, assembly GCA_018241725.1. Lineage (GTDB taxonomy): Bacteria > Pseudomonadota > Gammaproteobacteria > Burkholderiales > Rhodocyclaceae > Zoogloea. Next base: position 133,509 of record JAFEDI010000045.1, on the reverse strand, counting down.
GTCGGGCGAGGCGATCGTCGGCAGCCTGTCCGGCGGCGGTATCAAGCGCGTGGCACTGGCCCGGGCGCTGGTCGGCGAGCCGGAAATGCTGTTGCTCGACGAGCCGACCAACCACCTGGACATCGACGGCATCCTGTGGCTCGAAGAACTGATCCGCGATTTTCCGGGCGCGGTGGTGGTCATTACCCACGACCGGGTCTTCCTGAACCACGTGGCGACGCGCATCGTCGAGCTGGATCGCGGCATCCTGAGCAGCTTTCCCGGCCGCTTCAGCGACTACCAGACGCGCAAGGCCGATCAGCTGGATGCGGAAGACAAGGCCAATGCCCGCTTCGACAAGCTGCTGGCGCAGGAAGAGGTGTGGATTCGCAAGGGCGTCGAAGCGCGGCGGACCCGCAACGAAGGCCGCGTGCGGCGCCTGGAGGCGCTGCGCCGCGAGCGCAGCGCCCGCCGTGACCGTTTCGGCAACGTCAAGCTGGCGCTGGACCGCGGCGAGAGCAGCGGCCAGCTGGTGGCCGAGCTGACCCATGTGAACAAGCGCTTCGGCGAGCGGCAGATTGTCCGCGATTTCTCCACGCGCATCCTGCGCGGCGACCGCATCGGCCTGATCGGCCCCAACGGCGCGGGCAAAACCACGCTGTTGAAGCTGATCCTCGGTGAGCTCGAAGCGGATGACGGTACGATCAAGAGGGGCACGCGCCAGACGGTAGCCTACTTCGACCAGCTGCGCGCGCAGCTCGACCCCGAGGCGCCGCTGACAGAAGTCATCAGCCCGGGCTCCGACTACGTGGAAATCGCCGGCCACCGCACCCACGTCATCGGCTACCTGGAGGATTTCCTGTTCTCGCCGCAACGGGCCCGTTCGCCGGTCAAATCCCTGTCGGGTGGTGAACGCAACCGCCTGCTGCTGGCCCGCCTGTTTGCCCGTCCGGCCAATGTGCTGGTGCTTGACGAGCCGACCAACGACCTGGACATCGAAACCCTCGACCTGCTCGAAGACCTGCTGGCCCAGTACGACGGCACCGTGTTCCTGGTCAGCCACGACCGGGCCTTCCTCGACAACGTGGTGACACAGGTGATCGCCGCGGAGGGCAACGGCAACTGGAAGGAATACGCCGGCGGTTACGAGGACTGGCTGCGCGTGCGTCCCGCGCCCGAAGTCGCCAAACCGGCTGCCGCATCCAAGCCGGTGCAGCCGAAGAAGGAGGAACCCAAGCCGCAGGCAGCGAAGCCGGCCAAATTGAGTTGGAAGGAACAGCGGGAACTGGAAGCCTTGCCGGACCGCATCGCGGCGCTGGAGGAGGAGCAGGGCACCATCCAGGCCCGCCTCAACGATCCGGCCACCTACCGGGACGCCCCGCAGGAGGTGCCGGCCCTCAATACCCGTCTGCAGGTGCTGGAGGGTGAGATCGAGGCTGCCATGCTGCGCTGGGAAGAACTGGAGTCCCGCGGCGCCGGCAAGTGAGCGCGCTCAGAGGGGCGGCGGCATCGCCCCGAGCGGATCGCCGCCCGCCGCGAGCAGGGGCTCCACGGCTTCGTGCGGCACGGACAGCCGGCTGAGCAGTGTCTCCCGATTGATGTGCAACAGCTCGGTGATCGCGCTGAGGTCGTCGGGAATGGCCGGATCGTCCCACCCCTGCGCCGTGTGGCGGGCCAGGCTGTTGGCCAGTTGAACGGTACGCACGCGCGGATTCTCGATCTGCCGCTCGTCCAGCATGGACACCAGCAGTTCCGGTAGCCGCCAGTGATGGACCAGGGCCAGCTGCAGCTCCCGCGCCGAGAAGTTGAAGATCGACTTCTGGGCGGATGAGGAGCGCAGGCTCCGGTCGATGTGCTGCATCTCGTACACCTGATAGGTCAGCTTTGGTGCCAGACACCAGCACAGGATCTCGGTGCCCTCGGCGAGCAGCGCGGCGACGGTGATCTCATCCACGTCCAGGTCATGGCGCACGATGGCCCAGTCGCGCGCGTAGCGGGCGGCCCGGCGGGCCCGACTGATCACCTTGAGCACGCCGACAAGAGCCTTCGGATACGCAGCGAGCTGGTCTTCAATTGTCGGCAGATCGGAGAACTGACGCAGGAAGGGCGAGATGCCCATCATCATGATCGCCCGCTCGACGGTGGTGATGTCGTGATTCTGCCGGGAGCGTCGGTTTTCCTCGAGGTGGATCAGCACGCGCAGCGTCATCATTGGATCGCTCAGCACCAGCGCGGCGACCGTGCGGCCGTTGATGTGATCCTCCCGGCTACGCATCGTCTGCAGTTCCTTGACCGTGTGCTTGAGGACAGGCAGGGGCTGTTGGCTGAAGAACGCAATGTAGGCGTCCAGGGTCTCGAAGGGAACGTTGATCAGGGCCATGTCGGTGCTCCTGCGGGCGATGAATCCATTTACGGCATTTTGCATGCGGTATTGAGGCGTGGCGCGGCTGGGCGTCAAGTTGGCAGGGCTATAATCGGCCGATAACCAACATGAGGCGCCATTCCGGTGTCCGGCAACGAGGAGAAACGCATGACCGTCACCCTTTCCCCCTTCAAGGCCTACGTGATCCGCCAGGACGAGAACCGCAAGGTTTCCGCCGCGATGGAAACCCTCGCCGCCGATGCCCTCGATGCCGGTGAGGTTTTAATCAAGGTGGCCTATTCCAGCGTGAACTACAAGGACGCATTGGCCGCGACGGGCGCCGGCAAGATCATCCGCCGCTTCCCTTGCATCGGCGGCATCGACCTGTCGGGTACGGTGGTGGAAAGCAGCGATCCGCGCTTCAAGGCGGGTGACGAGGTCATCGCGACCAGTTTCGACATCGGCGTGGCCCATCACGGCGGTTACGCGGAATATGCGCGGATCTCGGCAGGCTGGGTTGTGCCGTTGCCTGCCGGCTTGAGCCTCTTCGATGCGATGGCCCTCGGCACCGCCGGCTTCACTGCCGCGCTGGGGATCGTGCGCATGGAGGACAACGGCCTGCGTCCCGAGAACGGCCCGGTGATCGTCACCGGCGCCAGCGGCGGCGTCGGTGGCCTGGCCATCGACATGCTGGCCGGGCTCGGCTACCACGTGGTCGCGCTGACAGGCAAGGCGCATGAAGAGGCCTACCTCAAGGACCTCGGGGCCGCCGAGATCCGCCTGCGCGACACCATCGACCCGGCCAAGACGCGCCCCCTCGACGCCGGCCTGTGGGCCGGTGCGGTGGACAACGTGGGCGGTGACATCCTGACCTGGGTGTTGTCTACGATGAAACAGGCCGGCACGGTGGCGAGCATCGGCAACGCCCAGAGCATCGCCCTCAACGCCACGGTGTTTCCGTTCATCCTGCGCGGGGTCAGCCTGCTCGGCGTGGATTCCGGCTACATCGGCTTCCCGACCCGCAGCAATGTCTGGCAGCGCCTGGCGTCCGACCTCAAGCCGCGCCACCTTCACGAGATGACCCGGACGGTGCCGTTTGCGGATCTGCCCGGCGTCTTCGACGACTTCATCGCCGGCAGGGTCAAGGGGCGCACGGTGATTGCCGTTAACCCTTAAAGATTCATTCATCCAGCGAGTCCCAGCATGAGCGACGACAGCGAGCAGACCCTGCCACGGGTCTTGATCATCGACGATTCCCGGATGGTGCGGGCTTCCATCATCCGGCACATAAGGGACCGCTTCGAGGTGCGCGAGGAGGTTGACGGTGAAGCCGGCTGGCAGACCCTGATGGTCGATCCGACCATCCAGGCCGTCATCACCGACATCGGCATGCCCAACCTGGACGGCTACGGTCTGCTGGAGCGCATCCGCGGCTCGCGCATCTCGCGCATCAACACCTTGCCGGTGGTGGTGATCTCCGGCGACGACGAGCCCGACGTGCGCGTCCGCGCCAAGAGCGCGGGCGCCACCGACTTCATCTCCAAGAGCATCGGCAACGTGGAGTTGCTGGCCCGCCTGGAGGCGCTGACCCAGCTCGCCCGCACCCAGCGGGACCTGGAAGAGAGCAGGGCGGCGCTGGCCAGTGCGAGCCCGGTGGATCCCAGCTCCGGCCTGGCCACGCCGTCCTACCTCCATTACCACGCGGCGCAGGAACTCTCCCTGGCCCAGCGCCGCCACGCCGATGTATCGGTCATGGTCATCGAGATCGACCATTTCGACGCGCTGGTGGCCCGTTACGGCGCCCACGTGGCACAGCTGGTCAACCGCAAGCTGTCGAAGATTCTCGCCACCAAGCTGCGCCAGGAAGACACCGTCGCCGAACTCGCACCGGCGCGCTTCGCGGTGGTGTCGCCGAGCACCAACATGGACGGGGCCTGCGCGTTTGCAATGCGCCTGCGGACGGCCTTCGACCATATCGTGATGACCTACCGGGAGGAGCGCATCCGCATCCAGATCACCATCGGTCTGGCCGCGACGACCCCCGGCGCCGTGCAGACCGTCAGCCACCTGATCGGCGTGGCGATGGAGCGCATTGCCAGCGGGCGTGCCGCCGGCGGCAACCGGGTGGTCGGTGCCGACGGCGAAGTCACGCAGGACATGGTCGTCGAACAGCCCGTGCGTGCACAGGTCAGCATCGACCAGATCCTGGCACGCCTGCGCACCACCGGATTGGACGCAAGCCTGCGCAAACAACTTCCCGATGCCATACGGACGCTCTTACCGCTGCTGGAATTGATAGAATCCGAGCTTCCTTCCGGCCTGCCGCTGGCAGCCCTCGCCCGCGCCGCAGAAACCGGATCGAAGATGGAACAGAAAAACGACTAAGGGACAGACGCTGCAACGGGCGGACGTACTGCTCCCACAAATATGAAAATGGTTTGGACTATTCAAGAATAGGGAGAGGATCCGATGGCTACATACAAGGAATTTCACAAGCGCTCGATCGAAGACCGCAATGGCTTCTGGGGCGAGCAGGCCGAGCTGGTGCACTGGAACAAGCAGCCCAGCCAGATCTACGACTTTTCCAACCCGCCGTTCGTCAAGTGGTTCGTCGGCGGTGAGACCAACCTCTGCTACAACGCGGTAGACCGTCACGCCGAGACCCATCCGGATCGCAAGGCGCTGGTCTTCATCTCCACCGAGACCGACCAGGAAAAGGTCTACACCTTCTCCGAGCTGCGCACCGAAGTCATGCGCATGGCGGCGATCTACCAGAGCCTCGGCGTCAAGAAGGGCGACCGCGTGCTGATCTACATGCCGATGATCGCCGAAGCCTGCTTCGCGATGCTGGCGTGTGCGCGTATCGGCGCGATCCACTCGGTGGTGTTCGGCGGTTTCGCCTCCCACTCCCTGGCAACCCGTATCGACGATGCCAAGCCGACCGTCATCGTGTCCGCCGACGCCGGCATGCGCGGCGGCCGCCCGGTCCCCTACAAGCACCTGCTCGACGAAGCCATCAGCCTGGCCGAGCACAAGCCCGCCAGCGTGCTGATGGTCAACCGTGGCCTCGACAAGGACATGGCCATCGTCGAAGGTCGTGACGTCGACTACGCCACCCTGCGCGAGCAGCACCTCAATGCCGAGGTTCCGGTGACCTGGCTCGAATCCTCCGAGCCCAGCTACATCCTGTACACCTCCGGCACCACCGGCAAGCCGAAGGGCGTGCAGCGTGACACCGGCGGCTACGCCGTGGCGCTGGCCGCGTCCATGAAGCACATCTACTGCGGCAACGCGGGCGAGACCTTCTTCTCCACCTCCGACATCGGCTGGGTGGTCGGCCACAGCTACATCATCTACGGCCCGCTGATCGCCGGCATGGCCACCGTGATGTACGAAGGCACGCCGCTGCGTCCCGACGCCGGCATCTGGTGGAAAATCTGCCAGGACCACGAAGTCACCGTGATGTTCAGCGCGCCGACCGCGATCCGCGTGCTCAAGAAGCAGGACCCGGCCTTCCTCAAGAAGTACGACCTCTCCAAGCTGCGCACCCTGTACTGCGCCGGCGAGCCGATGGACGAGACCTCCCACCAGTGGATGATGGACGAGCTGGGCATCCAGGTCATCGACCACTACTGGCAGACCGAAACCGGCTGGGCGATGCTGTCCCTGATGCCCGGCGTCGAGCACCACGAAGTGCAGCTCGGTTCCCCCGGCTTCCCGGTGTATGGCTACGACGTGCGCCTGTTCCGCGATGACGGTTCCGAGTGCGGCCCCAACGAAAAGGGCATCGTCGGCGTCGTGCCGCCGCTGCCGCCCGGCTGCCTGTCCACCGTGTGGGGCGACGACAAGCGCTTCGTGTCCACCTACTTCACGCTGTTCCAGGAGCCGCTGGTCTACTCCAGCTTCGACTGGGGCATCAAGGACGACGCCGGCTACTACAAGATCCTCGGCCGTACCGATGACGTGATCAACGTCGCCGGCCACCGCCTGGGCACCCGCGAGATCGAGGAAGCGGTGCAGTCCCATCCCGCCATCGCCGAAGTGGCGGTGGTCGGTGTGGCCGACCAGCTCAAGGGCCAGATGCCGATGGCCTTCGCCGTCGTCAAGGACCCGGCCACCATCGACACCCCGGAAAAGGTTGCCGAGCTCGAGAAGGCCGTGATGAAGATCGTCGACGGCAGCCTCGGCGCCATCGCCCGTCCGGCCCGTGTGCACTTCATCTCCGGTCTTCCCAAGACCCGCTCCGGCAAGATGCTGCGCCGTTCCATCCAGGCGCTGGCGGAAGGCCGCGATCCGGGCGATCTGACCACCATCGAGGATCCTTCGACCCTCGAACAGATCAAGGCGGCCCTGGGCGCGAAGTAAGCCTGGCCTGCAGTTGATCCATGGAGCCGACCGGTCATCAGCCGGTCGGCTTTTTTATTCACGGGTGCCCCATGCGTTTTCCGTTCATCCTGATGTTCGCCGTCGTGCCGCAGCTGGCCATTGCCGCGCCACGCATCGTCTGCCATACCGATTACGACGGCACCCCCCAGGACGTGTCATTCGAGGCGGCGAGCACGCCCTACACCGTGGCGCCGCGTCCGATCTACGACGATTTCCAGCTGCGCGTGGTCCTGCGCGACAAGCCCGCCGATCTGGCCGGCGTGCGAATCCAGGTGTTCTGGAACCGCAAGGGCGAGCCGGTGATGATCCAGGAGGCTCGCTATCCGTGGCCGCCACGGCCGGTGGGGCAGCGCTACGGTTTCACCGGGCTGCAGCGTATCTACGAACCGTACCGTGATGGCGAACTGAGCTATTGGTGCGAAGTGACGAAGGAGGGCACGCGATGAAAAAGTGGCTGGCATCCGCCGCCGTACTGGCGGGCCTGTGCGGCGCGGGGCAGCGCGTGCAGGCGGAAGAACTGCGCATCCTGTTTGCCGGCGACATCATGCTCGCCGACGGACCCGGCAAGGCCATTGCCGCGGGGCGCGATCCGCTCGCCGCGGTGGCACTGCTGCTGGCCGGTGCGGACTATCGCATCGGCAACCTGGAGTGCGCGGTGGCCAAGGAGGGCGTGCCGATGGCCAACAAGCCCTACGTCTTCCGCGCCGAGCCGGATGCCGTGAAGGTGCTGAAAGGGCGCTTCGACGCGGTGGCGGTGGCCAACAACCACGCCGGCGATTTCGGCAAGGCGGCCTTCGTCGAAACGATGGATCACGTCGCGGCGGCAGGTATCAAAGTGGTCGGCGGCGGCCGCAATCTCGTCGAGGCGCACAAACCCCTGTGGATCGAGGCCAAGGGCCTGCGCATCGCGATCCTCGCCTACAACGAATTCAAGCCGCGCTCCTTCGAGGCCGGCGCCGCCACGCCCGGCATCGCGTGGAGCGAGGACAGCGAGGTGATCTCGGACATCCGTGCCGCCAAGCGGGCCGGCGCGGATCTGGTGATCCCCTTCATGCACTGGGGCTGGGAGTACGAACCGGAACCCGGCAAGCGGCAACGTAGCCTGGCGCGGCGGATGATCGACGCCGGCGCGGCGGCCGTGGTCGGCGGCCATCCCCACGTCACGCAGGGGGCGGAGATCTACAAGGGGCGGCCGATCATCTACAGCCTCGGCAACTTCGTCTTCGACGGCTTCGATTTCCCGGAAGCCCAGACCGGCTGGCTGCTGCAGTTCTCGGTCGACCGCCACGGCGTGCGGCGCTGGCATACGGTGGAGGCGCACATGGACGGCGAGGGCCTGCCCACGCTGGCACCCGACGCGCCGACGCCTTGCGGTTCACGGGGCGACCCGCGCGTGCGCCAGTGTCGCGGCGGCGCCGAACTGGCCGTGAAACCTTAAACCAGCCCGTCGAACAGCTGGACGTAGACCGCGTCGCCGGCCGCCACGTCGCCCTGGTTCTCTTCCAGCACGATGAAACAGTTGGCCTCCGACATGGAGCGCAGGATGCCCGAGCCCTGTTTGCCGGCGGGGCGCACCTTCCACTCGCCGGCCTCCTCGAACAGGCGGCCGCGCAGGAACTCCCGACGGTTCGCCAGCTTGCGGATCGCCTCGCTGCAGATCACGCGGGTCAGCGGGCGTTCCGGCAGCGGATCGAGGCCGGCGATCTTCAGCAGCGCATCGACGACGAACTGGTAGTAGGTGACCATCACCGCCACCGGGTTGCCCGGCAGGCCGAACATCCAGGTCTCGCCGATGCGTCCGAAGGCCATCGGCCGGCCGGGCTTGATGTCGATTTTCCAGAAGCTCACCTCGCCGAGGCGCTGCATCAGCCCACGGATGAAGTCCGCCTCGCCGACCGACACGCCGCCGGTGGTCAGCACCACGTCGGCACAGGCGGCCGCGTTGCGGAAAGCGGTTTCGAGGGCCTCCGGCTGGTCCGGGACGACGCCCATGTCCACGATGTCGCAACCCAGCTTGGCGAGGGCGCCGTACAGGGTGTAGCGGTTGGAGTCGTAGACTTCGCCCGGCGCCAGCGGCCGGCCGATGCTGGCCAGCTCGTCGCCGGTGGAGAAGAAGGCCACCCGCAGGCGCCGATGGACGCTGACCTCGGCCAGCCCGAGGGAGGCCACCAGCCCCAGCTCGGCCGGGCCGACGAGCTTGCCGCGGGGCAGGGCGACGGCGCCCTCGGCGAGGTCTTCGCCGGCCCGCCGCACGTTCTGGCCGCGGCGGATGCCGGGCGGCACGACGATCGCGTTGCCGTCCCGGCGCGCCACCTCCTGCACGACGATGGTGTCGGCGCCGAGGGGCATTACCCCGCCGGTCATGATGCGCACCGCCTGGCCGGCGCCGACGAGGCCGGAGAAGCCGCGCCCGGCCAGCGCGGTGCCAACCACCTGCAGCGTCACGTCGCCGTCGGCTTGCAAGTCGTCGGCGCGTACCGCATAGCCGTCCATCGCCGAATTGTCGTGGGCCGGCACATTGCACGGCGCCACCACGTCTTCGGCCAGGATGCGCCCGAGGGCGGCGCGGATTGCCACGCGCTCCCAGCCGGCCAGCGGCTGGACGCGTCCGAGGATGATGCGCCGCGCCTCGGCGGCGGTGATCGACTTGCGGCTGTCGGAGCCGCTGCAGCCCGGGTCCATGTCCATCGCGCGTCTCCTGCTTGGGGAGGTGAAATTAATAGCACATCGGATGGCTGCGTGACCATGCGGCGTCGCGCAAGGATTTTTTCATATGAAAAAAATTTTCTGTCGGTTGAAAAAATCGATTTTTCAGGCGAAAAAATGATCGGGTGGCGTCACTGGAGAGCTTTGTCATATGACGAAATGCCCGAGCGCCGCCGCTTGATTGATTTTTCTTCGTAACGGAATCGTCTGGCGGCGTGAAAAAACCATTATTCCGTGCCGCTGGAGGATTCTGTGGAGTGAAGAATGGCTTCTGCCATGGAAAAATTTCGATTTTTCGTATGAAAAATCAGGATTTTCACGGGAAAAAATGAATATTTGGCACCACTGAATCATTCCGTGGCGTCGGAGAATGTTCTTTTCACGAGGTACAAGCTGCGTGGGCGGTCGTCAGGACAGCCCCGGACGCGCAAGGGCATGCGGCGATATTGATTGGGCCAGATGCCCCGCCGGCTGTAGAGGCAGGGAGAACCGATGGCAGACCTTCCTTCGCCGTTTTCCGTTTGCCTGTTATTTCGATCCAGCCTAGCTTTTCGGGAACCGGGAGACTCGTTAAAGTGAAAATGCAGTTTACAAATTCGTATTTGATGTTAGTTTACGAATAGTAATTTCACTTTAGAGTGGCCGTGATGAAGATCAATGAGCAGGAAAAGGAACGAACCCGGGAGCGGATCCTGGAGGCGGCGGTCGATGTGGTTAGCGCCAAGGGCTTCCGCGCGGCGTCGATGCGCGAGATCGCGCAGCGGGCCGGGGTGGGCGATGCCACCATCTACAATTATTTCCCTAGCAAGGAAAAACTGGTCTATGGCTACTGCGAGCAGGTGCAGCGGCGAGTGATGGCCGGCTTGCAGGGGATTGCCGATTTCCACGAATACTCGCTGGTCGAGCAGTTGCAGCAGCTGGTCGATCTGGAACTGCAAACCTGGCTGCCGGCGCGCGAATTCCTGCGCGAGGTGTTCGAGCTCAGTTTTCAGGCGCCGGGTGCTGCCCACGAGCTGCTGGCGGTAAGCCGCCAACTCAACCAGCGCATGGTCGTCGACCTGCTCGACGCCGCCATCGAGGCCGGCGAGATTCCGGCGCAGCCCTACAGCGAATTGCTGCCGCGCCTGTTCTGGGATTTTCAGACCGGCATCCTTGCCTACTGGCTGAAGGACGATTCGGAAGGCTTCGCCAACACCACGCAACTGCTCGATCGCAGCATGGAAATTGTCGGCGGCATCCTGCATCTGGGGCTGATCGGCAAAGCCTTCGATCTCGTCTCCTTCCTTTTCCGCAGCCATGTGCTGAGCCATCTGGAGAGCTTTGCCAGCCTGCGTCAGGCGGCAATGGCGACGAAACGGCGCTTCATGGCCGGCAGCGATGAAACCCGCCCTGCCTGAGGGGCGCCTGGCGCGCGCCGGGGTGGCCGGCAAGGCGGCGGTAAAGGTCGGCCTGGGCCACCTCGGCCATGGTCTGAAGCGGCCTTTCCTGTCGCCGGCGCAGCAGGCGGAGGAGCGCACTGCGCTCGACGAGCGGCATGCCCGCGTGCTGTTCGAGGCGCTGACCCAGTTGCGCGGCACGGCCTTGAAGGCGGCGCAGATGCTGGCCATGGAGGTGGAATTGCTGCCGGAGGCTTACCGCCGCGAACTGGAAAAATCCTGCCACCAGGTGCCGCCGCTCAACCGCGTGCTGGTGCGCAAGGCCTTGCAGCAGGCGTTTGGACAGGCCCCGGAAGCGCTTTTCGCCCAGTTCGAGAGCGAGGCTTTTGCCGCCGCCAGTCTCGGGCAGGTGCATCGCGCCCGGCTGCACGACGGCCGGGCGGTGGCGGTGAAGATCCAGTATCCCGGCATCCACGTCGCCATCGACAGCGACATGACCCTGTTGCGCCAGTTGGCGCGCGGCTTGCCCAATGCCGCACTGATCCAGCAGTCGCTGGAAGAAATCCACGCCCGCCTGCGCGAGGAAGTCGATTACCGGGCGGAAGCGGCGCAGACGGCGTGGTTCGCCGAACGCGCGGCCGGCGACGGCATTGCGCTGGTGTCGCCGGTCCCGGAACTATGCGGCGAACGCGTGCTGACCACGGAAATGGCCGACGGACTGCACCTCGATGCCTGGCTGGCCGGCCAACCGTCGCAGGCGGCGCGAGACCGCGCCGGGCAACAGCTCTACGACTTCTTCGTCGATTCCACCCGGTGTCTGCACCGTCTGCACGCTGACCCCAATCCCGGCAATTACCTGTTTCACCCCAATGGTAGCGTGACCGTCATCGATTTCGGTTGCGTGCGCGAGATTTCGCCCGTGTTCGCCGAAGCCCTGCCTCAACTGCTGCAGGCCTATGCCAACGACGATTCCACGGCGCTGTTCGCCACCTATCGCCGGTTGGGTATGGAACACCGCGGCGATCATGATCAGGTCTATCGCGACATCCTGCGCCCCTTCGGCACCTGGCTGCTCGAACCGATGCAGGCCGAGAGCTACGACTTCGCCACCCATGCCGACTACACCTGGCGCGGCCAACAGCTCATGCACAAAATGAGCGGCCTCAAGGGCCTGGACCGGCTGGCCGACGAATTCATCTATTTCGACCGCACCTTTTACGGCCTGTGCAAGCTGTTCGAGCGCCTTGGCGCTCGCGTGCGCATGCGCCATCACTGGTTTGCCGGGGAGAGCGGGGCGCTTGCAGCGTCCGCGGTTGTTTAGCGAGGGTTTTGCCATGTACAACATCTGGCTGATCGGCGGTGCCGCTCTCAGTGCTATTGCCGCGCTGCTGCATGTCCTCATCGTCTGGGGCGGAGCCCCCTGGTATCGCTTTTTCGGGGCCGGCGAGGACATGGCCAGCGCCGCAGCGGCCGGCCAGCTTTATCCGGCTGTCGTCACGCTCTGCATCGCTCTGGTGCTAAGTGCCTGGGCGGCCTATGCTCTGGCCGGAGCTGGCGTTCTAACGGCGCTGCCCAGGCAGAAAGCGGCGCTGGTGGCGATTACCGCCATCTATCTGATGCGCGGCCTCGCCATCCTGCCCTTGCTGGTTTTTGCCAGCCAGCAGGCGACGCCATTTCTGGTGTGGAGTTCGCTTATCTGCCTTGGCTACGGCATCGTGCATCTAATCGGCGTCGCCCAGGTATGGACGCGGTTGTGAATCGGCTCGCCATCCGTCGCGCGCCTTGGGTGGCGGTGGGTTGAATGCGCATCCCGGATGTCCTTGAGACCTTGCAGGGGCAGGGCGCCTTTCGTTCGGAAGAGGCGGCCTGTGTCGCCATCCACGATTTCGTGCGCGATGAAATCGCCTTCGGCTTTACTGCCGGCTTTGAAGGCGTAACGCCCGAGCACACCTTGGCGCTTCGGCGCGGTCACTGCAATGCCCAGGGCGACCTGTTCTGTGCCTTGCTGCACGCCGCCGGCATTCCGGCCAGGCTGCGCTTCGTGGCGCTCGACAAGCGTGTGCTGTTCGGTGCCGTACCGTTGCCGGTCTACTACTGTCTACCGGCGAGACTGTTTCACGCCGTCAGCCAGGTGCGGGTGGCCGGGCGTTGGTGGCATACCGACAGCTATCTCTTTCAGCCGGCAATGCTGCATCTTCAAAAACAGCGTCTGGCCGAATCGGGGTTGGCCGTCGGTTTCGGCCTGACAGCCGCCGCCAGCGGCGACTGGAATGCCCGGCAGGACAGTTTTTCCCAGGCAAATGCCGGCGACCTTGACGACAGCAACCCGGTCTTTGCCACGCTGGCCGAAGCATTGGCCGCCCGGGCCGGCAACAACCGCCTGCTCGGCATTCATTTCAATCGCTGGCTTTCGCTGGTGCCGCAGGGGTTGCATCGTTTTGCCGAGGGCTATCTCAACAGCCGACTGCCCTTGCCGGAGCCATCCGGAATAGGTGATGGTGCCGTCCTGCGCAGATGACGGAAGCGGCCATTGGCACCCTGCAAAATTGGGTTAAAGACCGACACTACAACAGCTGAGCCGACTACTAAGGGGCCTTCCGAAACAGAAATTTCGCGTCCCGGCCACAGTGTATGCGGATAGACCTCAGGAGTCAGGAACCAAACATTCGCCATGCCTTCGCTACCTGGTGGTATTTCTGAGGAGCCGATAAGTTCGTGATGCACCGAAGTTAGATAGTCAGTTTTCACCGCGTAATTTGGTCGATAACCAGAACGGATAGCGCGGCCCTTGCCACCTTGAGTAGTAGCGATAAGCCGTAGTATCACTTCAGCATCTGGAAAACGGTTCATGGTAATGGCTAACGTGAAAGCTCAGCCGACGGCAAAAAGCGTAGCTTTTTGACGGTCGGCTGGAGCGGATTGTTGGGCATGGGTGCCTAATGTGGACTGACTTTTTAACCTAAAAAATCGAAAACGACACACCCGCTACCCGATGCAGCAATTGCCCTAAGATCGGTGGTGGATATTGCTCCAACGTGACGAAGTGTTATTCGCGCTCCAGAACCGCTTGCTGATGATGCTATTGCACGAAGGTCAGTAACAGAAAACTGGCTGGCATCAAGAATCATGCCGCCACCAGATGAAGCGATTCCTCTTAGATCGGTTACAGATTTATTCATAGTGATTTTCTCCTAAGTTGCCCAGCGGCGAAGCCGCGCCTCGACTGACTACAAAAGGTTCCCCCACCCACCTGGTGGGCTTGCCACCCGGCATCCAAGTGCCAAGATTGAATTGCTTAAGCTCAATCTGAAACGGCGAGGGGGGAAGTCAAAATGGATACTACGACTGTTGGTGTGGATCTGGCAAAGAACGTCTTCGTGGCCTGCGTGGCAGACTGCACCGGTCGGATCGTGGAGCGGCGGGAGTTCAACCGATCGGGCTTTCTGACGTGGCTCAGTACGCTGCCGACGGGCACAGTGATCGGTATGGAAGCGTGTGGCAGCGCCCACCATTGGGGCCGCACGGCACAGCGTCTGGGCCTGGCACCGCGCCTGATGGCTGCGGAGTTCGCCCGCCCCTATCGCAAGCGCCAGTCGGTCAAGAACGACAGAGCTGATGCTGAGCGTGGCTCGGTCTCACGCCCAGTCAGTCGGGCAGCGGGGGCAAGACGAAGCTTGGTCGGATCACGCGGTGAGGGGACGACTACTTGCGCACCCTGCTTGTGCAAGGTGCGCGTAGCGTCTTGGCGGCGACGCTCCGAAAACAGCGGCGTGAATCCCCTGAAAAGCTGACGCGTCTGCAACAGTGGATCGTCGTGCTCAACGGACGGATCGGCTACCACAAGACCTTGGTCGCCATCGCCAACAAGCACGCCCGGCAACTGTGGGCGGTGCTGGCCAAGGGCGAGTCCTACAACCCACAGGCCTGGCAGCAGGCCTGAGTCACCGAGCAATGGCAACTGCACATCAGCGATAGACGAACAGGTCAGACCGACCAGCAGAGAGCCTGGCTAACCTGATGGCGGATCAAAAAGAGAAACGGCTGATCCCTGTTTCCCTGATTCCGCCGATGAACGATTGAGGCCTGCTGGTGCGGTTAGTCGCATGGCCCCGGGCGAGACCCGATCAAGGCCGATTAGAGAGAGGCAGTCTGTCTGTCCGAGCCGTCGACTGCGTGCAGTGCCAGGGAAGGAAAAGCGGTAGGCAGGAAAGGAAAACCGGCCTGGCGGCCGGTCATTGAAAAATGGTGCTTGACGGGGAAGTCCTTAGAGCCATGTTAGAGGTTTTCACGGATAGACCTTTTGTTCTCGGGTTCCCAATAACCACCACTACCGTGATATGTCTCGGCATGTAGAGAGAATATCTCGCCGCACGAATTACACCGAAAACGACAACCGACGATATCGTCCCACGGCTCCCCTGCCGCTAGTTGGGAAAAGGTCGCCTGCGAAAGCGGATTACTACTTGGAATTTCGGAAATCGTTCCATCCTCGACATTCTGTTTTGCGATGTCTATTGCGCGACGCAACTCATAAGGCTGCCGTATTGCGAAACGCACGCAAAGGTCGTTGCACTTGGTGCATGCCATGACGATAAGGCCTCTAACGTTTGATCTATGGACTCCCCCGATTTTGCAAGATGAATGTGCTGTTGGTTTGATGGACAAGCCTGCAGGAATCTATCCGGCCTACTATGGCACCCGTCGGCGCCGGCCCTGATGACATCCGCACCACGGAAGCCTCATTAATTAAACGGCCTTGCGCGGCCAACAACGTTATCAGGCTCTTTCCGTGTCGGTTTGATCCGTCATCCCATCAACACTTTCGCTCGCAAACCTACGGTGGGACATCACTGGTACTGCGGTTGAAGATCGACAGCCTGTATGGTTCAGGCGGCCACTCGGTACTCGGTTCCCCGAGCCAGCATCGCCCAGATGATCCGGGCATTCCTGGCCGCCAAGGCAACAGCAGCCACATTGTTGCATGCTCTCGATTTCAGGGCCTCGGCCCAGCGGCTTTTCCTGTCCTCCTTGCCGGCCGTCAGGCGCAAGGTTGATCTCGTGCCGTGAATCAGCAAGGTCCGCGGCACCGCATCCCCTCGCTTGCTGATGGCGCCAAGCCGGGTCTTGCCGCCGCTGGAGCTTTGCCGGGGCGTGAGCCCCAACCAGGCGGCAAACTGCCGCCCGTTCAGCATGTTGGGCCGGCCCACGGCTTCGCAGATCGCTTCGGCATCGTTGGCGTCGTTCTTGCCGCTCTTGCGGTAGGGGCTGACGAAGAAGGTCAGGACTTCGCCGCGGGATAAGGTCTTTTTGCAGACCGGTTTGCCGTGGCTATCTACACCGTGGAGCTGGAAGACGGGTTTGGCAATGTCGAGACCGATGCGGACAATCTGTTTCATGGCACTTCCTCCTGGTGATCTCAGCCCCATGGTTACTTGGGCCTCAGTGTCTGTCACGCTACGGGGTGGGGGAGTCCATTTCATTAAGTGAGCGGACTGTGCGGTTTTCGCGCAGGTCCGCTCGACTGCCGGGTCGGGCATCGGGTGAACAGCTACTTGTTGAATGGAATTACCTTCCACTTTTCTGTTCCGTCGCGACTAATGATGACGTCAAGAATGTCGTCGTTGTTCCTTGGTACGACCTCATGCCTCATACCGAGAAAAGACCTTCGGATTTCAATAAGAAGCCGCCACTGATCCGGCCGACTGTTTTGCGATATGTGCGTATATCCAGAAGCTTCATTGGACGCTTCGTATTTGTGGACGGCAAGAATCTTGTATTTATCTCCAAGGGTCCCAAAAACGGGTTTCACTATGCTGGCGGCGTCCCCTTGGTTGAGCTTTGATTCTTTATAGAGCTTGAAATAAACCCATGAAATTATGCCGAGGGCAATCGGCGTGAGCGCCTGCACGGTATTCGCAATTGCTTGTGCCGCATTGGCATAATTGGTATCGACGGGTAGTTTCGCCCGGGAAGCTACCCGATGGCCTGTGCGTGCTTCTCAGCCGCCTCCATTCAGCCGACAGAAGATACGGAAGGCGACGGGGGCCAGAAGCGTCAGGATGGCCGTGCGGACGACGTGCGACGCGACCACCAGTGGCACACCGAGGTTCAGGTGGCTCGCGGTGATCGACATCTCGGCAATGCCCCCTGGGGCGAAACTGAGCACGAGGCCGGGGAAGGCCAGGCCCATTGGCGCAGCCAGCAGGAACGCCAGGGAGGCCGTCACGGCCAGAAACACCAGGCTGACAGCAACGACGCACGCGATGAATGCCGGTGCCTTGCGCAGAAATCCGGGGCCGAATCGGCAGCCCAGGGAAATGCCGATCAGCATTTGCCCACCGGCCGTCAGCCAGTCCGGCAGCCCGGACAGGGGGAAGCCGAGGACCGACAGTGCGGCGACGGCCAAAAGCGTGCCAAGCACCCAGGAATTGGGCAGGCGCAACAGTTTGAAAAAGCCGATGCCCCCCAGGCTTGCGGCCATCATCAGAGGAAAGTACTGCCACTGGACGCTTCTGGAATGGAGCAATGCGTTGCTGTCTCCGTGGCGGCCAAACAGTGTCAAGGCGAGCGGCACGATCAGCACGACCAACATGACCCGGGTTGCGTGGGCTGCTGCCACCTGGTCCACGGAGGCGTTCCACAGGTCGGAAAGATTAGCCATCTCCGAGGCCCCGCCAGGCATGGACGAAAAAAATGCGGTGGGTCGGTCGGCCACGCGCCAGCGGACGATCAGCATGGCGCCGGCCACGCCCATCGCCATGGAAAAAAACGCCATCCCGACGATCAGAGGGGCGTGGGAGACCAGTTCCACCAGAACGGCCGAGGTGAAATACAAGCCCATGTTGCTGCCGATGATCCACTGCCCCCCTTGCCTGGCCCAGGGAGGCGCGAGCAAGGGCAGGCCGGCGATGCGTGCCAGTGCTATGGCGTACAGGGACCCCACCAGCCACGGCAGCGGCAGCTTGCCGAATCGCCACAAAAGGGCCCCCGCTCCAGCGACCACGATGCTGCCCGCCATTGCTGTAAGCTGACGCAGGAAGTCAGCACGCGCGGTAGCCGGTTCGGAGGCTTTTTTCGTCACTGCGCGACTCCAGGACTAGGCTTGTCCCTGCGGCGCCAGCGCGGGAGCGCCACGCTCGGCGATCCCGCACCGGTGGTACAGGATCACGGTGGAGATCAGGCCGCAGACTGCCGCGAACGTCATCCAGTATCCCGGGGCCGCCTTGTCGCCGCAGGTTTCGATGAGCCAGGTCGAAATCATCGGCGTGAATCCGCCGAAAACCGCGGTCGCCAGGCTATAGGCCAGCGAGAAACCAACCGTGCGGACATGCTTGGGCATCACTTCCGTCAGGGCCACCACAGCCGCGCCGTTGTAACTGGCGTACATGAAGGACAGCCAGAGTTCGGTCACCAGCAGGTTCTCGAAGCTGATGTTCGCTACCAGCCAGGACAGGATCGGATAGGCGGTGAGAATCGGCAGGACCGTGAAGGTCAGCAATACCGGCCGGCGTCCGAATCGGTCGGATGCCGCACCCATGACGGGTAGCCAGAAGAAGTTGGACATGCCGACGCAGAACGTGGTCAGCAGGCTGTCCGCGGAACTCAGGTTGAGTACGCTCTTGCCGAAGGTCGGCGTGTAGACGGTGATCAGGTAGAAGGACACCGTCGTCATGACGACCATCATCATGCCGGCGATCACGATGCGCCAGTTGTGCGCGATGGAGCTGACGATCTCCTTGAAGGTGGGGTGGTGCTTGCGCGCCAGGAATTCCTCGGTTTCCTGCAGCGAGCGGCGGATCATGAAGATCGCCGGGATGATCATGCAACCGATGAAGAAGGGAATGCGCCATCCCCATGCATTGATCTCTTCCGGGAGCAGCCATTGGCTGAGCAGATAGCCGATGACCGACGACGCCATGATGGCCACCTGCTGGCTGGCCGACTGCCAACTGACGTAAAAGCCCTTGTGGCCGGGCGTCGCCATTTCAGACAGGTAAACCGACACTCCGCCCAGTTCCACCCCCGCCGAGAAGCCCTGCAGCAGGCGGCCGAGCAGGACGAGGATGGGCGCGGCAATGCCGATGGTGGCGTAACCCGGCACGAAGGCAATGAGGATGGTGCCGAAGGCCATGATGCCCAGCGTCACGATCAGCCCCTGGCGGCGACCGATGCGGTCGATATAGCTGCCCAGGAGGACCGCCCCCAAGGGACGCATCAGGAAGCCAGCGCCGAACGTGGCAAAGGTCAGGATCAGCGATGCGTATTCGTTGTCGCTCGGGAAAAACGTCTTGGAAATGTACGTGGCGTAGAAACCGTACAGAAAGAAATCGAACATCTCCAGGAAGTTGCCGCTGGTAACGCGCAAGACCGTGGAGATCTTCGAGGCGCGGGCTGCTTTGGTTTGTTTCATGGTGGGCTCCAAAGGCTAGTGAGCGTTGTCGTTGACCGGATCGAGCCCGGTCTGCCGGATCAGCGGGGCAGCGGTGGGGGAGGCGAGGTAGCTGATTAGCGCCTTGGCCGCTTCCGGGCCCTTGCTGTCTGCGACGATGCCGGCGGAGAAAGGCGTGATCTGTTGGGCGGCGTCAGGCAAGGCGCCGACAAGATCGATGCCAGGGATCGGTAACAACTCGCTGATCTGCTGTAACCCGATTTCCGCCTCCCCCCGGGCGACTACCTGTCCCACCGGCTCCGCGGGAATCATCCGGCTCTTGCTCTTGATCTGCTCGGCAATGCCCATGCGCGGGATGAGCACCGTCGACAGGAAGACGCCACTGGCGCTGTCCGAGTAGGCAATGCTCTTGGCTGCCAGCAGGGCTTTCTTCAGGCCCTCCATGGTTGAGATATCCGGCCGGGCCGCTCCGGCCTTGACCGCCAGACCGATCCTGGAGCGGGCCAAAAGCTGGTGCTGGGCGTCCAGCACCTTGCCACGGCTGATCAGTTCATCCAGGGAAGTGCCGACCATGATGACGACATCGATCTCTTCTCCCCGGGCCAGGCGATTCGGAATCGCTTGCGGAGTCTCTCCCATGGAAGGTCCCCAACCGATCACCAGATGGTGGCCGGTTTGCTTTTCGAAGCCGGGCGCCAGCGCCCGGTAGGCGGCGGCAAAGCCGCCGGAACTGACGACGTGGATGTCATCGGCAGCGGCGATTGAAACCATGAGGCCAAGGCATGCGGCGATGATTCCCCGCAACATGCTCCGGCCTAGCGTCCAGCACGTCATCATTTGTCTCCTTTGTGTTTATGGTGAGCCACTGCAATAATGCATCCCGCGGATTAAAAGATTAATTGCATTTATTTCATGGATTAATGAGCCGTGCGCATCAACTTCGAGATCGGCGAACTCCAGGCCTTCATTGCCGTGGCGGAGAAATCAAGCTTCAAGGCGGCGGCCGAGAGCCTGTTCATTTCCCAGCCCGCATTGAGCCGGCGTATAGAGAAACTGGAGGCCAGCCTGCAGATTCGTTTGCTGGAGCGGACGACGCGGCGCGTCTCCCTGACGGATGAAGGCCGGCAGTTTCTGGGCCACGCCGAGGCGGTGATCGAAGAGCTGGAGATGGCCATGCAGGGCATGGCGGAACGGACGGTGCTACGCCGGGAGAGTCTTACG
Source organism: Pseudomonadota bacterium (assembly GCA_018241725.1). Taxonomy (GTDB): domain Bacteria; phylum Pseudomonadota; class Gammaproteobacteria; order Burkholderiales; family Rhodocyclaceae; genus Zoogloea. The sequence goes on along the minus strand of JAFEDI010000045.1, from coordinate 113,090 downwards.
ATTGCCTGTGTGCCCTCGGTGGCAAATTACCTGCTGCCGACGGTACTGAAGGAATTTGCCTCAACCCACCTGGGCGTCCGGGTCAAGGTCATTGACGAGAGTGCACGGGATGTCCTGGATTGCGTGGTGGCCGGACAGGCGGATTTCGGCGTGAATTTCATCGGCACCCAGGAAGCCGACATCGATTTCAAGGCCATTTATACCGAGCACTATGTCCTGATGGCACGCAAGGACCATCGCCTGGCGGGGGAGAAAACGGTGGTGTGGGAGGACCTGGCCGGTGAAAAGCTCGTATCCGTCTCACAAAGCAGCGGCAATCGGATGCTGATCGATAACGCCCTGGCCAAGGTCGCAAGACGGCCCAGCATCCAGTACGAGATCAACCATGTGACTGGCGCCATCAGCATGGTGGCCGCCGGGCTCGGTGTGGCCGTCTTGCCAGGGCTGGCGCTCGGCGACAATGTGTATCCCAATCTGGTGAGCATCCCCCTGACGGATCCGGACATCACCCGGACTCTGGGACTGATCACCCGCAAGGGCGGAAGGCTTCAGCCGGCGGCGCAGGCGCTGTCTGAACTTCTGGAACAGGCCGTCCGGGCCTTATGAGCTGCCCGCGCTAAGTCGTGAGGGCATGTGCCGATGATTTCTTGCGGTAAAGCATCAGCGTGGCAACGAGGCCGCAGCCGGCGGCGAAGCTCATCCAGTAGCCCGGAGCGGCCCTGTCACCGGTCTCATTGATGAGGAAGGTGGACATCGCCAGGGTCACGCCCCCGAACAGGGCTGCGGCCAGGCTGAAGGCCAGCGAGAACCCCGTGACCCGAATCCTGGATGGAATGAGCTCGATGAGCGCCGGGATCATGGCGCCGTTATAGAGGCCGTAGTAGACGGAGAAGAGAAGTTGCACGCCCAGCAGGCGGGGCAGGCTCGGGCTGTCAGCCAGCCAGGCGAACGCGGGATAGGCGCTCGCCAGCGCGAGGGTGGCTACCGTCATCAGGACCGCCTGCCGGCCGATCCGGTCGGAAAGCGCACCGCCGATCGGCAGCCAGAGAAAATTCGAGACTCCGATGCAAAGCGTGACCAACAGACTGTCAGTGGCTGACAGATTGAGAACGGTGCGTCCGAAGGTTGGGGTGTAGACCGTGATCAAGTTGAACGTGACCGTCGTCATCGCCCCCAGCAGCATTCCGTAAAACACCGTCGTCCAGTGGGCACGCAGGGTCGCGAACAGCTCCCGGGTATCCGGCGGGTGTTTGCAGGCATGAAACGCGGTTGTCTCTTCCAGGTTTCTTCGCAGCATGAAGATGCAGGGAATGATGGAACAGCCGATCAAGAAGGGAATGCGCCAGCCCCATTCGTCAATCTCCTGGGGGGAAAGCCAGTGGTGCAGCCCATAGCCGAGAGCGGCGGCAAGGACGATAGAAACCTGCTGGCTTGCCGATTGCCATGCCGTGTACAGGCCCCGGCGTCCAGGGGGAGACATCTCCGCTAGATAGACGGACACCCCGCCCATTTCCGCCCCGGCCGAAAATCCCTGCAACAGACGGCCGACGACGACGAGTATCGGGGCCAGAACGCCAAGGTTTGCGTAGGAGGGCACGAGGGCGATGAGACCGGTGCCGCAGGCCATGATGGACAGCGTCACGATCAATCCACGGCGCCGCCCGACTTCATCGATATAGCCACCCAGCACGACGGCCCCGAGGGGACGCATCAGGAATCCGGCACCGAAAACGCTCAGAGTTAGCATCAGGGAGGCGAACTCGCTGCCTGACGGGAAAAAGGTCCGGGAAATATTGACGGCGAAGAAGCCGAAAAGGAAGAAATCAAACTGCTCGAGGAAGTTACCGCTGGTTACCCGCAAAATCGCCCTGACACGGGACTGGCGAGCGTACCCGGATTCTTCGGCATTTTTCTCCTGGCTTTCCGGGTCCATCTCTTCTCATGGCGGGCGACGAGGTCAGTGCCCGGGATGATATCGCCGCGTTGGCGCCGATGGCAGCTTCCGGGAAACGCGGTGGACCGGTGACGACTGTTGGAAACAGGCTTTCGACCGTCCGCTGCAGTCTTGCCGCGCCGCGCATTGACTTCACGCCGCTGCGGCGTATTCTCAAAAAACACACTGGCCCATTTCGGGTGGGCCTTGGCGGGAGATAGAGCCCGGCGGATGTTCGAGGCGCTCCACGGAGCGAACCTTCGGCCCAGCAGTGGCCGCACCGGCCGGTTCACGATCCATCAGGAGGAGGAATCGTTCGATGTGGAAATCTCTGCACATTGATCCCAAGAAGTGCACCGGCTGCCTGCAATGCGAGATGGCATGTTCCGTGGAGCACACCGGGGTCATCAATCCTTCCAAGTCGCGCATCAAGGTCTTCAGCTTCGAGACCGAGGGGCGCAAGGTGCCTTACACCTGTACCCAGTGCACCGAGGCGTGGTGCCTCAATGCCTGTCCGGTGGACGCGATCCGCGTCGATGCGGCGACGGGCGCCAAGCAGGTCTTCGACGATGTCTGCGTGGGCTGCAAGGTGTGCACCATCGCGTGCCCCTTCGGCACTGTCAATTACAACCAGGACACCGGCAAGGTCCAGAAATGCGACCTGTGCGGTGGTGATCCGGCCTGTGCGACGGCGTGCCCGACCGGCGCGATCACCTATATCGACGCGGACTGGACCGGCCTCGACCGCATGCGGGCGTGGGCTGCCAAGGCCAACACGGCCGTCACGGAATAAGGAGGCGACCATGGGCTGGAACAGGAAAGTGCTGCGTGTCGACCTCAGCGCCGGCACCTGCAAGGAAGAACCGCTCAACATGGAATGGGCCGACGAATACCTCGGTTCCCGTGGCTTGGCCACCAAGTACCTGGTGTCGGAGATCGATCCGAAGGTCGATCCGTTGTCGCCGGACAACAAGATGATCATGTCCACCGGGCCGTTGACCGGCACGATGGCCTCCACCGGCGGGCGCTACACGGTGGTCACCAAGGGGCCGCTGACGGGCGCCGTGGCGTGCTCCAACTCTGGCGGCTTCTTCGGCGCCGAGATGAAGTTTGCCGGCTGGGACATGATCATCTTCGAGGGCCGTTCGCCGAAGCCGGTGTATCTGTATGTCGAGAACGACAAGGCCGAACTGATCGACGCTGCGGACCTGTGGGGCAAGAGCTGCTGGGAGACCGAAGAGGCGATCAAGCATCACCACCAGGACCCGCTGATCCGCGTGTCGTCGATCGGCCTGGCCGGTGAGAACCAGGTGTTGTTCGCCTGCATCGTCAATGACCTGCACCGGGCCGCCGGGCGTTCCGGCGTCGGCGCGGTGATGGGCTCGAAGAACCTGAAGGCGGTGGCCCTGCGCGGCACCAAGGGCGTGTCCGGCATCAAGGACATGAAGGCCTTCATGAAGATCACCACCGAGAAGAAGAAGATCCTCGCCGACAATGCGGTGACTGGCCAGGGCCTGCCCAAGTACGGCACCCAGGTGCTGATGAACGTCATCAACGAAATCGGCGCGCTGCCGACCCGCAACCACAAGGACGTGCAGTTCGAGGACGCGGGCAAGATCTCCGCCGAGGCCATGCACGAGAAGCGGCCTACCGACGGCAAGCCGCAGCTGGTCACCAATGCCGCCTGCTTCGGCTGCACCATCGCCTGCGGGCGCATTGCCGAGATCGACAAGGGCCACTTCACGGTGGTGAACAATCCCAAGTATTGGGGGGCTTCCGGTGGCCTGGAGTACGAAGCGGCCTGGGCGCTCGGCGCCGCCAACGGCGTCGGCGACCTGGAGGCGCTGCAGTACGCCAACCTGCTGTGCAACGAGCAGGGCATGGACCCGATCTCCTTCGGCGCCACCATCGGCGCGGTGATGGAGCTCTACGAGATGGGCGTGCTGACCAAGGAGCAGCTCTGCACCGAGGCGCCTTTCGGCTCCGCCGAGGCACTGGCCCGCCTGGCCGAGATGACCGCCCGCGGCGAGGGTTTCGGCAAGGAAATCGGCCAGGGCTCCCGGCGCCTGTGCGCGAAGTACGGCCATCCGGAACTGTCGATGACCGTCAAGGGCCAGGAATTCCCGGCCTACGACGCCTGCGGCATCCAGGGCATGGGCCTGGCCTACGCCACGTCCAACCGGGGCGCCTGCCATTTGCGCGGCTACACGGTGGCGTCGGAAGTGCTGGGTATCCCGGTCAAGACCGATCCGCTCACCACCGACGGCAAGCCGGAGCTGGTGAAGGCCTTCCAGGACGCGACGGCGGTCTTCGATGCGGCAGGGATCTGCGTGTTCACGTCCTTCGCGTGGACGGTGGCCGACGTGCAGCCGCAGATCGAAGCGGCCTGCGAAGGCGACTGGTCGATGGAAAAGCTCAACGCGATGGGCGAGCGGATCTGGAATATGGAGCGCCTCTTCAACAACGCGGCGGGCCTGACCAGCAAGGACGACAACCTGCCGCCGCGCCTGACCACCGAACCGGCCAAGACCGGGCCGGCCAAGGGCCTGGTGAACGGCCTCGCGACGATGCTGCCGGAGTACTACAAGCTGCGCGGGTGGACGCCGGACGGGGTGCCGACCGCCGAAACCCTGGAGCGCCTGGGGCTCTGACGAGCGGGATGGCGGGGCAGGCGTCCCGCCATCTTTCTGTCCCTTCCTGTTTCCCGCACCGACGCCGCCTCGCGGCACGCGTCGGCGCGATCCTGATCCGAGGACTTCCCGATGAAACACCTGATCCTGGGCAACGGGCCGGCGGGCGTGGTGGCCGTTGAAACCCTGCGCCGCGCCGCGCCGCGCGACGAGATCGTGATGGTCGGCAGCGAGAGCGAGCCGTCCTATTCGCGGATGGCGATTCCCTATCTGCTGGAAGGCAACATCGACGAATCCGGCACCTGGCTGCGCAAGACGCCGGACCACTTCGACAAGCTCGGCGTGCGCCAGCTGAACGCGCGGGCGGTGGCGCTGGATACCGCGCAGCAGCGGGTGCTGTTCGCCGACGGGCACTTCGAGAGCTACGACCGCCTGCTGGTGGCGACCGGCTCCCACCCGGTGCGCCCGCCGATTCCCGGCGTGGATTTGCCGGAGGTGCAGACCTGCTGGACGCTGGCCGACGCGCGGGCCATCGCCGCCCATGCCAAGCCCGGCGCGCGGGTGATCCAGCTCGGTGCCGGTTTCATCGGCTGCATCATCATGGAGGCGCTGGCCAAGCGCGGCGTGGAGCTGACCGTCGTCGAGATGGGCGACCGCATGGTGCCGCGCATGATGACGCCCAAAGCCGGCGGCATGATCAAGCGCTGGGTGCAGGAGAAGGGTATCCGCGTCGTCACGTCGGCGGGGGTTGAGCGCATCGAGCGTGGCGATGCCGGCGGTGCGCCGCTGACGGTCAAGCTGTCCACCGGCGACCTGCTGCCCTGCGACTTGCTGATCGTGGCGGCCGGCGTGGCGCCCAACATCGCCTTCCTCGACACGACGCCGGTGCATGTGGCCAAGGGCGTGCTGGTGGATGCGCGCATGGAGACCTCGGTGCCGGGCATCTTCGCTGCCGGCGACGTGGCCGAGGCGCCGGACCTGTTCACCGGTGCCCACCTGGTGTCGGCTATCCAGCCCAATGCGGCCGACCAGGCCCGGGTGGCGGCGGTCAACATGGCCGGCGGCAATGCGCGCATGCCGGGCGTGCTGGCGATCAACGTGCTCGACACCCTGGGGCTGATCTCCACGTCCTTCGGGCAATGGTGGGGCGAGCCGGACGGGCAGGGCGTCGAGCATGTGGACGAGGCGGCATACCGCTACCTCAGCCTGCAATTCAAGGACGACGTGCTGATTGGCGCCACTTCCATCGGCATGACCCAGCACGTGGGTGCGCTGCGGGGGCTGATCCAGGGCAAGCTCAAGCTAGGCCCGTGGAAGGACGTGCTGCTGCACGCGCCGCAACGCTTCTTCGAGGCCTACCTGGCGGCAACCCAGCCGGACTCGGTGGCCCGACATCACCCGGTGGCCGCCTTCGCATGAGAGTCGTCTTCAAGCTGTTCGCGTCGCTGTCCGACTACCTGCCGGCCGAGCGACGCGGCAACCGCATCGAGCTCGACGTGCCGTCCGGCACGACGGTCGGCGACCTGATCGCGCGTTATCAACTGCCTGAGAAGAGCGCGCATCTGGTGCTGGTGAACGGCCATTACATCGCGCCCGCCGGGCGCCCCGAACACGCGCTGCAGGAGGGCGACGAACTCGCCGTCTGGCCGCCGATTGCCGGAGGCTGATGCTTGCTGCGGGGGGAGGATGTGTGCGCGCCGGAGGGCTTCGTGCGGGAGGTCGGCGCGACGCCGGCGGAGTTTGAACGGGGCCTTCGGCTGGCGTTGCCGGACGGTGTCAGTGCGCCGGAGCCGGGCCGGCTGCGGGCCGACGACGGCCGCGCGGTGCTGGAGGTGGAACTCAGCGAGATGCCGGAGCGCTGCATCGGCCTGTTCCGCCTGCCAGTGCTGCATGCGCGCCTGCGCTTCACGGCGGGCGACCCCGCCGCGCGCGCGGCGCTGCTCGCCCGCATCGATCTCGCGATGCAGCGCGGCGGCGGCTGAGCCGGTATCTTTCTGCGCATGAACGGACTCACGCAGGCCTTTGCCGATGCCTTCGCCTTGCTTGCCGGTTTCGACCAGCGGGTTGCCGGGATCGTGCTGCTGTCCCTGCGGGTCAGCGGGCTGGCGGTATTGTTCGGCATGCTGTTCGGGCTGCCGCTGGGTGCCTGCCTGGGTGTCGGGCGCTTTCCCGGCCGGACGGCGCTGGTGGTGATCCTCAACGGCTGCATGGGCCTGCCGTCGGTGGTGGTGGGCGTGGTGGTCTATCTGGCGCTGTCGCGCTCCGGGCCGCTGGGCGAACTGGGGCTGCTGTATTCGCCGACGGCGATGGTCGTCGCCCAGAGCCTGCTCGTGGTGCCGCTGATGGCGGCCATCGCCCGCCAGGTCGTCGAGGACGCCTGGCGGGAATACGAGGAGGAGCTGACGGCGATGCGTTTCGGCTGGTTCGACAGCGTGCGCGTGCTGCTCCACGACTGCCGCCATTCCCTGCTGGTGGCGGTGCTAGCCGGGCTGGGTCGGGCGATGTCCGAGGTGGGCGCGGTGATGATCGTCGGCGGCAACATCGACCGCTCCACCCGCACGATGACCACCGCGATTGCGCTGGAGACCAGCAAGGGCGACCTGCCACTGGCCATCGCGCTGGGCCTGGTGCTGCTGTCGGTGATCCTGTTGCTCAACGGTCTCGCCCACGGGCTGCGGCAATGGGCGCTGAGGCGTTACGCATGAGGGCGGACGAGATGACTGTGGCGCCATCCCTGTTTCCACTGCGCATCCACGAGTTGCGCTGGCAGGCCGGTGGCCGGGCGGTGCTCGACGGGCTCAGCCTGGAGCTGGGCGGCGAGGGCATCACGATCCTGCTCGGCCCCAACGGGGCGGGCAAGAGCGTGCTGCTGCGCACCCTGTGCGGGCTGCTCGAAGCGGACAGTGGCGAAATTGAATGGGGCGAGTGGGGTGCAGGGGCCCGTCCCGAGTTCGGCGTGGCGATGGTTTTCCAGCAACCGAAGATGCTGCGCGATTCGGTGCTCGGCAACGTGGAGCTGGCGCTGCGCCCGCAGCGTGTGCCGGCGGCGGAGCGGCGGCAACGGGCCCGTGCGGTGCTCGAACGGGTCGGTCTCGCTCATCGCGCCGACGACGGCGCCCGTGGCTTGTCCGGCGGAGAGCGTCAGCGCCTGGCACTGGCGCGGGCCTGGGTGACGCGGCCGCGCCTGCTGCTCCTCGACGAGCCGACCGCCAGCCTCGATCCGTCCTCGGTGGAGGCCATCGAGCGCATCGTGCGGGAGATCCGTACCGAGGGCACGCGCATCCTGATGACCACCCACAACCTCGGCCAGGCCACCCGGCTTGCCGACGACGTGGTGTTCATGGACGCCGGCCGTGTCTGCGAGCACGCGCCGGTCCAGCGTTTCTTCGCCCGCCCGGCCTCCCAGGCCGCGCGGCTCTACATCCAGGGAGAACTACCATGGCGTATGGCGTTTTGAAGTTCCTCAGATCTGCTGTGCTGGGCCTGGCGGCGCTGGTTTCGGCGGCGCAGGCCGGCGAAACCATCGTGGTGGCGTCCACCACATCCACCGAGCAATCGGGGCTGTTCAATTTCATCCTGCCGATCTTCGAGAAGGAAAGCGGCATTGCCGTGAAGGTCGTGGCCCTCGGCACCGGCCAGGCGCTGGACGTGGGGCGGCGCGGCGACGCCGACGTGGTGCTGGTGCACGACCGGCCCGCCGAGGACAGGTTCGTCGCCGACGGCTACGGTGTCGAGCGCAAGGACGTGATGTACAACGACTTCGTGCTGGTCGGCCCTGCAGCCGACGCGGCGGGCGTGAAGGGGGCGAAGGATGCGACGGACGCCTTCGCGCGCATTGCCCGCAAGGGCAGTCTGTGGGTGTCCCGCGGCGACCGCAGCGGCACCCATTCTGCCGAACTGCGCTTCTGGCAGTCGGCGGGCGTCGACCCGAAGGGGCAGGGCTGGTACAAGGAGGCTGGCTCCGGCATGGGGCCGACGCTGAACATGGCGGCCGGCATGGGCGCCTACACGCTGGCCGACCGGGGCACCTGGGCCAGCTTCAAGAACCGCCAGGACCTGATCATCCTGTATGCGGGTGATCCCAAGCTCTACAACCCCTATGGCGTGATGCTGGTGAACCCCGTCAGACATCCGCACGTCAGGAAGGCAGCTGGCGAGAAGTTCATCGCCTGGCTCACGTCGGCGGACGGCCGGCGGGCGATCTCGGCCTATCGCATCGGCAACGAGCAGCTGTTCTATCCGCTGTCCAAGTAACGGGACTTACTCTGCCGGTTGCGTCAGGACGGCGTGACCGTGCTCCAGGCGCTCCACCTGGGCCAGCGTCGACACCGGCACGCCCAGCGCCTCGATATGCTCGCGGCCCTGCTTGAAGCGCTTCTCCACCACGAAACCGGCGCCCAGCACCTCGGCGCCGGCTTCCCGCACCATGTCGATCAGCGCGGTGGCCGTGCGGCCGTTGGCGAGGAAGTCGTCCACGATGACGACCCGCTGGCCGGCCTTGATGTAGCGCTGGGAGATCACCAGCCGGGTGTGGCCGCCCTTGGTCGGCGACGGGATGATCCGCGAGATCGCCGGCGCTTCCACCTGCGGCGAATACTTCTTGGCGTACACCAGCGGCACGCTGAGGGTCTGGGCGACGATCAGCGCCGGCGCAATGCCGCTCGCCTCGGCGGTGAGGATCACATTGGGCTGGAAGAAGGACAGGCGCCGCGCCAGTTCATGGGCCAGTTCGAAGATGAAGGCCGGCTCGATGCGGTGGTTCAGGAAGTGGTCGATGCGCAGGATCTGGCCGTTCTCGACGGTGGCTTCCTTTTCGATGCGGTGGACCAGCGGGGCGTAGGGGGCGGTGAGATCGAGATGGGGACTCATGGTGTGGCTCATATGCGTCGTGTCGGCGGTCGGATGGCCGCCTGCACGACGAGTTTATCAATTGGACTTTCCCGAGCCTGTGGCAGTTTCCGCAAGGCGTTGCAGACGGCCACGCACCAGCGCGATGTGTTCGCGCAGGGTGTACAGCTCGGTGCTGAAGGCGAGGGGCAGTTTGCGGTGCAGCGCGTGCTGCTCGATTCGGTCGACACGCAGGATGAAGGCGTCGATGGCGTCCGCGTTGTGGGTAGCGGTGGGGGCCTGGTCGAGTTCGTTCTCCAGGTATTTCAGCTCGCCGTACCAGCGGTAGATGCGGGAGCGGATGCGCCAGTTGTAGATGCCCGGCAGCACCTTGGAGAGGGGAATCACCACCGCCACCAGCGGCAGCAGCATGACGGTCAGGCGGTCGATCAGCACCGCCAGCCAGAACGGCAGGTAGCGCTGCAGGAAGGGCGGGCCGCTCTCGTAGAAACGGCGTGCCGACGGGTGCAGCGGCAGCGCGTGATCCTGCGGCGCCGGGAAGGCGCCGGCCGCCTGCAGCAGGCCCGACGCGCTGTGGATCTCGCGGGCGTGCTTGAGGAGCAGGGTGACGATGGCCGGATGGATGTCGGCCTTGACCACCAGATTGGCGGTGGCGGCGAGCAGGTGGATGTCCCTGGCCGGCCGGTCGCTGGCAATGTCGATGGCGCCGCGGGGCAGCGTCACCGTCAGCAGGTGCGGGAAGTGACGCACGTAGCCTTCCGCCTGGACGAAATCGAGCAGTTTGATGCCCTCCGTGTGGAGCAAGGCCTCCACCACCGGCGCCTGCGGCGCGCCGACCACGAAAAAAGCATCCACGTCGCCGCGCTTGAGGGCGTCCACCGCCTCCATGCCGCCAATGGCCACCAGCGTCGGGTCGTGGGTGGCGAAGCCGTTGGCGGACAGTAGTTGCAGCGCGAAGAGCTGGGCGCCGCTGCCCTGCACGCCGACGGCGATCTTCTTGCCCTTCAGTTGAGTCAGTCGCTCGTAGTCGTCCCTGCCCCGGTAGAACACCCACACCGGCTCCAGGTACATGCTGCCGAGAGTCGCCAGATCCTCTGATTCCGGTTCATTGGCGATGCCGCCCTGCACGAAGCCCGCGTCTACGCTGTCGTCGGTCTTCAGGCGCATCAGGTTCTCGACGGCGCCGGTGGACGGCCGCAGCTCCACCTCGATGCCTTCCTGGGCCAGCTTGGCCTTGTAGCGTTCACCGAAGAACTGGTAGGCGCCCCCAGCGGCGCCGGTGCTGATGACGATCTTCTTCGGTGGCGCGGGCCGCACGAACTGCCAGGCCAGTACGAAGGCGGCGATGACCAGTGCGACGGCCGGCAAGGCGAGGACAAGGAGGTCGCGACGGCTGCTGGTGGCGGTCAGGCGGCGCATGGGGAGCTCCTGTGGCGGCAGGTGGATTCAGGGGGCCGAATGTTACGCCTGTCCGGCGCACTGCGGCGGCCGGCGGTTTGCCGAAATGCACCGGGAACGTGCCTCGCTCCGGGAATTTCCCGTTGATGGTGCGCTGCCGCATGAGATGTCGTTTCACGCATGCTCGTAAGTTCATGTTTTTTATGGGGAGGCGATCCGTGATTTAACTGGCATACATGCTGCTAACTTGGATTCTGTCTTGTATCCAAGTTTGGGTGCTTATCGTGAATGCAAGCCTGCCACGTGTATTGACGATCGATTCCCTGCTCGAAGGCTACCGGAGCGGGCGTTTCCTTCCAGGCGGCCTGGTTCGTGCGCTGCTGGCACGGATCGCCGCCGCCGACGATCCGGCCGTGTGGATCAGCGTGGCGTCCCACGCCGATCTGCGCGAGCGGTTGGCGGATATGGATGCCAGCCTGCTGGCCGACCCGGTGGCCGCCCTGGCCCGCCGGCCGCTGCTCGGCGTGCCCTTCGCGGTGAAGGACAACATCGACGTGGCGGGCTTCAGGACGACCGCCGCCTGCCGCGAATTCGCTTACCTGGCCGAGCGCTCGGCTGACGCGGTGCGGCGCCTGGAGGAGGCTGGTGCCATCGCGCTGGGCAAGACCAACCTCGACCAGTTCGCCACCGGCCTGGTCGGCACCCGCTCGCCCTACGGTGCAGTGTGCAATCCATTCCACCCGGACTACATCTCCGGCGGTTCGAGCTCCGGTTCGGCGGCGGCGACTGCGCTCGGGCACGTGGCTTTCGCGCTCGGCACGGACACGGCCGGGTCGGGCCGGGTGCCGGCGGGCTTCTGCAATCTGGTCGGACTCAAGCCGACGCCGGGGCTGATCGGTACCGGCGGCGTGGTGCCGGCCTGTCGCAGCCTGGACTGTGTGTCGATCTTCGCTCACACCGTCGCGGATGCCTGGCAGGTGTTGGCGGTCACCGCGGACGGGGCGGTTCCCGCCCATGGGCTCAAGCCCTGCGGCATCGCGGTTGGCGTGCCAATCGGGCTGCAGGGGGAACTCGACGCGCAGGCCCGGAAGGCCTTCGAGGCGGCCCTTGCTGCGGTGCAGGGCCTGCCCGGCGTGAGCCTTGTGGATGTGGATCTGGAACCTTTCCACGCAGTGGCGGCGCTGCTCTACGACGGGCCGTGGGTGGCCGAGCGACGGGCTGCGCTGGGCGATTTTCTCGACACACCACATGCGAGCCTTGACCCGATCGTGGCGTCGATCATCGGCCGCGCCGATACCCAGTCCGCCGCCGATGCTTTCCGCGGTCGCTATCGGCTGGAAGCGCTGGCGCCGGCCTGCCATCAGGTCTTCGAGCAGGTGGACGTGCTGCTGGTGCCGACCACGCCGACCCACTACACGCGGCGGGAGATCGACCAGCAGCCCATCGAGCGCAACGCCTGGCTGGGGCGCTACACCAATTTCGTCAATCTCCTCGGCCTGTCGGCGTTGGCCTTGCCGGGCCCGTTCCGCAGTGATGGCCTGCCGGCGGGCGTCACCCTGATAGGCCCGTCCGGCGCCGATCATTTGCTGGCAGAAACCGGGCGCCGTTGGGAAAGCGTGCTGCATCGGCGACTGGGCCTGACCGAAGCGGCGCCGCCGCGCAAGGAGCAGCCCTTGCCGGCCCTGCCGCTGCGGGAGGCCACCGTGCAGGTCGCCGTGGTCGGCGCCCACCTGAGCGGTCTGCCGCTCAACTGGCAGCTCCTCGAACGGGCCGCCCGGCTGGTGGAGACCACGCGCACCGCGCCGCTCTACCGCCTGCACGCCTTGCCCGGCACCGTGCCGCCCAAGCCCGGGCTCGAACGGGTGAGCGGCGAGGGGTACGCCATCGAGGTGGAAGTGTGGGAGATGCCGCTGCGCCTGTTCGGCAGCTTCGTCGCCGAGATTCCGCCGCCGCTGGGCATCGGCACGCTGATCCTCGCCGACGGCCGGCAGGTGAAGGGCTTCATCTGCGAGGGTGCCGCCCTGGCCGGCGCCCAGGATATTTCCGCCAGCGGTGGCTGGCGCGCGCATCAGCGCGCGGCGGCGCCGCTTTCCGACCCGACCTTGTCCTGAACCCCCAACGAAAGAGAGAACAACCATGGCTCAAACCCGTTTCTCCGCCGGCCGTCGCGACATCCTCCGCATCCTCGGCACCGGTGCCGCGGCCAGTGCCTTGCCCTTTGGCATCGGCCTGGCCGGCGCGGCCGACAAGCTGGTGGTCGGCGTGATCTACGTCGGCCCGCGGGATGACTTCGGCTACAACCAGGCCCAGGCCCAGGCGGTGGCGGTGCTGAAGAAGATGCCCGGCGTGAAGGTGGTGGAGGAAGAGAAGGTGCCGGAGACGGTGGCCGTGCAGAAAACCATGGAGGCCATGATCAACCAGGACAAGGCCACCTTGATCTTCGCCACCTCCTTCGGCTACTTCGACCCCCACGTGCTGAAGATGGCCGAGAAATATCCGAACGTGCGCTTCGCCCACTGCGGCGGCCTGTGGACGGCGGGCAAGCACCCGAAGAACGTGGGCAGCTTCTTCGGCTACATCGACGAATGCCAGTACCTGGACGGCATCGCGGCGGCCTCGGCGAGCAAGAGCAAGAAGCTCGGCTTCATCGCCGCAAAGCCGATTCCGCAGGTGTTGCGCAACATCAACGCCTTCCTGCTCGGTGCGCGCTCGGTGGACCCGAAGGCGACGGTGAAGGTGATCTTCACCGGCGACTGGTCGCTGCCGGTCAAGGAGGCCGAGGCGGCCAACAGCCTCATCGACCAGGGCGTGGACGTGCTGACCTGTCACGTGGACAGCCCCAAGGTCATCGTCGAGACCGCCGAGCGCCGCGGCGTGTACAGCTGCGGTTACCACGCCAGCCAGGCCAAGCTGGCGCCGAAGGGCTACCTGACCGGCGCGGAGTGGGACTGGCAGACGCCCTACACCCAGATCGTCAAGGCGACCCTCGACGGCAAACCGATGATCAATTTCCTGCGCGGCGGGCTTAAGGACGGCTTCGTCAAGCCGTCGTCCTTCGGGCCGGCGGTGTCGGCAGACGCCAAGAAAAAGTCCGAGGCGGTCAAGGCGGCGATGTTGAAGGGCGATTTCCCGATCTTCAAGGGGCCGTTGCTCGACAACACCGGCAAGACGGTGATCCCCGCCGGCAAGGTGCTCGGCCAGCAGGATCCCTTGCTGGAGAGCATGAACTATCTGGTCGACGGTGTGATCGGGCAGGTTTGAGCCATGGACGCCGCCATGAACCGCGCCATGCGCGCCGTCGCGCCGCTGGCGCCCTTTACCGCCGCGGCGCTGGCCGCCGCACTGCTGTTCGCGGCCTTCCTGGCGGCCCAGGGCTTCGAGGCGCCTGAGGCACTGGGGCTGGTGGTGGAGGGCGCCTTCGGTTCCGCCTTTGCGTGGCAGAACACCCTGGCGCGGGCAGCGCCGCTGATGCTCACCGCGCTCTGTGTGGCCCTGCCGGCCCGCGCCGGGCTGGTGATCATCGGTGGGGAAGGGGCGTTGGCGCTGGGCGCGCTGGCGGCGGCGATGGTGCCGTCCCTGACCGCCGGCTGGCCGGCCCTGCCGGTGCAGCTGCTGATGGCGCTGGCGGGCTTCGTGGCCGGCGGGGCGTGGATCGCCGCGTCGGCCTGGCTGCGCCACGTGCGCGGTATCAACGAGACCATCTCCAGCCTGCTGCTCTCCTACATCGGCATCGCGCTGTTCAATTTCCTGGTCGAAGGCGTCTTGCGTGATCCGGCCAGCCTCAACAAGCCTTCGACGCCGCCGCTGCCCGACGCGGTGCTGATCGGTCAGCTACCGGGCCTGGAGGTGCATTGGGGCCTCGTTTGGGGCGCGCTGGCCTGCGCGGCGGCGTGGTTCCTGCTGCGGCGTACGGTGTTCGGCTTCTCGGTCGGCGTCGTCGGCGGCAATGCTCGGGCGGCGCTGATGGCCGGTCTGCCGGTCGGCACGCTGCTGATCGCGGCCTGCTTCCTCGGCGGCGGCGCGGCCGGTGTGGCGGGCATGCTGGAGGTGGCGGCGGTGCACGGCAGCGCCAATGCCTCGCTGCTGGCGGGTTACGGCTACGCCGGCATTCTGGTGTCCTTCGCCGCCCGCCACAACCCGCTGGGTATTGTCGCCGGGGCCATCCTGGTGGGCGGCATCGGTGCGTCCGGCAGCCTGCTGCAGCGGCGCCTCGACCTGCCCGACGCCGCCGTACTGGTGTTGCAGGGCACGTTGTTCGTGGCTTTGCTGGCTTTCGAAACCCTCAATCGGAAAGGAACCCGCCGTGTCTGAAACCACTGACGGCCTGGCCTTTGGCAGTCTCGCGCTGGCCCTGCTCGGCGGCGCCTTACGGGTCAGCACCCCCTTCCTGTTCGTCAGCCTCGGGGAGTGCATCACCGAAAAATCCGGCCGCATCAACCTGGGCCTGGAAGGCACGCTGGTGCTGGGGGCGATGGGCGGCTACGGCATCGCACTGCTCACCGGCTCGCCGTGGTTGGGTGTGCTGGCCGCCGGGCTGTGCGGGGTGCTGATGGGCCTGCTGCACGGTGCGCTGTGCTCCCTGCCAAAGGTGAACGACATCGCCGTGGGCATCGCGCTGATGCTGTTCGGCACCGGGCTGGCCTTCTTCCTCGGCAAGCCATTGATCCAGCCCCAGGCGCCGATGCTCCCGTCCGTGGAGCTGGGGGCGTGGAGCGACAGCGAGCAGCTGCGCTCGGCGCTGCGCATCAACGTGCTGCTGCCCCTCGGGCTGGCGCTGGCAGGGCTGCTGCACTGGGGCTTCCGGTCCAGCCGCTGGGGGCTGGCCCTGCGCCTGGTCGGCGACAACGCGGCGGCGGCGCGGGCGCTGGGCTATCCGGTGGTTCCGATCCGTATCGGGGCGACGGCTGCCGGCGGCTTTCTCGCCGGGGTCGGCGGCGCCTTCCTGTCCCTGTATTACCCGGGTAGCTGGAACGAGGGGCTGTCCAGCGGGCAGGGGCTGATGGCGGTGGCGCTGGTCATCTTCGCCCGCTGGAGCCCCTTGCGCTGCGCGCTGGCGGCGCTGCTGTTCGGGGCCGCGGGCGCCCTTGGCCCGGCGCTGCAGTCGCAGGGCATCACGGCCGGCTACTACCTCTTCAACGCGGCGCCCTATGTGCTGACCCTGGCCCTGATGGCGGCCAGCTGGACGCCGGGGCAGACCCTGGCCGGCGCGCCCGGCGAGCTGTCCTTCACCCAGCGCTGAATCCACGACAACCCTGGCAGGAGCTTCCCGCATGACATCTTTCCACCTCGAAGCCGATCCCTATCCCTGGCCCTGGAACGGCGACCTGACGCCGGCCAATACCGCGCTGATCATCATCGACATGCAGACCGACTTCTGCGGCGTCGGCGGCTATGTGGACAAGATGGGCTACGACCTGTCCCTGACCCGCGCGCCGATCGAACCGATCAAGGCGGTGCTGGCGCGTCTGCGCAGCCTGGGCTTCTTCATCATCCACACCCGCGAGGGGCACCGCCCGGATCTGGCCGACCTGCCGCCCAACAAGCGCTGGCGCTCCCAGCGCATCGGCGCCGGCATCGGCGACGCCGGGCCCTGCGGGCGCATCCTGGTACGCGGGGAGCCGGGCTGGGAGATCATCCCCGAGCTGGCACCGCTGCCCGGCGAGGTGGTCATCGACAAGCCGGGCAAGGGCTCGTTCTACGCCACCGACCTGGAGCTGGTTCTGCGCACCCGCGGCATCCGCAACATCATCCTGAGCGGCATCACCACCGACGTGTGTGTGCACACCACCATGCGCGACGCCAACGACATGGGCTTCGAGTGCTTGCTGCTGGCGGACTGCTGTGGCGCCACCGACCACGGCAACCACCTGGCGGCGCTGAAGATGATCAAGATGCAGGGCGGGGTGTTCGGCGCGGTTTCGGATTCCAGCACCTTGCTGGCGGCGCTGGAGTAGGCCATGGACGCGCTTACCCATACCCTGCTGGCGGCCGACGTGCAGGACCGCGGCGCGGCCGTCGAGGCCTACCGGGTCACCAAGCGCTTCGGCGCGCTGACAGCCCTCGACGATGTCTCCATGAAGGTCGAGGCAGGCAGCTTCCACTGCCTGCTCGGCGAGAACGGTGCCGGCAAGAGCACGCTGGTGAAGTGCCTGGTCGGCTATCACCCCCCGGAGGAGGGCAGCTTCATGGTGGATGGGCGCGAGCAGGCCATCCGCAGTCCACGGGACGCCCAGCGCCTGCGCATCGGCATGGTCTACCAGCACTTCACGTTGGCGCCGGGCATGACGGTGGCCGAGAACCTGCTGCTGGCCCGCGGCGACCTGCCGCTGCGCATCGACTGGCGGCGGGAGAAGGCGGCGCTGGCGACCTTCCTGGCGAGCACGCCGTTCCGCCTCGACCTGAACGCGCGGGTGGCCGACCTGGCTGCCGGCGAGAAGCAGAAGCTGGAGATCCTCAAGCAGCTCTACCTGGGCCAGCGCCTGCTGATCCTCGACGAACCGACCTCGGTGCTGACCCCCACCGAAGCCGACGAGGTGCTCGGCCTGCTGCATGGCATGACGCGGGATGGCCGCCTGACGGTGATGATGATCACCCACAAGTTCCGCGAGGTGAGCGCCTACGGCGACAGCGTCACGGTGCTGCGGCGCGGCAAGCTCGCGGGCAGCGGCAGGGTCGGGGAACTGAGCACCCAGGACATGGCTGAGATGATGGTCGGCAGCGCGGTGTCGGTGGCCACTGCCCCACGCCGGCGGGCCGCCGACGCGGGGCGAATGGCCGGGGACATCCGCCTGGGGGTCGACGGCCTGTGCGCCGACAACGACCGGGGCATGGCAGCGGTGCGCGAGCTGGACCTTGTGGTGCGCGCCGGCGAGATCGTCGGTATCGCCGGCGTTGCAGGCAACGGGCAGAAGGAACTGGTCGAGGTGCTGCTCGGTCAGCGCAGCGCGAGCGGCGGGGCGGTGAGGGTGGACGGCGAGGCCTACGGCGCGACGCGGGCCGAGTTGCGCCGCCATGGCGTGTTCAGCCTGCCCGAAGAGCCCTTGCGCAATGCCTGCGTTCCCAATATGAGCGTGGCCGAGAACATGGGGCTGCGGGACTTCGACATCGCGCCGTTCTCCGGCGGCTGGCTCAGCCTGCGCTTCCTGCGCCGCGGCGCGCTGACGCGGCGGGCGAAGGAGTGGATCGAGGCGTTTGGCGTGCGTCCGCCGGATCCGTCTGCGGCTATCGAGAACCTGTCCGGCGGCAACGTCCAGCGCGCCGTGCTGGCCCGCGAGCTGTCCGGCGCGGTGCGCCTGCTGATCGTCGCCAACCCGGTGTTCGGGCTGGATTTCGCGGCCACCGAGGCGATCCACCGCCGGCTCGACCAGGCCCGCAACGACGGTGCGGCGATCCTGCTGGTCAGCGAAGACCTGGACGAACTGCTGGAGCTGTCCGACCGCATCCTCGTGATGTCGGAAGGGCGCATCGCTCACCAGGCGCTGGCCGGTTACGTGGATGTGGCGGAGATCGGCCGCTGCATGGCCGGGCATGGGGCGGGGGGCCACTGAGGAGATGAGCGCCATGATCCACATCGACGCACGCCCCTACGGCTTCAGCTTCGCGCCGACAAACACCGCGCTGATCGTCATCGACATGCAGCGGGACTTCATCGAACCCGGCGGCTTCGGCGAGAGCCTTGGCAACGATGTGTCGCTGCTGGCCGCGATCGTGCCGACGGTGGCTGCGTTGCTCGACGCCTGTCGGCGCCACGGCATCACGGTGATCCATACCCGCGAAGCCCACCGGCCCGACTTGTCGGACTGTCCGCCGGCCAAGCGGGGGCGGGGCGACGCGGCGCTGCGCATCGGCGATGCGGGGCCGATGGGGCGCATCCTGGTAACCGGTGAGCCGGGCAACGACATTCTGCCGGCCGTGGCGCCGTTGCCTGGCGAGATCGTCATCGACAAGCCGGGGAAAGGGGCCTTCTACGCTACCGCCTTGGGTGAGATTCTCCGGCTGAAAGGGATCACCCATCTGCTGTTCGCGGGCGTGACCACCGAGGTCTGCGTGCAGACCACCATGCGCGAGGCCAACGACCGGGGTTACGACTGCCTGCTGGTCGAGGACGCGACCGAAAGCTATTTTCCGGCCTTCAAGGCCGCCGCCATCGACATGATTGTCGCCCAAGGCGGCATCGTCGGCTGGAGCGCGCCGCTGGCCGCGCTGACGGTCGCCCTCGAACCTGTGAAAGTGGATCCATGAGCGCGCCCGCCATCAACCTTCCCCATGTTGTCGCCGAACTGGGCGCTGTGTTCGAGCGCTACGAAGTCGCGCTGATCGCCAACGACGTGGCGGTGCTCAACGCGCTTTTCTGGGACAATCCGCTCACCGTGCGCTTCGGCATCGCCGAGATCCACTACGGCGCCGATGCCATCCGCAAGTACCGGGAGCAGTTCGTTCCCCCTCTCAACATGCCGCGACAACTCCGCAACCTGGTGATCACCACCTTCGACGAGAACTTCGCTACCGCCGACGTGGAATTCCTGCGGGACGGCGATCCGGTCGGCCGCCAGAGCCAGACCTGGGTGCGCTTCCCGGAAGGCTGGCGGGTCGTCTCGGCCCACGTGAGCATGCTGACCTGAGCCCATGGGCAACACCAGCCGACCCAAGGAAAACGCCCTCGCCAACCGGATCTACCAGCAGCTGAAGGACGAGATCTTCTCCTTCCACCTGTTGCCAGGGGACCGCTTCACAGAGACCCAGGTGGCCGAGCGCTACGGAGTGTCGCGTACGCCGGTGCGCGGCGCGTTGTACCGGCTGGAGCGGGAGGGCTTCCTGCAGGTCTATTTCCGCAGCGGCTGGTCCGTCCGAAGCATCGACTTCGAGCGCCTGGACCAGCTCTACGACCTGCGCGTCGTGCTCGAGGACGCGGCGGTGAGCCGCATCTGCGAAGCGCCACAGACCGTGGACCTGTCGGCGCTGACCGAGGTGTGGCTGGTCGATCCCGCGGAACGTTTCACCGACGGCAACCGCGTCGCTGCGCTGGACGAAGCCTTCCACCAGGGCCTGGTGCTGGCCACCGGCAACCGGGAAATGGCCGCCGTGCATCAGGACGTCACCGAGAAGATCCGCATCGTGCGCCGCCTGGACTTCACCAATCCGGCGCGCATCCAGGCGACCTACGACGAGCACGCCCAGTTGCTGCGCCTGCTGATCCAGCGCAAGGCGGCCCAGGCGAGCATCCTGCTGCGCTCCCACATCGAGGCCAGCAAGGCCGAGGTGCGCAAGATCACGCTGCACAACCTGCATGCGGCACGGCAGCAGAATCTTGCGCAGGGGCAGACCGCAGCAGCGGTGGAGGAGCAGGGCGCCGGCCACTGACCGGGCGGCGGCCTTTCTTCTCCGCCAAGGGCTTGAAAAACCTGGGATCGGCTCGCCGATTCGCCGTAGAATCGCGCCCTTCGACCGTGAGCGGTGTGTGTGAAATAGATGGGAAGACTGTTGCTTGCGCCCATGGAGGGGCTGGCCGATTACCTGCTGCGCGACGTGCTGACCAAGGTGGGTGGCTACGACGGCGCGGTGACGGAGTTCGTCCGCGTCTCCGGCAGCCTGCTGCCCCATCGTACCTATCGCCGCATCAGCCCCGAGATCGACAATGGCGGGCGCACGTCCGGCGGCACGCCGGTGGTGGTCCAGTTGCTCGGCAGCGATCCAGCTGCGTTGGCCGAGAACGCCGAGCGTCTGTGCGAACTGTCGCCGCCGGGCGTCGATCTCAATTTCGGCTGCCCGGCCAAGACCGTCAATTCCCACGGCGGCGGCGCCATGCTACTGGCCGATCCCGAATGTCTGTACCGCATCGCTAGTGCGGTGCGTAAAGCGGTGCCGCGGCACATTCCCTTCACCGCCAAGATGCGTCTTGGCGTGGAGGACACCTCCCTGGCGCTGGACTGTGCGCGGGCGCTGGAGGCTGGCGGTGCTGAGGGCCTGGTGGTACACGCCCGTACCAAGCGCGACGGTTACCGTCCGCCGGCCCACTGGGAGTGGATCGCCCGCATCCGCGACGTGGTGAAGCTGCCGGTGGTGGCCAACGGCGAGGTGTGGAGCGAGGACGACTGGCGGCGCTGCTGCGCGGTGAGCGGTGCCGAGGACGTGATGCTCGGCCGCGGCGCGGTGTCCGACCCCTTCCTGGCGCGGCGCATCGCCGCCGGTGCCGAGGTGCCGGCCGACCGGGATGCGGAGTGGAGCGAGCTGCTGCACCTCATCGGCGACTTCTGGGAACGCGTGCAGTTGAAGGTCGAGCCGCGCCACGCGCCGGGCCGCCTGAAACAATGGATCAACATGCTGCGGCGCAATTTTCCCGCCGCCGAACTTCTCTACCAGGACCTGCGCGCCCAGCCCGAGTGCCGGGCCATCGATCATGTCCTGCGACGCCATGGCGTGCCGCTGCTGCAGGCCGCCGCCTGACCCAAACCGATGTACGCCAATTCAAAGATTCCCGAGAGCGCCCAGCAGGGCGTCCATGAACACCTCGTCGAGCGGGTGGCCAAGCACGCCAGCTGCGAGTTCCGCAAACCCGTCCTCGACCACAACAAGGCGGCCTTCGAGGCCAGCCTGGCCGGCTGGGACGGCCAGGCGCCGCTGATCCTCGACTCCGGCTGCGGCGTGGGCCACAGCACCATCCAGCTGGCGCGGGCCTTTCCCGACCACTGGGTGATCGGCGTGGACCAGTCGGAAGACCGCCTGAGCCGCAAGAAGCCCTACCCGGACGCGCTGCTGCCGAAGAACATGATCTTCGTGCGCGCCGACCTGGTGGACTACTGGCGCCTGATGGCGGATGCCGGCATCCGCCTGGCGCGGCATTACATCCTCTATCCGAACCCGTGGCCGAAGATCGGCCATCTGGCGCGGCGCTGGCACGCGCATCCGGTCTTCCCCTTCGTGCCACGCCTCGGCGGACGCCTGGAGTGCCGCAGCAACTGGAACATTTATGTGGAAGAATTCGCCATTGCGCTGGGGCTGCTGATCGGCCGCCAGCTGCCGTGGGAGTCCTTCGAGGCGCCGTCGCCGCTGACCCCATTCGAACGCAAGTACCGGGATTCCGGCCAGACCCTTTACCGGTGTGTGGTGGAGCTCGATCCCCAACCGACCCTGGAGGAAAACCCGCAATGACCACTGCCCAATCCATGCCGCTGACCGAAGAGGAACTCGAGCAGCTCGAAGAACTGCTGGTATCGGACGAAGTGCCGGCCGACTGCATGAACATGGAGATGCTCGACGGCTACCTCGCAGCCATCGTCGCCTCCCCGCTGCCGATCCCCGTGGAGGACTGGCTGCCCGCGGTGTGGACCGCCGATGAGGGCGAGGTGGGCTTCGGCTCCGGCGCATCCCTGCAGAAGGCCATCGAGCTGGTGCTGCGCTACTACAACGACCTGATCGAGATGATCGGCGACGAAGAGGGCGACGAGGAAGGCGAGGCCGAGGGCTGGCAGCCGTTCTGCTACGCCCAGGGCGGTGACGACGACCCCGCCATCGGCGAGGAATGGAGCAACGGCTTCGAGCAGGGCTTCGAGATGTGGCCGTCCGAGTGGCCGGACAAGGTGAGCGATACCTCCATCGCCGAGGCGCTGCTGGAAACCATCCTCGGGCCCGAAGAGGAAGTGGCAGTCCAACCCGACACAGAAGCACAGCTGGCCGAACTGGAAGAGAAGGGCTTCGCCGTCCAGCACCTCTACCAGAACTGGCGTGCGCTTGGCTTGCCGGCACCGGAACAGGTGGCCGTCAGCGCCGCGACGGGCGCTGCCAAGAGCGGCCCGGGCCGCAACGAGCCCTGTCCCTGCGGCAGCGGCAAGAAGTACAAGAAGTGCTGCGGGGCCGACTGAGCCGTGGCTGATCCGTGCCTGAGCTGTGGCGCCTGCTGCGCCAGCTTCCGGGTGGATTTCCATATCGCCGATCTGGAAACCACGCCCGGCGGCTGCGTGCCGGTGGCGCTGACGGTGCCGCTGACCGCGACCCTGGTGCGCATGCGCGGCACCGATGAGGCGGAGCCGCGCTGCATCGCGCTGGCCGGCGAGGTGGGCCGCGAAGTGACGTGCACGATCTACGAGAAGCGTCCCGGCCCGTGCCGGGATTTCGCGCCCTACGCGGCCCTCAACATCGGTGACGCAGGCTGCGCGCGGGCCCGGCGGAGGCATGGCCTGGTGCCGCTCGGCGAGTGAATCAGCGCTCGTTCAAGCCGCTTGGCGGCGCGATCGGGCTCTGACACAATCCCTGCCGACAGCAACATTTCCTTAACACACGCAAGGGGTGTCACCATGACCATTCGTTTCTCCGTTGAAGGCGAATTCATTCAGCTCGACCAGCTCCTGAAGGCCGTGGGCCTGTGCGGTTCCGGCGGCGAGGCCAAGCAGCGCGTGGCGGACGGCGACGTATTCGTGGACGGGGATATCGAGAACCGCAAGCGGGCCAAGCTGCGGCCAGGCCAGCGTGTGGACTTTGCCGGTGAAACCATCGAGCTGATTTCTGCGGATGTCTTGGCGGCCGTGTAAAAGCCAGGGTTCCAGTCTGACAAAGGGGCGAGCGAATCGCCCCTTTGTCGTTTGTGCCCGCCGAATTTCGCGGGCAGATCCGTCGAGGCGTTTCGCCTTATCGCCTCAGCGTTCCGGACGCCGACTCGATGTGAATCCAGACGATGTGGTGCGCGAAGAGGAGGGCGCTCCCGTCGATTTCAGCGCGGATGGATGTCCCCATCCGTATACAGCCAGCGCCCGTCGATGAGCACGAAGCGGCTGGTTTCGTGCAGCCGGTGGGCTCGGCCGCCGATCTTGTTGCGCGCCACGAATTCGACGATGGCGTGCTCCACATCCTGTTGCTGGTGGCGTTTTACCTCCAGCCCCAGCCATTTGATGGGAGGGTCGTCGGCGAGGTGCAGGTCGGCGGGCAGGAAGTCCGGATGCCAGGTGGCGCGCAGGTAGGCTTCGTTGCCGAGCGTGAACGCGGTATAGCGGGAGCGCATCAGGGCTTCGGCTGTGGGGGCAGCTACGCCGCCGTCGATGTAAGGGCCACAGCACGCGGTATAGGGGGTTTGGGAGCCGCAGGGGCAGGAGGACATGGGCGCGGAAGCTTCATGGGCAGGGCTCGCTATTCTCGGCGGGACTCCGCATCTGCGGCAAGGCGTATGGCAAGCTGTTTTCCTGTTTGAGATTTTCGGTGCCGGGCCGATAAGTCCCGAGGAACAAGAAATATCCAATCGATGATGGGGGCCGGCGGTCCTGGAGCGACACGCCGGCAATGGGGAGAGGTATGGCGTTCGGGGCATGGATGAAGGGGATCCGCGCCAAGTTGATCGCGATTTTCGTGGTCATCAAGGTGGTTCCATTGGTGTTGTTGGCCTTGCTGGCGTGGAGCATGGCGCAGAGGCTGGGCCAGAGCGTCAGCGGCCAGGCGGAGTCCATGGCGGAAGCGATGCTGGCAACCGTCAAGCAGGTGGGCGACGCCGCGACCGGCGATGCCATCCGTGCCCTCGACGATCGGGCCCGGGAGGGGATGGAGCGGTTGACCACCGATACGGCACGAGCGGTGGCGGCTTTCCTCTATGACCGGGATTCCGATCTGCGGCAGGCCGCCGAGTTGACGCCCGATGCAGAGGCCTATCGGCGCTTCCTGGCTCATCGCAGTCGTACGCTCTACGGGCACGGCCGCTGGCAGCTGTCCGCGGACAAGACGCGCTGGGAGCCCGTCGAGCCTGAGACTGCCGACGCGAAGCTGGCCGCCGATCCGCGCCAGGCGCTGGGCGACAATGCCAAGGCTTTCAGCGCCCGGGCGCCCGAATTCCTCGGTATTCCCGAGCAGCGTCCACTGTTCGTGGAGATGAGCTTCGTCGATTTGCAGGGACGGGAGCGCGTCAAGGTCACGACGGGAAGCTTGACCCAGCCCGGCCTGCGGGACGTGAGTCGTCCGGAGGGCACTTTCCTCAGGGCCGAGCATTACTGGCCGGAGCTCAAGCGCCTGAAACCGGGCGAGATCTACGTCTCGGACGTCATCGGGGCTTACGTGGGCAGCCGGGTGATCGGTGCCTACCTGCCGGAGAGCGCCCGCAAGGCCGGTGTCGACTTCGTGCCGGAGGAATCGGCCTACGCGGGTACCGAGAACCCGGTCGGCAAGCATTTTCGCGCCATCGTGCGCTGGGCCATGCCGGTGGTGCAGGGCGGCAAGGTAACGGGTTACGTGACGCTGGCGCTGGATCACGACCACATCCGCCAGTTCACCGACCGCATCAGCCCGACGGACCGGCGTTACACGCAGATCAGCGACGCCATCGTCGGCAACTACGCCTTCATGTGGGATCACAAGAGCCGGGCGATCTCTCATCCGCGGGACTACTTCATCCCCGGTTACGATCCCACCACCGGCAAGCCGGTGGTGCCGTGGCTGGACCAGTCCCTGTATGAAGCCTGGCAGGCATCCGGCCAGTCGGCGCAGGAGTTCCTCGCCGGCGTGAAGCCTTTCGACGGACAGTCCCTTAAGAAGAAGCCGGCCTCCGCGCAGATCAAGGCCGGCACGGTGGCGCTGGATTGCCGGTACCTGAACTTCTCTCCCCAGTGCGCAGGTTGGAATCAGTTGACGGAGAAGGGGGGCTCAGGCTCTTTCGAGATCTTCTTTTCGGGCTTGTGGAAACTCACCACCGCCGCGGCCATTCCCTATTACACCGGCCAGTACGGCAGGACGCCGCAGGGCTTCGGTTTTGTGACCATCGGCGCCAATGTGGATGATTTCCATCGTGCAGCGACCGAGTCGGCCAAGCGCATCGGTGCCACCATCGCCGAGCGGGACCGGGACTTCCAGAACCGCCGCCAGGGCCTGCTCGAATCCATCGGGCGTAATCTGGCCGAAACGGCGACCGCGCTGGGACTATCCACGCTGATGATGGGGGGCGTGGTGATCGTTGTTGCGATCTGGATGGCCCAGTTCATCACCCGGCGCATCACCGACATGGTCCAGGGGCTAGGCCGTTTCGAGAAAGGGGAGATGTCCCACCGGCTGGACGTGCGTTCGGATGACGAGATGGGGCAACTGGCCCGCTCCTTCAACCGCATGGCCGACACTGTGCAGGAATCCTTCCAGCGCTCGGAGGAGGCGCGCAGCAAGGCGGAGGAGGCCTACCGGCTGAAGTCGGAGTTCCTCGCCAGCATGTCCCACGAACTGCGCACGCCACTGAACGGGATACTCGGCTATTCTGAATTACTGAGCCTGGAGCTGACGGAACCTGACCAGCGGGAGTTCGCGGCCACCATTCACAGTTCCGGCGAGCACCTGCTCAATATCGTCAATGACATTCTGGACCTGGCCAAGATCGAGGCCGGTGGAGTCGAGCTCAAGCCGTCGGATGTGGACGTGGGGCGTCTGGCCGGTGAGCTGGTGGCTGCACACCGGGCCCATGCGCGGGCGAAAGGGCTGGAGATGGAACTGGATCTGGCCCCCGATCTGCCGGAAACGGTCCATACCGACGTCCTGCGGGTGCGTCAGGTGCTGAACAACCTGTTGAACAATGCGGTGAAATTCACCGAAAATGGCAAAATCGGCCTGCGGGTCAGCCGGGACGGTAGCCGGCTGGCCTTTGCGGTCTTCGATACTGGCCGCGGTATCCCGCCCGAAGCGCTGGAGCTCATCTTCGAAAGGTTCAGGCAACTGGATCATTTCGTGACCCGCGATCACGGTGGTTCGGGCCTCGGCCTCGCCCTGGCACGGGAACTGGCCCAGCTTCTGGGAGGCAGCCTGTCCGTAGTGTCAAAGCTCGGCGAGGGCTCGACCTTCATCCTTCATCTTCCTGTGCAGGAGCCCGGCTCCTGATTCATCCATGAGCGAGCAGTCTCCTGAGCAAAAGAAAGTCCTCGTTGTCGACGACAACGCCATCAACCGGCGTATTGCGGTTGCCTTCCTGACACGGCTGGGCTTGCAGACCCAGGAGGCGGCGGACGGCCCCACGGCGCTGGAGCGCCTCAATTCGGGGAGCTTCGATGTCGTGCTGCTCGACATCAGCATGCCGGGCATGTCCGGCCAGGATGTGCTGGCAGTGCTGCGGGCCGACCCCCGCCTCAGCGGGCTTCCCGTGATTGCCTATACTGCCCATGCATTGCCCGACGAAAAGCAGCGTCTGCTGGACGCCGGCTTTGACGAGCTGCTGATCAAGCCGATCACCTTCAAGGCCGTCGAGGACGCGTTGGTCGCTTGTTTCAACTGTTAAGAGCGGTACCCAAACTGAAACCAGCCTGCAAATTTGGATTGGTGCAACCGCACAATCCTCAGAGAAATAAAATATAATATATATAAGACTTGGCCCTGGTCATTCATAACAATGGTGCCAGTCCGTTAGGGAGAGGCGCTCCGGGCCTGTACCGGCCGGTCGCACGCGTCAGCACCACAGTCACGTAACCACCGTCTAGGAAGGATTTATCCATGCTTGAAGCCTACCGCCAGCATGTTGCCGAGCGCGCAGCCCTCGGTATCCCGCCGCTGCCCCTGTCGAAGCAGCAAACCCAAGCTCTGGTCGAGCTGCTGCAGAACCCGCCGGCCGGCGAAGAAGCTTTCCTGGTGGAACTGCTGACCTACCGTGTTCCTGCCGGTGTGGATGACGCTGCCAAGGTGAAGGCCGAATTCCTGGCCAAGGTTGCCAAGGGGGAACTGTCCGTGGCCCTCGTGTCCCGCGCCAAGGCCACCGAACTGCTGGGCACCATGCTCGGCGGTTACAACGTCAAGCCGCTGATCGACCTGCTGGGCGACGCCGAAGTCGGCACCGTGGCCGCTGAAGGCCTCAAGAAGACCCTGCTGGTCTTCGACTTCTTCCACGACGTCGCCGAGCTGGCCAAGGGCGGCAACGCCAACGCCAAGGCCGTGATCCAGTCCTGGGCCGACGCCGAGTGGTTCACCTCCCGCCCCGAAGTGCCGGCCAGCCAGAAGCTGACCGTCTTCAAGGTCACCGGCGAAACCAACACCGACGACCTGTCGCCCGCTCCCGATGCCTGGTCCCGTCCGGACATCCCGCTGCACGCGCTGGCCATGCTGAAGAACCCCCGTCCGGGCATCGAAGCCGACGAGCCGGGCAACCGCGGCCCGCTGAAGCAGCTCGAAGGCCTGGCTGCCAAGGGCAACCTGATCGCCTACGTCGGTGACGTGGTCGGTACCGGTTCTTCCCGCAAGTCCGCCACCAACTCCGTGCTGTGGTTTACCGGCGAAGACATCCCCTACGTTCCGAACAAGCGTTTCGGCGGCGTCTGCCTGGGCTCCAAGATCGCCCCGATCTTCTTCAACACGATGGAAGATGCCGGCGCTCTGCCGATCGAAATCGACGCCGGCCAGATGGACATGGGCGACGAGATCGAGCTGAAGGTCGATGGCGCCACCGGCAAGGTCACCGCCACCAAGAACGGTGCCACCATCGCCGAATCCCAGCTCAAGACCCTCGTCATCCTCGACGAAGTCCGTGCTGGCGGCCGTATCCCCCTGATCATCGGCCGTGGCCTGACCGCCAAGGCTCGCGAAGCCCTGGGCCTGGCCCCGTCCACCCTGTTCCGCCTGCCGCAGCAGCCGAACGATCCGGGCACCGGTTACTCCCTGGCCCAGAAGATGGTCGGCCGTGCCTGTGGCCTGCCGGAAGGCAAGGGCATCCTGCCGGGCACCTACTGCGAGCCCAAGATGACCACCGTCGGCTCCCAGGACACCACCGGCCCGATGACCCGCGACGAACTGAAGGATCTGGCCTGCCTCGGCTTCTCTGCCGATCTGGTCATGCAGTCCTTCTGCCACACCGCGGCCTACCCGAAGCTGGTGGACGTCAAGATGCACCGCGAGCTGCCGACCTTCATCTCCACCCGTGGCGGCGTTGCGCTGCGTCCGGGTGACGGTGTGATCCACTCCTGGCTGAACCGCCTGCTGCTGCCGGATACCGTCGGCACTGGTGGCGACTCCCACACCCGTTTCCCGATCGGCATCTCCTTCCCGGCCGGTTCCGGCCTGGTTGCCTTTGCCGCCGCCACCGGCGTGATGCCGCTGGACATGCCGGAATCGGTGCTGGTCCGCTTCAAGGGCACGATGGCTGACGCCACTGCTCGCGGCATCACCCTGCGCGACCTGGTCAACGCGATCCCGCTGTACGCCATCAAGGCCGGCCTGCTGACCGTCGAGAAGAAGGGCAAGAAGAACATCTTCTCCGGCCGCATCCTCGAAATCGAAGGTCTGCCGGATCTGAAGGTCGAACAGGCCTTCGAGCTGTCCGATGCCGCCGCCGAGCGTTCCGCCGCTGCCTGCGCCGTGGCCCTGAACAAGGAGCCGATCGTTGAGTACATGCGTTCCAACATCACTCTGATGAAGTGGATGATCGCGGAAGGCTACGAAGACGCCCGCACCCTGAAGCGCCGCATCAAGTCCATGGAAGACTGGATCGCCAACGGCACGCTGCTGAAGGCCGACGCCGCCGCCCAGTACGCCGCCGTGATCGAGATCGACCTGGCCGACGTGACCGAGCCGATCCTGGCCTGCCCGAACGATCCGGACGACGTCAAGGTGCTGTCCGAAGTCGCTGGCGACAAGATCGACGAAGTGTTCATCGGCTCCTGCATGACTAACATCGGTCACTTCCGTGCTGCGGGCAAGGTGCTGGATGGCAAGTCCGACATCCCGACCCGTCTGTGGATCGCTCCGCCGACCAAGATGGACGCCCTGATCCTGACCGAAGAAGGCTACTACAGCGTCCTCGGCAAGGCTGGCGCCCGCATGGAAATGCCGGGCTGCTCCCTGTGCATGGGCAACCAGGCACAGATCCGCAAGGGTTCCACCGCGGTGTCCACCTCGACCCGTAACTTCCCGAACCGTCTGGGTATCGATACCCGCGTCTACCTGGCTTCCGCCGAACTGTCCGCCATTGCTGCCCTGCTGGGCCGCCTGCCGACGGTTGCCGAATACCAGGAAAAGGTTCAGGCGGTTAACGCCAAGGCTGCCGATGTCTACCGCTACATGAACTTTGACCAGATCCCGGCCTTCGTTGAAGTCGCCGATACCGTCGAGGTCTGATGTCCAGCAGATAGGCCTCGCTAGGTCCTTGAAAACCCGCATCGTTACCGATGCGGGTTTTTTTATTGCTGGTCGTGAATTGTTAGCGCCTTGGAGAGCTAACTCATTGATGAAATGAGAAAATTCTGCCAGAGTAAAAATCCATAAATCATTACCTCAAAAGCATGCTTTCGAGCCTGAAAATCCGCTACCGACTGGCCTTGCTTGTCGTCGGAGCGTTGTTGTTGATGCTTGCAACCGCCGGCTATGGCTTGATGATCCTGCGCGGCTCGATCCTCGAAGACAAACGCATCGAAACGCGGGAAATCGTCGACCTTGCTTACAGCATCGCCGAGCACTACGGTAAGCAGGCGGAAAGCGGCAAACTCAGCCAGGAGGAGGCGCGGGAACGGGCTCAGGTCGAAATTGCCGCGCTACGCTACGGTGAAGGCAATTACTTCAGTCAGTACGACACGACGTACCGAATGGTCCGGCATCCCTTCAAGCCGGAACTGAACGGGAAAGATCAGAGCCAGCTGAAGGACAGTACCGGCAAACGCATCGTCTATGAACTGGTCGAGGCCGCCAGGCGCGGCCAGGGCGAGTTTGTCGAATACCAGTGGCCGCGTGGGGCCGACAAGACCCCGCAGCCCAAGCTGGCAACGGCCCGGCTGTACGCGCCGTGGGGGCTGGTGGTAACTTCCGGCATCTACATCGACGACGTCGATACCCAGTTCCTCCGGGCCGCCGGGGTAATCGGCATCGGTATCGCCTGCGGCATCCTGCTGCTGGTGGTCCTCTCCTGGTTCATTGCAATCAGCATTGCCCGGCCCCTGACCCAGTTGAGCGATGGCATGCACCAGGCTGCCGCCAGCGGGGATCTGAGTCGTGTGATCGACGTAGGCAGCGGTGCCGAGATCGGCGCCATCGCCCGAGCCTTTAATGCTCTGCAGCAGAAATTTGGAGAGATCATTCGCGACATTTCCTCCAGTTAGCAACAGGTCCTTGCTGCCTCCGAGCAATTGACCAACAGCATCCAGCGCATCGAGCAGAGCAGCACGCGGCAAAGCGACGCCGCTGCGTCGACGGCCAGCACCATCGAGGAGGTCAGCCAGAGCATTGCCAGCACGACCAGCAGCCTGCAGCAACTGACCGGGATTGCTGGCTCCTCGCAACAATTGACGCAGGAAGGACGCAGCGTTGTTGCCCAGGCCTCAAGCGAAATGAGCCGTATTGCCCAATCCATCTCCGGCACCGCCCAGGCAGTCGACCAACTCGGCGAAGAATCCCTCCGCATTTCGGACATCGTCGCCGTCATCCGTGAGATTGCCGATCAGACCAACCTGCTGGCGCTCAATGCTGCCATCGAGGCGGCCCGCGCCGGTGAGTCAGGCCGTGGCTTCGCCGTCGTCGCCGACGAAGTGCGCAAGCTGGCTGAAAGAACCGCCCAGTCAACCGGTCAGATCACCAGCATGATTGGCTCAATCCAGTCGCGTACCGAGCAGGCGGTCAAGGAAATCGGTCTGGTTTCGAGCATGGCGCTGAACGGCGTGACGCTGGCGGAAAAGGCCGGCGATTCCGTTACCAGCATCAACGGCAGCGTCGGTGAAGTCAGCCAGATCGTCGCCGACATCGCCCGTGCCGCCGAGGAACAGCACACCGCCAGTGCCTCGATCTCGGGGCATATCGAAGACATCTCCCGGCAGGCCTTCGAGAACACCTCAGCCATCCACGACGTTGCTCAGGCTGCACAAAGCCTGGAGGCAATGGCGGTAAGAATGCGCGAGCGCATCGCCCGCTTTCACGTCTGATCGCCTGGCTAAAGATTGGCACCACTATTTGGCCAGCCGGCTCGACAAGCACAATCCGATGCTGTCTGGTGCCGTTCGGACAAGTGGATGGACGAAGGGGTGACGAGGGTGTTTGGAAACCGGTCTCTCATCGACCACGCCCTCCTGGAAAAAAAAGCCGCCATCTGCCCCGGGCGTCTATTCTCCCAATCGTAGCGCTTCGACGAGCAATGCCTCGGCCATCGGCGAGCGCGGCTGGTGGTTGAGCAGGAGAAGGCCGGTGGCCCATTCCACGACCGGTTCGCGCAGATCGTAGGCACGGATGCCGTTGGGGACACCGATCAGATCGAGCACGGCGCGTGGCACGATGCTCGACCAGTGGCCGGCGCCCACGTGGGCCAGGATGCTGACGATGGAGTCCGTCTCCAGCGTCGGCCGCGGCTTGTGGCCGATGGTCGCGAAGACGCCGTCGATGGTCTGGCGGTTGTGCATGTTTGGGGGCAGCAGGCACAGGGGCAATTCGGCGGCCTCCTGCCAGGTCACCCATTCGCGACCTTCAAAGGGGCCATCGGCGGGCGTGATCAGCACGTGGTTCTCGCACCATAGCGGCGTGGCCGACAGGTCGCCGGTCGCCGCTTCCAGGTAGGTGATGCCCCCATGCAGTTCGAAACTGCGCAGCCCGATGAGGATCTGCTGGGTGCTCATGGACAGCACTTCGATGTCCACATGCGGGTGGTGGCGCGCAAAGGGGGCGATGAGGGCGGCGACAGCGGTGAGGGCGGTGGGAATGACGCCCAGCCGGAGCTTGCCCGACAGGCCGTCCTGTAGCTGGGCGAGTTCCTGGCGCAGCCCTTCGGCCCGGGCGGCCATCTGGCGTGCACATTCGAGCACCCGTTCGCCCTCCGTCGTCAGTCCGGAGAATTGCTGTCCCCGCTCGACAATGGTGACGCCCAACTCATGCTCCATGTCGCGGATGGCGGCCGACAACGTAGACGTCGACACGTGGCAGGCTTCGGCGGCGCGGCCGAAGTGCCGTTCCCGGGCGAGGGCGATGAGGTAGAGGTATTTGCGGGCGATCATGGGGTGATGTTGGCTGCGGGATGGGTCGATTATCGCCCAGTGTGGCGGTTCGCGACTGCAGCGGGGTGCGCGTAATACGCCCTTCCCAAGACCC
The DNA here is from genome assembly GCA_018241725.1 of Pseudomonadota bacterium. GTDB lineage: Bacteria > Pseudomonadota > Gammaproteobacteria > Burkholderiales > Rhodocyclaceae > Zoogloea. The sequence goes on along the minus strand of JAFEDI010000045.1, from coordinate 80,297 downwards.
GCTGTTTTCGGCAGAGTGCTGCGACGGGGAATCGAGGCCCCGCACCGTCGAGAGAGAGCCCTCATGGACGTCGTTCACGCCTGTCGTTCTGCCCAGTCCTGTGCTGTCGATGCCGCTGCAGCCGTGCGTGAGTTTCACGCCGGTGTCGTGCAGCCGGACATGTCTGCCGTGATCTTCTTCTGTTCGAGCCACTACGATCTGGATGTGCTGGCGTCGGAGATGTGCGCCTGTTTCCCGGGCGTCACCGTGGTGGGCTGCACGACCGCGGGAGAGATCGGTCCGGTGGGATACCGGGACTGGAGTCTTTCCGGTGCGAGTTTTGCCGGTGCGCACTTCTCCGTGCAGGCGGGCTTGCTGAGCGGCCTTGCCGATTTCGACCTGGATGCGGGGCGGCGCTTTGCCTATGCCTTGTACGACGAACTGGAGGTCCATGATGCCCGACGCAACGGCTTTGCGCTGATGCTGGTTGATGGGTTGTCGGTGCGCGAGGAGTTAGTTGCGCGGGCCTTCCAGGATGGCATCGGCAATCTGCCGCTGGTGGGTGGCTCGGCCGGAGACGATCTGCGCTTTGCGAGGACGCAGGTTTATTTCGATGGCGCCTTTCACGAGGATGCTGCAGCGTTGGTGGTGGCCCACACCGATTGCCCCGTCCATGTGTTCAAGACCCAGCATTTCGAGTGTCTGGATGAGCGTCTGGTGGTCACGGCCGCCGATGCGGGGCAACGGATCGTCAGGGAGATCAACGGCCTGCCAGCGGCCAGCGAGTATGCGCGGATTGCCGGTGTCAGTGTGAAAGACCTGCGTCCCGATGCCTTTGCGGCCGTCCCGGTGGTGGTGGTCATCAACGGCTCGGACTATGTGCGTTCGATCCGCAGCGTCAATCCGGACGGCAGCCTGACGTTCTACTGCGCGATCGAGGAGGGGCTGGTCTTTCGTGTGGCGCGTGCCACCGATCTGCTGGCCGATGTGCGGGAGACCTTCCAGGGTATTCGCGACGCATTGGGAGAACCCCAGCTGACCCTCGGCTTCGATTGCGCGCTGCGCAACCTCGAAATGGGGCAGCGCGGGCTCAAGTCAGCGGTGGATGAGATTTACCGACGGGCGAACAGCGTCGGGTTTTGTACATATGGCGAGCAGTTCTGGGGGGTGCATGTGAATCAAACCCTGACCGGGTTGGCGATTGGCGAATATCGGGAGCTTGGCCATGACTGAGCCTGTCGAGCTGCAAGGGGAAGACGCCCTGAAGGCGGAGGTCGTCCGTCTCAACAAGGTGGTGGCCGCACTGATCAAGCGTGCCGAGCAGTCCATGAACTCCCAGACCACCAGCTTCGGCATGTTCCAGAACACCTTGCTGCTCGAGCAGCAGGTCCGCCGGCGAACGCAGGAGCTCGAGATCGCCTTGCGCAAGAACGAGGCGATGAATCGGGAACTGCAGCAGGCCAAGGCGCGCATGGAGCGGGAGATCGAGGAGCACAAGCTGACCCAGGCGGCGCTGGAGGGTGAGAAGGAGGAGCAGAAGGTGCTGATCCGTCAGCTCGAGGATGCCCATGGCCAGTTGCTGCAGTCGGAAAAGCTGGCTTCCATCGGCCAGTTGGCGGCGGGCGTGGCCCATGAGATCAACAATCCGATCTGCTTCGTCAATTCCAATCTCGGCACCCTCAAGGATTACGCCGCCAAGCTGCTGGACGTGCTGGCGGTCTATGAATCCTGTGACGCGCGTCTGCAGATGGATCCGGAGGTGGCGGCCCGCCTGCAGCAGGCCCGACGTGCGGCGGACATCGACTTCTTGCGCGAGGATATGGCGCCGCTGATCGAGGAGTCGCTGGAGGGCACTGAGCGGGTCCGCGTGATCGTGCAGGATCTGCGCGATTTCTCGCGGGCCGGGGAGAGTGTTCGGGAGTGGACCAATCTCCATGGTTGTATCGACAGCACCCTCAACGTGGTCCGCAACGAGATCAAGTACAAGGCCGACGTGGTGCGCGACTACGGAGAACTACCGTTGGTGGAGTGTCTGCCGTCCCAGCTCAACCAGGTGTTCATGAATCTGCTGGTCAATGCAGCCCAGGCCATCGCGACCCACGGCACGATCACCATCAAGACCTATGTCGATGGCGACACGGTGCGGGTTGCCATCAGCGATACCGGTGCCGGTATCGCCCCCGAGATCCGGGCCCGGATCTTCGACCCCTTCTTCACCACCAAGCCGGTGGGCAAGGGGACCGGCCTCGGTCTGTCCTTGTGCTACGGAATCGTCGAGCGCCATGCCGGGCGCATTGAGGTCGACAGCACGCCGGGCTGTGGTTCCACCTTTACCGTCGTGCTGCCGGTGAGTCGTCCGACCCCAGTGCCTTGATCACTGCGGGAGTGGCAGCAGGGCGGGCCTGGGTCACCTGCCAGGTTCCGCGTCCGGCCTGCTTGGCGCTGTACATCGCGGCATCGGCGGCGGCGATCAGCTTGTCGGGGGTGTCGCCGTCAGTGGGGAAGAGGCTGAGCCCTATGCTGCATGAGACATCGACGACATGCGTGCCCAGGCGATGGGGCTCGTTCAGCACCGAGACGATCTTTTCGGCCACACGGCCGGGAATGTCCGTAATCTGCAGATCGGGCAACACGGCGATGAATTCGTCTCCGCCCAGACGAGCCACGGTGTCTTCGTCCCGCAGGCAGTTCTCCAGGCGGCGGGCGACCTGGCGCAGCAGTTCGTCGCCGGCTGCATGTCCGTATTCATCGTTGATCGGCTTGAAGCGGTCCAGATCAATGAACAGTACCGCCACAGATGTCTGGTTGCGGTGTGCGCGGGCGATAGCCTGCTGCAGGCGGTCCTCGAGGCGCTTGCGGTTGGCCAGGCCGGTGAGTGGGTCGAAGTTGGCCTGGCGCCACACCGCGTCGGCCTCGCGTTTGCGGTCGGTGACGTCGCTGAACAGGCCGACGTAGCGTTTGCCGTGGCCGAGCCGTTCCGGTACGACGTTGATGCGTAGCCACGAGATGTAAAGGCGACCATCCTTGCGGCGATTGCTGATCTCGCCCTCCCAGCGCCCGTCCCGTTCGAGGTGTTGCCACAGGCTGGTGTAGAAGGCTTCGTCATGGATGCCTGAGGCGAGTACGGACGGCCGCTTGCCGACCACCTCGGCCTGCGTGTAACCGGTGAGGACTGTAAAGGCCGGGTTCACCGCGATGATGCGGTTTTCCGCGTCGGTAACGACGATGCCTTCACCGGCTACCTCGAAAACGGATTCGGCCACGCGCAGCGACTCTTCGGCATCAACCAGCTTGGTGATGTCGGAGAAGGAGAGCACCGCCGCGGCCCCCTGCGTGGCACTGCCGACATGCAGCGGGCGGCTGCTGACGGTGATCCACACGCGCTTGCCGTCCAGGTGCTGCACACTGTAAAGCTGATGGTCGACGAACTCGCCGCGGGCTGCGCGCGACGATGGATAGTCGGTGAGCGCCAATGGGGTGCCGGCCGCGTCGTACATCTGGTAGCCGCGCGAGCGTATGTCCACCGCGTTAACGCCGAGGATGGCGAGGGCTGCCTCGTTCCATGCCGCGACGTTGCCGTCGCGGCTCATGACGGTGATGCCGTCGGCGACCGTCATGAACAGGTTGCGATGCAGATCCTCGCTCTCGGCGAGGCGACACTCCAGTTCGCGGCGGGCCGTGACGTCATGGACGATGGCGTACAGCATCGTCCCGCCGTCCATGTCCACCGGCCCCGAATACACCTCCACGTCCCGTGCGCTGCCGTTTGCCAGGCGATGGCGGGCGGTGAAGAAGGTGCGCTCCTCGCGCAGGGCCCGGAGCATCGCGAGGCGATCCTGCTCCGGCGCCAGCCGGTCGAGATCGCTCATGCGCAATTCGAGCAGGGTTTCCCGCGGGTAGCCGTAATAGCGTATGGCAGCCGGGTTGGCGTCGACGATGCGGCCGTCCTGCGGGTCGATGACCAGCTTGACCGACGCGTTCTTCTCGAAAAAAGAACGATGGCGCCGCTCGCTGGCCACCAGGGCTTCTTGCTGGCGGGCCGCGCGGTGGAGCAGGTGTGAGACGACTCCTGCCAGCAGCAGGACGATGGCGCTGCCAATAGCGGTCCGGAAATGGGAGCGGTCGATGTCGGCATGCAGGCGTGCCAGCGACACATTCTCGTCGAGGCCTACATTGACGACTACCGGGTAGTTGTTCAGGCGATGCCAGGCATAGGTGCGGGCGATCGTGTCGAAGGCGGCCGTCGTCCGGAAAGTGCCCTGTGCCGGCGCGTCGCTACGGAGGAAGGGGCGGTCGGCTGGCAGGCGCTTTCCCATCGCCTCGAGCAGTCGTGGGGTGCGGACAAGATAGCTGCCGTCGGTACGGAACAGGGAGACCACATTGAGGCCGCTCTGTTCGATCTGCTGATGGCCGTCTGCGAGGTACTGGGGGGCGAGCGACAGGACCATGACACCGGCGAATTCGCCGTTGTGGCGGATGGGGCGGGTGAACTGGATGGACCACACCCCCGAAGCGCGGCCCAGGACCGGGTGGCTGATGAACAGGCGATCGTCCGGCGTATCCAGGTGGGCGCGGAAGTGTTCCCGGTCGCCCAGGTAGGTCCGTTCGGAGCGGCCGACGCTGGTTTTCCGGAGGTAGCCGTCGGGGGCGATCACGGCCACCTGCACGATGGCGTTAGGGGGGAAGCTCTCGCGAATCGTCCGGATGGTTTCGTCGATGTCGCGCCCGGCCGCGTATTCATCGCGCAGGTGGCGCAGCGCCAGATCGACGCTGCGGATGGTGGTTTCCGTATGGGCGGCGACGGAGTCCGCGAGTTCGACCGCACGCAGGTTGATCTGCGCCAGTGCCTCATCATGCAACTGCTCGTAGAAGGCTTCCACGCGCCACCAATAGATGCCGACCGCCCCGGAGGCCAGCGCCAGCGTGAGCCATGCGAGTATCGGCAAGCGTCTGGCCCGCAGACGCGGGATACGGAGATTCAGCACGGGGCACTCCGGGCGCCGGGCACTGGGCGGGGCATCGAATGGGAAGGGGCGGCTGGCACGGAGTCAGGGCGTCGGAGTTCGGCCCCTGATTATAAATAGGCTCTATTTCTATGCCTTAAGTTATACGTGTCCGTCGTGAGTAATTTCCGGCCCGACGTGCTCCGGGCCGTCCTGCGGTGCGAGGGGCGCCACGCCGTCGCGGATCATGTCGAGCATCGCCGACGCGATCTGGGCTGGAGTGCGTTGCCCCGGTCGGTACCACAGGTAGACCCAGTTCATGCTGCCCAGCAGGGTCAGGCGCAGCAGGCTGGGGTCGACGCCGGGGCGCAGGGGCAGGGCGTCGATCAGTTCGCGGAAGACCAACTCGTATTCGTCGCGGAAGGGCTGGATGCGCGCCTGGAGGCTTTCATTGCCGATGAGGGCCAGGTTGGTGCCGGTGATGCGGTCCACCGGCGAGCCGTCGGTCATCCCGTGCACGTGCACTTCGCAGGCGCGCCGCAGGCGTTCCCATGGATCGGTGATCCCCTCGCCGGCTGCCTTGGCACGCTTCAGCACGCGGCGGAAGCCTTCCCGGTGAACGGCGATGTAGAGCTCTTCCTTCGACGGGAAGTGGTGATAGATCGAGCCTGGCAGCAGTCCGACGCGGCTGGCAATGTCGCGGATCGAGGTACGGTCATAACCGGCTGTGCTGAACAGCTCGGCCGCCGCGTTGATGATGATCTCGCTGCGTTCCAGGGGTTCGTCTGCCGTCGTGCCTCCGTCTCCGCCGGGATGGAGCAGGCGGGCAGTGACGGAGTTGCGTTCGAGCAGTTCGCGCTGGCTGTCGGTCAGCGCCTCCATGCCTTTGGCCGAGTCCGCGGCCAGCGCGTTGAGGCGCTTCACGGTGGTTTCCAGGTCGTGCTTCTGCCAGATGTAGCGCACCCCCGACGGGGATATGCGGTAACCCTGTTCCTGCAGCCGCCGGGCGACGGCCGCCTGCCCGAGTTCGGGTTCGCTGCGCGCCAGTTCGAGAATTGCTGTTTCGCTGTCCTGCGCGGGCGCAGTGGGTGTTGCCTGCTGTGTTGCCATGATCCTGCCTTTCCTGTCCCCATCAGTCTAAACCAGCCGCCGGCAGAGCTGCCGCGGGCGGATTTCCCCGTCACCGAAATTTTAACTAATTAGTTACCCAAGTGTTTGACACGGTAGTTAGTCGACGTTAGAGTGGCATCACGCTGCAGGCATAAGGCAGCGCCCACCGGAAAAGAGCGGCACAAGCCGCCGTCCGGTTCCACTTACAGGAATGTGAGGAGACAACAGATGTGCCCGAGACCGAGCTCTCAAGCTCCGGTTTCATCGGTTCCCCTGCGGGGTCGGGCGTCGCGCGGCATGGTCCGCGGCGCCGGCAGGTCGGGGAGGCTTTGATGGAACTGGACATTGCGCTGATCCTGACCCAGGACGGCATCACCACCGGCGCGGTGTATGCGCTGCTGGCCCTGGCGCTGGTACTGGTGTTCGCCGTGACCCGCGTCATCTTCATTCCCCAGGGCGAGTACGTGGCCTATGGGGCGCTCACGATGGCCATGCTGCAGCAAGGGAAGGTGCCGGCGACCCTGTGGCTGCTGGTCGTCCTCGGCGCGCTGGCAGCCGGGCTGGATGCCTGGAAAGTGCTGCGCGGCGGCAGCCGGGCCGGGCTGGCCGCCAGCTTCGGCTGGTGCCTCGGCTACCCGCTGGCGCTGGCTGCCCTGTTGCATGCACTGCCGCCGAGTCAGTCGATGCTCGTGCAGGCGCTGCTGACACTGGCAATCCTGGTGCCGCTGGGGCCGCTGGTGTACCGGCTCGCCTTTCAGCCGGTGGCGGAGGCGCCGGTGCTGATCCTGCTGATCGTCTCGGTGGCGATCCACGTGGCGATGGTCGGCCTCGGCCTGCTGTTCTTCGGCGCGGAAGGTGCCCGTACGCAGGCCTTCTCCGATGTCCAGTTCGAGCTCGGCAGTCTGACCGTCAGCGGCCAGCAATTGTGGGTGGTCGCCGTGTCGGCGGCGCTGATCGGCGGGCTGTGGCTGTTCTTCGAGCGCAGCCTGTACGGCAAGGCCCTGCGCGCCACCGCCATCAACCGCAACGGGGCGCGTCTGATGGGCTTCTCCCCGGTCTTCGCGGGCAAGCTGACCTTCCTGCTGGCGGCCTTCGTCGGCGTGCTGTCGGGCATCCTGATCACGCCGCTGACCACCATCTACTACGACACCGGCTTCCTGATCGGGCTCAAGGGCTTCGTCGCAGCCATCATCGGCGGCCTTGCCAGCTATCCCATCGCTGCCGCCGGCGCGCTGCTGGTCGGCGTACTGGAGTCCTTCTCGTCCTTCTGGGCCAGCGCCTACAAGGAAGTCTTCGTTTTCACGCTGATCATCCCGGTGCTGATGTGGCGCTCCTTCACCAGCCACCACGTGGAGGAAGAAGAATGAACGCCCCCGTCCGCAATGCAGCCGCGACGCTGCTGCCCACTACCGCTCCGGCCCCGGTCGCGCGTTTCGCCCTCAGCCTGCCGCTCGTGTTGCTGGCCCTGCTGGCGGTGGCGCCTGCGGTGCTGCCCGAGTTCTACGTGACCCTGCTCAATTACATCGGCCTCGCGGCGATGGTGGCTCTCGGCCTGGTGTTGCTGACCGGCGTCGGCGGGCTGACCAGCTTCGGCCAGGCGGCCTTCGTCGGCCTCGGCGCCTACACCACGGCGGTGCTCACCACCAGCCAGGATCTGCCGGCTTGGCTGGCTTGGGCGTCGTCGCCCTGGGCGGCGTTGGTGGTCGGCCTGCTGCTCACCGCCACGGTGGCGCTGATCCTCGGCTCCCTGACGCTGCGCCTGTCCGGCCACTACCTGCCGCTCGGCACCATCGCCTGGGGCATCAGCCTGTACTTCCTGTTCGGCACGATGGAGACCCTGGGCGGACACACCGGCCTGACCGACATCCCACCGATCAGCCTTTTCGGTTGGGTGCTGGACGAGGGCCGCGAGCTGTTCTACCTGATCTGGGCCTTCCTGCTGGTGGCTGCGCTCACTACTCGCAACCTGCTGGATTCCCGTGAAGGGCGGGCAATTCGTGCGCTAAAGGGCGGCATGGTGATGGCCGAGGCGATGGGCGTGAATACCTCCCGCTCGCGGATGATCATCTTCGTAATCGCCGCGCTGCATGCCGCCGCCTCCGGCTGGCTGTATGCCCACCTGCAGCGGTTTGTGAATCCGTCGCCCTTCGGCGTGCATGTGGGCATCGAGTACCTGTTCATGGCGGTGGTCGGCGGGGCGGGGCAGGTGTGGGGCGCCATCGTCGGCGCCGGCGTGATCACCCTGCTCAAGCAGTGGCTGCAGGACTGGCTGCCGACCCTGCTCGGTGCGTCCGGCAACTTCGAGACGATCATCTTCGGCCTGCTGATGGTGCTGGTGCTGCAACGGGCGCGGGAAGGCCTGTGGCCGCTGATCGCCCGCCTGGCGCCGAGCCGCGGTACGGTGCGCCACGTGGATGCTGCCGCCGAGCCGCTGCCGCGCAAGCCGATGCCGACCGCCGGCGAGGTGATCCTCGAAGCGAAGAACGTGACCCGGCGCTTCGGCGGCCTCGTCGCCAACAACGACATGAACCTGCACGTGAAGGCCGGCGAGATCCTGGCGCTGATCGGCCCCAACGGTGCAGGCAAGAGCACCATGTTCAACCAGCTGTCCGGCGTCGATACGCCGACCTCCGGCGAGGTGCTGTTCCGCGGCCAGTCCATCGCCGGCCACGATTCGCGGGAAATCGCCCGCCTCGGCATGAGCCGCAGCTTCCAGCATGTGCGCCTGCTGCCGCGCATGACGGTGCTGGAGAACGTCGCCCTCGGCGCCCATCTGCGCGGCAGCCGCGGCGTGTTGCCTGCCGCCTGGCGCCTGGATCGGGACGAGGAAGCCCGCCTGCTGCGCGAAGCCGCCTGGCAGATCGAGCGCGTCGGCCTCGGCGATTTCATGCACGCCGAAGCCGGCAGTCTCGCCCTCGGTCAGCAACGCATCCTCGAGATCGCCCGGGCGCTGGCTTCCGACCCCTGCCTGCTGCTGCTCGACGAGCCGGCCGCCGGCCTGCGCCTGAAGGAGAAGCAGGCCCTCGGCGAGCTGCTGGTCAAGCTGCGCGGCGAAGGCATGGCGATCCTGCTCGTGGAGCACGACATGGACTTCGTGATGGGCCTGGTGGATCGCGTGGTGGTGATGGAGTTCGGCCAGAAGATCGCCGAAGGCCTGCCCGACGAGGTGCAGCAGAACCCGCGTGTGCTGGAAGCCTATCTGGGGGGAGTGGAGTGATGAACACGACGACCCGCAATGTGCTGGAAGTCAGCAAGCTGTGCGTGGCCTACGGCAAGGTCGAGGCGCTCACCAACGCCAGCCTGTGCGTCGGGGAAGGGCAGATCGTTACGGTGATCGGGCCCAACGGCGCCGGCAAGACGACGATGCTGTCGGCGATCATCGGCCTGCTCGAATCGAAGGGCCAGGTGCGCTTCGACGGCACGCTTGAAGTGGTGCCCGACGTGGAGCGCCTGGTGGCCGGCGGCATGAGCCTGGTGCCGGAAAAGCGTGAGCTGTTCGGCGAGATGAGCGTGGAGGACAACCTGGAACTGGGCGCCTTCCACCGCTACCGCAGCGGCGACCGCAACTACCGGGACACCATGGAGGAGGTCTTCGGCCTCTTCCCACGGCTCAAGGAGCGCCGCAGCCAGGCCGCCGGCACGCTGTCCGGCGGCGAGCGGCAGATGCTGGCGGTGGGCCGCGCGTTGATGGCCAAACCCAAGCTGCTGATGCTCGACGAGCCGAGCCTGGGGCTGGCGCCGCTGATCACCCGCGAGATCTTCCGCATCATTGCCGAGCTGCGCCGCCGCGGCGTATCGATCCTGCTCGTCGAGCAGAACGCCCGTGCCGCGCTGGCGGTGGCCGACTACGCCTACGTGCTGGAAACCGGCGCGGTGGCGATGGAAGGTCCGGCCGAGCAGCTGCGTGACGACCCGCGGGTCATCGAGGCCTATCTGGGCCTCGGCGGCAAGCACCAGGACATGCTGGCGACGTGACCGGCAAGTAAAAGGACAACAGCAAACCAAACCGAAGCCGGGCGCCAAGACCCGCTCACCAAGAAACCACGCCCCGGCGACGGGGCACAAGAGACCAAAGGAGCAACAATGAGGATGAAGAAACTCGCAGTCGTGTTTTCCGGTACCGCACTGCTGGCCAGCCAGGCCGCGCTGGCCGACATCACCGTCGGCGTCTCCCTGTCTTCCACCGGGCCGGCGGCGTCCCTCGGCATCCCGGAGAAGAACGTCTTTGCGATCCTGCCGACCAAGATCGCCGGCGAGAATGTGAAGTACATCGTCCTCGACGACGCCACCGATCCCTCGGCTGCGTCGAAGAACGCCCGCAAGCTGGTTTCCGAGGACAAGGTGGACGTGCTGGTCGGTTCGGCCAGCACGCCGGCCTCGGTGGCCATCGCCGAGGTGGCCTTCGAGAGCAAGACGCCGCAGATCGCCATCTCGCCGGTCAACGTGCCTGCCGACAAGAACGTCTGGGTCTTCCGTACCCCGCAGAACAACGCGCTGATGGCCGGCGCGCTGGTGGACAACATGAAGGCCCGCGGCGTGAAGAGCGTCGGCTTCATCGGCTTCTCCGACGTGTATGGCGAGGACTGGCTCAACGTCGTCACGCCGCTCCTGGCCCAGGCCGGCATCAAGCTGGCGGCGGTCGAGCGCTATGCCCGCAACGACACCTCGGTCAGCGGCCAGGTGCTCAAGCTGGTGTCGGCACGGCCCGACGCCGTGCTCGTCGCCGCCTCCGGCAGCCCGGCGGCGCTGCCGCAGACGGCGCTGGTCGAGCGCGGCTACAAGGGCCAGATCTACCAGACTCATGCAGCGGTGAACCAGACCTTCCTCAACGTCGCCGGCAAGGCCGCCGAGGGCGTGATCATGCCGGTCGGCCCGGTGGTCGCCGCCAAGCAGATTCCCGACAGCCATCCGTCGAAGAAGCTCGGCATCGAGTTCGTGCAGAAGTACGAGGAGAAGTATGGCGCCGGCAGCTTCGTGTCCTTCGCCGGCCATGCCTTCGACGCCTACCGCCTGATCGAGGCGGCGGTGCCGGTGGCCCTCAAGAAGGCCAAGCCCGGCACGCCGGAGTTCCGCAAGGCCCTGCGCGACGCGCTGGAAAGCAACAAGGAAGTGGTCGCCACCCACGGCGTCTACAACATGAGCCCGACTGACCACTTCGGCCTCGACCAGCGCGGCCGGGTGCTGATCCACGTGGTTGGCGGCGCGTATACGCTGCTCACCAAGTAAGGACGGGGCGATGAACATGCTCAATGAAATCACCGATCTCAGCCGGCCGATGTTCACCGAGCCGCTGGTGCTGATCGAGGCCCGCGCCGACGGCACGCGCATCCTGCGTTCCGGCATCCCGCTGCCGGATACCTACGCGCGCTGCGTCGGCGAGTGGCTGGAGCACTGGGCCCGCGTCACGCCGGAGCGGATGTTCCTCGCCCAGCGCGGCGCCGATGGGGCGTGGATCGAGGTGAGCTACGGCGAGGCGCGCCAGCGCGTGGTGCGCATCGCCAGCTGGCTGCTCGGCCAGAACCTGTCGCCGGAGCGGCCGGTGGTGATGCTGTCGGACAACTCCATCGAGCACGCGCTGCTGATGCTCGCCGCGATGCACATCGGCGTGCCGTCCTGCGCGATCTCGTCCGGCAACTCCCTGCTGTCGAAGGACCACGCCAAGCTCAAGGGCAACATCGAGCTGCTGCGCCCCGGCGTGATCTACGCCGACCCGGTGGAGCGCTTCCTGCCGGCCATCGACGCGACCCGCCACCTGCACAACGGCGTGGTGGTGGCCGGTGGTGGCAGCGCGCGGGTGGATGGCACGATCCCCTTCGCCGAACTGGAGGGCGAGGCCAACGAGGCGGCGGTGATGTCGGCCTTCGCCCGCATCACGCCGGACACCATCGGCAAGTTCCTGTTCACCTCCGGCTCGGTCGGCACGCCGAAGGCCGTCATCAACACCCAGCGCATGATGTGCTCCAACCAGAAGGCCAAGGAGCTGATGTGGCCGGTGCTGGCCGAGGAGCCGCCGGTGCTGATGGAGTGGCTGCCGTGGAGCCACACCTTCGGCAGCAACCACAACTTCAACATGGTGCTGCGCTGGGGCGGTTCGCTGTACATCGACGAGGGCAAGCCGACGCCGGCCCAGATCGCCACCACCGTCGCCAACCTGAAGGAAATCTCGCCGACGGTGTACTTCAACGTGCCCCGCGCCTACGACATGCTGGTGCCGCTGCTGCGCGAGGACAAGGCGCTGCGCGACAACTTCTTCCGCCGCCTGAAGTTCATCTTCTACGCCGGTGCCGCGCTGCCCAACCACCTGTGGAGCGCGCTGGAAGACCTGTCGGAGGAGTCCACCGGCAAGCGCATCCTGATGGTGTCCTCCTGGGGCGCCACCGAGACCGGTCCGATGGCCACCGACTGCCACTTCCGCGCGGTGCGCTCCGGCGTGATCGGCGTGCCGGTGCCGGGCACCGCGCTGAAGCTGGTGCCCGCCGCCGACAAGATGGAAGTGCGGGTCAAGGGCCCCAATGTCTTCCCCGGCTACTGGCGCCAGCCGGACGTCACCGCCAAGGCCTTCGACGACGAGTGCTACTACATGATCGGTGACGCGGTGGAGTTCGTCGATGTGGTCCGCCCGGCCCTCGGGCTGGTCTTCGACGGCCGCGTCGGTGAGGACTTCAAGCTCCTCACCGGCACCTGGGTGCACGTGGGTTCCCTGCGGGTGGCCGGCATCGACGCGCTGAAGCCGGTGGCCCAGGACATCGTCGTCACCGGCCACGACCGGGACGAGATCGGTTTCCTGGTCTTCCCGAACATCCCCGAGTGCCGGACCTTGTGCCCGAACCTGCCGCCCGACGCACCGGTGGAGCAGGTGCTCACCAACCCGGCGGTGCTGTCCCGTATTCGTCAGGGCATGGCGATGATGAAGAACCTGGGTGGCGGCACCTCCACCTATCCGGCGCGGGCGCTGCTCGTTGCCGAACCCCCGTCGGTGGAAGCCGGCGAGATCACCGACAAGGGCTACATCAACCAGCGCGCGGTGCTCAACCGCCGCGCCGACCTGGTGGCCTACCTGTACGCCGACGTGCCCGACAAGACCGTGATCACGGTGCACGGCGCGGTGTAGGCAGCGCCCGGACCGACAAGAACGACAAAAGGAAACAGCAATGAGTGAACAACTCGTCAAGACGTCGCAGGATGGCGTCATCTACACGATCACCCTGGCGCGGCCAGCCAAGCGCAACGCGGTGTCCGACCGCCTGCTGCGGGCGCTGGACGAGGCCCTGACGGCGACACCCGAAGGTACCCGGGCGATCATCCTGGCCGGGGAGGGCGACCACTTCTGCGCCGGCCTCGACCTTTCCGAACACCAGCACCGGGAGCCCTTCGGCGTGATGCAGCACTCCCAGTGGTGGCACCGCATCTTCCACCGCATCCAGCACGGCGGCATCCCGGTGATCGCCGCGCTGCACGGCGCGGTGATCGGCGGCGGGCTGGAGCTGGCCACCGCGACGCACATCCGCGTCGCCGAGCCGACCACGATCTACCAGCTGCCCGAAGGCCGCCACGGCATCTTCGTCGGCGGCGGCGCGTCGGTGCGCGTGGCCAAGATCATCGGGCCGGGCCGCATGTGCGAAATGATGCTGACCGGCCGCATCCTTGACGCGGAGGAGGGTCAGCGCCTGGGCCTGTCCCACTACGTGGTCGGCAAGGGCGAGGCGCTGGCCAAGGCCCAGCAGCTTGCCGCCCGCGTCGCCGAGAACGCCCCGATGGCCAACTGGGCGATGTGCTCGGCCATCGCCCGCATCGACAACATGGCCACCGACGACGGCTTCTTCGTCGAATCCCTCACCGCCGCCCTCACGCAGACCAGCCCCGAAGTGGCCGGCCGCATCGGCGAATTCCTCCAGCGCAAAGGACAAGGACCCCGCACATGAGCACCAACGCTTTTGCCGCCTCCGAAGCGGCCGCCCTCGGCACCACCTACGACGACATCTGGCTGGTGGCCGGCCAGCGCACTCCGTTTGCCGATTACGCCGGCCCGCTGCGCGATGCTTCCGCCACCGACCTGGGCATTTGCGCCGCCCGCGCGCTGTTTGCGAAGAGCGGCATCCCGGCCAGCGAGGTGAACGCCATCATCGCCGGCAACATGGCCCAGTCGAGCTTCGACGCCTACTTCCTGCCGCGCCACATCGGGCTGTATTCGGGCGTCAATCCGCTGGCCCCGGCGCTGCTGGTGCAGCGCCTGTGCTGCACCGGCTTCGAGACCATCCTGACCGCTGCCGACCAGATCACCCTCGGCAAGGCCAGCGTGGTGCTGGCGGTGGGTACCGAGTCCATGTCCCGGAACCCGGTGGCGGCCTACACCCACCGCGCCGGCTTCCGCATGGGCCAGGTGGATTTCCGCGACTTCCTGTGGGAGGCCACCAAGGACACCGCGCCCGGCATCGGCATGGGCGACACCGCCGAGAACCTGGCGCGCCGCTACGGCATCGGCCGCGAGGAGGTGGACCGCTTCGCCGAGCAGAGCTTCGCCCGCGCCTGCGCCGGCTGGGAGAGCGGCTGGTTCGCCGACGAGGTGACGGCCGTCGAGAACGCCACCTGGGAGCTGGAGGGCTACAAGCCGCGCGGCATCAAGCTGGCCGACCGGCTGGCGCGCTTCGAGCGGGACGGCCACGTGCGCCCGACCTCCTTCGAGACCCTGAACAAGCTCAAGCCGGCCTTCGGCGGCGTGCAGACCGGCGGCAACAGCTCGGCCATCGTCGATGGCGCGGCGGCGGTGATCGTCGCCCGCGGCGACTGGGTGCGGGCCCACGGCCTCAAACCGCTGGCCCGCATCGTCGGCGGCGCGGTGGTCGCGGTGCCACCGGAAATCATGGGCATCGGTCCGGCGCCGGCCATCCGCGCGGCGGCGGCCAAGGCCGGCATCACCGTCGGCGACATCGGCCGGGTGGAGATCAACGAAGCCTTCGGTGCCCAGTACCTGGCCTGCGAGCGGGAACTGGGGCTGGACCGGGACAGGGCCAACGTGCATGGCGGCGCCATCGCCATCGGCCATCCGCTCGGTGCATCGGGCGTGCGCCTGACCCTCACCGTCGCCCGCGAACTGCGGGAGGCCGGCCAGCAGTACGGCGTGTCGTCCGCCTGCGCCGGCGGTGGGCAGGGTGCGGCAGTGCTGCTGGAAAGCGCCTGATCGCCGCCGTAGGAAGACATTGCCCCAAAAAACATACGGAGACACAGCCAATGCAGCTTCACAACCATACCTTCATCGTCACCGGCGGGGCCTCGGGCCTCGGTGAGGCCACCGTGCGGGCGTTCCACGCGGCTGGCGCGAATGTCGTGATCGCCGACTTGAACGCCGAACTCGGCGACCGGCTGGTCACCGAACTGGGCGAACGTGCCGCCTTCCAGCGTACCAACGTGGCCGACGAGGCCGACGCCCAGGCCACCGTGGCGCTGGCAGTCAGCCGCTTCGGCGGTCTGCACGGGCTGGTCAATTGCGCTGGCATCGGCAACGCCGCCAAGGTGCTAGGCAAGGAAGGGCCGCTGGCGCTGGACGCCTTCGCGAAGGTGGTCCATGTGAACCTGGTGGGCAGCTTCAACATGATCCGCCTGGCCGCCGATGCGATGAGCAAGGGCGAGGCCGGCCCTGATGGCGAGCGTGGGGTGATCATCAACACCGCCTCGGTCGCCGCCTACGAGGGGCAGATCGGCCAGGCTGCCTATGCGGCGTCGAAGGGCGGCATCGTGGCGATGACGCTGCCGATCGCCCGCGAGCTGGCGCGCTTCGGCATCCGGGTGGTGACGATTGCGCCGGGCCTGTTCATCACCCCGATGATGCACACCCTGCCGGCCGAGGTGCAGGCCTCGCTGGGCGCGTCGGTGCCGTTCCCGCCGCGTCTCGGCCAGCCGGCGGAGTACGCGGCGCTGGCGAAGCACATCGTCGAGAACGTGATGCTCAACGGCGAGACGATCCGCCTCGACGGCGCCGTCCGTCTGGCGGCCAAGTAGGAGGCGACGATGGCCCGCAGCCACACCCACCGCCTGCGCATCGCCTTCAGCGACTGCGATCCGGCGCAGATCGTTTTCTTCGCCAATTACTTCAAGTGGTTCGACACGGCCAGCCGGGAGTTCTTCACCGCCTGCGGCGTGCCGAGCTGGCGCGACACCACCGCCCAGCGCGGCATCATCGGCACGCCGCTGGTGGACGCTCAGGCCAAGTTCATGAACTCGGCCACCTACGGCGAGGATATCGAGATCGACTCCTCGGTGGAGGCCTGGAACACCAAGAGCTTCGTGATGCGCCACGTCGCCCGCCGCGGCGACACCGTGCTGTGCGAAGGCCGCGAGGTGCGGGTCTTCGCCCGCCAGGACCCGGAAGACCCGCTGCGCATCCGCGCAGTGCCGATCCCCGAGGACTACCGGGCGCTATGCACCTAGCCGGCTGACCCGCTGCCGGGCGAGCCCGGCCTGCTCCCAAATCGACGTGCCCGCTGGGGCCGCGCCGCCGACCTTACCCCGTCGCGGTCCGGCCCGGGGCCGGTGCGTCCCAAGGATTCATGGAATGGCGACTGTCGCCCCGTGAAGGCGCCCGTACGGGCAAAACCATTCCGGCCTCGATGCCGGACCAAGGAGGAGACCACGATGAAAACAACAAACCGTCACACCGCAGCTTCCCTCAACACCTGGCGGCGTCCGTTGGCCGTCGCCGTGCTGGCCGCCTTTGGCGTCGCCGCCGCCACACCCGCCCTGGCCGATGCGGAGAACGACGCGCTGAAGCGCGAGGTGGCTGAGCAGAAGGTGCTGATCCAGCAGATCCTCGGCGAACTGCAAAGCCTGCGCGCCGCCCAGGCTGCCGCGCCCGCCGCGGCACCGGCAGCGGCTTCGACCGCCGGCGTTGGCGCCAAGGTCGCCAGCCTGGTGCCCGGCGCCCCGCAGCTCAGCTTCTACGGGGTGCTCGACGGCGGCTATGAGCACATCGGCAACGTGCAGCAGGGCACCAGCAAGGGCAGTCTCAACCGCCTGCCGAGCGTCACCGGCACCATCGCGTCGCGGGTCGGCGTGAAGGCGGTGAAGGACCTGATGGACGGTTACAAGGCGGTTGGCGTCGCCGAGGCCGGTTTCAACATGGACGACGGCTCCCTGGGCCAGGGCGGGCGTCTGTTCGGCCGCCAGCTGTACGCGGGTATCGACACGCCGATCGGCACTTTCACCTTCGGCCGCCAGTACTCCATGCTGCTGTTCGGCATGGATAGCTCCGACCTGCTGGGCCCCAACATCTACGGCCTCGGTTCCTTCGACTACTACCTGCCGAGCGCGCGCTTCGACAACAGCATCGCCTGGCGCGGCACCTTCTCCAAGCTGTCGATGGGTATCAACTACAGCGCCGGCCGCGACACCAAGGGCGGCACGCCGTCGTCCGGCACCTGCGCCGGCGAGATTGCCGGCAACGCGGACTCCTGCAAGGGCTGGTCGGCGATGATCCGTTACGACGACGAGCGCTTTGGCGTGGCGGCGGCCACCGATGTGCAGCACGGCGGCACCGGCGCCACCGCGTCCTTTTTCAACGGTACCGCGGCGATTCCCTTCACGAATTCCGGCGACACCGATACCCGCACCGCGTTGGGTGGCTACGTGAAACTGGGCCAGGGCAGGATCGGCGTCGGCTGGCTGGGCCGCAAGGTGGATGCTGCTGCGGCGCAGGTGAAGTCGGACATCTACTACGTGGAAGGCGCGCATCCGATCACCACCCGCATCTCGGTGGACGGCAGCTTCCAGCGCATCCTCAACAAGGACCAGGAGCGGGACGCAAGCCTGATCGTGCTGCGCGGCTTCTACTCCTTCGACAAGGACTTCTCGACCTACCTGCAACTGGCCCATATCGACAACAGTTCCAAGGCCCAGTACGCGGCGTCGGTCGGTGCCGGCATTTCGCCGCCGGCCGGCGGCTCGCAGAATGCCAGCATGATCGGCCTGCGCTACCGTTTCTGATCCCCTCAACCTGAAACCCGGGGCCCGCAATGGCGGGCCCGGCTGTGGAGACGCCACCATGACCGACTATCAAGCTCCCCTGCGGGACATGCAATTCCTGATGAAGGCGCTGGCCGGACTCGATGACATCGCCCGCCTGCCGGGTTGCGAGGAGGCCAGCGAGGACCTGGTGAACGCCGTGCTGGAGGAGGCCGGCAAGTTTGCCGCCGGCGTGCTGGCGCCGATCAACCGCCAGGGTGACCTGCAGGGCTGCCGGCTGACCGAGGACGGCCGGGTGATCACCCCTGACGGCTGGGCCGAGGCCTACAAGCAGTTCGCCGAGGCCGGCTGGATCGGCCTGTCGCTGCCTGTCGAACACGGAGGCCAGGGCTTGCCCAAGCTGCTGTCCACCGCGGTGTGGGAGATGTGGTTCTCCACCAACATGGCCTTCACGATGCTGCCGCAGCTCAACGTGGGGCAGGCCGAGGCGCTGCAGATTGCCGCGTCCGACGAGCAGAAGGCCCTGTGGCTCGGCAAGGTGGTGAGCGGCGAATGGGCGGCGACGATGAACCTCACCGAGCCCCAGGCCGGCTCCGACCTGGCCGCCACGCGCTGCCGCGCCGAGCCGGGCGAGGACGGCAGTTATCGGCTGTTCGGGCAGAAGATCTTCATCTCCTACGGCGAGCACGAGCTGACGCCCAACATCGTGCACCTGGTGCTGGCTCGTCTGCCGGATGCGCCGGCCGGCGTGAAGGGTCTGTCCCTGTTCATCGTGCCCAAGTACCTGCTCGACGCGGACGGCCAACCCGGCGCGAAGAACGACGTGCGCTGCATCTCCATCGAACACAAGATGGGCATCCACGGCAGCCCGACCTGCACGCTGAGCTTCGGTGATGCGGGCGGCGCGGTCGGCTGGCTGGTCGGCCAGCCGAACCGCGGCCTGGAAACCATGTTCATCATGATGAACGAAGCCCGCTTCGGCGTCGGCGTGCAAGGTCTCGGCCTTGGCGAACGGGCCTACCAGTACGCGCTGGCCTATGCCCGTGAGCGGGTGCAGGGGCGCGACGCGGTGAGCGGCGAGGCGGGGCGGCCGATCATCCATCACCCGGACGTGAAGCGCATGCTGCTCGGCATGCGCGCCCACGTGATGGCGATGCGCGGCCTGCTGTACACCGCCGCCGGCTGGTTCGACGTCGCCCATCACAGCCCGGATGCGGCAGCGGCCGGCAAGGCCCGCCGCTACGTGGACCTGCTGATGCCGGTGGCCAAGGGCTGGTGCACCGAGGTCGGCAACGATGTCTGCGACGAGGCGATCCAGGTTTTCGGCGGCATGGGCTTCATCGAGGAAACCGGCATCGCCCAGTTCTTCCGTGACGCCCGCATCATCACCATTTACGAAGGCACCACCGGCATCCAGGCCAACGACCTGGTCGGCCGCAAGATCCTGCGCGAGAACGGCGAGACCCTGCGCGAGTTGATCGCCGAACTCCGCGACGGAGCGGCCTTGCTGCGCGGCGATGATTTTGCGGCGCTGGCCGACGGGCTGGACGCGGCCGTCACAGCGCTGGAAGGAACGACGGACTGGATCCTCGCCAACGGCAAGACCCGCCTGGCCGACGTGCTGGCCGGGGCGGTGCCCTTCCTGCACCTGCTCGGCAGCGTGGTCGGTGCCTGGCAGATGGGGCGCATGGCCCAGGCGGCACGGCGTCAGCTGGCCGCAGGCGAGGGCGACGCGGCCTATCTGCGCAGCCTGGTGGAGCTGGCCCACTTCTATTTCGCCACCGTGCTGCCCGAAGCCGCCGCCCGCGCCCACACCGTGCAGACCGCCGGCCCCGCACTGTCCGCTTTCAGCGAAGCCGCCTTCTGATAAGGAAAAATTCATGACCACCCGTTTCATCGAGGCGGGCGACGTCGCTCGCCTGATCCCCAACGGCGCCACCGTGTTCTGCACCGGCATGGGCCTGGCAGGTTTTCCGGAGGAGGTCGCCAAGGCCATCGAGGCGGCCTTCCTTGCCACCGGCCATCCGCGCGACCTGACGCTGTATCACTCCACGGGTGTAGGCAACGGCAAGGACCGGGGTATGCACCATTTCGCCCATGAAGGCCTGATCAAGCGACTGGTCGGCGGCCACTTCGGCGTCGGCGGGCCGAACCTGATGAAGCTGATCATGGAGGAGCGCATCGAGGCCTACAACCTGCCGCAGGGCGTGCTGGCCCTGCTGCCGCGCCAGGTGGCGGGGCGCCGGCCGGGCTTCATCACCAAGGTGGGGCTGGGCACCTTCGTCGATCCGCGCATCGAGGGCGGCAAGGTGAACCGCCGGACCGAGGAAGACCTGGTGAAGCTCATCGAGATGGATGGCGAGGAGTGGCTGCAGTTCAAGGCGCCGAAGGTGGATGTGGCGCTGATCCGCGGTTCGGTGGCCGACGAGAAGGGCAACATCACGATGGACAGGGAGGGCGTGCTGCTGGAGAGTTTGTCGGTAGCCCAGGCCGCGCGCGCCAGCGGCGGCATCGTGATCGCCCAGGTGGAGCACGTGGTGCGCGCCGGTTCGCTGCACCCCAAGCAGGTGAAGATCCCCGGTGTGGTGGTGGACTACGTGGTGGTCGGCAAGGCCGAGAATCACCTGCAGACCATGGCGACGTATTTCAATCCGGCCTACGCCGGTGACATCAAGGTGCTGCGCGGCTCCACGCCGCCGTTGCCGCTGGACCCGCGCAAGATCATCGCCCGACGGGCGGCGATGGAGCTGAAGGCCGGCGCCGTGGTGAACCTGGGCATCGGCATGCCGGAAGGTGTCGCCGCGGTGGCCGCCGAGGAACACGTGGATCAGCTGATGTCCCTGACGCTGGAAACCGGCCCGATCGGCGGCGTGCCGGCGGGCGGCTTCGACTTCGGCCACGCGCTCAATGCGGAGGCGGTCATCGAACAGCCCGCCCAGTTCGACTTCTACGATGGGGGCGGCATCGACGTGGCCTTTCTCGGCCTCGCGCAGACCGATGCGGCTGGGAACGTGAATGTCAGCAAGTTCAACGGCCGACCGGTGGGCTGCGGCGGTTTCATCAACATCACGCAGAATGCCCGCAAGGTGGTGTTCTGCGGCACCTTCACGGCGGGCGACCTAGAAGTGGAGATTGCCGACGGCCGTGTGACGGTGGTCCAGGAAGGTGGGCACAGCAAGTTTCTCGAACAGGTGGAGCAGATCACCTTCAGCGGCCGCTACGCCCAGGGCATCCGCCAGCCCGTGCTGTACGTCACCGAGAGGGCGGTGTTCCGGCTGACCGAGGAGGGTATGGAGCTCGTTGAAATCGCGCCGGGCATCGATCTGGAGCGGGACGTGCTCGCGCATATGCGCTTCCGGCCGATCATTCGCGATCTGACGCTGATGGACGCGGAGATCTTCAAGCCGGAGTGGGGCGGGTTGGCCGGATTGCTTGGGGAGCGCGGCTAGCGGCGGCGGGACAGGTAATAGCGGATCACTCCGAACACGACGCCGGCGATACCGAGTAGCAATAGGGTTCCCGGCTCGGGTGCTCCGTTGAAGCGGTCGGGTATGCCGACGTTGAGCCTGTAAAAAGTGGAGCCAAGAGCGCCTGGTTGCCCAAGACTGCTGAAACCGTCACCCAGGGTACCGACGCCGGTGTTCTCGGCGATGGACATATTGGCGAAACTACCGAGAGCGACCGTGTAATCACCGGGGGTGAGGGCGAAACTCAAAGCGAAGTCGCCGCCGGTGGAAAAGGCCTGAACGTAGTTCGAGCCGAAGAAGCCGGCAGCGTTGCCGCTGCCGCTGAACAGGCTGAAATAGGGATCGACCCCCCCGCCGGCAAAGCCAAGGCTGGTGAAGCTGACGGTCCCGCTGGTGGCGACGTTGAAAGTGTACAGCGCGACGTTATTTGCAATCGCTGCGTCGGTGCTGAATTGGGGGGCGCCCAGATCGCTGCCCGCGAGGGCCGCATTGCCTGGATCGTTGAGCTGACCGGAAAAACTGTAGTCGACGGCGAAGGCTTGCGGGTTGACGCAGAGCAGCGCGAGGGCAAGGCAGGTAGGAAGGCCGGAGTATTGCATGGGTGTCTCCGTGAGACCGGGCCGGCACAAGGTGGATCATGTGCGGGCGGTCACACGCATGCATCATGCGTGCCTTGAAATTAAGCTTTTTTAATTCAATGGCTTGGCGTTATGCGGCGCGCTGGCGAGTCCAGGCGTGTAAGAAAAATCGACAACGATTCAGCGTGTTACGGCCAGTTTGATGCCGAAGGCGATCAACATGCTGCCGGCCAGCTTCTCCAGTGCACGGGACAGGGTTGGGCTGCTTCGCAGCCGTTCGGCGAGAAAATGGGTCAGCAGCACCGTGATGAGGCCATACAGAAAAGTCAGTGTGGCAATGCTCAGGGCCATGATGCCGTAGGTGGCGAGGCCCGGATTGCGTGCTGGATCGATGAAGAGTGGAAAGAAGGCCATATAGAAGACAATGGCTTTCGGATTGAGTAGCGTGATCAGCAGTGCTTGGCGCAGGTAATGCCGCGGGCGGATGTTGAGCACCGGCGCGTGCCCGGGTTTGGCGAGCAGCATCCGCATCCCCAGCCAGGCCAGGTAGGCGGCACCCAGCCATTGCACGGCCTCGAAGGCCAGCGGATTCATCGCCAGCAGGGCTGCCACGCCGCCCACCGCGAGCCACATCAAGACCTGGTCGCCGAGGATCACGCCGCAGGTTGCGGCCAGACCACCGCGGATGCCGCCTTTGCCGGTGGACGTCATCAGCGCCAGATTGCCGGGACCGGGAATCAGCAGGAAAAGGATGATGGCGAGGACGAAAGCAGGGTAGTCGGTAATGCCGGGCATGGTGGCCGTATTCGAGAGCGACGCGGAGCGGGCATTGTACGGATGCCGGACGGCATCAGGTGCGCCCGCTGCTGCCCTGTGTGGAGATCAGCCTCGCCCCACAACTGGTCCTGTGACCGTCGAAGGCCACCGGGATGCCGTCGCTCAGTACTTTCGGATCACCTTCCGCAATCACGCAATTTTCGTGGCCGCGCATCGGGCATATGCAGCGATCGCCCACCCGGGCGACGCTT
Source organism: Pseudomonadota bacterium (assembly GCA_018241725.1). GTDB lineage: Bacteria > Pseudomonadota > Gammaproteobacteria > Burkholderiales > Rhodocyclaceae > Zoogloea. The sequence goes on along the minus strand of JAFEDI010000045.1, from coordinate 57,237 downwards.
CTGCCCATCACCCGGTGGGACGAACTGGCCTGCACCACACTGCCGCCATGGCTGGTAGGGTCGCCGAGTCGGATGACGCCTTTCATTGCAACCTCCGGGAGTGAGGAGTGTTCAATCGGAGAATCCCTGCGGGTACGTGGCCCAGTCCGCGTCCTTGCGCAGCCCCCACCAGGGCAGGTAGGCGTTGCCTTCTCCACGGGCACGGAACCAGTCGCGGTTGGGGTCGAAGATGCGCGGCCGGGCCGGCGGGGTGACGACGACGGCGCTGAGGCGGTCGGTTTCGGTGGTGCCGAGCACCAGTACCGGCTTGCCTTTCTGGTGCGTCCAGGCGATGGCCAGCGCGACGTTGGTGAGCGCCGTGCCGGCACGCATGTCGCCGAGCAGCTTGGGCGTGTTGAAGGTCTGGGTGGCGAAGTCGAACTCGGGGTTGAGCGTGCCGAGGGCATGGCCGACTTGTGCCAGCCGACGTCCGGCCGCATCGGAGCCAAAACCAGCGTCGTGGATGACGTGGCCGAGGGCGGGGACGGTCGTGTCGGCCTGCGTCGCTGCATCGCGGATGGCGGCTTGCCAAGCTTGGAGTTGGCGGGACGCGTCGGGCTGGGTTTCGAAGTCCTCGCTCTTGCGGACTGTCGGGTAGCCGATCCACGCGAGCGGTTCGCGCTTGGTGTCGAAGTCGGGGCCGGCGAGGACGAGGAGGACGCAGTTCTCGGTCATCTGCTCGTCCTTGGGGTGATCCGGGGCATCCCAGGTCATCGCCCAGACGGATTCCTTGGGGTGGGTTTTGAGGTAATCGAGGGCGGCGGTGAGGGAGGTGAAACCGACGCTGGCCCCGCCGACGGAGACATGCACGTCGGCGGGGACGTTGCGGGTGGAGAGGTTGGGGTTGTAGAACTCGAACTCTTCATTCATGGCGTCCTGCACGATATGGACAGCTTCTTCCCGAGTCAGGATGGGCGTATCGGGGAGGGCAAATTCGATGTGAATGCCGGCCAGCTCACGCCAGCTCTTCGGAGATTTGGGTTGAATGGTGTAGAAATAGTCGGCGTTCATTGCATAGCGTCGACCTAATGGCTGCAAGAAAGGGACCAAGTAGCCTTGAAAGAAAGACGGAAAAGTGACCTCGTCGTCCATATTCCAAACGATGGCGGCGACAGGTTTTACTGATGAAAATTTTTTTGGCTTTTCCTTTACGACTTCATCATTCTTGTTTGGCCTTGCCAATCCAAGCGTCCATAGCAATTGCCACTCGGTAGGGTAATCCCGTCTCACAAGTGGGTTCATCCACTGAACGCCAACCACTTGAGCTTTGAAGGGGATTGGCGACGTGACTGGTGCAGGCAGTGATGGCGTCATGGCCATCGCAGGAGAGAGGGGGCTGCTAGCTGACCAAGCCAAAGCCGCAGCGGAAAGTAGTGCAGGTAATGCAAACAAACGGATCATGATGTCCTCGATAGTCCAAGCATGGGGAGGTGCAGATGTGTCTTGCCGCCACGCAATAAGTAAGGCGAGCAATGAAGTCACGAGAAATACGGAAACCGACAGAACAAACCGTCGTTGCGGTGTGGCGAAGTAATTTTTCATACGTCCCTCGGGTATCCAGAGGTGGTGACGGTCCGCTCGTCGGTGATTGTGGGGGGCATGCATGCCTCTGAGGTGTTATTTGCCCAAGAGTGGATGTCTTTATTGGTCATCTTTCCTGTGTTGAAGTACTCAGCAAAGCGTCCATTAGGGCGTTTCTTATTGCGTAGCTCCCGCAAATATCGCCAATCTGCTTCTACTCGCAGTTCCCGCAGGTCATCTTTACTTAAGAGGCACACGCCAATCGCCACGTCGTAAGCCATCGCCTTCTCTGCATGCATGGGGTTCGTGACAATCGTCGAATGGTCCGTTGCATTCTGATCAACCGATTCGGATAGAAACGTCTTTATCTTCGCGTTGCGCCATTGCTTGTGAGCTTCGCTGGCCTGCGCCGGGTCGTCTTCGCCAATGACCCGGTTGTTTTCATCGGCCAGTCCTTCGCGCCGGGCCCGCATACGCAGGCGGGCGCGGTCTTCGTAGCGCATCTGGGCTTCGGAATTGGCGTCGCCCATCGGGCGGTCATCCATTGAGCCATCCTTCGTCTTCAACATAGTGTGGGCGTCGTAGGGGTCGTCAGCAGCCTTCTCCGCTTGGGGCTTTTGCGCATTCCGTGAATTGCCTCCCGGGTCATAGCCCTCGTCGAACTGCTCGCTGACCTGGCCGAAGCGGCGGGCTTTGGGGGTGAAAGGCTCGGGCAGTGGGGGCGCATTGATCGGAATGACCCAGTTCTCCTCCGGGTTGGCATTGACTGGGAGCTTGAAGAGATCTACTGCGCTGAGGAGCCAGCAGGTCGCGACGGTCATCGTCTTGCCGAGCAGGCTGGTGTTGGCGTCGAGGCCGTGGCGCAGGGAGAAGCGGGCGGTGGGCGAGGGGGGATGCCAGAAACCATCCTTGCCGTCTTTCAGTTTCTTGTTCCAGCGGTCGTCCAGGTAGTGGTAAGCGGAAGATTTGCCGGGCGGTGCGCCGACTGGATAGCCTTGGGCGAAGACACGTTGGCTGAATACGTCCCCGCCACTGCATGCCTCGATTTCTTTTGCGTGCATACCGAGCCAGCCGATGCCCTGTACCGGTGTTGCCGAGATGACCTGATCGTGGGGGCAGCAATACAGCGTGACCCGGCCATAGGTGTGCTCCTTGAAGCCGTGGGTCTTGCGGTCCGTTTCTGCCTTGTATGGGGTTCCGACCGGGCAGTTCTCGTTGGCCATGGCCTTGTCGATGCTGGCCGCATCCTGCTCCTTGCTGGCGCGGGCATGCAGGATCCCGAAGTAGTGGGCCAGCGTCGCGCTCCGGGCTGCAGAAGTCTGGCGTCCGCTCGTCTGGTTAGCGGTGCTGATGGTGTAGCGCTGGGTCCAGTGCTCGGCGAAGTTATCAGGCCGCAGGCTCAGCGGCGGATTGCACAGGATGTAGTTGTCGGCAACGGCGTCGCCGAGGCGTTCGCCGAGAAATGCCGCGGCGATGCCAACCATGTTGCCCTGGCTGTGGCAGACGATGGTGATCGGGCAGTCCGCCTGTTTGGCGCGGATCGATTCGACCAGCTTGGCGAGCCTGAGCGCGGCGAAGACGTAGTAGCTGCGCGGCGGGCAGGCAAAGACGTCGCGGCCCGGAACCGGGTTCACGTGCTGGGCGGTGAGCCACAGGAACAGGCGGTCGTTCGTACCCTCGCTCCAGAGGTCGGGCAGGCTGGTGCAGCCGTTGGCGAAGGGGCCACCGCCCAAGTAGTCCTGCTCGTTGAGCCAGATGTTGGAGCCGAAGGTTTTGAGGTCGTCCTTGCTGGCTTTATAGCCCCAGCGGAAGCGGATGACGGGTGACCAGTGAGGAGTCTCTGTATCGATGAAGTTCTTTGCACTACGGTCGGGGTTGATAAAACCTGCAGACGTGAGCTCGTTTGAGTATTTAACCTCCCTCAACTGCCCAGCCTCCGGCCCTTGGCAGGCCAATTGCTCCGACTGCCGGGCCAGCCGTTTGTTGAGCCCCTTGCACAGGCCTTCTTCGCTGGCGTCGAACCATTCGCCGTCCGAATTGACGCCATGCACGAAGATCACCACGCCGGGCAGCGGTAGTGGGTTGGGGATCTTCTTCTGGCTGTGGTTGGGGTTGGTGAAGAACTGGCCGGTGGCCAGGGGCTGGGGCGTGTTGAGTCCGGGGGCAATCATGGCGAAGGACAGGGTCGGTTATTGGTCGGGGGCGAAGAACTGCACGCTGATTTGCTCAAAGGTGCTGCCCTCGAGGGCGGAGGTCTTGCCGGCAGCATCCGTGTGGCCGGACAGGGTGCTGCCGTCGGGGCGGGTGATCGAGTAGGGGATGCCGCTGATGGGCTGGCCGTCGGTAGCACGGACCAGCACGGGCGTGCGGCCAAGGTCGCCGGCGGAGAACTTGGGCAGGTCGGTCTGGCCTGAGGCGCTGCCGGACCATTGGTGGCTGGAGGCCTTGACGGTGAAAGCACCGGGGCAGCCCAATTCGATACGGCCGCCGGCCAGCTTGATGTAGGCACCGCCGGATTCGGCGAGAAGGATCTCCTCGGCGGCCATGACCTGTACCTTGCCTTCGCTGGCGGAGAGTTTGAGGTTCTGGCTGGCATTGATCTGGGTGTCGCCGTGCTGGGACTGGAGTTCCAGCTTGCCGTGGTGGGCGAGGATCTTGATGCCTTCCGATTGGGCGAACATCGCGATGCCCTTGCCGGTGTTGAGAGTATGGCGGCCGGCGCAGGCCGACTGAAGGTGCTGACCGGCGACGATGTCCACATTCTTGCCGGCATGGGCCACTACGGCCTCAGGGCTGTTGAAGTAGACGCCGGCTGGGGCGCTGACGGCGACCAGCGGCTTGCCACCGCCGGCGCCGCCCCTGGCGGTGTTGGTACCAGCCTCCCAGTTCTTCAGGTCGTCGTGGAGCTGGCTGTGGGGCGCGTTGTCATTGGCCTTGCCGCCGTGCTGGGCGGCGTAGTCGCCGATCTGTTTGAAGAAATCCAGCTGTTCTTCCATCAGGCTCAGCAGCTCCTGCCGGTCCAGCTGGGCGCCGGACGCCTTGAAGCGCGACCAGGCGGACACGAGCAGACCCTTGGCGGCGCGGAGGGCGCCGGCCGCGTCCGTGGCCAGCTCGAAACCTTCGCCGCGGGCTTCGGACTGCCCGTCCTGGCGCGGCTTGCCGAGCCAGCCGAGGTTGAGCTGGCTGGCGGTGTAATCGGACGACAGTTGGGCGCTGATCTGTGCCGAGGTGTCGTCGAAACGCAGCTGGTTGTGGCCGCTGCCCTTGATCTCCTTGCTGCGCAGCCCGTACAGCGCACTGTTGGCGGGCAGGCTGCCGTAGCCGGAGAAGCGCGGCGGCTCGTGGGTACCGTTGTAGGCCGCGCCGAGGACAATCGGTCTGGATGGGTCGCCTTGCAGAAAGCCGACCAGCACTTCCGAGCCGACGCGGGGCCAGAAGGCCGCGCCGTAGGCATTGTCGGCCCACGGATGCATGACCCGGATGCGTGCGGAATCCCGCGGCGTTCCTGAAGTGCCGTAGCCGTTGGGATGATCCTCCGGACGCGCGAAGGGGAAGCGCACGGCAACCCGCCCCTGGTCGTCCACATCGATCTCGCTGCCTTCCGCGCCGACCACGATGGCGCTGAGGATGCCGATGGGAGACACATCGGCGGCTGAGTGAAAGGGGACGACGGCGACGTCCTGCTGAACGCATTCAAAGCGGTTGTAGTAGATCGGTGCCTCTGCCCGCTCTTCTGCATTGCCGTCGTTGCCGGGAATATTCCAGCCCTCGGCGAGGCGGCGTTCCAGCGCCGGATCGAGAGGAATGTTGTTGCGGGCGTAGAGCTGGAGCCGGGTGAGCGTGAACTTCCGCCGATCGCGGGGCCAGGCGTCGATCTCGGGGTGTTCGCTCAGGCCGAAGACCGTGGCGTGGGCGAACTGGCGGACCACCGATTCGCCGCGCCAGCCCGAGGCGGCGAACTCGTGGGCCAGGATGCGGGCGCGACCCATTTCGTCGTAGTGGGTGCTGTCGGCGGCCTGCTGCGGTGCGTCGTAATGGTAGTCGGTCAGTGTGCCGGCCAGCGCATTGCCGGCCTTGCCTTGCTTGAGCACCGTGGGCTGCACGTTCTCTGAGGCTCGGACGGACTTGTAGTCAAAGCTGGCGCGGGTGATGGAGGAGGGTGCCTGGGTCCGCCAGGCGCGCCAGGCGACGACGGTGTCGCGTTCCTCGGTGGCGTCGGCACGGTGGAAGCGCACGGTGCCGGCGGGGTTGTCGGGAAAGGCGCCGGGTCGGTCGGTGAGCAGCAGCGTGTGCTGCGGGACATCCTTGTCCAGTGCGAACTGGAAGCTCCAGGCGATGCCTTCCTGGCGCCACAGGCGGGTGAGGAAGGCATGGTCGCTTTCGCCTGCCTGCAGCGTGAAGGCGCGCTTCGGGTAACTTTTCTGGAGGCCGGTGATGACGAACTTGAAGGCCTGGGCGAGGAGCGTGTTGCCGCGGATGTGTTCGGCGAGGATCTGCTCGGTGATCTCGACGACCGAGGTTTCGCAGAACACCCGCCAGGTGCTGCGCCGGCGGAGTATGGCGAGGGCGTCCTCGAAGACCAGTTCGATGGCAGTGGCCGCACCGTCGGACAGGCGTTGTTCGGCGGAGGTGACGATGCCGCTGATCAGCCGGCGTCCGCCGCGGTCGTCACCGATGGTCGCTGCAACGGGAAGGCCCAGCAGCTCGGTCAGATCGATCCGGTTGTCATCGGCCAGGCATTGCAGGCGATAGCGGACGCCGTCGCAGATGGCCTCTTCGCCGGCGAACTGGTAAGGCACCAGGCGCTTGACGGCTGCTGCTGCGTCGTCAGGAAACCGCAGCCTCAAGATGGAGTTTGCCTGGCTGAGAGCGTTGAGGAGGCTGGACAGGGCCGATGCGAGAGGAGATGTCATGAGTGCTTGATGTCATCAGTGCCGTAAAGCCTGTCTTTTTAGGTTAATGTCATTTTCATGTCAACATGACATGTGTATTTTGCGATCTGCCGATGGCACATTTCGGTCGGCCGTGACGGCCCTGCAGTAAGATGGGCGCTCCGTGCCGAGAACCAGCTGCCGCCCATGAATCCCCTCGACGCCCGCCTGCTCAGCGTCTTCGACGAAGTCTTCAAGTCCCGTAGCGTGAGCCGTACGGCGGAGACGCTGAACATGGGGCAGCCGGCGGTAAGCATCGCGCTGGGCAAGCTGCGGGAGCAGTTTGGCGATCAGCTGTTCGTGCGCACTGCGGGCGGCATGGAGCCGACGCCGCTGGCTGAGTCGCTGATCGAGTCCGTACGCGAGGCCTTGCAGGCGCTCGATCGGGTGCTGGGGCAGCGCACCGAGTTCGACCCTTCGGAGTCGAGCCGCTGTTTCCGCATTTGCATGACGGACATCAGCCAGCTGGTGATCATGCCGGGCTTGTGGCGGCGCCTGCGCGAGGTGGCGCCACGGATACAGATCGAGGTGCTACCCCTGTCGCCGGATACGTCGGACTTGCTCGAGAGCGGGCGGGCCGATCTGGCGATTGGTTTCATCCCGCAGTTGGAGGCGGGCTTCTACCAGCAGGCCCTGTTCCGCCAGCACTATGTGTGCATGGTGAGCGCAGACCATCCGCGCATCCGCGACGGCCTGACTCCCGAACAGTTCGAGGCAGAAGAGCATGCGCTGGTCAGCACCCAGGGCACCGGCCACCTGATCGTGGACCAGGAACTGGCCCGCCAGGGAATCCGCCGGCGGGTGGCCTTGCGGATTCCCAATTTCGTCGGCGTGGCCTTCTTCATTGAGCAGACCGAGTTGCTGCTGACCATTCCCAGGCGCCTCGGTGAAGTGCTGGCCGGGCGCGGGCGTTTCCGCTGCTTCCCGGTGCCGTATCCCTTGCCGGAATACTCCGTGCGCCAGCACTGGCACGAGCGCTTTCACAATGACCCGGCCAATCGCTGGCTGCGTGGCCTGGTTGCCGACCTGATGTGCGAAGCCGGGCCGGTCTGAGCTGATTTTCGCTGCGGCGATACCCTCCGGCCGCAGTCGTTCCAAAAGTGCAATTCGTACTGCTGATTCGTCCATTCAAGCGATCTATGTCTGTCCGTAACCTGCGTCCTGTCGAACACAACAACTCTGACAGGAGACAAGGACATGACGAAGACCCAGGTTGGCATCATCGGCGCAGGCCCGGCGGGGCTGCTGCTTTCCCACATGCTGCATCTGCAGGGCATCGAGTCGGTGATCGTCGAGCAGCGCTCGCGGGAGGACATCGAGGCGACCATCAAGGCCGGCGTGCTGGAACATCCCACCGTCGAACTGCTCAAGGAACTGGGCGTCGGCGAGCGCATGGTGCGCGAAGGTTATGTGCATAACGGCATCGAGCTGTCCTTCGGCGGCAAGCGCCACCGCATCGACCTGCCCGAGCTGACCGGCGGCAAGTCGATCACTGTCTATCCGCAGCATGAGGTGATCAAGGATCTGGTGGCGGCGGTGCTCGCCAACGGCACGACCATCGAGTTCGGCGTGTCCGACGTGAGCCTGAATGGCATCGACGGCACGCAGCCGTCCATCCGTTACGCAAAGGATGGCGAGGCCCGCGAGATCCAGTGCGACTTCATCGGCGGCTGCGACGGCTTCCACGGCCCGTCCCGCCAGGCGATCCCGGCGACGATCCGCCAGGAGCACCTGAAGGTCTATCCGGCGGGCTGGTTCGGCATCCTGTGCGAGGCGCCGCCGTCCAGTGACGAACTCATCTACGCCCAGAGCGACCGCGGCTTCGTGCTGGTCAGCACACGTACGCCGGACGTGCAACGCATGTATTTCCAGTGCGATCCCAACGACAGCGTGGACAACTGGTCCGACGACCGCATCTGGGCCGAATTCCGCGCCCGCCTGGCCAACGACGACGGCTGGCAGCTGAAGGAAGGGCGGATCTTCCAGAAGGGCATCATCGCGATGCGCAGCTTTGTCTGCGAGACGATGCAGCACGGCCGCCTGTTCCTGGCCGGCGACTCCGCCCACATCGTGCCGCCGACTGGCGCCAAGGGCCTCAACCTGGCGGCCGGCGACGTGGTGCTGCTCAGCAAGGCGATCGTCGATTTTTACCGCCGCGACGACCGGGCCAGCCTCGACAGCTACAGCGTTCGGGCGGTCAAGCGGGTGTGGCGCGGCGAGCATTTCAGCTGGTGGATGACCAACATGCTGCACGACTTCGACGGCGAGGACACCATCACCCGGCGCTTCCGCCGTTCGCAGCTGGAGTACACGGTCAGCTCCCGCGCCGCGGCTGCGTCGCTGGCAGAGAACTATGTCGGCCTGCCGTTCGAAGGCTGGCAGGGCTGATTGGCATCTGATCGACGACAGGCGGGCCATAGCAGAATTGTCTAGCTGCTAGTGGGCCTGCGTACTGTCTGCGGGATGGAGGCGGCGTCATAATCGGCGCCAGTGTTGGCGTCGTGCCGCTTCCGGAGTCCCGTGATGCATCTCCTTCCGCATTTCCCCGCGTGGCATTCGGGTTTCGTGCTGTACGGCGAGGCCGGCCGGACGCCGGCGAACCTTCTTCCCTGAGGCGCTACGCATGGACATGCGCGTCAGGTCCCGCTTCGTTGCGCCCAAGCCGCTGATCCCGAGCTTCACCTTATATGGTGAGGCGGCCGAGCCTGTGCGCGAGCTTCTACATATTGAAGAAATCCAGTCCCGCAGCCGCATCCACGACTGGGAGATCCAGCCCCATCTGCACCACGGCCTGTACCAGGTGGTATGGATCACCGAGGGAGCGGCAAGCGTTGCGCTGGATGCGGGGCGCCAGGAGGTAACGGGGCCGGTGGCGGTGATCATTCCGCCGGGCACGGTGCATGGCTTCCGCTTCGCGCCGGAGACCCAGGGCCGGGTGCTTACGCTGGGTGGCCACTTCCTGGTCGAAGGGGAACTGGAGACGGTCGGGAAAGCCCTGCGCGAACTGTTCGCCGGGCCGCGCGTGTTGTGCTTCGATGCGGAAGACCCGGTGGTAGGGCGGCTGGATGCACTGCTGCGGGAACTCAACGCCGAATTCATGAGCCCGGGCATGGCCGGCTCGCCGCCCTTGCGTTGGCTATCCCAGACCATCGTCTGGCATCTGGCCCAGGCCGGCGCCCGCTTGCAGGCGTTGGGGGAGGGGAGTCCGGTGGCGGTGCATCAGGCGCTGTTCACCCGCTTCGTGCTGCAGGTCGAAGCCCATTACCTGGAGCACTGGCCAGTGGCCCGCTACGCCAGCCAGCTAGGTGTGAGCACCCCGCGCCTCAACCGGCTGACCCGCGCGGAATGCGGTGGCAGCGCGCTGGACGTGATCCACGAGCGTTTGACCCGCGAGGCCTGCCGGCTCCTTCTGTATACAACCGAGCCGGTCACCGGCATCGCGGCCAGCCTGGGCTTCGACGATCCGGCCTACTTCTGCCGCTTCGTCAAACGCCGCACGGGGCTCAGTCCGTCCCGCTACCGCCAGTCCCACACGGGGCGCTGACCGCGCTGGCGTCGGTGTCCACCCACACCATGCCGTCCTCGAATTTCATCGCGTACTCCGGGATCTGGCAGCCGGTCGGCGACAGACCGTGCCCGTTGCGGGCGTCGAAGACCCAGTTGTGGGACGGGCAGACCAGCGTACGGCCATTGAACATACCCTTCGACAGCGGAAAGGTGCCGTGCGGGCAGATGCCGTCGAAGGCGCGCGGCTGGCCGCCGTCGGCCCAGACGATCAGGATTTCCTTGGCGCCGGCCATGCACGGCACCATTTCACCTTCGTAGAGATAGCTCTGCTTGCAGACGGGGACGAACATCTTGCGCTCCTTGGGGCGTGGGATCATCGACAAGGGCTGGCGCAAAAAACGGGGCGTGGTGTCGCAAACCCTCCGTTTTGATCGCGCAAAAGCCCGGCTGCAGACAGGTACGCAAGAAGGACGCCAAAGGGCGAATTTCGGGGCGCTGAAGAGAAAGACATCAAACTGCAACGAAAGGCTTCCAATTTCTCCGAAGCTATGTATAATGCCGGTCTTTCGCAGCGCGCCCGTAGCTCAGTTGGATAGAGTACTTGGCTACGAACCAAGGGGTCGTGGGTTCGAATCCTGCCGGGCGCGCCAGTTTTACCAGAATCGCTTCAATGTGGTTCTGTTCAGTCGGGAAGCAATGTCTTCCGCCGGGTTTCCGGTTGACTGATTGTGAAGTGTGCGCCCGTAGCTCAGTTGGATAGAGTACTTGGCTACGAACCAAGGGGTCGTGGGTTCGAATCCTGCCGGGCGCGCCAGTTTTGCCAGAGTCGCTTCAGTGCGGCTCTTTCAACCGCAGAGGCAATGGACTCACCGGGTTTCCGGTCGGTTGAGCGTGTGAGTGTTGCGCCCGTAGCTCAGTTGGATAGAGTACTTGGCTACGAACCAAGGGGTCGTGGGTTCGAATCCTGCCGGGCGCGCCAGATTGAAAAGGGACTGCAGAAATGCAGTCCCTTTTCGCATTTGCACGTACGGTTCTGTATATCTATTTTGCAGATGTATGTGTTCTAAATAATCCATTTTATCTAATGTATTAGTTGACGCTAATGTCTCGGCTCTACATCGAGGACAGCGTCAATGAATCTCTTTACATATCTCCACGCGCGCATGTCATGGCTGATTGGACTTGGCCTGTGCATGTTCCTGGCTGCGATGGCTTACGCGGTCAGTCGGCTTGGTTTCATCGGTCGTCTTGGCATCGGGCCGCTGACGCTGGCGATCCTGTTCGGCGCGCTGCTCGGCAACGGCTTGCCGGAGCGTTTTCGGCAGCGCTTCACCCCTGGCGTATTGCTGGCACAAGGGAGGGTGCTGCGGACGGGTGTTGCCCTCTACGGGTTCAACTTGAGCGTTCAGCAGATCATCGGCGTCGGTTCCCGTGCGCTGCTGACCGATCTGCTGATGATGACGAGCACGCTGCTCGTTGGCTGGTTGGTGGGAACCCGCTGGCTCAAGCTCGATCCGCACACCGTGATCCTTACCTCGGCCGGAAGCGCGATCTGCGGGGCGGCGGCAATCCTGGCTACCGAGCCGGTTGTAGGCGCGCAGCCCCACAGGACCAGTGCGGCGGTCGGCACGGTTGTCCTGTTCGGCACCCTGGCAATGGCGCTCTACCCCTGTCTTCAGCGCTTCATCGACTGGCCGGCGCAGACGTTTGGCGTCTATGTAGGCGCGACGGTGCACGAAGTGGCCCAAGTGGTGGCCATTGGCAATGCGGTGGGCGGCGGTGCTGAAGACACCGCGGTGATCGTCAAGATGTTGCGGGTGATGATGCTGGCCCCGTTCCTGTTTGGTGTGAGCCTGTTTCTGAGGTGTCGTGGGGAGGGCATCTCCGGAGGTGTGCGTGTGCCATGGTTTGCGCTGGGCTTCGTGGCCGTCGTGGGCCTGAATTCCTTGCAACTGTGTTCTCTGGCGCAGATCGAGACGTTGCGCGCCACCGATACCTTGCTGCTAACCGTTGCGATGGCTGCGCTCGGCCTGGAAACCCGTCTGGTACGCATCCGCGAGGCCGGCAGTGGGGCACTTTGGCTTGGCGCGGTCCTGTTCCTGCAGTTGGTGGTCGGCGGGGCCGTTGTGGTCTGGTTGCTGGGGTGACGTTCGTGGAACCGTCGTCGTAGCTCGAGTCTCGAAGGAAGTGCGTCCAGGGAGTCCCGGGAAGCAAGGACCACGTCCGTGTCATGGTGGTTTGACCTGCTGTCAAAAGGCTGCCAGATACTGCCATTTGGCAATCGAAGACTGTCAATGGCTGTCATGGCAGCCTCGAGGCGGGGGCCGGCCTGCGACCAATCGTCGCGAAAAGTCGAATTCAAGCCTTTGTTGTAAAAAGACTTTGTCGAAATTCGGCAGAATGGCACGACGCTTGATAAGCAAAGTCTGATTTTCCAACAAGGCAGTCGAACCATGACCCCAACTGACTCATTCCTGTTACGCCACCTGGGCTGGATCCTCCTCGCCAAGGCCATTGCGCTTGGCGCCCTGTGGTGGTTCTTCGTTCACGACGCAAAGGTACCGGTCGATCCGGCGGCCATGTCTGCACATCTTGCCGGCCCCATGGCTGGCCAGGGAGGCAGTCATGGTCACTGAGCAAGTGGTCGATCTTTCCCGTCTTCAGTTTGCCGCCACGGCCCTCTACCACTTCCTGTTCGTGCCGCTGACCATTGGCATGGTGTGGCTGCTGGTGATCATGGAGTCGGTCTACGTGATGACCGGCAAGCAGCTCTACAAGGACATGACCCGCTTCTGGGGCAAGCTGTTCGGCATCAACTTCGCGCTGGGGGTCACGACTGGCATCACCATGGAGTTCCAGTTCGGCACCAACTGGGCCTACTACTCCCACTACGTCGGCGATATCTTCGGCGCGCCGCTGGCCATCGAAGGCCTGATGGCCTTCTTCCTCGAATCGACGATGATCGGCCTGTTCTTCTTCGCGTGGGACCGGCTGTCCCGCAAGCAGCATCTGCTGGTGACGATCCTGATGGCCGTGGGCACCAATCTGTCGGCGCTGTGGATCCTGATCGCCAACGGCTGGATGCAGAACCCGGTGGGTGCGGAGTTCAGCTACGTGACGATGCGCATGGAGATGACCGACTTCTGGGCGCTGCTGTTCAACCCGGATGCCCAGGCCAAGTTCGTGCATACCGTGTCGGCCGGCTACGTGACCGGGGCGATGTTCGTGCTGTCGATCTCGTCCTGGTACCTGCTCAAGGGGCGTGACGTGGAGTTCGCCAAGCGCAGCTTCGGCATTGCAGCCGCCTTCGGTTTCGCGTCGGTGTGTTCGGTGATCGTGCTCGGCGACGAGTCGGGCTACACCGTGGGCGAGGCCCAGCAGACTAAGCTGGCCGCCATCGAGGCAATGTGGGAGACCGAGCCGGCGCCAGCCTCGTTCAATCTCGTCGCCATCCCCAACGAGGCGGAGATGAAGAACGACTTCGCCGTCGAGATCCCGTGGGTGATGGGCATCATCGGCACACGTTCGCTGAGCAAGCAGATTCCAGGCATCAAGGAGATCAAGGCCAAGAACCGGGAGCGCATCGTCGCCGGTATCGGCGCGGTGACGGCCCTCGAAGCCTTGCGCCGCGATCCGGACGACGTCCACGCCCGCGAGGCCTTCGAGCGGCACAAGGCCGACTTGGGCTTTGGCCTGCTGCTGAAGAAATACACTGTCGACGTGAGCCAGGCGACGCCGGCAATGATCGACCGGGCGGTGAACGACACGGTGCCGCGCGTGACGCCGATGTTCTGGAGTTTCCGCCTGATGGTGGCTTTCGGTTTCGGCATGCTGGCCCTGTTCAGTCTGGCCCTGTGGTACTCGGTGAAAGGAACCTTTGCCGACAAGCCCTGGCTGTTGCGCTGGGCCGTGTATTTCCTGCCGGTGCCGTGGTTGGCCTGTGAAGTGGGCTGGTTCGTCGCCGAATACGGGCGCCAGCCGTGGACGATCTACGGCGTGCTGCCGACTCATCTTTCCGTTTCGACTCTCAGCGTGGAAAGCCTGTACGGGTCGCTGGCCGGCTTTGTCGGCTTCTACACGGTGCTGCTGGTCGTCGAGATGTATCTGATGACCCGCTTTGCGAAGCAGGGCCCCGGCAGCCTGGGGACCGGTCGTTATGCCAACGAGGCCCACGCCTGAAGGAGACCCACATGTTGCTCGATTACACGACTCTCAAACTGATCTGGTGGCTGCTCGTCGGCGTGCTGCTGGTGGGCTTCGCGATCATGGACGGCCACGACATGGGCGTCGGCACGCTGCTGCCCTTCGTCGGCCGCGACGATGTGGAACGGCGGGTCATCATCAATACCGTCGGGCCCCACTGGGACGGCAACCAGGTGTGGTTCATCACCGGCGGTGGAGCGATCTTCGCGGCCTGGCCGCTGGTCTATGCGACGGCTTTCTCCGGCTTCTACTGGGCCATGCTGGCAGTATTGTGGGCGCTGTTCTTCCGGCCGGTGGGTTTCGATTACCGCAGCAAGATCGACAACCCGACCTGGCGGCGCACCTGGGACTGGGGGCTGTTCGTCGGAGGGGCGGTGCCGCCGCTGATCTTCGGTGTGGCCTTCGGTAATCTTTTCCTCGGCGTGCCGTTCAGCTTCGATGCGCAGCTGGTGTCCACCTATTCGGGCTCGTTCTGGGAATTGCTGAGTCCGTTCGCGCTGCTGTGCGGCGTGGTGTCGTCGGCGATGATCAGCTTCCACGGTGCGATCTACCTGGCCCATCGCACCCAGGGTGAGCTCCAGTGGCGTGCCTTGCGGGGGGCCGGCTTCTTCGGCGGGCTGATGCTGCTGGCCTTTGCGGCTGCCGGTGTGTGGCTATGGATGGGCATTCCCGGCTACGTGATCCAGTCCGCTCTGGATACCGCGGCCCAGCCGAACCCCCTCGCCAAGACCGTCGTGCGCGAAGCCGGTGCGTGGTTTGCCAATTACCGGCATTACCCGCTGACCTTGGCGTTGCCGGCCGTGGCCTTTGTCGCAGTACCGGCAGCCCAGGCGCTGGCGCGCTCGGGGCGCACGATGGCGGCTTTCTGGGCCTCGGCGCTGGCCATCGTGGGGGTCATCGGCACCGCGGGGGCTGCCTTGTTCCCGTTCATCCTGCCGTCGTCCATCGATCCCAACGCCAGCCTCACGGTATGGGATAGCGTCTCCAGCCAGCTCACCCTGACCATCATGCTGGTGGCCACGCTGCTGTTCATGCCGATCATCATCACCTACACCGCCTGGGCCTACCGCGTCATGGGCGGCAAGGTCACCGCCGCCTACGTGCGGGAAAACAGCCATTCGGCTTATTGAGGAGAAGGACAGATGTGGTATTTCGCCTGGATTCTGGGTATCGGTTTTGCGGTGCTGCTGGCCATCCTCAACGCCCTGTGGGCGGAGCATGAGGAGAGCCGGCGCGCCGGGAGGGATTCCTCCCGGTAATCGACAGTTTTTTCTCAATCAAGCCAGCGCGCGCTCGAAGTCGGCGATCAGGTCGGCTTCGTCTTCGAGGCCGACCGACAGGCGGATCAGGCCTTCGGCAATGCCCATTGCGGCGCGCGCTTCCTGGCCGGCCTCCCAGAAGATGGTCGGCGCGACCGGGATGATCAGCGTGCGCGTGTCGCCCAGCCCGGTGGCCTTGATCGGCAGGCTGAGGCGGTTGAGTACGTCCACCAGCGTCGTCGGGTCGCTCAGTTCGAAGCTGAGCAGCCAGGAACCGGCCGCGAAAAGGCTCGTGGCGCGCTCGTGGTTAGGGTGCGACGGCAGGAAGGGGTAGTGGACCGCATCGATCTTCGGATGGCGTTCGAGCCATTGCGCCAGCGCGAGTGCCGTGCTGCTGGCTCGCTGCACGCGTAGGGCGAGGGTTTCGCTGCCGACGCTGATGCGGTGCGCCTGTTCCGACGACAGGGTGGCGCCGGTGTCGCGCAGGCCTTTCTTGCGGATCTGCACTAGGCCCCAGGCTTTGGGATCGCCCTTGCGATAGGCCGGAAAAATGTTCGGATAGGGCGTCCAGTCGAACAGTCCGGTATCGGTGACCGCGCCACCGAGGGCTTCTCCATGACCAGCGATGGTCTTGGTCAACGAATTGATGACCAGGCTGGCACCGACGGCACGGGGCCGGAACAGCGCCGGGGAAGTGATCGTGTTGTCGACCACGAAGATGAGCCCGCGCTGGCGGCACAACTCACCGATGCCTGCCAGATCGGCAATCTGGGTCCGCGGATTGGCGATCGTCTCGACGAAGACCATGCGCGTTTCCGGCCGGATGGCGGCAGCAACCGCCTCGACGGAACAGGCATCGACCTTGTCTACCGCGACGCCCAGACCTTCCATCGTGCCGAGGAGGCTGTTGGTATTGCCGAAGATGTAGCGGCTGGCCACGAGGTGGTCACCGGCGCGCAGCAGCGTGAGGAAGACTGCCGAGATGGCGCCCATGCCTGTCGCGAAGCACACCGTGCCCACGCCGTTTTCCAATGCGGTGATCTTGGCTTCGAGGGCGGCCGTGGTCGGCGTGCCCTGGCGGGCATACTGGTAGCCGCCCTTGTAAGTACCCTGGAACGCGCCGATCAGATCCTCGACCCGGTCGAAACCATATTGCACCGAAGTGTGGATCGGTTTGTGGATGCCGCCATGCTCGACGCCGAAGCGGCGGTCGGAATGGACGTTGTCGGTGGTCAGCGCGTGATTGTCAGGAGACGATTTCATTTCTCAAAGCTCAATGGGGTTGTGGCGGGTGCCCACCTGAGGAGCGCCGGAGTGACGGGGTCGCCAAATTCCCGGCCGCTCCAAGTTCCCGATTCGGGTGAACACCATAAGGATGCCTGATCGCCACGCCCTCGTCGCCTGGAAATGTATCGAGACACTGCTTGTCGGTACTTGCCTCCTGTCAGGCCGCCGTCGGCTGGACGGCCTGTTGTCGGTTGCGGTGTAGCCCGAACATCAGCATCGTCAGGCCCGCGATCACTGCCGGCAGGCCGACGATCATGAACACCGACGACAGCGGCAGGTTCATCGTGAGCATCGCGCCGCCGCCCACCGAACCGAGTACCGAGCCCATCCGGCCGACGCCGTTGGCCCAGCTGACGCCGGTGGCGCGGCAGTCCGTCGGGTAGAAACCGGCGGACAGGGCGTTGGCGCCGACTTGGGAGCCGGACACGCAGAAGCCTGCGCAGAACACCACCAGGCCAGCCAGTACGGGGTTGCCGGACAGGCTGCCGATGGCCGCGATGAACAGACCGGCGAGCATGTAGCTGGTGGCGAGGACCCGGTGCGGCGCGACGCGGTCCATCAGCCAGCCGAGCACGATGGCGCCGACCGTGCCGCCGACCTGGAACATCGTGGTGACCAGCGAGGCGGTCTTCAGGGATACGCCGGTGCTCTTGAGGAAGGTTGGCAGCCAGCTCGACAGCAGGTAGATGACCAACAGGCTCATGAAGAAGGTCAGCCACAGCAGCAGGGTGCCGCGCAGCAGGTCCGGCCGGAACAGGTGGCTGACCGGCATGCCGGTGGGCTTGTGGTGGCTGACGATGAAGTGCGCTTGGTCGAAGTCCTGCGCCGGATCGATGCGGCGCAATGTGGCGGCGACCCGGTGGAAGCCCTTGTTCTCCATGACCAGGTAACGCACGGATTCCGGCAGGCGTCAGACCAGCGCCGGCAGCAGGGCCAGCGGCAGCACGCCGCCGAGCATGAGCACCGAGCGCCAGCCGTAGGCCTCGACGAGATGAGCCGAGGCGAGCCCGCCCAGCGCCGAGCCGACCGTGAAACCACAGAACATCGCCGTGACGAGGAAGGCGCGGCGCTTGTCAGGGCAGAACTCGGAGGTCAGCGTTACCGAGTTGGGCATCGCGCCGCCGAGGCCAAGGCCGGTCAGGAAGCGCCACATCACCAGTTCGGTGGCCGAGCCCGAGTAGGCCGACAGCAGGCTGGCGACGCCGAAGAACAGCACGCAGGTAATCAGGACGCTCTTGCGCCCGAAGCGGTCGGCGAGGGGGCCGAAGAGGAAGGCGCCTGCCATCAGGCCGGCCAGGCCGGCGCCGAACAGCGGCGCGATGTCGCCCGGTGTCAGCTGCCATTCGGCGCGGATGGCCGGGGCCAGGAAGCCGATGGCGGCGGTGTCGAAGCCGTCGATGGCGACGATCAGGAAGCACAGCACGATGATCAGCACCTGGTAGGGGCTGAGGGCGTGGTGGGCGATGAAATCCGTGACGTTCACGGTGCGCGCGTGGTTCATTTTTGTCTCCGTCTCGTTTTGGGTGGGCGTGCCGGGGCATCCGCGATACCGGGCGGTATCGCGGTGCGCGCTTTGTTTGTCGTTGTGGGTGGGTTTAGCCGGCGTCGGGCTGGACGGCCGGCGCAGCGCGGCGGAAGGCGTCGAGCTGCTGGCAGGCCGCGTCCACGGCCTGGATCAGCGGCCAGCGGGCCAGGTCCACCTTGAAGCGGCGGGCGCTCTCCACCTGGGGTACCAGGTACACATCGGCCAGCGTTGGCGTGTTGCCATGGCAGAAGGTGCCGCGCTGCGGGTCGGCGGCCAGCAGGGCTTCGAGGGCGTCGAAGCCGGCGCCGATCCACGTGGCGCACCAGGCGTTGATGGCGGCCTCGTCGCAGTGCAGCGTGTGGCGCAGGTATTCCAGGATGCGCCGGTTGTTGATCGGGTGGATGTCGCAGCCGACGATGGCCGCCAGGGCCCGCACGTGGGCGCGGGCGTCGGCGTCTTTCGGCAGCAGCGGTGGCTCGGGATGGCGTTCTTCCAGCCACTCGATGATCGCCGGCGACTGGATCAGTACCTGTCCGCCCGTCTCCAGCGCTGGCACCAGCCCTTGCGGGTTGAGCGCCTTGAAGGCCGGGCCCAGGTGCTGCTCGGTGCGCAGATCCACCGGCAGGTACTCGTAGTCCAGCCCCTTCAGGTTCAGCGCGATGCGCAGCCGGTGCGACGTGCCGCTGCGGAAGAAGTTGTGCAGCCTCATGGCTTACTCGGGGGCGCCGACGGTCAGGCGGATGTCGCCGACGCCGTCCACATGGCCGCTGATGGTGTCGCCCGGCTTGACGGCGCCGACGCCTTCCGGGGTGCCGGTGTAGATCAGGTCGCCCGGCTCCAGGTGGTAGAGCTGGGACAGATCGACGATCAGCTCGCGGATGTTCCAGATCAGCTTGGAGAGGTCGGAGGACTGCTTGGTCTGGCCATTGACGGCCAGGCTGATGGCGCCCGCTTCGAGCACGCCGCGTTCGCCGGCCGGCACGATCTCGCTGCACACAGCGGACTTCTCGAAGTTCTTGCCCAGGTCCCACGGACGGCCCTGTTCGCGGGCCACCAGTTGCAGGTCGCGGCGGGTCATGTCGAGGCCGGCGGCGTAGCCGTAGATCAGTTCGCCGGCTTCGGCTTCGGTGACGCGGAAGCCGCTGCGGCCGATGGCCACCACCAGTTCCATCTCGTAGTGGTAGTTCTGGGTGCCGGCCGGGTAGGGCACGGTGGCGCCGGAGTCGACCAGCGTCGAGGCGTCCTTGATGAAGTAGAAAGGCCGCATCGTGGCCTTGTCCACCGGACGCTCCATCTCGATGGCGTGGGCGTGGTAGTTGCGGCCGACGCAGAAGATGCGCTTGACGGGGAGGCGCGCCTCGCTGCCCTGCACGGGCAGGGAGAAGACGGGTTGCGGGTTCCACAGGTAGGTCTGCTGGGTCATTTTGGTTTTCCTTGGTATGGGTGTGTTGGGTGTTGGCTCAGCCACGGTTCTCGAAGACGCCGAGCTTGCGGTGCAGCGGCGTTTCGTCGGCGATGAAGACGAAGGCCGGGCTGTTGGCGGAGCGGTTGGAGAGGCGCACCGGGGTGTAGCCGGGGGCGCAGCAGGTGTCGGCCTCGGCGAGGGAGAAGGTCTGTGCATCGATGCTCACGTCGATGCCACCCTCGATCAGGTGGAAGACCATCGCCGGCGAGCGGGCCGGCAGCTTGAGCGTCTGGCCGGGGCGCAGCATCAGCGCGTAGAAGCCGAGGATGTTCTCCGCGTCGGCGCCGGTCTCGGGATTCACGTAGCTGACCTGCACGGCTTGTAGCTCAGGCTGATCGGCGGCCAGCGCCTCCAGCGCGGCGCGGGCTTCCACCCACGGGTAGCGCAGCATCGGGTAGGCCTTGTTCGAGCGCGCGAAGACCTGGGTCGGCACCACGCCGCCGCGGGCGTAGCTGCAGTCGCCGCGGCCGGGCTTGATGGTCTGGGGCTCGCCGTCGATGTGGTAGGAGGCCTCCATGTAATACACCAGCGGCAGATCCAGCACGTCCAGCCACACCACCGGGCCGTCGCCGTCGTGGCCGTGCTCGTGCCACAGGCCGGTCGGGGTGAGGATCAGGTCGCCGCGGCTCATCGGACACTTTTCGCCATCGACGGTGGTGTAGGCGCCTTCGCCTTCGACGATCATCCGTACCGCGTTGGGCGTGTGGCGGTGAGCCGGCGCCCATTCACCGGGCAGCAGCAACTGCATGCCCAGGTACATCGCCGCGCTGGCCTGCATCTTCTCGAGGCCGTGGCCGGGGTTGGCCAGCACCAGCACGCGGCGTTCGGCCTTCTCGATGGGGGTCAGCTCGCCGGCCTTCATCAGCAGCGGGCGCAGGGTTTCGTAGGGCCAGTGGATCGGCCGGGTGTTGGGCTGCGGCTTGCCGGCGGGCAGCACCGCGCGCAGGCTCGGCCACAGGGGCACGAGGTTGAGGCGGGCGAGTTCCTCGCGATAGTCGAGGGGCAGGTCTTCCAGACGCCCCAGGGTGTCGAAACGGCTTTGGTCTTGCATGGTCGGCTTCCTGTTCGGGTTCGGATGGGGGCTCAGTCTTTGGCCAGGCAGTTGTCGGCGTTCCAGCCGTACAGCCATTCCATCGCGTCGTAGAAGCGCTCCGGGCTGCGGCCCTTCCACAGGTCGTTGCGCACCAGGCGCTCGACGCCCTTGGCGTGGTAGATGCGGCCCATCTCGCGGGACGACAGCACGATGCGGGCGGTGCGCGCGACGCGGGAGCGCTGGTAGAGATCGAAGGCCTTGACGAAGTCGTTGTCGTGGACGCGCAGGGCCTCGCCGAGGGTGACCGCGTCTTCCATCGCCATGCAGGCGCCCTGGGCCATGTACTGGGTGGTCGGGTGGGCGGCGTCGCCGAGCAGGGTGACTCGGCCGAAGGTCCATTGGCCGATGGGTTCCCGGTCGGCGGTGGCCCAGCGCTTCCAGCTCTTGGGCAGGTCGATGAGTTGGCGGGCCTTCGGGCAGATGCCCTGGAAGTAGCTCTGGACTTCTTCGGCGCTGCCTTCGGTGACGCCCCATTCCTCCTGCTGGCGGCTGTGGAAGGTGACCACGACGTTGTATTGCTCGCCGCCGCGCAGCGGGTAGTGCACCAGGTGGCAGTTGGGGCCGACCCAGATGCTGGCGGCGTTCCACTGCAGGTCTTCCGGGAAGTCCTTCTTGTCCACCACCGCGCGGTACACCACATGGCCGGTGACGCGGGCCGGATCGCCGACGAACTGCTCGCGCACCACCGAGCGCACGCCGTCGGCGCCGATCAGCGCGATGCCGCGGTGGGCGTTGCCGTGCTGGTCGTACACCGTCACGCTGTCGGCATCCTGCTCGATGCGGCTGACGTGGGTGGAGGTCAGGAACTCGACGCGGCCGGTTTCCTGGGCGCCTTCGAGGAGGGACATGTGCACATCCACCCGGTGGATCACCGCGTAGGGATTGCCGAAACGCTTGCGGAAGGCTTCGCCGGTGGGGATGCGGCCGACGACGCTCTCGTCGAGGGCGTCGTGCATGACCATGTAGTCGGTATACACGGCGCGGCCGCGGGCCTTGTCACCGACGCCGAGGGCGTCGAAGGCGTGGAAGGCGTTGGGGCCGAGCTGGATGCCGGCGCCGATCTCGCCGATCTGCGCGGCCTGTTCGAGCACCTTCACGGAGAAGCCCCGGCGGGTCAGGGCGAGGGCGGCGGCAAGGCCGCCGATGCCGCCGCCGGCGATGATGACCGGCAGCGCGTTGGGGGTGGTGTTCATGGCGTCTCCTGGTTTGATTTGATGTAGATCAAGTTTGGAAGACGCCAACTATTTTGAAAACGCAATCTATCGAATAGGCTGTTTTCCGTTATCGAATAGCTCTTGAGATCCGGCTTGTGCTCTACGCGCTCAGGTCGCGTCCGGCCGGCGCAGCAGCGGCTCGCCCATGCGGATCGGGCTGCCTTCGCCAATCCCCGCGCACAGGCTGAAACCCTTCGGTGCGAAGACGATGATCGTCGAGCCGTGCTGGAACCAGCCCATCTCCTGGCCCTTGGCGAAGCAGGCGGTAGCGGGGATCTCGTTGGGACCGTGGTAGCGGATGTGCAGCAGCACGTCCAGCCAGTGCAGGCGGATGCTGGCGACGAGGATCGCCGCCACCGGCACCAGGGTCAGCGGGGCGCCGTCGGCGAGGCGGGTACGGATCACCGCCCGCTCGTTCTTGCAATACAGGCGCTCGACCCGCTTGAGGGCCGGCGGATTGACGTTCCACACGTCGCCGGAGATATAGGTGACGTGCTCCACCTGCAGGTCCGCCGGGGAATGGAAGCGGTGGTACATGCTCGACTTGAGGCGCAGCGTGACGTAGCTGCCGTCCCGGTAGGTGTCCACCAGCGCCGGGTCGCCGAGCAGGTCGATGAGCGGGTAGGGCGCGCCCTTGGCCTGCAGCGCGGTGACGCCGTCAAGCGTGCCGCAGGCGCCGACGATGGCGTCGCAGGGGCTGCTGAGCACCGCCGGGTCGGTGGCTATGGTCCGTGCACCGTCCTTCAGCTCGCGCGTGAAGCAGTCGTGCATGCTGCGGAAGTCCTGCTTCTTCGCTTCCGACAGGTCCAGGTCGGCGAAGGCTTTCCATATGGCGATGGACAGGCGTGCAACGAGGGGATGTTCGATCTTGCTGAACCAGCCGACGAAACGGGTCAGCAGCGCACGCGGCAGGCGGTTGGTGAGCAGGAAGTTGAGGTCTTCCTGGTCGGTGAGGCGGGCAAGCAGACGGGGACTTTTCATGGTTCTGTAACTGGGGTCGGTTAAATCATTCATCTTTCAGTTGTGGAGTGCACTACGTGGAAGATGCATTGGTATTGGCCGGACTCGGGGCGCTGGCGTTGCCCAGCCTGGTGATGAAGGCGAAGCGTCGGCTGGAGCTGTCGAAAGGCAAGCACCCGTCGCTGGCGGGGCACGCCAAGATGTCCCGCCGGGTGGCGAAACTGCTGCCCTTCTACGAATACGACGAGGCGACCTTCTTCCGCAGCGACGATGCGCCAGTGGAGGTCGAAGCGAAGCGCCGGGAAGCCTTCTTCCGCCTCGCCGAGCTGTTCCGCACGCGCTTTGCGGCCAGCGCCGCGATGAGCGCCGAGACCCAGGAAGGCGTGTCGGACATGCAGTTCACCGGCGCCTACCGGGTGCCCTTCCAGTACAGCCGGCTGGTGCGCCAGCACCTCAAGGGCGGCTCCTTCGTCAAGGCGTCGAGCGGCGTGACGGTTACCGATCTGGACGGCAACGTCTTCTACGACCTGACCGGCTCCTACGGCGTCAATGTGTTCGGTTACGACTTCTACAAGGACTGCATGGCCCGCGGCGCGGCGCGCGTGGAGGCTCTCGGCCCGGTGCTCGGCGCCTACCATCCGCTGCTCGCCTACAACGTGCAGCGCCTGAAGGCGATCTCCGGGCTGGATGAGGTGTCCTTCCACATGTCCGGCACCGAGGCGGTGATGCAGGCCGTGCGCCTGGCCCGCTACCACACCGGCCGGACCCACCTGGTGCGCTTCTGCGGCGCCTACCATGGCTGGTGGGGCGATGTGCAACCGGGCGTCGGCAACCCGGTTGCGGCCAACCAGACCTACACCCTGAAGGACATGCACGAGGACGCGCTGCGCGTGCTGCGCCGGCGCAAGGACATCGCCTGCGTGCTGATCAACCCGCTGCAGGCTCTGCACCCCAACGGCGCGGCGCCGGGGGATTCGTCGCTGGTGGACAGCTCCCGCAAGGCAGGCTTCGACCGGGCGGCCTACACGGCGTGGCTGAAGGAACTGCGCCAGGTGTGCTCCGAGCGGGGCATCGTGCTGATCTTCGACGAGGTTTTCGTCGGCTTCCGGCTGGCGCCAGGCGGCGCGCAGGAATACTTCGGTGTGCAGGCCGACATGGTGACCTACGGCAAGACCCTCGGCGGCGGCATGCCGATCGGCGTGGTGTGCGGCCGGCGCGAGCTGATGAAGCGCTTCCGCGACGAGCGGCCGGCAGACATCTGCTTCGCCCGCGGCACCTTCAACTCCCACCCGTACGTGATGGGGGCGATGGCCGAGTTCCTGGAGCGTATCGAGACGCCCGAGGTGCGGGCCCTCTACGCCGGCCTCGACGAGCGCTGGAACAGCCGTGCCGAGCGCCTCAACCTGCGCCTGGAGGCCGAAGGCCTGCCGGTGCAGGTGGCCAACCTGTCGTCGATCTGGACCGTCTTCTACACCCGCCCGAGCCGCTACAACTGGATGTTGCAGTACTACCTGCGCGCCGAAGGCCTGGCCCTCAGCTGGGTCGGCACAGGCCGCTTCATCTTCAGCCTCAACTACAGCGATGCGGACTTCGAGGCGGTCGCCGAACGCTTCGTCGCCGCCGCGCGTCGGATGGAGGCGGACGGATGGTGGTGGAACGACGGCAGCGTGACCAACAAGGGCATCCGCCGGCGCATCCTGAAGGAGATGCTGAGCCATCGCTTTCTCGGGAAGTAGACGTGAAAACGCCGCTCCGCCCGCAGGGGCTGGAGCGGCGCCGGAGGGGCTTACGCCGCCTGGCGGGCGCGCAGATCGCGCAGCAGGTACAGCGGAGCCTTGTGGTACAGCTTGATGTCGTGGTACGGGTCGGTGAGGATCTTGGTCAGCCACACCAGCCCGGTCTGCACGTCCTTCAGGAAGAACAGGTGGACGGTGCGGAACAGCAGGCCGCTGACGCCGAGGCCCAGCCACATCAGGCCCAGGTGGTCGATGAAGCCGCCGACATTGGTGTGGGCTTCGAACAGGCCGAACATCGTCGGGTTGAGCCACAGGGCGACCGGGATGAAGGCCCAGATCGCCAGTAGTACGACCTTGCGCTTGAGGTTGTAGCCGACCTTCACGGCTTCCTTGTAATCGTTGGTGACCTGGTTTTCTTCGTCGTAGCCGAGGGGCTCGAAGAAGAAGTGGCCGGACTGGCGGGTGACCATCGAGATCAACCAGCCGATCAGCGCCGCCTTCACCGGATCGACGAACAGCAGCGAATAGGCCACCAGAAAGCTCACCGCACTGATGAAGTGCAGAGTCTGGTTCATGCGGCTGTGGTGGTAGAAGCGATGATCGTCCCACCGCTGGATTTCAAGGGCGCGCAAAAAGTTCTTCATGGACTCTCCTGGAGGGCGAACGACCCGGAATTGATTGGAATAGCTCGAAATGGGGTCTTCAAGGCAAGACTAAGAAGCGCGGGTTACGGGGCGGCTGCGGTTTTGTTAAGGAACGGTGATGCCGTCTATCGATTTGGCATGAAGAGGCGGCCGGTAGTCGATAGAATCTGCCGCGATGCACTGGGAGGCGCGTGGCGATGGAAGCGGTGAAAGAAAACAGGCGTGGCGGGATGATCGTGCTTACGCTGGTGCTGGCAGGGCTCGCACTGGCAATGGGCAGCGGCGCATGGCGCCACTGGTTGCCCAAGCTGTTGCTGGCTGGGGCCTTGTTCGGAGCACTGGCCTTCGCCTGGCGTAAATGGCGTCTCAAGGCACGGGAGCGTTTCCTGGCCGCCTTCCAGTTTCCGGCCAGCCTGGGCCGCAAGCTCAGGCAGACCTATCCCCATCTCAGCGTCGCGCAGGTGGACATGGTCATCCGTGAGCTGCGTACTTTCTTCCGCGTAGCCAATGCGGCCCAGGGGCGCATGGTGTCCATGCCGAGCCAGGCGGTGGACGTGGCCTGGCACGAGTTCATCCTGTTCACGCGGGGTTACCGGCAGTTCTGTGTCCGCAGCCTGGGGCGCTTCCTCGACCATACGCCAGCCGAGCACATGGCGACGCCGGTGTCGGCCCAGCAAGGCCTGCGGCGCACCTGGCTGCAGGCCTGCCGTTTCGAAGGCATCGACCCCAACAAGCCGGACCGGCTACCGATGCTCTTCGCGCTGGATGCGCTGCTGCAGATTCCGGACGGCTTCCACTATGTGCTGGATTGCTCCGGCGTGGAGAACGCGCAGGGCGTCCCGGCCTATTGCGCCAGCGACATCGGTTGCGGTGGCTCCTGCGCTGCGGACGGGATCGGAGATTGCAGCCCCGGACATGGCGGTAGCCATGGAGATGGCGACGGCACGACCGATGGTGGTTCGGGTGGAGATGGAGGAAGTGCTTGCAGCAGCTGTGGAGGAGGGGGCGGCGACTGACCGGGACGGACGCCCGTCAGCCAACGCCCGATACTGGCCGGCGCAGCCTGGCGGATGAGCCAGCCTGCGCCGGATGGAGCGGATTACAGGAAGCGGTCCAGCAGCCGCTTGCTGTGGGCGTCCAGCCCGTAGCGGTCGCGGATCAGGAAGTGGATGCCGCGGCTGTCGGCGATCAGCAGGGCCGGCGGGGTGAGGCGGCGGATGTCTTCTTCGCCCTTCAGCACCATGCTGGTCGGGCCGCGGTCCGTCTCGATCTCCCAGGTGCTGGGGGTGGCGAAGCTGGACACGCTGTGGATGCGCTGGATCACCGGCATGAACTCGCGGCTGGCCATTTCGTCTTCGAGCAGCTTGCGCGGCTGCTCGGGCAGATCGGCCAGCCGGTCGATCCATGCGACTTCCTCGCCGTCGCCGTTGATGAGGCCGATGCTCTCGGCTGGGGCGGCGATAGGGAAGGCACGGACCGGGGTGATCAGCTGGGCCGTGCCGGTGGCGTCGATGAAGACGAGCTGGCCGAAGGCATTGCGTTCCAGCTGGATGTTTTGCTTGGGCATGGCGTGATCTTCAGGCAGGGGTGTGGGCGCGGTGGAAGGGCACGCGGGGTTTGTCGCCGTTGCCGCCCAGCGCGTCGTCGTCCAGCTTGCGGGTCTGGGCTTCGTAGAGGCGGAAGTAGGCGCCCTGTTTTTCCATCAGCGCGTCGTGGTTGCCGATCTCGACGATCTGGCCGCGGTCCAGCACCACCAGGCGGTCGGCCTTGCGCAGCGTGGACAGGCGGTGGGCGATGGCGATGGTGGTCCGGCCGCGGATGAGGTTTTCCAGCGCGGCCTGGATTTCCATTTCGGTCTCGGTATCCACCGCCGAAGTGGCTTCGTCGAGGATCAGGATGCGCGGGTCGATCAGCAGCGCGCGGGCGATGGAGATGCGCTGGCGCTCGCCGCCGGACAAGGCCTGACCGCGCTCGCCGACCAGCGAATCGTAGCCCTGCGGCAGGCGCAGGATGAAGTCGTGGGCGTGGGCTGCGCGGGCCGCGGCGATGATCTCCTCGCGGCTTGCATCAGGTTTTCCGTAGGCGATGTTCTCGGCGATGGTGCCGAAGAACAGGAAGGGCTCCTGCAGCACCAGGCCGATATTGCGGCGGTACTCGGACACCGGCACCGAGCGGATGTCCATGCCCTCGATGCGGATCGAGCCGTCGGTCACGTCGTAGAAGCGGCAGATCAGGTTGACCAGCGTGCTCTTGCCGGAGCCCGAGTGGCCGACCAGGCCGATCATCTCGCCCGGAGCGATGTTGAGGTCCACGCCGCGCAGGATGGTGCGGTTGCCGTAGCGGAAGCCGACCCGCTTGACCTCGATGGCGCCGGTCACCTTGGGCAGGTGCTGGGGATTGACCGGGTCGGGCACGCTGGAGACGTGGTCGAGGATGTCGAAGATACGCTTGGCGCCAGCGGCGGCCTTCTGCGTCACCGAGACGATCCGGCTCATGGAGTCCAGCCGGGTGTAGAAGCGCGAGATGTAGGCGATGAAGGCGGCCAGCGTACCGACCGTCACCGACTTCTCGGACACCAGCCAGATGCCGAAGCCCCACACGATCAGCAGGCCGATTTCGGTCATCAGCGTGACGGTCGGCGAGAACACCGACCAGATCTTGTTCACCCGATCATTCACCGCCAGGTTGCGGCCGTTGGCCTCGCGGAAGCGGCCGACCTCGCGCTTCTCCTGCGCGAAAGCCTTGACCACGCGGATGCCGGGGATGGTGTCGGCGAGCACGCTGGTGACTTCGGACCACACCCGGTCCACCTGCTCGAAACCGTAGCGCAGTTTGTCGCGCACGGTGTGGATCAGCCAGGCGATGAAAGGCAGCGGCACCAGTGTGACGAGGGCCAGCCACGGGTTGATGGATACGAGGATCACCGCGGTCATCGCGATCATCAGGCAGTCGGTGGCGAAGTCGAGCAGGTTCATCGACAGGAACAGGCAGATCCGGTCGGTTTCCGAGCCGATCCGCGACATCAGGTCGCCGGTGCGCTTGCCACCGAAGTATTCCAGCGACAGGCCCTGCAGGTGCTCGTAGGTGGTGGTGCGCAGGTCGGCGCCGATGCGTTCGCTGACCAGCGCCAGGATGTAGGTCTTGGCCCAGCCGAGGCCCCAGGCGAAGGACGCGGCGACGAGCAGTCCGCCGAGCAGCATCATGACCTTCATGTGGTCGATGGGCTGACCGTTCTGGAAGGGGATCAGCACCTCGTCCATCAGCGGCATGGTGAGGTAGGGCGGCACCAGCGTGGCGGCCGTCGAGATCAGGGTCAGGACGAAGCCGGCCAGGAGCTGCTTCTTGTAGGGCTGGGCAAAGCGCCACAGGCGGAACAGGGTCCAGGTGGACGGCGGCGTGTGGATCTCGCGGGCGCAGGTCGGGCACTCGTCGGTGCCCGGTGGCAACGGCGCGTCGCAGGTTGGGCAGGTCAGTGGCTCGGGTGGTGTCGGCTGGCGGCCGGCCAGCACGCATTCGAGCTGGGCGTGGAAGCGGTCGGCCAGGTTGCGGGCGGCCGGGTCCTGGGCCAGCGTGAAGCGCCAGCCGGCCAGCTTGCCGTCGCCGTCCACCAGGTCGAGGCTGGCCACGCCGGCATGGTCGCGGTGGCGCAGGGCCATGCCGTTGCGGAAGGTCCACACCTGCCAGTCCTTGGTCTGCAGATCCCAGGCCAGCAGACGGCGATCGGTCAGGGCCACCAGACCGTCGCGGAAGTGCAGGGCGCTGTCGAGATCGAGATTGAGGCTGGCCAGGACCTTTTCGCCGGCCTGCAGGGCCTTGTCGAGAAGGGGACGCCAGTT
Source organism: Pseudomonadota bacterium (assembly GCA_018241725.1). GTDB lineage: Bacteria > Pseudomonadota > Gammaproteobacteria > Burkholderiales > Rhodocyclaceae > Zoogloea. Next base: position 28,017 of record JAFEDI010000045.1, on the reverse strand, counting down.
GTCGGGCACGGCCGGTCCGAGGTAGTCGGAATAGGCGGAAGGAAGGACGGAGGACTCTGAATTCATCTCGGCGACGCGATTAGGCCCCAGAAGAGGGCCAGCGTAGGGCAAAATTGCGCCCGAAGTTTACTGACTCGTTACATGCGCGTATACCCGGCGGGTGGCCAGACGCATCGCCGACCCGTTAATTTTTCCTTCAGGTAATCCTGGCGGCCTCGTCCGCGTTAAGGGGAGATCGAGTTTCCGTTGCAGAGTGCCGTAAACAGGCCCGTTACTTCCGAAGTGTCCCGTCCATGACCAATAAAACGATCGAATTCCTCAATGTGCTCCACCTGCGGGGACCGAACATCTGGACCTATCGCTCCGTCCTCGAAGCCTGGGTCGACATCCACGACCTGGAAGACTGTCCGTCCAATGTGATCCCGGGTTTCTATGAGCGGCTGACGGCGATGCTGCCGACCCTCATCGAGCACCGCTGCAGCATCGGTGAGCGGGGCGGCTTCCTCAAGCGCCTGCGGGACGGGACCTGGCCGGGACACATCCTTGAGCACGTCACACTCGAACTGCAGAACCTCGCCGGCATGTCCGGTGGCTTCGGCAAGGCGCGCGAGACTTCGCTGCGCGGCGTTTACAAGGTGGTGATCCGCGCCTGGCAGAAGGACGTGTCGATGGCCGCCCTCAACATGGGCCACGACCTCCTGATGGCGGCCATCGAAGGCCGGCCCTACGATGTGGACGCCGCCGTGCTGCGCCTGCGCGACCTGGTGGACAAGCACATGCTCGGCCCGAGCACCCGCTGCATCGTCGAGGCCGCCGCCGACAAGCAGCGCCGCATCCCCTACATCCGCCTGCTGTCCGAGGGCAATCTCGTACAGCTCGGCTACGGTGCCCGCCAGCGCCGCATCTGGACTGCCGAGACCGACCGCACGCCAGCCATCGCCGAGAGCATCTCCCGCGAGAAGGACCTGACCAAGACGCTGCTGGAATCCTGCGGCGTGCCGGTGCCGGAAGGCCGCATCGTGACCAGCGTCGAGGACGCCATCGAGGCTGCCGAGGACATCGGCTTCCCGGTGGTGGTGAAGCCCAGCGACGGCAACCATGCCCGCGGCGTGTTCACCAACATCCGCACCCCGCAGGAAGTGGCGGACGTGTTCCCGTTGTCGGCCGCGGAAGGCTCCGAAGTGATGGTCGAGCGCTTCGTGAAGGGCGCCGAGCACCGCCTGCTGGTCGTCGGCGGCAAGATGGTCGCCGCCAACAAGGGCGACATGGTGTCGGTGATCGGCGACGGCGTGCACAGCATCGACGCACTGATCGAGACCCAGATCAACTCCGACCCGCGCCGTGGCGTCGAGCACGAGTTCCCGCTGTACCTGATCAAGCTGGAAAACTACCCGGCTGCCCAGATGGAAGTGGCGCGCCAGGGCTATACCGGCGCCTCGGTGCCGCCGGAAGGCCAGGAGGTGATGATCGTCCGCACCAGCAACATGGCCTTCGACGTGACCGACGAAGTGCATCCCGATACCGCCGAGCTGGCTTGCCTGGCAGCGCGCATCGTCGGCCTCGACATCGCCGGCGTGGACCTGGTCTGCGAGGACATCTCCAAGCCCCTGAGCGAGCAGCAGGGCGCCATCGTCGAAGTCAATGCCGGCCCGGGCCTGCTGATGCACATCAAGCCGGGCGTCGGCCAGCCGCGTCCGGTGGGTGAGGCGATCGTCGATCACCTGTTCGAGAAGGATGCTGACGCGCGCATTCCAATCGTCGGCGTCACCGGCAGCCGCGGCAAGACGCCGGTGGCCCGCCTGATCGCCCATCTGTCCCGCCTGTCCGGCCAATACACTGGCCTGGCCTGCTCCGAGGGCGTGTTCCTCGACGGTCGCCAGGTGGAAACCGCCGAAGGCACCAATTGGGACGCCGCCGAGCGGGTGCTGATGAACCGCTCCGTCGAAACCGCGGTGTTCGAGAACGGCTGCCGCAGCATCCTCGGCGACGGCACAGTGTACGACCGCTGCTCGGTGGGCGTCGTCACCAACATCGATCCGGAGCTCCACTACGGCGAGTTCTACATCGACTCCCCGGAAAAGGTCTGGAACGTCTTCCGCACCCAGGTGGACCTGGTGCTGTCCAGCGGCGCGGCGGTGCTCAACGCCGAAGATCCGGCGGTTGTCGAGATGGCCTCCCTGTCGGATGGCGAGGTGATCTTCTACGCCGTCGATCCCAACGCCGAGGCCGTCGTACAGGCCCGCAGCGAAGGCCGCCGTGCGGTTTTCGTGAAGGATGGCGCCATCGTTCTGGCCACCGGCGAGCAGGAAGATCCGGTCGCCCGCCTGGCGAAGATCAAGCTGCTGGCCGATGGCGGCGGCGACGAACCGGGCGTGCTGTCCAACCTGCTGGCCGCCGTGGCCGCAGCTTGGGCGTTGGGCGTGTCGCCGGCGATGATCCGTGCCGGCGTCAAGCCCTACGATCCCAAAGCGCCGCTGCGCAACGACTGAGCCGCCACTGAACAATGATGAAGGGCTGCCCGACGTTGGTGGCCCCTGAGAAAAACGACAAGGACTGTTATCCATGGAAGTCTCACGCATCCGGGCTCTGCGCGGCCCCAATCTGTGGAGCCGGCACACCGCGATCGAAGCCATCGTGACCTGCACCGAAGCGGAGCGCGACATCGACTCCATTCCGGGTTACGAGACTCGGCTGCGCAACCTCTTCCCTGAAATGGGCTTCCTCGAGGCCGACGGCCACATGGGCGCCAGCTCCGTGGCCCAGGCGCTGGAACTCGCCGCCCTCGGCCTGCAGGCCTGCGCCGGTTGTCCGGTGACCTTCAGCCGCACCGCCAAGACCATCGAGAAGGGCGTCTTCCAGGTGGTGGTGGAGTACACCGAAGAAAAGGTCGGCCGTCTGGCCTTCGAACTGGCCACCGAGCTGTGCCGCGCCGCCGAGACCGACGGCCCCTTCGACCTGGCCGGCGCGCTGGCCCGCCTGCGCGAACTGGACGAGGACGTGCGCCTCGGGCCGTCCACCGGGTCCATCGTGCAGGCCGCCGTTGCCCGGGGCATTCCCTATCGCCGCCTCACAGAAGGCAGCCTCGTGCAGTTCGGCTGGGGCAGCAAGCAGCGCCGCATCCAGGCCGCCGAGACCGACCTGACCAGCGCCGTGGCCGAGGCTATCGCCCAGGACAAGGAACTCACCAAGAACCTGCTGCGCGCCGCCGGCGTGCCGGTGCCGCTGGGCCGCTCCGTGACCAGTGCGGAAGACGCCTGGCAGGCTGCCAAGGAACTCGGCGGCCTCGTCGTCGTGAAGCCCCGTGACGGCAACCAGGGCAAGGGCGTGGCGGTCAAGCTGCGCACCAAGGATGAGGTGATGAACGCCTTCCGCGTCGCCGAGGAGATCAGCGACGACGTGCTGGTGGAGCGCTACCTGCCGGGCCACGACTACCGCCTGCTGGTGGTCGGCGACAAGCTGATCGCCGCCGCCCGCCGCGAGCCGCCGCTGGTCATCGGCGACGGCCAGCGCACCATCCGCGAGCTGGTGGACCACGTGAACAGCGATCCGCGCCGTGGCGTTGGCCACGCCACTTCGCTGACCAAGATCCGCTTCGATGAGATCGCCGTTGCTACCCTCGCCAAGCAGGGCTACGAGGCCGGCTCCGTGCCGCCCAAGGGCAAGCGCGTGATCCTGCGCAACAACGCCAACCTGTCCACTGGCGGCACCGCCACCGACGTGACGGACGACGTGCACCCCGAAGTCGCCGAGCGGGCGATTGCCGCGGCCAAGAACATCGGCCTCGACATCTGCGGCGTGGACGTGGTCTGCGAGAGCGTGCTGGAGCCGCTGGAAGCCCAGAGCGGCGGCATCGTCGAAGCCAACGCGGCGCCCGGCCTGCGCATGCACCTGCAGCCGTCCTACGGCAAGGGCCGCCCGGTCGGCGAGGCCATCGTCGCCAACATGTTCAAGCCCGGTGAAGACGGCCGTATCCCGGTCATCGCGGTGGCCGGTACCAATGGCAAGACGACCACCGTGCGCCTGTCCGCCCACATCCTCGGCGTGGCCGGCAACCGGGTCGGCATGACCAACTCCGACGGCGTCTATGTGGGCAAGCGCCGCATCGACACCGGCGACTGCAGTGGCCCGCGCAGCGCCCGCAACATCCTGCTCCACCCGGACGTGGACGCTGCGGTGTTCGAGACCGCTCGTGGCGGTGTGCTGCGCGAAGGCCTGGCCTTCGACCGCTGCGACGTGGCGGTGGTGACCAACATTGGCATGGGCGACCACCTGGGCCTGTCCTACATCAGCACCGTCGAAGACCTGGCGGTGGTGAAGCGGGTCATCGTGCAGAACGTGAAGTCCAGCGGTACTGCGGTGCTCAACGCCGCCGACCCGATGGTCGTCAAGATGGCCAGTGCCTGCCCGGGCTCGGTGCTGTTCTTCGCCGCCGACCAGTACAACCACGTGCTGGTCACCCATCGCGTGCAGGGTCACCGGGTGGTTTTCGTGGACGACGACGCGATCGTCGCGGCCCAGGGTAGCGAGGAGTTCCGCGTGCCGCTGGCCGGCATTCCGATCACCCGCAACGGTGTGATCTCCTTCCAGGTCGAGAACGCCATGGCCGCCATCGCCGCCACATGGGCGCTGGGCGTTCCGCCGGAGACCATCATCGCCGGCGCCGCGAGCTTCGTGAACGACGCCGCCAACGCGCCGGGCCGCTTCAACGTGTTCGACTACAAGGGCGCCACGCTGATCGCCGACTATGGCCATAACCCGGATGCCATCCTGGCGCTGGTGCAGGCCGTCGAGAGCATGCCTGCCAAGCGCCGCTCGGTGGTCATCAGCGGTGCCGGCGACCGTCGCGACGAGGATATCCGCGAGCAGACCCGCATCCTCGGCAAGGTCTTCGACGACGTGGTGCTGTATCAGGACGACTGCCAGCGCGGCCGTGCTGACGGCGAGGTGCTGGCGCTGCTGCAGGAGGGGCTGGTGGGCGCGCCGCGCACCAAGAGCATCTGCGAGATCCGCGGCGAGTTCACGGCCATCGACAGCGCGCTGCAGAAGCTCGAATCCGGCGACCTGTGCCTGATCCTCATCGACCAGGTCGAAGAGGCGCTGGAGCACATCGCCAAGCGCATCGCAGAGACGAAGGCCTGATCGTCCCGGCCTGAATCCCTTCAGGCCGCGCCTTCAGCGGAAGCCTTCTGCCAGCCAGCGGAAGGCTTCCGTCATTTCGTCAGTGCGTTCCGTGCTCCAGCCCAGCTCATCGGCGAGGATCGCCGCGACCGCTGGTGCAGCTTCGATGGCCGCTGTGGCGTCCACGAACAGCGCCCGATGGCGGCGGGCCAGTACGTCTTCCACGTTGTGGGCCTGTTCCTCGCGGGCGGCGAAGCGGACTTCCGCTTCGCTGAGGGACAGCGCCGGATGCAGCCGGCGTGCCGCGCCGGGCAGGGTGTCCACGGCGGTGCGATCGGTGCCGAACACGTCGTCGGACGGCGCCGCCGGGCTGCCGTGCAGAAGCAGGCTGCGGGTCCGGCAGGGGCGGGCCGGCAGGCCGGCGACGGCTGCGGCCTGGTTGACGATCTCCTCGCCCATGCGCCGGTAGGTGGTCCATTTGCCGCCGGCCACCGACACCAGCCCGCTCGGTGCGACCTGGATCACATGCTCCCGCGACAGGCTCGACGTGTTGCCGCTGCCGCCGATCAGCGGGCGCAGGCCGGCGAACTGGCTGCGGATGTCACTGCGTTGTGGCTTGCGGCGCAGATAGCGGGCCGCGGTGGCGAGGATGAAGTCCACCTCGCCCTCCAGCGGCCGGGGTTCCAGCGGAATGTCCGGTCGCGGCGTGTCGGTGGTGCCGAGCAGCAGCTTGCCCTGCCAGGGGATGATGAACAGCACGCGGCCGTCATCGGTGCGTGGCACCAACAGTGCCGCGTCGCCGGGCAGAAAATCCCGGTCGAGCACGATGTGTACGCCCTGGCTGGGGTTCAACTGGGCTGCGCTCGTCGGATCGTCGAGGCGCCGGATGGCGTCGGCCCACACGCCGGCCGCATTGACGACGACCCGCGCCGACAGCGCGAAAGCCTCGCTACTTTCCGTGTCCTGCGCAGCGACACCGACGACCCGCCCGTGCTCGTGGCGCAGCCCCGTCACCGTCAGCCGGTTGAGGGCCAGGCCGCCCAGATCCAGCACCGTGCGCATCAACGCGATAGCCAGCCGGGCGTCGTCGAAACGGGCGTCCATGTAGGCGATGCCGCCGACCAGCCCGTCCTCGCGCACGCCGGGTAGCGCGCGGCGGGTTTCTTCCACCGACAGCGGACGGCTGGCGCCGAGGCTGTGAGCGCCGGCCAGCCAGTCGTAGGCGGCCAGGCCGACGCCGAGCTGCAGGCGGTCCCATTGCCGATAGAGTGGCACGACGAAGCGCTGGGGATGGACCAGATGCGGCGCGTTGGCGAGCAGGAGGGCCCGCTCGGCCAGGGCTTCATGGACCAGTCCAATGCGGCCCTGGGCCAGGTAACGGACGCCGCCGTGCACCAGCTTGGTGGACCGGGAACTGGTGCCCTTGGCGAAATCGTGGGCTTCCAGCAGCAGCGTCGAATAGCCCCGTGACGCGGCATCGACAGCGCAGCCGAGGCCGGTGGCGCCGCCGCCGATGACCAGCACGTCCCAGCGCGGTGTCTGGCGCAGGCGGTCGAGCAGGGTTTCGCGCCTCATGCCGCGGCCCATCCGCGGGCGCGCTCCACGGCCCGGTGCCATTCGGCGATGCGGGCGCTACGCTCGTCCTGGCTGCAGGCTGGCTCGAACACCCGCTCGGCCTTCCAGTGGGAGGACAGCTCTTCGGGGCTGCGCCATACGCCGACCGCCAGACCGGCGAGATAGGCCGCGCCGAGGGCGGTCGTCTCCGTCTGTCGTGGGCGGATCACCGGCACGCCGAGCAGGTCGGCCTGGATCTGCATCAGCAGGTCGTTGCCCGCTGCGCCGCCGTCCACCCGTAGTTCGCTCAGCGGGCCGGCGCCGTCGCCATTCATGGCGTCCACCAGGTCGACCGTCTGCAGCGCGATGGCCTCCAGCGCGGCGCGGGCGATGTGGGCCTTGCCGCTGCCGCGGGTCAGGCCGACCAGCGTGCCGCGGGCGTAGCCGTCCCAATAGGGTGCGCCCAGGCCGGCGAAGGCCGGCACCAGTACCACGCCGCCGGCGTCCGGCACCGAGGCGGCGAGGGCTTCGATGTCGGCGGCGCGCTGGATCAGCCCCAGCCCGTCGCGCAGCCATTGCACTACCGCGCCGCCGATGAAGACGCTGCCTTCCAGCATGTAAGTGGTCTGCCCGCCGATGCGCCAGCCGAGGGTGCTGAGCAGGCGATGGCTGGACTCGACCAGCGTGGCGCCGGTGTTGAGCATCAGGAAGCAGCCGGTGCCGTAGGTGTTCTTTGCCGAGCCGGGCTGCAGGCAGGCCTGGCCGAAGGTGGCGGCCTGCTGGTCGCCGGCCAGGCCGCCGATCGGGATCGCACTGCCGAACAGCTCCGCCTGGGTTTCGCCGAGTATGCCGCTGGTGTCCACCACGTCCGGCAGCAGCGCGGCGGGAATGTCGAACATGGCCAGCAGTTCCTCGTCCCAGCATTGGCGGTGGATGTCGAAGAGCATCGTGCGCGAGGCATTGCTCGGGTCGGTGACGTGCCGCCGCCCGGCGGTGAGCTGCCACACCAGCCAGCTGTCGATGGTGCCGAAGGCCAGCTCGCCGGCGGCGGCGCGGCGGCGTGCGTCCGGCACATGGTCGAGCAGCCAGGCCAGCTTGGTGGCGGAGAAATAGGCATCGATCTCCAGGCCGGTCTTCGCGCGGATCTGCGCCGCATGTCCGTCTGCACGCAGGGCTTCGCAGGCGTCCACGGTGCGGCGGTCCTGCCAGACGATGGCCGGTGCGAGCGGCCGGCCGCTGGCCCGCTCCCACAGCACGGTGGTTTCCCGTTGGTTGGCGATGCCGATGGCCGCTACGTCGGCACCGGTCAGCCCGGCCTTGCTCAGGGCCTGGCGGGCACAGTCGAGCTGGGTCTGCCAGATCTCCAGCGGGTCGTGCTCGACCCAGCCCGGTTGTGGGTAGGACTGGCGGAATTCGAGTTGGGCGCTGCCGAGGGCCTGGCCCCCAGCGTCGAAGACGATGGCACGGCTGCTGCTGGTGCCCTGGTCGAGGGCGAGGAGGCAAGACATGGCACGGGCCTTTGCAGAAGGCAGAGGCTCCCAATCTAGCCCAGTCCGCGTCGAAGTAGAACGGCCTCGTATGCGTTCATGGAGCCGACGCTCAGGGCGCGCGGCAGAAATGAGCGTCGGTCAACTGCGCTTCCCCGTCCCAGCGATACGCCACCAGCGGACCGCCGTTGGCGGCGGAGTAATCGACGCAGGCAGCGTTCGGCGCGAGCACGTGGGGTTGCCCGGTCATCCAGTAATGGCCGAAGAACACCGGCCGCGGGTCCTGGTTGTCGATGCGGGCGTAATCGGGGAGCGGCGTGTCCGGCAACTGACTGCGCAATGCGTCCTGCACGAGGGCTGCGCGCCGGCAGCTGGTGGCGTCCTTGTCCCACCAGCGGATGCGCACTCTATGGCGTGCGATGCCGTCCTTGTCCTGGTAGGAGAGGCCGTCCGGCAAGGGAATCTCCAGCCCCTTGGTGAGGATCTCGGCGGCGCGGAACAGGCTGGGCTCGGGCGTATCGGTCACCGCGTCGTCGTCGGGTTCGCGGGTGGCCTCCGGTATCGCCGCGGGCAGCAAGCGGTTTTCATCGACGTAGCCTGTGGCTTTCAGCCAGTCCATCAAGCCCTGGTGCCAGCAGGCATGTACGACGCGGATGCCCGGCAGTTCCAGCCACAAGGGGAGGGTCCGGAACCACGCGATGAGCTCGGCGTGCAGCGCCGGGTCGCCGGCCACTTCGTCCAGGAAGCGCTGGTGCTGGACGCGGTTCTTGTGTCCCCAGCGGACGCTGTAATGGCGGCGCAGGTATTCACCGGGATGCAGAGGGTCCGGCGTGTGCCAGGCGATGGCGTTGAGTTCGTGGTTGCCCATCACCGCCAGCGCCGCGCCGCTTTCCACCATGCCACGGGCGATGCGGACGGTGCGCAGCTGCTGCGGGCCGCGGTCGATGAAGTCGCCGACGAACACTGCCGTGCGCGACGGGTGGCGCCACACGCCATCACCGAGGCGGTAACCCATGTGCTGCAGCAAGGCTTCGAGCTTGTCGGCCTGCCCGTGGATGTCACCGATGACGTCGTAAGCCATGGTGGTCTCCTGAAAGTGCGGCGACGTCAGCAGCCGGTGCCGTCGCCGCGGCGCGTGAAGCCGAAGCTGCCGCCGCCCAGGCTGGGCGGCTGGATGCAGATCATCAGCGCCAGGGACTTGGCGGATTTCACGATGTCTGGCGGAAAGGAGGAAAAGGGCACCGCCCGCTCGACGACCGACTTCACGAAGGCGATCTCGTCCTGCTGGTCGCCGGCGTTGACGACCTTGAAGCTCTTCAGCGAGCCGTCCGGGTTCAGGCGCACCTCGATGGAGGCGTTGCGGATGCCGCGGGTGCGCGGGTCGTTCTTCACGAAGGCCGCGCTGCGGTTGAGCTTCTTGACCAGCGCGTCCATGTAGAACTCGAGGCTGAAGGGATCCACCGGCGGGCTGTTGGGGATGCGCTCGACCAGATCTTCCAGGCTGCTCGAACTGCGCCCGCGAGACTCGCGCATCTGCTCGCGGCCGATCTCGCGGGCCATCGCCATGGAGCGCTCGGCGAGGGTCGGCGGCGGTGGGGGCGGCTTCTTCGCGTCGCGGGCCAGATCGTTGAGGAAGTTGTCCATCTCCTCCTTCTGGGCCACGCTCCAGGTCGGTGCGGGTTCGGCGCTCCGGATTGCCGGTGCGTCCGACTTGCGGGCGGTCAGGATGCGGGGACGGTTCTCGGCCGCCTTGGTCTTCGGCTTCGGCGCCTTCTGAGTCTTGCGTGGCTCGGCTTCGGCGACCTTGACCGGCTGTTTCGGGCGCGGCCTGATCTCCGAACGGGGGGCCGGCGGCGGAGCGAGGCGGGCTTCCAGCCTGGGGCTGTCCTGCGTCTGCTCCGGCGGGTTCAGCTTGACCAGCAGCAGGAGGCCATGCACGAGCAGAGACGTCGCGATCGCCAGCTGGAGGGCGCGCGAGGACCTGGATTGGGGCGAGTCGAACATTGGCCGGATTTTAGTCCGGCCAGCGGCGGGGCGGGCTGCTTTTTACACAAACCGCCCCGTTTGCAAGCCTGCTGTCAGGCACTGGTGCGGGCGCGCTCCCGGTCCACCTCCAGCCCGTAGCGTTTGAGCTTGAGATACAGCGTGCTCTTGGCGATGTTGAGCTGGCGTGCGGCCCAGGTGAGGTTGCCGCCGGTGGCGGCGATAGCGCGGCGGATCAACTCCAGCTCGCCATCGGCGATGCTGCAGATCCGCGAGCCACCGCTGGCGGCTGGCGCTGGAACCTCGATGTCCGACAACTCGGCGGGCAGGGCATCGGCGTCGATCTCCGGCCCATCGCTCATCAGCACCATGCTCTCCACCGCGTTGCGCAGTTCGCGCACGTTGCCGGGCCACGAATAGGCCTGCAGCCGTTCCAGGACGCCGATGCCGAGCGGGCGTTCGGGCAGGCCGTGCTGGGCTGCGAAGCGGGCGAGGAACAGGTCCACCAGCAGCGGAATGTCCTCCCGCCGTTCGCGCAGCGGCGGCAGATGTAGGGTCGTGACGGCGATGCGGTAATAGAGGTCCATGCGGAAGCGGCCGGCGGCGACCTCTTCGCGCAGGTTACGGTGGGTGGCGGCGACCAGGCGGAAGTTCACCTTGCGCGGGGCGTTTTCGCCGAGGCGGTGGATCTCGCCTTCCTCCAGCACCCGCAGCAGGTGGGGCTGCAGGTCGATGGGCATCTCGCCGATTTCGTCGAGGAACAGGGTGCCCCCGTCGGCGGCCTCGATCTTGCCCATCATGCCGCCCTTGCGCGCGCCGGTGAAGGCGCCTTCCGCATAGCCGAACAGCTCGCTGGCCAGCAGCTCCCGCGACAGTCCGCCGCAGTTGAGGGCCACGTAGGCGCCGCTGGCACGCTGGCTGGCCTCGTGGATGCCGCGGGCAAACTCCTCCTTGCCGACGCCGGTCTCGCCAAGCAGCAGCACCGGCACCTTCGAACGGGCCAGCTGGCGCGCCTTGTCGATGGCCGACAGCAGCGCCGGATTGCGGCTGACCAGGGACGCGAAATTGCGCACCTTGGCCGGGCTGTCGGGCGGCGTACAGTTCGGCGCGGCCTGCTGGATGGAGGCCGGGCGGGTGCCGCGGGCGAGGGGCATGATCAGCAGCGTGCCGAGGCGCAGGCCGTGGCTCGTCACCGGCACCAGCCAGTCGTTGTTCATCCATTCGGGCAATGGGCCGACCGGACCGTCGGCACCGAGAGCCATTTCCGGCAGGCGCGCTGGGGCAGACAGGTCCATGTCGCCACCCCGCGCAGCGACGGCGGTGGCAGTGTGCTCGTTGATCTTGACCGGCACGCCGCGCCGGTCGAAGAGAATCAGGCCGTCGGCGGCGCTGGAGCCCCAGCGGCCCATCGCCCCTTCCAGCAGGCGGCAGCGAAGCTCCATCTCCCGCGCGGCCAGGCGGCTCTCGATGCGGCTGGCGGTGGTGACGGCGAGGGCCAGGCTTTGGCGGTTATAGGTTTCGGACAGGCCGGAGACGTCGATCACGCCGACGATCTCGCCGCTCTGGGGATGGCGGATCACCGCTGCCGAACAGGTCCACAGCTTGATGCCGGCACAGAAATGCTCGGCCGAATGGATCTGCACCGGCTGGCCGACGGCCAGCGCCGTGCCGATGGCGTTGGTGCCGCAGATGCGCTCGCTCCAGTTGACGCCGGGAATCAGGCGGATCGATTCGGCGGTATCCACCGTCGGCGTGTCGCCCTCCATCGTGAGGATGGTGCATTGGGTGTCGGCCAGCAGCATCATCGTGCCGCTCTCGGCGAGGAAGTCCCGCGCGTAGGCCATCACCGGTGCGCCGGCCTCCAGCAGTTCGCTGTTGCTCTCCTTCAGCGCGTACAGCGCGTGTTCGGGCAGGGGATCGGGGGCGTAGCGGCGGTCCGGGTCTACGCGGGCGTCCTGGCAACGCCGCCAGGAGCGGTCCACCAGGGTCCGCAGGGTGTCGTTGCGGGCGGCGTCGCCGCTCAGGAAGGACTCCCAGGCGGCCATCACAGCGGCGTTGTTACGCGGATTGGAGAACACATGTCCCTCCGTGCGGTATTTTTCTCACGTCTTCCTCCTTTGGTTGCGTCCCGTTTGCGGCGGACCGCTATCGATGGATGCGGCCGTTTTAAGGGTGGGTTCTGCGCGCGGACGGGACGGGTGGCTTGGGTCTGTACTGTGCCTCCGATCTGGAATTGCTGATGAAGAAATGGAACTGCCGATCTGGAGATTAGCAAACGTGGTGCCATTTTCCGCAATTCGCTGCAGGCGAGGCTGGGCAAGGAGCGGGTGGCGGGGAGGGCAGGCGGTCGCCTGGCCGTGCGTCCGGTTTTCGTACGTTCGGCGCGGCGTCCGACTCATTTTCGGACGATCGTCCGAGACGCGGCGGCCGACAGGCCGAGCGCATCGCAACAACAAAAAAGCGGGGCCAGCCGTCACGGCTGAGCCCCGCAAAGCGCTTGCAACCCGGCTTAAGCGCGTTCCGGCACCGGCAGGCCCATCCAGTCCTTGTAGAAGGCTTCGATGTCCGGCTCGAAGTCATGGATCACCGGGTACCACGGAGTCGGTGCCTCCACGTCGTGCATGGTGCCGCAGGTCGGGCAGTAGTACTCGCGATACACCTGCCACTGGGTATCCGGCGCCATCAGCTTGGGATAGACCTCGGTCATCGCCTCCTCGGTGTCGCGCACGTAGATGGCGGCGTGGAGCTTCCAGTTCTCGCGGTAGTCGGCGAAGACGTGGCCGCAGTCGCACTGGGTGACCCATTCCTTGGTCTTGGCGGACTGCACGATGTACAGGTGCGGGCCGAGGGGCAGGACGATCTTGTCCTTGAACCCGACCTTGGCCTGCAGGGCCGCCACGTACTGCTCGAAGCGGCTGTGGTCCTTCGGCATGGACAGCATGCGGAAAGTGGTTTCCCAGTCGAGCGTACCTTCGACGAGGTGGGCGACCTGCTCGTTGGTGTAAGTAGACATGTTCGGACTCCTTGATTCCGTGATTACTCTTCGACCTGGACGACGGTGGTGACGTCGGGCAGCAGGGACAGATCCATGCGGTGCTTGGAGCCGTAGGACGGCACGCCGAGCTCTTCCTCGCGCACCAGCCAGTCGGCCGGCAGGTTCCAGAAGTCCTTGAACTGCTGGGTGAACTTCTCGGACAGCGCAAAGCTGGTGGCGAACATGTGCTGGACCTGGATGGAGGCGTGCTTGTTGAGGATGCGTTCGCGTTCCTCCTTCATCCATTCACGGGTCGGCAGCGCGCGGGCCAGGCGTTCCTTGCGGATCACGGCGCGGCGGGCCTGGGTCTTGGCCGCATCCACGGTGAACACGCCCTTGGCGTCCTGGGTGAACACCGCGCCATAAACCTTCTCGGCGTACTCGGGCAGCAGGAACTTCTGGTTGAGGTCGCCCTCGATGGCCTTCGGCTCCCGGTCGATGGGGTCGCCGAAGCCGGGGCCGCCGCGCAGGTAGTTGAGGTAGAGGTCGTGGTTGGCGTAGCAGTCTTCGGTGGTGATGCACTGCTTGTCGCGCTTGACCGTCGCGGTGGCGTCCAGGTGGCGCTCGTAGTCCGGGTTGGACGGGTCGAGATCGCCGCCCAGCGGCAGGCTGTCGCCGATGGCGATGCGGTTCTCCAGCCCGGTCTTGTGCGCTTCGAAGCGGTAGCCGGTGGCCGACGGATAGCCGCCCATCAGGCCCCAGTCACTGTTCATGAAGCCGTTGCCCATGAAGAACATGGTCCAGTCCTGGGCGTTCCACACCATGCGCAGGGTTTCGAAGCCGCAACCGCCGCGGTACTTGCCGTAGCCGCCGGAGTTGGCCTTGACGTTGCGACCCAGGTAGAGCAGCGGTTCGGCCATCTCCCAGATCTCGATGTCGCCCATGTCACCTTCCGGGTTCCAGATCGCGGCGGCGTGGTTGAGGCCGTCCTTCACCGCGCAGGCGCCGGTGCCGCAGCTCGATGCTTCAAAGCTGTTCACCGCGTGGATCTCGCCGTCCTGGTTGATACCGCCGCCCTGCAGCCAGTTGGAGGTGTTGGCGTTACCGGCGTTAACCTCTTCCAGATAGCCACGGCTGAAGTAGGACTGGCCGAGGCCGCGCCACAGGGCCGCCCAGCCGGACACCAGGAAGTGCCAGGCGTAGGCATGGCCGGTGCGGCGGTCGTCCGGGTTGCACCAGGTGCCCTTGGGCAGGCGGAACTCGGTGGCGTAGTAGGCGCCATCGTTGATGCGCTGGGTCGGCACCAGGGTCTGGCACATCATCACCCAGATGCCGGAGGTGAAGGCCACCTGGTGGGCATTGAAGGTATGCCAGCCCCAGCGGCTCGCGCCCTCGAAGTCGAGGCGCCACTTGCCGTCCGGCTTGATGGTCATCTCGCACGGGGAGTGCATGATGGAATCGAGCTTGGCAAAGGCGTTGGAGACCTGCACGTCCTCGTGCTTGTAGGGCACATCGACGAAGGACACCTTGCGGTACTTGCCGGGCAGGGTCATCGCCTTGATGCGGCTCATCAGGCCGCGGCGGCCTTCCTCGATGACTTCATAGGCGAACTTCTCGTAGGCCTCGATGCCGTCGGCGCGGATCACGTCCTCCACCAGCTCGCGGATCATGTGGCAGCCGGCGATCCGGGTCTTCTCGTCGAGGATCCAGTACTTCGGCGTGCGCACCGAGCGTTGGGACTCATGCAGCCAGTCGCGCAGCGGCTCGTCGTTGATGCCGGTCTTGCGGCAGGTGATCATGTAGCCGTCGCCGAAACGCTGGGTCTGGCCGGTGGACATGGAGCCCGGCGTCACCGAGCCGGTGTCGATCACGTGGGTCACGCCGCCGACCCAACCGATCAGCCGGCCTTCCCAGAAGATCGGCACGATGGTAGCGATGTCGCAGGGGTGCACATTGCCGATCGAGCAATCGTTGTTGGTGAACATGTCGCCGGGATTGATGCCGGGGTTGGCTTCCCAGTTGTTCTCGATCATGTACTTGATCGCCGCGCCCATCGTGCCGACGTGGATGATGATGCCGGTGGAAGTCAGCACGCAGTCGCCGACCGCGTTGTAGAGCGTGAAGCAGAGTTCGCCTTCCTGCTCGACGATGGGGCTGGCGGCAATCTTCTTGGCCGTTTCGCGGGCATGCACCAGGCCGCCGCGCAGCTTGGAGAACAGCTTCTCGTAGCCGATCGGGTCGCTGTCGCGGAACTCCAGCTTCTCGATACCGTTGTAGCAGCCGCTGGCCTGGGTGCGCTCGATGATGCCGTCGCGGAACTGTTTAAGGGTCTGGCCGTTCTTCAGCAGGTCGGCGAAGCCGAGCTCATTCTTGTTCATCATGTTCATGACGATGTCTCCTCAATGGTGTGTGTGGCCTAGCGGACTTCCTTGAGATGGAAAAGGCGGTGCTTGTCGATCGTGGTCGCGAAGCCGTCCGGCACGACAAAGGTCGTTGCGTCGGACTCGATGATCGCGGGGCCCACGATGTGATTGCCGGCCTTCAGGCTTTCCATCTTCCACAGCGCCGCATCGACCCAACGCTTGTGGCGGTAGAACGGGCGGGTGCCCAGGTAGGCGCTCTGCGGCGGGGTGGGGCCGGCGTCCTCGTCTTCCGGCAGCACCGGCTTCTGCGTTACCACGGTGCCGCGCAGGATCGCGCCGGTGATCGAGAAGCCCAGCTCCGGCGAGCGCGCCGAGCTGGCATACACACGGCCGTAGGTGTTCTCGAAGGCATCGACGATCTGGTTCCAGTCGGCGGCGCTGGCAGCGGTAGCCACCGGCGAGACGATTTCCAGGTCGTTGAGCTGGCCCATGTACTGCATCTTGTAGCCGGGGATCAGCAGCACGTCCTCGGCCTTGTAGCCATTGAGCACGAACTCGTCGATGACCTTCAGCGCCAGTTCGGACCAGGCGTCCTGCAGCGTGCGGCAGGCCGCTTCCTTGTCCGCATCGGGGGCGAGCTGGGCGACGCCCAGATCCACCGACTTGTCGTAGCGGTACTCGAAATCGGCGCAGGCGCAGCCGAAGGCCGAGAAGCCCGCCGCCCAGGCCGGCACCACCACGTCCTTGAAGCCGACGCCCTCGGTGTAGCCGTAGGTGTGCACCGGGCCGGCGCCACCGTAGGAGAAGCAGGTGAACTCGGCCGGGTTGTAGCCCTTGGCGCTGATGTTGGCGCGCAGGTACTCGGACAGGGTCAGGTCGAGCAGCTCGATGACGCCGGCGGCAGCATCTTCGACCGACAGGCCGAGCGGATCGGCGATCTGCGCCTTGATGTGGTCGCGGGCGCGCTGCACGTCGAGCTTGATCGCGCCGCCCAGGAAGTTGTCCGGGTTCAGGTAGCCGAGCACCACGTGGCAGTCGGAGACGGAGACCGTATCCAGACCACTCTCCGGCCAGCAGGTGCCAACGCGGTAACCGGCGCTGTCCGGGCCGAGCTTGATCGACTTGCTGTAGGGGTCGAGGCGCACGAAGCTGCCGGCACCGGCGCCCACCGAATCCATCGCCACCAGCGGCAGGGACAGCACCAGGCGGGCCATGTCCGGGTCGGACTTGATCGCGAAGTTGCCCTTGGTGATCAGCGCCACGTCGAAGCTGGTGCCGCCGATGTCGGAGCAGGCGATGTTCTCGTCGCCCAGGTATTCACCGAGCAGCTTGGAGCCGATCACGCCGCCGATCGGGCCGGAGACGATGGTGCGGGCCAGTTCCTTGGCCTTCCAGCTGATCGTGCCGCCGTGGGTGGCCATCACGCGCAGGTCGAACTTGGCACCGTGCTTCTTGAAGCGGTCGCTGACCTTCTTGAGGGTCTGGCGGGACGGCTCGGCACCGTAGGCTTCCAGGATGGTGGTGTTCATCCGGTGGCTTTCCTTGCGCGACGGGTAGTAATCCACCGACGCGAAGACCGGGATGTCCACCTTCAGCTTGGCCAGTTCCTCCCGGGCGATATCGCGGGCGCGGGTTTCGCTGGACTCGTTCTTGTGGGACTGCAGCAGGCAGATCACGATGGCCTGCGCCCCGGCGGCGATCAGCTCGCGGGTAGCCTGGCGGACTTCCTCCTCACGCAGCGGGATGACGACCTTGCCTTGCACGTCGGTGCGCTCGGTGACGCCGCGGGTGCGGGAGACCGGCACCAGCGGCTCGTCGTAGCGGTGGGTGTTGAGGTGGATGCGGTCTTCCAGCGCGTAGCCCAGATAGCTCTGCAGGGCGCGGCCCATGGAGTGGATCTGCTCGAAACCCTTGTTGCAGATCAGGCCCACGTCGAGACCCTTGCGCATCAGGATGCGGTTGAGCATCGCGGTGCCGGAATAGACGCAGGTCGCCAGCTCCGGATAGACATCGTCCACCGTACGGTTCCAGTGGGCGAGGGCGTCTTCCGACGAGTTGAAGATGGCCAGCGATTCGTCGGCCGGATTGCTCTGCGCCTTGCCGACGACGAAACGTCCGTCGGCCCGAACGAAGAAGGTGTCGGTCATCGTGCCGCCGGCGTCGATGCCCATCACCTGAACCTGTGATTGTTGGACTTCCATTGTTGTCTCCATTTCTCCTTGGTTTGGACTGGTGCCGCATTCCGCTGCACCCCGGGGCGAGCCGCTGTCCCCGAGAGAGATAGGGCAACGCTTGTGCCAGGCCAGACAGAAAGGAGATAGAAGACTGAAAGTAAAGGAGTTTTAGATTCAGGCCGACTGCCGGAAGGGATGGGCTGGCGGATGAATCGGCGACCGGGAATCGGACGTTCGTGCAGGAGTCGGACGTCCGGCCCGCGGTCGTGGAAGGGGGATTACTGACTGCACCACTCGCCGCGTTCGCCGCTGCCATCGCGGGACTGGCGCTCGGTGAGGCTCATCGTCGAGCGGACCTTGCCGGTGCCGGTGTCGAACAGCACATCGAAGCGCGCCGGCTCGTTCCACACATCGCAATAACGCCATTCCCACACGCGCTCGTTGCGCGCGGGGTAAGTCACGGTCCAAGGGCGGTACGGAGGCCCGATCTCCCGCATCACCGCATCCTCGTCCATGCCCGGCTGGATGCGCGCGAAGTGCTGCATGTCGAGCACGTTCTCCACGCTGCGTACCCGGCCGTCCGTATCGGCAATGGCCATCCAGGTCTGCATCCCCATCGGCGACGTGGTGAAGGCCAGCCGCTCGCCGCCGCCGTCCGCCGGCCAGTGCTTGGCGGGCGGCCCGAAGCGCGTAACGAGTTCATCGACGGTCGCGGCATTCGCCGGAAAGCGCGGGCCGGCGCAGGCGGAGAGCAGGGCGGCGAAAGCGGCGCCCAGTAGAACGGCAGGCAGGGAGTTCATGATCGGTGCGCGGTTGGAAGCGAAAAGTGACGTGCACTGTTTATGATGCCCGCGGCGGTCAGCATGTTCCCCGGTGCTGTTTGATGATGACTGCGTGCACATGGAACACGCCAGACCGCTCGGTAAGCATGCCGACGTGAACATGAGAAGAGACGCGGTCAACATTCGATGCTGCCGCCGTCGCATCGATCAAGGTAGACGCAACATGTCATGCAGCGCGCGGCTATTTCGATGTTGGGGCGGCATGATTCGATGGTGCAGGCGTCACATGAAATGTGGCGCCCTTCCAGGAAGGGTGTGCACCGGACAACATCGAATGGTGGCAGGGGAATACGCAATGTTCACGATGCAGGATCGAATGTTCACGCCGGAGTATTCGATGCAGCATCGGCAATATGATCTACTTGGGATGATGGATGCTGATGCGATGCGGGTTCGAACTCCAGGCGTCGTTGGGATGTTCAATCGGTTGGGGTAACGACGAGTTCTGGAGTTGAGAGGTCGTGTGGTTTGGATACTTGATAGCAGGATATTGGCCGAAACGGTCGTTCTGGAGGCCGACTGGTTCAGTCGGCAATGCGACAGTAAGCAGCCCTTCAACGTAAAACTGATGGGCCGCCATAGCGCTTGTTTAGCCAAGGGAACATCGGTCTGCCTAACGTACGGCTAACGGGGCCGAGGCGACTTGCCGGCGAAATATTCAGCGACCATCGGGAGAGATTTGTAGCACCATGGTTCGGAGAGATGATGCTCCGTATCTATTGCAGCAGAAACTTCACGATGTCATTATCGTGCTCGTCCTCATCGCTAATTTGATTGACCTGCCATGAGCAGCATTGATCTGAAGCTCATCGCTTCTCGCCTGGCTCAGGCAAGAAACCTACAAGACTTATCAGCCGAGACTGTCAGCACGGATACAGGCATTGCGCCTGAGCGATTAGCTATCATCGAGAACGGATCGGCAGCGCCTTCCGGTGACGAATTGCTGATCCTAGCCAACTACTACGTCAGGGATTTTCGGGATTTCATAGACCCATCACGACCTGAGCCGTTCAAGCAGACCGACATCCTCTACCGCAGGCACGGCGAGACCTTCACGCCCAACGACCGGCGGGCCATTCAGGAGTTCTTATTTCTATGCGAGATCGAGGCTACGCTCCAAAAGGAGATGGGCCTTCTGCACACGCCATTCGCTTTTGAACCCTCCCCCTACGACCTCCACAAAATCCAAGGTACGAAGGCCGCAGCAGCACTGCGACTCGCATTGGGCCATCACGGAGCCCAGACCCCTTTGGACGTTTACGCAGATTTTCGCCAGATTGGGCTACATATCTTTCGGCGTCGGCTAGCGACCTCCGAGATTTCTGGCCTGTACATTGAGCACCCAATCGCCGGGCATTGCATCCTGGTGAACTATGATGACGATATCTACAGGCAACGTTTCTCTGCAAGCCACGAGGCGGCTCACGCCATTTTTGACTCGTCCGACGCAGTCAGCGTGTCCTACCTGCGCGGCAGTTCAAGATATGACCAACAGGACCTTAAAGAACTTCGGGCAAACCGATTCGCCTCCTACTATTTGATGCCTCCAGAGCATCTGCCAAACGTTCATCGCTGGGACACCCATCAGGCAATACGTTGGGCTCAGGCACTGAAGGTAAGCACGGAAGCCCTATCTTTTGCGCTGCTGACCGCACAGCGTATCGATCAGGATACAGCCAAACTGATTCGTTCGGTGCGGGTTCCCATGGCTGACAAGGTTGATCCGGAAGCGCCGGACTACCTCACTAAAGTGCAAGTCAGCAGGCGCAAGCGACTACTCGAACGAGGCTTGTCAGACTACTACGTCGGTCTTTGCTTCGAGGCACATCAGCGGGGCCTGATCTCGGCCGGCCGCTTGGGCGAGGCCTTGCTTGCAGACCACACGGAGACACGCGAAATCTCGATTCTTTACGGCCGGAGCATCGTCAATGAGCTATGACCCAGCCCGCTTTGCGCCTGTCTCAGTCGTCGATACCTGCGCCATCTGGAACATGCTGTCCTCCTTACGAATTAACCAAGCAGCTATCCAGGCCAAACTTCAGTTTTGTGTGACACCCGTTGTGCTGTATGAGTGCTTGCAGAAACTTCGCCCCAACATCACAACAGAACAACAAACCCTCATAAAACGGTTGCGCAATGAGCGCGCCGCTGGCCGGTTCCCTGTACAGGAATGTAGCTTGGATGACCTGCTTGCTATTTCGTCCAAAGCGCCTGGCCGGCTCGGTTCAGGCGAACTTTCGTGTATTGCGACGGCCTATCGCATTCGAAACATCGCATTGATGACGGATGAGAAACTGGCTAGAAACTACGCCAAAGACAGGCTGGGGCTGCAGGTCGAGACTACCCCGCGCCTATATGGTTACCTCCACTTTCACCTCCATCTCGGCGGCGCTGATCATGATGAAGTCATCAAGGAGCACGAGCGCTTTGAGCGACGCCCCCTAACGCCTTTTTTCAACCAGACGTTTCATGAAGCGATGCGTTGCCGGCTCATGGCTAATACGGCTTCGATCGTTGCTAGCCATTCGTCTTCACTAGCAAAGGCTCAAGACGGAAATCTGTAGAAGCTAGGAGTAATTCTCCGCCCTTCGGTCGGCTCTGACCCCTGCGTCAGCATATGTCGTCATTGGTCTTTTCAGGATATACCTTCTGCGCTCCTTCCTGATTGCGTCGAATCTTGGACTCCCAGCCACGGCAGATCGAAAACACATATCGCAGCCTGATCCGAATAACGACCATTTCTGCTTGCGACATCCCAACGACAACAAGATCAACATGGCAAAGAAGTCAAAATCAACGAGAAAATTAGTTCAACTCGGCCTTCCCAAGAGGATCACGACTCTCGTGGATGGAGAGTCTGACCGTGGAGCCATCCTCTCTTGGTGCTTACCTTGAAGAGCTTCTGGGGGATCTCATTCGAGCTGCATGTATATCTGATGAGACGGCGGATGATTTACTTGAGCTCAGGCGACCTGCCGGTGACTTTGATTCCAGGATTTCAATATGTGGGGTACTTGGCCTACTGCACCCCGCTGAAGCGGCTGGCTTGCAAGCCGTCCGGAGAATTCGGAACGGTGCAGCGCATTTTGACAAGAGGGGGCGAGGGTTCGATGTCCTGTTTGACTCCGACTCGACGATCGATTTGGTTTCAAACTTGGCCGGGGCAGTGAATCTGGTTGTTGAGTCGAGAGAGCGCGAGAGTGTGAAGAGCGTTTTCATAGTTTCTGCTCGACTGCTTGCAACAAGGATCATGCTCCGTACCGTGACCACCACCAGGGCTGTTGTTCCGCCGACGGTTAAGGAATATGCGAATGAGGCTCGTGAGCGCTTGAATGGGACATCACAAGGGGAGCAAATTGCGGCCGTAGAGGCAGCCCTTCGCGCTGGGGACTTCGAAAAATTCTCTGAGTACTGGAATGAGCTTGGAGCGAAGCTGGGGGCCGCCGTCCCAGAAGCGGAAAGCGGGGAGCCGGATGTCTAACCATTCCACCGGACCGCTTTCGGCGGCTGGTGAATTTAAGCTGTTGAACAACTGTTCTCCTCTACGCTCCCCGGCAGCATTGGGTTGGAAGGTCGAGTTCGCCCCATGGGAAGGCTGACGGTCGCGGCCGCGTAAGGCTGAATGACAGGTATGTGACGTATGGCTGCCTCATTCGATGTGATGACCCAACGACCGTTCAGGCCGGAGGAAGAGCCCATTGGATCAGCGGCGGGGTCTCGGTCGGAGCGGTCATTGGGTACAAAGGAGGCAAGAGACGGCTACCGACCCAGAGCTGCCGCTCATAATCTCTGAGTTCCAGCGGCGGGAACCTGAGTCGACCAGTCGCTCGGCGAGGCGACCCGCAGACATTAGGTCCGCCGGAGGTTTTAGTCACGAAAGGTGCAGAAGACGGCTGATACACGTCTTAATCCAGTTGTTCATCCAGTCCGACGATGCATACACGCGTATCAAGACCTGCCCCCTCGGATTTTTTGGGGACCCTCTAAGCACTTAGGCTCGACCAGTTCGGCCGCTTGCTTCTCGGACTTGTCCGGCGTGACCGAGTTGCCCCATTTGTAGATACAGTGGGCCGCGACACCGATGCGTGCCGACATCTCGGCAACTGAGTACCCACGTTCGATGACTTGTCGGACTGCATCTTCCTTGAATTCGGGTGTTAACCGCTGACTGCTCATGACCTCGTCCATAGACGCCAGATACGTCCACTTCGTTGGCCATAGGCAAACCGCTTGCATTTCCGCCGCACGCGACTAAAATTCCCATAATGAATACTATGTCGGCAGCCCAGTTCAACGAGCCTTATCCGCCGTAACGCCGCCTCAGCCTGCTTCTACATTGGTTTGGTGGCGAATAAGCGCTATTCGGCAGGCTCCATCTCATTAAATTGAGACTTGGACGTTGCAACGGGGATAATTGTTGATAAATCCTGAGGTGAATATGAAACTATCTCCGGCGAAATGCTTTTCTTTTGGAATGGCTGGCGCTCTTGCGCCAGATATTGCCCTCTTATATTCCAAGCGGTTCACCATGCCGGGGCTTCATTTTGAATGGCAGCAGTATCTCTTGGCGACCACGCTTTATGTGATTCTAGGCGGGATTGTTGCCATGATATTTCCGCATCGAGGTGGAGCCACGCCATGGAAGGCATTCTCCGTTGGGGTTGCGCTTCCTGTTGTGCTATCGGCACTGGCGAGCACTCAGCGGCCCGAGATTATCTCTCCGCGAGGCTCCACTATTCCTGCAGCGTTTATCGATGTGATTTCGATGTTTTAACGAAACGGACCTTCCGTTGAGATCTGCATGTCGATTCGCCCACATGGCCACGCCAGGATCTAGAGTTCCGCTTCTTTGTGCGATTGTATTAGTTATCGTCGCATGTATCGCCTCGACATCGGGCTGTCGCGAACAGCAGGACGCAAATGAAGTCATTGATGCCCCAAAGTCCCAGCCCGACTGGGGGAAGGCATTGGCCGAAGTTCAGAGTGGCTCCAAAGACACGCTGTCTGCCTGGCGTAAGACACTGCTCGACTACCAAGGATCGACGACTGGCATCGACTACGCTCGATTGGCTTTGGAGATCGGCGAGGCTGGTACCAAGGAGTCGCTCGACCCATATACGCCCTATTCACTTGCGGAGCGAGCCCTACTCGCATCCACTAACCCTCCAGCCGATTTGGTTCTTCGAACGGCGAACGACCTAAACTCAGTCTTCGAAGTAGATCGTGCCAACCGTCTTCTCGAACACTTCTCGGTCGCGGATGCCGAAGGCATTCAAAGCCTAGCGAAAAAGCTGCGCTCGGCAAACAATGAGCGACGCCGCGAGGCCGGACTTCCACTGCCTTCGCCATCCGGTGATTTGATTCGCGAATCGCTTCTCGACATCCTCGTTGCGCCTGGAATCAATGTCGAACTATCCAAATATGCTGATGCACTGGCTGTGAGATCCCATGACGCTATCGTCCCATCGGAACGCCGTTCGCTCTTGCCGCTGAGCCCCAAAGACAAAGATAGAGACAGGGCATCAGACCCAGCGCGCCGAGTCGACTATGACCCTGTACGCCATTTTGAGGTGTCAGCTAAGTGCGTACCGCGACGTGAAGTTGACGACTTGTTGCGTCTAGGCCAAACGCAAGGGGTAACTAGTCCGATCCTTTCACGCGTGCTCAAGGCTACCGCTTCAAAAATCTTGGCCCAAGAGAGCGAGAAGTACATTGCCCTGTCTTCTGGAAAGGCGTTCGGCACACAAAGGTATCTTATTGTTTCGAGCAGTTCGTCTGAGAAAGCTTGTGGGACCTTTGTCTCGATCGACGCGTACTCCGCATCAATTGAATATGCCGATTTAACAGGGGATGGCATCCCTGAGCTAATCCTATCTGACTACGATTCGAGCGATGTTCGCCGCTTGTCCCTCTTTGTCGTGGATCTGCTTAGTAGCAAGCTGGTTTACAGGACGAGGGCCCTGGCTATGGGTGATTACTTCACTGCAAACCTTAATGGCGACTCTGCGTTGGAGCTTGTGATTCGTGAAGGATCTGTTGGCAGTGGGTTGGTGAACTCGTGTATCCAGTGCGAAACCTCATTCAAGACCCGAATCGTTGCTTACTCTTCGGAGAGAAAAACATTTCGTACGTTGAGAACGGTCGATTCGTCAAGCGACGTCGCTTCGGATATGCCAATCTTGCGAATGAACGCCGAAATCGATCGCGCTAACGGTGAGGCATTGGTCAACGCACTCAGGGCAGGAGCACCGAAGGAGCCCGGTGAAATTATCGAGCCGATTGCTGCAATGTTTTTTGATCGCCTTTACGGTGACGCGGCCCGTATCGCAAGTGATGTCGAGGCAAGTGCGGCCCCCATTCTCTCGGTCAATCCCAAGCTTCGGTGGGCCGTGCGTGCGTGGCGGTGTAGAGCCCTTGCCAGAGGAAATCGAATTGAGCAGGCACTTGAATGTGTCGCTGACAAGGGGTTTCGGGTGGGAATGGCTGAGGATGATGAGTCCTCATTTGAATACTCGAACCTCAAGGGCGAGGTGGCTCTGGCCGCTGGTGACTTCGCGGGGTACGCTACTGCAATCAAAGAGCAAGAACTGTTGCTCGGTGATGACAAGGATCGTGTTGCAGATCAGCAGGCCACTTATAGGCGAATTATTGGCGATTCGAGAGGTGCTGCTAATGCAAGTCAAGCGGCATTCGACAGTGCCATTCGAAATAACGAGTATGAGCACACTACCGAGCCAATGGTTGCACTGGTGCGTCATTTTGCTCAGGCGCACAACAGCGTAGACGCAATTGCATGGCTCAATCGAGCGGTTAGATTCGGCCGAGCATTGGGACATGATGCCTGCGTTCCGGCGTTGATCGCGGGCGCTCAATATTCAATTGGTCTCGGATATTTTGATATTGCAATCGACTATCTTGACCAAGCCTTAATGAGCTCATCGAAGCGAACGTGGTTAACGCATGGTCCGTTGCTTCTTCGAACTTATGCGATGGCAATGCGCAAAACGTCCCCGACTGATGCGCAATCCCTATTCATTCGAGCAGGCGAGTTAGGCACGACAGAGGACCCCTCTGTCGCCGGTTCGTCGTACTACGATGCAGCGATGCTGGCGAAAAGCTCGGGCGCGAAAGCCGAGGCCGTTGCACTGCTTGAGCTTGCAGCAAGCGCAGTGACTCATGGGCGAACGCGTATCGATTCGGAGAGCGATAAATTCACGTTCCTTACCGACAAGCGCACGATCGTCGAGGAGCTTGTTAGCAGTCTTGATGCGAACCAAGATGCAGATAGAATTCTGGATGTATTAGAAGCATGGAAGGTCCAGTCATTCTTGGATATCTATTTTCGGCATGGTAGCGCGTTCCGTTCCGATGGCGCGGGAGGTGCCCAGTATGACTTTTCGTCTCTTGATCAGCAGACCGCATTTGTGAGTTACTTCCTTTCAAAGGATGGTGGCGTTGCGGTAGTTGCGCAGCGGGAGGCTCCGCTGCGCGCCGTGAGGCTCTCGATACCCGACAGGGTTGCTACGGATCTTGTCAGCAAGCTCCGTGAAGAGCTCGACATTAGGAATTCAAAGTCATTGAGCATGATCAGGTCTGGAAAGCTCAGTGAGCAGTTGCAGACCGCATCGACGACTCTGGGGCGCGAACTGATCGAGCCACTTCGGCTAGACGGAAGCATCACTCGGCTTTTAATTTCAAGCGATGAGAGCCTTTTTGGATTGCCTTGGCCGGCCCTGAGGATTAGGGACGGGAAGTGGCTGATCGAGTCCGCCTCGATTGCCCTCGTACCCTCCGCAACGCTGGCCAATGCGTCGAAGAGGCGCCGTGATATGGTTTCAAGCAAGAGCAACGTCGCTTTGGTGGTTGGTGCGTTGGGTGCGGTCAGCTCGGAGGACGCCGCGGTGGTGCTCGGGCCTGGCAAAGGGGCACTGAATCTTTCCCCACTGAAGTATGGCGAGGCAGAGGTGGTATCAGTCAGTGCCGCATTTAAGAGTGTCGAACGTCGCTACCTCCTAGAAGCGGACGTTGCTCCTCAACTCGTTGGGGCGCGCGCCGCACCAACTAAGGTGAATTTGCTTGAGCAGTTACCGAAAGCGCGGTGGGCTCACATTGTCGCCCACGGCTTGTTCGGCACAAGCAACCCAATGGAGTCGTCGATCTTTCTGGCAAGAACAGGAGTCGATGGGCGCGTTAGTGCCAAAGAGATGCTGAATATGGACTTGCGCGGCCTTGATTTGGTAACGCTCGCTGCCTGTCAGACGGGAGTCTCAGGTGCAAGACCAGGCGGAGAACCAGTCGGTTTCATAAGAGCTTTGCTTGGTGCCGGCGCCCGATCTGTGGTGGTGACTGAATGGGAAGTGGATGACCGAGCCACCGCAAGTCTTCTTGCTCAAACGTATTCTAAGCTGTCAGAAGGCGACTATGTGCCCGATGCTCTGCGCGCAGCAGCGAGTAAGATGAGTGCGGATCGCCGCCATCCTTATTTTTGGGGAGGGGTATCTGTTTATGGCGCGTGGCCGTAAGAAAGGGAAAGTACCGCTTTGAAATTTTACGACTCAGCTACAATAGGGGTACGCATAGGCCGTCCGGCAGGTATCTGAGTAAAGCAGCCTCTGCAATGTCAGGTCTGCGGAAATGCCGAAGGGCAACTGTTGGCCGACTCCTGCCGCTCATTGTTGGCCATGCAGGAACCTCCTCGCAGCGGAGCAGTTCACAATTTTCAGATCTGGCAGACAGCGCGAGGGTTTGACGATTTCGTCATTCATGCCATCAACACCGTCTCTTGACGCCTCCGCGACACGCAGCCGATACTCCCGTCCGTCGCTGAAACAACAGCGACCGGGTTTAGCAGCCTGTTCAGCAAGGCGGACAACAGCCGCGCCGCGGCTATTTTTTTGTCCGTACACCCTTGGTGCGTCCAAGCTCAATGGCGGGCCGGGTGGGGAGGCTTCGGCCTGCCGGTTCCTTGTTGCCGGTCTGCTAACCCTGCTTTGGCCCGCCCCCCGTTTAGCAGCGGATGGCGGATCAGTCCATCAACAAGGAGTCCGCACCATGGTCGTTTCCACCCTGGCGTGCGCCGGTTCGCACGCGTCCATTCGTAATGTCGTCGTAGTTGTTCCGCTTCTTCCGCGCCGGAAACGGGGCGAGGGGAGGGTGCCGCGATGAATACGCCGCTCAGTTTTCCCGCGCCGGCAGGGCCGTTCTACCGGCTGGCCGAGGAGGCCAATGCGCTGGCCATCGTCGATCAGCTTTCCGCCCGTCAGGTGCAGTTGTTGTCCTTGCTGGCCATGACCTATGGCGATGCGGGGGATGCCTTCCGGCGCATGAATCCGACGCTGCAGGACAATTACCTGTGGGCGTGCTCGATGCTGGCGCAGGAGATGCGGGATCTGTTCGAGGCGCTGCGGGCTGCTGAAAGAGGGGCTTGATCGGCGGGAAGGCGGCGCACATATCTCGTCGCCGCCTTCCTGATTTGTGCTTGAAGCCTGGATTTCCGACTTTTCGGCAGGGGAAGGATGGTAG
>JAFEDI010000044.1 GCA_018241725.1 Pseudomonadota bacterium | reverse complement strand
GGCCGGCGCTTCGGCTATCCTTCGCGCCCTCTGCGGAGAGGTGGCCGAGCGGTTTAAGGCTCTCGTCTTGAAAACGAGCGTCGGCTAATCCCCGACCGTGGGTTCGAATCCCACCCTCTCCGCCACGCCTGCTTGTTTTTTGCGGCAATTCCCCTGCTCTCGCCGCTGCCACCAGCGCATCGCCGCCATCTTCGCGCCTACGCCATCGCCACCCAGCGCTGCCGCAGCAACCCGGCGGACGGCATCCGCGGCGCCCTGACCCCGGTGGTGCGGCAGAACGTGGCCGCCGTCGAGCCGCACGAGCTGCCGGAACTCCTGAAGAAGATCGACGGCTACGATGGCGATGCCGTCACCCGCCTCGGCCTGCGCTTCCTGGCCATGACTTTCGTCCGCACCTGCGAGCTGAAACAAAGTCATGCACGGGGTTTTTGCTGGCCAATGTTTGGCTTCGTGGACCAACAAGAGCGCAAACCTTACGTCATGGCCATGTCGAACCCTTTCTTCGATCACCCGATTCTGAACTCCCCGTATGCTCGTCCATCGCAGCACTGGGAGCTGGACGAGTCTGGTCAGCCGACTCAGCAAATTCTCGGAACGCGTCGTCGCGCCGAATTCATTACTCCGATCCCCAAGCCGAAAAAGCAAAAGAAATCGCCCAGGCAGGAAGGCTTCCTCTTCGACGAGGGCAAAGGGCTATCCACCAAAACGCAGCAGTACGACCCCACCTCGATCATTAATGAGGTACGGAATCACGTCCACACTTGGCGCGCGCTGCCGAGTCCGAGCCAATGGCAGGTAACCCCCGAGACAGCGCGACTCCTTCAGCACTGGCGTCATCACGGCTTCAGTGGCGTCCGCCCTTTCTTCTGTCAGGTCGAGGCGGTTGAAACAGCGATCTGGCTGACCGAGGTTGCGCCCGGCACCAGACACGGCAAGCGACTGCTCGAACACCTCGCGGCCGCCAACAGGGATGCCAACCCCGAGTTGATGCGCGTTGCGCTCAAGCTGGCTACCGGGGCGGGAAAAACCACCGTAATGGCAATGCTGATTGCCTGGCAGACAATCAACGCGGTGCGTCGTCCCGCCAGCAAGCACTTCACACGTGGCTTCCTGATCTGCGCACCGGGGCTCACCATCAAGGACCGCTTGCGCGTCCTCCAGCCCAACGACCCTGACAGCTACTACAAGGATCGGGAACTGGTGCCGAGTGACCTGCTCGACGACATGGGCCGCGCCAGGATCGTCATCACCAACTACCACGCCTTCAAGCTGCGCGAGCGCATCGAAATTACCAAAGGCGGACGGCAGTTGCTCAAGGGCCGCACCGGCGACGACATCGTCACCCTTGAGACCGAAGGCCAGATGCTGCAGCGTGTGATGCCCGACCTGATGGGCATGAAGAACATCCTGGCCATCAACGATGAAGCGCATCACTGCTACCGCGAGAAGCCCAGGGAGATCGACGACGAGGATCTGAAGGGCGACGACAAGAAGGAAGCAGACAAGAACAACGAAGCCGCCCGCTTGTGGATCTCCGGACTGGAAGCCGTCAATCGCAAGCTCGGGCTTTCTCGCGTCATCGACCTCTCGGCCACGCCATTCTTCCTGCGCGGCTCGGGCTACGCCGAAGGCACGCTGTTCCCCTGGACGATGAGCGACTTTTCGCTGATGGACGCCATCGAATGCGGCATCGTCAAGCTGCCGCGCGTACCGGTGGCCGAGAACATTCCTGGCGACGAACTGCCGGTCTTCCGCAACCTCTGGGAAAACATCCGCAAGGACATGCCGAAGAAAGGACGCGGCTCGAATCAGGAACTCGACCCGCTCAAGCTGCCGACCCGACTGCAAACCGCGTTGCAAGCGCTCTACGGCCATTACGAAAAGACCTTCAAGCTTTGGCAGGACGCCGGCATCAAGGTGCCGCCGTGCTTCATCGTGGTCTGCCAGAACACCGCCATCTCGAAGCTCGTCTACGACTTCATATCCGGCTTCCAGCGCAAGAACGACGACGGCACCAGCACCCTCGAAAACGGCCGCCTGCCGCTGTTCCGCAACTTCGACGAAACCACCGGCAACCCATTGCCGCGGCCGAATACCCTGCTGATCGACAGCGAACAGCTCGAAGCCGGCGATGCGCTGGACGACAAATTCCACGACATGGCCGCCGACGAGATCGAGCGTTTCCGCCGTGAGATCGTCGAGCGCACCGGCGACGCCCGCGCCGGCGACAACATCACCGATCAGGAATTGCTGCGCGAAGTGATGAACACGGTGGGCAAGGCCGGGCAACTCGGCGGCGCCATCCGCTGCGTGGTGTCGGTGTCGATGCTGACCGAAGGCTGGGATGCCAACACCGTCACCCACGTGCTCGGCATTCGCGCCTTCGGCACGCAACTGTTGTGCGAACAGGTGATCGGCCGCGCGCTGCGCCGCCAGTCCTACGAGCTCAACGACCAAGGCTTGTTCAACGTCGAATACGCCGACGTGTTCGGCATTCCCTTCGACTTCACTGCCAAACCCGTCGTTGCACCACCGCAACCTCCACGCGCAACGGTGCAGGTCAGAGCGATCCGCCCCGAGCGCGATGCGCTCGAAATCACCTTCCCGCGCGTCGAGGGCTACCGCGTCGAACTGCCCGAAGAACGCCTCACGGCCAGCTTTAACGAAGATTCCACGCTGATCCTGACGCCCGACCTGGTCGGCCCGTGCGAAACACGCAACGAAGGCATCATCGGCGAAGG
>JAFEDI010000043.1 GCA_018241725.1 Pseudomonadota bacterium | reverse complement strand
CGGCGCTGGATCATGGTGGAACTGGGCGAACACTGTCACACGCACATCATCCCGCGCCTGAAAAAGGTCATTTCCGGCGAGGACAAGGGCGGAGTCAGCGAAGCGACCGGCTGGCAGGGCGGTGGCGGATTCCGGTATTACCGGCTCGCGCCGTCGCTGATCATCGATGATCGCTGGGGCAACCCGGTCATCAACCCCGAATACAACGGCGCGATGCTCACCGAAGCCCTGGCCAAGCTCGAAGGCTTCACCTATGCACCGTCGGAAACGCACTGGTGGCAGCACGGCCATTCCAGCGAACGCGACTTCCTGTACGTCACCACCCAGAACCTGTCCGTCGCACAACTGCAGGCACTGGCCGAAGAAGTCGGCCCGCAACGCAGCCTGCTGGTCTGCTGCGCTGCCTTTCACGGCATCAGCGCCGAAACCGCCGGCGAACACTGGCCGAACCTGACGCTGAAGAAAATCCCGAAAATGGTGCTGGCCCGCTGCGAATGGGGTCACGACGACTACAGCCTCAACATCGCCAACCTGCCGATGGCCACACCGGACCCTGAACCGGCTCCGGCCTCCCCTCGCAAGCCCGGCAAGACTTCGGCCCTGCCTGCAACAACGCCCGACCTGTTCGGAGACGACGCATGAACCGCGAACGGGCCATGCAACTGCTCACCCAATCCAAACCCGAGCTGATCGCCCGCTACGGCATCACCCGTCTCGCCCTGTTCGGCTCCGTCGCCCGCGACACGGCCAGCCCCGACAGCGATGTCGACGTACTGGTCGCCTTCGACGGCCCGGCAAGCTCCGCACGCTACTTCGGCGTGCAGTTCCATCTGGAAGACCTGCTCGGCTGCCCCGTCGATCTCGTCACCGACAAGGCCCTGCGCGCCGAACTGCGGGCTTATATCGAGCAGGAAGCCCTGTATGTCTGAAGCGTCCACAACCGGTTCGTGCTGCTCCCTGCACGAAAAGACAATTGATCTGAGCAAACGTCGATCTGCATCAGCGGATCACCCCCACTGCAATGCACAGACCGCAGGGTGTGCAGATCGCTGCGTACCCTTCACACCGGAAGAAGATTCAAATGCTGCATGGTGCGCAGCAAAGCTGCACACCCTGCGTGGCTGCGGAACACACCGTCTTTTCAGCCCCTCCCCCCTCGCGGGGGAGGGGTTGGGGAGAGGGGGAGAAACAAGGCACTCACATGCGACCGGCATGAAAAGACCATCTGTTCCGCTGTGACCGGCATCGGAAATTTTGCAGGAGCAACCCGAATGAACCAGCGTGCCCTTCATCACGTCAGCGGTCGCCTGTCGCTGCGTGCGCCACAGGCCGAGGCCCTGAACCGGCTGGCCCGCGCCCTCGACGCCGCGCCGGACATGAGCAACACCCAACGGGATACCGGCAGCATCCTGTCCGCACTGCAGACCGAATTCCCGACGCTGCAGGACTTCGAACGCGAATTCCCGTCGCTGTGCTTTGCACTGGCCACCGGCGTCGGCAAGACGCGACTGATGGGCGCGTTCATCGCGTATCTGCACCTTGCACACGGCATCAACAACTTCTTCGTGCTCGCGCCGAATCTGACCATCTACAACAAACTGATCACCGACTTCACGCGCAACACGCCAAAGTATGTATTCAAGGGCATCGCCGAATTCGCGCAGCAACCACCGCTGATCATCACCGGCGACAACTACGACCAGACCGGAGCAGCCGTCGATACGCAACCGGCGGGCTTCGCGCATGACGTGCGCATCAACATCTTCAACATTTCCAAGATCAACTCCGAAGTGCGCGGCGGCAAGGAACCGCGCATCAAGCGCCTGCGCGAAGTGCTCGGCGACAGCTACTTCAATCACCTCGCCAACCTCCAGGACCTCGTGCTGCTGATGGACGAATCGCACCGCTACCGCGCCAGTGCCGGCGTGCGCGCGATCCATGAGCTGCAACCGCGGTTCGGACTGGAATTGACCGCGACACCGTTCGTCGAATCCAGCCGTGGCCCGGTGCCGTTCCGGAATGTGGTCATGGATTATCCGCTGGCGCGCGCGATGGCTGACGGTTTCGTCAAGGAACCGGCCGCCGTCACCCAGCGCAACTTCGACGCCCGCGCCCACACGCCCGAGGAAATCGAGAAAACCAAGCTCGAAGACGGCGTGCGCCTGCACGAAACCACCAAGGTCGAACTGCTGACCTACGCCCGCGAACACGAGGCCCGCCCGGTCAAGCCGTTCATGCTGGTGATCGCACGCGACACCACCCATGCCGCGCAACTGAAGACGCTGATCGAATCCGATGCCTTTTACGATGGCCGCTACCGCGGCAAGGTCATCCAGGTCGATTCCAGCCGCAGCGGTGCCGAAGAAGAAGAAATGATCGCGCGCCTGCTCGCCGTCGAAAGCGTCGAGGAACCGACCGAAATCGTCATTCACGTCAACATGCTCAAGGAAGGCTGGGATGTCACCAACCTCTACACCATCGTGCCGCTGCGCGCCGCCAATGCCCGCACCCTGATCGAACAATCCATCGGCCGCGGCCTGCGCCTGCCCTATGGCAAACGCACCGGCGTCGCCGCGGTCGACCGGCTGAACATCATCGCCCACGACCGCTTTCAGGAAATCATCGACGAGGCCAACCGCGGCGATTCGCCGATCCGCCTGCAGCAGGTGATCCTCGATGCACCGTCACCGGCCGAACGCAAGGACAGCGTGCAGGTGGCGCCGAACCGCGACGCGCTGCTCGGTTTGTCAACCGCCCGGACCGGCATGAACGCGCCGGCAACGACCGGCAGCGCCACGGACCTTCCCAAGCCTCCACCCCCGGCCTTCCACAATCCGGCGGAAATCCAGGCCGCCCGCGAAGTCATGGAAATCATCGGCCAGTACGAAACCCGCCGCGCGCAGGTGCCGACCAGCCGTGACCTGCTGAAACCCGAGGTGCAGCGCGAAATCGTCGATGCCGTCGCCGAACGACTGCGCCCGCAGCAGGGCGAATTGCTGACCGGCGACGATGCAGCGAACCCCGGCATCGACCTGCCGGCCCTGGTCGCCAAAGCCACCGAAATCGTCGTGCAGCAGAACATCGACATACCACGCATCACCCTCGTGCCCGGCGGCGAGATCAGCACCGGCTTTCATCCGTTCCGGCTCGATGTCAGCCGGCTGTTCCTGCAACCGGGCCAGCGCGAGATCGTCGGCCAGCACCTGCGCACCCATGAACAGTTCACGCTTGCCGCCGAATCCGGCCTGAAGGAACAGCGGCCGGAAGATTACCTTGTGCATGCGCTGGTCGATTTCGATGACATCGATTACTTCACGCATGCCGACCTGCTCTACGAGCTTGCCGGCCAGATGGTGCAGCACCTGCGCAGCTATCTGCCCGACAGCGAAGTCATCAACGTACTCGATCGCGACCGGCGCCTGATCGCCCGCGAAATCCACGCGCAGATGCAGGCGCATTTCTGGGAGACGGCCACCTCCTACGAGGTGCAGGTCAGCCGTGGCTTCACCGAACTCAAGCCCTGCATCCATACGGTGAATGCCGCGCAGCCGGTGCATCACTATCGCGAAACCGTCGCCGAACCCTCGCGCATCAAGCAGATGCTGTTCGGTGGTTTCTCGCGCTGCCTGTATCCGCTGCAGAAATTCGATTCCGACAGCGAACGCCGTTTCGCCGTGCTGCTCGAACGTGACGCCCGCAAATGGCTGCGCCCGGCCAAGGGTCAGTTCCGGATTTATTACAGGCTCGGCAGCGAGCAACCGGAATACGTCCCCGACTTCGTCGCCGAAACCGATGCGCTGATCCTGATGGCCGAAACCAAGAAGCGCGCCGATCTCGACACCCAGGAAGTCCGGGCCAAGGCCGCTGCCGCCGTGCAATGGTGCCGGCATGCCAGCGAGTACGCCGCGAGCGTCGGCAGCAAGCCCTGGCAGTACCTGCTGATCCCGCACGACGAAATCTTCGAGTCGCAGCGGCTGAGCGATTACCTGCGCTTTCAGGT
>JAFEDI010000042.1 GCA_018241725.1 Pseudomonadota bacterium | reverse complement strand
TACGAAGCAGGCTCAAGGGCCTCAGGGTGTGCTCGACCTCACCGCCACGCGGCCCACTCGGGACCACCGGGTGGGGACGATCCGGGGGATCAGCCAGGACCGTCAAGACACAAGGGTGTGCAGCTTGCTGCGCACCACCAGCAGCGCTTGAAGTTGCATCCGACGCATTAACATCCCAATCCGCCCGACCTCCAGCAAGCTGCGCTTGCCTGCGTCCGGTGATTTACAACGTTAGAACACTGGTTACCTGAACATGCGCAACCTCGTGCTCCTCGTCATCGTTGCTGCTCTCGGCTGGCAGGGCTATCAGTACTTTCGCCTGCACTCAACCTCCTCCGGTGTAGCGAATAAGCCAATCGGCCCTGTCTTGCCAGATCATGCTGGAGCGCCTGAGCTATCGGCCAGTTTCAGGTGCGACGGCCGTACTCATTGCTCGCAAATGACTTCCTGCGCAGAAGCGACATTCTTTCTTCGCAACTGTCCTGGCGTGAAAATGGACGGAAACAACGACGGAGTACCCTGCGAGCAGCAGTGGTGTACCAAGTAGGCAGTCCCGTAGGATGCGCCGACGCAGGAGGCGCCTCGTTCGCGGGGTTCGAGAAGCGACTACCATGCCTTCCGGTTTTACGCGAACGATGCGCTTCGTTCCTCAGCGCATCTTACGGGCTGTGCCGGATCGAGCCGGAATTCCTGGAGTGCATGTTCTTCGTGGAGGACATCTGATGACGACGCAGAACAGACCGCACCGCCTGCAAGGGATGATCGCGGAAGTTTCCATCAAAGGTTTTCGTAGCCTGGAACGCATCGAAAAGTTGCAGCTTCCGAAGTTGGCGGTGTTGATCGGTGCGAACGGCGTGGGCAAATCCAGCTTCATCCGTTTCTTCGAGATGCTGGGATGGATGCTGCGTGCCCGGAACCTGCAAGAGTTTGTCGTGCGCAAGGGCGGCGGCGACGACCAGTTCTTCATGGGGTCACGCATCACGCCGCAGATTCAGGCCGAACTACGCATCGCCACCGAAAGAGGGTTCAACGACTACCGCTTCGAGATGGCGCATCTGTCGGCGGGCGACATCGTGATCCTGACGCATGAAGCATATCGGTATTCGGATACCAGCAAGCCCGGTCAAGCCAGTTGGAGCAATCTGCCCGGTGTCGGCAAGGAGTCGGCGCTGCCGGATCAGACGAACAAGACGGCCAAGACCATTTACACGCTGCTCCGGCAGTGTTCGACCTACCAGTTCCACGACACATCGGCGAACGCCTCCCTCCACCAACGCTGGGATATTTCCGACTCAGCGCGCTTGCGCTCGGACGGCGGTAATCTTGCCGCCGTTCTGCTTGACCTGCGCGAAAACGATGCGCCGCGCTACCGGCAACTTGTACGTCAGATTCAGCGCGTGTTTCCCACCCTGGAGGATTTCGTGCTGGAACCGGTGGCAGGCAAGGTGCTGCTGCGCTGGAAGAGCAAGCACAGTGACAAGGTGTTTGGCGCGCACCTGACCTCTGATGGCTCACTGCGCTTGTTCTGCCTGTTGACCTTGCTTAGCCTGCCGGACGAACGTCTGCCGGACATGCTGTTCCTCGACGAGCCCGAACTGGGACTGCATCCACACGCCATCACCCTGGTATCGGAGATGCTCAAACGTGTGGCGAAGACGCGGCAGGTGTTTATCGCCACGCAGTCGCCCTACATGGTTGACTGCTTCGATCTGGAGAACATCATCGTCGCGGAAGCCAGGGACGGAGCGACGACGTTGCGAAATCTGCCGAAAGAACAGTACCAGCAGTGGCTGGACGACGATTACCTGCTGTCGGACATCTGGCTTAAGACGCCCGTCGGGGTGTCTTCATGATGCGGGTTTGCATCGTTTGCGAAGGGCCGACTGAAGTCGAGTTCGTCAAATCCTCCATCGCACCGCACTTGGTGAGTTATGGCGTGGACGCGTATCCGACCCTTCTGCGGGCGCCATCGGGCCGGCATCGAGGGGGACGCGTCACAGTCGAACGGCTGGCGAAATTCCTGTCGCACGAATATCACGCGGCGAACCGACTCACCACCCTGGTAGATTTTTATGGGTTTCAGGATGCTGATGGCCGATCAAGGCAGGAACTGGAGCAAGCGGTTGCCAAGGATGTTGCGAAAAGGATCACCAATTTCGATCCGCGATGCGTGCATCCCTATGTTCAAATGCACGAGTTTGAAGGTTTGCTGTTTTCCGATGTCGAGCAGTTCCAATTTGTCCTGGATGGATGGAGTGACGACGTTCGCCAGGTCCTGACCGGCATCCGTTCAAGGTTTCCGACGCCTGAAGACATCAACAACAATCCTGCCACTGCACCATCCAAGCGGATACTCGCGGCGTTTCCTGAGGGGACTTACAGCAAGACCGAGCACGGCCCCGTGATCGCCGAGGCTATCGGTCTAACCACAATTCGTCAGCAGTGCCCTCAATTCGACGAATGGGTGCGGATGCTGGAAGCATGGGGGAGTCCAGATGGCTAAGCCCATAGGATGCGCTGAGGAACGAAGCGCATCGTTCGCGTGATTCCACCGATGTGCCTGCTGTGTGGCACTGCAAGTTTCGCAATCCCGCAGGGTGTGCAGCTCCGCTGCGCACCATCAGCGCTTGAAGTCGCATCCGCCGCTCACGCTGCGCAGCAAGCTGCACACCTCACACCCGTCGCCAGCTTCACCGCATCGCAAAATCAATCATCAACGGATACCCGTGCTTCCGGGCATCCATGATGACCTCACGGATGAACGCGACCACCTGACCGTAGAAATAACCGTTGCCGTCGTAATTGAGCCGCAGGCTGCCGGTGAGTTCGGCCTGATGGATCAGCGGATCGACCAGAACCGGATTGACCTGCAGCACGCCGAGCAGCTTGACAATGGCATCGCGCGGCGTCAGCGGATCGTTGTGCACGAGGATGTCGCAGCGCGCCGTGCTCAGATACGACTGCCACTGCTGATAGACGTTGACCGCACGCTGTGCGTCGGACGGATGCGAGCTGCCGCCGCTGCCCTGGGCAGCCGCCCAGTACTTGTAAATGGCATCGAGCACCTCCGGCGCTTCCAGCGGGAAGAAACGCACGGCCTCCCGGCAGGCGACGTTGTCGGCCTGCGCCTCCCGGCCCATCGACTGCTGGGCGGCAGAAAGCAGCAGCGTCGGCACGATCGGCTGGGCCGTGTGCAGCAGCGTGTGATGGGCGATTTCATGCAGCAGCACGAACATCGAGGCATACGAACCCATCTGCTGACACAGGACGCCGTCATACCAGATGCGGCGTTCACCGCTCGGGCCGAGGTACGCCACCATCGGCGAACCGGTCCAGGACGGGTCCGGTGCCGGCCCGCCGATCATCTCGAAACCTTCGATATTCGCCGGCAGCGAGATCGGTGAGGTCTTCCAGTCGGTGGCTGCCTGCCAGGCCAGCAGATTCGGCATGATCGATCCCCCAGTATCCGTGACCGGTTTCCGGCTGCCCCCTGCATGCAGTCCGGGTCCGCTGCCGGCAAGCGTAGCGGGCGGGTCGGGTCAGCAACGAAAGCCGGCCTGAACGGC
>JAFEDI010000041.1 GCA_018241725.1 Pseudomonadota bacterium | reverse complement strand
GTGGCCCATTCCGTCAGTCCGTATGCGGAATAATCCACGCCGGCAACGTCCATGAGTTCCTCGAAACCGGATTCATCCCGCAGGGCGACAAATACATCGAGCGCCACCGCGGCATCGACCTCGATGGTCAGTTCGCCGCAGCAAAGATTATGTCCGGTGATCGCGACTCCGAAGCGCGCCGACAGCGCCTCCCACAAGCTTTCAGCAGTTTCGGACATGAGCGGTTCCCTTAGCGGGCAATCGTGTTGGTGCGCTTGATCTTGTTCTGCAACTGGATGATGCCGTACAGCAGCGCCTCGGCCGTCGGCGGACAGCCGGGCACGTAGACGTCGACGGGCACGATACGGTCGCAACCGCGCACGACAGCATAGGAGTAGTGGTAATAACCACCGCCGTTGGCGCAGGAACCCATCGAAATCACCCAGCGTGGTTCGGCCATCTGGTCATAGACCTTGCGCAGGGCGGGGGCCATCTTGTTGACCAGCGTGCCGGCCACGATCATGACGTCGGACTGGCGCGGACTCGGCCGGAACACGATGCCGAATCGATCGAGGTCGTAACGGGAAGCGCCGGCGTGCATCATTTCGACCGCACAGCAGGCAAGGCCGAAAGTCATCGGCCAGAGCGAACCGGTACGCGCCCAGTTGATCAGCTTGTCGGCCGTGGTGGTGACAACGCCTTTTTCAAGAAGCCCTTCTATTCCCATTCCAGTGCCCCCTTCTTCCACTCGTAGATGAAGCCGATGACGAGAATGCCCAGGAACACGGCCATCGCCACGAAACCAAAGCCACCGATCTGATCGAGCACGACAGCCCACGGGAACAGGAAGGCGATTTCGAGATCGAAGATGATGAACAGGATGGCCACGAGGTAATAGCGGACATCGAACTTCATTCGCGAATCTTCGAAGGCCTCGAAGCCGCACTCGTAAGGCGAGAGCTTTTCACTGTCCGGATGATTCGGACCCAGGACCATGCCGGCAGCAATGGCCACGCCACCGACGACGACACCGATCAGCACGAACACGAGAATGGGGAGGTAATTTTCCAGCATCAACGTCGTTCCTTCTGTGCGAGGACTGTCTAGGAAGTGATGCTTCTGTGGCAAACCCCGCTGCATCGGGACATGCCAAAGCGGCGGAAGTCTAGGTTCACCCCGCCGGCAAGTCAAGAAATCCAGGGCGGGTTTAATTTCACAATCAGAGACTTACCCGAGCAAAACACTTCAGTAATAAAAAAGGCGCTCTTGCGAGCGCCCGGATACATCAATGGTGCCGACGCCCGGACTCGAACCGGGACGGCGTTAGCCACTACCACCTCAAGATAGCGTGTCTACCAATTCCACCACGTCGGCATCAAACTGAAAATCACGGCATGCCGGTCATTACTTGCCTGGCTGCGCCGGCAGGCTTGGCACATCAGCCGGCCCCGAAGGCAGCTGCTGCGCCGGCACCGGCTGCACGACACTGACCGGCTGCGAGGTCGCACTCGCGAAATACGCCAGCACCAGACTGGTAACGAAGAACCCCGTAGCCAGCATGGCTGTCGTCTTGCTCAGAAAGTTCGCCGAACCACGTGCGCCGAATACGGTTGCCGAAGCACCACTTCCAAACGCAGCACCGGCATCGGCACCCTTACCCTGCTGTAATAATACCAGCACGATCAGGGCAATGGCAATCAGCACATGAACAAACAGGATGACCGTATACATTTCGAAACCGAATCAGGCGGTTCGCACAATGCGCAGAAACTCGCGGGCATTCAGTGAAGCCCCACCAACCAGCGCACCGTCGATATCCGGCATTTCGAACAATTGGGCGGCATTGTCACCATTGACACTGCCGCCGTACAGAATCCTCATGGAGCCTGCCATCGTAGCATTTGCATCCCGCAGGATTCCACGGATATTTTCGTGAACGGCCTGAGCCTGCATCGGCGAAGCCGTCCTGCCGGTACCGATTGCCCAGACCGGCTCGTAGGCAATGACACCCTTCGCCAGACCGTCACCACCGACTCGCTCCAGCACCGCCCGCAACTGGCGACCGACGACTGCATCGGTTTCACCGCCCTCGCGCTGCGCCAGCGTTTCGCCGATACAGAGCACCGGCACCAGCCCGGCATCCAGCGCCACGGCAAACTTGGCGGCAACCTGCTCATCGGTTTCGCCGTGATAGCTGCGACGCTCCGAATGCCCGACCAGCACCTGCCGGCAACCCGCCTCGATCAGCATCGCCGCCGACACTTCACCGGTGTACGCACCCGACGCATGCATCGAGACATCCTGCGCACCGAGCTGCACGTTCGTCCCGGCCAGCGACTGCATGGCCTGAGCGAGCAGCGGGTACGGAGGAAACAGTGCGATGTCGACCGGAGCCTCTGCGGCCGCCTGCACGACGGTCGCGCACCAGTCACGCACCGCCGCCACCGAGCCGTTCATTTTCCAGTTACCGGCGACCAATCGTCTGCGCATGGACTCCCCCCGCAAGGCCGCGGACTCTAGCCATAACCTTACCGGAAAGCAACCTGACTCAGTCGGCCGCGCTCGCGGCGACGATCTCGGCGAGCTGATGCGCGAGCCGGCGTACCCGGGCGGCATCGTCGCCTTCGACCATGACGCGCACGACCGGCTCGGTACCGGAAGGCCGCAGCAGCACGCGCCCGCGTCCGGCCAGATCGGATTCGGTCGCGCGCACGGCTTCGACGACCGGCGTGCAGCTGCCCCAGTCGATGCGTCGTCGCACCGGCACGTTCACCATGACCTGCGGGCACTTGTGCATGCCCGCCAGCAGCTCGCGCAGGTCGCGGCCGGTGGCCGTCATCGCTGCCAGCACCTGCAGGGCCGAAACGATGCCGTCGCCGGTCGTGGTGCGATCCAGACAGATGATGTGTCCGGAGCTTTCACCACCGACGCACAGACCGTGCTCGCTGAGCAGTTCCATCACGAAGCGGTCGCCGACCCTGGAACGGTACAAGGCAATGCCGAGTTCGCGCAGGCCGAGTTCGAGCCCCAGGTTGCTCATCTGCGTGCCGACGACCGCATCGTTGCGCAGGCCATGCATGCGCTGGCGATCACAGGCGATGATGTACAGCAGTTCAT
>JAFEDI010000040.1 GCA_018241725.1 Pseudomonadota bacterium | reverse complement strand
TGGTTACCGAAAGTGACATGTCATAGGTAACTTAAAAACTATATAAAAATCATAAAGTTAGATCACAACTGCACAGTCCATTACTGACGTTACTGTTTTCCGAAGGCCATCCCCGCCGACCTATCCTTGGAGCCGTCTGAGGGCCTTGAATCCACGTGCACAGCCATACTGCACAACTCCGCACACCCCCTCCATCCAACGCGCGCCCAGTGCTGTCAAAGGGCCGCCTGATCGCACAGGTGCGTAGAAAGAACTCGATAAAGCGCGCGGGCGTGGCGGGGTCCCGACCGCGCGCTGAGGGGTCTGGGCGGGGGAAACTACCCATATCAGGCATTGATGCACCAAAATGGGCTAACTGGGCCGGGGCCACCCAGAACGGGCGAAGCCGACGGCCTGCGCCTTGTGGTCTTGGACGGGTGCGGGTGGCCGAGCGGGCAAGAAAAAAGCCGCCCGAAGGCGGCTCAAAGGGGACGGGGTAACGGCTGCTAGTAGTTGGTGATGATCAACTCCCTCGTCGCTTTCGCGTTCGCAGCTCCGCCGACCGTGTAGTTGATGGACTCAGAGCGGAGCGTCAGACCTGCAAAGGCTCTGCGCATCTCCGGGATATCGTTCACGGTGATCATCACCGAGGCTTGGGTGCGCTTCGCAAACTCGGCCATCAGGTCGTACTGCTCCAGGCCGAAATCCACGCCATACCCTTCCGTCCCCCAGTAGGGCGGGTCCATGAAGAACAGCGTGTCGGGGCGTTCATAACGTCTCGCGCATTCCAGCCACGGAAGATGCTCAACCGTGGCCCTTGAGAGCCTGAGGTGTGCCAAGGAAAGGTCTTCCTCGATCCGCAGCAGGTTCAGCTTCGCCGGACTGGTAGCCGACGTGCCGAAGGTCTGCCCGACCGCCTTTCCGCCGAAGCACAGCTTCTGCAGATAGAAGAAGCGTGCGGCCCGCTGGATGTCCGTCATCCCGGTCACCTTGGCCTCTCGGTGATGCAGGAACGACTCCCTGCTCACAAGGGCCCAGCGGAACTGGCGGACGAACTCCTCAAGGTGGTGTTGGATCACCCGGTAGAGATTCACGATGTCCCCGCTGACGTCATTCAAGACCTCAGCCTTCGACGGCTCCTTCATGAAGAAAAGCGCAGCGCCCCCACAGAAGGGCTCCACGTAGCAAGTGTGCTCAGGAAACAGCGGCAGGATCGTCTTTGCGAGTCGGCGCTTGCCGCCGATCCAGGGGAAGATAGGTTTCGCCATGATGGCCTCGAACAGTTGGGAGGCTCGTGGCCTTCAGATCATTGACGTGCCCGCAGCGTGGGCACTTGATGCTCAGACGAGTGAACTCGCCTTCACCGAGCTTTTTGTTACAACAGATGCATCTAAAGGTTTCCAATTTGCATGTCCATGCGATAGCCTTGGACCGCCGTGTGCACGGTGGCGGTGCCTTGGCCAAAAGCAGGCTCGTTCTGCTGGAGGTGGCGCTTCGGGGTGCTGCAACACCCCTGGCGTCGCACCGTCTCTCTTTCAGCTCTGGATCGCCGGCGGCGCTTCCGAAGTGATCGTGTAGGGCTCGAAGCGGATGACCTCCTCGCCGAGCCAGTCGTTGAGCTGCCGGTACCGGTTCATCAGCGGAACCAGCTCGTTGCGGGCGAAGACCTGGGCGGCCTTCTCCACATCGCCGAAGCCCCCCGTGTTGTTGGGGATGATCCCCATCAGCTGAGGCGGAACGCGGTGGGCGGCGAGGAGATCGTCGCGGGTCACGTTCTTGATGGACATGAATTCGTCCTTCGCCGCCACCTCGCTGACCGGGATCACCTGGAGGCCGTCGGGCTTCCCGTTGGGAGCGAACACGAACAGGTTGCGGAAGTTGCCCGGCCCCTTCGCGTTCATCAGCGCCTCGCGCAGGTTATCCACGTCGTCCTGCTGCTGGGTGGCGTCGGTCAGGTAAAGGATGAATCCCGCATGGCTCCCGTTGAGGTAGTACTTGCGCCGGAACAGCGTCGCCGACTCGTTGAGCAGCGCTGAGGCGATGGCGGCCAGGTATTCCGGGATTCCGTAGATCTCCTGGTTGAGGTCCGGCTTCATGAGGTGGAAGACCTCGCCTCGCGGGAACTCGGCCTCCAGGCCCCAACCCGGCACCCACCAGTACTGATCGACCTCCTTCCCCCGCCGCACATAGCGGGCCTTTGCCGGCACCAGCTTAATCGTCCGGCCGAGGCGTGACGCCCGCCGCTCCATGTAGGCATTGCCGAGCACCAGGTCATCCAGCGCCCAGGCCTCGAAGTCCGCCCGGCTCAAGGCCGGATGCGGCAGGAAGCACGACGACAGAATGTTCAGCTTCACGTAGATCGGCGAAGAGTGATGCACCGCCGAACGAAACGCCTTCGCCAGACCGTCCAGGCTCACTGGCGGTTCGTACCACTTGCCGACGAGCACCGACTCGAAATAGTCCATGATCTCCCGCCGGTCCAGCACTGGTACGGGATCGCCGAAGGTAAAGGCCTCCATCCGCGCTGGGGCCGAGGGGGCCGACGTAGCCGGCACATCCGGCAACATGAGTTCGTTCATCCGAAGATCTCCATTCGGGATTGATTGGTTGATGTCGCCCCTTCCAGGGGCTCATTGAACAGCGCGTGCAAGCAGGCCCAGGCCATGTCCGCGTGGCTCACCTCCTCCGACCTGCTCGCCTCGAATGTGAATTGCCGCCCGCTGGCCGTCATCGCCTTGCGGATCGCCATGAAGGACTGGGCCAGGTCGGTCCAGCCGGCGTCGAACTCCAGGCGGCCAGCGCGGATCACCGACTGCGCCTTCATCACCATGGCGATCTTCACTTCCGGCGAATACGAGATGCCCCGCGCAGCTGGGAAGAACTGCTTGACCAGCTGGAAGACCCCCTGGCCGAGGCCAGTGGAGTCGATGGCGATGTGCGTGACGTTGAAGCGCTCAGTGATCTTTCGGATGAA
Source organism: Pseudomonadota bacterium (assembly GCA_018241725.1). Taxonomy (GTDB): domain Bacteria; phylum Pseudomonadota; class Gammaproteobacteria; order Burkholderiales; family Rhodocyclaceae; genus Zoogloea. Next base: position 22,509 of record JAFEDI010000040.1, on the reverse strand, counting down.
CTCCGCCTGCGCCTCGAAATCACCGCCCTTCAACTGGTGTTTCTCGATCACCCGGAACTTGCCGCCCATCACAGCCGGCGGCGCCACCACCACCAGGCCCGCCGAGTCGCCGGTATGGCTCGGGTCATAGCCCACCCACACAGGCCGGTTGCCCAGCGGGCGCAGCGCGAAGGGCTTGTAGTCGTCCCACACCTCCCAGCTATCCACGAAGCAGCGCTGCATCTCCGTCAGCGGGAAAGCGCTCTGCGTGTCGTCGATGAACTGGCACATGAACAGGTTCTGGAACTCCTCCGGCCCGTACTCCAGCTTCAGATCATCCAGGTCGAACAGATCGCAGCCAGACGACAGCGCATCCATGATGTTCACGATCTGTCGCCACTGCCCGTCCGCGCACTTGAAGCCGTCCTTCAGCGCGGCGTGGGAAAGGTCCAGCGCAACCCTGTCCGCTTTGTCGCGCCCCTTGTTGAACAGCCCCCCCGACCAGAACTGGTAAGCCTCATGCGTAATCGACGACGGCGTCGAAAAGTAGGTCTGCCGCCACCGCTTCTGCGACGCCATCCCCGAAGCCACCTTCCGCAACTGCAGGAAGCGCGGAATCCAGAAGTACTCATCCAGGTACAGGTTGCCGTGATAACTCTGGGCCGTCCGGAAGTTCGTCCCCAGAAAGTACAGCTCGGCCCCGTTCCACAGCACGATAGGATCGCCCCGCAGCTCCACCTCACACGCCTCCCGCGCAAACTGCAGGATGTAGCTCTTGAACTGGTGCGCCTGGGCCTTCGACGCAGACAGAAAGATCTGATTGCGCCCCGTCTGGATCGCATCGTCCAGCGCCTCCCGGGCGAAATAGAAGGTCGCCCCGATCTGCCGGCTCTTGAGGATGTCCCGAATCCGCGCCGCAGCCCCCGCGCCGTACCAGACCTTCTGGTAATCGAACATCGAATCCAGAAACGCCTCATGCAGCCGCACGGCCTGCTCATCCGAGAAGACGTTCTTCTCCGGCTTCTTCTTCGGCCCTGAGTTGCGGTTCGCCACCGCCGGATTCAGATCCGTCTCACTCCCGCCCGACTCGTACTTCCGGATCCGCGCCGCACGCTCCAGCTGGCGCCCGAGCAAGTCGATCTCCTTGAAGTCCCCGCCGGTCTTCTGCTCCTTCATCACGAGCATGTTGAGCCGCATCTCCAGCGTGCTCTCAACGCGCTGCAGGCTCGTCGCCGCCTCCCACTTTTCCCGGCGTTTCCAGCTCGCCAGGGTGTTGTAGGGCACGTTCAGCTCCCGGGAGATTTCCGCCATCCCCCAGCCCATCCAGAACAGCGCCCGCGCCCGGCGGCGCGCATCGAAGGGCGACGCCGGGTCCATCAGCGGAGGCGTCGCCGGCTCGCGTGGGGGGAGATCGAAAAGGGAATCGGGATCGATGAGGACAGGCATGCCGCCACGGTGCCCGCGCACGCGCGAAGGCGCAGCCCGCGCCGGTTGTAGCTGCGGGGACTACATCCCGATGGCGTAGCCCCTCGCGCGACGATAGCCGACCATGGGCATCACCGAACACCCACCGCCGCCGTAGCCCCCCGCCGGGAAAGCAGTACCCGGCGGGGTAACGAAAGGACCTCAGTCAGATGGCAAAAACCAAGTTCTTCCGCGTCTTCACCGAAGGGGACACGACCGACGGCCGCGTCATTCAACGGCAGTGGATCAAGGACATGGCTGCCACCTACAACCCCGCCCTGTACGGCGCCCGCATCTGGCTCGAACACATGCGCAGCCTGTACCCCGACAGCGCCTTCAAGGCCTACGGCGACGTGCTGGCCGTCAAGGCCGAAGACATCGGTGGCGGAAAGCTGGCCCTCTTCGCCCAACTCGACCCCACCCCCGAGCTGGTCGCCATGAACAAGGCCCGCCAGAAGATCTACACCAGCTGCGAGATCGACCCCGACTTCGCCAAGACCGGCAAGTGCTACCTCACCGGCCTCGCCGTCACCGACAGCCCGGCCAGCCTCGGCACCGAAATGCTCGCCTTTGCCGCCCAGGCCAGCGCCAACCCCCTTGCCGCCCGCAAGCAATCCCCCGGCAACCTCTTCACCGCCGCCCAAGAAACCGTTATCGAATTTGAGGATGAATCCATGACCACCCAGACCAACGAAGCCAGCCTGCTTGAGCAGATGAAGTCCTTTTTCTCCAAGCAGGACCCGAAGCCCACCGACACCAAGCCCGACGCAGCCAACGCCGACACTGCCGCTGCCCTCCTCGAGCTCGGCAAGCATGTCGCCGGCTTCTCCAAGCAGATCACCGACGCCGGCCAGGCTACCGCCGCCGAGCTCAAGGCCCTCACCGAAAAGCTCACCGCCTCCGAAACCGCCTTCAACGAGCTCAAGACTGCCCACGAGAAGCTGCAGGGTGAATTCACCGCCCTCGTCGGCAAGCTCGACAGCGAAGAGGCTGGCGGCACGCAGCGCGACCCGGCCACCGGCGGCAAGGGCGGCGCCGAAGTCGACTTCCTGTAATCCACCCGGAATCAATCAGCCATGAACAACGAAACCCGAAAGCTCTACAACGGCTTCCTCGCCGCCCTGGCTAAGTTCAACCAGGTCGAATCCGCCCGCGAGCAATTCACCGTTGCCCCCACCATCCAGCAACGGCTCGAAAACCGCATGCAGGAAAGCTCCACCTTCCTGCAACAGATCAACATGGTCGGCGTCACCGAACAATCCGGCTCCAAGGTCGGCCTCGGCATCGGCAGCACCATCGCCAGCCGTACCAACACCGACACTACCGACCGCGCGCCCATCGACCCCACCAGCCTGGACGAGTTCGGCTACACCTGCCGCAAAACCGACTTCGACACCGCCATCAAGTACAAGAAGCTCGACCAATGGGCCAAGTTTCCCGACTTCCAGGCCCGCATCCGCAACGCCATCGTCCAGCGCCAGGCCCTCGACCGCATCATGATCGGCTGGAACGGCACCTCCGCCGCGGCCACCACCAACCGCGTCGCCAACCCCCTGCTGCAAGACGTCAACATTGGCTGGATCCAGAAAGTCCGGACCGACGCCCTCACCAAGGTCATCAGCGACGGAGCCAGCACTGGCACCAACGCCATCAAGATCGGCACCACCGGCGCCGACTACGCCAACCTCGACGCCCTGGTGTACGACGTGGTCAACAACCTCATCGACCCCTGGTACCGCCAAGACCCCGGCCTGCGCGTCCTCCTGGGCCGTAATCTCCTGGCCGACAAGTACTTCCCGCTGGTGAACAGCACCCAGCCCGCCACCGAGCAGCTGGCCACCGACCTCATCATCAGCCAGAAGCGTGTAGGCGGCCTGCAAGCCGTCACCGTCCCCTACTTCCCCGAAAACTCCATCGTTATCACCCGGTTGGACAACCTGTCCATCTACTACCAAGACGGTGCCCGCCGCCGGACCATCATCGACAACCCCAAGCGGGACCAGATCGAAAACTACGAATCGTCCAACGACGACTTCGTTGTCGAGGACTACGGCCTCATCGCCGTCGCCGAAAACATCACCTTCGTCCCCTGACCCCAGCCGGACCCTGGCCCAAGCCCCTGCCCCGCGGGGGCTTCCACCAGCGCCCACCACCGGAGCCCAAGCCCATGACTCGCCACCTCACCCCCGCTCAACGCCACCTGCAGCGCCACACCGCCGCCACCCTTCAGGCCCAGGCCGACGCCGCCCAACCCGACCGCGCCCACGCCACCGCCTACGAACTGCAGCTCATGCAGCTCGCCGAAGACCGCCGGCGCCTCAAGGACATCCAGAGCATCGAACGCAAGATCGAGCTCAAGGCCCAGCTGCTGCCCGCCTACGACGCCTGGATCGACGGCACGCTTTCAGCCAACCACGGCGCACAAGACGAGGTGCTCACCACCCTCCTCGTCTGGCACATCGACTGCGCCAACTACGTCCGCGCCCTCGACATCGCCGAGTACGCCCTGCGGCATGGCCTGGTGCTGCCCGACCGCTACGAACGCAGCCTCGCCTGCGTCGTCGCCGAAGAGATCGCCGACACCCAGCTCAAGGCCCACGACGCCGGCCAGCCCATCGACTACGCCGTCGTCCATCGCACCCTCGTCCTCACGCTCACACACGACATGCCGGACGAAGTGCGCGCCAAGCTCTACAAGGCCAACGGCTTGGCACTGCTCGCCCTGGACCCCGCCACCGCCGACACCCTCACCCAGGCCATCGAGCACTTCCGCCGCGCCCATACCCTGCACGACAAGAGCGGCGTCAAGAAGCTGATCGAGACCACCGACCGCACTCTCAAAAAAATGCTGGCAGCGGCCACCCCGGCCCCTGCCCAACCGGGCGTACCCCGCGAGCCGGAGGCGGGAGGGCCGAGCGATCCCCAAAAATCGCAGACGCCCTCCCCCACCTCCACCCCGGCCACGAGTGATGCACCGCCTCCGGAAGACAAGCTGAGCGAAGATCAGAAGGCCACTGGCACCAAGGAAACGCCGCCGCCGGAAGACAAGCTGTCCGAGGACCCGACCAGCAACTCCACCAGCACCGGTGAAAGCGCCTGACCATGGCCACCCTCGTCATCGCGGCCCCACCGCCTGCAGTCGCAGAACCGCCGATCACCTCCGGCGCCTTCTGGCCGGCCATCGACCCCATGCAGATCCGCGAGGATCAGCGCATCGACAGCACGGTCACGCCGCAGCGCCTCAAGGCCGCGCTGATTGAAGCCATCGCCACCACCAACCACGCCCTGAGCAGCTGGCGCACCGCCCAGCAGGCCGCCGGCTGCACGACCCTGGCCGACGTCGCGGCTGAGGAGATCGATGGTCAGACCGTCCATGTCCACCGCTACCTGCGCGCAGTCGGCTGCCTGACCAAAGCCCTGCTGCTCGAACGCCTGCGCGATATCGACACCACGGGCAAGGGCCACAAGGATGCCGACGCCCTGACCGAGCCTGTCGATGACTGCCGCCGCGACCACCTCAACGCCCTCGCGGACATCACCGGCCGGCCGCGCAACACCGTGGAGCTGATCTGATGCAAGTCCGGGCGATGCAGGGCGACACCGTCGACAGCCTGTGCTGGCGCCATCTCGGCAGCAGCAGCGCCGTCGAGACCGTGCTCGACATCAACCCCGGCCTCGCCGCCCTCGGCGTCATCCTGCCCAACGGCACCCTCGTCACCCTGCCTGACGAAACCCCCACGGCCCGGCAGACCGAACTCATCCAGTTTTGGGACTGAGCATGTCCGAACCCATCGCCCCTGCCCTCTACGCCACCGGCGGCCTGACCTTCTTCGGCGTCGTCACCGGGCTGCACCCCATGCTGCTCGTCGCCGGCTTCATCGGCTGCTGGTGGTACAACACCTACGGCCAGCCGCTGCCGCTCGGCAAGCGCGTCGGCAGCGCAGTCATCGCCGCGCTGATCGCCGCCTGGACGACACCACCCGTCGTCGCCTGGGTCACCAGCCTGTCATGGTGGCCAACCGCGGTGCCCGCCCTGACTGTCGGATTTCCAGTCTCCATCGCCATCGGATTCCTGACGCATCGCGTCATCGGGCCAGCGCTGCTGCGCATCGCCCAGAAAAAGGCGGAGGACCTCGCATGATCGACAGCCTGCTCGACCTCGTCGGCCTCATCGCCGCCGCGCTCATCCTCTGGCGTACCGAACCCGCGCTCAACCGCATGAGCGCCGGCACGCACTGGATGATCCGCTACGCCCTGCTCCTCATGGCCGCCGGCGCCCTGGCACTGCTACTCAGCATCCTCGCCGGACAAACGCCCAGCGTCCCCACCCTGCTGCTCGCTGCCGGCCTCGCACTGCTGCTCATCTGCGAACGCCGGCTGCGCTACCTGCTCACCCCTCCAAGGAGTACCCCCCATGCGCAAAGGTGATATCGGCGCCCAAGTAAGCCAGCTGCAGCGCCAGCTGATCACTGCCGGCCTCAAACTCTTCACCGCCGACGGCGTGTTCGGCGACGACACCGAAGCCGCGGTGATCGCCTTCCAGCGCCGCACCGGCCTCGTCGCCGACGGCATCGCCGGCCCCAAGACCCTCGCCGTGCTGGCCTCGCGTGATCGAGACCCCAAGCACCTCGCCGAACGCGACCTCGAACAGGCCGCCGAGCGCCTCGGCGTGCCGGTCGCCGCCATCAAGGCCGTGAACGAAGTCGAAACGTCCGGCCGCGGCTATCTCGACGACGGCCGCCCGGTCATCCTCTTCGAACGGCACGTCCTCTACCGGCTGCTCGGCGAGCGCGGCATCGACCCGGCGCCGCTCGCTGCCCGCTACCCCAACGTGATCAACCTCGCCCGCGGCGGCTACGCCGGCGGTGTCGCCGAATGGTCTCGCCTCGCCAGCGCCTGCCAGATCCTGCCGGGTCACCCCGGCCTGCCGGAGCAAGCCTGCTCGTGGGGCCAATACCAGATCATGGGCTACCACTGGCAGCGCCTCGGCTACGACTCTGTCGAGGCCTTCGTAGCTGCCATGCGCCAGGGCGAAGCCCAGCAGCTTGATGCCTTCGCCCGCTTCGTCGAAGCCGATCCGGAGCTGCTCAAGGCCATCAAGGGAAAGAAGTGGGCCGCCTTCGCCAAGGCCTACAACGGCCCCGCCTACCGCGAAAACCTCTACGACGTGAAGCTCGCCCGCGCCTATGAGCGCTACGCGGCCACCCAGGCCGCGGCCTGATCCCACGGCCCCCCACGTGAAAAAAGCCACCGACCTGCGCGAGCACCTCACCCAGTGGGTGCCCGACCTTGCACGCAACCCCGACAAGCTCTCGCTGTTCATCGAAAAGGGCCGAGTCGCGAGCAAGGTCGGTGCGAGCCTGTCCTACCGCTACCACTACGCCCTGCAGATCCTGGTCACCGACTTCGCCGAACCCATCGACGTACTCACCGTGCCGCTGCTTGCGTGGATCGCAACGAATCAACCCGACCTGCTGCAGAACCCCGACACCAAAGAGCAGGTCTTCCGCTTCGAAGCCGAAGTGCTCGACAACGACAAGGCCGACATCTCCATCACGCTCGAGCTCTCCGAGCGCGTCATCGTCTCTGCCACCGACGCCGGCTACAGCTGCACCCACGTCGGCGAGCCCCCACTGCCCGACCTCACCGGCCCGACGCCCTGGCAGATCTACCTGAAGGGCGAACTGATCGCCGAAGGCAGATGAACGACCTCGCCGCCCTCGAATCCTTCGCCGCCGACATCCTCGGCGCCATGGAACCCGCAGCCCGCACCGAACTCGCCAAGCGCATCGCCCGCGATCTGCGGGCCAGCCAGCAAAAGCGCATCGCCGAGCAGCAAAATCCCGACGGCAGCGCATACCTCCCGCGCAAGTCGCAGCTGCGCAAGAAGAAAGGCGCCCTGCGTCGCAAGCCGATGTTCAGCAAGCTGCGCACCGCGAGGTACCTCAAAGCCAAAGGCACCGCCGAGAGCGCAGTGGTCGCTTTCACGGCTGCCGTCAGCCGCATCGCCCGCGTCCATCAATTCGGCCTCCGCGACAGAGTTAACCTCGCCGGCCTTGAATTCGACTACCCCGCCCGCGAACTCCTCGGCATCAGCCCCACCGACGAAGCCCTGATCCGCGACCTCGCCGTCGCCCACCTCGCCGACCGGTTGTAAGCCCCCGCACTACATCCCGATGGCGTAGCCCCCCGCGCGCGCGACCGGCATCCTCGGCGACATGGACCTCGTCGAACTCTCCCGCCGCCTCGAAAACCTCATCCGCATGGGCACCATCCACTCCGTGGACCACCCCGCGCGGCGCTGCCGTGTCCAAAGCGGCGGCCTGGTCACCCAGTGGCTACCGTGGCTCGAACGCCGCGCCGGCGAGACCGCTACCTGGTCTCCGCCCACCGTCGGCGAGCAGTGCGCCATCCTCTCGCCCAGCGGAGAGCCCGGCGGCGGCATCGTCTTCTTCGGCGTGCCGAGCGACCAGATCGACACCCCCAGCCACACCCCGGACACGCATGTCATCAAGTTCCCCGACGGCGCCGTCTTCACCTACAACCACACCACCAGCCACCTCGAAATCACCGGCATCGCCACGGCCACCATTGTCGCCAGCGAGTCCATCACCCACGACACGCCACTCACCCACATCACCGGCCAGTGCATCGTCGAAAACCTGCTCACCTACAACAACGGCATTGCGGGGAGTGGCGGTACAAACGGCAGCCACATCCAGGGCGAGCTCAACCATCAAGGCCCCCTCACCCACAGCGGCGGCTCGCTGACCAGCAACGGCGTCATCCTGCACACGCACCGCCACTCGGGCGTCCAGAGCGGCGGCAGCGACACCGGAGGCCCCGCATGAACCGCGACACCGGACGCCTGATCACCGACGAAGCCGAGCACATCCGCCAGTCGATCCGCGACATCCTCACCACGCCCATCGGCAGTCGTGTGCTGCGCCGTACGTACGGCTCCCTGCTGCCCGACCTCATCGACCAGCCTGCCAATCCCGCCACCCGCCTGCGTCTGATGAACGCCACCGTGATGGCCATCCTGCAGTGGGAGCCCCGCGTCGCAGTCAATACCGTCAGCCTCACCGTTGACGGCGAGGGCACTGCCCAGATCGACCTTACCGCCACCCGCCGCACGGGCCAGCGCGCCGGCCAGCGCCTCAACGTCCTGGTACCGCTCCAATGACCGTCGACCTCGCCAGCCTGCCCGCGCCCGAAGTCATCGAGACCCTCGCCGCCGAAGCCCTGATCGCCGAGATAAAGTCCGACTTTCTGGCGATCTACCCGGACGCTACCGCTGTCCTCGACCTCGAATCAGAGCCGCTCACCAAGCTGCTGCAGGCCTTCGCATACCGCGAGCTGACCCTGCGCGCCCGCTACAACGACGAAGCCCGCGCCCTGCTGCTCGCCTTCGCCACGGGTGCCAACCTCGATCACCTGGGCGCCACCTACTACCAAGAGGCTCGCCTCGTCGTCGCCCCCGAGGACACCACCACCATCCCGCCGACCCCTGCCGTGATGGAAAGCGATGCCGACTACCGCTACCGCCTTGCGCTCGCACCCGAGAGCTACAGCGTCGCCGGCCCGACCGACGCATATAAATTCCACGCTCTCTCGGCCGCTGGCCAAGTCAAGGGCGCCAGCGTCACCAGCCCCCAGCCGGGCACGACCCAGATCTACATCCTCACCCGAACCGGCAGCGGCATCCCCGATGCCCCGCTCCTCGCCACCGTTGCGGCCGCCGTCGGCAGCGAAGAAGTCCGGCCGCTCTCCGAGGAGGTCATCGTCAGCGCGGCCAGCATCATCGAGTACAGCCTCGACATCAGCCTCACCCTCTTCGCCGGACCCAGCACCGAGCCCGTCATCGCCGCCGTCCAGGCCGCCCTCGAACGATTCGCCGCGGACACCCACCAGCTCGCCACCGACATCATCCGCTCGGCCATCGATGCCGCCGCCCACGTCGCCGGCGTCAAGAAAGTGGTGATCAACAGCCCGGCCGCGGATATCGACTGCAGCGCCGGCCAGGCGCCCTACTGCACCGGCATCGTCATCGGCATTGCCGCCGTCGAATGAGCACGCCCGAAACCCTCCTCCCGCCGAACGCCAGCCGCCTCGAGCGTGCTGTCGATCAGGCCGCAGCCCAGCGCCTGGGCGCCCTGCCGTCCCTCGTCCCCAGCCTCTGGAACGCCGACACCTGCCCGCCGGCGCTGCTGCCCTACCTCGCATGGGCCCTGTCCGTCGATGAGTGGGACAACACCTGGAGCATCGACCGCAAGCGTGAAGCGATCCGCGAAGCGCCGGCGATCCACCGCAAGAAAGGCACCCTGTCGGCGATCCGCCGCGCCCTCTCCGTCGTTGGGCATGCGGATGCCGAGATCGTCGAGCGCGCCGACTACGTCGTCCGCAATGGCACGGTCACCCGCGATGGGCTGCACCGTCGCCGCGGCCTGGCCGGCTGGGCCACGTACCGGGTCATCCTGCGCAGACCGGTCACCATCGACCAGGCCTACCAAATCAAGCGGATTCTCATCGCCAGCCAGCGCAACTGCGTCCATCTCGTCGGCATCACCTACGACCAATCGGCCATCCGCCACAACGGCCTTGTCACCCGCAACGGCGTCTATGCGCGCGGCACCGTCAACACCGAAATCACCTAAGGACTCGTATGGCAACCCTACCTGAGAGCGCAATCTGGCCGCCCGGCATCTACCAGCTCGAAAAAGACGACGTTGTGGAAGGCGGGCCCGGCGGCATCGACAACCTGCAGCCCCAGCAGCTCGCCAATCGGACTGTGTATCTGAAGGCGTTGCTCGACGCCGCATCCGACCGGCTCGGCTCGCAAACCCTGATCGGCCTCGCCGCACTGGTCACGGCGGCCAACCAGATGATCTACTCCACGGGCCCGGGCACCTTCGCCCTCAACCCGCTGACCGCCTTCATCCGCGGCTTGCTCGATGACCCCGACGCCGCCACCGCTCGCGGCACCCTCGGCCTCGGGTCCGTAGCCACGCTGGCATCGTCGACAGACGGCACCATGGCGGCCAACAGCGACGGAAACATCCCCACCGAAAAGGCCATCCGCACCTACGTCAGCGGCGTGATCGCCGCCCAAGACGTGATGGTGTTCAAGGGCGTGGTCAGCGCGGCAGCCAACCCCAACTACCCCGCAGCCGATTGCGGCCACACTTACCGCATCAGCGCCGCGGGCAAGATCGGCGGCGCAGCGGGCCTGAATGTCGAGGTCGGCGATATCCTCCTGTGCCTCACCGACGGCACGGCGACAGGTACTCAGGCAGCCGTGGGCGCCAACTGGAACATCATCCAGGCCAATCTGGATGGCGCACTGCTGACCACTGCCCTCGGCGTTACGGTGCAGGCCTACAACGCCAACCTCGCCGCCATCGCTGCCCTGGCCTCCGCTGCCGACAAGCTCCCCTACGCCACCGGCGCGAACACCTGGTCCCTCACCGCGCTGACCGCCTTCGCCCGCACCCTGCTCGCCGCCGCCGATGCAGCCACAGCCCTGACCACGCTGGGCGCCGCGCCGGCCGCTTCCCCCACGCTGACCGGCAACATCTACCAGAACGGCTCAGTGCGCGGCGGCGTCAGCGCCATGGCTGCAGCGGACATCGACTGCTCGGTCGGGAACTACTTCACCAAAACCATCGCTGCGAACACCACCTTCACATTCAGCAACGTCCCCGCCGGCGCCTACAGCATGACGCTGGAGCTGACCCACACGTCCGGCACCATCACCCTGCCGGCCGCAGGCGTCTGGTCCGAGGGCTACACCCCGATCTGGAGCACCGGAAAAACCCACCTGATCATGGCCGTCACCAAAGACGGCGGCGGCCGCTGGCGCTATTCCGCCCTGCCCAACTACACGACCTGATCCATGGACCCCACCACCCGTCGCTTGATGATGGCCGCAGCCAAAGGCGGCTCATCGCAAACCCTCTACGGCATCGCCTGGTCTTCTACGCTGTCGCTGTTCGTCGTCGTTGGCGCCAATGGAACCCTCCTCACGTCCCCCAACGGCGTCACATGGACGAATCGGACCAGCGGCACAACCAACATGCTCAACGGCGTCAGATGGGTGTCGGCGCTGTCGCTGTTCGTCGCCGTCGGCGCAAATGGAACCATCCTTACATCCCCGGACGGTATTGCCTGGACGAGTCAGACAAGCGGCACATCGAACACAATCAACAACCTCACGTCCTCTGGCTCGCTGCTCGTCGCCGTCGGCCTCGGCGGGATCATCCTGACGTCTCCGAACGCCATTACCTGGACCCCCCAGACCAGCGGTACCACAGTTCGACTGGATACCGTCATCTGGTCCGGAACGCTGTTTGTTGCAGTCGGAGAGCTGTTTATTGGTGTGCTCACATCGCCGGACGGCATTACCTGGACGACCCGCACGAGCAATGCGAGCAACGAACTCATCTCAATCACCTGGTCCGGAACGCTCTTCGTTGCCGTCGGCGCCAGCGGATCAATCGTCACGTCGCCCGACGGCATTACCTGGACGGCGCGCACCAGCGGCACGACTGCGGTATTCAGCGGCGTGGTTTGGGCGGCGTCGCTGTTCGTTGCCGTCGGCACGGCCGGCATGATCAAGACGTCCGCGGATGGCATCAACTGGGTGAGCCGAATCAGCAACACATCGAACAACCTTTACAACATCACCACCTCTGGCGCACTGCTCGTCGCCGTCGGCATCAACGGCTGCATCGTCACATCGACCGACGGTCTTGCTTGGACTCTGAGGCACTAAACCATGTACGCAAAACTCGAAAACGATCAGCTGGTGGCCTTCGGGCTCACGCTCGACGACGTGCGCAGCGAACTGCCCAACGTCATCATCCCGTCAGACCCGGACGGCCTGCTCCCCGACCTCTCCCACCTCGGCTATCCGATAGTCAAACCCACGAAGCCGCCGCAGACCCAGCGCTGGCAGTCCGTGCAAGAAGTCCAGCCGGTCTGGATCGCCGGCGAGCTGACGCAGCAATTCACCCTCCTCGACATGCCGCTCACCCTCGCCGACAAGCGCGACGAGATCCGGCGCGATGCCGATCTGATCGCCCGCTTGAAACGCGACCAGGTCGTGGCCGGCATCAGCGCGGCCGAAATGGCCAGCTGGCCGATCAAGCGCACTGAGGCACTGGCGTTCCAGGCATCCGGCGCCGCAGCCGATGCGCCCAACCTGGCGGCGGAAGCCACTGCCCGCGGCATCAGCCTGCCCGACCTCGTGGCTAAAGTGATGAACAAATCCGCCCGGCTCGCCGCCCTGGAAGCCGCCATCGCCGGCCGCTGTGGCGCCATCCAGGATGCAGCCGCCGTCGCGCAATCCACCGCCGCCCTGAGGTCCATCGATCTGGATGCCGGCTGGCCTGTCTAGGTCGTATCCCCACCAGCTACACCCCCCCGCGCGTGACCCACGCGCGCGCGATCCGCACCATGCAGGAACCACCTCACATGGATCCTGCACATGCCCACCGACTACCACCACGGCGTCCGCGTCGTCGAACTCTCCGACGGCCGCCGCCCGATCCGCACCATTGAAACCGCCGTCATCGGCCTCGTGGCCACCGCCAGCGACGCCGATGCGGCCACCTTCCCCCTCGACACGGCCGTCCTGATCACCGACGTCCGAACAGCCCTCGGCAAGGCCGGCGAACTCGGTACCCTGGCGCCGACACTCGATGCCATTGCAGACCACGGCTCGCCCGCCGTCATCGTCGTCCGCGTGGATGATGCTGCCGACTCCGCGGCGCAAAACACCAAGGTCATCGGCGGCGTCACCGCCGGCGGCCAATACACAGGCCTCAAGGCCCTGCTCACCGCCCAGGCCAAGTTCGGCATTCGGCCTCGCATCCTGGGCGTACCTGGCCTCGACACCCTGCCGGTCGCAACCGAGCTCGTCGCCATCGCCAAACAGCTGCGCGGCTTCGCCTACGTCAGCGCCGCCGGCGCCGAAACCAAGGATGCCGCCACCACCTATCGCGAGAACTTCGGCGACCGCGAAGTCATGGTCATCTGGCCCGACTTCCTCGCCTGGGACGGCACCGCCAACACCGCGGCCCCGGCCGTCGCCCGCGCCCTCAGCCTGCGCGCCCAGATCGACGAGGACTACGGCTGGCACAAGACCCTGTCCAACATCCCCGTGCAAGGCGTCACCGGCATCAGCAAGGACGTCTTCTGGGATCTGCAGGACCCCAGCACCGACGCCGGCTACCTCAACGCCGCCGAAGTCACCACGCTGATCCGCCGCGACGGCTACCGCTTCTGGGGCAGCCGCACCTGCAGCACCGACCCGCTGTTCGCCTTCGAGAACTACACCCGCACCGCTCAGGTGCTGGCCGACACCATGGCCGAGGCGCACTTCTGGGCCGTCGACAAGCCCCTCAACCCGAGCCTCGCGCGGGACATCATCGAAGGCATCAACGCCAAGTTCCGCGAGCTGAAAGGCCTCGGCTACATCATCGACGGCAGCGCCTGGTTCGACCCGGCCGTCAACGACGAAACCACCCTCAAGGCCGGCAAGCTGTACATCGACTACGACTACACCCCCGTCCCGCCGCTCGAAAACCTGATGTTCCGCCAGCGCATCACGGATCGTTACCTCGCTGACTTCGCAACCCGCATCGGAGCCTGACCATGTCCCTGCCCGCACAACTCAAGAACATGAACCTCTTCTCAGACGGGGCCAGCCTGGTCGGGGAAATCGAAGAAGTCACCCTGCCGAAGCTCACCCGCAAGACCGAGGATTTCCAGGGCGGCGGCATGGCCGGCATCGCGGTTATCGATATGGGGCAGGACAAGCTCGAAATGGAGCTCTCCTGCGCCGGCTACATCAAGGACGCCATCACCCAGTACGCCCTGACGGCCATCGGTGGCGCCATGTGGCGCTTCGCCGGCGCCTACGAGCGCGACGACACCGGCGATGTCCAGGCCGTCGAGATCATCGCCCGCGGCCGCTTCACCGAGATCGACCGCGGCAAGGCCAAGGTCGGCAGCAAGACTGAATCCAAGATGAAAGCCGCGCTGACCTACTACAAGGAATCCATCGACGGCGTCGAGCAGATCGAAATCGACATCGTCAACTTCGTCTTCAAGGTCCGCGGCGTCGACATGCTGGCCAAGCAGCGCGCCGCCATCGGTCTCGCGTAATCCAGGGGAACCGCATCATGAGCATGTCGCGTGACCGCACCGGGCTCAGCCCGGAAAAGCTGCCGGACTGGCGTCAAAACACCACCTTTACCCCACCCGACGCCGTCGGTGCCTTCAAGGAACATCGCCAACCATCCGGCTTCAACTGGCCCGACCGGCTCCCCCAGATCCGCGCCTATTCCCAAGGCGGAAAATACTGGTGCTCCCACGGGCCGGAGGATCTCCTCGACTTCGACCGCTTCACCCAGACCATGTACGTCGACTGCTCCGCAACCGGCGGCGGTAACGATGCCAACAGCGGCACCACCTGGGCCAACCGTAAGTCCAGCATCGGCAATGCACGGCGGGCCGCCGACGCCAGCAACACGCCCACCCGCATCCTCCTGTATGCCAAGGGTGGCGAGATCAACTACGCCCGTCTCAAGTCCTTCCTCGACGACTCCACTGACGCCAACTCCAAGGTCCCCCTTCTTATCGAAGCCATGGAGGGGCGCCTCCGCACCGGCAACTATGACGTTCTCGCCTACGCCAAGACCGCCGGCTTCACGAACATCTGGGAAACCGTGCGCACCAACGCCTTCCGTGCCTTCAACCCCGCGTTTCCCGACATTGCTCAGGGCAACCTTTACAAGGAATACAAGTGGGTGCCCGCACAAGCCGGGGCCGACGCCGCCGCCATCCTCGCCGCCACACTCGCCCTGCTCGACGCCACCGAAGGCGGCTGGTACATCGACCCCGCCACCAACAAGAACTACGTCCACTGCCACGGGCATGAAGCCGCCACCAACGACAACGTCCGCATCTACCTCTCCACCGGCGGCCTCAACTGGTCCTGCAACCAAGACCTCTTCATCCGCGGGCTGGATCTGGAAGGCGGCGTCAACGGCAACCTCCGCGCCAAGGGCGGCTCCACCAACATGGTCGTCCTCGACAACTGCACCCTGCGCTACGCGGCCTCCGGCAACACCGCCAACGGTTCCGCCAGCGTAGTCGACGCCGCCCAGATCCTCGGCACAGGTCTCTTTGCCGCCTACAACACCCGCTTCGACATGGCCTCGAAAGACGGCGTCAACCTGCATGCAGAAGGGTCGGTGATCCCCTCCGGCCTTCTGGTGAATTGCAGCGCCTTCCGCAACGGCCTCAGCCCCAGTCAGTCGAACAACGGCTTCACTTGCCACGACGGCGTCAAAGCCATCAGCATCGGCTGCACCTGGACGGGCAACCGCGGCACAAACTCCGGGCACGTCAGCGATGGGACACAGGTGTGGAGCGTAGGCGACACCGCCGGCGCCTCCCCGGGAGACATCCCCACCGGAGGCGCCATCAACTGGGCGGGTTTCGGCGTCTGGTCCGGCGCGGCCACCATGTGGCTCGACTCATGCCACGACGTCGGATGCGAGATTGGCGTTTATGGTGGCTCCGGCGGCGGCACCATCTATCTCCGAAACCACCGCGGGACAGGAAAGCGCACTGGCAACGTGCTGTCTTACCAGTAATCCAATCCCCGTTGTGCTCCAAAGGAAAAGGCCACCCGAAGGTGGCCTTTTCCTTACTTACGAAACGTAACCAGGATCATGATGAACATCACCGTATTGCTGGCAATATCCAAATGGATCACGATTTCCATGCTCGTCTCCAATGAGATGAGCCATTCAAATTTTGTGGGTTACTTTGGTGGTAATGGGTGACTTGGGCAATAGGTATCTATGGCTCGGTTAAGAACGCACGCTATCTTTACCAGTTCAGAGCTTGCAGCCAAGAGTAACTATACGAAACTCGGTGCGTATCGCAAACCGCATTTATTGAAAGTAGAAGGAATTTGTCTCACTCTCTCTGAAAATGAAACGACCACCCCGGCAATCTGCACACCGTTCGCAACTCTCGGTGCGTAGACATCAGCTGAACCGGACAGACTGATCGGTCACCTGGCGACAGCCCATCCCCCCCCCGGTGCTGTAGCAAACCCCGCCACACCCCGCACCTCGCCAGCGCCGCGCGCGCGCATGGCATCGTGATGCCTCCATCCACCGAGGCATCGCGCAATGAACCCCACCACCGTCATCCCCCTCGAAAAGCCGCTCAAGCGCGGTGACCAGGAAATCAAGAGCATCACCCTGCACAAGCCCAACGCCGGCCAGCTGCGCGGCGTCAGCCTGCGCAATGCGCTGGAAATGCAGGCCGACGTGATCTGCCTGATCGTGCCGCGCATCTCCGACCCCAAGATCACCCCGCAGGAGATGAACCAGGTCGAACCCTGCGACCTCCTCAGCATGGGCGCGGCAATCGCAAATTTCTTGCTGCCGCCTTCGCTGGTCGCGGAGGCGGAGAGCCACCTCCTTTCCCCGACCGAGTAGAAGATTTCATGGCCGACATCGCCGTCGTCTTCCACTGGCCGCTCACCGCCCTGGATGATCTGGATCTGCTCGAGCTCTCCGAGTGGCGCGAGTGCGCCGCCGTGCGTACGCAGCGTGAGGGCGACTGATGGCCAGCGCCCTGGAACTCAAGGTCATCTTCGCGGCGGTCGACAAGTTCGTCCGGCCGGTCAAAGCGATCACCGGTGCCGCGGGCGAGGCGGCCAAGGCGCTGCGCGAGAACACCGCGCGCATGAAGGAGCTCGATCGCACCGTGGCGCAGATCGACGCATTCAAGAAGGCCGAGAAGGAGGCGGCGATCACCGCCAACACCTTCAGCAAGACCCGCCGCGAGATCGACACGCTCAGCGCCGCCATCGCCAAGGCCGGCGCGCCGACAAAGGCGCAGGCGGCCGAGCTCGCCAATCTCACCCGCCGATCCGAAGAGCTACGGGCCAAGCACCAGGCCCTGGCCACCACCGAGCAGGCCATGTTCGAAAAGCTCAAGGCCGCCGGCGTCGATACCCGCAACCTGGCCGAACAGCGCCGCAACCTCGCCAGCGCCAGCGCCGAGGCAGTCAACCGCAGCCGCCAGCTGCAGGCCGCGCTCGATGCCGAAAACCAGAAGATGCGGCGCCTCAAAGCCGCCCAGGCGGATCTCATCAAGTCCAAGGAGCTGGCAGGCAAGCTGGCCGTCACCGGCGCCGGCATGATGGCCGGTGGCGCCGCCGTCGGGCTGCCCGTCGCCAAAGCCGGAAAAGACTTCGCCGCCTTCGAAACCGCCATGCTCGGCGTCGCCCGTCAGGTCGATGGCGCCAAGGACAGCGCCGGCAAGATGACCGCGCTGTACTGGGAGATGGGCGACGCGATCAAGGCGCTGGCCGAGCGCCCGAATATCGGCAAGACGGCCAACGAGATTGCCAAGATCGTCGAGGCCGGTGCCCGCATGGGCATCCAGGGCAAGGAAAACCTGCTGATCTACGCCGAGACCACGGCCATCACCGCCACCGCTTTCGACCTCCCGGTCGACAAGATCGGCGAGGACATCGGCAAGATCAGCCAGCTGTACAAAGTGCCGATCAAGGACATCACGGCGCTCGGCGACACCATCAACTGGCTCGACGACAATGCCCTCTCCAAGGGCGGCGACATCATCGACGTCATGAAGCGCATCGCCGGTACCGCCGACAGCGTGAAGATGAACTTCAAGGAAGCCGCAGCCCTCGGATCGACCTTCCTCAGCCTCGGCGCAGCCCCGGAAGTTGCCGCCAGCGCATCGAACGCGATGATCCGCGAACTCTCCATCGCGGACCTGCAGAGCAAGAAGTTCAACGGCGGGCTGTCCATGCTCGGCCTGAACGGCAAGCAGCTACAGAAGAGCATGGCCACGGCGCCCACCGAGACCATCATTAAGGTCCTGGAGAAGATCAAAGCGCTTGCAAGCGACAAGCAGCTCGAAGTCGCCACACGGCTGTTCGGCAAGGAATACGGCGACGATGCCGCCAAGCTGGCCGCCAACCTGGACGAATACCGTCGCCAGCTGGCCCTGGTCCAGGATCAGAAGGCCCGCGGCTCGATGCAACGCGAAGCCGATACCCGCGGCAACACCATCGACGCCCGCGCCCAGGCCGCGCAGAACGTACTGACCAACCTGTCCACCGACCTCGGCAAGTCGCTCAAGCCGGCGCTCGTCGAGACCCTGGAGCGCACTCTCTCCATCGTCCAGGGCGTCCGCACCTGGGCCGCAGAAAACCCCCAGCTCGCCGCCGGGCTGATGAGCACCGTCAAATGGCTGGCCCTGCTGCTCACGGTCATCGGTGCCCTCAGCATCGCCGCCGGCGCCATCCTGGTACCGCTGGCCACCGCGAAGTTCGCGCTCACAACCCTTGGCCTCAGCGGCGGCCCCATCGCTGTCGCCCTGGGTGGAATCGCAGGAAAGCTATGGGCCATCCTCGGCCCCGTCGGCAAGGTCACCGCGGCGTTTGCACTCGGCTACGCCGCCGGCACGCTGCTGTCAAAAGGGATCGACTGGGCGCTTTCCAAGCTGCTCGGCTACGAAACGACCCTCGGCGCCTCCACGTACGACCTGGTGCAGAAGATCAAGGGCGGCATCGGCGATGCAGTCGCGTGGGTGCAGACCGTGCCCGGCCGCATGAGCAGCGCCGGCGCCGAGATGATCAACGGGCTGATCGGCGGCATTACCAGCCGCATGGAAGCCCTGCGCCAGACCGTCACCGGCGCGGCGGATGGCGCCGTGACCTGGCTCAAGCAAAAGCTCGGCATCCACTCACCGTCACGAGTTTTCGCCGAGCTCGGCATGCACACCATGGCCGGCTTCGAGCAGGGCCTGGCTGCCCATGCAGACGGCCCGCTGGCCACACTCGCCGCGCTCGCCAAGAAGCTCGCCATCGTCGGTGCCGCCATGGCCATCGGCCAGCCTGCACTGGCACTGGCGCTGCCCCAGCAGCCAGCAGTGCCGGACGTCACCCGCCAGGTAACCGACACCCATCAAGCCGCCGCCCTGCAGCCGCCTGCGGCCGTGGTCCGCCAGGTGGTCGATACCTACCGCGCGATTGCGCTGCCCAGCCCGCTCGCCGTGCTCCGCGACGTGTTCGACCGCCTGCGATCCGGACCGCTACCGGCGCCGACACCGGGCGAACGGCAGATCACCGACGCCCACCAGGCCAGCACCCTGCCTGCCCCGCTCGCGGTGCTCCGCAACGTGTTCGACCGCCTGCAGGCCGGGCCGCTACCAGCGCCGGAAGCCGGCGAACGGCAGATCACCGACGCCCATCAGGCCACCGCCCTGCCCGACCCGCTCGCGGTGCTCCGCAATGTGTTCGACCGCATCGCATCGGCCACCCTCCCCAGCCCGCTCGATGCCACGCGCCTGGTCAGCGACAAGCACCAGGCCCTCTCGCTCCCCGAGCCGCTCGCCGCGGTGCGCCAGATCAGCGATCAATACCAGCCCCTGGAGCAGCCGCAGCCCCTCGGCGGCAACCGACGGTCTGCAGATGGACAGGGCGCCGCTGCCACCCCATCCAACGTCACCTACAACATCACCATCAATGCGCCTGCCGGCGCCGATGGCCCCGCGCTGGCTGCGCTCGTCGCGCGAGAGATTGAGCGCATCGAGGCCGGCCGCTCGACACAGCAGCGCAGCCGGCTGCGTGATCTGGAGTAACCCATGTACGGCCTCCCTCAAGTCTCGATGATGATGGCCCTCGGCCTCTTCGTCTTCGGCCTCCACACCGTTCCGTACCAGCAGCTGCAGCGTCAGCTGCAATGGCGCCACCCCAGCAACAGCCGCGTCGGCGCCCGGCCGGCCCGCCAGTTCGCCGGCCGCGGCGACGAGATCATCACGCTGTCCGGCGTGCTGTATCCGGAGCTCACCGGCGGCAAGCTCAGCCTGGCAGCCCTGGAGGCCATGGCCGACGAGGGCCTCGCATGGCCGCTGATCGAAGGCACCGGGCTTTTCTACGGGCTCTTCGTCGTGGAGGAACAGGCGACCACACACACCGCATTCTTCCCCGATGGTGCGCCGCGCCGGATCGAGTTCACCCTCAAGCTCGCCCGCGTCGATGACGACCCCAGCCTGCTCGGCACGGCTACCAAGCAGCTGCTCGAAGTGCTCGACCTCAAATGAGCCTGAGCCTCTACCACCCCAGCGTCGCGTTCCGGGTCGATGTGGACGGCAAGGACATCACCGCGCAGATCCGCCCGCGCCTCATCCAGCTCACCCACACCGACAACCGCGGCTTCGAAGCCGACCTGGTCGAAATCGACCTCGACGACAGCGACGGCGCGCTCGATCTGCCCGCCCGCGGCGCCGTCCTGGTCGTGTCCCTGGGCTGGCAGCAATCCGGCCTCGTGGCCAAGGGCAGCTACACGGTCGATGAAGTCGCCCACACCGGCACGCCGGACGTGCTCAGCATCCGTGCCCGCAGCGCCGACCTGCGCGCCGGCCTCACAACGCAGCGCGAGCGCTCCTGGCACGACACCACGGTCGGCACCATCGTCGAGACCATCGCCTCCGAAAACGACCTGATCCCGCTCGTCCACGCCAGCCTGGCCACGCTGGCCGTCGATCACCTGGACCAGACCAACGAGTCGTCGGCCAACTTCCTCACGCGGCTCGCTGGCCTGCACGATGCGATTGCCACGGTGAAAGACGGCCGCCTGCTCTTCGTCCCCACCGCCAGCGGCGAATCAGCCAGCGGAAAGCGCCTGCCGCCCGTGACGATCACCCGCAAGAGCGGCGACCATCACCAATTCACCATCGCCGACCGCCAGACCTACAAGGCCGTCCGCGCCCTGTACCACGATGTGAACCAGGCGCTGAAGGGCGAAGTCATCTGGGGCGACACCGAAGACGGTGCCGAGCGCGGCGCACAGGCAAAGCCCGCCACCAGCACACCGGCCGGCCAGTACAAAGCCCTCCCCGGCGCCTTCTCCACCCGCGGCAAGGCGCAGCGCGCGGCCCGGGTCGCCTGGAAGAAGCTCAAGGCCAACCCGGCCCAGAAGGCCGCGTACGTCGGCGTCAAGGCCAAGTACAACGACCGCAACCTCGGCGTCAGTGGGGAGGTTGCCCACGGCCAGGCCGACGACGACGCCCAGCGCAAGGCCGCCAAGAAAACCGCAGCCAAAGACGCCGAGAAGGCCGCCGGCAAATCCGCCACCGGCATCGGCAGCGAGAGCGCGTTCGAACGCAGCGACGACAACGTCAAGACCCTGCGCCACGTCTACGCCAGCAAGGCCAACGCCCAGCGCGCCGCCCGGGCCGAGTGGCGCCGCCTGCAGCGCGGCGTCGCCACCTTCAGCCTCACCCTGGCCGAAGGCCGGCCCGAACTCTTCCCCGAGACGCCGGCCACCGTCAGCGGCTTCAAGCCTCAGATCGACAGCACCGACTGGATCATCACGCGGGTGGTCAACACGATCAGCGGCGACGCCGGCTACAGCCAGCGGCTGGAATTCGAGATCAAGGCGACCGAGATCCCGGATTAGGCGCTTACCGGCTCACCTGGACCAGCTCGGCGAGAGCGACGCCAACCTCCTCACCAGGTAGGAACACGCCAGGAGTGGAGGCAGAACGCAGGCGCCGGGCAATAAAAAACCCGCCCATGAGGGCGGGTTTTGAGAGAGTGATTCCCTGTGCAATGTAACTTCTCTCGATCAGTGCATGGCCGCGAGGGCCGCCCGAACGAGGAAACCACTACGGGTTTCTTTATTTGCTTTTGCGTAATCGTCAATGCGCCGAAGAACAAACTTCGGAAGGCTGATATTCACCCGCTCGGGCTTGCTATCCAGTGCGGAAAGGTCGATGTCCAACATCACCCAAACAGCGCCCTGATACTCTTCCTTCGCTACTAGATCCTCTAACGTTGACGGCTCCAGTGCCACTTCATCGCCTTCCTCAAGCAATATCTCCAAGTGCCCAAGAACGGCTTCCTTTGTATTTTTAACTGCTTCATCGAGTGTATCTCCAAAAGAGAAGCACCCTGGAACATCTGGCACGGTCACGCCATACGCCGAATTCGGATCCTTA
>JAFEDI010000003.1 GCA_018241725.1 Pseudomonadota bacterium | reverse complement strand
GTGGTCTTGGTGGCACAACGGGTCTTGTTGCCGGTGCTGGCGATGTTCGCGTCTTTGCGATCAATCCGAACTACGTCAATGGCCCCCTCGCTGTTGGTCTGAACTATCATCAGGCCAAGCTTGAAAGTGCCGCCCTCAACGCTGCCGATGGCGACAAGGTCAAGGTTTGGGATATCGGTGCTAGCTATGACTTGGGTGTCGTGAAGCTGTCGGCCATGTTCGGCCAGCGCAAGGGTGATGACGCCCTGGGCGATTACCTCCTCAATCCGGCCTTCAAGAAGAGCACGCAGTGGCTGCTTGGCGCGACCGTTCCGGTTGGAGCAGCCGGCAAGGTTCTCGTTTCGTACGCTCAGCGCAAGTCCGAGCTTACGAACGGCGCGGAGAAATTCTACGGCACGAACGACGATGCCAAGTCGAACCAGTGGGCAATCGGTTACGTGCATTCGCTGTCCAAGCGTACCTCGATCTACACCGCCTACTCGGACATCAACAACAAGGACGCAGCTAAGGGCAACGCAGATCTGAGCGCTTCCGTCGGCGATGCCTCCAACCCTGGCGGCGGCTACCAGCGCGGCTTCAACCTGGGCCTGCGCCACGTGTTCTGATCTGGTGTAGCTTGCGGTGTAAAGAAAACGGGCACTTCGGTGCCCGTTTTTGCTTCTTGGGGGCTGGTCCATCCGGCGAGGGTGGGTGTGGAAGTGGGCGGTTCTGGTTGGAGCGGCTGGGCGCCTTGGCGTGCTTCGGGGGAGGCGCGCCTTGGTCAGTTGTAGTGGAAGCGGCAGGCGATGAGCACAAGCTCGCGGTCGTTTGCCCGATAGATCAGGCGATTCACGTCGTCGATGTGGCGTGACCAGTAGCCGGAGAGATCGCCACGCAGCGGCTCCGGCTTGCCGATGCCTGCAAACGGATCGCGTGCAGCCGCGTTGATCAGCAGGTTGATGCGCTTTGTGGGAGATGAGCCGAGAGGCGGGCGCCGAAAGGCCTCCTATGGGGCGGCGGATGGCGCAGTTGAATTGGTGTAATCCATGACTTACACTTCAATCAATGGTCTCAATCCGCTTCAATCGCCCAGTGGTCATTACCTGCCATGCTGCAAAGCGTATGGCAGAGCGCGCCATCAGCGATGCGGACTTGGTGGCAGTGATCGACCGGGGCGAGTTGCGCTACAAGGACACGACGCACCTATGGGCTTATCGGCACTTTCCCGAGCGCAATGACAATCTTGTGTGCGCGGTGCTGGTTCTCGAAGACGCCGTGGTGGTGAAGACGGTGATGCATCATTTCGAGCAGGAGGGCTGATTCCATGCGGACCACATACTACGACGACGATGACATCCTCGTGATCCGGCTTTCCGAGAAGCCGATTGCGCGCGAGGTGTCGCAAGACTGGAACACGCACGTCAGCTATGCCGCAGACGGTACGGCCGTCGAGGTGGTGGTGCTGGATGCGCGCGCCTCGGGGATGTTGCCGGTAGAGGTGACTCATGGCCGTGCAGCGTGAGACTGCATCGACAATGGCTGCCAACGGACTGAAGCTCAACGAATCCGATGGGATCGAGCAGTTCAAGACCGGTCAGAGTATCGCGTTGTACCTGGACGCCTACATCGAAGAGGATCCCGGCGACGGCAGCCGGATCCGCGCCGCGCTTGGAGATGTCGCGCGCGCAAGGGGAATGAGTCAATTGGCGCGTGACACCGGGCTGGCGCGCGAAGGGCTGTACAAGGCTTTGTCGGCCGAAGGCAACCCTGAGTTTTCCACGATCATGAAAGTGATGCGGGCGTTGGGCGTGAAGCTACATGTCGAAGTGCCTTGATCACGCTGTGCCGGTCCGTGTCGGTTCCGGCAGTGCGGCACCGCGCTGACGCGGTTCCTGAGCGCTCTGGCTGCGGGTGAAACGTCAGGCGTCAAGGTGAGCCCTTGCGCAGAGTCATGCATTTGGGACACTCTGAGCAAGTTTCTTGTCCTTGCCCCAAACCATGACCGACCGCTACGCCGTCATCGGCAACCCCATTTCGCACTCCAAGTCGCCTCTCATCCACGCAGCATTCGCGCAGCAGACCGGGCAGGACATGCGCTACGACGCCATCCTCGGCCCGCTGGACGGCTTCGAGACCTGCGTGCGGCAGTTCATGCGCGAGGGCGGCAAGGGCATGAACGTGACGGTGCCGTTCAAGATCCAGGCGTTCGAGCTGGCGGACCGGCTCACCGAACGCGCGCGGCATGCGCAGGCGGTGAATACGCTGAAGTTCGAGGCCGATGGCGGCATCCTCGGCGACAACACCGACGGCGTGGGCATGGTGCGCGACATCCGCGACCGCCTGGGCGCGCCCATCGCTGGCCGCCGCGTGCTGCTGCTGGGGGCCGGCGGCGCGGCGCGTGGGGTGCTGCTGCCGCTGCTGAACGAGCAGCCGGCCTGCCTGGTGATCGCCAACCGCACGCCGGAGAAGGCGCTCGAGCTGAAGGCGCTGTGCGAAGGCCGTGGCGAGGTGGGCGTGGCGCGCTTCGACGAGCTCGGCAGCCAGGCCTTCGACCTCGTCATCAACGCCACCTCGGCCAGCCTGGGCGGAGAGGGCCTGTCGCTGCCGGCGGGCACGTACGGCGCCGGCGCGCTGGCCTACGACATGGTCTATGGCGACCGCCCCACGCCTTTCATGCAGCGCGCCGCCGAGCAGGGCGCGGCGCGCGTGGCCGACGGCCTGGGCATGCTGGTCGGCCAGGCGGCCGAATCCTTCCACCTGTGGCGTGGCGTGCGGCCCGAGACCGAACCGGTGATCGCGATGCTGCGCAAGCGTTGAT
>JAFEDI010000039.1 GCA_018241725.1 Pseudomonadota bacterium | reverse complement strand
GCAGCGGATGCGCTGATCGGCGATCGCCGGGCCGGTCCAGAGCACACCGGCCAGCATGGCGCCGAGGAGGGTGGCAAGCCGGAAGGCCGGCGGATGGCTGCGGCGGATCATCGTTCAGTTCTCCTTGAGAACGGTCATTTTCTGAATGATTTGGAATACCTGGAATCCGGTCCGGCGCCGGGGGTGGTCTGCCGCATCGGCATTCTGGTAGATCATGGACAGGAAGAGGAATTCAGCTGACCGGTCGGTCAGCGATGCCACCACCTGATCGAATGATTCCGGCAAGCTCCAGCCCCATGCCCATGCGTGGCCACCCCGGCTGGCCGCCCGACCGGGTTACTCCCTGTGCATCAACGGGTGCCGGGCCGGGGACGCTAGCATGCAGGCTGTTTCCCGAGCATTCATCCGTTGAGGCCGGCCATGCATGTCCGCAGCCCCACCGATGCCGAGGTGCTGGCACGACTCGAACGCGTCATCGACCCCGAAACCGGCATCAGCATCATCGAACTCGGTCTGGTCCATGGCATTTTCAGGGAAGAAGACCGCCTGCGCATCTGCATGACGATGACGACCCCGGCCTGTCCGGCAGGCACCACGATCATCGAGGCCGTCCATTGTGCGCTGGCCCCGCTGCTGCCGGCGGGCACGGCGATGCAGGTCGAACTGTGCCGATCACCGGTCTGGACGCCGGAGCATGCCACGCCTGCCGCCCGGGCCCGGCTCGATCAGGGCCGGTGACAAATTACCTGATCACCCGTTTGCGGCGGTTCACCATCGCCCGGATGCCCTGCCTGCCCTGCTGCACGCCGGTGCCGCAGACATCCTCCCGCGTACAGCCTCATGCGCTCACCTAAGCTGCCGGGGTTGCCGGGGCGATCCGCGGATCGCCCCGGCATATCAACGAATGATCAGCACAGCGTCGGGAGCCCGGCACATGCATCCCATCGTCATCGTCGGAGCCGGCATCGCCGGGTATGGACTCGCCCGAGAGCTGCGCCGCCGCGATGCGCAGATCGACATCACGCTGATCGCTGCCGATCGTGCCGACTTCTATGCGAAGCCGATGCTGTCCAACGCGCTGGCCCGTGGGCAGACCCCGGAGACGTTGATCGCCTCGACTCGCGCCGACATGGCGAGGCAACTCGGCATCACCATCGTGCCGCACACCTGCGTAGAGCGCATCGATCCGGACTCGCGCACGCTGCTGAGCAGCAGCGGGCTGTATCACTACCGCTCCCTGGTGCTCGCGATCGGCGCCGAACCGGTGCGGCTGCATTTCTGGGGCGATGCCAGCGACGAGGTCCTGTCGATCAATCACCTCGACGATTACCGCCGTTTCCGGGAACGACTGCCTGCATCCGGACATGTAGCCCTGCTCGGTGCCGGCCTGATCGGCTGCGAGTTTGCCAATGACCTGACCGCATGCGGATACCGGGTCACGGTGATCGATCCGGCACCGCGCCCGCTCGCCGGCCTGCTGCCCGTACCCGCGAGTACACAGCTGGCCGAGGCGCTGGCCGCGACCGGCGTGCAGTGGCGTTGCGGACATCGGGTCCGGGCCATCGACAGGCGGGCCGGTCGATATCGCCTGAGCACCGAAGACGGCGACACGCTCGATGCCGATCTCGTGCTGTCCGCAGTCGGCCTCAGGCCACAGACCGCTCTGGCAGCCGGTGCGGGACTGATCTGTGAACGTGGCATCGTCGTGGATCGTCAGCTTCGCACTTCAGCCGCAGACATTCATGCACTCGGCGACTGCGCGCAGATCGACGGCATGGTGCGGCCATACGTCATGCCGGCCGTGCAGGCCGCGCGTGCGCTGGCTTCGACGCTGACCGGCAAGCCGACCGAAATGTCCTTGCCGCCGATGCCGGTCACGATCAAGACGCCCGCCTGCCCGATCGTGACCTGCCCGCCGCCCCCGACACTCACCGGCGTCTGGCGGGAACTCACCGAGGACGGAATACGAATCCTGCGCTTCGAATCGAATGACGCAGTGCTGGCCGGTTTCGTCGTGATCGGCGGCCATTCCCTGGCCCGCCAGCAGGCGCTGCTCAGGGAAATGGCGGAGTCCGGACGCTGAAACGATGCTCAGAACCGGAACGACAGTTCCAGCATGCCGAGATTCCAGCGCCGGTCCGTCTCGCGCAGATTGACCTCGGCCGGACTCAGCCAGCCCGTGCCTTCGACATGATGCCATTCGGCACGCACGGTGATATCCGGACTCAGATCCCAGTTGATGCCGAAGGTCAGATCCTTCGCATAGCGATTGTGTGCCGGTCCCCTGCCCTGGCGTTCGTATTCATGTCCCCAGCGGTCCTCCACGTCGACGATCATCAGGTCATAACGCAGGAAGGATTCCAGCGTCGGACTCAAGCGGTAGGCACCCTGCAGATAAGCACTGAAGCGATCGATGTTGTCGAAGGCCTGTCCATAGCCGGCCTCCGACGTGATCCGCCAGTCCGGCGTCGAGTACTGCAGTGATGCGGCCATGACCCGGAAGGAAAAGTTGAAAGCATCACGCCCCAGCGAGCGGGGTCGACTGAAGTCATACGAGTAGTACAGATAGCTCAGGGCAGCACTCCAGCCTTCAGTGTTGCCAGCACCATCGTAGCGCACCTGAGCCGTCACCGCCTTGTCCGGATCGAACTGACCGCTGAGATCATTCCCGAACAGGATGTATTCCAGCGATGCACCGCCGGGTATCGGTTCACCGAATGATGCCTTCAGCGCCAGAGTGCCGGTATCCGTGAAGAAATCCG
>JAFEDI010000038.1 GCA_018241725.1 Pseudomonadota bacterium | reverse complement strand
TTGGTTTTGCGAGTTGTTTTCCTATTTTTATATATTGCGAATCTTTTTTGTTCTGGTAGAAGAGGTTGTATATGAAAAAATACTTCTAAATTTGTTGAGTAATTCACTTTTTTGTTGTGGTGACGGTTCAGGTCAAGGGCTTGTGCTGAGGATTTCTCGGTGGGTGACTTGTTGGGTTAGCCTTAGAGGATGTAGTCCGCCCGCTTACCCTTGTTCCCGTTGGATGGCTTGTTGCGGCGCACGATGATGCGGTCCTTTGTGAAGCTGACTTATTCGCGGGGCTGGGTGAGCAGCCCCCTGCCGGCCGAGACCAGCTCAGGCGTGATGAACTTGGTGCAGACATCTACCTCGGAGAGCGTGAGTAGGGCCGTATGTATCAGCAGATGGATGGGCAAGCGCCGACGACATAGAAACCCAGCTTGGGCAGACGCTGAACGAGGACAAGTCGCTCGTGCTGCAGTTCGGTCGCTTCGCGGGCCAAGCGCGCGCCAAGCAAGGGCTTGCAAAGCCGCCAACGTTTGACTTCCTCGGGGTCACTCACTGCTGAGGGAAGTCCCGGTCGAACGGCCGGTTCCAACTGAAGCGACTGACCTCGGCGAAGCGAATTCGTGCCTTCCTCAAGGCGATTCGCGAGGCGCTGATGTGACGTATGCACGAACCGATCCCCGTGGTGGGTCGTTGGCTGCGGTGCGTGGTCCAGGGCTATTTCAACTACCACGCCGTACCGGGTAATGGTGACCGCCTTGACGCGTTCCGCAAGGACGTGTAACGAGCGTGGAAGCATGGGCACCTCAGCATCATGCCCGCCGATGCGATCTTTGAACCGTGCTACGAGACGGGCAAGGCGGTCCGCTGGCGCATCGAAAGGGAAGACGGGAAACCCATGGGCCCGGCCGGGATCTGGGAGCGCCACCTAAAAGATGACGGCCCCCCTCCTGGTCGTTCTCAATGCTCACGATCAACGCCGACAATGATTCCGTGTTCCGGCGCTTTCACAAGCCGGAAGACGAGAAGCGGAGTGTGGTGATCCTGCCCGACGATGCCTGGGGCGATTGGTTGCGGTGTACAGCGGTGGCGGATGCCCAAGGCTTCCTGCGGGCGTCACCATCCATCTCGCTCAGTACCCACGCCGACCCGCGTTAAATGCACTTTCCTAGAGGGTAGCTTCGTCCCAGTTTCGCCAGATCGTTCTGCAGAAGCTGCATTTCATCGATCATGGCCTGCAGGGTCTCCAGCGTGTAGCTCGAGGTCACTTGGTCCGGGGGCGTAGGAAGCCCCTTGATGCTGAACATGTGGCGGCCATGTGAATCGACGCCCCACCGACCGTGGACACCATAGAGACTATTGGACGCACCTTACGGATTTTGAGGAAAAACAAAAGCTGTTGGCCGGCTGGACTTTCGAGAAAAAGGTGGCGCAACTCTTCGAAAAGAAGTCGCATGCGCGACGCGATCAGTAACTTCGTTAGAGGGCTAACGCGATAGGGGGCAGACCACGTTTACGGAAGTGGGAAAGCGTGGTCTGCCCCCCAAATGTTCCGGCAATAGCGCGCCCACAGCCCGTCGATTTTCTTAGCGCGTTCCGGGTTGCTCCCTTCATAAGCCCCTGGATAACTACTTCTGGCGACATCGCGGTTTCTGACATGGTCCCTCACCCCGTCCGTCACACCTTTGCAGCTACCACGTCTTCATGCGGAAAAGACGGCCTTCAGGCCCCTCGTCGTGCAGGGAAAGCACAATCTCGTCGGGAGCGAACACAGGTTCTTTAGCGTTAGCCTCTGGCGGCATGTCGGAAGCGATCAGTGTGATGACGGGCTGGACGCCGAGATCGGCGTACTCACGGATGACCGTAAGGAGGTTGGCCTTTTTGCGGTCGTCTAAGGACTCGAAGACGCCGTCGTGATAAACAAAGCGCGGAAACTTATCGTCAATATGCGCCCGCAGGACGGCAAGGTCGAACGCGATGCACAGAAGTTTGCGGTAGGTATGACCGAGACCAGCGCTAGTAGCCTTGCCGGCTTCATCGAGAATGTCGGCCCTGAAATCAAGATGCCCCTCTCCGTTCACGCGCACATTGAGCAGAGCCTTGTGCGCGGTCACGTCTTCAACGATCTCGCTGAAGTAGAGACGTATGGTGGAGAAGAGGCTATCGTTGTCAGCACTTTGTGCCTCGACGTTGGCTTCGATCTGCGACTGAAGATGCGTGCACTCTTCAGAGAGCGAGCGAATCTCTCCCCTGAGTTCCTGGAGGCGACGAAGAAAACCGCGCTGACGCTCCAAGGTCGCGATGTCGGCGCGCAGCGTCACGAGGTCATCTGTGACTTGCTTGTACTTGGCGAACACGTCCGTACCGCTCAGGAACCCGAGCATGTCTGACCGGCGCTTCCCGAGCGTGTTCAGTTCCGCGCCGATGCTCTTGAGCTCAGCCTCGATTTCGGCTCGATCCTCTTGAAGGTAGCCGCGACGTTCCTCTGTGATGGCACGGTTGAACGAGATCAGTTGGTCGAAGTCTCTCTTTATCTGCCCCGAGAACAAGATACCCGCCTCCTTGAAGAGGCGCTGTGCCTCCTCGGGATTGAAGAGAATTTGATCGTCTTCGAGCGATGCGACAATCTTCTTCTTGCTCTGGTTGAGCGAGTACCGCTGCGCGTTAAGTGCAGCGATGCGGGTGTCAATCTCATCAACAAGCTGCTTTGTGCGATCCTTGTCCTGCTGGCGGAAGTCGAAAGCATCAAGGAGCTTCTGCTTCTTTTCGGCGTCTTTTTGCTTCAAGAGCAATATGCCCTCTATGTTTCCTATATCGTCGACCGAGCCGCCGAGTTCGGCCTTTACTGTTTCCGCCGTGGCCTTCTTTTCTTCAAGCTGCGCTTCTTTCTCGTAGTGCTTGGCGATCAGCTTGTAGTTGAAGCCTAAGATGTGGGCGACGTATGGCTTCCAATCAGCGTGCGCACCAGCGAACCTGCGTAGTTGAAAGACTTCCTGAAAGTCGTCCTGGCTGCGAAGCTGATAGCCAAGGCCCTTGCGGAAGTCCCACGGGGACACAGCGCGCCAGTCAAGCAAGCCATCGAGCATTTCGCGAGCCCGGTCGAACGGCAGATTGACGTGGTCCCAGTCTTCTTCAGGAAGTTCGGTAAAGTCCTGATGTGAGGCTTCATGCTTCTTGAAACTGATCTTGGTGGCCTCCTCGACGCCGCGCCGCACCGTTATGTAGGATGCATCGGCAAGCTCGATCTCCAGGAAGAACACGAAGTGCTTGAACAACTCCTCATGCTTAAAGAGGAAAAACTTAGGATCGCGACCAGCCAAGAAGCAGAAGTCGATCATCCGACCTAGCGTAGTCTTGCCAAGGTTGTGCGTGTCCTTGTCGCGGTTCTCCGGCAGCCTGATTTCGGCCAGAACAACGTTCAGGCCCAACCGGAAGTCAATGGGACCGAACAGGTCGGGCTTGTTGCAATAGAGCTTAGACAGCTTCATGTGGCCCCACATATTCGATGGCGTCAGTTTTTGGGCGGTACTCAATCAACCCAAAAAGGAACAGGAAGTTGAGAGCTGGCAAGAACAGGACGTCTCCACCGGCGACGGCCCTCTTAGCATAGCTGCGCAGCGCGCTATAGCTATCAAGGCGGCGCTTGCGCAGCCGCGTGAGCAGGAGCAGCGCTATATTCACGACGGTCCGATCTGGATGCGAGTGCTTAGACGGTCGCAGCATCATCGCTCTCCCCGATGTCGCAGTTCCAATACATGTAGAAGAGCATGACGCGCGTCAACCGCTTGTTAGCCCGCAACAGGGGATCACGCGCGAAGAGCAGATCGAACAGATAGTTCATAACTTCA
Source organism: Pseudomonadota bacterium (assembly GCA_018241725.1). GTDB lineage: Bacteria > Pseudomonadota > Gammaproteobacteria > Burkholderiales > Rhodocyclaceae > Zoogloea. Next base: position 78,852 of record JAFEDI010000038.1, on the reverse strand, counting down.
TCAAAGAACTGATAGTCCTTGCGCTTCGCGATGATCTTGAGCTGAAACTCTTCGACCACGGATTCGTACATCTCGAGCAGCTCTGTATTCTCAGGAGCCGCGAGAAACGTTTTGACCTGCGCTGTCTCCTTTAAATATAGCCTGCGTAGAGTCTTGGCGTATTCGGCACTCATGTTGTTAATCTTGTTCTTGGTCTCGTAGTGCGTCCGGGGCGTTGGGGGAACGTCGAGCGTGGCGGCCACCCCATCCATGTGACGCGCGAGCGCTTGAACGACTTCAGAGAGGTCGTCCGGGCTGACAATCAAGGGAGAATCAACCGGATCAAGGTCTGCGAGGGAGGGTACATCAGGGAACGTCTTAAGCCAGCTCTCAAGTTGTTCGAGTCCGCAAAGCATGATGGACGCCTCGGGGATTCCACATGTCTTTGAAAGATGCGAACGAATTTCGCTCTCCGCGTTGCCTGTAAGGCGCCGGTTTGCGAACAACATGTAGTGGTCAAGCTGTTTAGCTCCCCGCAGCTTCTGGATACGCGGCAGCTCTTTGCCGATTACACTATTTTGGGAGTCCGGATTGTAGAAATCGCCCTCCGAAAAACTACGGTTGTAGCCATTCGTGTGCTTGGCCTGAACGATGACCGTCCCGTTCCACGGTGCAGCCCTGCTTGGTAGCAACTCGGCGGTGCCAACAAACTTCGCGTCACGTCCGCCATCGACTCCCTTGGCGAAGCCCTGTACGCCCATGCCGAGCAGGCGTCTACATAACAGCACGACAAGCTCTTCAAATTGGTCTTCGCTCAGGTCTTCGTAGGCGTACTTCATGCGACGGTTGCCTCTTTAAGGGCGGAGGCTGCCATCGGACCGCTGCCGCATTCGCGAGCCAAGGCGGCTCGGAGGTTCCGATCTTGCAGCACGGCATCGATCTGGATGTAAGAGAAGGGTTCGTTTCTACTCAGCATGGTATCCATTCCTTATACCGCCTGAGCTTGCTTTGGCAACCTGCCAGACCGACGAGCGGGTCGGGTCGACAGCTCCTTAAGCTGCCCTCCTAGCTCCTTGGCTGCCTCGTTTAGGTCATGTTGCACCTGCAGGTTCATCCAGAATTCCGGAGCATTGCCGAACCAGTGAGCAAGCCGCAGCGCCGAGTCGCCAGTTATTCCGCGTTTGCCGTTGATAATCTGGGTGATGCGATTTGGGGGGACGAGAAGCTGACGGGCAAGTTCAGTTGGACTTATGCCGATGGCCTCTATCTTGCGTGCCAATACTTGACCCGGATGAACGGCGATGCTCACCTTGCCCCCTTTGCTGGCGCTGATATCCCGCTGATATCCGCTTCTTTGCCTTAGGGACGCGAGTCTAAGCTGCAGGACGGTGTACGTCAATCGTAATGATGTTGTCCTCTGTTGGCTCGCCTCGGATAGGTGTGTCGGGAATCTTGTTGAAAGCAGCCATTGCTCATTGCATTGAGGAATGACCGCTTCGGCCGAGATCTAGCCGCTGATCTGAATCGCCCTGATTTTCGCGGAAGCTGCCACTCTCTAATTATTGGGGCGAACCATCACTTTCGGATGGGGCCATGAGATGCGAAAGCCGCTGCAAGAGAAGGAGCGCCAGAAATATAGGCCGCCCAGGTGTTTATGAGTTCTCTGCGTTGTTCCAACAGATCGGTGCGGTGATATGCCGCCTCAACCTTATCTTTGATGGTGTGCGCAAGTGACCGCTCGGCGAGATCACGGGAGTAACCATGCTCGCTACACCAGTCCCGGAAACTGGATCGGAAGCCGTGCGCTGTGGCAATCCGCCCCGGTGTGTCACTCTGAGCCTTCAATCGGCGGAGGAGGGAAGTGATGGCCATGTCGGAGAGTTCGACTTGATCTCGCGGTGACGGGAAAACCAATGTCTCGTGTTGCCCCTTTTGTCCCTCCAGAATTTCCAGGGCACGAGGTGAAAGGGGGACTCGATGAGGAACCTTCGCCTTCATCCGTTCGCCGGGAACCGTCCAGATCGCGTTCTTGCGATCGACCTCTGCCCAGGTCATGCCGCGTACTTCGCCAGATCGGGCGGCTGTTAGGATCAGAAACTCCAGTAATGTCCGCGTCACATCAGGACGTTTTCCTGGTTTCAGGTGTGTCTGAACGAACTCCGGAATGTCTCGCCACGGCATGGCTGGGTGATGCGTGGTGCGAATGGCTTTGCCAGGTTGCTGCGCAAGAAGGTGTCCCACAACGTCGACAGGGTTCGACTGGCAGTGACCATGCGCCCAGCCCCAGGCCATCACGGCGTGGATGCGTTGCTTCACCCGACTGGCTGTTTCTGCTTTCGTGAGCCAGATTGGCCTCAGGACCTCGGCCACATCACCGGGTTGAAGTTCATGGAGAAACTTGGCGCCAAGCTTTGGGAAGACGTACTCGGTCAGGGTGTTGATCCATTGCTGACCATGCTTGGGGTTCTTCCAGCCGGGAAGTAGATCCTTGTGCAGGATTTCGGCAGCCTCCTTGAAGGTCGGGATCTTGGGCTTTTCTTCGATCTTGGCCTTCTCTTCCAGGGGATCCTTTCCGTCCGCGAGTTCAATGCGCATGGCCGATGCACGCTTGCCGGCTTCCGTGATGCTGACTTCAGGGTAGGAGCCCAGGCCAGCGTTCCTGCGCTTGCCGTTTATAGGGCTGACGTAGCGCAGTACCCACTTGCCGTGCCCCTTCGTTTTCGATGGGTGTAGAGCGAGGCCGGTGATACTCCCGTGTGGGATCGCCGGATCGTCGGGTTTGATGTTTCGGGCTTTGGTATCGGTGATTGTGGCCATGGGAAGCTCCTTGGCTGGTATGCCATCCAGTATGCCACGAGGGGTTGGTTTCTGTTGGTATGGCTTGGACGGTGTTGGATTATGATTTACAATAAAACAAATAGTTAGATCGTAGTTCTGGATTTCGTTGGGCTTCTTTGAACAGGTTTTAGGGGGACTCACTCTCCGCCAAGACCAGTTTCAAGCAAAAAGCCCTGAGCAATCAGGGCTTTTTGCTTTTCTGCATTCGAGTCTCAAGCATGGCGGCCTGCGGATCGACTTTTGTGTTTCTCCACGGTGGCTGGACGACGTTCTTTTGGGAAGAGTCACACGGTCCGCTTCAAGTTGAAAACCCGGCTACTGTCGATGAGCGTCGCCTGTCTCGAATCGTCCGAACCGCAAGGCCAGGGTTGGCAGCACGAGCAGGTTGAGCAGCGTCGAGGTGACGATTCCACCCAGGATGATGATGGCCATCGGTCCCTCCACCTCGTTGCCCGGTTCGCCACTCTGCATGGCCAGGGGCAGGAGGCCGAGGCCGGTAACCAGGGCGGTCATCAGGATCGGCGCGAGGCGTTCGGTGGCGCCGAGCAGCGCGGTTTCCAGATTCCACGCGTGTCCTTCCTCCCGCACCAGGTACTGGTAATGGGAGATGAGCATGATGGCGTTGCGCAGGGTGATACCGAACAGCGTCACGAAGCCCACCAGTGAGCCGAGGGAGAGCAGGCCGCCTGTTGCGAAGGCCAGTACCAGGCCGCCGACCAGTGCGAAGGGCAGGTTGGTCATCACCAGCAGCATGCTGCGCGTACTCCTCAAGGCCAGGTAGACCAGAATGCCAATGACGACTGCGGCCACGCCGAAGTCGACCAGCAGATCCTGCCGTGCCTGGGCCTGCGCTTGGGCTTCACCGGCGAAGGCGAGGAAGTAGCCCTGCGGCAGTTTCAGGTCGGCGCTGAGGCGCTGTCGGGCGTCGGCGACGACTTCCTCCACGGTGCGTCCGGCGACCTGGGCGGTGACCGTCTGCAGGCGCTGGCCGCCGTTGTGGAGGATCAGGTAGCGCCCTTCCGTTTCGCGGATGTCGGCCAGCCGGCGCAGCGGAACCGTCATTCCCTCCGCATTGCGCAGCGGCAGATCGCCGACGCTGGCGGGGTTGCGCCGGGCCGCCGCGGCCAGCACGACGGTGACGTTGCTGACCGCGTTGCCCTCGTACACCTGGGCCACGTCGGTGCCCTGGTAGGCGGTCTGGATGGCTTCCAGTACGTCCAGGGGGGCGAAGCCCCAGCGGGCGAGCTGGTCCTGGCGCAGGCGCACCGACAGCTGGGGCAGCATCGGCGGTGATTGCTGCGTTACGCCGCTGGCGCCCGGAACGGCGGCGAGGATGGCCTGGGCCTGCCGGGCCAGGCCATCCAGCACATCCAGGTCGGCGCCGAAAACGTTAAGGATGATGGGTGCCGTGTAGCCGGACAGGGTTTCCTGGATGCGCTCGGTGAGGAAGGTCTCAGAAGTGAAGCTGAGGCCGGCGAATTGGGCCAGGATCTCCCGCATGCGTGTCTGGATTGCCTCCTGGGCCTTTGCGTCCAGCCCGGGCACCAGGTCCACCTCGAACTCGCTGTACTGCGGGCCCAGCACATCCACGCCGCGGGCCGTGCGGCCGGCGCGCTGGGCCACGCTGCGGATGTTGGGCACCTCGAGCAGGGCCTTGCTGACCTGGGCCCCGATGCGCAGGGCTTCCTGCAGCGACGTGCCGGGCGTGGCGCGCATATGCACGATGACGTGGCCCTCGCGCAATTCCGGCAGGAACTCCATGCGCAGGAAGGGCAGGGTCGCCAGCGCCATCACCGCCAGGCCGGCCAGGGTGAGCACGACGGCGCGCCAGTGCACCTCGACCTGCATGAGCAGCCGGGCGTAATGCGCCTTGAGCCAGACATAGAGGCGGGGCTCCTCCACGTCTTCGTCCCGGGCCGCCAGCAGCAGGTAGCACAGGGCCGGCGTCAGCGTCAGTGCCACGACGAGGGACGACAGGATGGCCAGCAGGTAGGCGAGGGCCAGCGGCGCGAACAGGCGGCCCGCCACGCCGGTCAGGCTCAGGACCGGCAGGAAGACCGCGGCGACGGTGAAGGTGGCGTAGATCACCGCCCCACGTACTTCGGTGGAGGCGCGCACGACCACCTGCAGCGCTGTGAGCGGATAGCCCAGGCGCCGGTTCTCGCGCAGGCGCCGGTAGATGTTCTCCACGTCGATGATGGCGTCGTCCACGACTTCGCCCAGCGCCAGGGCGAGACCGCCCAGGGTCATGGTGTTGAGCGCCACGCCCAGGTGGTGGAGGACGACGATGGCGGCCAGCAGCGACAGGGGAATGGCCGTTGCCGAGATGAAGGCGGTGCGCACATTGAACAGGAACAGGAAGAGCACCAGCACCACCATGCCGGCGCCGAGCAGCAGGGCCGTGCGCAGGTGGTCCGTTGCCGCCACGATGAAGTTGGCCGGACGGAACAGGTCGGCGTGCAGCTCGATGTCCTGGGCTGCCAGCACGGGGCGCAGGCTGTCCAGCGCCGCGTCGAGCTCGCGGGTCACCGACACGGTGTCGGCACCGTACTGGTTGCTGACCATCAGGATCACGCCGGGCCGGCCCTGCACGTTGGCGCCGCTGAACGGCACCTCGCTGCCGAGCGCGACCGTGGCCACATCCGCGAGGCGTACGACACTGCCGCTCTGCGTCCGCAGCAAAACCTGGCCCAGCTGCGCCGCTGAGGTGGCCTGCGCCTCGGTGGTGAGGACGATGCGCTGGTTGGCGGTGTCGAGCACGCCGGCGCCGCGCACGCCGGTCGCGCGCTGCGCGGCGGCCACCACATCCTGCAGCGACAGCCCGAGGCGCACGAGCTTCTCCGGCACCACCTGAACCTGGTACTGCTTCACGTCACCTCCGTAGATGCCCACGTCGGAGACTCCGGGGCGACCCAGCAGGCGCGGCTTCAGCGTCCACTCGGCAAAGCTGCGCAATTCCATCAGCGACCTGGAACCGGATGTCAGGCCGATGCCCAGTACCTGGGTGGTGGCGGAGCTCAGCGCGGTCATCCGCGGGCTGCGCACGCCCGCCGGCAGCTCGCCGGCCAGCGCCGCCAGCTGTTCGCTGACCAACTGGCGGGCACGCCAGATATCCGTTGAGTCGCTGAAGGTGAGGGTGATGACGGAGACGCCCTGGATCGACTGGGAGCGCATGGAGGCGAGGCCCTTGGCACCGCCGAGGACGTTCTCGACGCGCTGGGTGACCAGTTGCTCCACCTGCTCGGCCGACAGGCCCGGCGCTTCCGTCTGCACGGTGACCAGCGGTGGTGTGAACTCGGGGAAGACGTCGAGCCGCGACTGGCTCAGGGCATAGATGCCGTAACCGAGCAGCAGGCAGGCCAGGGCGACCATCACGCCACGCAGGCGCACGGCGGAATCGATGAGGGCGGTCAGCATCACGGGCGAGGGCGTCAGTCGTTGTCCGTCTGTCCGGCCGTCGCCGGCCGCGACTCCTCGGACAGCAGCAGCTGCGCGCCGCGTACGACGACCTGCTCGCCAGCGGTAAACATGTGCGTCACGACGAAGTCGCCGTCCCGGGGCTGGCCGGCGTCGACCGGGCGTCGCGCGAAACGAGACTCGGAAATCCGGACGTAGGCCCATGGCTGTCCGCCGTACCAGACGATGGCGTCGCCCGGAATGCGCACGCCGCCTGCGCCTGGCGCGTGGGCGCTCAGGCGCAGGCCTGCGGGCAGGTCGGCCGTCGTGCGATAGAAATGCGCCTGGCCGTGGAAGGCGGCATCGGCCTGCGGGGAGGGCGACACACGCCGGGCCTCGAGGGGCGGCATGCCGTCGCCGGTGATGATGACCACCGGCGGCGCCTCGGCCGTCGGCGGCACGAGACGCAGCAGGGCTTCGCGCCGTGCCAGCAGCGGCATGAGCGCCCGGCCTCCCTGGCTGCCGGCCCAACCGGCGATGACCGTGCCGAACTGGTTGCGCAGCGCGCTTTCGACGTTGCCGAGATTTGCCCGGGACGCGCGTGACTTGGCGTCCGCCGCCGCAAGGGCGCTGCGGGCGGCCTCCAGCACCTTGAGCGAGGCGGTGCCGCCATCCTGATACAGGGCTTCGACGCGGGTCTGTTCGGCGCGGGCGGCTCCGAGGGCCGCGTCGGCTGCCGCCAGATCCGCCGCGGCGGCGTCACGGCGGCTGACCAGTTCGGCGAGAGGCTGCAGGTCGACCACCGTGCCGTAGAACTCCGCGCCGCTGCCCGCGCCAGCGGGGATGAGCGCGGCGGTCCGGATGTCGCTGCGTGCCTGCATGGCTTTGTCGAGGGTCAGTACGGTGAAGTCATCTTCCACCGCGACGCGCGACGGGACGGCTGCGCTCTCCTGCTCGGCCTCGCGGCCTTCTTCCGCGCGGGATTGCAGGAATCCGGCCACGCTGAGTCCAATCACCAGTAGCGGTACGAGCACCAGCGAGGCGCGTCTGAGGGTCTTGTTGGGCATCATCACTTCAGGTTGCGATTGTCGTCTGCCATCACGGTGAGCGGTTGTTGCAGGGCATCCTCCAGGCGCCCCACGGCGTTCTGCACCTGCAGGCGGGCGTCGAGTACGGACAGGCGGGCCGCTAGCTGCAGCCGTTCGGCCAGTGCCACGGCCAGGCGGTCTTCCTGGCCGGCGGCAAAGGCCTTGTGCAGGCGAGAAAGCTGGCGCGCCTGTTCGGCGAGTTGGGCTTCCCGCTGACGCAGGCTCTCCTGTGCGCCGAGGCACTCGGTCATCGCGGCGTCCGTCTCTACCAGGGCCTGGCTTTCCAGCAGATGGATGCGGGCTTCGGCCTCCCGGCGCCGCCCCCTTGCTTCGGCAATGGGGCCCTCGTTGCGATTGAAGAGCGGTAGTTCCAGGCCACCGAAGGTGAAGCCGGGGCGGCGGGCGCCCTGGTCGAAGGTGTAGCCGGGGCCGAGGGTGATATTGGGATACTGGCGGGCAATCTCCACTTGCAGCGCGGACTGGCTGGCCTCGAACTGGGCCAGCGCGGCGGCCACGTCGGCGCGATTCAGCAGCGCCTGCCTTTGTAGTATGCGGGCGGGCAGGGGCGGGAGTGGTTGCTCGAAGGCTGACAGGTCCAGCGCTACCGCGTCGAGCGCAGGCAGGCCAACGCCCAGGGTGGTGGCCACGGCGGCGCGGGCGTTGTCGGCCTGGCGCCGGGCGGCCAGTTGTTCTCCTTGGGTTCGCATCAGCGCAAGCTGTTGCTGACTGGCTTCCCAGGGAGAAACGTCGCCCAGCGCCCGCCGCCGCTCGAAGCGTGCGGCCATGTCTTGGTCGAGCTGTGCCTGTTGCAGTAGCAGGGTCTCGCGGGCTTCCGCATGCCACAGCGCCAGCAGCGCCGAACGCAGGCGGCTGCGCACACTCCACGCGGAGGCCGCGAAGCTGAAGCGGGCCGCATCGCCGAGTTGCGATGCCTGATTGATGCGATAAGTGCGACGGCCATCGGTTTCGATGGGAATGTCGAGGGCGAAACCGAGGGTCCAGGGTGATGTGCCGGCCTGGGCATTGAGCGTGCCCTGCAGCGGCAGTTGCAGAGTCGGGTTCGGGCGCTGCGCGGCGGTGAGACGACCGGCCTCCACCGTCGCCAGCTGCGCGCGGGCGGCTTCCAGTTCCGGGTTGTAATAGAAGGCTGCCAGCGTCAGTGCATCCAGACTCCAGCTTTCCGGCGGCAGGGCTGTGCCGTGCTGATGGAGGTAGCGCTGCAGATCGGCCGAGTTCAGCGTGCGGGCTGCATGGCTGTCGGCGATTGCGGCGGCAGACAGGGGCTGCGGATCGAAGTGGTCGGTGGCGCAGGCCGTGAGCGCCGCGCAGGACAGCGCGAGCAGGCGCCGGGCCCATGTCGGCAGGAACGTCCCGCGGCGCCTCCGGCGCGGGGGCTGTGGCAAACCGCTCATCAAGACATGCCTACCCTGTAAAAGAAGATGCCCGGCGGAGGCCGGAAACGCGCAACACTACCGTGAGTGGCGGATTTACTCCAGCACAGGCCCAGGGCGGGGCAGGCGGCTTGTGGAACATTTTCCCCTCGGCCGTGGATTTGGGCGTGCCGGGGAAGGGGCGGTCGAATAAGATGTGCGCCCCCGTTGTTTTGCCCATCGGATGCACCGATGGCGTCGTTGAGAGGATTCTTATGCATGCACCCGCCAGCCAGTCGGAAGCCCTGCGCTTCTCCCGCACCTTTAGCGGTAACCGGGTGTGGCTGGCCGTGGGCCGGACCGTACGGATCCGGGGTGACGCGTTCCGGGTCTTTGGCCATCTACCAGAGAGCTGCCTGGGCCAGGCGAGCCATTGGCGACGCCGGCCGGGCGACGTGCGGGACGCGCTCGAACAGGCCATGCTCAAGGAGGTCGGTGCGGAACTGGAGTACGCGCTGGAAGCAGCGATCATCGAAATCGGCGCCTATCTGGATGTCTGTGCGGCGGAAGGGCTGCAAGCCAATCTGCGCAAGCTGAAGGAGCTGTGGTCCGGCGGCGATCTGGATCTTTCCACGGTCGGCAAGGGGCTGGCCCAGTCCCTCAACGATCTGCGTGCCAAGCAGCGCCACCACGATCTAGCGGAGCAGATCGGGCGGACGCTGAAGCTGTCCGATTATCCGGCCACCTTCCAGGCTGGCCGGCGCACACGTCGGCTGGTGGCAGTGCTGGGGCCCACCAATTCCGGCAAGACCCACGACGCCTTCGAGCGCCTGGCGACAGCCTCGTCCGGGGTGTATCTGGGGCCGCTGCGCCTGCTGGCGCTGGAGGCCTTCACCCGCCTGAACGAGGAGTTCGGCGTCAGCGCATCCCTGATCACCGGCGAGGAGCACCGCATCGTCGAGGGCAGCCGCGTGACGGCGTCCACCATCGAGATGCTGGATTCCTCCACCGCGGTGGAGGTGGCGGTCGTCGACGAGATCCAGATGCTGGATGACCCGGATCGCGGTTGGGCGTGGACCCAGGCGGTGGTGGGTGCCAATGCCCGCGAGGTGTGGCTGGTCGGGGCTCTGTCGGCGGAGCCGGCCATCACGGCGCTGGCCGCCCGCCTGGGTCTGCCGCTGGAGATCCGGCGCAAGCAGCGCAAGCATCCGCTGGTGGTGGGGCAGGCGCTGGGTAACGATCCGGCGGCCGCGCTGCGGCGCGCCAAGCCCGGCGACGCCTTCATCGTCTTCTCGCGGCGGGATGCACTCAATCTGCGCGATGATCTGATGGCCCTCGGAAAATCGGTGGCTTGCATCTATGGCGCGCTGTCGCCGGAGGTGCGGGAGCGGGAGGCGCACCGTTTCGCCGGCGGGGATGCGGATATCCTCGTCGCCACAGACGCCATCGGTATGGGGCTCAATCTGCCCATCCGGCGCGTCGTGTTCACCGCCGTGCAAAAGTACGATGGCACGTCGCGGGGAACCCTGTCGCCGTCATTGCTGCAGCAGATCGGCGGCCGCGCCGGGCGCTTCGGCCATCACGACGAGGAGGGCGTCGTGGCGGGTCTCACGCCGGCCGAGCACCGGGTGGTGAGCAGTCTGATGAAAGCCCAGCAGGAACCGCTGGAGGTGAGGGGTTTCCAGATCACGGCGGGCTCGGCCTACCTGGAGCAGATCGCCGAAATGTCGGGTGATCGCCGGCTGGAGGCGTTGTTGTCCCTGTTCCTGCTCCACGCGGACTGTGGCGACGGCTTCTTCACGCCGCACATTCCGGAGGAACAACTGGCCCGCGCAGCCCAGCTGGACCGCATGAAAAACCTCAGCCTGCATCAGAAGCACGTGTTCTCGATGGCGCCGATGGCATCACAGAACGAGACGATCGACGGCGTGTGGCGTGACTGGGCTTACGGTGCCAACAAGGGCAAGACGATTGCGCTGGATTTCTTGCCCCAGTCGCCGCGGCGTGCCTCGCTGGAGGAGGCGGAAACCACCGTGCGTCTGCTGGCGGCCTATCGCTGGTTCGCCTACCGGCTGCCCGAGCTGTTCGTCGATCTCGAACTCGCCGACATGCATCTGGCGCCGTGGATCGCCGCGGTGGACGGCCACCTGCGCAGCCGCCGCCGTCAGGGGGCGGGAGGGGGGCGTAAGGGTGTGCCGAGCTGGTACTGGCCCGTCAGGCGCTGACGGGCCAGTACTGTCTGTCAGGGCGTCTGTTGATAGACGCTGTACGCGCTCATGACCTTGGGGGGCTTGATGCCGCCGGTGACCGGGTCGAACAGGGACGTGGACTTGGCGGGCTGGTTGGCGAAACCGGCAGTGCGATCCTTTGTTGCTTTGGTGCCGACCAGCATGTTGGTCCTGGCGTCGTAGATGCTTTTCGTCTTGGCGTTGGGCAGGCGGGCCGTTGCCGTATTGTCAATCCGCCCTCCTGTCGAGTCGACGAGCAGCGATCCGCTGCCCGGCCGGAGGCCGGCACGGGTGCGCTTGCCGGCCGAATCGCAGGCGCTGTAGATGTCGGCACTCTGCCCGCTCAGGCTGGAGGGATCGGTGGACAGAACGACCCGTCCGGACGCTTCCTGGCGTGAGACGGCGCTGGGCTTGGCATGCCCGGAGATGCCCTGCATGGCGCACATCGTGGCGGATGGGGGACGCAGGTCCTCCGGGCGGACACCCTCGCGGTTCATCACATTTACGCCACCGAAGCCGGCCTGGGCGCCAGGACCCTTGCGCATGGCCAGCAGCTTCTTGCGGGCCATCAGCGAGCTGCTGTTCTGCTGATTGTTCAAGGTGGACGACGGGGCCCGGCTGGCGAAGCCGGTATCGAGGGACCACGCGTAGTCGACCGGTGCGAGCAGGATGACAGTCGCGCAAAGTAGGGGTATGACTTGTTTCACGACGGAGACTGGACTATCCGAAAGTGCTAAAACTACCTCAATGCCGTGCGAATGACGAGAAGTTTCTTTGACGACGGTCAATGTAAGTTGCTGTCACGTTTTCGCCATGTGGCGACTCGGATAAAGTATCGATCTTTCTGATACGCGGAATGCACCCCATGGCAGTCGAACTCTTCAATAATGGCAAGCATGCCTGTCTGGCCTTTTACGATCTGGTGGACGAGGAAGCCGACCATGCGGTGCAGTGCAACCAGTTCCTCATTGTCGATGGTGAGCACGGTGCGCTGATCGACCCGGGCGGCAACATGACCTACAACGGCCTGCTGATGTCCATGCAACGCTTCTTTCCGTCGCGGGGGCTGGACTACATCTTCGCTACCCACGCCGATCCGGACATCATCGCTTCCCTCAACAAGTGGATGGTGTCTACCCATTGCAAGGTGATGATCTCCCGTCTGTGGACGCGTTTTGTACCGCACTTCACCACCGGCAAGGATTACTCGGCGCGGATCCTCGGCATCCCCGACGAAGGCATGAACATCCCGCTCGGCGAGAGCAAGATCAAGGCGGTGCCTGCCCACTTCATGCATTCGGAAGGCAACTTCCAGTTCTACGATCCAGTGGCCAAGATCCTGTTTTCGGGGGATATGGGCGCCTCGCTCGTCGACCACCATCAGGCCGCCGAGCCGGTGCGGGATTTCGACGACCATGTGATTACCATGGCCGGCTTCCATCGCCGCTACATGATCTCCAACAAGATCTGCCGCTTCTGGGTGAACATGGTTCGCCAGTTGGACGTGGAGATGATCGTGCCGCAGCATGGTTGCCGATTCGAGGGCAAGGTGATGGTCAATCGCTTCCTCGACTGGATCGAGCAACTACCCTGCGGCATCGACCTGCTGACCCAGGACAACTACCGGGCGCCGTGACCGGCTTGGTCCTGGCATGCGCGGAAGTGGTGTCTATTGCTTCCGCGACAGATGGGTGATGGCTCGCGTCAGGCCATCCAGCGTGAGGGGGAACATGCGCTCTCCCAGCAGCTGGCGCACGATGCCGATGGTTTGCCGATAGTCCCACATGCGCTCCGGCTCCGGGTTGAGCCAGGCGACCGCGGGATAGGCATCGGCGAGGCGGCGCAGCCAGGTCGCGCCGGGTTCCGGGTTGCTGTATTCGATGGAGCCGCCCGGCTGCAGGATCTCATAAGGGCTCATCGTCGCGTCGCCGACGAAGATCAGCTTGTATTCCGGGCCGTATTTGTGGAGCACGTCGAGGGTCGGCGTGCGTTCCGAGTGGCGTCGACGGCTGTCCCGCCAAACGTGGTCGTACACGCAGTTGTGGAAGTAGAAATACTCCAGGTGCTTGAACTCGGTGCGGCAGGCCGAGAAGAGCTCCTCGCAGACCTTCACGTGGTCGTCCATCGAGCCGCCCACGTCGAAGAAGATCAGTACCTTCACTGCGTTGTGGCGCTCCGGGCGCATCAGCAGATCCAGGTAGCCGGCGTTGCGGGCGGTGGCGGCGATGGTGCCGTCCAGATCCAGTTCGTCCGGCGCGCCGAGGCGGGCGAAGCGGCGCAGGCGGCGTAGCGCCACCTTGATGTTGCGGGTGCCCAGTTCGACGGTGTCGTCCAGGTTGCGGTATTCCCGCTGATCCCACACCTTGATGGCCGTGCGGTTGCCGGCCGATTCGCCGCCGACGCGGATGCCTTCCGGGTTGTAACCGCTGTTGCCGAAGGGCGACGTGCCGCCAGTGCCGACCCACTTCGAGCCGCCCTGGTGGCGCCCTTTCTGCTCCTGCAGGCGCTTCTTGAACTCCTCCATCAGCTTGTCCCAGCCGAGCTTCTCGAGCCTGGCCTTCTCTTCGGGGCTGAGGTGTTTCGTCGCCATGGCCTTCAGCCATTCCTCGGGTAGATCCACTTCCAGGCCAGGGATGGCCTCGATGCCCTTGAAGTACTCGCCGAAGGCCTGGTCGAAGCGGTCGTACTGGCTTTCGTCCTTGACCAGGCTGGCGCGGGCGAGAAAGTAGAAGTCTTCCATGCTGTGCCCGCCCAGGCCGGCTTCGAGGGCTTCGAGCAGGGTCAGGAATTCCTTCGTCGACACCGGCAGCTTGCGGTTCTTGAGGTGCAGGAAGAAGTCGATGAGCATGGCGGCGTCCGGCTCAGCGGTTGCGCTGGGCCATGTAGACCAGGCGTTCGAAGAGGTGCATGTCCTGCTCGTTCTTCAGCAGGGCGCCGTGCAGCGGCGGGATGGCGGCCTTCTGGTCGGGCGAGCGCAGGGCTTCCACCGGAATCTCTTCGGCCACCAGCAGCTTGAGCCAGTCGATCAGCTCGGACGTGGACGGCTTCTTTTTCAGGCCCGGCACGTCGCGCAGGCCGAAGAAGACTTCCAGCGCTTCCTTCAGCAGGGCCTGCTTGATGCCGGGGAAGTGCACGTCGACGATCTGTTGCATCGTGTCCCTGTCGGGGAACTTGATGTAGTGGAAGAAGCAGCGGCGCAGGAAGGCGTCCGGCAGTTCCTTCTCGTTGTTGGAGGTGATGAACACGATGGGGCGGTGGCGTGCCTTGACGGTCTCGCGGGTCTCATAGACATGGAACTCCATGCGGTCGAGTTCGCGCAGCAGGTCGTTGGGGAATTCGATGTCGGCCTTGTCGATCTCGTCGATCAGCACCACGGTCGGCTCGTCGGCATCGAAGGCCTGCCACAGGGTGCCCTTGACGATGTAGTTGCCGATGTCCTTCACCTTGTCGTCGCCGAGCTGGGAGTCGCGCAGGCGGGACACCGCGTCGTATTCGTAGAGGCCTTGCTGGGCCTTGGTGGTGGACTTGATGTGCCACTGCAGCAGCGGCATGCCGAGGGCGGCGGCGACTTCCTCGGCGAGCATGGTCTTGCCGGTGCCGGGCTCGCCCTTGATCAGCAGCGGGCGCTGCAGGCGGATCGCCGCATTGACGGCCAGCATCAGGTCGGGGGTGGCGACGTAGTTGTCGGAGCCTTCGAAACGCATGGGAAATCCTCGGTGGGGTTTTCTCGATTATAGCGATGCTGCTTTACGTGCACGGAAGATGTGCGCGGCGGTGCTGACCGTGGCGACGTGGATGTCCACCGTGTCGTCGATCTGGCGGGCGTAGCCGCCAGCCATCGCGATGGCCACCGGCAGGCCGCGGCGCCGGCACTCGCCGAGCACCAGCTCGTCGCGGGCGGCGAGGCCGGCCTTGCTGAGCCTGAGGCGGCCGAAGCGGTCGTCCTCGAAGGGGTCGGCGCCGGCCAGGTAGATGACCAGCTGCGGGTCGGCGCGCCGGAACACCTCGGCCAGCGCGGGCCGCAGGGCGCCGAGATAAGCTTCATCGCCGCTGCCGTCGGGCATGTCCACGTCCAGGTCGCTGCGTTCCTTGTCGAACGGATAGTTGAGGGCGCCGTGGATGCTGAAGGTGAAACAGTCCGGCTGCTTGGCGAGGATCGCCGCGGTGCCGTTGCCCTGGTGTACGTCGCAGTCGACGATGGCGACCCGCTCGACACGGCCCTCGGCGCGCATGGCCAGCGCCGCGATGGCGGCATCGTTGAAGACGCAGAAGCCTTCGCCCCGGTCGCGGAAGGCGTGGTGGGTACCGCCGGCCAGATTGGCGGCGCAGCCCTCTGCGAGGGCGGCCCGGCAGGCGGCCAGCGTGGCACCGGCGGAACGGCGCGAGCGTTCGACCATCGCCTCGGACCACGGAAAGCCGATGCGTCGCTGGGCCTCCTTGTCCAGCGTGCCGCGGGCCACGCTTTGCAGGTAGCGGGCATCGTGGGCGCGCAGGATCTCGGTGTCGCTGGCGGCCGCCGGCACGTGGAAGTCGTCGGCATCGAACAAACCGTCGGCGAGCAGGCGCGCCCGCAGGCGGGCGTATTTTTCCATCGGGAAGCGGTGGCCTTCGGGAAGGGGCAGCACGAAGTGGTCGGCGTAGAACAGTTTCATCGCTGGGGCGGGGGGCGAGTGGTGGAGCGGGGGCAAAGCCCGCTGCTATCATTGATTGATCCACGGCCTCTGGGCCGGACATCGGGACGCATCATGCACCTTCTAGAGAATTTGGGGGCCCTCCATCCGGAGATCACGGCGCTCCGCCGCGACATCCACGCCCATCCTGAGCTGGCCTTCGAGGAGCATCGCACCGCAGCTCTGGTCGCCGAGCGCCTGGAGGCGCTGGGCATCGAGACGCACAGGGGCATCGGAAAGACCGGCGTGGTCGGTGTGCTGCGGGCCGGTAACAGCCAGCGGGCCATCGGCCTGCGGGCTGACATGGACGCGCTGCCGATCCAGGAGAAGAACGACTTCACGCATCAATCCCGCCATCCGGGCCGCATGCATGCGTGCGGGCACGACGGGCATACCGCCGTGCTGCTGGGTGCGGCCGCCTACCTGATCCGCAATCCCGACTTCGACGGGACGGTCTATTTCCTGTTCCAGCCAGCCGAGGAGGGCGAGGGCGGGGCGCCGGCGATGATCGCCGACGGTCTCTTCGAGCGCTTCCCGATGGAGGCGGTGTTCGGCCTGCACAACTGGCCGGGTCTGCCGGTCGGGCAGATCGCCGTGCATCGTGGCCCGGTGATGGCCTGCGCCGACCGCTTCGACATCGAGATCCGCGGGCAGGGCGCCCACGCGGCGATGCCGCACCAGGGCATCGACCCGGTGCTCACCGGCGCGGCGCTGGTGCAGGCGCTGCAGTCGGTGGTGTCGCGCAACGTCGACCCCCAGGATTCGGCCGTGCTGTCGCTGACCCAGTTTCATGCCGGCGACGCCTACAACGTGATTCCCGAAGTGGCGCAGCTATGTGGCACCGTGCGGGCCTTCCGGCCCGAGGTGGAGGCCCGCGTCGAGGAGGCGATGCAGCGAGTGTGCACCGGCGTCGCCGCAGCCTTTGGTGCCGACATCCGCTTCGAGTACCGGCGCGGCTACCCGGCGACGATCAATTCGGTGCCGGAGGCTGAGTTCTGCGCGGCGGTGGCGAAGGAGATCTGCGGCGATGCCAACGTGACGGTGGATCCCAAGCCCAGCATGGGGGCCGAGGATTTCGCCTACTTCCTGCAGGAGAAGCCCGGTTGCTACGTGTGGCTTGGCAACGGGCCCGGTGAAGGCGGTTGCACGCTTCACAATCCCCATTACGATTTCAACGACGAGGCGATTCCCTACGGCGTTGCCTACTGGGTTCGACTGGTGCAGCGCTGGCTGTCCGACGCGTAAGCGGGGTGAGCGGAGGGCTGTCATCGACCCACGCGGATAATCCGAAGAATTCCGGCCCTGGTTTTTCGCCCGGCCGGAATTTTTTTGCCGCTTCCCTGCCTCAAGCCACATGAATACCTTCTTCCTGTCATTCCGCATGCTCCGGCGCGACCTGCGCGCCGGCGAACTGGGGCTGCTGCTGGCGGCGCTGATCATCGCCGTGGCCAGCCTCACCAGCGTCGGCTTCTTTACCGACCGCGTGGCCCAGGCTTTGGCGCGAGAGGCCAACCAGCTGCTCGGTGGGGATCTGGTGCTGGTGTCCGACCATGCCCTCGATCCGGCCTACCGCGCCGAGGCGAGCCGGCGCGGCCTCAAGACTGTGGTTTCCAGCACCTTCACCAGCATGGCCAGCCTGGGTGAGGGCGCCCAGCTGGCGGGCGTCAAGGCCGTCGAGGACGGGCATCCGCTGCGCGGGGCGATGCGCATCGCGCCGGGGCTCAATCAGCCCGACCGGGCGGCGCCGGGCATTCCCGCCGCCGGAGAGTTGTGGCTGGACGAACGGCTGGCCAGTGCCCTCTCCGCGAAACCAGGCGACATGATCGGCCTGGGGGCGATCCGCCTGAAGATGAGCGCCGTGCTGTCCTTCGAGTCCGACCGGGGCGCCAATTTCTTCAGCCTGTTGCCGCGCCTGGTAATGAATGCGGCCGACCTGCCGGCGAGCGGCCTGGTCCAGCCGGGCAGCCGGATCTTCTACCGGCTGCATGTGGCAGGAGATGTGGCGCCGGTGAAGGCCTTCGAGGACTGGGCCCGCGCCCGTCTCAAGCGTGGGGAGACCCTGGAGAACGTGGAGAACGCACGGCCCGAGGTGCGTACTACGCTGGACCGCGCCGAGCGCTTCCTTCGCTTCGCGGCGATGCTGGCGGTGGTGCTGGCTGCAGTGGCGGTCGGTTTGGCCACGCGGCGCTTCGTCGAGCGTCATCTGGACGGTTGTGCGGTAATGCGCTGCGTCGGTGCGACGCAAGTGCGCCTCCTGTCCCTGTTCCTCGGTGAGTTCGCGCTGCTCGGCCTGGCGGCGGGCGTGGCCGGCTGTGGGCTGGGTTTCGCGGTGCAGTTCGCGCTCAACGAGCTGCTCGGCAGCCTGGTCGGCTTCCCGTTGCCGGCGCCGGGCTGGCTGCCGGTGCTGCATGGCTTTGCGGTGTCGCTGCTGTTGCTGCTGGGCTTCGCGCTGCCGCCGCTGATCAGGCTTGGGCGGGTGCCGACCCTGCGCGTGCTGCGGCGCGAATGGGACGGCATCGCCGCGCGGGAAGGCCTGGCCTGGGCCCTCGGTGCGCTGGTGCTGGCCGGGCTGCTGGTCGGCATCGCGCGGGACTGGCTGCTCGGGGCCTGGGTGGTCGGTGGTTTTGCGCTGGCCTTCGCGGTGTATGGCGGCGTGGCGTGGGCTGTGATCGGCGGGCTCGGGCGCGTGCGCGGAGTGGCGAGCAGCGGCTGGCGCTACGGACTGGCCTCCCTGCGGCGGCGGCCGGTGGCCAGCCTGGTGCAGGCGCTGGCCCTCGGCATGGGGCTGACGGCCCTGTTGCTGCTGACGCTGGTGCGCGGCGACCTGTTGTCGAGCTGGAAACAGACCACACCGGTGGATGCCCCCAATCGCTTCGTGATCAACATCCAGCCCGAACAGCTGCCGGCCCTGCGCCAGTTCTTCAAGGACAACGGCCGCGCCGAGCCCTTGCTGCAGCCGATGATCCGCGGGCGCCTGGTGGCGGTGAACGGCCGGCCGGTCGGGCCCGACGACTACGCCGACGACCGGGCCAAGCGCTTGGTGGACCGGGACTTCAACCTCTCCTTCGATTCGCGCCTGCCGTCTGGCAACAGCGTCGTCGAAGGGCGCTGGCATGGGGACGAGCGCGTACCGCAGTTTTCCGTCGAGCAGGGGCTGGCCCAGACCCTTGGCCTGGCGATGGGCGACCTGCTGACTTTCGAGATCGGCGGCGTGCGCAGCGAGGCGCGCATCACCAGCCTGCGCAAGCTGGACTGGGATTCGATGCGGGTGAATTTCTTCGTGATCGCCGCGCCGGGCATGCTGGAGCAGCAGCCGGCCAGCTACATCACCAGCTTCTACCTGCCGCCGGGGCAGCTGGATTTCTCCAACCGGCTGGTGGCGGCCTTCCCCAACCTGACGGTGATCGATGTGGCGGCGGTGATCGGCCAGATCCAGGCGATGGTCGATCAGCTGATCGCGGCGGTGCAGTTCGTCTTCGGCTTTGCGGTGGTGGCGGGCGTGGTCGTGCTGTTCGGCGCGCTGCAGTCCACCCACGACGAGCGGGAGAAGGAGCTGGCCATCCTGCGCACGCTGGGGGCCCGCAACGTCCAGCTGCGTTCGGCGCTGCTCGCCGAGTTCGCCGTGCTCGGGCTGGTGGCCGGCGTGCTGGCAGGTGCCGGGGCGACGGGCATCGGCTGGGCGCTGGGGCACTTCGTCTTCAAGCTGCCCTATGCGCCGAGCCTGCTGCCGCTGCTGGCCGGCGGCATTGCCGGTTGCGCGGTGGTGACGGTGGCGGGCTGGATCGGCACCCGGCACCTGCTGTCCCAGCCGCCGCTGGCGAGCCTGCGGGCGCTGAGCTGAGGAGAGGACGGGGGCATGGCCGGGTATACTCCGGCCATGAATCCAGAACCCG
Organism: Pseudomonadota bacterium; assembly: GCA_018241725.1. Classification (GTDB taxonomy): domain Bacteria; phylum Pseudomonadota; class Gammaproteobacteria; order Burkholderiales; family Rhodocyclaceae; genus Zoogloea. The sequence continues at coordinate 59,390 of JAFEDI010000038.1, read as the reverse complement.
CTCCTGTCTTGCTGCCGCTGCTGTTTGTACTCCTCCTCGCCGTCCTGTCCGTCGTCGCCTGGCTGGCCTTACGGATCTCCCGTCTCAACCGGGGGCAGGACGAAGTCGCCGGGCAGCTGATCGCCCATCTCGATAGCCGGCTGGAAGGTCTGTTCGGCCACCAGCAGCTGCAGTTCGTCCGGGAACTGCAGGCCACCTCGACGGCGGGGGGCGACCGCGTGATCGACATGCTGGCGGGTGAAGTCGACCGCCTGCGCGACCGTCTCGATGCCGAGCAGGCGGCCTCCCGCCATGCGCTCCAGCAACTCCATCTGGCCCTGGTGGCCCAGCTCGGCACGCAGAAGGAAGAGATGGCGCTGCGCCTGTCTGAACTGGCGTCTGCGGTGGCCAGCGGGCAGGAGAAGCTGCGCACGGAGATGATGGCCGAGACCCTCAAGACCCTGTCCGAGCACGCCCGCGCGGATCGGGAGCTGCTGCAGCGCGGCCTGAGTGGCGCGTCCCAGCAGCTGACCCACAGCATCGAGGCGATGAACCGTACCGTCGGCGAGAGCCTGGAGGCAATCAGCGGCCACGTGAACCAGCGCCTGGACGAGGGCTTCCGCAAGACCAACGAGACCTTCACCAATGTGATGGCGCGGCTGGCGACCATCGACGAGGCGCAGAAGAAGATCGGCGATCTGACCACCAACGTGGTGAGCCTGCAGGAGTTGCTGGGCGACAAGCGCTCCCGCGGCGCCTTTGGCGAAGTCCAGCTCGAAGCCCTTGTGCGCAACGCCTTGCCGCCGGAATCCTTCGATTTTCAGTACGTTCTGCCGAATGGCACGCGGGCCGACTGTGTGCTGCGCCTGCCCGAGCCGACCGGGATGGTAGTGGTGGATTCGAAGTTTCCGCTGGAAAACTACCACCGTATGTTTGCCGGTGAGGCGGGCGACCTGGAGCGGCGTACGGCGCAGACGGCTTTCCGCAACGATGTGAAGAAGCACGTGGATGCGATTGCCGACAAGTACATCCAGCCGGAGGTTACGTCGGATGGGGCGGTGATGTTCGTGCCGGCGGAGGCGGTGTTCGCCGAGATTCATGCCTACCACCCGGAGGTGGTGGCCTACGCGATGCAGCGCCGGGTGTGGATCGTCTCGCCGACGACGCTGATGGCGGTGCTCAACACTGCGCGGGCAGTGCTGAAGGACGTGGAGACGCGCAAGCAGATCCACGTCATCAAGGACGCCCTCGGCAAGCTGGCGAAGGACTTCAACCGCTTCGACGAGCGCATGCAGAAGCTGGCCACCCACATCCGCCAGGCCAATGAGGACGTGGCGGACGTGCAGACCTCGTCGCGCAAGATCAGCGCCCACTTCCAGAAGATCGAGGCGGCCCAACTCGACGAGCCGCTGGCCGCGCTGCCGGGCGTGGAGCCCGGCGTGGGGCCGTAACGGCCCCCAGGGAAATGTCTCGGGCCGCCCCAGCTTTCCTTGCTCCCTGTGGAATTGGGCGTCGCCCGGCCCCGCAGGCGCTTAGTAGCCCTTGAAGTCCTTCAGCAGGAAGACGTAGACCTCGCGCTTGAAATCCTTGTGGACCGGCACGACGACCTTGCCGAGCAGTTCGCTGCCACCGAAGTGGGCTGCGATGTCCGGGATTTCCGGCTTGCGGCCGACGTACAGGATGTCGCGCCCTTCCTTGCCCTTCAGCGTGGTGGTGAGCTCGTAGTGGTCGATGGGCAGGTGGTCGGGATTCCAGGCCGCATACTCGGCCGGGTGCAGGCGGTACACCAGGTGGGCGATCAGCTCCCGGTCTTCGCCGACGAGGATGCTGCCGGGGTGGGCGGCCAGCAGCGGGGCGACGCCGTCGGCCAGGTGGATCCAGCCCCGTGCCCGCTTGTAGGGGTCGTTCTTGGCAGTCAGCGCGGTGCCGGTGGCGCGGGCGATGTCCGGCCAGTGATAGGCCAGCATCGCGGCGACGAGGTTCACCGCTACGCCGGCGATCAGCCAGCGCCGGCCGCGCTGCAGAAAGACCGCCGGCACCAGCAGGCAGGCACCGACGAAGATCGGAGCGGCCCAGTTGCCGTTGGCGCGACCGGTCAGAGCCTGCAGGCTGACGAGCAGCAGCAGCGGCACGATGAAGACCAGCAGCGTGCGATGGGACGCATCGCGCCACAGACGGCGCCCGCGGACCAGCGCGATGCCCAGCAGCACGCCGAGCAGCGGACCGAAGGACAGCCACTGGGCGCCGATGAATTCACCGAGCTGGCCCGGATGCCAGCCGCGCTCCCCGTGGCCGCCGACGCGGGTGATCTCCGCGGTATGGCGGAAGGTGGGGAAGTCGTGAGTCCAGTTCCAGTACAGGTTGGGCGACAGGATCGTCACCGCCAGCAGCACGGCCAGCCAAGGCTGCGGGCGGAGCAGCCAGCGGCGATGTTTCGGGTCCAGCGCGATCAGCAGCAGCGCCGACGGCAGGAAGGCCGCCATCGTGTACTTGGACATCAGGCCGATGCCGATCACTGCGCCGCAGGCCAGCCAGGTACCCCAGCGGCCTTTGTCCAGCGCGCGCAGCAGGAACAGCAGAGCAAGGGTCCAGCACAGCAGCAGCGGGGCGTCGGTGGACACGAATAGGCCCAGTGCCGCCACCAGCGGCATGGACATGAAGGACAGGCCAGCCCAGAAACCTACCTTCGGCGAGTACATCCGGCTGCCCAGCGCGTACAGCGCAAAGGCAGTCGCCGGGTAGAGCAGCAGGGACGGCAGCTTGATGGCGATCAGGCCGTTGCCGAACACGGCTGTGCTGCCGGCGATCAGCGCGGCGATCACCGGCGGCTTGGAGAAATAGCCCCAGTCCAGGTTCTGCGACCAGCCCCAGTAATAGGCCTCGTCCACGTACAGGTCGATGCCCAGATGGCCGATCACCCAGATACGGTAGACCGTGAGGATGGCGGCGATCAGCGCCAGTGGGCCGACATAGCTGCGCTCGTTCATGGCTTCACCTTGATGAGAGCCACGCCGCCCTGGCGGAACAGGACGTCCACCGGTACTTCAGGTGGTAGGCGGTCGATGCGCGTCAGCGCGACCTGGCCGGGCTGGGGATCGCCCTTGAGGGTGACGGCCTGGCGATAGACGCTGAAGCTCGGGGCGGTGCTGAAGTTCCAGAACATCACGTCGCCGCCCAGCTCGTGGGCCTTCAGTCCGGCGGCTTTCACCGGTCCCTGGGCCAGTTCGCCGGCAAAGGGCACGACCAGTCCAGCCAGCAGCACGACCTGGAGTGAGGCTGTCACGGCGAGACGCTGCGCCAGCGAGGTTTTGGAGAACAGCACATAGAGCAGCCACAGGACGAAGGCTGCGGCCGTCAGGCCCAGGTAGACGGTGTTGCCAACCTCCAGCGCCCGACTGAGTTGGGCGCGGTAGTAACCGTCACCCAGTTTGCCGGCGGACAGCTTGTCGAAAATCGCAGGAAGCGCCGGCAGCAGTGCCAGCAGCAGGCCAGGTGCCAGCAAATGCGGCCAGGCCCGTCGCGCCGTGCCGGCATGCAGGCCGATCAGGATGAACAGCGGCGTGCAGCCGTACAGCACGTAGTGGGGCAGCTTGGTGCCGGACAGGGAGAAGAAAGCGACGACGAAGCCGAACCACAGCCACAGGAAGCGCTGTAGCGGGTCGCCGAGTCCGGCCTTGAGCTTGCCGAGGGCGACGACGAACAGGCCGCTCCATGGCAGCAGCAGCAAGGGCACCGCGATCACGTAGTAGAAAGCGCTGCCGCCATGGCCCTCCAGCGACCCGGAGAAGCGCTGGACGTTGTGTTTGATGATGAAGCCGTCGATGAAGTCCTGGCCGTGGCGGTGCAGCGCGTAGGCGTACCAGGGCGCGACGAGGGCTATCAGGATCAGCCAGCCGAGCGGGTTGAAGACCATCCGCGCCCAGCGCAGCCATTCGCCGCGGCTGGCGCAGTACAGGAAGCTGACTGTGCCGGGGACGATCAGCGCCACCGGCCCTTTGGTCAGGGCGCCCAGGCCCATCCACAGGAAGGCCCGCAGCAGCGGAGCGCGCTGGCCGCATTCGAGGTGGCGCCAGACGTCGAACAGGGTCAGCGCGAGCAGGCAGTTGAGCAGGCCATCGGCGGTGGCGGCGCGGCCGATGGCGAAGGGGCCGAGGGCCGTGCAGGCGACGGCCAGCGCAATAAGCGCCGCGTCTTCGCCTACACGTCGGCGGGCGAAGAAATAGGTGGCGTAGCTCCACACGATGGCGGCGAGCGCCGAAGGCAGCCGGAAAGCCCATTCACTGGCGCCGAAGATCAGGTAGCCGACCGACTGCAGCCAGTAGATGAAGATCGGCTTGTCGAAGCGTGGACTGCCGTTCAGGTAGGTGAACAGGAAGTCGTGGCGTTCGAACATCTCCCGCGTCGCCTCGGAGAAGGCGCCTTCATCCACATCGAACAGCGGTGCGCCGTCGAGGCGCAGCAGGAAGGCGATCAGAGGCAGCAGCAGGATCAGGCGGCCGACGGGCGTGCCGGCGAGCCGCCCGCCGGCGGTGTGAAGGGCCGACGACATGGGCGCTTACTGGGCGCCGGCCGAACGCCAGCCTTGGTCGTCCTGCAGGGCGGCGCTTTCCCGCGCTACATAGGCCTGGCTCTGGCCGGATTCGAAATAGACGCGGGTGAGCAGTTCGGCGAGCACGCCGGAGGTGACCATCTGCACGCCTGCGATGACCAGGAAGAAGCCGCCGAACAGCAGCGGACGGGTGCCGATGGAGGCGCCGGTGAACAGCTTGAGTAGACCCAGGTAGCTCAGGATCACCATGCCCAGCGCGCCCAGGCCCAGGCCGATGCCGCCGAAGAAGTGGCCCGGACGGGTGCGGAAGCGCATGAAGAAGTACACGAAGATCAGGTCGAGGATGACCCGGAAGGTCCGCGAGATGCCGTACTTGGACTGGCCGAACATGCGCGCGTGGTGGGTGACCTCTTCCTGGGCGATCTTGCGCGGCGTGGTCACGGTGGCCAGCCAGGCCGGGATGAAGCGGTGCATTTCGCCGTACAGGCGGACGTTCTTGATCGCGCTGCCACGGAAGGCCTTCAGCGAGCAGCCGTAGTCCTGCAGGTGCACGCCGGTGATTTTGGCGATCAGGCGGTTGGCGATCTTCGACGGGATCTTGCGCAGGACCATGCCGTCCTTGCGGTTCTTGCGCCAGCCGGCGACGAGGTCGAGATCCTCGTTGAGCAGGCGGCCGACCATGCGCGGGATGTCGATGGGGTCGTTCTGCAGGTCGCCGTCCATCGTGACGATCACGTCGCCGCGGGCGGCGTCGAGGCCTGCCTGCATCGCGGCGGTCTGCTTGAAGTTGCGCATCAGCGCGACGATGCGCACGTGCGGGCCGTAATGCTTGGCGGCCGCTTCCAGGTTGTCCACGGTGCGATCCGAGCTGCCGTCATCGACGATCACCACTTCCCACGGGTAGGGATAGGGGCCGAGGGCCAGGTGGATGCGCTCGAGCAGCGGCGCCACGTTGTCTTCCTCGTTGTAGAGGGGGACGACGACCGACAGCCGGTGCGGCGGCAGGTTGGCCGGGATCTGCGGCTGGGCGGGCGGGAGCGGAGAGAGCTGGGAGGCTGCGGTCATAGTATTTATTCGTTTACAGATCGGGTATTCACCCCGTCGTTGGCTGACGAGGCGGATTGTAAGTCGGAGCGGGGCGCTGCGGCGGCTTCCGGTGTCTTTGCGGCCGGGAAGAGCCAGGCGATGGCGCCTGAGGTGACGGAGCAGGCGATGACGAAGAGGTGCAGCGCCAGCGCCACCTGCAGTCCGCCTGTGAGAGGGATTCCGCTCGGGAGTAGCGCCGCGGCGGCGCCGGCCTCATAGGTGCCGAAGCCGGCCACGCCTTGCACAGGCAGGATCGCGGCGAGTTCGGCGCCAAGGGCGCCGGCCGCGCCCACGTCGATGGCTGCCGGCAGCAGCGCAGCCAGCAGGGCCGCCTGGGCGGCGAGCTTGACTGTCCAGTTGGCGATGGTCCACACCCAGCCGTAGCGGGCGTGGCGGGTGCTCTCGGCGAAGGCGTCGCGCACCTTGGCCAACTTGGCGGTGAAGGTCTTGCCATTGGCCCAGTCGTGAGGCGCCCGCGCCCAGCGCGGCAGCCACCAGGCCAGCGTTATTACGCCGAGGATGCAGGCAGCCTTGAGCGCGACCGGAAGTCCCGGCCACACGAAGGCGGCGAGGGCCATCACGACGAATGCGTCCTGCAGGCGGAACCAGAACAGGGAAGCGATGGCGCGGGGCAGAGCGATGCCGAAGTTCTGCCGCAGCAGCAGTGGGAAGGCGGCTTCACCGCCGCGGAACGGCACCACGTTGATCATCGCGTTGTGGATCAGCACGATGCGCAGGCAGGTGCCGAAGCGTCCAGCGGCCTGAGCGCGGAACTCGTCGAACACCCGCAGCGCGCGAAGGGCATAGGACAACCCAAAGCCGCCCGCGCACAGCATCAGTGTGGGCATGTCGAGGCGCACGAACACGTCGCCGAGGCCACGCCAGCGGCCGTCGGCCATCAACCAGGCCAGTAGACCAATGGATACGGCAATTGCGATAAGGCGCTTGGCGTTCATGAACGGGTCTCCGTGTCGTTGCCGAGGGCCGAGGCTGCGCCACCGATGCCCCAGGCGGCAAGACCGATCTGATACAGGTGCACAGCCGGATAGCCCAGGTCGATGAACAGGAGTGCGAGGCTGCTGCCGAGGGCGATGGCGGCCATCGCACGTACGCCACCGCGGCGCTCCCAGAAGCGCCAGTGCGCCGAAAGGACGCAGCCTAGGGCGCCAATCAGCCAGCCGCCGCACGCACCGACGAGCACATCCAGCGGCCAGTGGGCACCCATTGCAACGCGGGAAAAGGCGATCAATATGGCCGTGGCAAGAATGGCGAGGCGCATGCGGGTGCTGGCCTCGGGCCACGCAAAGATCAGCGCCGCCGCCACGACGAAGGCGGTGGTCGCATGGCCGGACGGAAAGGAGTACACATACAGTTTCTGACCGATGAGGTTGAAACTGCCGGATTCAAGCACGCCGGCCGGACGCATGATGTCGAAAATGCGTTTGCCGCCTTCACTGAAAACCAGGGCCAGTGGGCCGGCTAGCAGCGCTGAGGCCAGCCAGCGGGGGCGCGTCTTCAGGGTCGGGGCCAGCAGGGCCAGCATGCCGAGCACGGAGCCCGTCAATGACAGCGCGGACCACAGGGACGGTGAAACGCCGCTGGCGGCAGAATTGAGCGTGATGAAGAGCGATTGGTTGCCGGCGACGACGCAGGCTAGCGCGAGCACCGCAAGCGCGGCCGCAGGCGCGATCAGCCAGCTGCGTGGCAGGGCGGCGCCTGGTGTGGGGATTGCGTCGGGGACGGACTCGTCGTAATGCAAGGGACCGGGGGCTCAGCAAAACCCGGCATTTTACCCGATCACCCTGCTTCTTGGGCTGGCGGGCAGGGGAGCCCCGGCGCCCTTCACTGCGGTGAGGCGGACTCGCCGCTTGCCGGCATGCTTTGCCTGGTACATGGCCGCGTCGGCGGCCCGCAGCAGGCTGTCCTGGTCGGTGCCGTCGTCCGGTGCGATGGATAGTCCGATGCTGCAGCCCATCGTGATGCGATGGCCAGCAATCAGGAAGGGGTCGTTGAATACGCTCAGCAGGCGTTCTCCAAGCTGCGCGAGGCTTTCCCGGCTGCCCACATCCGGGAACAGCACGACGAACTCGTCGCCGCCCGTGCGTGCAAGCATGTCGCTGATCCGCAGTGCGGAACTCAGGCGCTGGGCGATCTGGACCAGCAGGCTGTCCCCGATGGCGTGGCCGTAGGTGTCGTTCACTGGCTTGAAGCCGTCCAGGTCGAGCACGGCGACGCCCAGCAGCATGTCGCTCTGGATGTCCGTGAGTTCGTCCTTGAAGCGCTTTTCAAGGTAGGCTCGGTTGGGAAGGCCGGTCAGCGGGTCGTGGTGTGCCAGGCGCAGAAGGCATTCCGTCGTCAGGTGGCGGGCGGTGACGTCCAGCAGCGTGACGATGTTGAGCGGCCCCTTGTGGCTGTTGATCTGCCCCGGAATGCGCTCGACGGCGATCGGCAGGCCGTCCGGCCGATCGCCGGTCCACACGCCGTCGTTGAGGGTGAGGATTTCCTCCAGGCGCTTGCCGCGCAGCATCTTGCGTGGGCGGCCGAGCATGCGGCACGCGGCACGGTTGGCGTCGGCAATGCGGCCGCCGCTGCTCAGGATGCAGACCCCCGCGCCGATCTGGTTCATCATCGAGCGCAGCATCTGCCCCGAGCGGGCGAAGCGCAGGATCTGGTGCAACATCAGCGAACCGGCGGTGATGAAGGTCAGGATGCCCGCGGCGACCGCGATCAGGCCCATTACTGCGGCTGTCTGAGAGGCTTCGTTGCGCTCCAGACTCAGGATGTTCGAGAGTTCATGGAAGGGGGCGGCCATGGCCGCGAGTTCACCGCGTGCCGCGGTGCTGTCGGGCGCTTGTCTGTTGAGCCGGGTGAACTCGTCCCAATGGGTCTGGATCCTTGAGGCAGCCAATCGGGCGTTGGGGCTGTCCAGGGGAGGAAGCTGCGCCAGTGTGTTCTCCAGGCTGACAACGTTGCCGCCACTCTCCAGCGCGCGCAGCATGGAGTCGAGCCAGAGCTGCCGGGATTTCGAAGCTGCGTCACTTGAAGGCGATGAAACCATCTGCCAAGCGACGGCGCTGCCCTGATGAACGAGGGCCAACTGCTCGGTCAGCCGATGCTGGTTGCGGGTGTATTGATAAGCGAGCCCGAGTAGCGTGCTTTCGAACAGCACGAATCCAGCCGCGATGACCCAGAACAGGCGAGGAGACAGGGGCTGATGGGAGGCGCGGTGAGAAGGCATGGTCGCTGCCCGTAGGCTTTAAAACGTGAATTTTTACACGCAAACGTCCTATCTGCGATGAATTTTCACATTTGTAATTTGCAACTAATTTTATCGACCCCGGTCTCCGTGCCAACGGGGCCCCGGGGGGGCTGGCGGTGCGGGTAGGGGAATCCTGTGCTAAGGATGGTCGGAGCCTCGAGAGGGCTCGGGTATAATCTGTGACCTTTTCGTGTCCGGCGCGGCGTTTTTGTCTGCAGCCGGGCCGGTTTCAACTTCGCGCCCATCCTTGCCATGTCCGAAATTCTCAAGCTGCGCGGTGCGCCCGCCGTCTCCCGCTCCCGTCTTGCCCGCCTGACCGAATCGGTCAAGAGCGCGCTGCCCCGCCTGAAGGGGCTGGCCGTCGAACACTGGTACTTCGTGGAAGTCAGTGCACCGCTTGCCGCTGACGAGCTGGCACGGCTGGTCGATCTGCTTGGCGCCCACCCGGAGGGGGAAACCCCAGCTGGCAGCCCGGTGCTGGTAACTCCGCGTCTCGGTACGATCTCGCCTTGGTCCTCGAAGGCGACCGATATCGCTCGCCAGTGTGGTTTCGACAAGATCGTCCGTATCGAGCGGGGCGCCGCCTACAGTTTCGATCTGCGTGGAGGACTGTCGTCTGCCGATCGCGACGCGGTGCTGCCGGCCATCCACGACCGCATGACGGAGTCCGTGCTCGACAACGTGGATGCGGCCCATGCGCTGTTCCACCATTACGAGCCGCAGCCGCTGACGACCGTAGCGATCATCGAGAACGGCCGCGATGCGCTGGTCGTCGCCAACAGCGAGCTGGGCCTGGCCCTGTCGGAAGACGAGATCGACTATCTGGTCGAGAATTTCACGCGGATGGGTCGCAACCCGACCGACGTCGAGCTGATGATGTTCGCCCAGGCGAACTCCGAGCACTGCCGCCACAAGATCTTCAACGCCGACTGGGTCATCGACGGCCGTCCGATGGACAAGACGCTGTTCGGCATGATCCGCGAGACCCACAAGGCTCACCCGGAGGGCACCGTCGTCGCCTATTCCGACAACGCGTCGGTGATCGAGGGCGCCACCATCGCCAAACTCTACCCGGACGAGACCGGTGCCTGGAAGTACAACGACGAGCTGACCCATATCCTGGCCAAGGTCGAGACTCATAACCACCCGACGGCGATCTCTCCGTTCCCCGGCGCCTCCACCGGTTCCGGCGGCGAGATCCGCGACGAAGGTGCGACTGGCCGCGGCTCCAAGCCCAAGGCCGGCCTGACCGGCTTCTCGGTGTCGAACCTGGAGATCCCCGGCTTCGAGCAGCCCTGGGAGCAGGCCTACGGCAAGCCTGAGCGCATCGCCTCGGCGCTGGACATCATGATCGAGGGCCCGCTGGGCGGCGCGGCATTCAACAATGAGTTCGGCCGTCCCAACCTGACCGGCTACTTCCGTACCTTCCAGCAGAGCGTGCAGGACGAGGTGCGCGGCTACCACAAGCCGATCATGATCGCTGGCGGCCTCGGCTGTATTCAGGACCAGCAGTCCTTCAAGATCAAGTTCGGCCCCGGCACGCTGTTGATCCAGCTGGGCGGCCCGGGCATGCTCATCGGCCTCGGCGGCGGCGCCGCGTCGTCGATGGCGACCGGCACCAACACCGCCGACCTGGACTTCGCGTCCGTGCAGCGCGGCAACCCGGAAATCCAGCGCCGCTGCCAGGAAGTCATCGACGCCTGCTGGCAGAAGGGCGCGGCCAACCCGATCCTGTCGATCCACGACGTGGGCGCAGGCGGCCTCTCCAACGCCTTCCCCGAACTGGCGGATTCCGCCGAGCTGGGTGCGCGCTTCGAACTGCGTGAAGTGCATATCGAAGAGCCGGGCATGAGCCCGCGGGAAATCTGGTCCAACGAATCCCAGGAGCGTTACGTGCTGGCGATCGCGCCGGAAAGCCTCGACGTCTTCAAGGCGATCTGCGAGCGCGAGCGCTGCCCGTACGCGGTGGTCGGCACGGCGTCCGACGACGGCCATCTGGTCGTGGCTGACAGCCACTTCGACAACGAGCCGGTGGACATGGAAATGCAGGTGCTCCTCGGCAAGCCGCCGAAGATGACCCGCAACGTGTCCACCCGTCAGGTCTTCGTGCCGCCCTTCGACGTCACCGACATCGACCTGGCCGATGCCTGTCGGCGCGTGCTGCGCATGCCGGCGGTGGCCAGCAAGAACTTCCTGATCACCATCGGCGACCGTTCCGTCGGCGGCATGACCGCCCGCGACCAGATGGTCGGCCCCTGGCAGATCCCCGTCGCCGACGTGGCGGTGACCACCATGAGCTACCACGGCTACCTGGGCGAAGCCTTTGCGATGGGCGAGCGTACGCCGGTGGCGACCCTCGATGCGCCGGCCTCCGGCCGCATGGCCATCGGTGAGGCGATCACCAACATCGCTGCGGCGGACATCCGTTCGCTGGGTGATGTGAAACTGTCCGCCAACTGGATGGCCGCGGCCGGCCACCGCGGTGAGGACGTCAAGCTGTACAAGACCGTCGAGGCCGTGTCCCAGTTCTGCCAACAGGCTGGTCTGGCGATTCCGGTGGGCAAGGATTCCCTGTCCATGCGTACCGCTTGGAACGAGGAGGGCGAGGACAAGCAGGTCGTGTCGCCGCTGTCGCTGATCGTCACCGGTTTCGCTCCGGTGCAGGACGTGCGCCGCACGCTGACGCCGCAACTGCAGTTCCCGGAAGGCGTGGAAACCGAACTGTTGCTGATCGATCTGGGCAACAACCAGAACCGTCTCGGCGGCTCCGTGCTGGCCCAGGCCTACAACTCGGTGGCCGAGCATGCGCCGGACGTGGATGCAGCTCAGCTGAAGACCTTCTTCGAGCTGATCCAGCAATGGCGCAAGGACGACCTGATCCTGGCCTACCATGACCGCGCCGACGGTGGTCTGTTCGCGACCCTGTGCGAAATGGCCTTCGCGTCCAAGTGCGGCCTGTCGGTGATGCTCGACACGGTGGCCTACGACCAATTCATGAACGACGTGGATGGCCTCGACAAGCGCCCGGACTCCCTGAAGGGCCGCTTCAACGACATGCTGTTCAAGTCCCTGTTCGCCGAAGAACTCGGTGCTGTGGTGCAGATCCGCCGTGACGACCGCAGCCGCCTGACTGAGGCCCTGCGTACCGCCGGCCTCAGCTATCACTTCGTCGGCGAGCCCAATGACCGGGACGAGCTGCGCTTCTGGCGCAACGCCAAACTGGTGTTTAACGCGCCACGTGCCGAGCTGCTGCAGACCTGGTCCGAGACCAGCTACCAGATCGCCCGTCTGCGTGATGACGCGGAGTGCGCGAAGGAGGAATTCGACGCTTTGGCGGATTCGTCCAATCCTGGCCTGTCCGTGTCCTTGAGCTACGATCCGGCGGAAGACATCGCAGCGCCCTTCATTGCCACCGGTGCGCGGCCAAAAATCGCGATCCTGCGCGAGCAAGGCGTGAATTCCCAGGCCGAGATGGCGGCGGCTTTCGAGCGTGCTGGTTTTGCGCCCTTCGATGTGCACATGTCCGACCTGCAGGCTGGCCGCGTACATTTGTCCGACTTCAAGGGGTTGGCGGCCTGTGGCGGCTTCTCCTACGGCGACGTGCTGGGTGCGGGGCAGGGCTGGGCCAAGTCCATCCTCTTCAACCCGGCGCTGCGCGAGCAGTTCGAAACTTTTTTCACGCGTGACGACACCTTTGCGCTGGGTGTCTGCAACGGCTGCCAGATGATGTCCAACCTGTCTGAGATTGTTCCCGGTGCCGAAACCTGGCCGCGCTTCCATCGCAACCGAAGCGAGCAGTTCGAAGCTCGCTTCGTGATGGTGGAAGTGCAGGACAGTCCGTCCATCCTGCTGGCCGGCATGGCTGGCAGCCGCATGCCCATCGTCGTGTCCCACGGTGAAGGTCGGGCGGTGTTCGCGGGTATCGACGCGCAGGACAACGCGATGATCGCACTGCGCTATGTGGACAACACTGGTGCCATTGCTGAGCGTTATCCGTTCAATCCGAATGGTTCGCCGGCCGGTATCACCGGCCTGACGACGCCGGACGGCCGCTTCACGATCATGATGCCGCACCCGGAACGTACCGCGCGTACCGTGCAGATGAGTTGGCATCCGGCCGATCTCGGCGAGGATTCACCCTGGTTGCGCATGTTCCGCAACGCACGCAAGTGGGTGGGCTAAGCAACTGATCTACGGGAGCGAATGCTGTTCGCTCCCGTAGGGGTAACAAAAAACGGCCAGTGTCATAGACACTGGCCGTTTTGCTTGGAGCTGCCCGTTTTGTTGGGGCTTACATTCCCTGATAGATGGGCCCTTCGCCGCCCTGCGGGACAACCCAGTTGATGTTCTGGGTGGGGTCCTTGATGTCGCAGGTCTTGCAGTGGATGCAGTTCTGGGCGTTGATCTGCAGGTGGGGGTTGTCGCCCTCTTCGCTGCGCACGATCTCATACACGCCGGCCGGGCAGTAACGCTGCTCGGGGGCGTCGTACTTGGCCAGGTTGATGGCGATCGGCACCGAGGCGTCCTTGAGCTGCAGGTGGCAGGGCTCGTCTTCCTCGTGGTTGGTGTTGGACAGGAATACCGACGAGAGCCGGTCGAAAGTCAGCTTGCCGTCCGGTTTCGGGTAGGTGATGGGCTGGCACTCGGCGGCCAGTCGCAGGCTCGTGTGGTCGGCGTGGTTGTGCAGGGTCCAGGGCACGTTGCCGCCGAAGAGCTTCTGCTCGGCGCCGAACAGGAAGGAGCCGAGCCACAGGCCCTTCTTCATGTAGGGCTTGAAGTTGCGGGTCTTGTGCAGTTCGGCGTGCAGCCAGCTGGTCTTGAAGCTCTCCGGGAAGGCCCTTAGTTCGTCCTGGGCGCGGCCGGCGGCGAGGGCCTCGAAGGCCGCTTCGGCGGCCAGCATGCCGGACTTCATCGCCGCATGGCTGCCCTTGATGCGTGCCGCGTTGAGGAAGCCTGCATCGTCACCGATCAGCGCTCCGCCCGGGAAGACCAGCTTGGGCTGGCTCTGCAGGCCGCCGGCGGCAATCGCCCGCGCGCCGTAAGCCAGGCGCTTGCCGCCCTCGAGGAATCTGCGGATCTCCGGATGCGTCTTGTAGCGCTGGAATTCCTCGAAGGGCGACAGGTAGGGGTTGGTGTAGTTGAGGCCGACCACGTAGCCGACCGACACCAGGTTGTCCTCGAGGTGATAGCAGAAGCCGCCGCCGTAGGTGGCCGTATCCATCGGCCAGCCGGCCGTATGCACGACGAGGCCCGGCACGTGCTGGCCGGCGGGAATCTCCCAAAGCTCCTTGAGACCGATGCCGTAGGTCTGCGGATCGACGCCGTCGCGTAGCACGTACTTCGCTTCGAGCTGCTTGCCCAGGTGGCCGCGGCAGCCTTCGGCGAAGAAGGTGTATTTTGCGCGCAGCTCCATGCCGGGCTGGAAGTTCGGGCCCTGGCTGCCGTCCTTCAGCACGCCCATGTCGCCGGTGATCACGCCGGCCACCGCACCCTTGTCGTCGAACAGCAATTCGGCGCCGGCAAAGCCCGGATAGACCTCGACGCCCAGCGCCTCAGCCTGCTCGCCGAGCCACTTGGCCAGGTTGCCCAGGCGCACGATGTAGTTGCCTTCGTTGTGGAAGGCGTCCGGCAGCAGGCCGTTGGGGAGCTGGCGCCCACCGGTTTCCGACAGGAAGATCACCCGGTCTTCCGAGACCGGCGTGTTGAGCGGCGCGCCCATCGCCTTCCAGTCCGGGAAGAGTTCATTCAAGGCGCGCGGATCGATGACGGCGCCGGAGAGAATATGCGCACCAATCTCGGCGGCCTTCTCGATCAGGCACACCGAAAAGTCCTGGCCCCGTTCAGCGGCCAGTTGCTTGAGTCTGATTGCAGCAGACAAGCCCGCCGGGCCGCCGCCTACGATCAGGACGTCGAATTCCATGGAATCACGTTCCATTGCTGCCTCCTCCTGAGAGCTATTCGATTTGTTGTGGTGTGTAACCGCAAACCGCGAAGCGTAACTCGCCCGCCAGACGCCGGGCAATCCCGGAATGAGCAAATACGGGGCTTTCGCAGCATACGGTGCCGTATGTTACATTGACCCGGCTGATTTCGGTGAGCCGCTTGGTTTGGCTGCCCGGATCACTAGAGCCCATAATGAATCAACCGGAGACAGAAGAGCCATGAGTACCGACATCCCCGCAGAAGCCCCTTCGCGCAAGCTGTTGCTGACGACCCGAATCCCGGTGCGCTGGGGTGATATGGATTACTACGGTCATGTGAACAACACCGTCTATTTCCGCTACTTCGAGCAGGCCCGGGTCGAATGGCTGGAGGGGGAAGGCTACGCGGTGAGTCCGGAGGCCGAAGCCGGCGCCGTCATCATCAATGCCAGTTGTACCTTCCTGGTGCCGGTGAATTACCCGGCAACCGTCGTCGTGCGCCTCTACGCTGGCGAGCCAGGTCGGAGTAGCGTGATGACCTGGTACGAATTATATGTCGAGGGCGAAGACAGGCTGTATGCGGAGGGCGCCGCCAAGGTGGTGTGGATGGATCCGCGTACTGGCAAGTCGGTGCCGATTCCGGATGCGCTGCGCGCCAAGGTAAGCTGATCCGGGCATGTTCCGTGACGGGCTGGACGCAGATCCGGCCTGCATAAGAAAAACGAGGAGAGGCATCATGAGCTATACGTCGGCTGATCGCCCGCTGTGGGTGCCGGATGCGGCGCGGGTCGCCGCTGCCAACATTACCGTCTTTGCAAAATCCGCCGAGCAGCGCTGGGGACGGAAACTCCCCGATTACGCCGCTTTGCACGCCTGGTCGATCGACGAGCCCGAAGAATTCTGGACTTCCGTCTGGGCGCTTGGCGAGTTGCGCGGTGAGAAGAGCACGGTGGTGCTGGAAGAGGGGGGGCGGATGCCCGGTGCGCGCTGGTTTCCTGAGGCGCGCCTCAACTTCGCCGAGAACCTGCTGCGCAGTCGTGATGAGAGCGATGCGCTGGTGTTCTGGGGCGAAGACAAGGTCAAGAACCGCCTGACCCATGCCGACCTGTATCGCCAGGTGGCCCGTTTTGCCGCGGCGCTGCGGGAAATGGGGGTGGTTGAAGGGGACCGTGTCGCGGCATGGATGCCCAATCTGCCGGAAACCCTGGTGGCCATGCTGGCTGCGGCGAGCATCGGCGCGATCTTCTCGTCGGCATCGCCGGATTTTGGCGTGCAGGGTGTGCTGGACCGTTTCGGCCAGATTGAGCCCAAGGTGCTGATTGCCGTCGATGGTTACTACTACAACGGGAAGGTGGTGGACTGCCTGGATCGCCTGGCGGAGATCGCCGCCGGTCTGCCCTCGGTGAAGCGGGTGGTGGTGGTGCCCTATGTTCATGCCAGGCATGACCTGAGTCACGTGCCCCATGCCCGCCTGCTGCCCGATTTCGTCAAGCCATTCCAGGCGGTGACCGAGATCCCTTTTGCACGGCTGCCCTTTGCCCATCCGCTGTTCATCATGTATTCCTCGGGCACGACCGGTGTGCCCAAGTGCATCGTTCATTGCGCCGGTGGTGTGCTGTTGCAGCACATCAAGGAGCATCGCCTGCATGGTGACGTGAAACCCGGCGATCGGCTCTTCTACTTCACCACCTGCGGCTGGATGATGTGGAACTGGCTGGTGTCGGGGCTGGCGTCCGGCGCAACCCTGCTGCTGTACGACGGTTCGCCGATGCTCGGTAACGGCTCGATTCTCTTCGACTATGCCCAGGCCGAAGGGATGACCCATTTCGGCACGTCGGCGAAGTTCATCGACGGGCTTGCCAAGGCCGGCCTCAAGCCCCGGGAAACCCATGATCTGAGCCACCTGCGGGCAATGTTCTCGACGGGGAGTCCGCTAGTACCAGAGGGCTTCGAGTACGTGTATCGAGACATCAAGGCGGATCTGTGCCTGTCCTCCATCTCGGGCGGAACGGATATCGTTTCCTGCTTCGTTCTCGGTAATCCGGCGTTGCCCGTGTGGCCGGGTGAGATCCAGTGCAAGGGCCTCGGGATGGCCGTGGATGTGTTCGACGATGGCGGTCATCCGGTGCGCGGTGAAAAGGGCGAGTTGGTGTGCGTACGCCCGTTCCCAGTGATGCCCATCGGTTTCTGGAACGATCGAGATGGCAGCAAGTACAAGGCGGCGTACTTCGAGCGTTTCGACAATGTGTGGTGCCACGGGGACTATTCCGAGATCACCGCCCATGACGGCTTGGTCATCTACGGGCGTTCCGATGCCACCCTCAATCCGGGTGGGGTGCGTATCGGTACGGCGGAGATCTATCGCCAGGTCGAGAAGCTCGACGAAGTGGTCGAGGCGTTGGTGATCGGCCAGGACTGGCCGCCGGAGAATCCGACCGACGTGCGGGTGGTGCTCTTCGTCAAGCTGCGGGAAGGGCTGGAGCTGGATGATGGACTGATCGACCGCATCCGCCGCACGATCCGTGACAGCACCACGCCGCGCCACGTGCCGGCCAGGATCGTGCGGGTCGAGGATATTCCGCGCACCAAGAGCGGCAAGATCGTAGAACTGGCCGTGCGGGCGGTTGTGCATGACCGGCCGGTGAAGAATGTCGAAGCCCTGGCCAATCCGGCTGCGCTTGAGCAGTTCCGGAATCGTCCGGAACTGCAGTCCTGAGGGGGGGCGCCATGCTGATGACCGCGGACAAATCTGTACTGTTGGTCGTAGATGTGCAGGAGCGGCTGCTCCCGGCGATTCACGACGGCGAAGCCATCCTCGCCAATTGTATCTGGCTGGCCGGTGTGGCGCGTCGCCTGCGGGTGCCGGTGGTGGTTTCGGAGCAATACCCGGCGGGCCTGGGGTTTACGGCGGCGCCCTTGAAGGCCGTGCTGGACGGGGCGCATTTCGTCGACAAGACCCATTTTTCATGTGTTTCGGACGGCTGTCTCGCCGGGACGGAGGTTGAGGCGCGACGGCAGGTGATCGTCGTCGGCACCGAGGCCCATGTCTGTGTCCAGCAGACGGTGCTCGAACTGCGTTGGCAGGGCAAGGAGGTCTTCGTCGTGGCCGACGCGGTGGGCTCCCGCAAGCCGCCAGACAAGGAACTGGCGCTGGCGCGCATGCGTGCCCACGGGGTGGAGATCGTGAGCCGGGAAATGGTGGCTTTCGAATGGCTGAAGCGGAGCGCGACGCCCCAGTTCCGGGAGATCAACCAGGATTTCATCCGGGATAATTGAGGAGCGATTGGGGCGAAATCAAGGCGGAAACAGGGGGCGCCGGACGTCTTTATGCCCCCTGTTTCCGGGCGCGGGGCGGTGGTACCGATTGAAGAGAAGGGGCCTGATCGGCTATCATTCCCCTTTCCAGTAGTCCCCCCGTGTCATGACCAAATACGTCTTTGTTACCGGTGGTGTCGTGTCCTCTCTGGGCAAAGGCATTGCCGCCGCCTCTCTCGGGGCGATTCTCGAGTCCCGGGGCATCAAGGTTACACACCTCAAGCTCGATCCCTACATCAACGTTGACCCGGGCACCATGAGCCCCTTCCAGCACGGTGAAGTCTTCGTGACCGAAGACGGCGCCGAAACCGATCTGGATCTGGGCCACTACGAGCGCTTCACCAGCGCCAAGATGAGCAAGCGCAACAACTTCACCACCGGCCAGATCTACGAGGCGGTGATCAAGAAGGAGCGGCGCGGCGAATATCTCGGCAAGACCGTACAGGTCATCCCCCACATCACCGACGAGATCAAGACCTATGTCAAGCGTGGCGCCGAAGGTGCCGACGTGGCGATCGTCGAAGTGGGCGGTACCGTCGGCGACATTGAATCCCTGCCGTTCCTCGAAGCCATCCGCCAGATGGGCATCGAGGAGGGCCGCCAGGGCACCTGTTTCATCCATCTCACGCTGCTCCCCTATATCCCGACGGCCGGCGAGCTGAAGACCAAGCCGACCCAGCACTCCGTCAAGGAACTGCGTGAGATCGGCATTCAGCCCGACATCCTGCTGTGCCGTGCCGACCGTCCGGTGCCGGCCGACGAGCGCCGCAAGATCGCGCTGTTCTGCAACGTGATGCCGGAAGCGGTCATCGAGTGCCTCGACGCCGACTCGATCTACAGCATTCCGGGCATGCTGCACGACCAGATGCTCGACGAGATCGTCTGCCACAAGCTGGGCATCCTGGCCCGAGCGGCCGACCTGTCGGTGTGGGAGCGCCTGATCCACGCGCTGAAGAACCCGCAGCACAGCATCGACGTCGCCTTCGTGGGCAAGTACGTGGACCTGACCGAGTCCTACAAGTCGTTGATCGAGGCGCTCAACCATGCGGGGATGCACACCCTCAGCAAGGTGAACATCCATTACATCGACTCCGAAGACATCGAAAAGGACGGCTGTGGCGTGCTCAAGAGCATGGACGCCATCCTCGTGCCGGGCGGCTTCGGCCGGCGTGGCACCGAAGGCAAGATCGCCGCGATCCGCTACGCCCGCGAGAACAAGGTTCCCTACCTGGGCATCTGTCTCGGCATGCAGCTGGCGGTCGTTGAGTTTGCCCGTGACGTGGCCGGCATGAACGGCGCCCACAGTACGGAGTTCGACAAACACACCGATTACCCGGTCATTGGCCTGATCACCGAATGGCTGGACGCATCCGGCAAGGTGGAGAAGCGTGGCGAGGATTCCGATCTCGGCGGCACCATGCGCCTGGGCGGTCAGGTCTGCAATCTCGTCGAAGGCTCCCTGGCCCGCGAGATCTACGGCAATGCCGATGTCACCGAGCGTCACCGTCATCGCTACGAGGTCAACAACACGCTGCTCGCCAAGCTTGAAGAGCAGGGCCTGCGCGTTGCCGGCCGTGCGCCGGGCACCGATTTGTGCGAGATGATCGAGTTGCCTTCAGATGTGCATCCGTGGTTCGTCGGTTGTCAGTTCCATCCGGAGTTCACCTCCAACCCGCGTAACGGCCACCCGCTGTTCACCGCCTTCGTGAAGGCTGCGCTGGCTCATCAGAGCGCTGCCTGAAAGGACGCCACATGAAACTCTGCGGCTTCGATGTCGGTCTCGACAAACCTTTCTTCCTGATCGCCGGCCCCTGTGTCATCGAGTCCCGCGAGATGGCACTGGAAACGGCTGCCCAGTTGAAGGAGATTTGTGCCGAACTGGCAATTCCATTCATCTACAAGTCCAGCTACGACAAGGCCAACCGCAGTTCCGGCAAGTCATACCGGGGGCTGGGGATGGAACAGGGTCTGGCGATCCTGGCCGAAGTTCGCGAGAAGGTCGGCGTGCCTGTGCTCACCGATGTGCATGCCGAACATGAAGTTGCCGACGTGGCCGCCGCCGTCGATGTGTTGCAGACGCCGGCCTTCCTGTGCCGCCAGACGGATTTCATCCACGCCGTGGCGGCGTCCGGCAAGCCGGTGAACATCAAGAAGGGCCAGTTCCTGGCGCCTGGTGACATGAAGAACGTCGTCGATAAGGCACGTGAGGCCAATGGTGGGGCGGACACCATCATGGTCTGTGAGCGTGGTGCATCCTTCGGCTACAACAATCTGGTGTCCGACATGCGCTCGCTGGCGATCATGCGGGAGACGGGCTGTCCGGTGGTGTTCGATGCGACCCATTCGGTGCAACTGCCCGGCGGGCAGGGCACCGTCTCGGGCGGGCAGCGCGAATTCGTGCCGGTGCTGGCGCGGGCGGCGGTGGCTGTCGGCATCTCTGGTCTTTTCATGGAAACCCATCCTGACCCCGCCAAGGCGTTTTCCGATGGCCCGAATGCCTGGCCGCTGCCTAAGATGAAGGCGCTGCTGGCGACCCTGAAGGGCATCGACGCGTTCGTCAAGGGGCAGGGCTTCGAGGAGCTGCGCGCCTGATAGCGCAATTATTGCTTTGTCATTTCCGGTTTTCCGGCTCGGGACGGTATCATTGCCACCGGTTTCAATTCAGTAATTCAAAGTAAATAAGAGAGGAAGTTAATGAGCGCCATTGTTGATGTCATTGCCCGTGAAGTTCTCGACTCCCGCGGCAATCCCACCGTAGAAGCCGATGTGCTGCTGGAATCCGGCGTGCTGGGGCGTGCGGCTGTTCCGTCTGGCGCCTCTACCGGTTCCCGCGAAGCGATCGAGCTGCGCGATGGAGATGCCGGTCGCTATCTGGGCAAGGGCGTGCTGCAGGCGGTCGAAAACGTCAACACGGAAATCTCCGAAGCGCTCATCGGCCTTGATGCTGAAGAGCAGGCCTTCATCGACAAGACCCTGATCGACCTCGACGGCACCGACAACAAGTCCCGTCTGGGCGCCAATGCACTGCTGGCTGTCTCCATGGCCGTGGCCAAGGCTGCTGCAGAAGAGGCTGGCCTGCCCCTGTACCGCTACTTCGGCGGTTCCGGTGGCATGTCTCTGCCGGTGCCGATGATGAACGTCATCAACGGCGGCGCTCACGCCAACAACTCCCTGGACATCCAGGAATGCATGATCATGCCGGTTGGTGCCAAGAGCTTCCGCGAAGCCCTGCGTGCCGGCGCGGAGATTTTCCATCACCTGAAGAAGATCACCGACAAGAAGGGCTACCCGACCACCGTTGGCGATGAAGGCGGTTTCGCCCCCAATGTCTCCGGTACCGAAGAAGCCCTCAACCTGATCCTCGAAGCCACGTCCAACGCCGGCTACGAGCCGGGCCGCGACATCGTCCTGGCCCTCGACTGTGCCGCGTCCGAGTTCTACAAGAACGGCAAGTACGAGCTCGTGGGTGAAGGTCTGTCCCTCAGCGCCGAAGGCTTCACCGATTACCTCGCTACACTGGCTGACAAGTTCCCGATCATCTCCATTGAAGACGGCATGGCCGAAGGTGACTGGGCCGGCTGGAAGACCCTCACCGATCGTCTGGGCAAGCGCGTTCAGATCGTCGGCGACGACCTTTTCGTCACCAACACCCGCATCCTGAAGGAAGGCATCGACAAGGGCATCGCTAACTCGATCCTCATCAAGATCAACCAGATCGGCACGCTGACCGAGACCTTCGCTGCGGTCGAGATGGCCAAGCGTGCTGGCTACACCGCGGTGATCTCCCACCGTTCCGGCGAGACCGAGGACTCCACGATTGCCGATATCGCCGTTGGCCTCAACGCGATGCAGATCAAGACCGGCTCCCTGTCCCGTTCCGACCGTATCTCCAAATACAACCAGCTGCTGCGCATCGAGGAAGATCTCGGTGAGACCGCCTTCTACCCGGGTCTCTCCGCGTTTTACAACCTGCGTTCCCGTTAATCATCCTTCTCTTGCCCGGCTGTGCAACGCAGCCGGGCTTGTCTCCCATGCGCTGGCCAGCCATTGTTCTCGTTCTTCTGGTAGTTGTCCTGCAGTATCCCTTGTGGATTGGCAAGGGCGGCTGGCTGCGTGTCTGGGAGGTCGAGCAGCAGCTTGCCGCCCAGCGGGAGGGCAATCGCAAGCTGGAGCAGCGCAATACCGGCCTCGAGGCTGAAGTGCGCGATCTGAAATCCGGTTATGAGGCGGTGGAAGAGCGTGCCCGCTTTGAATTGGGTTTGACCAAGTCGGACGAGATCTTCGTTCAGACGCCTCCCTCGAAGTAATTCCTAGAAGGCCAACACCTTTGGCGCATTGTTTGTACCGTCTCGGCGGACAACGGCCGTTGTGCTGGTACAACTTGTCGTTTGCAGGATTGGCGCGACGCGCACGGCGCGAGTCACGCTGCAGGCTTCAGTTGCGTTGGTAGAGCTTGAATATCTCCGTCTTGCGTCCACCTCCTAGGCGGCGTTGCCAGATGGGATTCCACTCATCCTTGGTGACGTTCGGCGAGCTGTTTGCCGTAGCGTAGGTGAGCAGGAGATCGCACTGTTCCTGGCGTCGGTAAGAGACCGTCCGGATACCCGAGAAGTAGTCCAGGGCTGCCCGTTGAGTGTCCCCGATGCCGGCGCGCTTGATGCAGTTGTAGCTGCGTCCATCAAGCGCCTTGGCGAGTTCGTTCGCTACGGGCTGATAGTTCTTGGTGTAAGCGAACCACGGCTGCCAGAGGGTCACAGCCAGGCACCAGAGCAGTGTCAGCCCTAGCGCCCAATTGGTCGCACCGCGCATCGGGCCGCGACGGGTCACAATCGGCAAGGCAAGCAGGGCTGCGCTCAGAATGAAGCCAACTGCAGCGCCGCCGATGATGGACTCCTCGGGGAAGTCGGGCGCAATCCGCGCCACCTGACGCGCCAGCCCCGGAGGCCAGCCAAAGTGCAGGGCGCTCCATCCCAGCCATACCAGCAGGCCGAAGAAGCTGAAGGTCATGACGCCAAACCAGTCGAACGCATTGGCGGCTCCGCGCCGGAGGCTCTCTACGCCAAATGCGGCCAGCAAGCAGAGTGGCGGCAGAATGGGCAGCATGTTGGCCGGGCGAATGCTTCCGGTCAGTGCCGTGAACAGGATTGCCAGGATGCTTGCCAGTATCGGTAGCGTCAATTGAGGGTGGCCCAGTCGCAACTGTTGGCGGTTGCGCCACACAGCCCATCCGGCAATTGGCCACAGGGGCCAGGAGAACCAACCGAGTAGCTGGATCAATTTGTTGAAAGCGGTCAGGTTGGCCAGATGGGGGCGGATACTGGCATATTCGTCACGCCACCAGAGGGGGATTTCAGCCGGGTAGTTGATTGCCACGGCGCCCAGCCAGATGCCTGCGAGTGTTGCCGTGATCCCGAGGCTCAGCAGCGTGCCTAGAATGCCATTGCGGCATCGATGGGAAGGGCATAGTGCGGGGCTGAGGAGGATCAGCGGTGTCGTGAGTACCAGGCCAGAGAGGCCACCTGCAAGGAAGGCGATGCCACTGCCGACGCCCGTCTGGAGTGCGGCACGCCAGGGGCGCTCGGTCTGTTCGGCCAGGCCCGCGTAGCACAGGGCCATGCCGGCGAGCTGGGCCAGGATGGGCTGGGTCTCGTGGGCATGTACGACGAGTCCGAGGGCTCCGAGTCCAAGCAGGATGGCGGGGGCGAAACTGTTGGTGCCGTACATGCGGCGGGCGGCGAGGCCTGTCCAGTACAAGGTGGCTGCCGTGAATACGCTGCTGGCGAGCCGTGCAGCGTCATGGACTGGAAGTATGCCGCCAAACAGTTTGGCGAGCCCTGCGCCAAGCCAGTAGTACAGCGGTGGATTTTCCCGGTAGATCTCGCCGGCGATTTCCGGCAGGAGCCAGTTGCCGCGGCTAAGGATGGCGTGGATAGGGCCGAGGTGCGTGAGGTCGTCACCTCGCCAGGGCAGGTGTCCCGTCGTGCCAACCAGCAGGTAAATGGCAAGGAGAGCAAGCAACGACCATCCTTGCAGTGGGGTTGGCAGGGAAAAGCGTGAGCTGGCGTCGGGCATGGGGGCGGGGAGATCGGTTTTGTTGCAGGCAATAAAAAAAGGCAGCCGCAGCTGCCTTTTTTCGGGAGTTACCGATGAAACGCGGTAATTAGCCCAGGCGCTGAACGGAACCGTACTTCTGACGGAAGCGCTCGACACGGCCAGCGGTGTCAACGATCTTCTGCTTGCCAGTGTAGAACGGATGGCAGGCGGAGCAGACTTCCACGTGGTATTGGGGCTTGCCCATGGTGGAACGGGTCATGAAGACGTGGCCGCAGGAGCAGGTCACTTGCACTTCGGTGTAGTTAGGATGGGTATCGGCTTTCATCGCGGGTCCTTTGTGTAGTACGTGGGTGGTGAATTTGGCCACCCGGAAGCCGACCATTCTGAACTATTTCAGTGTCTTGTGCAAGATTGCCGAGGGCTTACAGAAAGCGGGCGATGAAAGCGCCGACACTGTCCGGTGGGAGCGGAAGCCAAGCCCGGTGGTCGCTGCCCGGCACGCGCTGGATCTCGGTGCCATTGGCAGTCAGGAGGCGGGTGACGCCGACTTCCCGATTGCCATTCGGGTGGATCAGCTCCAGGCGGTCGCCGACTGCGAAGGCGTTCTTGGATGCGACCTCGGCGAGACCTCGCTCGCTGTCGTAGCCGATGACGTCGCCGACGTAGATGCTGCGGTTCGACTCCGAGTGGCCGCGCAGGTAGTTCTGGGTTTCGTGGGGCGTGTGGCGTTGGTAGAAGCCGTCAGTGTAGCCGCGGTTGGCGAGTCCCTCGAGTTGGCCGAGCAAGACCGGGTCGAGGCTGCGGCCGGCCACGGCGTCGTCGATAGCCTGGCGATAGGCCTGGCAGGTGCGTGCAACGTAGTAGGGGCTTTTCGTGCGGCCTTCGATCTTGAAGGAGTCGATGCCGATCTCGGTGAGACGCTGGACGTGTTCGATGGCGCGCAAGTCCTTGGAGTTCAGGATGTAGGTGCCGTGTTCGTCTTCTTCGATGGGCATGTACTCCCCAGGACGCTTATGGGGCTCCTCCAGCAGATGGACATCGCCGGCGCCGCAGCTCTTGGCTTCGTGGGTCTTGAAGTCCCAGCGGCAGGAGTTGGTGCAGGTGCCCTGGTTGGGGTCCCGATGGTTGAAGTAGCCCGACAGCAGGCAGCGTCCGGAGTAGGCGATGCACAGTGCACCGTGAATGAAGACCTCCAGTTCGGTGTCGGGACAGTCCTGGCGGATGCTGGCTATCTCGTCCAGGGATAGTTCGCGGGACAGGATCACCCGGGAGATGCCAGCCATCTTCCAGAAGCGCACGGCGGCGGCGTTGACGGTGTTGGCCTGAACCGACAGGTGGATCGGCATGTCTGGGAAGTTTTCACGGACCATCAGGATCAGGCCGGGGTCCGACATGATCAGGGCGTCGGGCTTGAGGGCGATGACCGGCGCGATGTCCTTGATGAAGGTCTTGATCTTGGCGCCGTGGGGGTAGATGTTGGCAACCACGTAGAAGCGCTTGCCGAGCGTGCGGGCGCGCTGGATGCCGTCGGCGAGGACCGGCAGGTCGCCGAAGTCGTTGTTGCGCACGCGCAGGGAGTAGCGCGGTTGACCGGCGTAAATGGCGTCGGCGCCAAATGCGAAGGCGGTGTCGAGCATGGCCAGCGAGCCGGCCGGCGCGAGGAGTTCCGGGTGTTTCTGAGGCATGAAAGGTATTCGGGTTGGGGCGATGAGTCAGCGATGGTTTTCCAGCATCTCTTTCCACTGGGCGAGCGCAGGGCTCTGGGATTCGAGTTGGTGCTGAAGAACCTGTTCTGCCATTTCGAGCATGGCTTTTTGTTCCTTGCTCAGGAAGCAAGGGTATTGGGGGGCGAGGTGTATCACGAGGTCGCCGGCATGCCTGCGGCCCCGGCCGGGAAAGCCGGCCTGGGGAACGCGGATCGGCTGTTTGCCAGCCATCTCCGGCAGCAGGACTTCCCGTAGGCCGTCGAGGTCGGGCGCTTCGATGGTGCCACCAGCGAGGAGCCGGAAGATGCTGACCGGCACCGTGACGTGGATGTCGTGCCGGTCGAGGCGGAACAGGGCGTGGGGATGTGCCCGAATTGTCAGGTAGAGGTCGCCCGGCGTGCCGCCTTCGGGAGCCGCTCCGCCTTGTCCGGCAATGCGTAGTTCGTCGCCCGGAAGCATTGCCGGGGGCAGGCTGACCGCGAGCTGGCGTTCGGCTGGGTGCCAGCCCCGTCCATCACAACTCGGGCAGCGGTGATCGGTGGTAAAGCCTTTGCCATGGCAGTAGGGGCAGGGCTTGAGCCCCGTCTTGCCGCGCACCCGGCCGCTGCCGTGACAATGGGAGCACATGGTGGTGCGGCCGTAGTTGCGTTGGCCGCTGCCGTCACAGTCGTCGCAGTCGACACGGCCATCGAGAGTGATCGAGATTGTTCCCCCGCGGGCCGCTTCGAGCAGGTCAACGGCGACTTCCATTCTGCGATCTTCGCCTTTGGCGGGCGCAGGATCAGTGGGCGTGTCGTCAGCGTGGTCGGCCCCGACTTCGATCTCGGGCTCCGCTGGGCGCGTCAGGCGCTCGAATGCTTCCCGGACGCGCCGGAACTCCTCGTGGGCTTCAGGCGCTGGATTGCGGTCTGGATGCCAGCGCATGGCGAGGCGTTTGTAGGCGCGCTTGATCTCTGCAGCGGTCGCGTCAGGGGCAACGCCGAGGATTTGGTGAAAGTTTACGGCGGACATTTCGCTATTCTAATCGGCGGACGTCGATTGAGGGTCAGGATGGGAGTGTGCGGATGAATGTGATGCAGAGGTTGGTGCTGGCGGTGATGCTGTGGCTTGTCGGTGGAGTGGGGTGGGCGGCAACGTTACGGGTGGGGCCAAATGAGTCCATCCGCAGCATCGCCGAGGCCGCGCGAGTAGCCAAGGATGGTGATGTTGTGGAAATCGTTGCGGCTAACTACCAGGGGGATGCGGCGGTAGCTGTGTGGCCCCAAGCTCACCTGACGATTCGCGGTGTCGGAGGCCGCCCGGTTTTGGTGGCGGCTGGGCAGAGCGCCGAGGGCAAGGGCATCTGGGTCGTTCGTGGCACCGATGTACTCATCGAGAACATCGTCTTCAGGGGCGCGCGGGTGCCGGATCTCAACGGCTCGGGTATCCGCCACGAGCAGGGGCGGCTGACGGTGCGTAACTGCCTGTTCGACGACAACGAAATGGGCATTCTGACGGCCAACCGGGATTCCCTGGTACTGATCGTCGAGGACTCGGAGTTTTCCCATGGTGTCCTGGCGACGCCCCGTTTGAGTCACTTGCTTTACGCAGGGCGTATCGCTCGGCTGGAGGTCCGTGGCAGCTACTTTCATCACGGCTTGATCGGCCATCTGCTAAAGAGCCGGGCGCGTTTCAGTCTGATCGAATACAACCGGCTGACCGACGAGAACGGAGGGCGAGCGAGCTATGAACTGGAGTTTCCCAATGGTGGCGTGGCGATAGTGATCGGCAACCTGATTCAGCAGTCGGTGGCCACCGAAAATAAACGCATGATTGCCTTCGGAGCCGAAGGTCTGCCGTATGAGCGGAATAGCGTCGTTCTCTCCAGCAATACCTTGGTGGATGGACTGTCGGCTGGGGGAGAGTTCCTGAAGGTGTGGACACCCGAGCGTGTCGCGGTGAGGACCTTCAACAACTTGTTGGTCCGCACTTGCAATCGATTGAAGTGTGTCGAAAATCAATTGAGAGAGGCGGGCAGCCGTATTCAAGAGGGGCAGTTGCCGTGGCGCGATGTCATCTTCCCCGCCGAGTTCGGGAATCGAGTGATCTCCAGGGCAGATACCGATTCGTTTCTGGCTCCCGGTACGTACGGCTTCCAGCTGGAGGACGGCCCTGGGCCGGTGGACCCCGGTAGCTTGGAAGGTGTTCCTCTCGTTCCCCGTAGAGAGTACGTACATTCTGCCCGGAGCCGGGCACTGCCGGATGGCTTGCCGGCCGTGCCCGGGGCGTTCCAGCCTTAGGTGTCGGTCTTGCGCCTTTCCTGGCGGCACTCGTGAAGGACTTCCACCGAGCCGTCTTCGCGGGCGACTTCCATGCGCACTGCGAAACCCCACAGGCGGGCGACGTGTTTCAGCACTTCGTCCGCATCGCCACTGAGTGGGCGGCGTTGATAGGCCTGGTGGCGCAACGTCAGTGAGCGGTCGCCGCGCAGGTCCACATTCCAGACCTGCAGATTGGGTTCGCGGCTGCCCAGGTTGTAGTTGTCGGACAGAATCTCCCGCACCCGGCGATAACCTTCCTCGTCGTGGATCGCGGACACCTTGAGCTTGGACTCCTTGTCGTCGTCCAGGATCGCGAACAGGCGGAAGTCACGCATGACCTTGGGTGACAGAAACTGGGCGATGAAGCTCTCGTCCTTGAAGTTGCGCATCGCGAAGTCGAAGGTTTCCCGCCAGTCGCTGCCGGCGATGTCCGGAAACCAGTAGCGGTCCTCGTCGGTGGGGTTTTCGCAGATCCGGCGGATGTCCTGCCACATCGCAAAGCCCAGCGCGTAGGGGTTGAGGCCGTGATACCAGGGTTCGTTGTAGCTGGGTTGATAGACGACGTTGGTGTGGGAGTGCAGGAACTCCAGCATGAAGTTGTCCGCGAGCAGGCCCTCGTCGTACAGCGTGTTGATGAGGGTGTAATGCCAGTAGGTGGCCCAGCCTTCGTTCATGACCTGGGTCTGGCGCTGCGGGAAGAAGTATTGTCCAACCTTGCGGACGATACGCACCACCTCGCGTTGCCAGGGCTCAAGCAGCGGTGCGTTCTTCTCTATGAAATAGAGCAGGTTCTCCTGGGGTTCCGAGGGAAAGCGCCTTTCCTCCACGGCTTGGGTTTTGACGTGGGCCGTTGGTAGCGTCCGCCACAGGTCGTTGACCTGGCTCTGCAGGTATTCGGCGCGTTCCCGCTGGCGGGTCAGTTCCTTGTTGAGGGACAGCTTTTCGGGGCGCTTGTAGCGGTCGACGCCGACGTTCATCAGCGCGTGACAGGAATCGAGCAGCAGTTCGACCTCCTCCTCGCCGTAGCGCTCCTCACACTCGGTGAGGTAATTGCGGGCGAAGATCAGGTAGTCGATGATCGCGTCGGCATTGGTCCACTGCTTGAAAAGGTAGTTGCCCTTGAAGAAGCTGTTGTGGCCGTAGGCCGCGTGGGCGATCACCAGCGCCTGCATCGTCATGGTGTTTTCTTCCATGAGATACGCGATGCAGGGGTTGGAGTTGATGACGATCTCGTAGGCCAGTCCCATCTGCCCGCGCCGGTAGCTCTTCTCCGTCTGCAGGAAGCTCTTGCCGAAGGACCAGTGGTGGTAATTGACCGGCATGCCTACCGACGAGTAGGCGTCCATCATCTGCTCGGAAGTGATCAGCTCGATCTGGGTGGGATAGGTGTCCAGCCCATAGTTCCTGGCCACACGGTCGATCTCGGCGTGGTAGGCCTCGATCAGTTCGAATGTCCATTCGCCGGGGGCGGGCAGGGGCTGTTTCCGTTTTTGTCTTTTCGCGCTCATACGAGTTTCTTCTTGAAAAGTTCCCGGAACACCGGATAGATGTCCGGCAGGCCCTCGATGTGCTGCATGGCGAAGTTGGCGTGGGTGCCGATCAGTTTTTCGTATTCCCGCCACAGGTTCTGCGGCTCACCCGGGGTAATCTCGATGTAGGCGAAATACTGGACGAAGGGCAGGATGGTGTCGGCGAGCAGTTCGCGACAGTGCGGCGAATCGTTCTCCCAGTTGTCGCCGTCCGAGGCCTGGGCGCCGTATACGTTCCAGGCTCCGTTCAGGTAACGGGCGTGCAAGATGTCCTTCATCATCTCGAGCGCGCTGGAAACGACCGTGCCGCCAGACTCCCGGGAGTGGAAGAAGTCTTCCTCGTTCACTTCCTTGGCGATCGTGTGGTGGCGGATGAATACCACTTCGATGTGCTCGTAGGTGCGCGTCAGGAACAGGTAGAGCAGCATGAAGAAGCGCTTGGCCGTGGCCTTCTTGTCCTCGTCCATCGAGCCGGACACGTCCATGATGCAGAACATCACGGCCTGGGTGGTCGGCTTGGGCACCTTGATCCGGTTGTTGTAACGCAGGTCGAAGGTGTCGATGAAGGGGATGGCCTCGATCTTGGCGCGCAGGATGCCGATCTCCTCCTTCAGCCTGAGGACTTCCGGATCATCCTCTGGACGTGTCTCAAGCAGTTCCTCGAGCTGCTGCTGAAGTTCCCGTAACTGGCCGCGGTAGGGCGAGCCGAGGGCCAGCCGGCGGCCCAGCGCGCCCCGCAGGGAGCGGACCACGTTGATGTTGGCCGGGGTACCGTCGTTGGTGAAGCCGGCGCGCTGGCTCTTGTACTCATGGATGCGGGCAAGCTGGGTCTTGACCAGGTTGGGCAAGGCCAGGTCGTCGAAAAAGACGTCGAGAAATTCCTCGCGCGACAGGTTGAAGACGAAATCGTCCTCGCCTTCGCCGTCCTTGCTGGCCTTGCCCTTACCGGTTCCGCCTCCACCACCACCTTGCGGCCGGTTGATCTGGTCGCCTGACGAGAACTGGTCGTTGCCGGTGAAGACGTTTTCCCAGATGCCGCCGCGGCCATGATGGAATTGTGGCTCAGACAGGTCCTTTGACGGAATGGTGACACTCTCGCCGTTGTCCAGATCCTTGATGGAGCGGCCGGATATTGCGTCGGCCACGGCTTCGCGGATCTGGTTCTTGAAGCGGCGCATGAATCGCTGCCGGTTTACAGCACTCTTGTTCTTGCTGTCGAACCGGCGGTCGATGATACGAACCATTCGAGCCTCCCGAATTGTTGGCGTTCACCGTCGGCCGCCCGGTTGGGCGCCGACGAGCGGACGATCAAGACGACTTGCGGACGCGCAAATACCATTCGCACAGCAAGCGTACCTGCTTCTCGGTGTAGCCCTTTTCGATCATGCGATTGACGAAGTTCTGGTGCTTCTTCTGTTCGTCCCCGCTGGCCTTGGCATTGAAGCTGATGACGGGCAGCAGGTCCTCGGTGTTGGAGAACATCTTCTTCTCGATGACCGCCCGCAGCTTCTCGTAGCTGGTCCAACTGGGGTTCTTGCCGCTGTTCTTGGCGCGCGCCCGCAGCACGAAGTTGACCACCTCGTTGCGGAAGTCCTTCGGGTTGCTGATACCTGCCGGTTTCTCAATCTTCTCCAGCTCGTCGTTGAGTGCGTTGCGGTCGAGGATCTCGCCGGTGTTCTGGTCCCGGTATTCCTGATCCTGGATCCAGAAGTCGGCGTAGGTGACGTAGCGGTCGAAGATGTTCTGGCCGTACTCGCTGTAGCTCTCCAGGTAGGCGGTCTGGATTTCCTTGCCAATGAACTCGGCGTAGCGCGGAGCGAGGAACTCCTTGATGAAGGCCAGGTAGCGGGCTTCGTTCTCCGGCGGGTATTGTTCCTGGGCGATCTGCTGTTCCAGCACGTACATCAGGTGTACCGGATTGGCCGCCACTTCCCGGTGGTCGAAGTTGAAGACCTTGGATAGCACCTTGAACGCGAAGCGGGTGGACAGGCCGTTCATGCCTTCGTCCACGCCCGCGTAGTCGCGGTATTCCTGGTAGCTCTTGGCCTTGGGATCGGTGTCCTTCAGGTTCTCGCCGTCGTAGACACGCATCTTGGAGAAGATGCTCGAGTTCTCGGGTTCCTTGAGCCGCGACAGCACCGCGAACTGGGCCATCATCTTGAGGGTGTCCGGGGCGCAGGGGGCGTTGGACAGGGAGCTGTGGGCCAGCAGCTTGTCGTAGATGCGGATCTCGTCGGAAATCCGCAGGCAGTACGGCACCTTCACGGTGTAGATGCGGTCGAGGAAGGCCTCGTTGTTGCGGTTGTTGCGGAAGGCCATCCACTCGGACTCGTTGGAGTGGGCCATCACGATGCCGTCGAAGGGGATTGCGCCGAAGCCTTCGGTGCCCTTGTAGTTGCCTTCCTGGGTCGCGGTAAGCAGCGGGTGCAGCACCTTGATCGGCGCCTTGAACATTTCGACGAATTCGAGCAGGCCCCGGTTGGCCAGGCACAGGCCGCCGGAGTAAGAGTAGGCGTCCGGATCGTCCTGGGAGTATTGCTCGAGTTTGCGGATGTCGATCTTGCCGACGAGGGACGAAATGTCCTGGTTGTTCTCGTCGCCCGGTTCGGTCTTGGCAACCGCGATCTGGCGCAGCACCGAGGGACGCAGCTTGACGACGCGGAACTTGGTGATGTCGCCGTTGAACTCATGGAGGCGTTTGACCGCCCACGGGCTCATGATGGTGTTGAGGTAGCGACGTGGAATCCCATAGTCGTCCTCCAGGATCGCCCCATCCTCGACCGAGCTGAACAGGCCCAGCGGCGATTCGTGCACCGGCGAACCCTTGATTGCGTAAAACGGGATCTTTTCCACCAGGCTCTTCAGCTTCTCGGCCAGGGAGCTCTTGCCACCGCCGACGGGGCCGAGGAGGTAGAGGATCTGTTTCTTTTCCTCCAGTCCCTGCGCCGCATGTCGGAAATACGACACGATGTTCTCTATCGATTCCTCCATTCCGTAGAAGTCACGGAAGGCGGGATAGATCTTGATCATCTTGTTGGAAAAGATGCGCGACAGGCGTGGATCGAGCCGGGTGTCGACGAGCTCCGGTTGGCCGATGGCCTGCAGCATGCGCTCGGCGGACGTCGCGTAGGCCACGGGTTCGGATTTGCACAGTTCCAGGTATTCCTGGACCGACATTTCCTCTTCCTTGGCGGACTCGAAGCGGGCCTGGAAGCTGGTAAAGATACTCATCTAAGGTCTCCTGGGGCACGGACCCGGACCGGGGCGCCGGGGTCGCCATGTATGTACAGGACATACGGTTGATGACGCAGATACTTGAGCACCTCGTGAAGCTAGTCGCACTTGCCGTGGAGGCTGACGGACACGGCCATTTCACTCCATGTGATAGCAGAAAGATAAATGGAGTTCCGCATTGCGTGGGGCAGTTTTTCACATCTATCGCCCTAAAGCCAAGCACTGGCGCGGGGGCTGCGGACGGAGCAAAGGCCTGTGTTAGACTAAAGGTTTTTCCGACGACTCTGTCCGGCAGGAAGAGATAAGCGGCACATGTTTTGCTAAGTGTTGCCTGTCCTGCTTGCGGAGCGTTTTTGTCAAGAACGATCAGGGAATTATCTTTTCATGAGCAACCAGGTTACCGTGAGCGCGCTCGAGCGCCGTATCGACATGTCCGTCCCGCTGTCCGAAATCGACAAGGATGTCGAGGCGCGTCTGAAGCAGATGGCTCGTACCGTCAAGATGCCGGGCTTCCGTCCGGGCAAGGTGCCGTACCGTCTGGTCGCCCAGTCCTATGGCCCGCAGGCCCGCTCCGAGGCCATCGGCGCTGCCGTCGAAAAGGCCCTTGGCGAACAGATCCGCGCCCAGAGCCTGCGCGTGGCCGGCTATCCGAGCATCGAGCCGAAGGAATCCACCGCGACCGACGTGCTGGAATTCAGCGCAGTTTTCGAGGTCTACCCGGAAGTCGTGATCAGTGACGTGAGCGGCCAGGAAGTCGAACGTCCCCAACTGGCTGTCGGCGACGCCGAAGTGGACAAGACCCTGGACGTGCTGCGCAAACAGCGCACCAATTTTGTGCCGGTCGAGCGCGCTGCTCAGGACGGCGACCGCGTGACGGTGGACTTCACCGGCCGCAAGGATGGCGTCGAGTTCGACGGCGGCAAGGCGACCGATTTCCCGTTCGTGATCGGCGGCGGCCAGATGCTCAAGGATTTCGAAACCGCTGTGCTGGGTCTGAACGTCGGCGAGAGCAAAACTTTCGACATGACCTTCCCGGCCGATTACCACGCTACCCATCTGGCTGGTCAGACCGTGCAGTTCGAAGTCGCGCTGAAGAAGGTCGAAGAGCCCCAGCTGCCCGAAGTCGATGCCGAATTCGCCAAGACCCTGGGCATCGTCGACGGTGATGTGACCAAGATGCGCGAAGAAGTGAAGGCCAACCTCGAGCGCGAAGTAAAGCGCCGCGTGCAGGCCAAGCTCAAGGAGCGTGTGATGAACGTGCTGATCGACACCCACCCGATCGAAGTGCCGAAGGCGCTGGTCGAGCAGGAGTCCCAGCAACTGGCTGAAAACGCCAAGAAAGATTTCGAAGCCCGCGGCATGAAGACCAAGGATCTGCCGATCGAGCCCGCCTGGTTCGCTGAGCAGGCCGTGCGTCGCGTCAAGCTGGGCCTGATCATGTCCGAGCTGGTCAAGAGCAAGGAATTGCACGCCAAGCCCGAACAGATCCGTGCAGTGATCGAAGATTTTGCAGCAAGCTACGAAGACCCGACTGAGGTCGTGAGCTGGTACTACTCGCAGCCCCAGCGCCTGGCCCAGGCCGAGGCTCTGGTGATCGAGGACAATGTGGTCGAGTGGGTCGTCAGCAATGCCAAGACGACCGATGTCGCCACTTCTTTTGACGACTTGATGGGTAATGCGGCTTAATTCCGCGGAAGGCAACGGCAAATGAATCCCTTTACACCCCCGAATTCCCGTACTGACTGGGACCCGGTCGGCCTCGGCCTGATCCCGATGGTTGTCGAACAGAGCGGCCGCGGCGAGCGCTCGTACGACATCTACTCGCGTCTTCTCAAGGAGCGGGTGGTGTTTCTGGTTGGTCCGGTCAATGATGTAACGGCCAACCTAATCGTTGCCCAGCTGTTGTTCCTTGAGTCGGAAAACCCGGACAAGGACATCTTCTTCTACATCAATTCCCCCGGCGGTTCGGTCACTGCAGGGATGGCGATCTACGACACCATGCAGTTCATCAAGCCCAATGTCAGCACGCTGTGCATCGGGCAGGCTGCGAGCATGGGCGCCTTCCTGCTGGCGGCCGGCGAGAAGGGCAAGCGTTTCTCGCTGCCCAACTCGCGGATCATGATTCACCAGCCGCTGGGCGGTTTCCAGGGCCAGGCGTCGGACATCGAGATCCATGCCCGCGAAATCCTGTCCCTGCGTGCCAAGCTCAACGACATGCTGGCCAAGCACACCGGCCAGGCCGTCGAGCAGATCGAACGCGATACCGACCGGGACAACTTCATGTCTTCGGAAGAAGCCGTCCGCTACGGCCTGGTGGACAAGGTCCTGACCAGCCGCAACGACGTGGTTTGATGGTCTTCTAGCTTCAAGTACAGAGAGAAAGGGCAGTAA
The DNA here is from genome assembly GCA_018241725.1 of Pseudomonadota bacterium. GTDB lineage: Bacteria > Pseudomonadota > Gammaproteobacteria > Burkholderiales > Rhodocyclaceae > Zoogloea. The sequence goes on along the minus strand of JAFEDI010000038.1, from coordinate 24,067 downwards.
TGGCGGACAAGAAAACAAGCGGTGAAAAGCTCTTGTATTGCTCGTTCTGCGGCAAGAGCCAACACGAGGTCCGCAAGCTGATCGCGGGTCCGTCCGTGTTCATCTGCGATGAGTGCATCGAGCTCTGCAACGACATCATTCGCGATGAGATTACTGCAGACACCGGCGGTGCCAAGGGTGTCAAGGGCGAGTTGCCGTCTCCGAAGGAGATCAGCGCGATCCTCGACCAGTACGTGATCGGCCAGGCTTCGGCAAAGCGCATCCTCTCCGTAGCGGTTTACAACCACTACAAGCGGCTGCGCCATCTGTCGAAGACCCATGACGAAGTCGAGCTGTCGAAGAGCAACATCCTGCTGGTCGGCCCGACGGGCTCCGGCAAGACCCTGCTCGCCCAGACCCTGGCACGCCTTCTCAATGTGCCCTTCGTGATGGCGGATGCGACGACCCTTACCGAAGCCGGTTATGTCGGTGAGGATGTCGAGAACATCATCCAGAAGCTGCTGCAGAAATGCGACTACGAGGTGGACAAGGCCCAGCAGGGCATCGTCTATATCGATGAGATCGACAAGATCTCGCGCAAATCCGACAACCCGTCGATCACCCGCGACGTGTCCGGCGAGGGCGTGCAGCAGGCCCTGCTGAAGCTCATCGAAGGCACCATCGCATCGGTTCCGCCGCAGGGTGGCCGCAAGCATCCGAATCAGGATTTCGTGCAGGTGGACACCACCAACATCCTGTTCGTCTGTGGCGGCGCCTTCGATGGCCTCGACAAGGTGATCCGCAACCGTACCGAGAAGGTCGGCATCGGTTTCGGCGCGGAAGTGAAGAGCAGCGAGAACAAGGATTTGTCCGAGTCCCTACGTGAAGTGGAACCCGGCGATCTGATCAAGTTCGGCCTCATCCCCGAACTGATCGGTCGTCTGCCGGTGGTCGCGACGCTGCAGGAGCTGGACGAAGATGCGCTGATCCAGATCCTCATCGAACCGAAGAACGCGCTGATCAAGCAGTATCAGAAACTCTTCTCGATGGAAGGCGTCGAACTCGAAGTGCGTCCAGCTGCCCTGCAGGCGATTGCCCGCAAGGCGCTGAAGCGGAAGACGGGTGCCCGCGGCCTGCGCTCGATTCTCGAAGCCACGCTGCTGGACACGATGTACGAACTGCCTTCCATGGAAAATGTTTCCAAGGTAGTGATCGACGAAGGCATGATCGACGGCAGCGCCAAACCGATCCTGATTTACGCTGATCAACCCAAGGTCTCCGGCTCCAACTGACATCAAGCAGAAGTTTTTCGCAGGACTGCTTGAATTGATGTCGCTAGGGCCCCATATGGGGCCTTAGTGCCTTTAAAGGAATAATCATGTCGAGCACGCTTGACCTCCCCGAAGAACAGATCGAACTCCCGCTGCTGCCGCTGCGCGACGTAGTGGTGTTTCCCCACATGGTGATCCCGCTGTTCGTGGGGCGCCCCAAATCCATCAAGGCGCTCGAGAACGCCATGGAGGCCGGCAAGAGCATCCTGCTGGTGGCTCAGAAGTCCGCTGCGAAGGACGAGCCGTCGGCGGAAGACCTCTACGATCTCGGTTGTATCGCCAACATCCTGCAGATGCTCAAGCTGCCCGACGGCACCGTGAAGGTGCTGGTGGAAGGTGTGCAGCGTGCCCGCGTGGTGTCCGTCGAAGACCTGCGCACCCTGTTTGTAGCCAAGGCCCAGCCGATGCCGCTGGCCGATGTGCCGAACAATGAAGTCGAGGCGATGCGCCGGGCCATCATCAGCCAGTTCGACCAGTACGTTAAGCTCAACAAGAAGATTCCGCCGGAAATCCTCAGTTCCCTGTCGGGCATCGAGGAGCCGGGTCGGCTCGCCGATACCATCGCCGCGCATCTGCCGCTGAAGCTCGAGCAGAAGCAGGAAATCCTCGAGATGTTCGACGCCGGCCAGCGCCTCGAACGTCTCCTCAACCAGCTCGAGACCGAGCTGGACATCCTCCAGGTTGAAAAGCGCATCCGTGGTCGCGTCAAGCGCCAGATGGAGAAGAGCCAGCGCGAGTACTACCTCAACGAACAGGTCAAGGCCATCCAGAAGGAGCTCGGCGAGGGCGAGGACGGCGCCGATCTCGAGGAGATGGAGAAGAAGATCAAGGCTTCCGGCATGACCAAGGAAGCCACCGCCAAGGCCCAGGCCGAACTCAAAAAGCTGCGCCTGATGTCGCCGATGTCCGCCGAGGCGACCGTGGTCCGCAACTACATCGAGACCCTCGTTGGCCTGCCGTGGAAGAAGAAGTCGCGTATCAGCAAGGATCTGGCCGAGGCCGAGAAAGTTCTCGATACCGAGCACTACGGCCTTGAGAAGGTCAAGGAACGCATCCTCGAATATCTTGCCGTGCAGCAACGTGTCGACAAGCTGAAGGCGCCGATCCTGTGCCTCGTCGGCCCCCCGGGCGTCGGCAAGACCTCCCTTGGCCAGTCGGTGGCCCGTGCGACCAACCGCAAGTTCGTGCGTATGAGCCTTGGCGGCGTCCGTGACGAGGCCGAGATCCGTGGCCACCGCCGGACCTATATCGGCTCCATGCCGGGCAAGATCCTGCAGAACATGTCCAAGGTTGCGGTGCGCAACCCGCTGTTCCTGCTCGACGAAGTGGACAAGATGGGCCAGGATTTCCGTGGCGACCCGTCCTCGGCGCTGCTGGAAGTGCTTGATCCGGAACAGAACTCGACCTTCGTGGACCACTACATCGAAGTGGAGTACGACCTGTCGGACGTGATGTTCGTGGCCACCGCCAACACCCTCAACATCCCGGCGCCGCTGCTCGACCGGATGGAGGTGATCCGCCTGTCCGGCTACACCGAAGACGAGAAGGTGAACATCGCCCAGCGCTACCTTGTTCCGAAGCAGATGAAGAATAACGGGATCAAGCGCGAGGAACTGTCGGTCACCGAAGACGCGATCCGCGACATCGTCCGCTTCTACACCCGCGAGGCAGGTGTGCGCGGTCTCGAGCGCGAAGTGTCCAAGGTCTGCCGCAAGGTCGTAAAGGCGCTGGTCCTCGGTAAGCGCAAGGCCAAGGTGATCGTCAATGCCAAGACCCTCGACAAGTACCTGGGCGTGCGCAAGTACTCCTACGGCGTTGCCGAGAAGGAGAACCAGGTTGGCCAGGTTACCGGTCTCGCCTGGACCGAAGTAGGTGGCGAACTGCTGACCGTCGAAGCGGTGGCACTGCCGGGCAAGGGCAAGATCATGACCACCGGCAAGCTCGGTGAGGTCATGCAGGAGTCCATCCAGGCGGCCCTGTCTGTGGTGCGTCGGCGCTCCAAGTCCCTGGGTATCCAGGAGGATTTCTACCAGAAGTCCGACATCCACATCCACCTGCCGGAAGGCGCGATTCCCAAGGATGGTCCGTCGGCGGGTATCGCCATCAGCACCGGCCTGGTGTCCGTGCTGACCGGCATTCCGGTACGTTGTGATGTGGCGATGACTGGCGAAATCACGCTGCGTGGCGAAGTCCTGCCCATTGGCGGCCTGAAGGAAAAGCTGCTGGCTGCCGTTCGCGGCGGTATCCGTACGGCGCTGATCCCCGAGGAGAACGTAAAGGATCTCACCGACATTCCGGACAACGTGAAGAACGCGCTGGAAATCATCCCGGTGAAGTGGATCGACCAGGTGCTCGAGCACGCGCTGGAGCGCAAGCCTGAGCCGCTGCCGGATGTGCCGGCTGCCGAGGTGGCAGTTGCCGCGCCGGCGGAAACCCCGGATAACGGTGGGGTGGTGAAGCACTGATCGGCTTGTCCATTTCCTGCATCAGTCCGTCGGGTTGATGCAGGTGCTTGGCAAAAAAAAGACCTCAAGCGGCTTGCCGTCGCTCGAGGTCTTTTGCTTTGTGCTGTTTTTTCCGCTGTGTTTCCAACGGCGGCCCGAAGCGTGAAGGCTTCAGGCCGCCGCCCTTCAGGTCTCGAGTCCCCGTGCCAACCGCCATTGCTTGACCAGCGCGTAGATGGCCGGAATCACGGCGAGGGTCAGGACGGTGGAGGAGAGCATGCCGCCGACCATCGGTGCGGCAATGCGGCTCATCACCTCCGAGCCTGTACCGGTGCTCCACATGATCGGCAACAGACCGGCCATGATCGCGACGACCGTCATCATCTTCGGGCGGACACGTTCGACGGCGCCCTCCATCACCGCCTCGTACAGATCGCCGACGTGGGGGGGCCGGCCTTCCTCGCGACAGCGCGCCTTGAGCCCTTCCCAGGCGTGGTCCAGGTAGATCAGCATCACCACGCCGGTTTCCGCTGCCACACCGGCCAGCGCGATGAAACCGACGGCCACCGCGACGGACAGGTTGTAGCCGAGCAGCCACATCAGCCACACGCCGCCGACCAGCGCGAAGGGCACCGACAGCATGACGATCAGCGTCTCGGTGATGCGCCGGAAGTTGAGGTAGAGGAGCACGAAGATGGTCAGCAGCGTAATCGGGATGACGATCTTCATCTTCTCGACAGCCCGCTCCATGTACTCGAATTGCCCGCTCCAGCTCACGTAATAGCCCGGCGGAAACTTGACCTGATCGGCGACGGCCTTTTTGGCGTCGGCTACGTAGCCGCCGATGTCCCGGTCTCGGATGTCCACGTAAATGTAGGCGGACAGCAGCGCGTTCTCGGTGCGGATGCCCGGTGTGCCCTTGGCGATGCCGACGCAGGCGAGTTGGCCCAGCGGCACCATCGCGCCGCCCATCGTCGGCACCAGCACCTGGCTGGCGATCTGCTGGGGATCTGAGCGCAGCTCGCGCGGGTAGCGCACGGTGACGCCGAAACGCTCGCGGCCCTCGACGGTGGTGGTGACCATCTCGCCACCGAGCGCACTGGCGATGACGTCCTGCAGATCGCCGACGGCGAGGCCGTAGCGGGCCAGTTGTTCCCGGTCCGGTTCGATATCCAAGTAGAAACCGCCGGTGATGCGTTCGGCAAAGGCGCTGGTGGTGCCGGGCACAGTCTTGACGACCGCCTCGATCTGCTTGGCGAGCTTCTCCATCTCGTCCAGGTCCTTGCCGAAGACCTTGATGCCGATCGGCGTGCGGATGCCGGTGGACAACATGTCGGTGCGCGCCTTGATCGGCATTGTCCAGGCATTGGCGACACCGGGGAATTGCAGGGCCTTGTCGAGCTCGGCGATCAGCTTGTCGGTTGTCATGCCCGGCCGCCATTCGGACTGGGGTTTGAGGTTGATGACCGTCTCGAACATCTCCGGCGGCGCCGGGTCGGTAGCCGTGTTGGCACGGCCGGCCTTGCCAAAGACTGATTCGACCTCCGGGAAGCTCTTGATGATCTTGTCCTGGGTCTGCATCAGCTCGGCGGCCTTGGTCATCGACATGCCGGGCAGGGAGGTGGGCATGTAGAGGAGGGTGCCCTCATTCAGCGTGGGCATGAATTCGGAGCCCAGGCGGGAGGCCGGGTAGATCGATACTGCCAGCGCGAGCACGGCCAGCGCGATGGTCAGCTTCTTCCTGCGCATCACGGCGGCGATGATCGGCCGGTATAGCCAGATCAGCGTCCGGTTCACCGGGTTCTTCGCCTCCGGCATGATCCTGCCGCGGATGAACAACAACATCAGCACCGGCACCAAAGTCACCGACAGCAGCGCCGCAGCGGCCATCGAGAAGGTCTTGGTATAGGCCAGCGGCGAGAACAGGCGGCCTTCCTGGCCTTCCAGCGTGAACACCGGCAGGAAGGAGACGGTGATGATCAACAGCGAGAAGAACAGCGCCGGGCCGACTTCCTTGCAGGCGGCCAGCATGGCTTCGAAGCGCTCCGCCGTGGAGTGGCCGTCCGGCAGGCGTTCCAGGTGCTTGTGGGCGTTCTCGATCATCACGATGGCGGCGTCGATCATCGCGCCGATCGCAATGGCGATGCCGCCCAGGCTCATCAGGTTGGAGTTCATGCCCAGTAGGCGCATCGCGATGAAGGCCATCAACACGCCCACCGGTAGCATCAGGATCGCCACCAGCGCACTGCGCACATGGAGCAGGAAGACCATGCAGACCAGCGCTACGATGAGCGATTCTTCGATCAGCGTGCCCTTGAGGGTTTCGATGGCCCGGTGGATCAGCTCGGAGCGGTCATAGACGGTCTGCACCGAAACGCCTTCCGGCAGGCCGGGCCCGATCTCGGCGATCTTGTCCTTCAGGTTGTGAATGACTTCCAGCGCGTTCTGGCCGTAGCGGGCCATCGCGATGCCGGCCACCACTTCGCCGTCGCCGTTGAGCTCGGTGAGGCCGCGGCGTTCGTCCGGTGCCAGTTCGACGCGGGCGATGTCGCGCACCAGCACCGGCGTGCCGCCCTCGGCCTTGACCACCAGCGCACCGATGTCGTCCTTGCCGCGCAGGTAGCCCTTGCCGCGCACCATGTATTCCGTCTCGGCCATCTCCACGACGCGGCCGCCCACGTCCCGATTGGAGTCGCGGATCACCTGGGCGACCTTCATCAGCGGAATGCCGTAGGCGCGCAGCTTCACCGGATCGACGGTGACCTGGTAGGTCTGCACGAAGCCGCCGATGGAGGCCACCTCGGCAACGCCGTGAGCCTTGGCCAGCTGGTAGCGCAGATACCAGTCCTGGATTGTGCGCAGCTCGGCGAGAGTCTTCTCCTTGGCGATCAGTGCGTATTGATAAACCCAGCCGACGCCGGTGGCGTCCGGCCCGATCTGTGGTGTCACGCCCTTGGGCATGCGGCCGGCGGCGAAGTTGAGGTATTCGAGGACCCGTGAGCGAGCCCAGTAGATGTCGGTGCCGTCCTCGAAGATCACATAGACGAAGGACGCACCGAAGAAGGAGAAGCCGCGCACGACCTTCGACTTGGGCACCGACAGCATGGCCGTGGTGAGGGGGTAGGTGACCTGGTCCTCGACCACCTGCGGGGCCTGGCCGGGGTATTCGGTATAGACGATGACCTGCACGTCGGAGAGGTCGGGCAGGGCGTCGATGGGCGTGCGCAGCACCGCGAAGACACCGGCGAGCACGATGAACAGCGTGGCGAGCAGAATCAGGAAGCGGTTGCGCCCCGACCAGTCAATGAGCTTGGCGAGCATTGGGCAGCGTCCTGTCAGTGTCCGGCGTGGGCCTTGGCTGTGGTTGGGGCCGCGCCTGCCGGCTTGACCGCCGTGATCACCCATTCCCCCGGCTGGCGTTCGACGAACTCGAAGCTGACCCGTGCGCCAGGCTTGAGCGCCTGCTGCAGGGCCGGATTGGCCAGCTTGAAGTCCATGGTCATTGCCGGCCACTTGAGGCTGGGTACCGGATCGTGGCTGAGGGTGACGCTGTTCTCCTTGGGATCGAGGCCGTCCACCGTGCCTTCCGTGCGATGGCCGATGCTGGCCGGAGCGGTAGCCGGCTTGGCGCTGCTGTGCTCGGCATGGCCGAAGCTGTCCAGCGCGGTCTTCAGGTTGCTCTCCGCGTCGATCAGGAAGTTGGCGGCTACGACGACCTGCTCGCCGGCCTGCACGCCCTGGAGCACCTCGACATGATTCTCGCTGCGCCCTCCCAGTTTCACGTCCCGTGGCTCGAAACGGCCTTCACCGTGGGCGACGAGGACGATCTGACGCGTGCCGCTGTCGATGACCGCCGAGTTCGGCACGGTCACGACCTGCTGCCGGCCGCCGACCGGCAGCTCCAGCTGCGCGAACATCGCCGGCTTCAACAGCAGGCCGGGATTGGCGAGTTCCACGCGGACGGGCACGGTCCGGGTCTCGGCGTTGAGGGTCGGATAGACATAGCTCACCTTGCCCTCGAAGACCTTGTCCGGATAGGCATTGATGCGTACCTTGGCCAGGCTGCCGCTGCGGACTTGCCCGATGTCCTGTTCGAACACATCGGCGACCACCCACACGGACGACAGGTCGGCGACCTGGTACAGGGCTTCGCCCGGCATGAAGCGCATGCCTTGCAGAGCCTTCTTCTCGGTGACGATACCGGCCACCGGCGAGCGGAAGGTCAGCGTGCGCTTGGTGTTGCCCGACTTGGCGAGGGCGCGGATCTGTTCTTCCGAGATGTCCCAGTTGCGCAGGCGCAGCAGGCTGGATTCGGCCAGCTGCTTCATGCCGCTCTGGGCTTCGCTGCCCGCGTCCTTGAGGGCTTCGACGCCCTGGGCGGCAATGGCGTATTCGCGCTGGGCGGACACCAGCTCCGGGCTGTAGACCTCGAACAGTGGCTGCCCCTTGGCGACCGGCTGGCCGGTCACGTTCACGTGCAGGTGCTCGACGTAGCCTTCAAACTTCGGTGAGATCGCGAAGCTGCGCCGCTCGTCGATTTCCACGCGGCCGGCGGCGCGCACCGTGCGGTCGAGGCTGCGCAGTTCGGCGGCTTCGGTACGCACGCCGAGCTTCTGGACTTTGTCGGTACTGATCTTCACTGTTCCGGCCGCTGCCGGCGCGTCGTCCGCTTCGCCTTCATAGACCGGGATGTAGTCCATCCCCATCGGATCCTTCTTCGGCGTCGGCGAGGTATCCGGCAGGCCCATCGGGTTGCGGTAGTACAGCAGCTTGCGTTCCTTCTTCGCTCCGTCCGTCGGCGCTGCGGCGACCGGGCTGCTCGCCTGCTGTAGGCCGACCGAAGGGCGTTGCCCGAGCCAGTAGCCGCCACCGGCTGCAAGGGCGACGGCGAGGCCGACGGCAATGCCTGCGCCTGCTTTCATAGGTCTTCTCCGAGAATGCGTTCGATTTCTGCAAGGCGCATCTGTGCTTCGGCCTGGGCCTTGATGCTGCTCTGGCGGGCCTGCTTGATCTGCCGCTGGGCGTCGAGCAGGGTGGCGAAATCCACCTTGCCGTTCTCGTAGCCGGCGAGGGCCGCCTTGAAGCTGAGCTCTGCTTGCGGCAGCAGGCTGGTGGTGGTCAGGGTTTCGGTCAGGCGCGCGGACTCAAGCCCTGAGAGATTCTCCGCGAGCTCGCCGAGCACCTGGTTGGCGGTTGCGTCACGGCGGGCCTGGGCGGCGGACAGCATGGCTTCCGATTCCCTTTCCTGGGCACGGCGAGAGCCCTGCTGCAGCGGCAGGTTCAGCTCGACCATCAGCTCCCATTCCCGCACCGCACCCTGGTACTGAATCGGCGAGACGCCCAGCGTGAAGTCCGGGTAACGGTTCTTGTAGGTGAGTTCCCGGTTCTTCTCGGCCGAGCGGATGCGGGCTTCGTCGGCGAAGATCTGCGGGTTGCGGGCCCGCACGCGCTCTTCGAGCGTCGCCGGATCGAGCTGGGCGGCCGCTGGCAGCTGGCGCAGACGTTGGGGTTGCGCCAGCTGCGCAGCGCTGGGTCGAGCCAGCAGCGCATTGAGCCGTGCGTGCAGTTGCCGGTGTTCGTTCTGCAGCGCGATCAACTCACTTTTCATGCCGGTCTGTTCGACCTGGGCACGGATCACGTCCTGCTGGGCGGCCAGGCCACCGGCGTAGCGCACCTGGGCGATCTTTTCGAGGCGCACCGTCAGGTCGAGGATCTCGCGGGTCAGCTGCTCGTTGCGGTAAACGTACTGGAGTTGGGAGTAGGCAGTCTTGATGCGGGCGGACAACTCGGCCCAGGTGCCGCTGGCCCGTCCGCTGGCGCCGCGGGCGTCGAGCTCGGCGATCTCCCGCTTGAGGTCGCGTTTGCCCAGCCAGGGTACGTCCTGCATCAAAAGGTAGCGCGTGCTGCCGACCTGGGCCGGCAGCAGGGCCGGATTCTGGTCGCCCATGCGGGTGATGTCGCGCAGCTCGGCACGGAATTTCGGGTCGGGCAGGGCGCCGGCCGGAATCACCCGCTCAGCCGCGGCGTCGGCCTCATGGCGCATGGCCGCGTAGTCCGGATTGCGCTCGCGGGCGTAGGCGAGCAGGGACTCCACATCGGCGCCGATCAGCGCTTCCTGCGCTTGGGCGCTCACGCCGATGGTGCACAACAGCACGGCAAGAAGGTTTCTGGCGCGACATGGCATTCGCGTTCTCATTGTTTTCTCCCTGAACATCCCTGGGGCAGGTCCGGCGCGCCTCGCAATCGGGCTATGCCGGACTGCACGCTCATTTGCGCTTCAACTCCACGACGGTCATCGCGCCGTTCACCTGATCCGCCGCGAAGAGGATCTGGTCGCCGGCCTTGAGCTGGTCGAGCCATGCGGGATCTTTCACGCGGAACATCATCGTCATCGCCGGCATGCCATTCGGCAGCGGGCCGTGGGACAGGGTCACGCGCCCGGCGGCCTTGTCCACTTTCTTCACCAAGCCTTCGGTCAGCGTCGCCGGGGCCATGGCGGCGTGGCCGCCGTGATTGTGGGCGTCGGCCGTTTGAGGCTTGTCGCTGGCCGCGTGGGCCGGTAGGGTTGCTGCGGAAAGAAGGGCCGCGAAGATGATTCCAAAGGACGTTTTCATGATGGCCTGATCCAGATGAACTCAAGGGATGGCTCATTCTGACAAGCCTTCACCGACGGGAAGCTGTCCTGAACGTTACATTTCTGTAATCTTGAACGGATCAGCGTTGATGCTTGAAGCCAGACGGATGGGTATGGCTTTTATTATTCCCGTACTGAATGCTTCATCTCCCATCATCCCGCTCTTGGACTAGACCGATAGGTCAGTGAGGGAGGCGGATTGTCGGCTGTAACGTCGATGGCGTCCGCTGCCATACCCGCGCGGATCCGCGCTGCAACGATGGTCAAAGCCTTGTTCATTCGTGGGTTTCGTGCGCTCCGGTGTCATCACGGGCTCGCCATTGTTGTGCGCCTTGCAAAACTGGTTTGCCGTCACACTTCTGTTTCAAATCGTCGAGTGGGGTTACAGTGCGGGGTATCGGTACGCCGAATCAACCCCTGTGTTTCAAGATCCGTTCCAGAATGAGTGAAATCGCCCCCCAACTCTCGTATGTAGGCTCCTGCGAATTACCCACGCAGTGGGCCAAGTTCCAACTCCACGGTTTCGTCGATGAGCGGACCGACAAGGAGCACGTTGCCCTGACCCTGGGCGATATCGCCAACGGCGAGCCGGTGCTGGCCCGCGTCCATTCGGAATGCCTGACCGGCGACGCGCTGTTCAGCCAGCGCTGCGATTGCGGCGCCCAGCTTGAAGAAGCGCTGCGGCGGATCGCCAAGGCGGGCAGGGGTGTGCTCATGTATCTCCGCCAGGAAGGCCGTGGCATCGGCCTGATCAACAAGATCCGCGCCTATCAGTTGCAGGACGGCGGGGCCGATACCGTCGAGGCCAATACCGCCCTTGGTTTTCCAGCCGACATGCGCAGCTATGAGCTGTGCAAGCCCATGCTGGCGCATCTTGGTGTTGGCGCCCTGCGCTTGATGACCAACAATCCGCGCAAGGTCGCCGCACTGACCGATGTCGGGATCGAGGTTGTCGAACGTGTTCCGCTGGAGGTTGGCAATAACTGCTGGAACCAGCGCTACCTGTCCACAAAGCGTCGCAAGCTGGGGCATTTGCTCACGTCCGAGCGGGCATGAACGCTGCCTCGCCGAGCGTGGTCGATCTGTTCGCGCATTACTGGTCTGCGAAAGAGATTGCTGTCAACCTCATCGTCTTCTCCAACTTGCTTGGAGCGCTGCTGCTAGGTCTGCTGGTGGGCTACGAGCGTAGCTACCACGGCCGCGCTGCCGGCATGCGGACCTATGGACTGGTCTGCATGGCATCCTGCGCTCTCACGGTGATCGTCGGCTATCCGGGGGCCTGGTACGGTGGAAGCGCGCTGACGGAGCTGATCGGTCATGCGCCGCCCGATCCCACGCGGGTCATCCAGGGCATCGTGTCCGGCGTCGGTTTCCTTGGCGCCGGCGTGATCATGAAGGAAGGCCTCAACATCAGCGGTCTGACCACCGCTGCGTCGATCTGGTCCTCATCGGCAATCGGCGTGCTGGTCGGGGTCGGTTTCTATTCGGCGGCAATCCTGCTGACGCTGCTTTCCGCCGCGTTGATGATGTGGGCGTCGAGGCTGGAAAAATGGCTGCCTTCCCGCCATGCGGTGTCCATCGTGCTGCGCTTTCGCGCGGGATTTCATCCCAACGAGGCGGTACTGTCTTCCATCGCCCAGGCTCGCGGCTATGAGTTGGCGGCCGGTTCCATCCAGATCCACCGCTCCAACGACTGCGAAGAGTGGCGTTACGTGGCCGTGGCCCTCAACAAGGATTCAGCAATGTCGATTGCCGCATTGTCTGCGGAGTTGCGGCGTTTCGACGGCATCGAGGAGTTTCATCTCTCCTACGCGAGAAACTGACGGCGGCGCCTGATTTGTCGACAGGCTCCCGTGGGCATGGCGTATCGCTCTACACCAAGCTAGAATGCCGCCCTCGCTCTCCGTAGTTCAATGGATAGAACGGGCGCCTCCTAAGCGCCAGATACAGGTTCGATTCCTGTCGGGGGGACCAGATAACTGGTTCAAGCAGTCTCAAGCAGCATCAGAAACACACGAAAAGGCCCGCGGTTGCGGGCTTTTTTGTTTTCCGGGCGTATCATCCTGTAGCAGGCGGTTGCGTTTCATCGCACGGTTTTTGACGGTACACACGTCGGTACTTCTCGATACCGTCACCGCGATGCAGGTTGTGTACCGTCAAATCGGGAGGTGCGATGCTCAACGATACCCAGTGCAAGCAGGCCAAGGCAGGCGAAAAATCCCTGAAACTCAGCGATGAAAAGGGCCTGTACCTGCTGATTTCCACCGCTGGCGCCAAGTATTGGCGCATGGACTACCGTTTTGCGGGCAAGCGGAAGACGTTGGCGCTGGGCGTCTATCCGGAGACCCCGCTGAAGCTCGCCCGCCAGAAACGCGACGAAGCCCGCCGCCTGCTGGACGCCGGCACCGACCCCGGCGAAGCCCGCCGCACCGAGAAGATCGCCCGCAAGGTGGCGGCCGACTCGTCCTTTGAGGTTGTCGCCCGCGAATGGCATGAGAAGCAGAAAGGCGAGTGGGTGGAGACCTACGCGGCCAAGGTGCTCACGTCCCTGGAGCAAGACCTCTTCCCCAGCCTGGGCCGTCGCCCGATTGCCGAAATCAGCGCCGCCGAGATGCTGGCCACGCTGAAAAAGATCGAAGCCCGCGGCGTCCTGGAAACCCTCAAGCGTGTCCGCCAGCGGGCCAGCGACATCTTCCTGTACGCCATCGCTACCGGGCGGGTGGAGAACAACCCAGTCAATGGCCTGCACAAGGCCTTGAAGACGGCATCGACGAAGCACCGGCCGGCACTGCACTCAACGGGGATGCACGAGTTCTTCATCCGCCTCGATGCTGCCGGTATCACGGCCATGGTGAAGCACGCCATCACGCTGCTTACGCTCACCTTCCTTCGGCCCGGCGAGTTACGCGGGGCTCGCTGGGCAGAGATCGACCTCGATGCCGGCACCTGGATCGTCCCTGCCGAGCGGGACCGCTCCCGCGGGCTGGTGGGCATGAAGATGAAGGAAGAGCACACCGTCTCCCTCTCCACCCAGGCGGTAGCCGTATTGCGGGAGATGCAGAACATCACGGGCCACCGGGATCTGGTCTTCCCAAACCGCAACGACCCGAAGCGCCCCATGAGCGACGGAACCATCAACAGCGCCTTGCGGGCCATGGGATACGCCGGCGACGAAGTAACGGGCGCAGGCTTCCGGACCACTGCAACGGGCGCACTACTTGAAATGGGCTGGCGTCCAGAAGTCATCGACCGGCAGCTGGCCCACCGGGAGCGGAAGGAAGTCTTCGGCGCCTATTCGCACCAGGCTGAATACCTGGCTGAACGTCGGAAAATGATGCAGCAATGGGCCGATTGGCTGCCCGTCAACATCGTCAAGTCCGAAACCAACGTCACCACCTTCGTCTTCAACAGCGGCTACAACCTGACCCTGGCCAAGCCGGTTCGTGTCGTCACCATCGAGGGTGACCCGTGGTTTGTAGCCGCTGATATCAATGAAGCCCTCGGGTGGTCTTACCAGAACCTGCGCTACCACTGCGTTGCCACCCTGAGTGAGGCCGAGTTCCGCACCGTCTCGAAAAGAGATGCTAGTCAGACTGGCAAGTCTTCTTTGTTCCTTGGCCGTACCGCTTGGGTGTCCCTGATCTCCGAGTCCGGCCTCTACAAGTTGATCATGCGTAGCGATAGGCCCGAGGCCAAGCAGTTCCAGAACTGGGTGACCCAGCAGGTTCTCCCGTCGATCCGCAAGACTGGCGCTTACGTGGTCGGTCAGGCTCCCATCGAGACCCAGAAGGACGATCCCTTCGCGTTCGTCGAGGGCCAGATGGCTGAACGTGAGGCTCGTCTCAAGCTGAAGGCTCAGGTTCGGGAGCAGACGGCCCAGAGAACGTAGCGGCCGACATCGTGGGCCATGAAAAGCTCCGGATTACCTACGAGGGGGGTCGAAGCTGGAGGTGATGCGGGAGGCTGTGGAGAAGGTTAGGTACGCGGGGATGGGGGCTACTGAAAAACTTCCTGACGAGTAATAGCAGAGAAGGCGGTGCCCTCACGCAGGGGCGCAGGAAATTAAGCAGCGTCGATGGCTCAAGACTGTTCCTAGCGCAGTACTGTCTTGAACTCAACCTCCCAACATAGCCAAACAAGAGCATCAGGCGCAGCAAGACAATCGGGACGATAGCCCTGAACATTCTGAATTCGCCTTTCGGCAAGTAGCGAGACCCGTACAAGTAATACTTGCCGATCTGAAAAAAAAGACCGGCGGGCACGAAGTCGCGCTCCTGGGCTTCGAGGAACTTGGTTTCCCAGAATAGGCGCTTGTCTTCCGACTCCATGGCGGCGAGCGCCCGAGCCACTCTTATCCTAACGTCACAGATCGTCTGCTCATTGCCCTTCGCGTACTTTTCAAGCAAGACCTCGCCACAGATTTCCTGTGGGAGTAGCTCTCCAGTAGCGTCAGATGCAGTGAGTTCGGGATCGGTCACGTTGGCTATTCGAGGGGTTGGATAGTCAATTCACGCACTTCCTTCTTCGCAAGCTGCTTGCTGCTCAGAAGTACTCAGGAGGCCATCGCCTCCAGAAAACACAGGGGACTACAGGGTGGAGGACTCGGAAATCATGCCGAGGAATATCTCCCAAAAGGTTGTGTGTTGTGGAGCTTGGTACGAGATCAGGTGATCACATTTTTTCACCCCTATCCTTGTCTTCGCGTTCAAGCAATCTGCGGCTGACGGGGCCGCTGGACAGTCGTCGGAGCGTTGCTGATAGGACTCTCGCTAGTTCAGTTCCTGCTTCTTTCAGCCTCGTTCGCTGGCACCACAGATCCTGACAGCACATTCCCGCCTTGAGGGCTTCGAGTACTGCCGTCAGATGGTCGCCAACCAAGTAGGCCGCATATAGTTTGAGAAGACACCTGACGAGCCTGACAACACTCATGAGGCAGCCAAGAACTACCGGTACTGCTTTCAATCGCTCTCCTTCGAATGAAGGAGGCGACTGCCTTCAACCTGCGTTCACTGCTCCCGGCGTGAAAAGGAGCAAAAGTGAATCTAGGGCGGGTTTGCGAAATTTCAAGATGACGCGTTGATGGAACGCGAGTCACGATCAGCGGGGGCGAAAATTCTCACCACAAATTTGTGAGACCTATCCTGATCGGCGGAAGCTCCGGGCTCCCGCTGTGCCCCACTCGACCCCCACCGCCAGCTAGTGATCAGCCAAGGTGCTCCAGTTTTGCCATGAGCGGCGATCAGCATCTGCCAGCCACTGACCTAGCCTGACCCTGAAGAGGGCAGCCATCGATTTCTGGAGCAGCTTGGCCGGGTGTAAAGGACGGGGACGGGGTTGTGCACCGTAAACCCTGCGTGATAGCCTTGGGTCTGGTTGCAAGGGGCGATCACCGGGAAGTGATCACAACCCGATCACACTCTGATCACACGGAATGTGATCAGCGATGGTCTAGGACTGGGGCACGTAGCGCAGCAGGAGAGAGTAGAAACGAAAACCTCCTGATTTCTCACAGGGTTATCGTTGAATCTTTGGGGCGACATACTGGGATCGAACCGGTGACACCTGGAATCACAATCCAGTGCTCTTCAACAGAATGGAGTACCTTACAAAGCCTACTAATTTAGGTATTGATTAGTAATTCATTGCTAGCTGAAGCAATGGACCTCGCATACACTAGAAGCTACTAAAACATGCATAAATTAGTAGCTGAATGAAGATTCCCCTTCCGCCTCCAGACCCGACTGGTTTCCTGGCAAAGCTTCAACCCAGTAAGCTTGCTCAGCTGATCGAACTGCAGGAAGCCACCACTTCAGGGCGCTACCTGCACTGGGATGAGCTTCGGCACCGGCACCCACCTGAAGGCTTTTCCCTGGAGGAATGGTGGCTGTCGATCTGGCTGGCACGAACTCCTCTCCTCAAGCCATTGCCGCTGCTGGACCGTCAGGGGCAGCCGTTCAGGTTTGCCGTGCCGGAGGCAGTGCAGATCCATTTGCACCACATCGACCGGGACGCAGCGGGCCAGATTCAGGCGCCGGCCAGTGCCCCGATCCATGAGAACCGCGAACGCTACCTGCTGCACTCCCTGATCGAAGAAGCGATCACCTCCAGCCAGCTTGAGGGGGCTTCGACTACCCGGAGGGTGGCGGAAGCCATGCTGCTGGAAGGGCGCCGTCCGAAGGACCGCAGCGAGGCGATGATCTTCAACAACTACGCTGCGATGGAGCACATCCGCAGCCTGCGGGATCAAGCGATCACCCCGGAACGCATCCTGGAACTTCACCGGATGCTGACCGCCGACACGCTGGACGACCCTGCCGATGCCGGGCGCCTGCGGCAAAGCGACGACGTGAAGGTGGTGGATAACCGGACAGGCACAGTGTTGCACGATCCCCCGCACTGGGCTGAACTGCCTTCACGCCTGGAGCGCCTGTGTGCCTTTGCGAACGCGGACGAAGGGAGCGCCCCTTTCGTGCATCCCGTCGTGAGAGCCGTCCTGTTGCACTTTATGATCGGCTACGACCACCCGTTTGCGGATGGAAACGGTCGCACCGCCCGGGCGCTGTTTTACTGGGCCATGGCTCGAAGTGGCTACTGGCTGATGGAGTTTCTCTCCATCTCGCAGTTTCTACGCCAGGCGCCCGCCCAGTACGTCACCGCCTACTTGCACACGGAAACCGATGGAGGGGACACCACTTACTTCATCCTTCACCAGCTCGGCACGATCCGTAAGTCCATTGAGGCCCTGTATGCCTACCTTGCCCGCAAGACGAACGAACAGAAAGATGCCCAACGCCTGCTGGCCGGATCCCCGGCTCTTCGCGGACGACTCAACCACCGGCAGGTTACGCTCCTCACCCACGCCCTTCGCAATCCAGGCGAGGCGTATCGAGTCAGCGCGCACCAGCAGTTTCACAGTGTGGTTTATCAGACGGCTCGAACCGACCTGCTTGAGCTGGAAGCCTTGGGCTTTCTCGACAAGTTCAAGCAGGGGCAATCTTTTGTCTTCTACGCCCCGGAGGATCTGAAAGAACGCATTGAGCGTGCAGCGAAAGGATGAGACTTGGCAGATCCGCCAGCCGAGCAGGAGGCGGGCTTTTTGGTAGCCGCGACGTGTGGCGTCCGGGGTGGTCTGGGCTGGCTGATCAGAAGCGCGTGGCAGAGGGGCTCGGGCTGCTGGTGGAGCTGGGGCACCTGGAGGAGTGGCAGAAGCCTTCACGCACCAAGCCGCGGTAGCTGTACGTGGTCAATCCGAAGTCGGTGCCGGCCATGCCTGCACGGCACTGAGGCCGAATTTTGCCCATGTACCCCAGAAGCCGAACTGCCAAAACTGTCTTTTCTCAATTTGGCAGTTTTGGCAGTGACCATCCGGGGGGGCTTTCTCGGTTTTTCTTCCTGGCAAGGCTGCGGTGGCACTGTCGGCACTTTCTATGCATGTGTATGCTACACACTGTGAACAGTGTCGATGTGATTCGAATGCTCAAGGCCGATGGCTGGGAAGAGGTCGCCGTTTGCGGCAGCCACCACCAGTTCAAGCACCCATCCAAGCCCGGCCGTGTCACCGTCCCTCACCTGAAGAAAGACCTGGCGTCCGGCACGCTGCATTCCATGCTGAAGCAAGCTGGCCTGAAGTAATGGAGATCCTGACCATGCGCTACCCGATTGCAATCGAACCCGGTGACGACACCCGCGCCTGGGGCGTGGTCGTGCCCGATCTGCCCGGCTGCTTCTCTGCCGGCGATACCCTTGATGAAGCCATCGAGCACGCCCGCAAAGCCATCGAACTGAACATCGATGGACTACTGGACGATGGCGAAGCCGTGCCGCCGGCTCGGCCCATCAGCGCACACCAAGGAAAGCCGGAGTTCGTCGGCTGGATCTGGGCTGTGGTTGAAATCGATCCGGCCATGCTCGATGACCAGATCGAACGGGTGAACATCACCCTGCCACGGCGGGTGCTCTCCCGCCTCGACCGAGCCGCCAAGGCGGCGGGGGAAACCCGCTCCGGCTACATCGCCCGCCTGGCGATCGGCGGGCACCTGTAAGCGTTCAACTCATCACCGACGCCGGGCATGTCCCGGCGTTTTGCTATCGGCAGTGATGCGTGCAGACCATGCACGGGTCGATGTAACGGTGCGCCGGCCATGAGGTAGTCGCGCACTTGCATGGGGTGCAAGGGGCGGATGCTCCCAGACGGGGGTTCGATTCCCCCGGCCGCAGGAAGGGCCCGCCGGTTCGCTTCCCGTTCCGGGCACTCGTGACACCTGGAATCACAATCCAGTGCTCTGGACTGGCAGGCGGCAGAGATGCGGTGCGGTCTGGGTAGGCGCGAGCGGTCGCCGTCGCTGGCGTTGGATTACGCTACCGCCAACTCCACGTGCTTCCCGGCCCGTGTCGCCAGCGTCACCAACATGTCGAGACTGAACTTGTCGTACTTGCCGCGCACCAAGTCGGAAACGCGGGACTGCCCGATCCCCAGCCGTTCCGCTGCCTGCTGCTGCGTCCAGCCGTTCTCGGCGATGGCTGTATGCAAACTCGCCATCAAGCCGGCCCGCAGGTTCAGCAGCGTGGCTTCCTCGGCAGAGAAGCCCAGGTCTGCAAACACGTTGCCGCTCGATTCGATGATCGCTTCGTTGGTCATGGTTCAGCCTCCAAGCTGTTTGTAACGACGGGCGGCCAGTTCAATGTCTTCCTTGCGTGTCTTCTGGGTCTTCTTGTGGAAGGCGTGCAGAACGTACACAGCGTCATCAAACTTGGCCACGTAGATCACGCGCCATTCCCCAAGCACGTGGATACGAATCTCATAGGCGCCGGGGCCAACAGCCAGCATCGGCTTGAAGTCGGAAGGCATCAGGCCAGACTGCACCGCGTGCAACTCGAAGCCGGCCTCTCGGCGAGCCTCGGCGGGGAAGTCCTTGATGTCATCAAGGCTGGAGCCGACAAAGCGGAGCGTTCTCATGGATTGGGATTATCCAAGTAGTTAGATAATTCATCAAGCAGCACGCCAGGGTGTCGAGCACTCCCTCAATAAGGCGCCGGTGTGAACTTTCGCACCAGCTCAAAAGGCATACCTTTTGATGAAACAAACCACGCTCGCCACTGCTGGATTCGGACTGGTCACCAAGCGCACGCGCAAACGCGTGTTCCTCGACGAGATGAACCTGGTGGCTCCGTGGACCGAATTGGTGGCATTGATTACGCCCCATTCGCCCATGGTCTGAGCATGCAGATCATGGCGGCCAGCTATGGAACTCATAGCGAGTGATGGTGGTTCAAGGCGGCACAGGCTTTGCGGACAGTGTCTGCGAGAACGCCCTGCAGGGGGTGCGGAGCTGCGATTTCCGGAAGAAGCATATTCACCTGGTAACCGATGGCAACGGTAAGTGGCCGCACTACTAGGTCCGGTCCGCTGAGTTCCAGTGCGGTGAACGGGTTTACGATGGCAACGCCCAGGCCCTGACGCACCATGGCGCAGACGGCCACTGCGCTCGTGGTTTCAAGCAGGGTTGCGCGATGTACTTTAGCGTCCTCGAACATCGCATCAATGGCGGTTCGATACGGGTCGCCAACCGCGAGACTGATAAAGCGCTCGCCTGTAAAGTCGCGTGGTTGCAGTCGCGCCTTGCGGCACAGGCTGTGATCACGTGGCAAAACAGCCACTTCATTGACCTTCAGTAAGGACTGCAAGGCAACTCCAGCAGGAGCCTCTTGGGTTTCACTCAGTCCCAGGTCAAAACGCTGTTCACTCATGGCTTGCTCCAGCCAGGGCGACTCCAAGGGATGCACGCTGACGCCTAGTTCAGGATGTGCATGTGAGAGATATACCAGTGCGCGGGGTACCAAGGCATGGGCCAATGCCGGCAAACACGCAATGCGCAAGCGACCGGTCGCTTGTGTGCGCAATTCGGTGGCGCGCGCTGCGATCTGTTCCAAGCCTATAAACGAGCGCTCTACTTCCTGCATCAGCGCAAGTGCCCGCACGGTAGGGCGTAATCGGCCCCGCACCCGGTCAAAAAGGTTAAACCCCAGTAACTGCTCCAGACGACCCAGCTCGCGACTCAAAGTGGGCTGGCTTGACGCGCACGCATCAGCTGCACGCCCCAGGTTGCCGTGCAGCATGATGGCGCGAAACATCGTCAGCTGGCGATGAGTTAAATTCATATCAATATTGAATAGCTACACGACAAAAATAGCATTGATTGAATTGACTATGCAGGGAATCATCCACCCATGAACCCTTTTACTCCCACTACCATCGCTCCTTTGGCCCAGCAGTTCGGTACCCCGCTGTGGATCTACGATGCCGACACCATTACGCGCCAGATTGCCGCTCTGCGGTTGTTTGACGTAGTGCGTTTCGCTCAGAAAGCCAATTCCAATACACACATTCTTCGCCTCATGAAGCGACAGGGCGCAGTGGTGGACTCGGTGTCTTTGGGTGAAATCGAACGCGCGTTGGCTGGTGGTTTTACGCCGGGCTTGCACAACGGGCACGCAGACATCGTGTTCACGGCCGATCTGCTGGACCGCGCTACGCTTGCGCGCGTGGTGGAACTCAATATTCCCGTGAACTGCGGCTCCATGGACATGCTGGACCAATTGGCTGCGGTCAACCCGGGGCACCCGGTGTGGCTACGCATCAACCCAGGTTTCGGGCATGGCCATTCCAAGAAAACAAATACCGGTGGCGAGCATAGCAAGCATGGCATCTGGCATGGCGACCTGGTACGCGCCTGCGAAAAGATCAAGTCCAACGGCCTGGCCTTGCAGGGCCTGCACATGCACATCGGCTCAGGCGTGGACTACGCGCACTTGCAGGAAGTGTGCGGTGCCATGCTGAAGCTGGTAGAGGTAGTGAATGCGCAGGGTTTGGACCTGCACGCCATCTCCGCGGGCGGCGGTCTGTCCGTTCCCTACCAGGTCGGTGAACCCACGATTGATACGGCGCACTACTTTTCATTATGGGATGCAGCGCGCCATGCCGTGGAACAACTGCTGGAGCACCCGGTGAAACTGGAAATAGAACCAGGCCGCTATTTAATGGCCGAGTCCGGCGTGCTGGTCACCGAGGTACGCGCCACGAAGCAACAGGGCGCCAACCATTTTGTGATGGTGGACGCCGGCTTCAGTGATCTGGCTCGCCCGGCCCTATACGGCGCCTACCACGGCATGGAGTTGATCCACTCTGATGGCACAGCTGTTAATGGCCTGCAGTTTGACACGGTGGTTGCCGGACCTCTGTGCGAGTCGGGAGATGTGTTTACGCAGGGAGACGGTGGCGTGGTGTTGCACCGGTCCTTGCCGCAGGCGCAGGTGGGAGATCTGCTGGTGTTGCACGACACCGGTGCGTATGGCGCCTCCATGTCATCGAACTACAACGCGCGCCCGCTGATTGCCGAAGTGCTGATGGAAAATGGTGAGCCCCGGCTTATTCGACGAAGGCAGACGGTGGCTGAGCTGCTCGCGCTGGAGGCGGTGTAAGGCAGCACACCCGGTGCGGCGCAGGTAGATAAGACCACCCCTCACGTTGGCGCCGTGGCTTTCATCCACCGGTCCGGCTCCAGCCCGAACGGGCATACGCAATTCAAATGTGGGTCGATGGAGTTACGGACAACCACAAGACTTCCAGCTACCCGCCGTTCGCGACCATCTCATTATCCAGAACACCGAGTCGGCATATCTTGCAGCCAAGGCCTCCAGGTCAATGCTCTGATCATCGTCGCTGAATTCGAACGACCCAAACATGTTCACGTGCTGCCACGCTACCGGCGACATCCATTGAATGAATGCAATAGCATCCAGATCCCCGGCCGCCACCTCCTGTTCAAGCCTTGGCTCACATGACCATCTGAATAAGTTCAAGTGCGGGGACGAATACAAGCCCGGCGACTACGTCGGCAACCGTTTCGTACCCGCACCCATCTTCACATGCGGCATTGTTGGTGCAGCCCACTTCCAAACTTACGTGCAGTCGTCTGAAATCGATACGGATGCTCAAGTCTTGAATCGGGAAATGCTTGCACGGATTTGCGTTGTCAGCGCCTCCATTTCACGTGCTGCATCGGAGGTGGAGCGGGCCTGAACATGGTTCTGCACAGCTTGTTCCGCAATGGTTTCCACGTTTCTGGCAATCTCCCGGTTGGCCGCACTTTGTTCGCGCAGCGCGTCCGAAATCCCAATCACTGCATCGCTTACCTGTGTTGCTCCGGTCTTGATATCCGCAATGCGGCCACCGGCTTCGGCAGCGAGGGAAACACCTTCCTGAACCTGTCCTTCACCCCTGGTCATGCTTTCAACGGCCTTTTCCGCGCCGGCCTGGATATCGTCAACCATCCGGGTGATCTCGGTTGTCGACAGGCTGGTCCTTTCCGCGAGCTTGCGCACCTCATCTGCCACCACTGCGAACCCACGGCCGGCCTCGCCTGCTCGTGCTGCTTCGATGGCGGCATTCAAGGCCAGCAGATTGGTCTGATCCGCTATTTCCCTGATTACGTTCACGATCTGCGAGATTTCTTTGGATTCATTACCCAGATGAAGCACCGCCCGGGCGGATTTCTTGACCGTATCAGCGATCATGGACATGCTCGAAATGGCCTGATTGATAACCTCGCTACCGGAGTCAGAAACCGTCCCCGAGTTTTCTGCCAGCCCTCGACAGGATTGCGCATGTTCGGCCACCTGCTGAATGCTCGCTGTCATCTGTTCCACGGCGCTGGCCATTAATGTGGCTGACTGGCTCTGTGTCCCTGAGCTGGCGGCGACTGCATCGGAGGCGGTCGATAGTTTGTGAGCGCTTTCGGCCAACCCACGGATGCCTGCATCAATTTCTGCGATCATGCCTCGGAGATGAGTGCTCATACCATCGACGGAGCGGAGCAACTCGCCCACTTCATCCGAGGAGTCAGCCTGGATGTGTTGGGTCAGATCGCCATCGGCCACACGCTGAGTCACGGCAAGGGCACTGCGCAGCGGGTGGGTGATCCAGCGTCGTGTGGCGATCATCATCGTCGCCACCAAGATCAGCGTCACGACGATTGCGGCGATGGCGATCTGAATCTGAAGTGCTCGCACCTCAGAGACAAACTCATCCGAATAGGCACTGGTGGCAACCAACCAGCCCCATTTTTCGAAGGGCTGGACCACAACGAGCTTTTCTCGCGCCTCCTTCTCTCCTGCGTTCTGCCACCAGTAGCGGGTGACACCGTTGCCTTTTTCAATGAGGGTACGGGCGACAGGCACTCCGTACTTGTCCTTCACGTCCATCAGGTTCTTTCCTTCGGCGGCGGGGTGAATCACTGCCATACCCGGTACGACCGAGGCGTCCAGCACAAAGGCGTAGCCTGTTTCGCCCACTTTCACTGACCGCACCTTTTCCTTGAGGGCCTTGATGCTCTCGGTGAGATCCAGGCCCACAAAAGCGATTCCAATCACTTTGCCCGCTTCGTCGTTGATGGGCAGGTAGCGCGTCATGTAGTCCTTGCCGAACAGCGTTGCTTTGCCCACGTAAGGCTTGCCGTCGAGTAGCAGTCGGTAAGCCGGATGCTTCACATCCAGAGCCAGGGCAATCGCACCTTAACGTCATACCCCCAGCAATTGGGCGCGAAACGCATCGACAGTGGCTGCGAGCATGCGCTTGGACTTGATGCTGGCCTTGCGCGTCGTATCGAGTCGCAGCAGGTTCA
>JAFEDI010000037.1 GCA_018241725.1 Pseudomonadota bacterium | reverse complement strand
CGGCGATGCGTTTCTCGATTTCCGCGTTGACCGCATCCTGTGTGCTGTCCTCCTCGAACTCTTCTTCGACAAGCTGGCCGCCGAGGGCTTCGTGCATCCGCGTCGTGGTCTTGCCGCCCTGGCTGGAATGCGCCTCGTCGATCAGCAGCGCGAAGCTCTTGCCGGACAGGTCGCCCAGTTCATCGAGGATGAACGGGAATTTCTGCACCGTGGTGACGATGATCTTCTTGCCGCGGCGCAGATAATCGCGCAACTCCTGCGCGTTGTCGGAGTGGCCGAAGATCGCCGCCACATGGTCGTAAGCCTTGATGGTGCGGGCGATCTGCGTGTCCAGCGCGCGGCGGTCAGTGATGACGATGATGGAATCGAACTGCGCCGAAGGTGTTGAACCATCGGGGCCGTCCTTGCGGCGCAACTCCACCAACTGATGCGCCAGCCAGGCAATGGTGTTGCTCTTGCCGCTGCCTGCCGAATGCTGGATCAGGTAACGCTTGCCTACGCCGTCGGCATGGGCACGACGCAGCAGGGCACGCACTGTGCGAAGCTGATGGAAGCGCGGGAAGATCTGTTTGCGCTTTTTGCGTTTCCTGCCGCTGGCATCCGCTTCTTCTTCCTCCACTACCTGCGCGAAGCTCTCGATGATGTTGGCCAGCGACTCGCGGGTCAGAATCTGCTTCCACAGGTAATCGGTTTTCAGGCCATCCGGATTGGGCGGGTTGCCTGCGCCGCTGTTCCAGCCCTGATTGAACGGCAGGAACCACGACGCCTTACCCTTCAGTTCGGTGCAGAACGCGACCTCCGCGTCATCGACCGCGAGGTGCGCCACGCAGCGACCCGACTGGAACAGCAGCTCTCGGGGGTTGCGCGTGGTCTGGTACTGGACGATGGCGTCGGCCAGGGTTTGCCGGGTCAGCGAGTTCTTCAACTCGAAGGTCAGCACCGGCAGGCCGTTGATGAAGATGACCAGGTCCAGTTCGTTGCCGCCGTCGTTGCCCGTGCTGTTGCTGTAGCGCACCTGCCGGGTGACGCTGAAGATGTTCTTGCCAAAGGCATCCACTGCGGCGGCATTGCCCGGTGTGGGCAGCAGCTTGTAGAGATCGACGTGTACCGGCCCGTGACTCACGCCCTTGCGCAGTACGTCCACCACGCCGCGCCGGGTGATCTCGCCCTGCAGGCGGTGCAGGAACTGGGTACGTTTGATGCCGTCCGCCGCCAGTTCCAGCGTTTCCACCGCCCTGGGCTGGGTGGCCTGCAAGAAGGCGAGTAACTGCACGGTATCCAGCGCCACGTCGCGGTTGTAGTCGCAGGCCCGGCCCAGCACATAGCCGCCCGGCGCATACACGGCTGGCGCTTGGGCAACGGCATTCACCGGCATTGGCGGGTGTTCGCTGATGCCCGCCAGGTGCCGCACGATCAGCCGTTCGAGTTCCTTTTCGCTGGTGTCGGTGGGTTTCATACCGATCACATTTGAACACGCTGTCTTTTCAGCCCATCCCCACTCGCGGGGGCGGGGTTGGGGAGAGGAGGATAAACAACGTGTTTACGCGGGATCGGATTCATATGCTCTCCAGCAAGCGGGTAATGGCTTCGGGTGACGGCAACTGATCATTCAGTTCCTTCGGCAGAGTCCTGGTGATTTCATAGGTCGCCACGCCAATCGGCTTGCGCGCATCGCGCAGCGCGTATTCGACGATGGTGCGGGTTTTTTCCTTGCACAGAATGATGCCGATGGAAGGGTTCTCGTCCTCCTGCCGCACCTGCGCGTCCAATGCTGCGAGGTAGAACTGCATCTTGCCGACGAACTCCGGCTCGAACTCGCCGATCTTCAATTCAATGGCCACCAGCGCACGCAAGCGACGGTGGAACAGCAACAGGTCGATGAAGTACTCCCTGCCTGCCACCTCCAGCCGGTACTGGCTGCCCATGAACGAAAACATGCCGCCCATTGCGCGCAGAAAATCCTCGATGCGGGCGATCAGCGCACGTTCCAGTTCGCGTTCGCTGTGCTGTTCGCCCAGTTCGAGGAAGTCGAAGACGTACTCGTCCTTCACCGCCAGCCTGGCTTGCGCGCGTAGCGCCGGGGTCAGCGTCTGGTCGAAATTGGTCTGACCCAGCAGCGACTTCTCGTAACTCTGGTTATCGATCTGGTGCGCCAGCACGTTCTTCGACCAGCCGAACTTGCGCGTCATGCGCAGGTAGAACTCGCGCTCGTGCTCGTCCTTGCACCGCTCCAGAATCAGCAGGTTGTGACTCCAGCTGACTTCTCGCACCAGTGGTGCGAGTTTTGCCGTGGCGCTGTAGGTCTCGAAGAAGCCCTTCATGCGCCACAGATTGGAAGCCGAGAAGCCACCCGTGCCCGGATAGTCCGCCTGAAGGTCGGCGGCAAGTTGCGCCACAACCGCCTTGCCCCGACCCTCGGTCTGCTGTCGCTCGACGATCAGTCGCCCGATATCCCAGTACAGGCCGACCAGTTCCTGGTTGACCGCCCGCAGCGCCGCGTACTGCGCGGACTGGATGCGCGCCTTCACCTCGGCCAGCAAGGCCGGGTAGTCATTCGCCGTGGCGGCCAGAACTGCGTCGGTCTTCTGCGCCGCTGGCGCGGGGGGCTTGCGGGTGGTTTTCTTACTCGCCGCCATCGTCAACCTCCATTTCGGTCACATCGTCCGGGTCATCGCCGAGCGCAGCCAGCGCCGCGTCGTCCACTACATCGTCCGGGCCGGGTTGCCAGCCGCGCACGTCCACCTGGCCGGTGACCACATCGGCAATCAGGCGGTCGCGGTATTCGCGGATGAGCTTGATTTCGTCCTCAGCGCGGGCGATTGCTTCGTCCAAGTCCCTCGTTTCGATTTCGATGTGAGACAGTATTGCCTCCTGCTCATCTTTGTGAGGAACCGGGAGTCGCACGTTGCCAATAAAAGTCCAATCGGCACGCGGCATCTTCGCTCCCGCTGTCGAACTGTTAATCAGGTCGATGACACGCTTGCAGCGTAGTAGTTGCTCAATATACGCAGGAAGGATGATTTCCTTGCGTGACCGCAACACCAGGAACTCGCTCACGCACACGCCATTGCATTTCGCCCGTGTCACCTTTGCCAAGTACGGACGGAGCTTGCCGAACAGAACATCGTCAGCGACGAACTGCTTTACCGTGCTGGAAAATTCAACTTCACCTTCGATCGGTCGCACCACGCCTGTCCAGCTTTGGACGTGCTCCATTGCTAGATAGATTTCATCGCTGGTCTTGGTGGTGGTCTGGTATGTGGCGTTACTGGCGAGAAACTTCAAACGGCGAAGCTCCCAATGCTCCGGCACCTCACCCAGCCATTCGATGCCGGAAGGCTTCAGCGCGACCGCCGTGTCGAGGCCACGCGTAACGGCGTGGTCGATGATGCGCAGTTTCTGCTCGGTAAGCAGTTTGATGAGGTCGCGCTTGGCCTTGATGAAGCGGGCGATGTGCGCGTCCTGCACACGCAGGTAGGCGACGATCTGATCTTGTTCGGGGCGCGGGGGCAGCGCAACTGAAAAGCGCTTTACTGCGGAACAAGTAAGCGCACCTTTGGTGCCCCCGGTATCGTCGCTAATTGCACGCAACATGCCGTAGCCGGCAGTCAGCGCAAATCGTAGGTACGCGCCGGAGATGACGTGGTCACGAATGCTGATATAGGCCAAGTGCTGGCTGATCGCGGCGTCGATTCCGAGAAGTGCTGGGGTGCCGCGCGTTTTGCCTTGGCCTGTGATGGCAAGTACAACCGAGCCCTTAGGGACGATGGGTAAATGACATTCTCGAACTGCCGTTTGGGTCACCCAACGCGGCGGATTTTTGACAACGCCTTGGTGTACGACTCCGCTGTTCAACCACGGCAGACCTGCGTCACTCCAATACGCCAAATTACTTCTGGAAGGCGTGCTTCCATTGCCAACACGCCCAAGGGTGCTGATTCGACGCACTTCCCAATGCTCTGGAATTTTGCCGATCCAAGGCAATCCGGATGGGCGATAGGTTGGGTACGCGCTCGCCACCGCCATCACGCGCCCCCCACGATCTTGTGCAGTAAACCCTCACTCTGCCGCTCCAGCGCGAGGATGTCGGCTCGGATTTCGGCCAGCGTGCGCAACGGCGCGGGTTTGTAGAAGTAGCGAGCAAACGAAATCTCGTAGCCGATCTGGGTCTTGTCCATGGCGATCCAGGCATCCGGCGCGTGCGGCAACACCTCGCGTTCAAAGAAGGCGTCGATGCCGCCCGGCTCCTTCAATGGCACCTGCTCGGTATCGCGCAGCTCGCTGTCGGGCTCGTACTCGACCATGAAGCGATCCTTGCCCACGGTTTCCAGATAGGCACCGTCGTAATTCGGCTCGAAAAACTCTCCGGCTTTCAGCCTGGTGCGTCTGGCGATGACTGGCGGCCCGGCCTCGTCGCGCCAGCTCACCGCCTTGTAGACGATCTTCTTCTCCGGCGCGCCGAGCTTGTCGCCCTGCGCCTTCAGAACCGCATCGAAGCGGGCGCGGAATTCGTTGTGGTCGTCGAACACGGCGCTGCCGAGAGACTGCCGGGCTCGCTGCGCCACCTCCAGCAAGGTCTTGTCGCGCTGCCACGTCGAGGCGTCGAGCAGCTTCTTGCGGCGTTTGGCGGGCACGGCCTTGCGGGCGACAGG
>JAFEDI010000036.1 GCA_018241725.1 Pseudomonadota bacterium | reverse complement strand
CCTTGAAGCCCTGCACCGCCTGCCGCCCGGCCGCGTCCTGCACGCTGCGCTCGATCTGCGCCAGCTGCGCATCGACGACCCCATCCAGCGCCTCGATGCGCTCCACGTGCGGCAGCGCCTGCTCGCGGTTGCGGGAATTGACCACCAGGATGCTGTTGGTACGCGTCTCCTCGATGGCGTCGAGCAGCGCCACCAGCGCGTCGCGGCGCACGTCGATGGCCACGCTGAGGCCGTTCAGTTCCACAAGCCCCGTCATCAGCTGGCGCAGGCCCTCATCGCAGCCATTGACCCGCTCGTCCAGCGCCCGTGCCAGGCCGGCCACGCCGCCCATCTCGTCCACCAGGCGGCCGCCCGAGGCGGCTTCGCCGTTGGCGCGGCTGACGATGTTCTCCACCGCCGCCATCGTCTGGCTGGCCCCGTCGGCGATCGCCGCCAGGGTCTGGGCCGCCTCGCCGGTACTGTCGGCGCTGGCGCCGGCCTGGGCCTTCACACGGCTGAGCAGCACGTTGAGCCCGTCGCTGCCGCTCTCGATGGCGGCGATGATCTCGCCGACGCTGACCGTCGCTTCGCTGGTCCGCTCGGCGAGCTTGCGCACCTCGTCGGCCACCACTGCGAAGCCACGCCCCTGCTCGCCGGCCCGCGCCGCCTCGATGGCCGCATTGAGGGCCAGCAGGTTGGTCTGGCTGGCGATGCCCTGGATGATCTGCACGATCTTGCCGATCTGCTCGATGTGGGCATGCACGCCGGCGAATTCCTGCCCCACGGCCCCAACCACGCCGGCCAGTTCGCGCACGCTGTCCGACATCTCGGCCACCCGGCCGCCGCCGGACGATGCCCGCGCGTGGGCGTCGGCGGCGATGCCGAGCAGTTGCCCGGCCTCCGTCGACACCGCACCGATGCCGGCCGCCATGCCATCGACCGCCGACGAGGCGGCAATCGCCAGCTCCGACTGCTGATCGGCGGTCTGCACCACGTCGGTGAAGGACGACACCAGCGTGCCGGAAGACACCATCAGGTTGCGGGCCAGCTCGCCCATGCGGCGGGCGGCGGCAACCTTCTGCTGCAGCAGACCTTCGAGGCGGTGCACCGAGTCGGCGGCGCTGGCCGACGCGCTCGGGTCATCGAGCAGGCCACGGATGTCGTCCAGTTGCCGCTGCACCTGGCGCAGCGGGCGGCGCGCCAGCACAAACACCAACCCGCAGGTGGCCAGCACCAGGATCAGGCCGATCCCGGAAACGAGAATCTCAGTCGTCATGAAAAGCCCCGTCTTGAGGGAGAAAAGGCCAGCCGGCGGATGCTCCGCGGGCTGGCCCAAAGTCATGCTTTCAGCGAATCAATCGCCACCGCGCATGTACTGCACCTGGAACATGGACGGCGGGTTCAGCTTGGCGTCCACCTGGCCTTTGAACTGACCGGTCGTGCAGTGCTTGCTCTGCACGTCCACCATCGAGAAGGCGTCGTCGATGCCGATGCCGGAGCCCTTGTTGAGCGGCAGGTGGTGGTCTGGATGGGACTTGCCGACCATGAAGACCTTCCACAGCTCACCCTTGCGGTCGTAGATTTCGTTGGCGCCGTTCAGGTTGCCGAGCTGGGCGTCCATGTAGAACACGCGCTTGGACACCGGATGGTTCGGATTGACCGGTGCAGCCTCGAGCACATAGACCTTGCGCAGCTGCCAGGTGCCTTCGTGGAAACAGCCGCCCTGCCCGCCGAAGTTCACGTACTTGTAGCCGTCGCCCTCGGCCGGCATATCGCCGGCGAGCTTCAGGTCACTGTGGTTCCACATGGGCAGGATCACGTTCTTGGTGCCCTTGTAGGTCCACTTCATGTCGGAGATGCGCCCGTTGTAGCCCTCGAAGTCTTCGATCATCAGGTCGGAGCCGAGGAAGGCGTCGGTCGTCTGGCCAGTGGCCAGGCGGCGGACGCGGCGCTGGAAGCCCAGGTACAGGTAGGCGTCGTCGAGCTTCTGGTCATCCTCGTAGCGCTGGATCAGGAGCTGGGTGTTCTTCAGATCCTGGGGCTCCAGCACCTTCATGTAGATGGCGCGGAACAGCTCGGACGGGTTCGGCGTCACTTCCGGCATCGGCGCATCCTTCACGCGGTGCTTGAAGTTGAGGAAGTGCATGTTGAGCTTGAGGGTCTTCTCGACCTGCCCGGTCTGCATGTTGCGGTACTTCCAGTAGAACGGGTAGATCGCCGCATTGTCGCCCCAGTTCACGCCGTACTTGTAGTTCCAGGCCAGCTTCTCGCCGGCGCGCGGGTCCTTGGCATCCGGCTCTTCAGGGAACGGACGGCCGGCCACGTAGCCTTCGATGTCGCCGTTCTTGGCGCCGAGCTTGGCCTTGCCGAGGTTCTTGCGGGTCGCCTCGATGTAGGGCTTGGAGAGTTCGAACTGGGTCGTCGGGCCGACCTTGATCTCGAACAGGCCATCTTTCAGCAGCTTGAACACGCCGGCCGGGAGCACATCCTTGAACTGGTCGGCGTTGCCCTTGTTGATCACCGTACCGGCACTGAGGCCGGCCGCCTTGGGGAAACCACCCTTGTAGGGGTTGAAAGTATTTTCCACGTCGGCTTCGGTCGCGGCGTGGGCCAGGCCGGAAGCGAGCACGGCCAGGGCCGCGGCGATGAAGGTCTTTTTCATGTAGCTGTCTCCTCGATCAGAACTTGTAACGCATGGTCAGGTAGATCTCGTCTTCGCGCATCGCGGTGCCGATCGGGCCGGCGCGGAAGCGGCCGAGGGGCTCCATACCGGCCAGACCACGGGAATAGGCCGTCATCGGGTCGCCCGGATAGGTGCCAGCCGTGTACGGCGCGAACGGGTTGCACGAGCGGCAGTCGTCGAACTCGTTGCGGCCGTTGGAGCCACCCTTGAAGTTGGCGCCGAAGGTGAACTTCAGGTTGTCGGTGCTGCTCCACTCCACCGCCGGGGCAATGGCGTGGGAGCGCGCGCGGAAGTCGCGGGCGATGATCAGCTGCGGGCTGATCCGGTCGCCGGCCATGAAGCCCTTCATCAGCAGCGTGCCGATCACGTTGTCCTTGAAGTCCGGAATGCCGCGCATGCCAAGGGAGGTGCTCTCCAGCTCATGGTCGAAGATGTGCTGCCAGAACAGTTGGCCCGAGAACAGCGTGGTGCGGTGCGGGTTGATGAAGGGCACGAACATCGGCCGGTCGACGCCGATCACGCTGCGCCACACGCGGTTCTTGGAATACAGCTCAGGCTTGATGGTGTTGGCGAACTCTTCGCCCCAGGTCATCGCGCCTTCGAAACGGAAGGCCGCACCGAGCGTCTCCGACTGGAAGTCCAGCGAGCCGCCCAGCAGGTTGACCCGCGGGAAGTTCATGTCAAAGGAGATCAGGTAGGGCCAGGCGTTCTGGTAGGCACCGGTGAACGAGTTGGTGGCCCGCTTGCCACCATGCAGGGACGGCAGCTGGGAGCGGTAATGCAGGGCGTTGACCGAGAAGGACAAGCCGCCCATCGTCACGCCTTCGAACTTGCCGCCGATCTGGGTGTTGGCAAGGCTCCACTTGGGCAGGTTCACGTCGGCCAGGCCGATCTGACCGGGGCCGAAGTTGGTGGCCAGGTAGGTGTTAGGCCCGACGTTGGCGAAGTTGGCCACCGTACCGCCGTTGTCCCACAGACTCTTCATGCCACGGAAGAAGCAGCCCGCATCCAGCGCCACGTTGGGCGTGCCACACTGGCCCAGGTTGTTGGCGCGGAACTGGTCCACGTTCCAGATCAGCTGCAGGTTGCGGTCCTGCATGGACTCGCTGGCGCCCATCCGCCACTCGGCCTGGGCGATCCACATGGGAATGCGGATGTCCTGAAGCTCGTCGTAGATGTTGTTGCGGGAGAAATCGACCGGGTTCACCACATCGAGGACGCGGAAGAGGTCGGTCCGGCCCCACACCACCTGCTGCTTGCCGAGCTTGAGGAACAGCTCCTGGCCGCCGCCGATGTCGATGCTGTTCTTCACATAGGCTTCACGGATGAAGTCCAGACGGCTGTTGAACTCGGGGAACTCCAGCTCGTTCAGATTCTTGTCGCCGTAGCCGCCGAAGTCGGCGCAGCCGCGGCTGTCCACGTTGCACGGACGCACCGGAGTGGCAAAACCGACACCGCCGTTGGTCTTGTGCCAGCGGTCACCGAGGATGCGCAGGCCGTCATTGGGGTTGTTCGCGTAGGAGTCCAGAAAGGCATTATTCGTCGAGCCGGGATAGCCGAGCCCCGCCACTGCCGTGTAACCGATCGGGCCGGCCGGCGACGTGGTGCCCCAGGGCACCGTCGTCTGCACGCCACCGAGGGTGCTCTGGGAGGTGATCGCGCCACCGGCGTCCTCACCGTACTGACCCTTATTCATGCGATAGACGCCGTCCCAGCTGCCACGGAACACACCGTGGAAAGCCCAGCCCTTGTCGAGCTTCTTGTCGGCCTCCACCTGCATGGTGTTGCGGAACTTGGACAGGCCGACGACCTTGCCGGTGTCGTCGCGACCACGGAAGGCAGTGTGGTTCTCGTAGAAGGTGTCCACCTTCCACGGCTCGCTGCTGCTGCCCATGTCGGGCAGGTTGTCCTCGGCAAAAGCCTGGGATGCACAGGCGGAAGCCACCGCCAGTGCGCAAAGGGTGAGAGCCGGTTGTGCCCGGTTTGATCTGTTCTTCATGGTGTCTCCTCCTTGAATGTTCGATTGCGGCCGGAGCAAAGCCGGCCGCCCTCCCTTGAATCGATGGACTTCGCTGTAGCGGGCTTTCCTCCTAGTCGTTCTCGAGCACGCCATCCGCGTCGTAGTGGGCGGCGGTGACGAACTTGGGTTTGAACACCACGCACCAGGACGGCACGATCAGCACCGCGGCGATGGCATTGACGATGAGCATGAAGGACAGGAGCACAGCAGCATCCGACTGGAAGCGCAGGTCCGACATGAAGATCCACATCACGACCCCGGCGATCAGCGTTGCAGCGGTGAAGCTGACCGCGTAACCGGTGGTGGCCACGGCGCGGATCACGGCCTTCTTGATGTCCTGAAGCAGCGCGTATTCCTCGCGGATGCGGTCCATGAAGTACACCGCGTAGTCGATGCCGACGCCGACGCCCACTGCGATCACCGGCACGGTATTCACGTTGATGCCGATACCGGCGGCGCCCATGTAGGCATAGGTCATCAGCGTGGCGAACAGCATCGGCAAGACCATCAACCAGCCGGCATGCAGCGAGCTGTAGTAGATCATCACGATCACGAAGGCGATCAGCATCACGGTCGGGATGATGATCATGTGGTCGGTGTGCAAGGCCTGGTTGCCGGCTGCCGTCACACCGACGATGCCGCCGCCGAGTTCGATGTGAACGCCCTTCACGTCGGCCTCGATCAGGCGCTTGCCCTCCTCGGCCAGCGCGACGACGCGGTTGATGGTGTCGGCCTGGTGGTCCTTGTAGTAGAAGACCATGTCGGCTTCGTTCTCGTCGGCGTTGACGAACTCCTTCAGCGCGCCGGGGATCGGGCTGGCCGCCATGTACGCAAACATCAGGCCGCCGACTTCATCAGCGGTGTCGGGCACCTGCATCCAGCGCGGATCGTCGTTGTGGGTCAGCTTGTTGACCACCCGCAGCACGCCGGGAATCGCCTTGGCGCCGCCGAGGGTCGGGTCGGACAGCATGTGAGCCTGGAAGCGCTCAATGGCCGCCATCACTTCCGGACGCTTGATGCCGCCCTTCTCGTCGGTGCGCATCAGCACGTGCAGCTCCTCGGAGCCCGGGAAGCGCGTGTTGATGGCCTTGGTGGACACGTTGTAGTCGTGGTTCACATGCAGCAGCGGGGAACCGGGCTCCGACTCGCCGAGCTGAACCTTGCCGACGAAGTACAGGCCGCCGGCCGCGCCGATCAACGTGAGCAGCAGGATGCTGCGGGCGCCGCCGTCGGTGCCGCCGGTGCGGGCCATCGCCCCGGCCAGGAAGTTGCGCACGCCTTCGTTGGCATTGACGGTGTTCTTGGGCGCGGGCAGCACAGTGAGGGCCAGCGGCACCATGAAGTGCACCGTGAAGATCACCGAGAAGCCCCAGAAGCCGGCAGCCAGGCCGAGCTTGTGGTTGAACGGCGCGGCACCGAGCACCAGCACGGCGATGCCCACCGCATCCACGATGATCGCCAGCGAGCCCGGCCGGAACAGCGCATCCAGCGCGTTGCGGGCGGCCTTCTGGCCGTTCTTCACGATGGCCAGCTCCTCGTAATAGCGCACCACCAGCTGCACGCCGTGGGAGGTAGCGCGGGCGGCGATCAGGAAGGGGATCGGCAGCGACAGCGGCTCCAGGTTGATGCCCATCAGCGCCATGAAGCCAAGGCCCCAGATGGACGACAGCGCAATGCCGAGCAGCGGCAGTGCGATGCCGTACAGGCGGCGGAAATAGATCACCAGCAGGAAGGTCAGCAGGGCCAGCGTCCACGCCAGGATCTCGACGATCTGGTTGAGGTAGGTGTACACCCAGCCGGTCAGCACCGGGTTACCGGTCACGTAGATCTTGTGGCCGGAGGTGGCGAGGGACTCGCGCACCTGTTGCAGGGCCGCGAAGGTCTTCGGGTAGTCGATGTCCGCCTCGTTGAGCTGGGCCTTGATGAGCGCAGCCTTCAGGTCGGGGGACACCAGAAGGCCATAGATCGTCGGGTTGGCGATCACGTCCTTCTTCAGCTGCTCCAGCTCGGCCACCGTGCGGCCGCTCTTCATCGGATCGTAGTAGGACTCCGACGCAAAGCCGCCCTGCTCATCGAGGAAGATCTTGCGGGCGGTGCGGTGGGTCAGGCTATTGACCAGGTTGTGGTTGACGCCGGGCAGGCTGTCGAGGCCCTGGGTGGCCTTGTGGATCAGGGCCAGGGTTTCGTCGTTGAAGATCGTGCCCTTCTCCACCTCGATCGACATCACGATCATGTTGGCGCCGCCGAAATTCTCCTTCAGGCGGTTGTAGGTCTGGATGTAGGGGTGGTTCTGGGGCAGTAGGTCGGCGAAGTCGGAATAGATGCGCAGCTTCGGCACCAGCGCGCCGAAGATCAGCGTGACGAAGAAAATGAGGGACAGGACGATCTTCGGGTTGGCGAAGATCCACTCTTCACCCTTGTGCAGGGCGTGGGTGATGCGGTGACGGGATTGGCTGACCATGATGCGCCTCAGTGGGCCGCGGAAGCGACGAGCGGTTGGGCCTGGGTACCGATGAGGCGCAGCAGGCCCCCCGGTCCGCCGGCGACGATGGCGTGTTGTCCAGGCAGGGACACGGCTGCGGCCAGGAAGACCGGGACAGCGTCCGGGTACGCCACGTTGCGCCAGGTTTCACCTTCGAGGCGGGCGACGACGCCACCGGCACCGACGCCGTAGGGCACGCCCTCATGCATGAACAGCCGGTACAGCGGCGCCCGGCTCGTATTGGTCTGCTTGGCCCAGCTCTTGCCACCGTCGGTGGTGTGCAGGATCTGGCCGGCGATACCGCTGACCCAGCCTTCGGTCCGGCTGGCGAACAGACTGGCGTAGGGATAGAACTCGTCGGGCATCTTGCCCTGGCGCATCCAGGTCGCGCCGCCGTCGGTGGTCGTCGCGACCAGGCCGAACTCGCCGGTGGCGTAGCCGACCTCCTTGTCCACCATCTGGATGCCGGTGAGCTGGGCATCCTCCTGCAGGTCGGTGACCGTCCAGTTGGCGCCGGCATCAGTGCTGACCGCCAGCGTGGCGCCAGTACCGGCGACCCACCAGCGACCTTCCCCATCGCAGCTGATGGCCAGCGGCGTGCGCGGCTTGTCGAGGGATACGGACTTCCACCCGCTGCCGGACGCATCGGCGCTCCACACCTTGCGGAAGAAATCCACCGCCACGAAGCGCCCATCCGGGCAGGTGGCGATGCCGATCACCGAGGCGCCGGTCAGCGGCTGGCGCTTCCAGGTACGTCCCTGGTCACCGGAAACCAACAGAGCCCCACTCTGGGTTCCAGCGACGACGACCTTGCCGTTGCTGGCCAGGGCTTGGGTGGTGTCATAACGTTGAACGGGCTTGGCCGACTCGCTGGCAACCCCGGAGAGGTCTGGCGCAGCATGGCAAGCGGCGAGGAAGGTGGTCGCACTGGCGAGCGCAACCATGCCGCGGGCGCGGCATTCGAATCTGACTTTCACTGGGTCTCCTCCAGCTATTTCGTTTTTTGGGCGCGAAACGGCCCTGCTCCATGGCAGAAGCCTGGAGTTCTTGTTGTTGTGCGAAGTCACTCGCCCGAATTGTCAGAGGCCGACGGCGGGCTTCGCCGCCGGCCCCAGGGGAAGATCAGCGGCCCAGATCCTTCGCGCTGACGCCGGCGATACCCCAGTTGGCCTTGGGAACGTCGTGGATCCACACACGAACGTTCTCCTGCGGGGCTCCGACGGCTTCGACCAGGGCCTGGGTGACCTTCTCGATGACCGCCCGCTTCTGTTCTTCGGTGCGGCCTTCAATCATGTAGATCTGCGCGAAAGGCATGTTTCTCTCCCTTGCTTACTTGATTACTTGAAACGGATGGACACGGAACCCATGCCCTGGACCCGCAGGGTCACGTTGTCGCCGGAATTCACAGTCACGGCCTCGGTGATGCCACCGGACAGGATCAGCGCACCGGCGGGGATTTCCTCGCCACGGGCACCGAGGTGGTTGGCGAGGGCCGCGATGGCTGCCGCCGGATGGCCGAGCACCGCAGCACCGGCGCCGAAGGCCACCGGTTCGCCGTTCTTCTCCATCACCACGCCAACCGTGCGCAGGTCCACTTCGCTGACTGGCAGCGGCTGGCCGCCGACCACGAAGCGGGCCGACGAAGTGTTGTCGGCAATCACGCTCTTAAGGTCGAACTTGAAGTCGCGGTAGCGGCTATCGATGACCTCGATACCGGGAATCACGAAGTCGGTCGCCGCCAGCACGGCGCCGATATGGCAGCCGGGCCCCTTCAGCGCGTGCTTCATCACGAAGGCAATCTCCGGTTCCACCTTCGGGTGGATCAGCTCGGACACCTTCACTTCGCCGCCGTCCGGCACCGTGCCGTAGTCGGTGATGAAGCCGAAGACCGGCGTCTCGACGCCCATCTGCTTCATCTTGGCGAAGGACGTCAGGCCAGCCTTGAGACCGACGATACGGGTGCCACGGGCGACCTTGCGGGCCTTGATGGTGTCCTGGATCGCGTAGGCGTCGTCCCAGTCCATGTCTGGGAACTCGTCGGTGATCTTGACCGTATCCCGGGCTTCGAGCTCGCAGTTTTCCAGGTGCTCGGCGAGGCGGGCGATGGTGGCTTGGTCGAGCTTCATACCGTCAGCCCCCGCTCCCGCGCCATCGTGATGGCCGTATCTTCGATCATGTCCTCCTGCCCGCCGACCATGCCGCGGCGGCCCAGCTCGACCAGGATGTCGCGGGCCGGCACGCCGTACTTCTTGGAGGCCCGCTTGGCGAACAGCAGGAAGGAGCCGTACACCCCGGCGTAGCCGAGGGTCAGCGCGTCGCGGTCGATGCGGATCGGGAAGTCCATGATCGGCACCACCAGGTCTTCGGCGACGTCGGTGATCTTCGCCACATCCACGCCGGTCTCGATGCCCATCAGGCTGCACACGGCGATCAGCACTTCCATCGGCGTGTTGCCGGCCCCGGCACCGAGGCCAGCGGCGGCCGCGTCAATGCGCGTGGCGCCCACTTCGATGGCGGCGATGCTGTTGGCCACGCCCATCGCCAGGTTGTGGTGGCCGTGGAAACCGAGTTCGGTTTCGGGCTTGAGCGCTTCACGCACCGCGCTGAGGCGAGCCTTGACGGTGTCGGGCAGCAGGTGGCCGGCCGAGTCGGTCACGTAGATGCAGTTGGCGCCGTAGCTCTCCATCAGCTTGGCCTGCTTCACCAGGCCTTCGGGGCTGTTCATGTGGGCCATCATCAGGAAGCCGACGGTGTCCATGTCGAGCTTCCTGGCCATCGTGATGTGCTGTTCGGACACATCGGCCTCGGTGCAGTGGGTGGCGACGCGGATCGTCGACACGCCGAGTTCCTTGGCCATCTTCAGGTGATCGACGGTGCCGATGCCCGGCAGCAGCAGCGCCGAGACCTTGGCCTGCTTCATCAGCGGGATGACGGTGGACAGGTATTCCTCGTCGGTGTGGGCCGGGAAGCCGTAGTT
>JAFEDI010000035.1 GCA_018241725.1 Pseudomonadota bacterium | reverse complement strand
GTAGGTGAGGTTCAGGATCTCGCCGAGCGAGCGCTGCGACAAGGCCTTGAACAGCAGGGCCGGCAGGGCGAGATTGATGACGTAGCGGCCGAATACACGCATGTCCGCCTTGGAGAACAGCCCCACTCGCGTGAAGCCGTAGCCCAGCAGCATGAGGGCGTAGATCGGCGTGGTGGTGGCAAGGATGTCGAGCACGGCAGACTTTCCGGTGAGGATGAAAAGGAGGGATTGCAGTCATCGGGCCGAAAAAAATCCCCGCTGACCATGGCTGGCTGGCGGGGATGGGGCCGAACGTGCCATCGCGGCCGCGCTCGAGGCCGCGATGGCACTGCCGATGCGCGATTACTTGCGCAGCTTGGCCAGTTCCGCCTTCAGGGCAGCCACGGTGTCCGGCATCGCAGCGGCGTACTTGTCGATGACCGGGGCCATCTTTTCGCGCAGCTTGGCAACTTCCGCCGGCGGCAGTTCGGTCACTTCCATGCCGGCCTTCTTCAAGGCATCCAGGGCCTGCGCTTCCTGCTCGCGCGTGAGCTGGCGTTCGTACTTGATCGCCTCGGCAGCGGCGTCGCTGACGATCTTCTTTTCATCTGCGCTGAAGGTGTCCCACACCTTCTTGCTAACGATGATCGACTGCGGGTTGTACTGGTGGCGGGTCAGCGTCAGGTACTTCTGCACTTCGTTGAACTTGTTGGCGTGGATGACGGTGACCGGATTCTCCTGGCCGTCGATCGCCTTCGTCTCGAGCGCGGTGTAAACCTCGGGGAAGGCCAGCGGCACCGGGTTGGCGCCGAGCGCCTTCACCCAGTCGAGGTTGATCGGGTTGGGGATCACGCGCAGCTTGAGACCGGCGATGTCCTCCACCTTCTGGATCGACTTGCGAGCGTTCGTCAGGTTGCGGAAACCGAGCTCCCAGTAGCCGAGCCCGACGATGCCCTTGGCTTCGAGCTTGGCATGCAGGCCCTTGCCGAACGGGCCGTCGAGCACCGTATCGGCCTCCGAGGAGTTCGCGAACATGAAGGGGAAGTCATAGACCTCGAAGTCCTTCACTTGAGCACCCAGGATGCCCGAATTGAGGATGGTCATTTCGACGGTGCCGCCCTGCAGTGCCGACACGGTCTGAGCGTCGCCGCCGAGCTGGCCGCCGGAGAAGACCCGAACCTTCATCTTGCCGCCCGACTTGGCGGCGACGATCTCGGCCAGTTTCTGCGCGCCGAGTTCTGCCGGATGGCCCTTCGGGTTCTGGATGCCGAGCTTCAGGGTGCGCTCCTTGACCTGGGCGCTGGCGGTACCCACGGCAAGCACGGCCAGAGCGGCAACGACCGACTTCAGTACAAGACGTCTCATCTTTTCATCTCCTCGGAGTGGTTTTTGTTGTACGCGGTTGGAGTTGGCGAGGCGGTGCGTACGAACCGCCTTGCGTGCTTTCCGCCCGTAGCGGGCAGGCCCGGGCGGAATGCGAACGGCTGCCTGTCGGCAACCGCGGGGAAGGGGTCAGCGGAAGACCAGCACGGGAATCTTGCACTCGTGCAGGATCCCCGTCAGCTCGCTGCCGAAGAAGATCTTGCCCAGTTGCGAGCGTCCGTGAGTGGCCATGCAGATCAGGTCGCAGCCACGGCTTTCGGCAGCGGAGACGGCGGCGCTGTGCACCGAGTCCGACGTCATCGTGAAGCACTCCGCGGTGATGCCGGCATCCGCCGCGGCGCGCACCACGTCCTGCAGGAACTCGTGGGCGGCATCTTCGACCACATGGCCGCCGAGCATCATCGTGCCGGTGCCCTGGGGTTCGTGGGCGGGCTGGATCACCGTCAGGCCGGTGATCTTCGCGCCGACCGACTTGGCCAGCGCCACCGCCTGCTCGATGGTCATCTTGGAGATCTCGGAGCCGTCGGTAAGGACCAGGATGTTCTTGAACATGGTCATCTTCCTCGTTCGTC
The DNA here is from genome assembly GCA_018241725.1 of Pseudomonadota bacterium. Classification (GTDB taxonomy): domain Bacteria; phylum Pseudomonadota; class Gammaproteobacteria; order Burkholderiales; family Rhodocyclaceae; genus Zoogloea. The sequence goes on along the minus strand of JAFEDI010000035.1, from coordinate 4,856 downwards.
AGTGATTGAAATGGAGAGCGTGAGCTCGCACGCATCAGGTGTGCCGCGACTCGCCGTGGCGAGGCGTCGCGGCTGCGATCAGCTCAGGAACTTCGCTGGTACCGTGATCAGGGCGGGGAAGAGGATGAACAGCACGAGCAGCAGGATCTGGGCGAGAAGGAAAGGTGCGAGCCCCTTCACCAGGTCGCCCATGTTGATCCTGCCGACACCGCCCACCACGTTCAGCACCGTGCCCACCGGCGGGGTGATGAGGCCGAGCACCAGGGTCATCATGAAGACGACGCCGAAGTAGATGGGGTCGATGCCGGCCTCCTTCACCACCGGCAGCAACACCGGGGTCAGGATCAGGATGATCGGCGTCATGTCCATCGCGCAGCCGACGGCGAGCACGATCAGCACGATGATGGTCATCAGCAGCATCGGGCTGTCGAGGAACGGCGCGAGCAGGTCGGTGAGCTGGCCCGGCAGGTCGGCCACGGTGATCATCCACGCCGACACCAGCGCGGCCGCCACCAGGAACATCACCGTCGCGGTCGTCTGCGCCGCCGAGGTCACGACCTTGAAGATGTTGCGCAACGGCAGTTCGCGATAGACGAACACGGCGACGATGAAGGAATACACCGCGGCGACCACGGCTGCCTCGGTCGGTGTGAAGATGCCGAACTTCAGGCCGAAGATGATGATGCCAGGGAGCGCCAGCGCCCAGCTACCGTCGAGCAGCGTGCGCAGGATCTCGCGCGTCGACTTGCGGGGGGGTGGCGTGACATCTTCGCTGCGCACGCACCACCACCAGGTGATCACCAGGGCCAGACCCATCAGGGCACCAGGGACGATGCCGGCCATGAAGAGCTTGGAGATGGACAGGCCGCTGGCGACGCCGAAGATGATGAAGCCGATGCTGGGCGGGATGATCGGGGCGATGATGCCGCCGGCCGCCACCAGGCCGCAGGAACGTGCCTTGTCGTGGCCCGCCGCGGTCATCATCGGCACCAGCAGGGCCGACAGCGCAGCGGCATCGGCCACCGCCGAGCCCGACAGCGAAGCGAGGATCACCGAGGCGAGGATCGCCACGTAGCCCAGACCGCCCTTCACGTGCCCGACCATCGCCATCGCCACATTGACGATGCGCTTGGACAGACCGCCGGTGTTCATGATCTCGCCGGCCAGCATGAAGAAGGGCACTGCCATCAGCGGGAAGCTGTCGGCACCGTTGAGCAGGTTCTGCGCGACGATCTGCGAATCGAACATGTCGAGCTGGAACATCAGCGCGACGCCGCAGAGCAGCAGTGCGAAGGCGATCGGCACGCCGATGCTCATGGTCCCGAGCAGGACCACCAGGAAGAGTGCAAGTGTCACGGTCGTATTCCTTTCAGATGGGATCAGCGCTTGGCCGCGTTGTCCGAATGATCTTCATGCACGTTGTCGGTCGAGCCGGACATCTTGACCAGGTCGTCGTCGTGCGTGCGCCCGGTGACGGCGAGGAAGATCTCGGCGGCTAGCATCGGGATCGCCGTCGCGCCGAAGAGCACCATCACGCTGTGGAAATAGATGCCCATCTTCAGGCCGGAGGCAGGTGCCTCGACGTCCAGGTTGATCAGCATCTGTTCCCAGCCGCCCTGCAGCAGCAGGATCACCACGCCCAGCATGAGCAGGCGCGACACCACCAGGCAGATGCGGCGCCCGATTGGCGACAGGCGCACAAGCAGCATGTCGAAACCGAGGTGGCCGTGAGCGCGCAGGCCCAGCAGCGCGCCGAGGAACACCATCCAGACGAAGAACCAGCGCGACAGCTCTTCCGAAATCGTGATGCCGCTGTTGAATGCGTAGCGCAGGACGACGTTGCCGAAGACCAGTATGACCATCACGATCAGGCAGATGCCCATTGCCACCTTGAGGGCGCCGAAGTAGGCGTTCACCGCCTTGCCGATGAAGCCGGGGTTGGATGTGGATTCCATCGAGTTCTCTCTCCTTGGAGCTGTTTGACCGTCGGGCCCGGACGGTTACTGGGCGGCGCTTGCCTTGTCGATCTCGGCAAGCATTTCGCGGGCGGTCTGTTCGCCGTATTCCTTGGCGTACTTGTCGATCAACGGCCGGGTCTTTTCCTTCATCTTGGCCACTTCCTCAGGCGGCAGGACGTTGATGGCGATCTTGTCCTTCAGGAAATCGCGCGCCTTCGCGCTGTATTCCTGCGACAGCTTGCGCTGGTAATCACGCGCCTCGGCTGCCGCCTCGGCCAGCACCTTCTTCTCGTCGTCGTTGAGCCTGTCGTGCACCTTCTTGCTCATCAGCAACATTTGCGGGTTGTACATGTGGTTGGTCACCGTCATGTACTTCTGCACTTCATACAGCTTGGCCGCCTGGACGTTGATGAAGGTCTGGTTGCCACCATCCACCGTGTGTTGTTCGAGCGCGGTGTAGAGCTCCACATAGGGAATGGGCACCGGGTTGGCGCCGAGCGCCTTCTGGAAGTCGATCTGCAGCGGCGTCTCGGTCACGCGGATCTTCAGGCCGGCAATGTCCTCGAGCTTGTTGATCGGGCGCGTGCCGGTGTGATAGTTCAGGTAGCCCATCTCCCAGAAGCCAAGTCCGACGATGCCCTTGTCGAGCAGCTTGTTGCTCAGCTTGGTGCCCCAGGCGCCGTCGAGCACCTTGTAGGCGACCTTCTCGTTGGAGAAGACGAAGGGGAAATCGAGCACGCCGAAGTCCTTGACCAGGCCGCTCAGCAGGTTGGCGTTCATGATGCCCATGTCGATGACGCCGCCCTGCATCGACGACACCACCGCGGTGTCCTTGCCGAGCGAGCTGCCGCCGAACATCTTGGCCTTCATCTTGCCGCCGCTTTTCTTTTCGAGCAGCTCGCAGAATTTCACGCCACCGTCGTAATGCGCCGTGCCGGCGCTCACCGCGATCGCAACCTTGAAGTTGTGCGAGCGGATATCTGCGTGGGCCGCGGTGGCGAGCAGGGACAGCGACAGGGCGCCGAACAGGCAGGAAAGGATCTTGCCGAGCTTGAAGCCGGCGGCGGAGGTGGGCATGGTCTCGTCGTGCGTGTGCATTCTTGTCTCCTTCGTTGTGCAGGAGGCTTGGCCTCTGCTGGGGAAATGATTTTTTGTTTCAGATCAAACGTGAGGCCATTTTAGTCATCGCTCGCCTGCCTGCCGGGGCCGCAGGAGGCCGACTTGTGCGACTGGCGCACAGAATCGTCCCTCGCGTCACAGCTTCGCAGGGCTTGTCGTCGCTTCTGGATTCGGGGCGGAGGGCGCGTCAAGCCTGATTTGCGAGTTGTCGCCGGCACATCGCTGCGGACCGGGGAGGCGGCGGCTGTCATCGACGCGGGCTTTCGGCCGGGCTCGGCTTGCGGGATGGGTGGAATGGTCCTAACGTGCGCCGTGCGCACGCCGCCTCGGTGTGCAGCCGACAAGGGGGCAGCCATGAAGACCAGTCAGCTTCGGGGCAGGTCGGGAACGTCCGAGCCTGAGGGGAGCAGTGGTGAAGGTAGTTCCGGCGAGGCTGTCGACAGCCTCGCACACTACAAGGACGATCGCGACTTCGTGACGGCGCTCGCCCGCGGCCTGTCCGTGATCCAGGCCTTCACCAATCAGGGAAGACAACTGACGATTTCGCAAGTCAGCTATCGCACCGGCATTACCCGTGCGGCGGTGCGGCGCTACCTGCATACGCTGACAGCGCTCGGTTTCGTGCGCTGTCAGGACGGCACGCGTTTCTCGCTCGGTCCGAAGGTGGTGTCGCTGGGTAACGCCTACCTGTCTGGCTCGCCGCTCGGTGGCCAGGCACAGGCCGTGCTCGACGAGTTGAGCGAGGCGGTGGGTGAGGCCTGTTCCATGGCGGTCCTGGATGGATGCGAGATCGTCTATCTCGCGCGGGCGACCTCGTCGCGCATCATGTCGCCGTCACTCAATGTTGGTAGCCGCCTGCCCGCCTATGCGACATCGATTGGCCAGATCCTGCTCGCCAACCTTTCCGACGCGGAGCTGGAAGCGTATCTCGCCCGCGTGAATTTCCTGCCGTTCACCCCCAACACCATCGTCACTGCGGCGGCCTTGAAGGCGGCGCTCGAGGGCATCCGCCGCGACGGCTACGCCATCGCGAACCAGCAGATGGAGGTGGGACTCAGTTCGATTGCCGTTCCGATCCATGATCAGGCGGGCAACGTCGTCAGCGGTATCAACGTGCTCGCCAATAGTGTGCGCACCAGCCCCGCGCAGATGCGAAGCAAATTCCTGGAGCCGCTGCAGCAGGCGGCAAAGAGGCTGGGAGAGGACACCGGCGGGCGCGGCTGAATTTGACGTCGGCGCCCGGCGCACCCGCACGGCATGAAACACCCAGGCCCCCTTGCCTTGCGGGCAGGGTGCCTGGCGGCGGGGCGGGCGAGGCCTGGTCAGACCGGATCGAACACCGGCACGTTCGCGTTCTCCTCCGGCACGGGCACATCCACATTCGGCGTGCAGTAGTTCAGGAAGCTCGGCGGCAGCGCGCCGCCCCAATACACGCCGGTGCCGCGCTCTTCCTCGTTCCAGGTCACCGTCTCGAAGTCCGGCGCGGTGACGATGAAGCTGCCGGAGTAGATCTCGATGCGGTTGCCGCCCGGTTCGTAGGAGTACAGGTAGAAGGCCTGCGAGTTGTTGTGTTTCGACGGCCCGGCTTCGATGAAGATGTTGTTCTCGGCGAGGATGTCGGCCGCGCGCAGCACGTCCTCGCGGTTGTCGATCCAGAACGACATGTGGTGCATGCGGCCGCGGGCGCCCTTCACGTCGAGCACGTAGGCCATCTCGTGGTGGATCTGGCCCAGGCTCATCCACGAGCCGATCTCGGTCTGGCCGTGGTTGTAAAGCACC
>JAFEDI010000034.1 GCA_018241725.1 Pseudomonadota bacterium | reverse complement strand
GTCGAGGTTGCCGGCGTACTTCGGCAGGTAGTCGCCGAGGCCTTCGACTTCGAGATAGACGGACACGCGCTTGCCGTCGAAGACCGGGCCATTGACCAGGCGGTAGCCGGGCACGTATTTCTGGACTTCCTGGATCATGGCGGCGATGGATTCGCGGATCGCGTCCTGCTGGGGTTCGCCTTCGACGAGACAATGCACGGTGTCGCGCATCATCAGCGGGGGCTCGGCCGGGTTGATGATGATGATGGCCTTGCCCTTCTTGGCGCCGCCGACCTTCTCGACCGCGCCGGCGGTGGTGCGGGTGAATTCGTCGATGTTCTTGCGGGTGCCGGGGCCGGCGCTCTTGGAGGACACGGTGGCGATGATTTCGCCGTACTCGACAGGCTGCACGCGGCTGATTGCGGCGACCATCGGGATCGTCGCCTGGCCACCACAGGTGACCATGTTGACGTTCATTTCCCGTTGGCCGACGTGCTGCTTGAGATTCACCGGCGGCACGCAGTAGGGGCCGATGGCGGCCGGGGTGAGGTCGACCATCAGCACGCCGAGTTCGTTGAGCTTGCGGCTGTTCTCGGCATGCACGTAGGCGCTGGTGGCGTCGAAGGCGATCTGCACGCCATCGGCAATCACGTGGGGCAAGAGGCCGTCCACGCCCTCGGCGGTGGTCTTCAGGCCCATCTCACGGGCGCGCTTCAGGCCGTCCGATTCCGGGTCGATGCCGACCATCCACACCGGCTCCAGCACCGGGCTGCGCTGCAGCTTGGCCAGCAGGTCCGTGCCGATGTTGCCCGGGCCGATCAGGGCGCATTTGATTTTCTTGGTCATCGCAATGTCCTCGGGAAAGTTGCTCAAACGATGCTGCGCACGATGCCGCCATCCACGCGCACGGACGAGCCGTTGGTCGCGGCGGCAAGGGGGCTGCACAGGTAGGTGATGGTGGCGGCCACTTCGGCCGGGTCGATGAAGCGGCCGAGCAGGGAGGCGGGGCGCTCTTCGGCGAAATAGTTGCGCTCCACCTGGGCCTCGTCGATGCCTTGCTCGCGGGCCAGGCGTTCGGTGAAGGCGCGGGAGCCTTCCGTGCGGGTCGGGCCGGGGAGCACCGCATTGACGGTGACCGCGCTGCCCTTGCTCGCTTCGGCGAGGGCGCGGGCAATGGACAGCTGGGCGGCCTTGGTCATCCCGTAATGGATCATCTCGGGCGGCGGATTGAGGCCGGATTCGCTGGACACGAAGACGATCCGCCCGAAACCGCGCTGTTTCATGGCCGGGAAGGCGATGCGCGACAGGCGCACGCCGCTCATCACGTTCACGTCGAAGAAGCGCAGCCAGTCGGCGTCGCTGATGTCCTCGAAAGGCTTTGGCTCGTAGATGCCGAGGTTGTTGACCAGGATGTCCACGTGTTCGCAGCGCTCCGCCAGAAGGGCGGCGCCGTCCGGGCCTGAGAGGTCGGCGGCGATACCGTCTATCCGTGCGTCTGGGAGAAGGGCGCGCAGGCGCCGGACGGCGGCGTCGACACCCGCTGTGCTGCGTCCGTTGAGCGTCACTGCCACGCCTTCGGCGGCGAGGCGCTGGGCGGTGGCGAAACCGATGCCCGCCGTCGAGCCGGTCACCAGTGCGTGTTTGCCAAGGAGTTGAAGATCCATTTGCGTTTCCAGAGGGTGAGCGGGCCCTTCGCCTTCCGCGCTGGGCGCGGGGACGTCGCTCGGTCAGACAGAGGGGAGGGCCGGACGGGCCGGGGCGTCAGCCCGTCCGCGGCGCCGTCGTCAGGTCACGACGGTCAGGAAGCGCTCGTTGAGGGCGCGGGTGTGATAGAAGATCGCCGAACCCAGTTCGTCCCAGGTCCAGGTGTAGGGCTGCATGTCGGGGTAGAAGTCATAGCCGCCGCAGAAGGTTTCCAGGCGGTTGCCCGACGGATCGAAGGAATAGATCGTCGTGCCGCGGGTGATGCCGTGGCGCAGCGGGCCGTTGTCGATGGATACGCGGTGCTTGCCCATCAGGTCGGCGGCGCGCAGTACCTGCTCCCAGGTTTCCAGCAGGAAGGAGGCGTGGTGCAGCGTGTTGTTGCGTTCGTCGCGCACGAAGGCGATGTCGTGGGCCTTGGTGGAGCAGCTCAGCCACACGGCCATGTCGGTCTTGCCGTCCTCGCCGACGATCTTCTCCACCAGGCTGAAGCCGAGCACATTGACGAACAGGTCGCGGCTGCCGTCCAGGTCGGCGCCGTGGATCTGCCAGTGGTCGAGGCGCACAGGCGAGATGCCCTTGCGGTTCTCGATGATCACGTCCGGATTCACATAGCCGAGGCCGTCGCCGACCGCGGTCTTTTCCGCGTAGAGCTCGATCAGGTGGCCGGTGGGTGCTTCGAAGCGCACGCGCTCGCCGGTTTCGAGCAGGTCGCCGGCGGGGATGCGCTCGGTCGGCACGCCATAGGCGCGCAGGTCCGAATTGAGCTTTTCCAGCGTGGCCTTGTCGCGCACCTTGAAGGCGTAGAAATCCATGCCGGCGCGGTCGGCTTCGCGGATGACGAAGCTGTGGTGGTCGCGCTCGTCATGGCATTTGAAATAGACGCGGCCCGATTTGTCCCGTCCCGTTTCGACCAGGCCAAATACGTTGGTATAGAAATTGACCGACTCCTCCAGGTCCAGCACGCGCAATTGGCAGTGCCCCGGCCGCAATACTCCCGTCATTGACATTTGAATCCTCCTTTAATGGTTCGACCAGCAGATTTATTTGTCTTAAATAAATCGTCCGCGCAATTTGATGCGCATATTTCTTATTGGCGGGCCGGGCGTTCCGACCACGTCATGCTGCAATGGTCAAAGCAAAGGAGGATCGCGTCAAATACTGATGGGGTTGCTCTCCATACCTGGAAGATATAGTAGGGCTGTGCCGCTGGCGGCTCAGCTTTCGTCGGGCGAGGCCAGCGCGGCTTCGATCATCGCGCGGAACGTGGCCACGTGGGCCGAGGTGTCGCCGGTGCGGATCGTCATGATCAGCGGCGAGGTCAGGCCCTGCTCGACGAGCGGGCGGTAGGCCACGTCGTCGCGGCGCAGGCGCTGCACGGATTCCGGCACCAGGGTCACGCCCATGCCGGCGGCAACGAGGCCGATGGCGGTCTGCAGACCGTTGGTCTCGTAGGTCTTGCCGATCTCGTAACCGCGCACGCTGAACTGGTTCAGCACCTGGTCGGCGAAGCTGGGACGCGGCGAGGCGGGGTAGAGCACCAGCACCTCGCTGGCGAGGCGCTTCAGCGGAATCGAAGCTTCGCGGGTCAGCGGGCTGTTGCTCGGCACCGCGACGACCAGCGCCTCTTCGGTGAGGACGATGTTCTCCAGCCCCTCGTCCTGGATCGCCAGGCGGCCGAAGCCCACGTCAATGCGCCCGGCCTTCAGCGCCTCCGCCTGCTGCACCGAGGTCAGCTCGGACAGGGAGATGTCCAGCTTGTCGTTCTCGGTGGTGAAGCGCTGCAGCACGGTGGGCAGGAAGCCATAGAGGATGGACGGCACGAAGCCGATGCCCATCCAGCGCGTGCTGCCGGCGCCGATTCGCCGCGTGGCCTTCTGGACCTCCTTGAGGCGGGCCAGCACCTGCACGGTCTGGTCGTAGAAGAAGCTGCCGGCGTTGGTGAGCTTGAGCGGGCGGCTGGATCTGTCTAGTAGTGGTACGCCAAGTTCTTCCTCGAGCTGCTGGATCTGGCGTGACAAGGGAGGTTGCGCGATGTGGAGACGTTCGGCGGCGCGGCTGAAATTGAGGGTGCTTGCTACGGCCTCGAAGTACCTGAGCTGGCGCAACTCCATTTATACCTCCCCGGTATAGTTGAAGACAAAAACGATATTGGACGTGCCATTTCCCCCGGCCGAGAATTCGCCACAGGCATCGGGCAGTTCAGCCCATTCGCCATAAAAAGCGTCGATTCACTCGCAATGCCGAAACCCGGCGCAGGCGGGGCGAACATTAGACACGAAAAAATATCAGGAGACAAAAATGACGGTAAACCATATTCGCCGCACCCTCCTCAAATCCGGGGCTGTTGCCGCGGCGACCTCGCTGGCCGCTCCGTGGGTGCGCGCCGCCGGCGGGACGACCTTCAAGATCGGCTATGTGAGCCCGCAGACCGGCCCGCTGGCGGCCTTTGCGGAACCCGATGCCTTCACCCTCGAACAGGTGCGCAAGGCGGTGGTCGGTGGCATCGTGTCCGGCGGCAAGAAATACGCGGTGGAGATCGTCTATAAGGACTCCCAGTCCAATCCGAACCGCGCCGGCGCCGCCGCGGCCGAATTGATCCTGCGCGACAAGGTGGACCTGGTCATCGCGTCCTCCACGCCGGCCACCACCAATCCGGTGGCCGACCAGTGCGAGATCAACGGCGTGCCCTGTATCACCAACGATGCGCCGTGGCAGCCGTATTTCTTCGGTCGCAAGGGCGATCCGAAAGTCGGCTTCGAGTGGACCTATCACTTCTTCTGGGGCCTGGAAGACATCATCGGCACCTTCTCCAGCCTGTGGGGCAAGATCCCCACGTCCAAGGCGGTCGGTGGCCTGTGGCCCAACGACGAGGACGGCAATGCGTGGGGCGACGGCAAGCTGGGCTTCCCGCCGGTGCTGGCGTCGAAGGGTTTCAAGGTGGTGGATCGCGGCCGCTTCCAGTCGCCGATCAACAATTTCTCGTCCTTCATCTCGGCCTTCAAGGGCGCCGGTGTAGACATCGTGACTGGCGTGGTGCCGCCGCCGGATTTCGCCAACTTCTGGAACCAGGCCGGCCAGCAGGGCTTCCGCCCGAAGATCGTCACGGTGGCCAAGGCGACCGAGTTCCCGGCGGCCATCGCGGCCTTCGGCGACCGCGCCGAGGGGCTGACCGTCGAGCTGATGTGGAGTCCGGCGCACCCGTTCAAGTCCAGCCTCACCGGGCAGAGCGCGCGCCAGCTGGCCGACGCCTACATGGCCGCCAGCGGCAAGCCGTGGACCATGCCGCTGGGCCTCAAGCATTCCCTCTTCGAGACTGCCCTCGACGTGCTCAAGCGCGCCGGCGGCAAGGATCCGGAGGCGATCCGCGACGCGATCCGCGGCACCGCTCTCGACACCGTCGTCGGCCATATCGACTTCCGCAAGGGGCCGGTCCCCAACATCAGCAAGACGCCGCTGGTGGCCGGCCAGTGGCAGAAGCGCGGCAAGGGCCTGGAACTGGTCATCGTCGATAACAGCCAGGCCAGGATGATCCCCGTGCAGGCCGAACTGCTGCCCATCAAATACGGCTGAGCTCCAGCCGGCATCACCCATACCCCGTATCGAGACAATGCGGGCGACATAGGTCGCGCCCCGCAGGGGCGCGCACATCCATAAAAAGGAGGAGTCGGACCATGAACAATAAATCGAACGCAGCACTCGCACTGGCGCTGGCAGCCCTGGCCGGCGCGGCCGGGGCCACCGAAGGGGGCGGCACGATCTACCCGGTGGGCGCCGAGAACTACACCTGCTGTGCGCTGCCGCCGCCGGGCCTGTACGGCATGGCGTGGTATCAGCACTACAGCGCCGACGCCGTGCGCGGCAACGGCGGCGAAGTGGTCACGCCGTCCACCTTCAAGGTCACCGCCAACGCCATCGTGCCACGGGTCGTCTATGTGACGCCGATGGTGGTGGCCGGCGCCTCGCTGGGTGTGCAGGCCATCCTGCCGATCGTCAATCTCGATGTGAACGTGGCCTCCGGTGTGCAGCAGAGCAAGACCGGCTTCGGCGACATGACCTTCGGCCCGGTGCTCGGCTGGCACCACTCCGAAAAGCTGCACAGCGTGCTGGCCCTCGACATCTACGCGCCGACCGGCGCCTACAAGAAGGGCGACGTGGCCAACATCGGCCGCAACCACTGGGCGCTGCAGCCGGTGCTCGGCTTCAGCTACATCCAGCCCCACGGCTTCAACGCCGACCTGAAGACGATGTGGACCTACAACTTCAAGAACGACGACACCGACTACAAGGACGGCAAGGAGCTGATCGTCGACTACTCCGCCGGCTGGGGCGTGGGCGGCGGCTGGACGCTGGGCGTCGGCGGCTACTACTACCAGCAGCTCACCAACGATTCGCAGAACGGCGCCACCATCGACAACAACAAGGGCCGCGCGGTGGCCTTCGGTCCGTCGGTGCGCTACGACAGCGGCAAGGGCTGGTTCATCACCGCCAAGTACCAGGACGAGATGGCCGTGCGCAACCGCGCCGACGGCGCCGCGTTCTGGGTCAAGGCCGTTTTCCCGCTCTGAGCGCGGCCCGGGAGATCGACGTGCTGCTACGGGTCGACAACGTCAGCAAGAGCTACGGCACCCTCAAGGTGACCCGGGATGTCTCCTTCTCCGTCGAGGAGGGGCAGACGCTCGGCATCCTGGGGCCCAACGGCGCCGGCAAGACAACGTTGTTCAATTTGATATCCGGTGATGTGCGCGTCGATGCGGGCAGCGTCACCTTCGCGGGGCAGGACGTGTCCGCCCTGCGGCCGCACCAGCGCTGCCGGGCGGGCATCGGGCGCAGCTACCAGGTGCCCCATCCCTTCGGGAACATGACGGTCTTCGAGAACCTCGTCACCGCCGCCTGCTTCGGCGCCCGCCTGAGCGAGCGCCAGGCCTGGGACACCGCGGCCGAAATCCTCGACAAGACCGGCCTGCTGCCCCACGCCAACAAGCCGGCGGGCAGCCTCACGCTGCTCAACCGCAAGCGCCTGGAGCTGGCCCGTGCGCTGGCCACCAAGCCGAAGCTGCTGCTCCTCGACGAGATTGCCGGCGGCCTCACCGAACATGAGGCCGCCGAGCTGGTGGCGGAGCTGAAGCGCATCAAGGCCGAGGGCACGACGATGATCTGGATCGAGCACGTGGTGCACGCCCTGATGTCCATCGCCGACCGCCTGCTGGTCATCAACTTCGGCGAGAAGCTGGCCGAAGGGGCGCCCGAGGCGGTGATGAACAACCCGGACGTGCGGCGCGTTTACATGGGGCTCGAAGCATGAGTGCACATTTCCTGCAGACGGTGGGCCTGAAAGCCCATTACGGCGATGCCCAGGCCTTGTTCGGCATCGATTTCCGCATCGGCGAAGGCGAGACGGTGGCGGTGATCGGCGCCAACGGGGCCGGCAAGAGCACCTTCCTCAAGTCGGTGACCGGCCTCGTCGGCGTGGCGCCGGAGTCGGTGCTGATCGATGGCAAGCCCTGTGGCGGCAGCGTGCCCGGCGACATCGTGCGCCAGGGCGTCGCGCTGGTGCCGGAAGGCCGCCGGCTGTTCCCCAGCCTGAGTGTCGAGGAGAACCTGCTGATGGGCGGCTACGCCCGCCGGCCGGGGCCGTGGAGCCTGCAGCGCCTGTACGGCATGTTCCCGATCCTCAAGGAAAAGCGGAAGGCGCCGGCCACCTCCCTGTCGGGCGGGCAGCAGCAGATGGTGGCCATCGGCCGCGCGCTGATGAGCAACCCGCGCCTGTTGCTGTGCGACGAGATCTCCCTGGGCCTCGCGCCCATCGTCATCAAGGAGATCTACGACGCGCTGCCGGCCATCTCCGCCGAAGGCATGAGCGTGGTGATCGTCGAGCAGGACGTGATGGTCGCCCAGCGGGTGTCGCAACGCCTGTACTGCTTCCAGGAAGGGCGCGTGTCCCTCGAAGGGGCCAGCGACGGCTTCACCCGCGAGCAGATCAGCCAGGCCTACTTTGGAATCTAGACATGACTGAAACAATCATTCAGGGGCTGCTGCTCGGGGGGCTGTACTGCCTGTTCTCCCTCGGGTTGTCGTTGATGTTCGGCGTGATGCGCCTCACCAACATCGCCCAGGGCGACCTCATCGTGGCCGGCGGCTTTGCCGCCATTTCCGTCGCGCCGCTGGTCGGTGGCCACTTCGTGATGGCCGGTCTGGTGCTGCTGCCGGTGGCCTTCGCGGTCGGCTACGCGCTGCAGCGCACGGTCCTCAACCGCACCCTCGGCAAGGACCCGCTACCGTCGCTGGTCGTCACCTTCGGGTTGTCCATCGTCATCCAGAACGCGCTGCTGGAGCTCTACTCGGCGGACCCCCGTTCGCTGGACGCCGGCGAGCTGGCCACCGGCAGCCTCAACCTCGGCGGGGACATCTACGTCGGTACGCTGCCGCTGCTGATCCTGGTCGCGGCGCTGGCCTGCACCGCCGGCCTGCAGCTGCTGTTCTCGGCGACGTCCCTGGGCCGCGCTTTCCGCGCCGTGTCCGACGACCGGGAGGCGGCCGAGCTGATGGGGCTCGACTCGGCCAAGGTCTATTCGCTGGCGACGGCCCTGGCTTTCGCATTGATCGCGCTGGCCGGTCTGTTCCAGGGCCTGCGCACCACGGTGTCGCCGGCCGACGGCCCGCTGCTGCTGCTGTTCGCTTTCGAGTCGGTGATCATCGGCGGCATGGGCTCCTTCTGGGGCACTTTCGTCGGTGCGCTGGTCCTCGGCGTCAGCCAGCAGGTGGGCTTCAAGTTCGATCCGGGCTGGGGCGTGTGGTTCGGGCACCTGGTCTTCCTGGCCGTGCTGCTCGTCCGTCCGAACGGCCTCTTTCCGAAAACGAAGGGTTGAGAGACATGAGTGCAACCGTCATTCGCAGCACCCGGGCCTCCCAGACGGCCATCGGGATCGGCGCTGCGCTGTGCGTCGCCGCCGCGACGCTGCCGTTCTGGGGCGAGTCGTCGTGGATGCGGGAGTTCGTCGAGATCGCCTGCTACTTCATCTTCGCGATGATGTGGAACCTGCTGGCCGGCTACGGCGGCATGGTGTCGGTGGGCCAGCAGGCCTTCTTCGGGCTCGGCGGCTACGTCATGCTGAGCCTCGGCAACTTCCTCGGCCTCAACCCCTTCCTGGCCATCCCGCTGGCGGCGCTGGTGTCTGCGCTGGCAGCGCTGCCGGTATCGCGGCTGGCCTTCCGCCTGCAGGGCGGCTACTTCTCGATCGGCACGTGGGTGATCGCCGAGGTGTTCCGCCTCAGCATCGCCAACGTGTCGGCGGTGGGTGGCGGTTCCGGCACCAGCCTCACGGCGCTGCGCGGGATCAGCCGGGCGACCCGCGAGAACACCACCTACTGGGTCGCGCTGGGTTGCGTGGTGGCGGCCATCGCGCTGGTGTACCTGTTCCTGCGCAGCAAGCAGGGGCTGGCTCTGCAGGCCATCCGCGACAGCGAAGTGGCGGCGGAGAGCCAGGGCGTCGGCGTGGCCCGCATGAAGCTGGCGGTGTACGTGGTGGCCGCCTTCGGCTGCGGCATGGCTGGCGCGCTGTACTTTGTCAGCAACCTGCGCATCAGTCCGGACGCCGCCTTCGGGGTGAACTGGACGGCCTTCGCGATCTTCATCGTGATGATCGGCGGCATCGGCCGCATCGAGGGGCCGCTGATCGGCGCGGTGGTGTTCTGGGCCCTCAACAAGTTCTTCAGCGACTACGGCACCTGGTACCAGATGGGCCTCGGCCTGCTGGCCATCGCCATGACCCTGTTCTTCCGCGAGGGGCTCGGCGGCTTCCTGCACCGCCGCCTGGGCTTCGAGATGCTGCCGACGCGGCGCATCCTCAAGCTCGACGCCGCGCCCGCCCCCGCCGATGTGCCGGCTCCCGCGCCTTCCCGACTGATGCCCAAGGTGAGCCTATGAGCACGCTGACGAAACAGGTCATCCGCGACGAACACGCGTCGCTGGCCGCCATGCTGCAATCCCTCGCAATGATGGTCCGCCTGGGGCCGGCGGAGGATCGCGCCGCCTACTTCGAGGTGGTCCGCGCGATGCTGTTCTACATCGACGAGATCCCCGAGAAGCAGCACCACCCCATCGAGTCCAGCCTGCTCTTCCCGCGCGTGGTGGCGCGGGCGCCGGAGATCGGCGACGTGGTCGCGCGCCTCGACCGGGAGCACGCCCGTGGAGAAGAAACCGTGCGCCGCCTGCAGCACGAGCTGCTCGCCTGGGAACTGCTCGGCGATGAGCGTCGCGGCGTCTTCGAGGCCAGCGTGGGCGACTACCTGCGCTTCTACGAGGAGCACATGCGCCTCGAAGAGGAGATCGTGCTGCCGGCCGCCGAGCGCAGCCTGAGCGAGGCCGACTGGGCGGAAATGGACCAGGCCTTCGCGGCCAACCACGACCCCCTCGGCCGCCTGCTGGCAGGCGCCGGCGTGAGCGGCCTCGACCCGCTCTACCAGCAGCTCTTCTCGCGCATCGTCCGCCTCGCCCCGCCGCCGGTGGGCTTGGGTAACGCCTGATTCATCAGACCAGAGGTAATACATATGGATGGCAAGACCATTGAACGATACGGGGCCGAACTCTTTGCCGCGTGGCAGCGCCGGGAAACGGTGCCGCCCTTGCTGGAGCGGGAGCCGGAGCTGTCCATCGAGGATGCTTACCGCATCCAGTTGGACTTCATCGCCCGCCGACTCGCCGCCGGCGAGACCATCGTCGGCAAGAAGATCGGCGTCACCAGCAAGGCCGTGCAGGACATGCTCGGCGTCTTCCAGCCGGACTTCGGCCAGCTCACGTCGGGCATGGTGTTCCAGGAAGGCGACGCGATCGACCTCGGCCAGCTGATCCAGCCCAAGGCCGAGGCCGAGCTGGCCTTCGTGCTGAAGGAAGACCTGGTCGGGCCGGGCGTCACCGCGGCGGACGTGATCCGCGCCACCGACTACGTGGTGCCGTGCTTCGAGATCATCGATTCGCGCATCCGCGACTGGAAGATCAAGATCCAGGACACCGTGGCGGACAACGCCTCCTGCGGCGTTTTCGTGCTCGGCAAGGCCAAGGGCGACCCGCGCGAGCTCGACCTGGCCGGCGCCAGCATGGTGCTCGAACGCAACGGCGAGCTGCACTCCACCAGTACCGGCGCCGCCGTGCAGGGCTCGCCGGCCAACGCTGTCGCCTGGCTGGCCAACACCCTCGGCCCGCTGGGCATCCCGTTCAAGGCCGGCGAGGTGATCCTGTCCGGCTCCCAGTCTCCGCTGGTGCCGGTGCAGGACGGCGACGAACTGGTGTGCACCATCGGTGGCCTTGGCAGCTGCCGCGTGACGTTTTCCGGCAAGAGCGCCGTATGAACGACGGGCTGATCCCGTCCCGCAATGGCGCCGCCGTCGCGCGCTGTCCGCGGCCCGGCGAATTGCCCCTGCGCTTCACCGGCTAGTCACGTCCGGTGGGGCACCCCGGCCGCAGGCCGATGCCGGGGGCGTAGTTTCCTCGACCGATTCAGTCTTTCCTCTCCTCTCAGGTCGGTCGACCTGGCCCCGGGATGTTGCGGCCATCCCGGGGCATTTTTTTATCCACGGCGGTCCTGTCCTAACATGGGCGGACGACAAGAACAGACCGGGGGAGACGACCCATGAGCAAGGAGCATTGCATGGATGCCCGCCTGGAGCGGGCTGCGATCCGCATCGAGGCGGACGGGCAGGGCACGGTGCCGCGCCTGGCGGACCTGCGCGACATCGCCGCGCGCCTGCGCTTCGCGCCGGAGGACGGGCGCATCTGGCTCGACGACGAACGCACCGTGCTGCTGCGTGCGTCGGTCTTCGCCGGCCTGCGCCGGGAGCTGCTGGAAACCCTCGGCGTGGACAAGGCGCGGGCGTTGTTCACGCGCATCGGCTATTCCGCCGGCGCCCGCGATGCGACGCTGGCGATCAAGCTGCGCGGTGGCCGCCGCCTGACCGACGTGTTTGCGGTGGGGCCGCAACTGCATGCGCTGGAGGGCTTCGTCGCGGTGGAGCCGATCCGCATCGACATCGACGTGGAGCAGGGCTTGCACTACGTGGAGCAGCTCTGGCACGACTCCGTCGAGGCAACCACCCATATGGAGGCCGCTGGCGTCGCCGCCGAGCCGGTGTGCTGGATGCAGGCCGGCTATGCGTCGGGCTTCAACAGCGCGCTGTTCGGCCGCCCGATCCTGTTCCGCGAGGTGGAGTGCCGCGGTGCCGGCCACGCCCATTGCCACATCATCGGCAAGCCGGTGGACGAATGGGGCGACGTGGAGGCCGATCTGAGCTTCCTGCGCACCGAGGACTTCGTCAATGCGTCGCTGGTGCGCCGCCGCTCGCCCTTCGAGGACGCCAGCGGCGCGCCGGTGGCCCCGTCGGACTGCGATTTCATGGTCGGCGCCTCGTCCGGCTTCCTGTCCGCCTGCCACAAGCTGCGCCAGGTGGCGGGCACCAACGCGGCGACGCTGCTGCTCGGCGAGACCGGCGTCGGCAAGGAGCGCTTCGCCAAGATGCTGCACCGCCTCAGCAAGCGTGCGGAGGGGCCCTTCGTCGCACTGAACTGTGCGGCGATCCCCGAGAACCTGCTGGAGGCCGAGCTGTTCGGCGTGGAGCGGGGCGCCTACACGGGCGCCGGCGAGGCGCGCAAGGGCCGCTTCGAGCGGGCCGACAAGGGCACCCTGTTCCTCGACGAGATCGGCACCCTCAACGAGCCGGCTCAAGCCAAGCTGCTGCGGGCGCTGCAGGAACGGGAGATAGAGCGCGTCGGCGGCTCGGCGTCGCGGGCGGTGGACGTGCGCGTGGTGGCGGCGACCAATGTGGACCTGGCCGCCGCGGTGCGGGAAGGGCGTTTCCGCGCCGACCTGTACTACCGCCTCAACGTTTTCCCGATCCGCATTCCGCCGCTGCGCGAGCGGCGCGACGACATCGCGCTGCTGGTCAATCACTTCATCAACAAGTTCTCGGCGGCCCACGGCAAGCGGGTGTCCGGTTTCACCCACCGGGCCATCGCGGCGCTGCTGGGCTACGACTATCCGGGCAATGTGCGCGAACTGGAGAACCTCATCGAGCGCGGTCTGATCCTTGCCCAGGAAGACCGCGCCATCGACCGCCACCACCTGTTCCAGCCCGAGGAGGCCCTGGTCGACGGCTTGCTGGCGATGGACCCGCGCGGTGCGGTACGGCCGGCCAGCCAGGTGGAGGACGTGGAGGCGCCGGACGGCGCCGAGGTGCAGGACCTCGTCGAGCGGGCGCTGGACCTGGCGATGCCGCTGAAGGCGCTGGAGCGCGGCGCGATGCGCGAGGCGGTGAAGCGCGCCAACGGCAACCTGTCCCACGCCGCCCGCCTGCTCGGCATGTCCCGCGCCCAGCTGGCCTACCGGCTGGAGCGGGATAAGGAGGCGTGAGCCTCAGAGGTTCCTGAACAGCGGGCTGCGGCTCTGCTGGGCGGCGTCGGCGGCGGACAGGAACTTCTCGGTGTGGATGTCGCGCTCGAACAGGCGGCCTTTCATCAGCGTGCGGATGCCGCTCTCTATCATCGGCGGCGGGCCGCATAGATAGGCCTTGTGGCCGCGGAAGTCGCCGTCGAACAAGGCCCACGCCGTGTCGTGCACGAAGCCGGTGGCGCCATCCCAGGCGCAGTCCGCGGTGGGTTCGCTGAGGACCGGCAGGTAGCGGAAGTTGGGATGGCGGGCGGCCAGCTCGACGAAGTCCTCGTGGTAGTACAGCTCGGCGCGGTTGCGGGCGCCGTACACCAGTGTGATCGGGCGGCTGTCGCCGTCCGTGTGCAGCAGGTCGAGGATCATCGAGCGTGGGCTCGACAGCCCGGAGCCGCCGGCCATGAAGAGGATCGGCTGGGGATCGGACTTGCGCACGAAGAAGCGCCCGAGGGGGCCGCTGACGGTGACCGGGTCGCCGACCCGCAGGCGCTCGTGGATGTAGCCGGTGGCCTCGCCGCCCGGCACACGGCGGATGTTCAGCTCGACCAGGCGCCCGTCGGCCGGCGCGCTGGCCAGCGAGAAGGCCCGCGGCTGGGCGAGGCCCGGCCAGCCCAGGTTGACGTACTGCCCGGCCTGGAAGTCGAGGCCGTCGCCGTCGAGGGCGATGGTGACGCCCTTGATGGTGGGCGTCAGGTCGTGCAGCGCGGCGACCCGGCCGCTGAAGTCGCGCAGCGGGATCGGGCGCTGGTCGGGTTCCTCGTCGATGTCGGCCTCGATGACGACGTCGCCTTCCGGCGTGGCGCAACAGGCAAGGCAGCGGCCTTCGTCCCGTTCCAGGTCCATCAGCGCGAAGGGCGAGGCGTCGCCGTGACTCACCTCGCCGTCCATCACGCGGACCTTGCAGGTGCCGCACAGGCCGTGGCAGCAGGCGTGGGGCAGGTAGATGCCGTGGCGCAGCGCGCCGTCGAGGAGGGTTTGCCCCTCCGCGACGTCGAAGCTGGCGCCGAGCGGTTCGATCGTGACCGTATAGCTCATGGCGCCACCCGACTCAGGCGCCGGTGCCGGCAATGCCGCGCAGGGCCGGCGTGCGCAGGCGCAGGTAGGCCTTATGGCCGATGCCCTGGGCTTTCAGCGTGGCATCCCGTTCCGGCGTGAAGGGGCGGTCGGCGTGCAGCCACTCGACGTGGGCCCAGTCGATCTGCGGCCACTCCGAGTGCAGCGCGAAGGCGCTGGCGGGCAGCAGGCTGTCGATCAGCTCGCCGAAGTGCAGTTCCGGGGAGACGAGCAGCGCGATGGGGGCGCAGATCATCGTGTGGTGGTCCCAGCCGACGTAGAGCAATTGCTGGCCGTGGAAATTGTCGACCCGATCGCGAACCAGGGGCGGGACGGAGGTCTGTTGAGCGTGGGTGTGCATGTGTGTCTCCATGGGCCGCGCCGGTCGGCACGGCACCTTGTTGGTATCTATGGGGGCAGGCGGGGCGCCGCCAGGGCGCCCGCCAGGCTCAGGCCGCTGCGGCCGGCGTGGTCTTGTCGAGGCCCTTCCAGCGCCGCCAGTTGGCTTCGTCGGGGGAGCCTTCGTAGTCCAGGTTGTCCTGGCCGGCGACCACGTGGAAATAGCGCAGCGCGTCGGCACCCGGATCGCCCGCGGCCTCGGTGCCGGGCTCGACGCAGTTGCCCTGCAGGATCTGGTGGGCCGGCAGCCAGGCGCTCACATATTTGTCGGGCTGCTCCGCGAAGATGTCCCGGCAGCCGTCGGAGCAGAAGTGGTAGGTGTCGCCGTCGTGCTCGAGCTGCCGGTGGCTGGTGCGCGTGGGGTCGTCCATTTCGGTGAAGATCAGCGGGGTCTGGCAGGTCTGGCACAGCATTGGCAGGCTGGGGTTGTAGTAGCGCTTGCCCTCGGCCTGCAGCTTGCGGTAGTGCTCGATGCGCGGGCGGTAGTGCTGGTCGAAGGTGTTGGGGTACTTCTCGGCCAGCCAGGCCATGTCCTCGTCCGACGGCAGCCACACGTGGAAGGCAGCGGCGCCGGAGAAGTTGTAGAAGGCGTTCCAGGTCTGGTGGGACAGGTGTTCGGCCTCGGCGACGCTCTGCTCCCAGTATTTGGGCATGGAGAGGCCGTAGCGGCTGAGGTCGTTGAACAAAGAGCCGCCGTTCTGCACGAAGTAGATGTCCCAGGCTTCCTTCCAGGACATGACCTTCTTCGGCAGCATGTAGTCGAGCATCATCGACACCAGGCCGAGCACCTTG
Source organism: Pseudomonadota bacterium (assembly GCA_018241725.1). GTDB lineage: Bacteria > Pseudomonadota > Gammaproteobacteria > Burkholderiales > Rhodocyclaceae > Zoogloea. The sequence goes on along the minus strand of JAFEDI010000034.1, from coordinate 28,809 downwards.
TAGCCGCGCCAGAACCACTTGTCGAGGTAGCGCTGGATGATCGCCGCGTTGCCGGGGTCCTGCTCCAGCACGAACTTGATGCACTCCAGGCCGAGCGTCATGTGGCGGGCCTCGTCCGACTGGGACGAGAAGCCGAAGGTCACCGTGGCCATGTCGCCGTTGTAGGCGGCGCCGGACATGAAGGGCATGAAGACCAGGTTGGTGAGCAGGTATTCCAGCGCGAAGGAGATCGCGATGATCTGCTCGAAGGGGCCCGACGAGATGGCGTCCTCGAAGAAGGACTTGGGCACCGACAGATACCACAGGCGGTCGTTCATCACCGTGTGGTCGTGCAGGCCGTTGAAGTACTTGTTGTACTGGCTGATGCTGTGGATCTGGGTCTGCACGTGGCGCAACTCGTCCACCGCCTGCATCTGGCAGGCGATTGCCGCGCCGGGGCCGGGGAACTGGCGGCCGAGCATGGCGAACAGGCGGTGGGCGTTGTACTCGGCCGGCGTGATGCCGGTAAAGAACAGCTTCAGCGTGTTCACGTAGCGGGCGTCGGAGATGTTGAGGTGCCCGTTGTTCTGCTGGAAGGCGTCGAGCACCGCGTAGAGCTTGCGCTCCTTCTCGGCCTGGTATTTCCAGTAGGCGTCCATGGTCAGGCGGAAGGGGTCTTCCCACTTGTCCCAGTCGTGGATCTTGATGCCTTCCAGGCCGAGCTGGTCGAAGACCTGGTCCATCGGCTCGTAGCTGGTGTCCCAGCCCAGGCCGCGGGTCATCTGCGCGTACTTTTCCTTGAGGCTCAGCTTCTTGCCGGCCGGCCGGCGGGTGTCTTGGGTGTTCATGGTGTCGTCTCCTCCTCAGCGGTTCCAGTGCAGGATCATTTCGTCCTCGCTCTCGTCCACGTTGCCGGACAGGGAGATGAGGTTGAGGTTGATGGACTGGAGGTCCCAGTCCGTGCCGAGGATCTCCTCGACGGTGCTGCGCCTGAGTACCAGGCGGCCGGGGGCGTCGATCTTGACCATCGCCGGCAGGCGGTGGACCACCGCGTCGGGGTTGTCGCGCTGCAGCGCCTCGATGATCGGACGGGTGTCGTCATTGGTCTGCAGGGCCATGAAGACGGTGCTTTGAATGGTGTTCATCGGTGTCTCCTCAGGCGGCCTCAAAGCCGAGCTTGGCGATGCGCTGGTCCAGCGCGCGCGCGGCGGCGGCCAGGCGTTCCGGGCCGTCCAGGTGGGCGGCGCGCTGGGCCAGCGGGGCGAGGGCGTCGAGGGCCAGGGCCTTCCATTCGGCGGTCCACGCGGACAGCCGGGCGCGGTTGGCGGGCGACTCGGCGGTGGCGATCTTCAGGCAGGCATCCACCCACTTCTGGTTGTCGGCGGACCAGTCCTTGATGAACTCGGTGAGCATCGCCAGGTAGGCGCCGCCGGTATCGCCGACGCCGCTGTGGAAGGGGGCGTACAGCAGCGGATGGATGAGGCTGTCCAGCACCAGGTTCTGGGCGACGAAGAGTTCGAACCAGTCTTTCTGTACCAGGCTGCGCTCGGTCAGCCGGCGCAGCGGCTGCCAGGCCGGGTCATCCAGCCAGCGGGCCTTGGCGTCTGTCAGCGACTGGCCGGAGTTGCCGTCGAGGAGCAGGCCGATCCGCGACAGGTACTGGGCGATGCCGAGGCGGTCGGTGGTGGTGTAGATGGCGCCCTGGGCCATCGGACTGCCGAAGCAGTAGGCGCTGATGAAGCAGTTGTTGAGGTTGGCGGCCCATTCCAGGTGGCGCAGGGGCAGCAGCAGGGTCTCGATGTCCTGCACTTGTGCGGCGCTCAGCGTCGCCATCAGGCCGTGCTTGTCCACGAATTCGAAGCTTTTCTCGGCCGCTTCCTGCATGCGGGCGCGGTTGAGCACGTAGGTGGCGTAGTAGTACTGGCGCGGGTCGCGGAAGTCGTCCCAGTCGCGCATCTCGATGGCGGTGCGGCGGCGGTCGTAGATGTCGCGCTGCGGGTCCCACACCGGGCGGTAGTGGAAGTTGTCGCGGGGCTGCAGGTCGAAGCTGGCTTCCTGGTAGCGGCTGGCCGGCTTGTCGGCGCCGAAGCGGCGCGCCGTGCGGGCGAAGGTCTGGCGTATCGGGTCGATGCTGGCGACCCTGATCTCGACGCTCATGGTTCAAGTCTCCTGATTGTTGTTGTGCAAGGATTCGGGCGCGCCGTCCGGCGTCCCGTAGAGGTAGGACTGCTGCCGCCGGAAGGCCCGGGCGGCGGCGTCCTCGTTCATGCGCTCCGTGCCCGGCAGGCCGGCGAAGGCCTCGAATGCCGCGCGGGGGAGGATGAGTTCGACGCTGAGTTCGGCGTCGCCGATGGCGAAGTCGAACTCGACGAAACCGTCGTCGCGTTCCTGGCGGACGCGGACGAAGCGGCGGGCGGGGTTGAAGCCGCCCACGGGTGGGGAAAGGCTGTCTTGCATGATGTCTCCTGTCAGGCACTCTGCCGGTGCCGTGGGAAGCTCCATTGCAACGCCTGTGCCATCCCGTTGGGGGCGGCCGGGAATGGGCTGGCCGCGATTTCAAGTTATTGATTTATATAGGGCTGTGTGCAGGGCGCGATGGCGTGCCGCAGGCCCTCGGCCACGCTGGGGAGGGCGCGGTTTTCTCAACTGCGCAAATCGGGCAGGGGCCTGCGCCGGGGTGGTTTTCAGGAAATGCGCAAGGGCCGCTCCGGGCCGTCCGGCGCCGCGGCGGTGGATAGCAGGAGAGGCCGGGATGCGTCTTCGGGCACCTCTGCGCTCCGTAGGGATCTACAATGCGGGCCGATCCCATTCATTCCCGAAACGGACAACGCCCGCGGCGGCGTTCAGCCGGCGTTTTCCGTTTCCATCCGGCTTCCAGAGCCGTTTTTTCCAAGGTCACCCATGTATCCAGTCCAAGATGTCGATGCGCTCCTGCTGTTGTCCATGCTGCTTGCCACCAAACGGAGGCCGGCCGACATGGTCGAGATCGTCGCGGCGGCGGATCTGCTCGACGGCGGCGTCGGCTCCGAGGCGCGCTGGGCCGAGGCCTTCCGCCGCTTCGCGACCCACGACCTGATCGTCGAGGTGGAGGGCCGCTACACGCTGACAGCGGCCGGCCTGCAACTGGTGCACCGTCTGCCGAAGAAGGCCGACACCGCCGAGCGGATCTTCCTGCTGCGGGAGAAGCTCTCCGAGTACGAGCCGGCGGAGAAGACCCCGTCCATCGTCATGCAGGAGGAGCAGGTGGCCGAAGCCGTGCGCGCCCACCAGGCGTCCAAGTCCGTCGGCGGCCAGAACCTGCTGATGCCGAAGCCCAAGCCCACCGAGGAGGACGCGGTGCCCCGTCGTCGCCCGGGCGGCTGGCGCCGGGGCTGAGCGCGTGCGGCTGGCCAACGGACGCTGGCGCGGGCTGGCCTTCGTCGATATCGAGACCAATGGCGGCGCGGCTACCGAGGAAGGCATCACCGAGGTCGGGATCGTCGAGGTGGACGAGGACGGCGTGCGGGAGTGGTCGCAGCTGATCCGCCCGGCCAGCCGCATCCCGGAGTTCATCACCCGCCTGACCGGCATCAGCAACGAGATGGTGGCCGATGCGCCGCGCTTTGCCGATGTGGCCGCGGAAATCCATGCGCGTCTCGACGGGCGCCTGTTCATTGCCCACAACGCGCGCTTCGATCACGGTTATCTGCGCAACGCCTTCGAGCGGGCCGGACTGGCGCTGCGGCCGCCGGTGCTGTGCACCGTCAAGCTGTCGCGGGCCCTGTACCCGGAGCACAAGCGCCATGGCCTCGACAGCCTGATCGAGCGGCACGGCCTGCGGGTCGGCGAGCGCCATCGGGCGCTGGCCGATGCCCAGCTGATCTGGCAGTTCTGGCAGCACATCCACGGGCATTTCGACGAAGGGCGGATCGACGCCGAGATCGCGCGGCTGACCGGCCGGCCGTCGGTGCCGCCGCAGCTGGACGAGTCCGTCCTTGACGAGCTGCCTGAGCGGCCCGGTGTGTATCTCTTTTTCGGCGAGAACGACCTGCCGCTGTACGTGGGCAAGAGCAAGGACATCCGCACGCGGGTGCTGTCCCATTTCAGCGCCGACCGTCGCAACGCCAAGGAGATGGCCCTGTCCCAGCAGTTGCGGCGCATCGAGTGGATAGAGACGGCGGGCGAGATCGAGGCACTGCTGCTTGAGGCTTCGCTGGTGAAGAGTCGCCAGCCTCTCCATAACCGCCGCCTTCGCCGCCAGTCCGACCTGTGCGCATGGCGGCTGGTGGGTGACGGCGAGGGCGAGGGCGGTCGGCGCCCCGAACTGGTGTACGCGCGTGACCTGGCGGAGAACTGGGGTGATGACCTGTTCGGTTTTTTCGGCAGCCGCGCAACGGCGCTGCGCACGCTGCGCGGCTTGGCCGAAGAACACAAGCTGTGCCAGGTCTGCCTCGGCCTCGAGAAGCAGCCGCCCGGTCAGCCCTGTTTCGGCTACCAGCTGAAGCGCTGCCGCGGCGTCTGCGTTGGGGGCGAAAGCCAGGCGATGCACACCGCCCGCCTGATGATGGCCTTGCAGAAACTGAAGGTAGAGGCCTGGCCGTATTCGGGCCCGGTAGGCATCCGCGAGGGCACGGCGGTGCACGTGGTGGACAACTGGTGCTACCTGGGCACGGCAAAGGACGATGGAGAGGTGTTCGCGCTGCTCGAAACCGCGCGGCCGCTCTTCGACGGCGACGTGTTCAAGATTCTGCAGAAGGCGCTCAAGCGCGCCCGCATCGTGCAGTTACCGTCGGCCTGACGGCACGGGTGCCGGCACAGCGGCCGGCACGGCCTCGGCGATCGGTTCTCAGCGCGGTCGGAGGCTGGCCGGAATGGGCTTGGGTGCGAGTTTCTCGGCGGCGACTTCGAGGGCGTACAGCGTGCCGCCGGTGGCCAGCCAGGCATTGACCCAGTCGGGCTTGGGGCCATCGCCGGACCAGGTGAGGGCGCGGTTGGAGGGATGCATGAAGCGCACCTGCGGCACTGCTACTTCAGGTTGAGCCGGCGGGGTGGCCTCCACAAAAGAGATTTCCGCCTGCGCAGCCTCTTTCGCTTTTTGCGCTTCGGCCTGTGCCTTGGCTTCCGCGGCTTCGCGGCGGGCTTTTTCGGCGGCCTGCTTGCGCTCCCTGGCGGCGACCGCGGCGCGGGCCTTTTCTTCCGCTTCGGCCGCGGCCTTTGCGGCGGCTTCCGCTGCCAGGCGGGCGACTTCTTCCTCGGCGGCCCGTGCGGCGCGTTCAGCCTCTTCGGCTTGGCGCCGGGCGGCTTCCTGTTCTTCCTGTTCCCGCTTGAGGATTGCGGCTTTGATCTGCTCCGCGAGTTCTTCGAGCTCGGGCAGCGAATACGACTTCAGTTCTGTCATGGAGGACGACGCGGCTTCTGCGGGGGCGGATCGGGTGCGGGTGGTCATGATTCGGCAAAAACGGGGCAGGCCACAGTGATCCTGCCAAGTTCAGCATTATGAAACATTTATCCGATCCATTAATGCGGATTTGCGGTTGTTGACGCCCCGTTCTCAGTCCAGCGTCCGGCGGAAAGTTTTCAGGCCGATGGTGAGTATCCCCGCCATGAAGGCGAGAATAGGCCAGATCTGCGTCCACAGCATGTTCATGTCGTTGCCTTTGAGAAGAATGCCACGCACCAGTATCAGGAAATGGGTCAGCGGCAGGACGTTGCCGATGGTCTGGGCCCATTCCGGCATGCCGCGGAAGGGGAACATGAAGCCGGACAGCAGCATCGACGGCAGAAAGAAGAAGAAGGTCATCTGCATCGCCTGCAACTGGTTGCGCGCAATGGAGCTGAAGGTGATGCCGAGGGTCAGATTGGCGCAGATGAAGACCAGCACCACGCCGTAGAGCAGCAGCAGGTTGCCGTGCATCGGCACGTCGAAGATCCAGCGTGCGGCGAGCAGGATCAGGGTGACCTGAATCAGGCCGATCAGTATGTAGGGCACGATCTTGCCAGTCATCACCTCCAGCGGCGTTGCCGGGGTGGCGAGCAGGTTCTCGAAGGTGCCCCGTTCCCGCTCGCGGGTCATCGCCAGGCCGGTCATCAGCACCATGGTCATGGTCAGGATCACGCCCATCAGGCCGGGCACGATGTTGTAGGCGGTGACGCCTTCCGGGTTGTAGCGGCGGTGGATGCGCAGGTCCACGAGCTGACTGGCAGGCGGCTGCAGGCCGGGCAGGTCGGCGGCGAAGACTTCGGCGCCGAGCTTGTTGAGCACCGAGATGGCGCCGCCGGTGGCCATCGGGTCGGTAGCGTCGGCCTCGACGAGCAGCGTGGGCGGCTTGCCACGCACCAGGTCGCGGTTGAAGCCGGGCGGGAAGGTGACGACGAACTGTACTTCGCTGCGATCCAGCAGGGCGGTGGCCTGGCGTTCGTCTACGCTGCCGACGATGGTGAAGTAGTCGCTGTTGCGCATGGCGGCCACCCAGGCGCGGGAGAAGGGGCCGGGATCGGCCATCACTACCGCGGTGGGCAGGTGCTTGGGGTCGGAGTTGATCGCGAAGCCAAACAGCATCAACTGGATGATCGGGATGCCGACGATCATGCCGAAGGTCAGGCGGTCGCGGCGGAGCTGGATGAATTCCTTGATCAGGATGCCAAGCCAGCGGGAGAAGGAGAAGCGGGCCACGGTGTCAGCTCCCCAGCGGGTCGGCGGTGTGTTGCATCAGGTGGATGAAGGCGTCTTCGAGGGACGGGGCGACCGGTGTGACGGCCAGGCCCGTTTCCTTCTGCATGGCCTCCAGGCTGGCGGCGAGCCGTGCTGCATCCGTGCCGCTAACGTGCAGGGCCGTGCCGAAGCTGGCCACCAGGTCCACGCCGGGTAGTTGGCGCAAGCGTTCGGCAAGTCCGTGGATGCCGTCGCCAGCAATCTCCCAGGTGTTGAGCCGGCAATTGGCGACGACCTCGTCGGCGGTGCCGGAAGCGAGCAGGTTGCCGTAGGCGATGTAGGCCAGGCGGTGGCAGCGCTCGGCCTCGTCCATGTAGTGGGTGGACACCAGGATGGTGATGCCGGCGGCGGACAGGCGATGGATCTCTTCCCAGAAGTCGCGGCGGGCCTTCGGGTCGACGCCGGCGGTGGGCTCGTCGAGGAGCAGCAGGCGTGGCCGGTGGAGCAGGCAGCTGGCCAGGGCCAGGCGCTGCTTCCAGCCGCCGGACAGGGTGCCGGCGAGCTGCTTGCGGCGCCCACCAAGGCCCAACTCGTCGATGGCCCGGTCCACGGCCTCGCGCCGGTCGGGCATGCCGAACATCCGGGCGACGAAGTCCAGGTTCTCGACGATGCTGAGGTCGTCCCACAGGGAGAACTTCTGGGTCATGTAGCCGACCTGGCGCTTGATGGCGGCGCTGTCCTTCAGCACGTCGAGGCCCAGGCAGGTGCCGCTGCCGCTGTCCGGCGTCAGCAGGCCGCACAGCATGCGGATCGAGGTGGTCTTGCCGCTGCCGTTGGGGCCGAGGAAGCCGTAGATCTCGCCCTTGCGGACCTGCAGGCCGAGGTCGCGGACCACGTGTTTGTCGCCGAAATGCTTGTTGAGTCCGGTGACGTCGATGACCAGTTCGTCCATGTCAGTGTCCGGCCAGGCTGACATCCACCGGCAGGCCGGGCCGCAGGCTGGCGGCCTGTTCGGCGGTGGGGGCAGCCTCGACGCGGAACACCAGTTTCTCGCGGCTGCCGCGGCTGTAGATGACCGGCGGCGTGTATTCCGCTTGCGGCGCGATGAAGTCGATGGTGGCGTGGATCGGCGCCGGGCAGGCGTCGCAGTGGGCTTCGACGGCCTGGCCGGGCTTCAGCGTGGCGACCGCGGTTTCCGGCACGAAGAAGCGCAGCCGGCGCCGGGTGTCGGGCAGCAGGCTGGCCACCGGCGCGCCGGCCGGCACCCATTCGCCGGGGCGGTAGTAGGTTTCGACGATCTCGCCGACGGCCGGTGCGGTGACCGTTTTGCGCTCGACAGCCCAGCGCCGCTGGGCGGCCTGCGCGGTTGCGGCCTGTACATCGGCTTCGGCGCCGCGCAGTTCGGCCTGGCGCCCCAGGGCCAGGCGATAGGTTTCCAGCTGCTGGCGGGCCGTCTCGACGGCGGCGACGGCACGGTCCCGATTGGCGCGGGCCTCGTCCACGCGGGCCTGGGCGACGAAGCGCTGGCGGAACAGGGCGTCCTGCTGGGCGAGCTGGGTGTCGGCCAGGCGGTGGGCGGCGACGGCGGAGGCCAGCTGGGCTTCGAGGGCGGCGACCTCCGGCGCCCGGTGCGGCGCCTTGAGGTTTTCCAGCTTTTCCTTCGCTGAGCCGCTGCGGGCTTCCGCCTCGGCGAGAGCCTGACTGTCCGGGTCGGTGGCGACGGCGAACAACTGCTGCCCGGCCTTCACCCGGCTACCCCGCGGGCTGTCGAGGGATTTCAGGTAGCCGGCCTGCGGTGCGGCCAGGTACAGGTATTCGCCTTCCACATAGCCCTGGAAGCCGGCGTCGGGGGCTTTGCCGCAGGCGGACAGGAGGATTGCGAGGAGCAGGGGGCTGCGGGTGAGCTTCATGGGGTGTCTCCTTCGTCCGGCCTGGGCAGGAGGGCCAGCAGTTGAGTGAGGCCGATGTCGATCTCCTGCTCCGACTCGGCGCTCTGGCGACCCAGGTTCATCATTGCCAGCCCGATCACTGCGGCATGGAAGACCAGCACCTGGGGGGCGTCCGGGCGGTAGCCCAGGCGGATCAGAACCTGGCCGAGGGCATTGCGCATGAAGGCGACGAGGCGAGCGAACTCGGGGCGGATGTCCGGGTCCCGGTCGCCCGAAGCCAGTAGGCCGAGCATCATCCTGACCCGCGGCAGGAAGCGCATGGCCGTCGCCAGCGCCAGCTTGGGGTCGGTGCCCGCAGCGCCGCCGAGCTGGCCGAGTTCCTGTTCGACGGAGTGCTCGGCGATTGCCAGCATCAGCCGGTCACGGGTCGGAAAGTAATAGGTTAGATGACTCTGGCTGACACCGGCCGCTTTGGCGATGCGCGGCTGCGTCAGCGCGAACAGGCCTTCCCCACGCAGCAGGGCAAGACCTGCGTCGAGGATGCGGCGGCGGATGCCGGTTGATGAGGGGTTGGAATCCTGCATTTGGTAAGGTTACCAAGTTCTTGGTAGGACTACCAAGCAAGCGCAAGCGCGGCATCGGTCTTTCGGGTGCTCTCCGCATGCTGCCGTACGGGCAACGAAGAAGGGCAGGAATGTCTGGACACCCCGATTGACACCGGCGTGCTTAGAGACGAAGTCGCTCGTGACCTACGGCGTTCCGAAGGCTGCTGTGTGGGCCTCAGTCATTACTGCATCGACGAAGCCGGTGCAGTACGCATAGTCCAATCCCGAAATGGATATGCTTGTTGACTAATAAAGTTCATTTGCATGAATATGTATGCATATGAAATCGCTTGAAGACGAACACCATGGCGAGTCAAGCATCGGTAGTTTCAATGGAGCCGCTTTCGGCTCGGATTCCCGGCGATCTGTATGTCTGGCTTGCTCAGCTGCAGATCGACGGGGCAACGACCAACAGCGACAAGTTGCGGGTCCTGCTCGGCCAGCTCAAACGTCAGCATGACGGCGCGCTCGACTACATGGCGGCGCATACCTGGGCGCGTGATCTGACGACGCGTCTGCGCGAGGGGCTGGTACGTCTCGAAAGCGAGATGGAAGCGCGCTCCGAAGTCGTGAGCCTGCTCCTGGAACACCTCACCGCCTTGCTGGCGCTTGTCATGAGCCAGTCCCCGGCTACAGAAGCGGATGCCAGAAAGTTCGAAGACGCACTTGTGCGCCGGGTCTTCGGGCTGGGCGAAACGCTGCTCCGGCAAGGGGTCATGCCTGAGGCCGCCGCCTATGACCCTGCGGTCGTCCGGCGCCACCTGGGCAAGACAGTCGAGTTAGTCACCAACCTCCAGCTTCTGAAAGGATTCACCGATGTCTGATTCCCTCAAAACCCGGGTCGGCCGGGTGATTGCCGGCGGCGCGCACGCGATTCTCGACAGGATCGAAGACAAGGCGCCCGAAGCGATGATGGAGCAGTCGATCCGCGATGCCGATGCGGTGATCGACGACGTGCGCCACGAACTCGGGGTGGTATCCGCCAACCGCCATCTCTCCCAGCAGCGACATACCGGCCTCAACGCCCAGCACACGGCACTCACGGCGCAAAGTCACGAGGCGCTGGCCAGCGGGCGGGAAGACCTGGCGAAGGCCGCGGTGGCCCGCTTGCTGGATATCGAAGCCCAGTTGCCCGTACTTGAAGCCACCCTCGGCGACTATCTGCTGCAGGAGGGCGAACTGCAGGGCTACGTAGCCGCCTTGCTGGCCAAGAAGCGCGAGATGCAGGAAGCCCTATCCCAGTTCCGCAAGAGCCGGGCCGCGGGAAGCCCGGCGGTGCCCGTTGCCGCCGGTGCCGGGACTTCCGCCGCGAGGCGCATCGATGCCGTCACTGAAGCCTTCGACCGGGTCTTTGAACGCCAGACCGGTCTTGACGGGCTCACCCGCAGCGATGGTCTGGAGCAGGCCGTTCAGCTCCAGGCTCTGGATGAATTGGTGCGGGAAAACCGCATCGCCGAGCGGATCGCCCAACTGAAGGCGGGCAAGGCATGAGCCTGCTCAGTGCGCCCGAGACCCTGCCCTTCGGCGTCGGATTCGCGCTGATCGTCGGTATCGCGCTGCTCGAAGGCTTGGGCATGCTGCTGTCGATGAGCCCCAGCGATTGGTTGAACGACCTGCAGCCCGATATCGACGGCGACACCGGGTTGGATCGCGTGCTCGGCTGGCTGCACATCGGCAAGGTGCCGGCGCTCGTGGTGCTGCTGCTCTTCCTGGCCGGTTACGCGCTCTTCGGCTACAGCCTGCAGATGCTGGCCCATGGACTGCTCGGCGGTTATGTGCCGGCACTCCCGGCAGCCCTGCTGGCCATACCGGCAGGGCTGGCGACGGTGCGTGCCCTCGGCACCCTCATTGCCCACATCGTCCCGCGGGACGAAACGAGCGCCGTCAGCGAACAAAGCCTGCTCGGACGCACCGGCGTGGTGATCGGCGGCTCCGCACGGAAGGGCCTTGCCGCGCAGGCCCGGGTGCGGGACGCCCACGGCCGCAGCCACTACCTGATGGTGGAGCCAGACCTGGACGCTGACGTTTTTGCCGAAGGAACCCAGGTACTTATCGTCAGCAAGACCGGCGCCTTCTACCGCTGCATCGCGAACCCCCATCCCGACCTGATCTAGGCGCCCACGGCGGCGCTCCCGAAGCAAATACAAGGAAAACCCATTCATGAGCAACCTGTTCGAACTGCTGATCCTCGCAGCCATCCTGCTTATCTCGTTACTCGCGGTCGGCATTGTCTTTGCCCGGCTGTACAAGCGCTCTACGAAGGAGACCGCCTTTGTCCGCACCGGCCTCGGCGGCCAGCGCGTCATCATGGACGGCGGGGCGATCGTGCTGCCGGTCTTCCATGAGCGGGTCCTGGTCAACATGAACACCCTCAAGCTCGAGGTCGTGCGGCGAGAGCGTGAAAGCCTGATCACCCGCGACCGGATGCGGGTGGACGTCACCGCGGCTTTCTTCGTGCGGGTCAAGCAGACGGAGGAGGCCGTCAGCATTGCGGCCCAGACCCTCGGCGCGCGGACCATGAGCCCGGACGAACTGAAGGCCTTGGTCGAGGATAAGTTCGTGGATTCCCTGCGTGCGACCGCGGCAACCATGACCATCCAGGAACTGCAGGACAAGCGGCGCGATTTCGTTCAGGCCGTCCAGAACGCCGTCGCCGAAGACCTGGAAAAGAACGGGCTGGAGCTTGAGTCGGTTTCGCTGACCAGCCTGGACCAGACAGACAAACAGTTCTTCAATCCGAACAACGCCTTCGATGCCGAAGGCCTCACCCGTCTGACCGAGCAGACGGAAGCCCGGCGCAAGCAGCGCAACGACGTCGAGCAGGACACCGAGGTGCAGGTTCGCACCAAGAACCTGGACGCAACCCGCCAGAAGCTCACCATCGAGAAGGACCAGGAATTCGCGACGCTCGCCCAGCAGCGCGAGATCGAGGTGAGCCGTGCCGAGCAGGTGGCCCTGATCGCCTCCCAGCAAGCCGAACGCAGCCGCGAGGCTGAAGCGGCCAAGATCGAGGCGGAGCGCCAGGTCAGCCAGAAGCGCATCGAAGCCGAACGCGAGATCAAGGCGGCGGAGATCGAGAAGAACCTGGTGATCCAGACCCGCGAGATCGAACTCGAGCGCCAGACCGAGATGCAGCGCGCCGAACAACGCAAACAGGTCGAGATCGCCCGCCAGGACACGCAGATCGCGATCGCCAACAAGTCCCGCGAGCAATCCGACGCCGACGCCGCGGCCAACTGCGCGCGGGCTGAGGCCGTAAAGGCCGAGGAAGCGGTGACCACCGCCCGTCAGGTCGCCGTTGCCGAACGGGACAAGGACATCCAACTGATCGAGGCGTCGAAGGAAGCGGAACAGAGCGCTATTGCGGTGAAGGTATCGGCATCGGCCGAGAAGGAGGCCGCCATGGATCGGGCTGAGGCGATCACGATCGAGGCCCGCGCCCGGCAAGCCGCCTCGCTGGCAGAAGCGGAAGGCAAGCGGGCGATCAACGAGGCGCTCAACACGCTGTCGGCGGCGCAGGTAGACCTGCAGGTTCGTACCCTGCTGTTGCAGCAGCTCCCGCAGATACTCGAACAGGCTGTGCGCCCGATGGAGAAGATCGACTCGATCCGCATCTTCCAGGTTGCTGGCATGCCCGGCGCGACGGGCACAGGTGCCAACGGCGCCGCATCAGCCCCGGGTGGCGCAACCTTCCCCGAGCAAGTGATGAATTCGGCGCTCCAGTATCAGATCGCCAAACCCATTGTCGACGCGGTGATGAAGGACGCGGGTCTCTCCAACGAAGGCATCACCGGCGTGGCCACCGCCTTGTCGTCCCTACTGAAGGCACCTGAAGTACAGGCCTGAGCCTTCGGCGTGATGCGTCCGCACCTTCATGCCAATGCGGTGCGCCGGGGAGTGGACGGAAAAATGCCCGGTTCGAGTGACCGGGCATTGCGATGGAGCCGGGAGGCCGCGAGGGTTTACTCCGGACGCATCTGCGGGAACAGGATCACGTCGCGGATTGCCGGGCTGTCGGTCAGCAGCATGATCAGGCGGTCGATGCCGATGCCGCAGCCGCCGGTCGGGGGCAGGCCGTACTCCAGTGCGCGGATGTAATCGGCGTCGTAGTACATGGCTTCCTCGTCGCCGGCGTCCTTGGCCTTGGCCTGGGCCTGGAAGCGGGCAGCCTGGTCTTCGGGGTCGTTGAGCTCGGAGAAGCCGTTGGCGATCTCGCGGCCGACGATGAACAGCTCGAAGCGCTCGGTGATGTCCGGGTTGCTGTCTGAGGCGCGGGCCAGCGGGCTGACTTCGACCGGGTAGTCGATGATGAAGGTCGGCTCCCAGGTCTCGGCTTCGGCGCAGGCTTCGAAGAGTTGCAGTTGCAGGCTGCCGAGGCCGCCCGGCTTGACCTTCTCGCCGAAGTCCTTGATTTTCTGCTTGAGCCACTCGGCGTCGCCCAGTTGGGCGTCGGTGAAGCCGGGGTGGTGCTTGCGGATCGCCTCGACGATGGTCAGGCGATGGAAGGGCTTGGACAGGTCCAGCTCGCGGCCCTGATAGGTGAACACCTCGGTGCCCAAGGCCTCGCGGGCGGCGTGGCGCAGAAGGCCTTCGGTGAAGTCCATGAGGCTGCGGTAGTCCGCGTAGGCCTCGTAGAACTCCATCATCGTGAATTCGGGGTTGTGGCGCGGCGACAGGCCTTCGTTGCGGAAGTTGCGGTTGACCTCGAAGACCTTCTCGAAGCCACCGACCACCAGGCGCTTGAGGTAGAGCTCCGGCGCGATGCGCAGGAACTGCTGCATGTCGAGGGCGTTGTGGTGGGTGACGAAGGGCTTGGCCGCGGCGCCGCCGGGGATGGGGTGCATCATCGGCGTCTCGACTTCGAGGAAGCCGTGGCCGGTCATGTAGTTGCGGATCGACTGGATCAGGCGGCTGCGGGCTACGAAGGTGTGGCGGGATTCCTCATTCATGATGAGGTCCACGTAGCGCTGGCGGTACTTGGTCTCGACGTCGGCGAGGCCGTGGAACTTGTCGGGCAGCGGACGCAGGCTCTTGGTGAGGAGGCGCAGCTCGCTGCTCTTGATCGACAGTTCGCCGGTCTTGGTGCGGAACAGGGTGCCGACGGTGCCGACGATGTCGCCGATGTCCCAGTGCTTGAAGTCGGCGTAGACGTCCTCGCCGATGCCATCGCGGGTGACGTACAGCTGGATGCGCCCGGACAGGTCCTGGATGGTGATGAAGCTGGCCTTGCCCATCACGCGCTTGAGCATGATGCGGCCGGCGACCTTGACCTCGACCGGGATGGCTTCGAGTTCTTCGGCGGATTTCTCGCCATAGACCTCGTCGAGCTTGCCGGCGGTGTTTTCCCGGGAGAAGTCGTTCGGATACGCCTTGCCGGTGGCACGCCATTCGGCGAGTTTTTGCCGGCGCTCGGCGATCAGGTGGTTTTCATCCTGGGCGGGCGAGGAGGTCTGGTCGGACATGATGGGCTCTTCAAATCAACGAAATGGGCGCGGCGAGATGCGCGGAATGCCGCAAAGCCCTGAATTTTGACATATTCTGGCCCGCCCGTCGCGGCTGGGCTCAAGATGGAGGGGATTACAGGAAGATCTCGTCGATGTCGGACTGGATCTCTGCCTGACCGGCCGGGATGGTGAGGCGCAGTTTGCCGCTCATCACCAGCTCGTCGTAGCCATTGACCTGGTTGCGGCCGTGTTCTTTTGAGTAGTAAAGGGCTTCGTCGGCGCGGCCGAGGAGTTCGGCCGGCGATAGGCGTGGATCGATGCGCGCGAAGCCCACTGAGCAGGCCACGCGCCCGACACGCGGGAACTCGTGCTGGGCGACGGCTTCGCGAAAGCGGTCGAAGATGCCCTGCACGTTGTCTTCGGTGACATTGCGCAGCATCACCACGAACTCCTCGCCGCCGAAGCGGAACAGCTTGTCGTGGTTGCGGAAGCTCTGGCGCATCAGGTCTGCAATGCGCAGCAGCACTTCGTCGCCGAACAGGTGGCCGTAGTTGTCGTTGATGCTCTTGAAGTGGTCGATGTCGGCCACGGCGAGCCAGCATGGCTGGCTGACTGTGAGGCCGTACTCGCGGCGATCACTGGCATCGAGGCGGGCTTGTTCAGCCTGCTCGGCGGCGGCGATGAGGCGTTCGAAATCGTCGTCGAAGGTACGCCGGTTGAGGAGTCGCGTGAGGGTGTCGAGGTTGGCGTATTCCCAGCCGTGGTGCTGGTTGTCGAAGCAGCGCAGGAACAGGCCGAGGGCGGCGCAGTCGGCCTCGGTGGGTTCCTTGGGGCTATGGATCTCCAGCACCCAGCGGGCCTGGCCGAGGGCGCCGACGGCAAAGGCCAGGCGCCAGGTGTCGCCTTCGCGAACCGCTGCATGGCCGAAATCGGCGTGCAGGCAGCTGGACAGCAGCGGATCTACCGGCAGCCAGGACTGGCCGTCGCAGACGTCGTCCCAGTAGGTGGCGGTGCTGTCGGCGACGCAGTAGCCGAGCAGCCCTACGGTGAGCTCCGGCGGCGTGAAGCGCACGGCGAAGAGCAGGCCGTAGCTGCCTTCGAGAAAGCGCATGGCTGTCTCGGCGGTGTGGCGGTAGATCTCGCGCAGATCCCGGATGCGCGAAAGGGCTTCGGCGCCGGCAAGAAGCGCGAGAGTGCGGGAGGGATCGGGCGGAGCCGCCGGGGGCTGGCGCATGAATGGGTCGGGTCTGGGTCTTGAGGGCCGATTAACGTCCGTCGCGGTGAATTCTGAAGCCCAAAATAGGCAGCGAGCGGGTGGTGCAGTGCTTATCGCACGTTTTTTTCCTTTGTAGCATGTTTTTGTCATTATGAGGCGGCGGATTGTTCCGCCGCCCCGCTCAGACGTTTCGTTGGATCAAGCCGATCGGCGGCGCCCAGTCGTCGCCAGGCTTCTTCTTGCGGGTGACCAGCGTGAGCTGGGCCGGCGCAAAAACGTTGGCGTTGTGGGTGACCGGTGTGGTGATCAGGTACTGGGCGCGGGTGGCGCGCAGGAAGGTGCCGACGCGGTCGATGTTGGCGATGTCCAGGTGCGCAAACGGCTCGTCGATGAACACGAAGCCGCCGGGGCGGGCTTCGTCCATCAACAGGGCGATCAACAGGATCAGTGACTTCATGACCTGCTGGCCGCCGGAGGCCTCGCCGTCGTTGAGGCCGACGGCGCCCTTGCGGTCGAAGTCGAAACGCACCTCGAGGCCGGCGGAGGCCAGTGCCCGGTCGTCGTTCTCGAGCATCGGTACCGGGCAGTCCACGTCCACGTTGGCAAGGTCGCCGAGGGCGCGCAGGTTCTTGCCGTACTGGCGGACCGTAATGCGCAGCTTGGCGATGTAGGCGGCGCGGGCGTCGGAGGTGAGGCGGCGGGTCGTCGCGAAATAGGCTTCCCGCTCGGCGTAGTCCCGTTCGCGCTGCTGCAGATCGGTCTTCAGGCGGCCGGCCAGGGTCAACACCGTGTCGTCGGTGATCCAGTCGCCGTCGTTGAGGCGCTGGCGCAGGCGTTCGAGGTCGGCGCGTGCGCCGCGGGCATCGCCGTACTTGTCCACCAGCAGTGCGGTTTGTTGCGGCTCGCGCCAGTCGGCCGGCATCCCACGGCGCAGCTGGCGCAGGCGCTGGATGCGGCGTGCCTGTTCGCGGCGGCGGGGAGCTGCGGTCTCGGCGAGCTCCTGGGCCTTGCGGGCCAGGGAGGAGATCTCGCGCTTGCGGCGGTCGAGTTCGATGTCGATGCCGCGCAGGCGCTGGTCGATCTTGTCCACGTCGCCCTTGGCTTCGGCGCGGGCGGCGATGGCTGCGGTGAGGCGTGCCCTGGCACCGGGCAGTGCAGCTTCGGCCCGCTCAAATGCTTCTGCGCGGGCGGCCAGCAGCTGGGCGGCTTCGATGCCGTGCAGGCGGGCGCGCAGGGCGTCGGCTTCTTCCTTGGCGGCATCCAGTTCGGGGCGCAGCTCGCGCAGGCGGGCGTCGATGCTGTGCATGTCGGCGTCGAGCTGTTTGAGGCGGGCGCTGCGGGCCAGCTCACCGAAATGGAATTCGGTCGGTTTGCCAAGGTGGCGGGCACCGCGGCGTTCCCGGTGGTAGCCGTCGCGGGTGATCCACTCGGTCTCCTTGGGCAGGTGGCGGGCGGAGTCGGCGTCCTCGACGCGCTGGATGCGGTTGAGCAGGTCGGCCAGCCAGCGCGGCACGTCGTCGGCGAAGCGGATGACTTCGGCTAGGGAGCCGTCGACGGCCGGCGGCGCGGGCTCCAGCTCCGGCACGATGAAGTGGCGGAAGCGTTCCTGCTCGCCCAGCGCCCAGGCGGCGTGGCGGTCCTGTTCCCGTTCGAGCAGGATCACGTTGCGGTAAGGGCGCAGTACGGCTTCGACGGCACCCTGCCAGTCCGGGTCGGTGACCTCGATGATTTCGGACAGGGCCCGGTGGGCGATGCCGGCGTCGCCGAGGCGCTTGCGGAAGCGGCTGACCTCGCCGTCGGGCGGCGGGCCGCGATGCTCGCGGGTGGCACGCAGCTGGGTGGTCTTTTCCTCGAAGGCGGCGATGGCGGCCCGCTCCTGGCGCTGCAACGTGAGCAGGCGGGCATCGGCCTTGGCGTAGGCGGCCTCCAGGTCCACCGCGCCGTCGCCGGCTTCGCGGGCCAGGCGGGCGCGCAGGGCCGAGCGCTCGGCGAGCAGCTTGTCGAAGTCGCGGACTTCATCGTGGGCGGTGAGGTGGGCTTTCTCGGCTTCCAGCTCGCGGCTGCGGGCGGCCTTGCGTTCCGTTTCGGCGGCGGCCTTCTCGGCTTCCACCTCGGCGGTGCGGGCCTTGTGGCCGGCCAGCTCCTCGTCGCCTTTCTGGAAGTCGAGGCGGCCGCGGGCGATGTCGGCGCGGGCCTGCTCGATGTCGCGCATCAGCTCGGCGGCTTCCAGGCGTGGCACGATCTCAGTGGAGAGGGCGCCGGCTTCGTCGTTGAGCTGCTTCCATTCAAGGAAGCGGTCGGCTTCCAGGCGCTTGGCTTCTGCCTGGGCGCGCAGGCGGTCGAGGTCGAGGCCGAGGGCTTCGAGCTCCTTCTCGGCGTTGCTCTGCTCTTCGCGGGCGGCGGCGTAGTTGTCGAGCACCTCCTTGTCGCCGAACACGTCGAAGACCAGTTCGAGCAGCGCCTTCGGCGAGTATTCGCAAAGCTTGTCGGTGTCGCCCTGCTCCAGCGCCAGCACCTTGGCGATGGCCGGCGTCAGGCCGCCCCAGGCCAGGCGGCTCTGGTAGTCCCGGTAGCCGACCCATTCGATGGCCTTGTTCTCGTTGGCTTCCAGCGCCTCGATGGGCACGTCGCCGTCGGCGATGGCGTAGTCGCGGGTCCAGTCGCCGCCGGCGCGGCGGATACGGCAGGCCAGGGTGACCTCGTCCTTCAGGCATGGGAAGAATGGTCGCTTGCCGGTGCTGCCGGGCTTGTTGGCGACCACCGCGCGGATCCATGCGAAGCTGCGGTTGGCGCGGCGCACATAGCGGCGGAAGTCGCGCTTGCCGGAGCAGCGCAGGCCGAACAGGGTGCGCAGGGCGTCGAGGAGGGTGGTCTTGCCGGAGCCGTTGGGGCCGACGATGGTGATGATCTGGGCGTCCAGCGGCAGGCTGAATCGGCGCCAGTAGTCCCAGTGGACCAGTTCGAGTTGCTTGATGTGGAACATTAGTAGTCGTCCTCCGCGTCGGCTTCTTCGACATGGGCGACGTCATCGTCGGCAAAGGCCTCGAGGCTGGGCAGCGGGTGACCGGCCTGGGCCAGCACTTCGCCGAGGGTGCCGTGCACGATGCGGTCGGCGAGGGTGCGGTAGTCGAGCAGTACGTCGAGCAGCGGGCCTTCGTGGATCATGCCGGCCTTGCGTTCGATAAAGCCGAGCTGGGCCAGGCGGGACAGCAGCTTGCCCTGCACGTAGGTCTTGTGGCCCAGGGTGTTGGCGAAGTCGGCCAGTAGGGAGGCTTCGACGATGGGGCTGGAGACGGCGTCGCCACGCTCCACCGGGGCATCCTTGCTGAACATGTCGCCCTGGCCGTCGTCGCCGAGCTTCTGGCGATTCACCTGGCGTTCGCGCTTGGGCAGGATGATCAGCGCCCAGATGACCACCAGCAGCGCCAGCTGGTCGCGGGTCAGGCCGATGTTGCTGGCGGCGTACTCGCGGGTGGCGCCGAACACCGGCTCGTGCATGTCCTCGGTGAGGGCGGTGGCGACGTGCTCGGCGTAGGGGTTGTCGATGAGCTGCAGGCCAACGGCGGCGAGACGGGCGTCGAGCTCCACGCGGAAGGTCTCGTCCACCAGCGCACGGCGCACCAGCGGGTCGGTACGCGGGAGGCTGCGGCTGGCCAGCAGGCGCGCGGTGAGGGTCCGGATCTGTTGTTCCATCAGGCTGGGTCGGAAAGGGATGCGGAGGATTTGGTGGCGGCGTCTAGGACAGGCACCACTTCGGGGGCCGGCAGGCTGCCGTGGGCGCCGACTAGGCCGGCGGACATGGCGGCGATCTCGTCTTCGCCAACCTTTACGGTAGTGGCATCGAAGCGCACTTCGAGGGGCAGGCGCATGAACTCGCCTATCGGGCCGTCGGCCGGCGTTGCGCCGCCTTCGCCGCCGCCGTCGGCGAGCAGGGCCAGCAGGGACAAGCGGTAGGAGGCGGCCGGGAAACCGCCGCCAGTGACCACCTTGGCCAGGCTGGCCGGCGCCTGGCCGGGTTCGGCGAGACGCGCCAGGCGCTGGCTGAAGTGCTGCAGCAGGCGCAGGTCTTCCTGTTCCGGCTGGTTGCGGCTCGGTGCCTCTTCGGCCGTCGGTAGTGCGATGTCGGCTTCCATCTGGCGGGCCTCTTCCGACAGCGCCAGCTCGGCGCGGTCGAGCAGTTCGTGGCCGCCAGCCAGCAAGGTCAGTTCGGGTGCCGGGGCGAGGCAGCCGCCGGCCAGGCCGGCCAGTTTGCGGGCGTCCAGGCTGCGCAGCCAGGCGGCAACGTCGCTGGACGAGATGCCGGAGCCGCCGAGGGTCACGCGCTGGGCCTCGATCTTGTTCACCGCCCGCTGGAAGGCCGCATCCACGCGGGCCAGGCGCGACTGGGCGAGGCCGATGCGCTGGGCGATGCGGGCCAGATCGAAGGACACCTCGGGGTCGGCCAGCAGTTCGTGCAGGACTTCGGTGCCCTTCTCGATCCAGCGGGTGTTGGCGGACAGGCGGCGGCGGGCATCGGCGATGCGGAACTCGGAGCCGGATGCGATGGCCTCCTCGAAATGCCAGGCCAGGTCGTTGAGCTTGCCGAGCAGGTGGCCGAGGGCTTCCGGCGTGACGCTGCCGACGGCCTGCAGACCGGCCAGCTGGGCAGTGAGGAAGCCCAGCTCCAGATCGTCTTCGGCACTGAAGCTGACCATCATGCCGATTGCCGCCACGGCGTTGCGGCCGAGGTCGGACAGCGCGTACAGGCTGTCGTCGCCGATCTCCAGGAGGCCGTTGCCGCGCAGGCGGCGCAATACCGTTTCGAGCTTGACGTGGTCGAGGAAGGAGAAGCGCTGGCGGAGTTGTTCCGGCTCCCAGCGCGGGGCGTCGGTCTCCTTGCCGATCTCGCGCAGCACCAGCAGGCGCATCAGCACTTCGGCCTCGCTACCGTGGAACAGCGTGCTGAAGGCGGACAGCAGTGGGCGGGCTTGGATCAGCGGGGCAAGTTCGGGGACGTCGTCGGCGGCGACGCCGGGGGCCAGCAGTTCTTCCAGGCGGACTTCGTTCATGCGGGGCTTAGTGGAACAGGGCTAGGGCGGCGACGCGGCGTTCGACTTCGTCGGCCATCCGTTTGTAGGCCGGCGCATCGACGCCGCCGAAGCGGCGCTGGAACTCGTCCGCCATCATGGATTCGGGCAGGCCGTCGATCGGTGGCAGCAGGGACGCATCGCGCAGGCCGGCGGAGACCGCCGCGGCGAGACGCTCGGGGTCGCGAGCAGCGAGTTCGCCGAGGCGCGTGCCGGCCCGGTCGGCGGCCAGGTCGACGAAGGAGAAGCCGCTGCCGCCGCGGGAGTCGCTGACTTCCTTGTCGAGCCCGATGGCGTTGGCCAGCGGTTCGCCAGCCCACGCGGCGAGCGCGGCGGAGACGGTGAAATGCTGGGCGAGGTCCTCACGGCCGCGTAGCGTCAGCGTCACCGGGCGGGGGCGCGGCCACTGGCGGGCCTCGGGAATCAGCAGGGCGATGTCGTGGCCGGACAACTGGGCGGCGGTGACCAGCAGGATGTCCCGGTAAGCACTGCTGCGCTCGCCGGAGCGGGTGCGTTCGCCGGCTTCCTGCAGCAGTGGGCCGAGCACCGCGGCCAGCGGCGCGCTCGGCCGCGTGCCGAGGCTGTCGATGCGTGCTACCAAGCGCCGCTGGGCGTCGGCCAGGCCGTCGCGTCGGGCAGGATCGATGGCCAGCGAGCGGGCTGAGTCGAGCAGTTCGGGCTGCCAGGTGTAGGCGACGCGAACGCCATCCGGTGTGACGGAGACCCGGTCGATGCTGCGCGCCAGCAAGCTGAGATTGGATGCGTACTGGGTGCGTTTGAGGTAGTGCTCGAGCGCAGCCTGGAACAGGGCCGGGGGCACGGGCACGCGGCCGACGCGCACCTGTTCGAACTTGAGACCGTCGGTGCCGGCGCCGAGCTGGGTGCTGACGTTGAGGTAACGGCCGAGCGGGTTGCGTGGCAATTGGGCGGAGTAGCTGATCTTGGCGCCCCCCTGGTGCAACTCGACGCGGGTGTCGGCCTGGAGGCCGCGGCGGGCGGCGAGGGCGACCAGCGCTTCCAGGTCCGGCGCGGCAATGTTGATCTCGCGCCGCTCGTCGCGGGTCAGTCGGCGTGGATCGTTCTTGCGGAGGATCGCTTTGGCACGCATCAGTGCTGCGGGTGCGGGGGCGCTGCCGGTGGTGACCAGCGGCTTGTCTTCCACCACCTGGAATGCAAGAACGACAGCAGCCACCGCCAGCAGCACGATGGTGCCGCTCAGCCAGACAAGGATTCGCAGCATGGTAGCGGTTCGATCAGGAGAGGAATAAGAGCGCGGGGGCCGGTCAGCAGGCCCCCGCGGCGCGTTACACGCCTTGCTTCAGGCTGGCCTGGATGAAGCCGTCCAGGTCGCCGTCGAGCACTGCCTGGGTGTTGCCGACTTCATAGTTGGTGCGCAGATCCTTGATGCGGCTCTGATCGAGCACGTAGGAGCGGATCTGGTGGCCCCAGCCGATGTCGCTCTTGGCGTCCTCGAGCTTCTGCTGCTCACTCTGACGCTTGCGCAGTTCGGCTTCGTAGAGACGTGCGCGCAGCATCGACCAGGCTTCGTCCTTGTTGCGGTGCTGGGAACGGTCGTTCTGGCACTGCACGACGATGCCCGTCGGGATGTGGGTCAGACGGACAGCGGAGTCGGTCTTGTTGATGTGCTGACCGCCGGCGCCGGAAGCGCGGTAGGTGTCCGTGCGCACATCGGCCGGGTTGATGTCGATCTCGATGGAGTCGTCCACCTCGGGGAAGACGAACACCGACGTAAAGCTGGTGTGGCGGCGCGCGTTGGAGTCGAAGGGGCTCTTGCGGACCAGGCGGTGGATGCCGGTTTCCGTGCGCAGGAAGCCGTAGGCGTATTCGCCGCCGACCTTGATCGTGCAGCTCTTGATGCCGGCTACTTCGCCTTCGGATTCTTCCAGCAGTTCGACCTGGAAGCCCTTGCGTTCGGCGTAGCGCAGGTACATGCGCTCGAGCATGCCTGCCCAGTCCTGGGCCTCGGTGCCGCCGGCGCCAGCCTGGATTTCGATGAAGCAGGCGTTGCCGTCCATCGGGTTGCTGAACATGCGGCGGAATTCGAGTTCGCTGACACGGGCTTCGACGCTGGCGACGTCGGCCTCGACGGCCTGCATGGTGTCCTCGTCCTCTTCCATCGAGGCGAGCTCGAACAGGTCTTTGCCGTCGGCGATGCCTTGCTCGATTTCCTGCAGCGTCAGAACGACGCCTTCGAGAGTCTTCTTTTCCTTGCCGAGTTCCTGGGCGTGCTTGGCGTCGTTCCAGATGTCCGGATCTTCGAGTTGCTTGCTGACCTCGATCAGCTTCTCAGCCTTGGAGTCGTAGTCAAAGATACCTCCGAAGTTCGAGCTCCCGGGCCTTCAGGTCGGCGAGCTTGTTGGAGATGGCGTTGAGACGTTCTGCTTCCATGATCGGGGCCCTGGCTGGTGCGGGAAAACCGGGCATTATACCTTCACGCAGGGGGCGCTGCAGCTTGGCTGCCTGTGTGGGGTGCTCAACGCGATGGAGCGGGGAGCATGCCAGCGTCGGGCGAGGTGATGTTGCCGAAGCTGCGTGGAGAGGGTGTCGCCGAGAACTTTGCCTTGCAGGCCTGATACTTGTGGCGGCACCGGTTGGAGCACAGGAACTCGGTGTTGTAATCGCCCTGCGGGCAGGAGAGCAGGCAGCGGGTGTTGGCCTTGATGCAGTCGGTGACGCTGCCAGCTGGTGGCGTAAAGGGGGAGCGGGCGTTCTTGTCCTCGTCGCTGTCTCTGACGTCCTTGCGCATCAGGCGAAAGGTGCCTTTGGATCTGTTGTTGTCTTTGGCGGAGGAAATCGTGTAACGCCCCTCGAACATGCTCGCTTGACAGCCGCCGGACATCCGTAGCGTGACGGAAGAGGGCAGGATGAGTCGCAGGGTGCATTGCCCATACCGGTTTTCGCCGGCCACGATGGGGGCTGATGTATTGAAGGGGGAGCCAACGGAGACTGTGCCCGTGAGCCGCCCGCCCTGTTCCTTCAGCTGAATCGTGATCGGTATGGAGGCCTCGAAGCTCTCGGGGATCAGCAGCCCCCCATATGTCTCGTCGAGTTCCGCCAACGCTGGGCTGCAGGCCAGGCCAGCCAGAAGCAGGAAAGCTACGCGGTACAGCAAGGACAGAAGCATCGTCGGTCACGTCGCGGGTGGGGGCTGCGTGGTATGCGGCACCCACCACCCGCGGTGGGTGGTGGAGCCTCCTTGTGGGGCAGCCGTGGCGGATGATTCTAACCCGGCTCCGGAGCCCCGCAGGCACGGTATGTCATGTGCGTGCCTGCGGCGGCCTCAGAACAGCTCGTCCTGCCCGAGGTAGCGCCACTGGCCAGGTGGCAGGTTGCCGAGCATCACGCGGCCGATGCGTACACGCTTGAGGCCGACGACCTTCAGGCCGACCAGTTCGCACATGCGGCGAATCTGGCGTTTTTTGCCTTCGCGCAGCACAAAACGCAACTGGTCTTCGTTTAGCCAGCTGACCTTGGCCGGGCGCAGCGCTTCGCCGTCGAGGGACAGGCCGTGGTTGAGCAGCTTGAGGCCTTCGTCGGTGAGGCTGCCCTCGACGCGCACGTGGTATTCCTTCTCGATGGACGAGTCGTCGCCGATCAGGGCGCGGGCGATGCGCCCGTCCTGGGTAAACACCAGCAGGCCGATGGAGTCGATGTCGAGCCGCCCGGCCGGCGCGAGGCCGCGGTGGTGGGTGCGCAGGTAGCGGTTTTCGGACGGATCCTCGGCCCAGCGGTTCTCGGCGGTGATCAGCACGCTGGCTGGCTCGTAGCCGTCCTCGGCCTGGCCGGACACATAGCCGACAGGCTTGTTGAGGAGGATGGTGACGCGGCTGTCCTGGGCGGTCTGGCCACGGCGGTCGAGTTCGACCTTCTGGCCGGGCTTGACGCGGGAGCCGAGCTCGCTGACCACGCGGCCGTCTACGCGAACCCAGCCCTTCTCGATGTATTCGTCGGCTTCCCGGCGCGAGCACAGGCCCAGTTCGGTCATCCGCTTGGACAGGCGGATCGAGCCGTCGTCGCGTAGCGGGGAAGGGGTGGGCGCCGGGCGCGGCTCGCCGCTCCACTGCTTGCGCTCGTGACGCGGCGGACGAGCCTCCGCGGCCTTGCCGAACTCGCCGCGCGGGCGACTGGCCGGTTGCGGTGCGCTGCCGTCGTTGCTGCTGTCGTCACGACGGCGGGGTGGGCGGTCGCCGGCTGGGCGGGGGGGGCGATCGTCGCGGGGACGATCGCTACGCGGGCGTTCGTCGCGGAAGCGCTCGCCGCCCTGGCGCGGCGCATCCCCGTCGCGGGGCACGCGCGGGCTGCGGCGTTCGGGTTCCGCGTTGGCCTGTTCGGGGAAGGAGGCCTTGGCGCGGTTGCGGCCGGTGCTGCCGGCGACCGGCTTGCGCCAGTCCTTGTTGGGCTTGGGGCTGTCGGATGCCAGCGGGGCGGCTTCGGCGGCGCCGGCCGTGCGCGGCTTCAGTTTAAGTGTGCCATCGCGGGTGGGCAGCGGGGCGCGGCGGCGGAGCGTGTCGGTCATGATCAGGCCTTTCTGGCGGCGGAATGCAGTTGCTGGAGGTCGGCCTCTTCAAGATAGACCCACTGGCCTTCGGTCAGGCCGCTCAGCGGCCCCTCTCCGAGGTGGAGGCCACCGAAGCCGCTGCGATGGAGTTGTTCTACATGGTTGCCGGCAGCGGCGATCATGCGTTTGACGACGTGGTACTTGCCCAGATCGATGCTCATTTCCAGCGTCTTCTCGGCCAGCAGGTGCGCATGCAGGGCCGGCACCAGCTGGGGCTCGTCGATCAGATCGACGCCGTCGAGCAGGCGCTGCACGAGGGCATCCGTGCCGGCTTCGGCCAGCTCAGCCCGATAGACCTTTGGCACGTGCTTCTTCGGCGACGATAGATTGTGGATGAAGGCGCCGTCGTCGGAGAACAGCAGCAGGCCGGTGGTGTCCTGGTCGAGGCGTCCGACGCTCTGCACGTTGCGGGCCACCAGTTGCTGCGGCAGCAGGGAGTACACGCTGCGGTGGTGCTTGGGTTCGTGGGAGCACTCGTAGCCGGCCGGTTTGTACAGGGCGACGTAGGTCTTGTCGCGGAAGGTCCAGCTGTGGCCTTCGACTTCGAAGACGAGGCCAGCGGTGTCGATCTCGGCGCCGGGGTCGTCTACGACCTCGCCGTTGATGCGGACTTCGCCGAGTTCCACCCACTGGCGGCACTGGCGGCGGCTGCCAAAGCCCTGGTTCTGGAGAATGCGTTCGAGTTTCACGGGAGTTGCGATAGGGCGAAATAACTTTTCATTGTCGTGCCAGGCGGCGGCGATGGCAACTGCACCATTGTGAGGGGGTGAATATTGATGTCATAATATGACGTATGAGAACCGTCGCCATCGTGTGGGAGTTAGGAAGTGATTTCGGGCATGTGGCCCGCGCCCTGGTCATGGCGTAGGGCTTGCGCGCGCGCGGCTTGCGGCCTGTTTTGGTTCTGCGCGATACATCCCGTGTCCTCGACATGTTCGGGCCTTTCGGCCTCGGTGGTGGGGTGGCAAGTTGCGCAGGGGACGGTGCGGCAATCGAATTCACTCAGGCACCCATGTGGCTGGCTCCGCGGAAGGGGCTACCCGATGCCCTCAATTTTACCGAGACCCTTTTCCTGTTTGGGTTCCTGAGTCCCGCAGGGTTGCTTTCCGTGGTTCAGGCCTGGCGCAATCTGTTCCGCCTGATCGCGCCCGACCTGCTGGTTTTCGACAGTGCCCCGACCGCAATGCTGGCAGCAAGAGGGCTTGGCATCCCGAGCCTCGTGACGGGCAACAGCTTTGCGGTTCCGCCGCAGGTCAGTCCGTTGCCACCCTATGAGCAAAGCAGCGGCGTCGCGGTGCCGGGGCCACGGGAACTTGAAACGGAGGCGCGCTGCGTGCGTAACGCGAACGAGGTGCTCATGGCGCTCGGCGCACCGCCGATCGAACATGTCTGCGAACTGTTTGCCGCAGAGGAGACGCTAATCGCCGGAACCCCGGAACTCGATGTATACGGCCGGGGAATGCCCGAACGGTTCATTGGACCGATCGGAATTCTGGACAAGGGCTGCGCCCCGGTTTGGCCATCTGTGGGGCGCCGTCGGATCTTCGCCTACCTCAAAGCGCATTCGCCGAACCTAGATGACATGTTGGCAGCACTTGCCCGGCTTAATGCTGCGACGCTCGTCGTCGCTCCCGGCCTGTCTTCGCGCCAGATCCAGTCATTTACGCGTCCGAATCTCAGGTTTGCGCAGCAAGCGTTGCGCATGGACTGCGTACGGGAAGAGTGCGATCTGGCAGTCGGGCACGGCGGAGCCGGCATGGTCGATCTGATACTTGGGGCGGGAAAACCCTTGGTACTCCTGCCGCTCCAGATGGAACAGGTCATGACCTCCCGACGCGTGGCCGAGGCAGGTTGCGGGGCATGGGTGACCGCTACGCAGTCTTCCGCGGCGTTCGACAGGGTGTTGTCCCATGTACTCGAAGGACCTGAATTTGCGCGGCAGGCGCGTGCCTATGCCGCACGCAATGCAACGTATTCCGAACGTGACGCGCTGGAACGATTTGTGACCGCCTGCGAGCGGTTGATCGTGCCGTCCTGAACTGATCTTGACTGATGATGGAGATGAAGTTGATGCAGAAGAATCGAGTTTTGAGCCCGTGGCTGACGATGCTTGCGGGGGTTGGTGTCTTCTGGGCCACGCCTTCCTACGCAGAGCTTGTGACAACGGGCCAAGCGACTTATTCGCTGGATAATGGGTGGCAGCAGCAGGGCGACACGATCCAGTCGTCCGACGGCAGATTTGCACTGTACCGTTCTGTGGACGAAGCGCTGGTACGGCTCCAGGCCGATGATTCGGGGTTTGTGGCCGGCGCAAGCACACGTGGCTACAATCCGGTAAGCGGTAGCGCCACGGTCGACTGGAATATGGTGCTGACGAATACTTCGGCGACTGCTCAGCATTACACCTATTCCTTTGTGATCAATGGCTCTTTCCTATCCGTCGTGATGGGGGGAAATGTGCAGGGGAATGGACAAGCCTCGTTTGGTGTGACGGTAAGCGGTGCGGGTATGGGGACGTTGTACTCGACCTATGCGAGTCTCGATGAGAGTGGGGCGCTTACTCATACTGGTGCCACCCTTGCCGGCGCGAATGCGAGTCCGATCACTACTTTCGAGGGAGTGGGCTTTTCGTACTCCTGGGATGCAACCACGGTCGTCCTTGATCTGGGCGTGCTGGCTCCCGCGCAGACGCTGGAACTCGACTACGAGTTGAGTTATGCGGCAAGTTCCGATTTCACCTCTAACGGCAATTATCTGGCTGACACTTTCAGCCTCTATGGCGGGGCGGCCCGTAGCGGCCTGATGGACCCGGGCGTCTTCAGCGGGACGCCTGGGACGATCGACGTCGTGGCGGCGACGGTAACGGCGGTGCCCGAGCCAACAAGTCTGGCACTGCTGGCGGCCGGGCTTCCGCTCTTGTGGGCGCGTCGTCGCCGCGTGATGCCCTTCTGACGGCTAACGGCCGAGCCAATGGGCTCGGCCGCTCCAGTCTTTTCAACATCGCAGGGGGATATAAAGCCGTTAGGGAGATGAACAAATCCCTTTTCTGCCTCTTTCAGGCATAAAGCTCGATTTTTGAGGGCATGCATCCCCGGATTTCCTCCCTCAGGACGCACCTCGGCCATGCATCGCCGGCATGCGCCTGTTGGCGAGCAGCAGATTGGCGAAGCCAAACAGCGAGAAGAGTTGCGCCTCGTTCTTCGCCAGCCCGCGGTAGCGGGTCTTGCGATGCCGGAAGAGGTTCTTAATCACATGGAAGGGATGCTCCACCTTCCCCCGGATGCTCGCCTTGAGCTTCTCGAAGCGCTCCTGCAACCGACCCAACGCATCGGCGGGCAGGGCCTTGCGCACGCTGCGCTTCATCGCCACCAGCCATTCAACGGTCTTGCCCTGGTTCTCG
>JAFEDI010000033.1 GCA_018241725.1 Pseudomonadota bacterium | reverse complement strand
GTGGCCACGATTGCGTTTGGCATGGGCATCGACAAGCCCGATGTGCGCTTTGTTGCGCATTTGGACCTGCCAAAATCACTGGAAGGCTATTATCAGGAAACCGGCCGCGCCGGCCGCGATGGTGAGGCCTCGGAAGCGTGGCTGGCCTATGGCCTGGGTGATGCCGTGCTGCTGCGCAAGATGATTGCCGAGGGCGAGGCCAGCGATGAACGCAAACGCCTGGAAAACGCCAAACTGGATGCACTGATCGGCTATTGCGAATCCACCGGCTGCCGCCGGCAAAGCCTGCTGGCCTATTTTGGCGAAGCCCACGGCGGTGGCTGCGGCCATTGCGACAATTGCTTGCACCCGCCACGCGCCTGGGATGCCACCGAGGCTGCACGCAAAGCGCTGTCGTGCGCCTATCGCACCGGGCAGCGCTTTGGCGCGGCACATCTGATCGACGTCTTGCGCGGTGCCGACAACGCCAAAGTGCGCCAATTCGGCCACCACACGGTCAGCACCTACGGCATCGGCAGCGAACTGGACGCATCGCGCTGGCGCAGCGTGTTCCGGCAACTGGTGGCCGCCGGCTTGCTGGAGGCCGACTTCGACAGCTTTGGCGCATTGCGCCTGACCCAAGCCGCCACCCCGCTGCTGCGCGGCGAACACCAGCTTCACCTGCGTGAAGACCCCAACAAGCGCGAGCGCACGCGCCGTCGCAATGACACCACCGCCAGCATCAACCGTGCACTCTCCCCTGACGCCGAAGCGCGCTTCGATACCCTGCGCAACTGGCGCAGCAGCACCGCACGCGAGCAAAACGTGCC
Source organism: Pseudomonadota bacterium (assembly GCA_018241725.1). GTDB lineage: Bacteria > Pseudomonadota > Gammaproteobacteria > Burkholderiales > Rhodocyclaceae > Zoogloea. Next base: position 4,280 of record JAFEDI010000033.1, on the reverse strand, counting down.
CGCCTACGTGATCTTTCACGACGCCACCTTGCGCAGCATTGCCCAACACCACCCGCACACCCTCACTGCCCTGGCCGCCATCAGCGGCGTGGGTGCCGGCAAGCTGGAACGCTATGGCGAGGCGGTGTTGGATGTGCTGCAAAGAGACTAAGCACGGGCGCGTGGCTGGCAATCCAGCCTGAGTTCTTTGTGAATTCGATGGTGGGCCGTGATGGGTGCGCGCAGGCCGCTTGCGAACCACCGGTTCGCGGCCTGTGCAAACGCCACGCGCATGCAAGCGCGTGGCTGGCAATCCAGCCTGGGTTCTTTGTGAATTCGATGGTGGGCCGTGATTCAATCGAATTAGCCCCGCAAACGGCTTAGGTGCGCGGTTTCGCCCTGTTCGATTCTTGAAATGCCCCCAATGTTGCCCCCAGCCCGCCCCCGCTTGCCCGATGCGCGCGCCTCGCGCGCGTGCGCGTCCCCGTCGAATCTCCGGGCAGCAAGCCCTAGTCCCATTGCAGGCAGGTATCCACCTAGCCGGATCGCACAACGTCACACTGCGCGATGCCAGCACCAGCCGCGCGGCCCTCGCGCGCGTGCGCGATGCCGCCGGAAACCCATTGCCTCGCGCGCGCGGAACGCTCAGGGCCGAAGGTCGCACCCTGTCAGACTTCCCCGACTCCAGCGCGCGGGGTTCCCCGACTGTCAGGCCGTCGCCATGCTGGCAACCTGTTCGTGCTGGCAACGTGCAACGCCGCAAGGTCATCCACGTGCACGGGGTTCGCAGGGATAGCGGCCCCGCCGGCATCATCTACTTGGGCCTACTTTAGGGCCGCGCCCTTTTATGGCGTCCAAAAACTACGCACAAATAAGGGCCAGCCCGCAGGCCAGCCCTTTTACCGTGTCAGAAAACCCCAGCCTCACGGCGAAGCGCCCATTGCTTCGGATTGCTCTTTGCAATGGACAAGGGCCGGACGTGCCAGCCCATCCTCCTTTCGCTCAGGGCCGCATGGCAACGCATCGGGCCACCCGCAATTTCCGCCCTCTACTCAATTGCGCCTAGCCCCTGCCACGCGCCCCACGGTCTGGGGTAGCCGCCGCCATCCGTCACGCCAGCGCCTTCCATGCCTGCGCGTCACGCTCCGCCCGGCGATATGCCCATGCCCGCGCCGGCACCACGAACAGCGTGCAAACCAGCCCATAGCGGCCAATGTCGAAGCGGCGAATGGCGGGGCTCCGGTTGTGCCACCCCGGCGTGCGCCTCGCTGCGGCCAACGCTTGCACTACGTCATCGGGAAGTCGGTTCATCATGCCGCCCTCGATTTTTCGTCGCGCCGTTTGCCGGCCCGCCCCTCTCGGATGCCTTCAACGCCTACAGCCTGTCTATCTATGTAGGGGTTAGGGATTTGCATACTGGGGCCGGGTTGGGATTTGCATACTGGGGAAGCGGGCAGCCATTCGGCGGCAATGGCGAACAGGTCGGCGGTGCGGCCACGTTGTGCGTTCCTGCCCTGCATCGTCCGCAGTACGCCAGAGGCAAGCGCGCTGCGGCGGTGGCGGTAGAAGGTCTGCTTATCCTTGAACCCGGGCCGCCCGTCGAAGTCCGCCCATGTCAGCGCGATCTTTCCATTGTTGAAGCCATCGAACCGGCGGAACGCGGTCAGGATCACGTCATGCGCGGGCGGTGGCAGCGCCTTCCACTGCGGCGAGTCCAACAGCTTGTGCGGTAGCAGCGTGAAACCGTTGGAGCCATAGGCCACGGCCTGGGCGGCAATCGCGTCCACTTCGGAGGCGCATAGCGGCGGCTGGCAGCGTTCGGCATTGATCCGTTGCAGGCGGTCATTCACGGCCTGCGCGTCGTGACCCTTGCGGACTAGCCCAGCGGCCAGCGATAGCAGCGTGCCGTTGCGTTCGCCGTCCGGGATCGCATCGGGCAGCGTCCGCCGCTTTCGTTCCGACAAGGCCACTGGGGCAGGGTTCAAGCCGAATGCCTGCACAAGCTCGGACAGTCTGTAGGGCGCGCGCTGGGCGTCCAGTGACAGCACGCGCGACGCAAACGGCTCTCCCTTGCGATGATCGAACCCCGGCAAGCGCATGACGCGGGGCAGGTCGCACACCTTCCGGTCAGCATCGAAGCGTTCCGCTAGCGCACGCTGCAACGGCTTGAACCTGTCCAGGGGGCAATCCGTCACCAGCCAATAGGCGTGCCAGCGCCCCGGCGACGATTCCACGATGCAATGCGGCGGCAGCGTGGCGGCCTGCACGGGTTCCAGCGGCGAGCCGTCCAAGTCTGCGAACAGCGCCCGCACCCGCTGGACGTTGCCCGCCTTGCGCCCTCTGCCGTCGCCTGCGTTCACCATGAAAAACACGCCAGCGCCCCTTTCGTTCAAGCTGGCGAGCGTGGCGGCATGATCTCGCAACGTCCCGTGCATAACCCGCGACAGGGCCGGCGACTTGGCCGGCGAATCGTCGAAGGTCTGGAAGGTGAAGCGGTCACCGAATAGCGAAAGAAAGCCTGCCGTGGTCATGGCGCTACCTCCATAGCGGGCAGGGTCACGCGCGGGCCTGCATCGCCAGCCCCGGCACGTCTGGGATCGGGTTGCAGCAGGAACCCTCTCGCGCTGCGTTGCCACCCGGCGGCCATCATCTCGGCCAGCAGCAGACAGCGGCGCGTTCCCCGCCATTGCCCCGGCTCGGCATAGTCGCCCACCCGGTGCCGGTCAAAGGCGCGTTCGCTTCCGAAGTATTCGCCGCAGGCGACACATTGGCAGCGGCAGCCCTTCAACGTCGGCCCCGTCATGTCGCACCATCCAGCGCGGACAGGGCCACGTCCAGCAGGTCAGCAGCTTCCACGATGCCAGCCGGCGGGAAGTCTGTTTGACGCGCATACGCACCTAGCAGGGCCGCCGCACCCTGTACCGCTACCCTCGCAAGGGGAACGCCCTGAACGCCCGCCGATTGCCCGCCCCGGCGCGTTCCTGTAGCGTTTGCATCGCTCGGGCCGCCAGCCTTAGCACCCTCGCCCTGTTCCCCGTCGGTCGCCAAACTTGCCGGGGTCAGGGCGATTTCATTAGACCAAGTCATGCCGCCCTCCCAGCATCGCGCGCTGCAATGCGGTCAGCGATCCATGCGGATACCTCATGCTCGGGCCATGCGCTGGCGCGTTCGCCCAGCTTCACCGGCTGCGGGAAGTCACCCGCTGCGATCCTGCGATAGACCTCGCTGCGGCTCTTGCCGGTTCGCCGGCAAACTTCAGGCAGGCGTAGCAGGGTCAGGTTGCCCATGTCGGGCGAGATGGTGCGGGTCATCCAGCTATCTCCGGCAACACCCGGAACCGTTCCGGGCTTACGCGAAGCCAGCGTTGACTAGAAACCACTTAACCGCTATCCGCGTTCACGATCCCGTATACGACTACCCGCTCGCGTATTTTCCCTTAGCAACCACTCGTAAACGGTCTGCTGCGCCCTATCCTCGGATAAGCGCGGCCCTTTTTCCAACGAATGCGCATAGACCGCCTGCCATATCTCTTTCGCAGCCGCCCGCGCAGATGGCCATGTGCGATCCCTGTAAAGAGTCAGCGCTATGGCGCGCAGATCTCTGTAACGAGCCTCATGGGCGATCCCGCCAACTCTCGGCAAAACAACACTAGGAATCGCCGCATCATCGAGCTCATCAAACAGTACGATTCCTTCCCAAGCTGCCGCCAGGTTCAAGCATAAATACTCAGTGACCGTGGCTTCGTAAGTCGATGGGTCTGCATCAATTTCAGCCAATAAATGACGGCAGAATTCGACTTGCATCCCCACCCAGCCCAATATCGCATCGCGGTATGCAAACCGTACAAACACTCTTTCTTCTTGCGCACAATCCCAATCCAGAAAGCTCAGGAAGTGCTTCAAAAAACCTGCATCCAGATAGTCATCTAACGCTTTCCCACTTAGCGTATCGTCAACATGCATCCACTGAACATCATTCGCTATCGCCGCGCAGTCCTTGACTTCACTCAGCGCATTCTCATCACCTCGCCACCTTTTAAGCAAGGCTGCATCTAATCGTTGCACCGCAGTCGCTAAGCGTTGATCGACTGTCATCGCGCCACCCTCGCGCCCCTGAAAGAGTCCGCGCCAGCGCCGCAGGGTAAACGGCGTTTTCGCCCCGTCGGGCTAGGTGCGGTGTTCGGTTATGCGGCCTTGCGCCTTGTGACCTTCACAGGCGCAACGCTCAGGCGCAGCCCGAACGCGGCGAGGATGCCGGCCAGCGTGTCCAGCCGTGGATTGCCCTTGTCAGACAGCGTGCGG
>JAFEDI010000032.1 GCA_018241725.1 Pseudomonadota bacterium | reverse complement strand
TGTTCAACCGCTGATCACCCAGCTCTATCGTCCCGAACTCGTCTCTCGCCCAACTCATCCGTCAGCCCTGTCAGTTATTTGGCATCCAAGACTACAGGATCAAGAGTTGTGTGTAATGGGATGAGGTTAGCCGCTTCGGCAGCCTCCTTGGCCATCTGGAGGGCATGCTCCGTTTCCTTCCGTTTTGCAATATCCATCATGAAAGCGATCAGCCGCGGCGATGATTTCATGCTGCCTGGATGGTAATAAACCGTCATCTCGACGGGCAGCAAGCGCCCGTCCTTCGTCTTTTGTGCCGTTTCGAATTTGATGGAGCCCTGCTGGCGAAGCTGTTCGCTGACCTGCCTGAACGCTTCCGGCGCAAAACTCGGATCGATATCCGGGACGGACCGCTGCAGCATCTCGTCCACCGAATAGCCCAGGAAATTGGCGTGATACTTGTTGGCATAGATGAAGCGCCCGCTTTCCAGGTCGGCCCATGTAATGCCGATGCCGACGCTATCCATGGCGAACTGCGTGTCGAGCAATTGCTCGTTGACCCTTTCGAGTTCCGCGGTTCGCTCGGAAACCAGTCTCTCCAGGCTCGTCCGGTGTTGTTCCAGTTCAATCTGATTCTCGATCTGCTTCGTGATGTCCCGAGCAATCTTGGAAGCACCAACGATCTCCCCATTCAGACCGAAAATCGGTGAAATCGTGGCCGATACGTAGATTTGTGTTCCGTCCTTGCGAAGCCGCTTTGAAACGATGTGATCAACCACCTCGCCGGCACAAATCCGGCGCAGGATATCGGCCTCCTCGTCTTTCAATTCTGCAGGGAATAGCCGATCCATCGGCTTTCCAATCATTTCCGCCGCGCTGTAGCCGAATATGATCTCAGCCCCGGGATTCCAGGTCGTCACGATGCCATCCAGGGTCTTGCTGATGATGGCATCGTCGGACGACTGGATGATCGCCTCGTAGCGACGGGTCCGGAGCTCGGACTGTTTGCGTTCTGCAATGAAATCATTGATTGAATCCACCAGAACGTCGATTTCATCGTGCCCGCCAGTGATTCGTCGCCGGTCTATTTTCAATGCAGGTGCATCCCGGATTTCTCCGAGCTGCATGACATCATTTGCTAGCCGATGAAGATGCCTGGCAACCAGTTGATAGACGACCGCGAAGAGGGCGAGTGCCAATCCGATGATCTTGATCAGGTCAGTGATCACCAAGGTCTCGAAGCGCTCGGCGACCAGTGCATCAACCTGACCATAGGATTCCGAGATCCGCAGCGTGCCGATTCGCCAACTACCGTCCGGCGCCATGATCGGCAAAGCCCATGTGCGTTCCGGGCTGCCGGTGAAGCCCGGCTGTGCGATATCGACAATGCGTCGATCGAGATCCATCACTTCGACCCTGACAAGCGACCCCGAACGCAACATCCCGGTCAGCAAGGCCTTCATGCCGTGGACATCGTACTGCCACAGGGAAACGGAAATGGCCGAGAGGCTCTGATTGACCGCAGCCTCGACCTCTGCGTGAGCCGCCTGGAGCGCCTTCCCACGTTCATGCACGAGCCCGAAGGCGGTAGCCATCGTAAAGACGACAAGACTTGTAAGCATGACAAGGGCCAGTATTTTCAGTGCAAGCGCCGACCCCCACCTGCCCCTTGCCGCTTTTGGCCGTCGAACCGGACAAACCGAGTTCATTTCTTCTTCCAGATTTCTTGATAGGCGACGATCGCCTCACGCGTTGCCGTGTCTTCATTGCCGTCGCCGGCTTTCATCCGCTCGGTCGTGACGAGAACCGGCATCGATTGAAATCCGCTGGCGGGCGCCCCGGCAAAGGCGCGGTTCAACTCATCGGCCAACTGGTAACCCTGGAGCCTGAGCGGCTCGGCAATGGTGGCAACTTGCAGGGAGACACCGGCAGCGATACGACTCATCGCCTTGGCTGAGCCATCCCCCGCCGAAATGTTTGCAATATCCGTCCTGCGGAGCGCCATCAACGGAAAGGAGATTTCGTCGAAATAGGCGTCATTCACCGCCAGACTGTACGTCCAGGTGCTCCCATACTTCGAATTGAGCCTGGCAACGGCCGCTGGCATCAAGCTCTTTACGTCGGAAATCGGCACGTTCTCGATTGCCAGCACCTGGCACCCAAGATCATGCCTGCAAGCAGCCATACCTTCCTTCATGGCTTCCGTCTTGGCGTTTGCCACCGCATATTGGGCATCGTTGAAGATGACGACTCCCACCGGCTTTCCCCTTGCCGTGGCGTCTTTCAATACAAAGCCCACCGCCATCTCCGCCACATCGACGGGGCGGGTTGATATGTTGGAAAACAGATTTCTGGTGTGACCAGACGATTTGTCTGCATGCCAGCCAACAAGAACGATGCCGCGCGCCTTTGCAGCACTCACCTCGGCGGAGAAGTCATGCGGATCGAAGCCCCCGAAAACAAGCCCATGGATTTGGGTCGAGACAGATTTGGACAAGAGTGCCGCCTGGATCTTCTTCTGGCCCTGACCATCCTCCAGGATGAGCCTCCACCCCAGCTTGCGTACGGCTTCTTCAAAGCCGCGATACGCCCCCATCACGCCCCCGTTCCTGAAATCCGAGGCCACGAAAACGACCGTCTTGTGTGCTTGTCCGGCAGGGCCGGGCGGTGGGCCCTGATGGATCTCCGCGGCAATGCCATGCAGCGGACACGCATTCAACAAGATGCTTACAAAAGAACCGATTGCTATTCTCATGGCGGTTCTGAATCTGAGCTTTGTCGGACTCTACGCCATTCGAAGTTCCGCCATCAATGAAAAAGACAATAGATGCACCGCCATCTTCCAGTTCAAGGCCTGGGGCGAACGCCTCGTCGGCGTGAAACCCGTGCGCGAACTGCTCGGCTTCATGACCCACGTATTGGGAATGAGGAGGGAGAGATTCGGCCAAACGGCCTTTGGGTTTGCGTCACTTGTCGCGCCGCAATGTGGCAAATACTTGCCGTTCAGAGGCGACTTTCCAGAGCGGCAGCTTCCCAACCGTTGGTTAGCCCAATATCGGAAAATCCGCTGAGGAGCAACAATAAGCCAAGAGCAACGAGACACGTGATGATCAAAGGAAATACATGGCGTATTACCCGGAGAATCCGCATCGCCTTTCGCTGCCGTTCATGCGTTTGCGCAATGGTCAGGCTCAAGTTCAGTTTGCCTGGAGGGCGTGAGGACATATTCCAGTCACTGCGGCCCACTGTCACCTCCTGGACGGGCCACAGACTTCCAAAGACTGCGCAGACTTGCCATCAGTAGCGGAGAGTGTCGTTCTGCATGGGAGGCGAAGACGGCAATCACCATGCTGAAATCGAAATCCACATACAGACTGGTTCCATAGGCACCAATGATCGCCACTCGACGACCGTGGAGTCCTGGATGAGCGAAACGATACTGCCACCCAGTTTCCTGCCCTAGCGCAAGCACCGCTCCGGGCTTGTTGTTCCCTTCATCCGAAGGGCTAGCAACCGTATCGAGAAACCATTTCGGGGCCAGGGTCCGCGGACCGGGACGATTGCCTGCGTCGAGGAGTGCTTGCCCCAAAGCGGCAAAGTCAAACAGACTGAGTGCAAGGCCGTCAGCCAGTGGTGTTCCGACCATGTCAGTCGCCCAAAAGGCAGGGTTTCGTGCCCGGATGAGTCCTTGCAGGTCACACAGCAATTCTGGAGCCGACTTCTTCCAGGCCTTTTCTGTCGCCCACAACAGGAGTTCGCCCTCCGGACCGTACATATCCAGGCCCGTGTTGTCCGATGTGCGAGGCCAAGCCGCACGGTGCTGCAACCACGTACGCACGCCAGTCTGGCCGCCTGGCACCCAGCCGGCCTCCTGCCGCCAACGGGCAATGTCGGTTTCCGGCCATTGCAGGCCGGTACGCCCCTCAAGAAGGCGCTGCAAGGACAGTTTGCCCAGTTCGCGAACACCGGAGAGTTCAGGAAGTGCCCTGGTAATTGATTTCTCCCTGGCAACGCGACCTTCAGCGGCAGCTCTTGCCAATTGGGTCACCAGAATCGGGCGGGTTGCCTCGAGCAGAAGTCTAGGCTGCGCAGAATCAAAGCCGGATCTCTGATAATCGAACGCCACTTTCCCACGACGAAGAATGAGGATGCCATCCGCATCAATCCGGTTCTCCAGCAGAAAGCGCAGTGAGCGCTGCGTTCCGTCTGCCGGGTCGACGACCTGCAGGCGGTCCGGATCAATACGCTTGGGAGCGTTGGCTCGTAGCGGCTGGCGGGCTGCCGGAGTGCTGAGTACGCCCGGCATGAAGTGCGGCGCCTGCCCCAGGCTAAACCGGATATTGCCAGGACTTAGCCAGTTATCAGCGCTTACCGGCTGATCTGCAGATGCCAGAGGACGGGCTACCGTCGTGAACGTACATGGCCCGGAGGCGAGAACGGGCGTAGACGCAAGCAGCGCAGCGAACACTATGGATTGAATCTGCACGGAGGTACCCTATGCGTGGGGTCGATAATGGGAGGGCCTGGAAAAACGTTCGGTTGCCGCCCGCGTCAAATCGTGGAAGTTGCCTGCGGCCTTCGCAGTCTCCCGTAGCCACGCTGAGTCACCATACTGGCTGTGTGCCAATACGCGCAGCTGTTCCAACTGACGCCTGCAGCCGAGATCGTCGGCATCCTGTGCCAGCGTGTCGAACAGGTCCTGCAAGGTTTGGCCGAGGGGCTCAACACAACGGCGGATCGGGTCGGCCAGTTCCGCCTTGAAGCCGAAGCGGCAAGCCTGGAACTTGTTGTAGCGCGCAACCAGCGTCTGCATGGCCGGGACGACCGGAGGCCGCTCGCGCAACAGATAGCGGGCCAGGCACTGTGCAAAGGCAGCAAGCTCTACGGCTCTGTCGATGGACAAAGGGGTGTCGCAGACGCGGACCTCCACGGTGCCGTACTCCGGCTTGGGGCGCACATCCCAGTAGAGATCTTTAATGCTCTCAGCCACTCCGCAGGACTGCAATATGCCCATATGATCGACAAAGGCCGACCAATCGGCGATGTCGGGAGCCTGCCCGGAGAGCGGAAAGGCCGACACAGCATTGAGCCGGGCGGACTCAAACCCAGTGTCTGTCATGTCCATGAATGGCGACGATGCGGAGAGCGCCACGAAGTGCGGTACGTAGCGGTTGAGCGCATGGGTTAGCCAGATGGCGTCGTCACCGGAACACACGCCAATATGGATATGCTGGCCGAAGACGGTGAACTGCTTGCTCAGATATCCGTAGCGTTCACTCAAGAACGCAAAACGTTCGCCGGGACAGATTCGACGTTCTGGCCAGTGGTGGAAGGGATGAGTCCCTCCACCGCAGATTGCAATGTTGTTGCGCTGGCAATAGGTCACCAACACTTCGCGGAGGCCATCGAGATCGATGGCTATTCCCGTCACATCGATGCGCGGCCTCGAATTGATTTCGATCATGCTCTCAGTGATTTCAAGCTTCACTTCGCCGAAGCGATCGTCGTAACGCAAGCCTGACAGCAGATCGGTGGCGGCACGGGTCAGATCGAAATCCCGAAGGGAGACCAGTTGCAATTCCAGTTCAACACCCAGGGTCAGTGGGCGACTGGAGGCGAAGTTCAATTTGGAAAGATCGCTCATCGATTTCGTCCGGCAGGAAGAGGTTCCGTTTCACCGGCCTTGCTCAGTGCGTACTTGCACATTTGCGGGCCGGCGAACTCCATCAAGGCAGCAGCAAGCAGTGGCAACAAGAGGGCCTGGCTACTCACTTCCGGGTATATGGAGGCCAGTTCGGCCGCCATGAAAACGGCCGTGGCCGATAGCGGCTGAATGCCGATACCCACCAGACGGCGTTTGGCGATGGAAAGATCCTGCCGCCCTGTCATCATCACCCCCGCAAACTTGGCGACTCCACGCACGCCGATCAGCCCCAGTGCCTGAAAGCTCGTGACCCAGTTAAGGTCATCCAGAGGCAGCATCGCCCCCGTCACCACGAACAGCACAATGGCCAGAATCCAGTGCCCCTGGGGCAGGCCTGTATAGGCCAGCACCTTGTTCCGGTCAGCCAGATTGAGGGCAGCCCCCATCATGAAGAGGCAGAGAAACACGGGCACACCGAGCATCCGCGCCACACCGATAGCCAACAAGGCCACCGCAACGAGAATGAATACCTGGGTCACGGATCCCTTCGCCTGCCGGGCAGCGATTATCAGTGCCAGGCGGGCACAAAGCATGCCGATCCCGATTCCACCGCAGACCACCCAGAGGGGGTGCGCTACGGCGTTGAGCCAGTCACCGGACTGCTCGGCGTGTACGACGCCCAGCACCACGGCAAAAACGACAAAGGACAATGCACAGTTGATCGCCGTAAGCAGCAGTGTGCGCTGCGTGACTTGCCCTTGGGCACGGCTTTCCTCTGCAGTCAGCAGCACTACCGCCGGGGCCGAAGCCATCGTGATGGCGGCCGTCGCCGCGCTCCAGCCAGGGCTGAGACCCACGGCAAAAAAAGCAAAAGCAAAGATCGCAGCAAAAGCAAGACCCGCTTCTGCCATTGCACATCCCAGCAGGGATCGATTGGCTCGCAGCCATCCGAGGTCCAGGTGGCGCCCTGTTTCGAGCAGGAGCAAACCCAGTGCAGCATCGGCGACGGGTTTTGCCATCGACAAGGTTTCCCTGTCCAGCCACCCCAGCAAGCCAGGCCCTGCGAGCGCGCCAGCAAGCACGTAGCCGACGATACGGGAGAGCCCGATGGTTCGGAACAATGTCTCACCGGCCAGAAGACCGCCGACCAGTAGCAGGGCGAACAAGGCGAGAGGGTCCAGTTGCTCAGGAAATGGAGGCAGGAAGACAAGCCTGTCCTGCAGGGCTTCCCACGCTTGACGAACAAGCATCATCTGGAGGCAACTCCTTGTGGGCTGCGTGTGCGATCGGGCACGTTGCGTTCTGGATTAGCAAAGCTACACATGACGGCCGCCTGCGTACGCATCGACCCAAAGAGTTGCGTTAGCACGATTGCTCCCATCTAGGCTCGGTGAAAAGGGATTCACGCTGCTGTTGAGCGGTCATGCGCCTGTGACCAGGGCTACTGACGCGTTGAACGTGAGGACTGTGGCGACGGCGAGATCCGATCCCTTGGCACAGCTTGCAATCCCGCGCAGCGGCCGTAGCGCAACGATGGATCGATCTGCGGAAAGCTATGGCGTCGTCACACGAAAAAGATGGGGGCTAACTTCCCTGATGCGGAGCACGAGGTGCCCACAACAAAAACGATGAAATCAGCCCCCCAAACTCTCCTTTGCAGGACTCTTACCGCGACTAGCATGCGCTGAAGGGAGCGGTTGAAAACGGCCCTTTCATAAATACATTCATATCAATAATATTTGTATAAATGTATGTTGGCAAACATTACTCTGGCTGTCGCACCTGGCGTCGAACCCTCGTCCCCTTCACATACCGCGTTCGTGAACATCACCAGACGCGTGGTTCACTTGTTCAGCTGCCTCCGATGGAAAGCTCGCATCACGCTTTGGTGCGCGGCCCTTGTCGCAGGGCTTGTCGTCGTACTGTCGCCGAACTTGCTCATCTGGCATTGGCGTCTCTTTACGCCCTATCGAACGGGCAGCCCGTCCCGAAGATGACGGAAATCCCAAACTTCAGCCCTTTTCGCCAAATTCGAAAAATGTGACATGTTCCGTAGCGGGCGGGCTGCATGCCGTGCGATATCTCCCCCATCGCCACGACATACCCGAATGCAATGAAGGCCCTGCTACTGCCGCTCGCCGCCAACATCACGAACATCACGCTGCGCTCCGAGCAGAATGTTCCCCTGCGGCAAGCCATCACCGGCGCCGTGCGGCGGAGAAAGGGAATCCTCCGCTGATGGCCCGCAAACGCTACCGCAAACACTCCGCGCTGGCAGACCTGCTCAACGCCCCATGGCCGGTGAGCGCGGTACTGGCCGTGGTGGTCTATGCCGGCCTCAAATGGGCCCTGCCCGCCTACGGCGCCGGCAACATGTTCCTCCAGCCGCTGGCCCTTGCCTTCTCGTCCTTTGCCGAACTGGCCGGCGGCGCCCTGCTGCTGATTTCCCTGCTCGCCTATATCCGTGCCGTCATCATCGCGAAGAAGGCCGCCGAAGCCGCCGCACCCGCTCCCGCGCCGAAGCCGGCAAGCGGCCCCGTGCATGCGCGAGTCTTCTACCATAAGGAGCCCAGCCTCCAGCACCCGGCCACAGACGACGACAGCCCCGTCATCTCCGCCACCGCGCTGGAACCCCAGGCTGCCGACGCCCGCCCCACCGCCTGGAGCATCGGCCTGATCCGCGACCTGGAATGGAAACGCTTCGAAGACGTCTGCCAGCGCTTCTACGCCAGCAAGGGCATCCGCAGCGCCACCACGCCCCTCGGCCCGGACGGCGGCATCGACATCCGCCTCTTCCAGAACGCCACCGAAACCGACAAAGGCAAATGCACCGCCATCGTCCAGTGCAAGGCCTGGGGCGAACCCCCCCGCGTCAGAATAGTTGTCGCCTCGATAGAATCCTAAATTCGGGGGCGATGATGAGAGAACGACGTGGCGCGATACGGACAGGAATTCAAGGATAGGGCGGTGGCGAGATTGCTGCCGCCG
>JAFEDI010000031.1 GCA_018241725.1 Pseudomonadota bacterium | reverse complement strand
AGCTCAGAGATATACCAATAAAAATTTCTTCTAAAAAAACGCTCCAATACCACCCGACATTTGCCCACGGCGGCGCATGGTGTGAGAATCGGCGCCCACCCAGAGGGAACGCTCATGAACATGCCGGACGCCGAAGGCCTGCTGATGGCCGACAAGGCCTTTCTTGCTCTGCGGACGCTGCTCATCGGCGGTGCGCTGCGTGCCGGGCAATTCCTCTCCATGCCCGACCTGATGCGCACCCTCGACATGCCCATGGCACCGGTGCGCGAGGCCGTCAAACGGGCCGAATCCCTGGCCCTGGTCCGCGTGCTGCCCAAGCGCGGCGTGGCGGTCATGGAAGCCACTCCGGCGCTGATCCGCGACTGCTTCCACCTGCGTACCATCCTCGATCAGGAGGGCGCCCGGGAGCTGGTCCGCACGGGCGCCGGCAACCGTCTCGACGGCTTGCGTGAGAGCCACCAGCGGGTTCTCGACGCCGCCCGCGAAGGCATCACCCCCGCACTGCAAAACGAGGCCATGCAGGTGGACTGGGAGCTCCACACCGCCCTGTCCGAAGCCCTCGGCAACGACAGCGCCCGCGAGATCTACGCCCGCAACCGGGACCGGATCTCCGTCATGCAGCACTCCCGCCCGCTCCTGCCCGACCGCATCATCCCGGCCATGGGCGAACACCTGGCCATCCTCGACGCGGTGGCCGGCGGCGACGAGAATGCCGCCGCGGCGGCCGTGCGCGACCATTTCCGGCAGACCCTGCGCTGGTGGGGCATCATCGCCTGAGCCCCAGCCGGGGCGCGCCACGCCCCGCCATCTGCGTTTCAGGGCTGGAAAGGATGCTTCTCGATCCAGTGGCGGGCGATATCCACGCGCCGGCACACCCAAACCCGATCATGTTTTTCAATATGGTCGAGGAAACGCTGCAGCGCACGGAAACGCCCCGGTCGGCCGAGCAGGCGGCAGTGCATGCCGACGCTCAGCATCGCCGGCCGCTCGTCCCCTTCTTCGTACATCACGTCGAAGGCGTCGCGCAGGTACTCGAAGAACTCGTCGCCGTGGGAGAAGCCCTGCGGCAGCGAGAAGCGCATGTCGTTGGTGTCGAGGGTGTAGGGCACGATCAGGTGCGGCGCGGTGCTGCCATCGCTCTTCTGCACCTCGGACCAGAACGGCAGGTCGTCGCCGTAGTAGTCCGAGTCGTACAGGAAGCCGCCGTAATCGGCCACCAGGCGCCGCGTGTTGGGGGAGTCCCGCCCGGTGTACCAGCCAAGCGGCCGCTCGCCGGTCATCTGCTCGATGATCTGCATCCCGATCCGCATGTGCTCGCGTTCTGTGGCCTCGTCCACGTTCTGGTAGTGGATCCAGCGCCATCCGTGGCAGGCGATCTCGTGGCCGAGTTCCTTGAAGGCGGCGGTGAGTTCGGGGTGGCGCTGCAACGCCATGGACACGCCGAAGACGGTCATCGGCAGGCCGCGCCGTTCGAATTCGCGCAGGAAGCGCCACACGCCGACGCGGGAGCCGTACTCATAGACACCCTCCATCGACAGGTGGCGGTCCGGGTAGCTGGCCGGATTGAACAGCTCGGACAGGAACTGCTCGCTGCCGGCGTCGCCGTGCAGCACGCAGTTCTCGCCGCCCTCCTCGTAGTTGAGGACGAACTGGACGGCCACCCGGGCCTGGCCCGGCCAGTCGGCGAAGGGCGGCTTGCGGCCGTAGCCGATCAGGTCGCGGGGATAGGCGGGATCGATCTTGCTCATGGCGGGACTCCTTGCGCTCAGCCGAGCAGCGCGTCGAGGCGGAAACGGGCGATGCGGCCGATCTGCTCGAGGCAGGTGCGGAACTCGGTGGCCGCCTCGTTGGCGAGGCGGGCTTCGACCGCGTCCAGGATCTGGTAGCGGGACAGGCCCTTCACCGCGATGACGAAGGGGAAGCCGAAACGTTCCCGGTAAGCGGCATTCAGCTTACGCAAGCGGGCCAGTTCGTCGGCGCTGCACTGGTCGAGGCCAGCGCCGCGCTGCTCGCCGGTGGATGCCACGGTCAGCGTGCCGGCAGCGGCTTCCTTGCCGGCCAGTTCCGGGTGGGCGCGGATCAGGCCGAGTTTCTCTTCATCCGTGGCGGCGTCGAGCACGGCCAGCATCGCGGTGTGCAGCGCATCGACGTCGGCAAAGGGACGGGCCGCCCAGGCCCGCTCGGGAATCCACGGGGAATGTTCGAAGATATCGGCCAGGCGGGCGACGAACTCGTCCCGCGGCAGCGCCGACAGGGCGGCGACGGAGATGGGCGCATTCATTTTTTCAAGTCCTCAAGGTCGTGCTGGGGTCGGGGGCGGGATCTCAGTCGGCGAGCCTGGCGCCCTGGGCGTACCAGCGGGCGATCAGCTGGCGCTCGGCATCGGTGATGCCGGTCAGGTTGCCGAGGGGCATGTAGCCGCTGGCCACCGTCTCGGCCATCTTGGCGGCGTGCTGACCGATGCCTTCGGCGCTCTGCAGCACCACACCCTTCGGCGGCTGGGCAAAACCGGCCTGGGTCGGATGCTCGGCATGGCAGGCAATGCAGCGGGTATCGACCACATGCTTGACGGCAGAAAAGCTCACCTTCTCGCCATCGCTCTTCACCGGGGCGGGGGCCATCAGCACCATCAGCAGGACCAGCAGCGCGACACCGGCGGCGGGCAGCCACCACTTCACCTGACCCCGGTGGCGCAGCACGAAGAACTGACGGATCAGCACGCCGGCCAGCATCATGACCACCAGCACCAGCCAGCCGTTGGGGTGGGAATAGGTCATCGGGTAGTGGTTGCTGATCATCACGAACAGCACCGGCAGCGTGAAATAGGTGTTGTGCACCGAACGCTGCTTGCCGATCTGGCCGGGGCGCGAATCCACCGGCTGGCCGGCGCGGATCTGCTCGACCATGCGCTTCTGGCCGGGGATGATGTGGATGAACACGTTGGCCACCATCATCGTGCCGAGCATTGCACCCACATGCATGTAGGCGCCGCGGGCCGAGAACAGGTGGTGCAGCAGCCAGTCGGCCAGCACCACGAAGCCGAACAGCAGCACCGCCAGCAGGCCGTCGCGGCCCATCAGGTTGCGGCACAGCAGGTCATACACCACCCAGCCGCTGGCCAGGAAGACGATGGAAATCCCCACCGCGGCGGGCGGCGTCAGCGCCATGACCTTGGCGTCGATCAGATAGCTGGAGGCGCCGATCCAGTACACCACCGCCAGCAGGCTCATGCCCGACAGCCAGGTGGTGTAGGCCTCCCACTTGGACCAGTGGAGGTCGTGGGTCAGCGGCTCGCCCTGCGGGCCGGTGAGGAATTTCTGGCTGCAGTAGAAGCCGCCGCCATGCACCGCCCACAGCTCGCCGAACACGCCGCGCTTGGCGTCCTCGGGTTTCTTCGGCGGACGCAGGGAATTGTCGAGCATCACGAAGTAGAACGACGCGCCGATCCAGGCGATGCCGGTGATCAGGTGGAGCCAGCGCAGTAGCAGGTTGGCCCAGTCGAGGAGATAGGTTTCCATGTTTCTTCAGTCTCTCGTGCGAAACGGAGCGGGGCCGGGCTCAGCTGCCGCGGTAGGTGGAGTAGCTCCACGGGGACACCAGCAGCGGCACGTGGTAGTGCTGGGCCGGGTCAGCGATGCCGAAACGCAGCACCACTTCATCCACGAACAGGGGTTCCGGCAGGGCCTGGCCCTGGGCACGGAAGTAGTCGCCGGCGGCGAAGACGAGCTCGTAGCTGCCGCGCTCGAAGGCCTCGCCGTCGAGCAGCGGGCTGTCGCAGCGGCCGTCATGGTTGGTGACCTCGCGGCGGATCTCGCGGCGGCCGCCGTCCAGGCGGTAGAGGGTCACGGCGATGCCGGTGCCCGGCTTGCCGCTGGCGGTGTCCAGCACGTGAGTGGTAAGGCGTCCCATGCTTGTGTCTCCGGTTGTTGGTGTGGGGGTGTGCTGTGCAGTTTAGAGCGGGCCGGGATTAAGGAAATGGATATAAGCTTATAAGCTATATATACTTTTCAATATCTTCCTGCCCCCGTCCCCATGAGCACCCGACGAAGCGACGACCAGCTCGACACCTATCTGCTGCGGATCTTCTGCCTGCTGATCACCGAGCGCAGCGTGTCGCGCACGGCGCTGCGCCTGAACCAGTCCCAGCCGGCGGTGAGCCTGGCACTGAAGCGCCTCCGCACGATCCTCGGCGACCCGCTGCTGGTACGGGAGAAGAGCGGCATGGTGCCCACCGAGCGGGCACTGGCGCTGCTGTCCCACGCCAAGGGCGCGCTGGCGGAGATCGACCGGATGACCTTCGCACCGGAATCCTTCGAACCGCAGACCAGCCGTTACGAATTCCGCGTCGGCGCGCCGGACTATCTGGCGCCGATGTTCATTTCAAGCGTGGTCGAGCGGATCCGCAAGGAAGCCCCGCACCTGCGCCTGAGCCTGCAATCGCTGGGGCCGAACTTCGATTTCGAGCGTTCCCTCGCCGAGGGGGATCTGGACGTGGTGATCGGCAACTGGCCGGAGCCACCCCACCGCATGCACCTGTCGATGCTGCTGGAGGACGAGATTGTGTGCCTGGTGGGGGCCGGTCATCCGCTGGCCCGCAAGGGATTCACCGCCGACGACTACCAGCGGGCGGTGCATGTGGTGCCGATGCCCTATTCGATGAGCCAGCGCGGCGTCATCGACACGGTGCTGGCGACGCACCGCCTGAACCGGGACGAACGGGTGGTGGTGCAGTCCTTCACGATGGCGCCCTACCTGCTGCAGCACAGCGATCTGGTGTTCACCACCACGCGGCATTTCGCGCAGTTCTATGCCGACCTGCTGCCGCTGGTGATCCTGCCCTCGCCGATCCCCTTTCCGGCGATGCGCTTCTACCAACTGTGGCACGAGCGCAACCACCTGTCGCCGGCTCACCGCTGGATCCGCCGCCTGCTCGCCGACTGCGGCAAGCAGATCAAGCCGGGCAGTTGAGGCGCCGCCCGGCGGGCGGCGTCAGGCCATTTTCGAGACCGGCATGCCCAGGTGGAAACCCTGGGCATAATCCACGCCCATGCCGCGCAGCTCTTCGAGGATCTCTTCTGATTCGACGAACTCGGCGATGGTGAGGATGCCGAGTTCCTGACACAGGCGCGTGAGGTTGCGGACCAGGGTGCGGTCCACCTTCGACTTGACGATGTTCTTCACGAAGGCGCCGTCGATCTTCACGTAGTCGAAGGTCAGCTCGCGCAGGTAGTGGAAGGAGTTGTAGCCGCTGCCGAAATCGTCCAGCGCGAACAGGAAACCCTTCCTGCGCAGGTCGCTTAGGAATTTGCGCATGTGGGTCATGTCGCCGATGGCATCCCGTTCGAGGATCTCGAAGACGATGACATTGGGCGGAATGTCCAGCTGCGCGCACAGCATCTCGGCGTAGCCGAGGATGCCACGCCCCTGGATCTCCTGCGCGGACAGGTTGATGAACAGGCGGAACGGCGGCGTGCCGGGGGTGTCCAGGCGTTCCCGCGCCGCGGTGAAGGCCTGCTCGATGATGGTCCGGTCGAGGTCGCGACCGAGGCCATATTTCTCGATGGTCTCGATGAAGGCACCGGCCGACAGCGTGGTGCCGTCGGGCTCGATGATGCGGGCCAGCGTCTCGTAGGCGAAGGGCTTGCCGCTGCGGCAGTCGAAGATGGTCTGGAAATACGGCACCACGCGCTTCTCGCGCAGGGACAGGCGCAGTTTCTCGGCGTAGTCGCGGGTCTGGCGGCTGGCATGGACCCTGTCCTTCACCGACTCGAAAGTACCGATGGTGTCCTTGCCGAGTTCCTTGGCGCGGTACAGGCCGATGTCCACGCCGGCCATCAGGTCGGTCAGGCTGTTGGCGTCCTTCGGATAGGACACCACGCCGATCGAGGTGGTGACGTGGAAGATCTTGCCGTCATCGCCCTCGAAGCTCATCTGGCGCAGTTCGGTGCGCAGCTTCTCGGCCACCACCATCGCGCCGTCCAAGCCGGTCTCGACGAGGATGATCGCGAATTCGTCACCGCCGATGCGGGTGGCCAGATCACCGCGCCGCATCACCGCGCGCATCTTCTCGGCGACCTGCTGCAGCACCGCGTCGCCACGCGGATGGCCATAGGTGTCGTTGACGTCCTTGAAGTCGTCCAGATCGAGCATCAAGATCGAGAACTCGTGCGTATGGCGCTCCGAACGGCCGATCTCGTAGCCGAGCATCTCGTTGAAGTAGCGCCGGTTGTGCAGGCCGGTCAGCGGATCGTGGGTCGAATAGTATTCGAGCTCCGACAGCGTGCGGCTGAGGGCCTTGCTGGACCCGACCACCATCACCATCACGGCGAGGATGGAGTGGATCACGCTGCTTTCCTGCGGCGTCAGCTTGTCGAGGGACGCGTATGCGATGCCGAGCAGACCTGACAGGTTGGACGAATCCATGTCCGGCACCGGCACGGTGATCATGCGGATGTTATTGGCATCGACGGCCCTGCGGTTGCGGTTACGGACGACCTGGAATTCCTCGATGTCCAGCGGCACGTCGGCCGGCAGTTGGAGGTGCTCGATCATGTCCCGCGACAGCTTGTGGCGGGCCGAGGTCTTCACCTCCTCCGGGTATTCGCCCATGTAGTAGATGTACAGGGACAGGGCGTTGTCTTCGGAGAAGGCGATGAAGAAGACGTCGAAGGGGAAGAAGGCGTGGAAACCGAGCAGTACCTCCTGCACGAAGGCCTTCCACTGAGTCACCTTCTCGTGGGACAGCACGATGGTTTCGAGCACCCGGCTCTGGCGTTCGAGCAGGTCCTTCTCGATCAGCGTACCGGCCAGGTCCTTGGAGACCCGGTTGAACTCCAGCATGACCTGCTGCAGGTCGCGGGAGTTGTTGCTGAGCTGCCGGCGGCGCTCGCCGACCAGCAGTTCGAGGGTCTTGTCGAGGCGCTCGCAGCGAGCCACCGCCCGGTCCAGGCCACGGGTCAGGTCGGTACGCTGGGCCTCGCTCATCGGCAGGCCTTCGATCTGCCCGAGGGAAGCCTGCAGCCCCTGCAGGATCTCCGCCCGCACGCTCTGCGTCAGCTCGGTGATGCTGGCGGCAAACAGGCTGCTGCGCGTCTGGCTCTCGAACAGGGCCGCGAAGCTTTCCAGCACCCGCTGACGCATGCCCTCCTGGCGTTGCGGGACGACCAGCAATGGGTTGGGTCTCAGATTCACGTGACTCTCCGGAAACGCCCGGCCTCCACCATCAGGTCCACGCCGCATTCCAGTTCGCGGAACCAGTCGAGGAAGGCCGGCACCGCGGCGCCCCGGTAGATCGGGCCGTGCTGGGGCGCGATGAAGTCGATGTCGAGCTTCGACACCGCATCCACCCACAGGCGCGCCGCCTTGTTGGATGCCATGTAGCGGCGGTGGAAACCATCGATGTACTGCATGTGGCTGGCGAAGTCATCCACATAGGGCTCATCTTCGCCGTCGGGCATCATCGCCGCCCCGATGTCGCCGGTGAACAGTACTTTCGAGATCGGGTCGTAAACGTTGATCTGCCCTTCCGAGTGCAGGAAGTGCGCCGGCACCAGCTCCAGCCGGAAACCTTCGGCCAGCTCGACCGGCATGCCCTCATCGGGTACCCCGATGAAGCGGCGCATCGACGAGATGCCGTAGTGCGGCAGGAAGCGCATCCAGATGCTCGACACATACACCGGCGCCTCGGAGATCTCCAGCCAGGTGGCCAGGCCGCCGACGATATCGGGATCCTGGTGGGACAGCATGATCGCCTTCAGCCGGTCCGGGCTCACGTAGCGCAGCAACTCGGACAGCACACGCGGCATCACGCCGAAACCGCCCGGATCGAGCAGCACGCCGTCGTCGCCATGGACGACCAGATACTGGTTGGAACGGACGCCGTCCTCTTCGCCCGGCTCGCTCTCATTCAGGAGGATGAATTTGTGATCGTCAGTATTGAACAAGGGGATGTTGCGCATGCTGCTTCCTAAGATCCTTCGGTACTTGTCGCAGGCGGAGTATGGCGAGGGATTCGCCGTCTTCACGCCTTGTGAATTCTGAACTCGCCAATCATGGCCTTGAGGTTTCCCGACGTGGCGAGGAGTTCGCCCGCCGCCCGCTTGGCGTCGTGGGACGCCTGCAGGTTGTCGTCAATGAGCTGGGTGATGCGTTCCATGTTGCGGGCCACCTCCTCGCTGGCCTGGGTCTGTTCCACGGTGGCGGCGGAAATGCTGCGGGACATGCCCGTCACCTCGTCGGCGGCCCGGGTCACGCCGCTCAGGCTGGCAGCCCCATCGTCGAGGGAGGCGATGGTCGCCTCGACCTCCGCGCGGGCGACAGCCATCGCCTCCACTGCCTCGGCGGTGACGGACTGGATCGCCGCCACGGTGGCGGCGATGTCGCGGGAGTTGGCGGCGGTCCGCTCGGCCAGCGTACGCACCTCGTCGGCCACCACCGCGAAACCACGGCCCTGTTCGCCGGCCCGCGCTGCCTCGATGGCCGCATTGAGGGCCAGCAGGTTGGTCTGGCCGGCCACGTCGCCGATGACCTGGGTGATGTGACCGATCTTGCGGATCGCCTCGGACAAGGTGTGGATTGTGTCGCCCGATCGGCCCACAGCCTCGACCACGCGGCGCGTCATTGACACCGTCTCGCCGATCCGCGCGTTGCCGTCGGCGATCAGTTGCTGGGCACGCTGGGCGGCGGCAGAGGTATCCCCGGCGCTGCCAGCCACCTCGCGCACCGACACACTGAGCTCTTCGGTAGCCGCGGCCACACTCTTGGCGCTGTCGTACTGCTGGAGCGACTTGTCGCCGACCTGACCCATCTGCCGGTCGAGCTGCAGGCAGCGGACCTCGATGGCACCAGCCGCAGTGGCGATGTCGTCGAGCATCGCCAGCAGATGGACCTGCATTCCCCCCAGTTGGCAGAACAGCAGGCCCGTTTCGTCGCGGCGGCGGACATCCACGTCGTTGGTCAGATTGCCCTCGGCGATCTGGTCGAAGAAGCGGGCAACCCTCGCCAGCGGACGATCGACGCGCAGCGAAAAATAGACCCCGACGAAAATCGAAACGAGGGCGGACAACGCCGCCGACGTACCGACGAAGGCGGTACGCGCCGGCGTCAGCTCGCCGGTTGTACTCGCCACCAGGATCCCTGCCGACAACATGGACATGGAGCCCATTATGGCCCACAAGCGGGTCTTGAAGGAAAAGCGCCCCAACAAGCCGGGATTGACGCCTGGAAAGCGTGCCTTGCTGTCCCGGACCTGGGCATACAGTTGCTCGGCGGCGCGTACCTCGTCACGGGCGGGTTCGGTGCGCACCGACATGTAGCCCACGGTCTGGCCATTCTTGCGGACCGGCACGACAAACGCCCGGACCCAATAGTAATCGCCGTTCTTGCAGCGGTTCTTGACCACGCCGTGCCACGGCAGGCCGCTCTGCACCGTGCGCCACAGGTCGGCAAAAGCCTCCGGCGGCATGTCCGGATGGCGGACCAGATTGTGGGAACGTCCGAGCAGTTCGTCGCGTTGAAAGCCGCTGATGTGGACGAATGCATCGTTGGCGTGGGTGACGATGCCTTTCAGATCGGTTTTGGAGACCAGGTAGCGCCCCGTCGGAAATGGCACTTCGGTCTGTGAAACAGGCAGATTGACCTTCACGGGTTGTCTTTGGTGTGTATGCCCTCCAACCGATCTGGCGGCTCGGTAACCAGGGAGGCGCGTGCTGTTGTGCAGGATGCACGGGCTATGTTTTTTGTATGGCGCCCAGCATTCATGTCAGCCATGAATTCGATGGCCTCGCGCCCGACGATAGCAATCTTTCATGGGGGTGTATGTCAGGTTTTCCTGAAACGCACACAGAAAACCCTGATTCGCCAAGAGTCTCCTCGGCGGCCCCCGAAGACGGCCTTCCACCCGCTCAAGCAACGGTCAGACCGTGGCGGATCGCATAGCGGATCAGGTCGGCATTGTTGTCCACCTGCAGCTTTTCCATCAGGCGCATCTTGTGCGTACTGACGGTCTTCGGGCTGAGGTGCAACTGGTCTGCGATCTCACCGAGGGGGAGGCCGCTGGCGATGCCTTCGAGTACCTGGCGCTCCCGCTCGGACAGGGTCTCGTGGGCCAGGGAATGAGCAGGGCCGCGATCGATAGCCATCAGGTCCACCAGGGCCGGGTCGATGAATCGGCCTCCATGGGCGACCTTGCGGACCCCTTCCAGCAGCACCTCGGGCTCACTGTCCTTGGTGATGTAGCCACTGGCGCCAGCACGCAACGTGCGGGCCACGATCTGCCCCTCGTTGTGCATCGACAGGACAAGCAGGGGCAGCCGCGGATAGTCGATCTGCAGGCGGCCGATGAGGTCCAGCCCGGCCAGACCAGGCATCGACATGTCAAGCAGCAGCAAGTCCACCGACAGACGCTGCAACTGCTCGAATATGTCCTCGCCACGGGTCGCCTCGGCCACCACCGCAATGTCGATGGTCGTCGCGATGATCTGTTTGAGGCCGCTGCGCACAATGGCGTGGTCGTCGGCGATCATCAGCCTGATCATGAGCCCCTCCCGGCCACCAGCGGCAGCTCGATGGACACCGTCGTGCCCCGCCCCGGGCTGCTGTCGAGGACCAGCGTTCCCTCAAGGGCCAGCACCCGCTCGCGCATGCCGAGCAGGCCGAAGCTGCGCAGCTTGTCGGCGGCCTGCGGGTCGAAGCCGCAGCCGTCGTCGGAGACATTCAGGCGCAGGCGTTCGTTCTCCCGCTTCAGCGACACCTCCACGTGGCGGGCACGGGCATGGCGGGCGATATTGGTCAGGGACTCCTGCACGAGGCGGAACACCACCGTCGCGCGGGCCTCATCCATCGTCAGTTCGTCGTCGCCCACATACAGGCGGCAGCAGATCTCGGAGCGCCGCTGCAAATCGTCGAGCAACCATTCGATGGCCGGCACCAGGCCAAGGTCGAGGGCTGCCGGACGCAGGTTGCTGGCGATCTGGCGCACCACATCGATGGTGCCCTCGGCCAGTTCGCGCATGCGCTCCGCCATGCGGAACAGCTCGGGGTTGTGGCCGAAGCCGATGCGCAGCAGGGAGATGTCCATCTTCAATGCGGTCAGGCGTTGGCCCAGTTCGTCGTGGATCTCGCGGGCGATGTGCTTGCGCTCCTGCTCCAGCAGGGTCTTCTGGTGGTGGGACAGCTCGCGCAACTGCCGCCGGGATTCGAGCAGGGCTTGCTCGGCCTGCTTCTGGGAGTCGATGTCGAGCATCTGCCCCACCGATGCAATCATCCGGCCATTCTTGTCGACGATCTCGGACACCACCATCAGCGCCCACACCACGCGGCCATCCTTGCGCACGTAGCGCTTTTCCATCTGGAACTTGGGCAGCTTGCCATCGAGCATCAGGGCCCGCGCGCTGACGTTGTCCGCCAGGTCGTCGGGATGGGTGATGTCGTGGTAGGACATGCCCAGCAGTTCGGCCTCGGAATAACCGACGAACTCGCACATGGCCTGGTTGACCTTCATGTAGCGCCCGTCGAAGTCAGCCACCGCCATGCCGACCGCCGCCGCATCGAAGGTGCTCTGGAAAAACTCCTTGCTGAGGCGCATCTCCTCCTTGGCACGGCGGACCTTGGCGATGACGGCGCAGGCGCCACCCACCGTCGACAGGCTCAGCACGGTCATCGCCACGGCGATGGAGAGGTTGATGTTCGCGAGTACGTCCATGCGCTTCGAAAAGGTCCAGCAGCCCGGGGCTCGATGGTCATGCACCCGGGCCACCAGACCGGACCGTCCATCCCGCGCGGCCAGGCCTCAGCAGCAGGCCGGGCATCCATTGTTTCGATGCAGGCTAACACAAGCCCTGGAGCACCTTGCGGTACTCCACCACGGACCCGCGTACATCGGTGGAGAAGGCCGCCGGCCGTGGCTCTCCGGCCGATGCACCGTCAATCGGCGGCAGCGTATTCCGGCCGCGCGGCGAGGCGCTGGCGCAGGCGCTCGACGACAATGCGCACCTTAGGCGACAGGTTGCGCCGCGGCGGGATCAGCGCCCACACGCCGTGGGCCGCGCTGTGCAGCTGGTGATCCGGCAGCAGCGCCACCAGCGCACCGTTGTGCAGGTGCGGCAGCACGTAGTAATCGGGCAGCTGGCACACCCCAATGCCGCACAGGGCCGCATCGAGCACCGCCAGGCCGCTGTTGCAGCGCCAATTGCCGCTCACCCGCTGGGACAGCTCGCGGCCGTCCACCTGGAACAACCAGTTGTCGGAAATGCCGAGCAGGCAGTTGTGGCGCTCCAGGTCGGCGAGGCTTGTCGGCGTACCGTGGCGGGCCAGGTAGGCGGGCGACGCACACACGTACATCACCCGCGGCGCCAGGCGCACCGCCACCAACCGGGAGTCGCTCAGGCGGCCCAGGCGGATCGCGATGTCGTAGCCTTCCTGCACCAGGTCGCGGGGCGTGTTGTCGAGCTCGATCTCCACCTGCAGCTGCGAATGCTCGGCCACCAGCTCGTTGATCAGCGGCACGATGTAACGCTCGCCGTATACCGCCGAGCTGGTGATCCGCAGCAGGCCCTTGGGGCTCTGCTCCAGGTCGAGCACCGAGCGGAATGCCTCGTCGAAGCCGTCCTGCAACTGGCGGCAGTGCTGGAAGAAAGCCTGCCCCGCCTCGGTGAGGCGTACCAGCCGCGTGCTGCGGTGGAACAGGCGGGTCTGCATGCGCTCCTCGAGGCGCTGCACCTGGCGGCTCACGTGGGACGCCGACAGCCCCAGGCGGCGCGCCGCCGCCGAAAAGCCGCCGGTCTCGGCGACGGCCACGAATTCTTCCAGCCCTTCCCAACGGCTCATGACGGCACGCTACGATCTATTATTGCCAAACAGCAACAATGTTTTGACGAAGCACCAGATTATCCGCCAGCAGCCCATAAATTACACTGCCGGCTTTCCCTCAGCCTTCCACCGGAGACACCGATGATCAAATCCCGCGCCGCCGTCGCCTGGGCCGCCAAGCAGCCCCTCGAAATCACCGAAGTGGACGTGGCACCGCCGAAGGCCGGCGAGGTGCTGGTGCGCATCGTCGCCACCGGCGTCTGCCACACCGACGCCTTCACGCTGTCCGGCGCCGATCCGGAAGGCATCTTCCCGACCATCCTCGGCCATGAAGGCGGCGGCATCGTCGAAGCCATCGGCGAAGGCGTCACCTCGGTGGCCGTCGGCGACCACGTGATCCCGCTCTACACGCCCGAATGCGGCAAGTGCAAGTTCTGCCTGTCCGGCAAGACCAACCTGTGCCAGGCCATCCGCGCCACCCAGGGCAAGGGCCTGATGCCCGACGGCACCACCCGCTTCAGCAAGGACGGCAAGCCCATCTTCCACTACATGGGCACCTCCACCTTCTCCGAATACACCGTGCTGCCGGAAATCTCGGTGGCCAAGATCAGCAAGGACGCCCCGCTGGAAAAGGTGTGCCTGCTCGGCTGTGGTGTGACCACCGGCATCGGCGCGGTGATGAACACCGCCAAGGTCGAGCCGGGCGCCACCGTGGCGATCTTCGGCCTCGGCGGCATCGGCCTGTCCGCGGTGATCGGCGCGGTGATGGCCAAGGCCTCGCGCATCGTCGCGGTGGACGTGAACCCGGCCAAGTTCGAGATCGCCAAGCAACTCGGCGCCACCGACTGCATCAACCCGCTCGACTACGACAAGCCGATCCAGGAAGTCATCGTGGACCTCACCGACGGCGGCGTGGATTACTCCTTCGAGTGCATCGGCAACACCAAGGTCATGCGCTCGGCGCTGGAGTGCTGCCACAAGGGCTGGGGCGAATCCATCATCATTGGCGTCGCCGGCGCCGGCGAAGAGATCGCCACCCGCCCCTTCCAGCTGGTCACCGGCCGCGTGTGGCGCGGTTCCGCCTTCGGCGGCGTGCGCGGCCGCTCCGAGCTGCCGGGCTACGTGGAGAAGGCCCAGCGCGGCGAGATCCCGCTCGACACCTTCATCACCCACACGATGGGCCTCGAGGACATCAACAAGGCCTTCGATCTGATGCACGAAGGCAAGAGCATCCGCACCGTCATCCACTTCGACAAGTAAGCGGCGCGGCCCGGCGGGCGGGCGCATCCGGGCCCGTCCGCCAGGCTCGCCGGGAGCCCGCCCCATGACCTCTCCCCTCACCCTCGTTTCCGAGAACCGCAGCTTCGGCGGCTGGCATCGCCGTTACCGGCATGCCGCCACCAGCATCGGCTGCAACATGACTTTCGCCGTATTCCTTCCACCGCAGGCCGAGCACGGCCCGGTACCGGTGCTGTACTGGCTGTCCGGCCTTACCTGCACGGACGAAAATTTCATGCAGAAAGCCGGCGCCCACCGGGTTGCTGCCGAGCTGGGTATCGCCATCGTCGCCCCGGACACCAGCCCGCGCGGCGCGGAAGTGCCCGGCGACCCGGAAGGCGCGTGGGATTTCGGCCACGGCGCCGGCTTCTACGTGAACGCCACCCAGGCCCCATGGAAAGACCATTACCGCATGCACGACTACGTGGTGCACGAGCTGCCGGCCCTCGTCGAGGCAAACCTGCCGGTGAGTCCGCGCCGCGGCATCTCCGGCCATTCCATGGGCGGCCACGGCGCGCTGGTATGCGCGCTGCGCAACCCCAGCCGCTACCTGTCGGTGTCGGCCTTCGCTCCGATCAGCAATCCGATGGACTGCCCGTGGGGCCACAAGGCCTTGTCTCGCTACCTCGGTGAAAACCGGGAAAGCTGGCGTGAATGGGACGCCTGCGAACTGATCGTCGGCGCCAGCGAACGCCTGCCGCTGCTGGTGGACCAGGGCGAGGCCGACAGCTTCCTCGCCGGACAGCTCAAGCCGGACGCCCTCGCCCGCGCCTGCGCCGCCGCCGGCCATCCGCTGAACCTGCGTCGCCAGCCCGGTTACGACCACAGCTACTACTTCATCGCCAGCTTCATCGAGGACCACCTCCGCCACCACGCGGCGGCGCTGCGCGGCTGACGGCCAGGGCAGGACATGAGTCCTGCCCGCAGCCACTGGCCACTGTGGAGGCGGATGAATTCGTATCCACAGCTTGAAAGGCCTCGGCCGTACCACCGGCCTGAAGCAAATGACCTCGCCCCAGACCTGTCATGCGCCTCCAGGCCCGCTCAACCGCGGGCGATCTCCTTCACCGCCGTCACCAGCCGGTCCAGTTCGGCCGGACGCGTGAAGATGGCTGGCGTGACGCGCACCACCGCGCCCGACGCCAGCCCGCCGCGGGCCACCGTGAAGATGCCGTATTGCTCGCGCAGGCGGCGCGCCAGGGCCTGGCTGTCGGCCAGGCTGCTGCGCCCGCCGATGCGCAGCGCGGTGATCGCCCCATGCAGGCGTGGCGCGTCCGGCGTCAGGATCTGCACGCCCTTCACGTCACGCACCCGCTCCACCCAGTAGTCGCGCAGGTAGCGCAGGCGGGCCTCCTTGTTGGGCACCCCAATGGCGGCCTGGAAGTCCAGCGCGGCCGGCACCGTCATCACGTTGGCGGTGCTGGTGGTGCCGGAATGGACCCGCGAACGGATGTCGCCAGTGCCCTCCCCGGCGGCGCTGAGGTGCGGCGCGATGTCGTCGAGGCGGCTCTTGCGGATGTACAGGAAGCCCACACCGAGCGGCGCGCCAACCCACTTGTGCAGGTTGAAGGCGGCGAAATCGACGCCGCCCAGTTCCGGCAGACGAAAGTCGATATGGCCCCACGAGTGGGCCGCGTCGAGGATCACGTCCACCCCGCGGGCCTTGGCCAGGCGGGTGATCTCCGCCACCGGCAGGATCAGCCCGGTCTTGTGGTTGATGTGGGTCAGCAGCAGCAGGCGGGTGCCCGGATTGGCGGCCAGCCCCTTGGCGTAAGCGTCGACGATGCCGGCCTCGGTGGCCGGTTCCGGCAGCACGATGCGCGCCACCTTCACGCCGCGCCGGTCGGGCAGGTAGTCGAAGACGCTCTGCGCGCTGTCGTAATCCAGGTCGGCGTACATCACCGTGTCGCCGGGCTTGAGGCCGCGGTAGTTGGTGATCAGGTTCTGCAGCGCCTCGGTGGCGCCCCGGGTCAGCGCGATCTCGTCGGCCTGCACGCCGAGCAACGCCGCGATGCGGCCGCGCACGGCATCCGTCTCGCGGCCGTACTCCTGGCGCAGGAAGTAGGAGTTGCGCTCGTTGAGGCGCTCGATGTTGCGCTGCAGTTCCACCAGCACCGGACGCGCCATGATGCCGTAGAAGCCGTGCTCCAGATTGACGAAATCCGGTGACTGGCGATACAGCGCAGCGATCTGCGCCCAGTAGGCCTCGTTGCGGGCGACCGTCGGCGCATCGCCGCCCGGCAGCGTGGGCAGCGGGATCGCCGCAGCGGGCGCCGACTGGGCCAGGGCCGGCGTGCCGCGCAGCGTGGCAGCGGCGGCCACGGCGAGGCCGAGGGAGCCCTTCAGCAGGGCCCGGCGGGAGAGTTGGGGATTCATGTCGGAGACTCCGTGAGTGGGCGCGCGCTCAGAAGCGGTAGTTGGCCTTGAAGTAGTAGTAGCCGCCGTTGATGCCGATCGGCGAGAAGGACGCGTACTGGGCCACGTTCTGCCGGCCGGCGGCGTTGAGGGCCTGGCGGTAGTCGCTGTTGAGCTTGTCCGGATAGACGTTGAAGAGGTTGTTGGCGCCCACCGTCACGGCCCAGGCCTTGGTGATCTGCCGCGTCACGTCCAGGTCGGTGATGAACTTGGTGCCGGTCCGGTTCTCGTAATAGGTGACGTTGTTCACCGAGGTGAAATAGGACGACGGCCCGAAGACGTTCTCGCGCAGGTTCACCGTCCAGTCGTTCTTGCGCCACAGCGCGCCCAGGTTGATGCGGAAGGCCGGCGAGGAATCCTCGATGTAGCTGAGCGCCGTCTTGTCGAGGAGCTGCTGGCCGTTGACCTGGCTCGGCGCGCCCTTCACCTTGGTGACCTTCACCTGATTGACGTTGGCGCCCAGGCTCCAGTCCACGCGGCCGAAGCTGCCGTAGTCGTCGGCGTGGGTGAGCACCGCGTCGGCGCCGGTGTTGCGCGTGTCGCCGGCGTTCGAGAAGACCACCACGCCGGTGGACGACAGGCCCGCCGGGATGCTGTTGCCGTTGGCGACGATGGCCGCATTGACCGCGTCGGCACGCACCGCGCCGTTGAGGATGCCGTACAGCGTGCCGCTCTGCAGGATGCGGTCCTTGATGTTGATCTGGTAGACGTCCAGCGTGGCGGTCACCTTCGCGGCCGGCTTGGCGACGAAGCCGATGCTGAAGTTGCGCGACTTCTCGGCCTTCAGTTCGTCGATGCCGAGCAGGCGCGCGGCGGCGGCCGAGGTCGGCAGGATCACCGAGGCGGTGGTCGGCGACACCGAAGTGGCGGAATAGCTCTGCTCGGCCAGCGTCGGCGCACGGAAGCCGTTGCTGACGGTACCGCGCACC
Source organism: Pseudomonadota bacterium (assembly GCA_018241725.1). Classification (GTDB taxonomy): domain Bacteria; phylum Pseudomonadota; class Gammaproteobacteria; order Burkholderiales; family Rhodocyclaceae; genus Zoogloea. The sequence continues at coordinate 145,524 of JAFEDI010000031.1, read as the reverse complement.
GCGAAGCTCGGCGCCACGTCGTAGCGGCCGGTCAGCTTGCCGACGGTGGCGCTGCCGAAGTCGCTGTAGCGCTCGGTGCGCAGCGCGGCGTCCAGCTTGAGCTTGTCGATCGGCGAACCGGCCACGTCCACATACAGCGCATTGCTGCGCCGCTTGTGGTTGCCAGCGTCGGACGCGGTGTAGCCGGGGAAGGCCGCCGCGCCGCCGCGGTAGATGGAGGTCGCTTCGCCCGCGCCGATGGCGTATTCGTCCACCCGGTGCTCGGCGCCAAAAGCCACGTTGAGCGGCGAGGCCCAGCCCACGTTGAAGTCGCGGCTGAAGTCCAGGTTGGTAGTGGTCTGGTTGGCCTTCAGGTAGCCCTCGTAGAAGCGGTTCTGGGTGCTGCCGGTGTCCTTCCACAACTGCACGTTGAGCGAGTCGATGTTGCCCACCGAAGCGTAGTCGCGCCCGTAGGTGGTGGCCAGGTCGTAGCGCCAGCCGGCCGGCGCCTCGCCCTTCACGCCGACGGTGAAGGCGAAATCTTCTTCATCGTGGACCTCGACCGGGCTGAAGCCGAGGGGATAGACGCCCGGCGCGGTAGAGGTGCCGCGGTAGTTCTGGATCGCCTCGGCGTGCTTGGCGCCATAGGTGGCGAAGCCGTACAGCTCGGTGCCGCCGGCCAGGTCGATACCACCGTTGGCGGACAGGATGGTCTGGCGCACGGCCGCATCGCCGAAGGTGCGGTTCACGTAGGGATAGCCCGCCGCGTTCTTCACGTTCGCGTTGGCGGCGGTCAGGTAGGGCGGCACGAAGCGCGCGTCGAGATCGCTGCGGTCGCTGTGGCCGTGGTACTTGGTCTCGACGCTGAGGTTCAGGAAGGCGTCCTCGTGGGGCTTGAGGCCGATGTTGGCGGACAGGTTGCCGCTGGTGCCGTCGCCGTCGTAGTACTGGCCGCCGCCGAAGCTGACGGTGCCGCCCTGGTCGTTGCGCTTGAGGATGATGTTGATGACGCCAGCAATCGCGTCGGAGCCGTACTGGGCGGCGGCGCCGTCCTGCAGCACCTCGATGTGGTCGATGGCGGACAGCGGGATCAGGCTCAGGTCGGCCGACGCGCCGCCGGAGAAGGCGCCGCCGGTGACATTGACGTTGGAGGTGCCGTGGCGGCGCTTGCCGTTGATGAGGATCAGCGTGTGGTTGGGATTCAGGCCACGCAGGCGGGCGGCGGTGGTCAGCGCTGCGGCGTCGCCGCCCTTGGCGTCGGACGTGAAGGCCGGCACGTTCTGCGTGAGGGCCTGGATCAGGTCGGGCTGGCCGCTGCGCTTCAGCGTGGCGGCGTCGAGGATCTGGATCGGCGCCGGGCTGTCGGCGGCCTTCAGGCCAGCCTGGCGGGTGCCGGTGATGATGACGGTGTCGAAGGACTGGGCCGGATCGGCCGCGCCGGGATCGGCGGCCGGGGTCTGGGCCAGCGCATAGCCGGATGACAACAGGGTCAGCAGGGCAGTCGTGGGACGGAGGCTGGGGCTCATTGATTCCTCTTGGAGTGCTGACGGGATATCCGCTTGCGATGAACGGAACGAGCCCGAATTATCCCTGGCAGGATTCCTGCATGGCATTGGAGGAACGGACAATCAACCTCAACATTGCGCCATTGCCTTGCTCATATCCATATGAAAATAAAAGATAAAAATAAGCTCGTCGTGTCCGTCGCCTACGATCGCCTAGGCACCTTCGAATTCGGCTGCGTGACCGAAATATTCGATTTGCAACGCCCCGAGCTGGACGTGGACTGGTACCGCTTCGCGGTCTGCTCGGCCGAGGGTGGCACCCTGCGCGCCAGCGGCGGCATCCGCTTCGAAGCCCCCAACGGGCTGGAGATCCTCGACCAGGCCCATACCATCATCATCCCCGGCTGGCGCGACCCGGACGAGCCGCCGCCCGACGCACTGCAGGACCGGCTGCGCGCCGCCTACGCGCGCGGCACGCGCATCTGCTCGATCTGCTCGGGGGCTTTCGTGCTGGCCTGGTCGGGCCTCTTGGACGGCAAGCGGGCCACCACCCACTGGCGCTTCACGGACAAGATGAAACGGCGCTTTCCGACCATCCAGGTGGAGGCCGACTCCCTGTATGTGGATGCCGGCCAGATCCTCACCTCGGCGGGCTCGGCGGCCGGACTGGACATGATGCTGTACCTGGTGGCGCGGGATTACGGCAGCCGCGTGGCCAACCGGGTCGCCCAACGCCTGATCGTGCCGCCGCACCGGGAAGGCGGGCAGGCCCAGTTCGTGTCGCGGCCGATGCCGGCCGACGAGTCCGGCCGCCTGTCGCGCCTGATCGACTGGATCCGCCAGCACCTGGACCGCCCTCATACGGTGGCCTCGCTGGCCGACCGGGCGGCCATGAGCCCACGCACGCTGCAGCGCCAGTTCCGCGAATCCACCGGCCTCTCGCCCTACGAGTGGCTGCTGCAGGAAAGGGTGGCGCTGGCCAAGCAGTTGCTGGAAACGCCCCACGTGCCGATCGCGGCGATCTGCGAGCGGGCCGGTTTCGGTTCCGAGGAGTCCTTCCGCCACCATTTCCGGCGCGTCGCGCGAGTCAGCCCGTCGAGCTACCGACGGGCCTTCCTGCAGACCCAGGGCGATGGGGCGGAAGGCGCCGCCGCCTGAGGCATCCCCCGCAGCCGCCCGCTGCTGCGGGCCGCGCAGCGCCGCCACAACGCTGCTGCACGCCCCGCACGGAGAACGGAATTCTGCCGCCGCCGGGAGGATCTCAGGAGCCCGGCGCGCAGTCCTTCATGCAGCGGGTGCCGACCACGTCCGGGCGGTCGTCCACCTTGAAGCCGTCCCGGTTGGGCATCACGATGCGCGGAAGGCTGGCCGCGTCGAGGCGTCCGTCGGCCGGCAGCAGGCCGTTGATGTGCAGCACGTAGGCGCTCACCGCATAGACCTCGTCCGGCGCCAGGGACTGCGGGCTATCGAAGGGCATCGCCCGCCTCACGTAGTCGAACAGCGTGGTGGCGTAGGGCCAGAAGCTGCCGACAGTGCGTACCGGTGTCTTGGTGGCGAGACTGCCCTGCCCGCCGGCCAGGCGATCGGCAATGCCGTTCTGGCCGCCGGCACCGTGGCAGGCGATGCAACGGGTCTCGTAGATGCGCTGGCCGGCGGCTACCGTGCCGCTGCCGGGCGGCAGGCCGCGGCCGTCCGCGTCGATGTCGATGTCCCAGGCCGCCAGCTGGGCGGCGTCGATCGGCGTACCGAGGCCGAGGGGCTGGCCGCTCCTCGTCGGCGCGCTGTGGCAGGCGGACAGCACGGACACCAGCGCCAGCGCGCCGAGCAGGGCCACCAGCGGCTTGCGTTCACACATGGACATTGTGCACCTCCCCGCTCGGCAGCACCTGCCAGCTCTGAATGCCGTTGTAGTGATAGGCGGACTCGGTGCCGCGGGCGGCGATCAGCTGGCTGCGGGTCGGCTGCACGTTGCCGTGGCTGTCCACTGCCCGGCTCTGCAGCACCGCCGGACCGCCGTCCCATAGCCAGGGCAGGCTGAAGCGGGTCAGCGCGCGGTCGAGCACCGGCGTCTGCAGCACCGCCTCTTCCCAATTGCGGCCGCCGTCGATGGACACGTCCACGCGGCGGATGCGCCCGTGGCCGGACCAGGCCAGGCCGGTGATCTGCTGGCGGCCGCGGCTCTTCAGGGTCTGCCCGCCGGACGGCCCGGTGATCACCGACTTTACGTCGAGCACGAAGGAGAACTGGCGCGACGTGCCGTCCGGCAGCAGGTCGGTGTACTTGGAGGTTTCCTGGCGGCTCTGCCACGGCGCGGTGCCGAGCTTGAGGCGGCGCAGCCACTTGACGCTGATGTTGCCCTCCCAGCCCGGCAGCAGCAGGCGCAGCGGGTAGCCCTGTTCCGGGCGCAGCATCTCGCCGTTCTGGGCGTAGACGATCAGCGCGTCGTCCAGCGCCTTGTCGAGGGGCACGCTGCGCGTCATTGCCGCCGCGTCGGCCCCTTCGGCGAGCAGCCACTTGGCCTCCGGCGCCACGCCGACCTCCTGCAGCAGGGTACCGAGGGACACGCCGGTCCATTCGCAGCAGCTCAAGAGGCCGTGCAATGACTGCACGGTGAGCTTGCGCGCCGGCCGCCACTCGCTGCCGCTGTTGCCGGCGCATTCGAGGAAATGCACTCGCGACACCGCCGGAAAGCGCAGCAGGTCGTTGAGGCTGAAGGACAGCGGCCGTTCGACCAATCCATGGATCACCAGCCGGTGCTGCTCCGGGTCGATGTCCGGGATGCCGGCATGGTGGCGCTCGAAGACCAGCCCGTTGGGGGTGATGGTGCCGAAGATATCGGCCAGCGGCGTCAGGCTCGACGCGGCGGTGGGAAATGGCGGCTGAGCGCCCTCGCGGACGCGGCGGATCACCCGCCCTTCAAAGCCCGACGGCTGGCCGTAGGGATTGGCCACCGGCCGCCCCTGGCTGCGCGTCCACGCCGGCACCGGCAGCGCTTCGCCGGCGGCGCGGGCGGGGCCGGCCAGCGTGGCGGCGGCGGCCCCACCGGCCAGCGCCGCGCCGCCCTGCAGGAAACGGCGGCGACCGGGTGGCTTGGCATTCTTGTCGGCAATCAGGTCGGCACCGGCATCAAGGCCGGGCGGGGGCAGATAGGGTGGCATGAGTCCTCGCAGGGGAGTCGTCGGAAGAAGGGCCTACACGCAGTCATCGGTGGCCAATGGCACCTTGCCGGCCCGCGTCGGGGCCATCGCGACCAATTCGCCGGCCTGGAAGCACCACAGGCTGCCGGCCGGCATCGGCACCCAGTGCTCGTTGGCGGTGAGGGGCACGGTGGCGACAATGACGGTACGGCTCGCCGGATCGAGGCGGCAGCCGAGGTCGATGCTGAGCTCGGCATCCACCAGCTGCACGTCACCGAACGGCGCCTGGCGCGTCACGTGGCTGAGGCGCGTGGAGCTGTGGGCGAACAGCAGCTCGCCGTCGGACAGCAGGAAATTGATGACGCCGAAGCGGGTCAGCGCGATGGCCGCCCCGCACAGCCACTCGAAAAGGGCTAGCCGCTCCGGCCGGCTGTCGCCAAAGCGGCGCTGCAATCCCTCCATCAGCCAGCAGAAGGCGAGTTCGCTGTCGGTGGTGCCGGCCGGCCGGAAGCGGCCGTCGATGGCCGGCGCGAAGTCGAGCAGAGTGCCGTTGTGGGCGAACACCCATTGGCGGCCCCACAGCTCGCGCGAGAAGGGATGGGTGTTCTCCAGGCGGATCGCTCCGATGGTGGCCTTGCGGATGTGGGCGATGACGGTGGTGGCGTGCAGCGGATGATCCGCCACCAGCGCCGCCAGCCGCGACGAGCAGGCCGGCTGCGGATCATGCAGCACGCGCACGCCGCCCTCCTCGAAGAAGGCGATGCCCCAGCCGTCGGCGTGCTTGTCCGTCTCGCCACCACGGGCCCGGAAGCCGGTGAACGAGAAGCAGATGTCGGTGGGCAGATTGCTGTTGAGGCCAAGCAGTTGGCACATGGGATCGGTTCCGGCGCGGTTAAGCCTGGCGTTCGGGGCGCGTCGTGACGCGGGAGCGGGGCCACACGGGCATGCAGCGCAGGCCTCGTTGGGCAAGAAGGCGGGGTAAAAGGCGGCAGGCGCGAAACATCATGGGCGGGAATCTGGCTTGGTTCTGACTGACGGAATACAGCCCGTCCTCAGCGCAAAAACCACGCCAGGGCGCCCTGCCCCCGGCCTTCCCCGCCCCAGTCCGCGCAATGCGGCGGACTGCGCTCTCAGCGCCGCCGCGGAATGCATCCGGCCGCTCCCGGGGCACCCGGTCGGATGCTGCAATCGGGACAGCCCGGCCGGCAGCGCTGCTGGAATTGGGACAGCCGCATCCGCCCTTGCCGGCCCGCCGGCCGGCAACTAGGCTGAGAGTCCGGCCATTCCCCCAAACGGGCGGCCTCTTGCGGAGCGCACATCATGGGCGAACCCAGCAGCCACCCCGTCATGCTCGATGACGGCACCCGGCGACGCCTGGCGGAACAGCAGGCCACCTGCCCCTTCGTCGGCAGCCTCGTCGCAGAGGGCGTCCTGCCCGTATGCAACGGGGCGGACGCCCCGCTGGCACGCCTGGAAGACCTGCGCATCCTCGGCAACAGCGGCGGCGGCAACCTCGGCGACCTGCTGGTGCTGTTCGCCGCCGGCAACCATGCCAGCATGGACGACGGCACCGGGCACCTCGGCTGGCCCGTGCCCGCCGGGCTGTTCTTCCTGGGCTTCCCCGGCTCCCAGGGCGCCCATCCGGGCCACAGCGGCATCCTGATGGGCGACCCGGCCACGCCCGGCTCGGGCCGCTTCGATCCCGATGCCCTCGCACGCCTCGCCGCCCTGGCCCGGGACGGCTGGATCCGCCGCACGGACGTGGCGCACTTCATCGCCGCCAACCTGATCCGCGACCCGGCAGCCAAGGTGCTCGGCAGCCACGTGGCGCGGCTGCTCGCCTCCGATCTGCTGGACCTTGCGGAGAGCGCCGGCAGCCAGCTGTGGCATACGCTGTTCGGCAGCGCCGACGATCAGGATGCTGCCCACCGGCGGATGGAAGAGAAGCTGACCCGCCTGCTCGGCGAGGACAATCTGGTCGGTGCGGCGGGCGAGTTCGGCCTGCTCTTCGCCCTCCTGGCCAACCAGCCCGGCCGCCGGGAGATCGACGGCGATCCGGCCGTGGCCCTGGACGATCTCGCCGCCATGTTCCGGGACAAGCGCCTGCCGGACGGCTGGCGTAACTGGAAGAAAACCCGCGGAGACTGGGTGGTGCACACCACCGCGCTGCTGCTCACCGCCGCCCGCGAGTACCTCAGCCTGCGACGCGCCCAACGGCCGACCGGCTGACGGCCGCGGAGCACTTGGCTAAGCCGGCGCCTGCCGGACCCGGATCGTGAACCAGAACGTGCTGCCGCGGCCTTCCTCGCTCGAACAGCCGGCGCTGCCGCCCATCGCCTCGGCGAGCTTCTTTACCGTGACGAGGCCGATACCAGTGCCGCCAAAGCGCCGCGTCGGCGAGTTGTCCACCTGCTCGAAAATGCTGAACAGCCGCGGCACGGCCTCTGCCGGAATTCCGATCCCCGTATCCCGCACTTCGAAACGCAGCGTGAGTTCGGCCGCCTCACCCACAGCGTCGCCGGCTTCCACCTCCCGCATGGCAACGACGCAGACCGAGCCCTTCTCGGTGAAGGTGATGGCATTGCCGAGATAGCACTGCAGCGCGAGACGCAGGTTTGCCGCGTCACCGATCACCGTGAGACCGCGCAGGGCATCCGTGTCGGCGATGAGCTGCAGTTGCTTGGCCACCACCCGCCCCTGGCTGTCCGCGACAACCTCTTCCACCACAGAGCGGGCATCGAACGGCTCCGCTCGCAGCACAATGGTCCGCGCCTCCAGCTCGGTCACCTTGAGAATCCCATCCACCAGATCGATAAGCCGCTTGTGGATGGGCACCATCTTGTCTGCCAAGCTCTTCTGCTTGTCCGACAACTCTGTGCGTTGCAGCAGATGGATCATCGCCGACAACTGATGCAGCGGCGTGCGCAGCTCGTGGGACATGTTGCCGAGGAAATGGGTCTTGGCGACGCTGGCTGCCTCTGCCGCGAGCTGGGCCTTGCGGAGCGCCTGGGTACGCTCGGCGACGAGCTCCTCCAGGTTGTCGTTGTACAACCGCAGGGCCACTTCCTTGGCGCGCAGGGCCAGTTGTACGTCCACCCGCGCGCGCACGACATCCGGGTTGATCGGTTTGTGGATGAAGTCCATCGCGCCGGCGGCGAGGGCCGCGGATTCGCTGGCCGAGTCGTTCATCGCCGTCACGAAGATGACCGGGATGTCACGGGTAACCGGATCGCCCTTCAGATGACGCAGGACGTCGTAGCCGTCCATGCCGGGCATCTGCACGTCGAGGAGAACCAGTTCCGGCGGGCTACGGGCGACGAAATCCAGCGCCTGTTCGCCGGACAGCGCGAAGCTGACCTTGCAGCGGTCGGACAGGATGTGGGCCAGCACCTGCACATTGCTCGGCGCGTCATCGACGATCAGGATCAGCGGCTTGGTGCTCATGTCGGCAGGTATGTGTCCCCGGTTCCGTAAGGGTCGAGCAACTGGCGGGGGCCCTGGAAATCCAGCCCCACCATGCGGACGGCCAATTCGTCAAACAGTGTAACGCCGATTCGGACGCGCAATGCCGACGCCAGCGCGTCGAAGCGCTGCCCTGACTCGAAATCCTGTGCGTCGAGCAAAGGGCGCACAGCCTGTCGATCTGCTGGCCAGCTTGCGCTCCGTGATGTCCTCGACCCATGCACTGGTGGCACCTTCTCCCGGGGCGCTGCTCCTGCGGGCCGCATACGCACGATACGCTTCCCGGCATGACCCGATTGAAGCCGACGCGCAATCCGGGCAGCATGGGCAGCGATTCCCCATCACCGGGCCGTACCGCCACCACCATGTCCCCGCGTCGGATCATCGCCTTCTTCGTACTGCTCGGCGCCCTCTACGTGGCGGCCACCCTCCGCGGCAGCCTCGGCATGTTGAGCCCGGTCGTCGTGATCATCGCGGTGATCGTCGCGATCCTGGCCCTCGCCGTGGTCATCTTCGATCTCCCGTGGAGCCGGCCGAACCCGCGCATCCGTACGCAGCCCCCACTGCGGGCCTGTCCGGCCTGCGGCTCGACGACGCTGGTGGACGGCGGCATCTACTCCAACCGCAACGACGACGGCCGCGCCGAGCGCTTCTGTCCGAAGGGCCTCCGCCTGCTCGCGCTGCGCCACTCCCTCGGACTCAACGGCCGCCATCCCTTCCGCGCCTGCCTGTCCTGCGGGCATCTGTGGAGCGCGCTGGATGCGGAAGCGCTCCGCGAGTTGATGGAGGCGAATGGTGTGAAGGGGCGTGAGCCAGCACGTCATCAGAAACAGGAAACCCTACGCAGCCAGCAACGACGCTAGGCCGTCTGTTCATCCTCCCGCGCGTCGCCTTCCCTTATCAGTTTTCCCAGGCGCCGCACGGCATCCTCGATCTCCGGAGTATGGGGGTTGCCGCAGTTGAGGCGCAGGCAGTTGCGGTACATACCGCTGGCGGAGAACAGCTCCCCGGGGACGAAGGCCACGCCCTCGGCCAAGGCCCTTGCGTGGAGGGCCGTCGCATCCACCTCCTCCGGCAGTTCCACCCACAGGACGAAACCGCCCTGGGGTTGGGTGAGCCGGGTGCTGGCCGGGAAATGGCGGGTCACCGCCGCCCGCATGGCCTCGACCTGCTGCTCATAGGCGCGGCGCAGGGTCCGCAGATGGCGGTCATACCCACCGGATTCCAGATACTCGCCCAGGACATGCTGGGTGATGGGGTTGGTGGCGCCGCTGGAGATCGTCTTCTGGAGCGCCACCTGCGCCCGGTAGCGCCCCGCCGCCACGAAACCGATGCGCAGGGCCGGCGTCAGGCTCTTGGAGAATGACGAGCACAGCATGACGTTGCCGGTCTGGTCGAAGGCCTTGATCGGCCACGGCCGCTGCTGGCCGAAAAACAGATCGCCGTAGAGGTCGTCCTCGATCACCGCCACGCCCCGTTCCGCCGCCAAGCGGGCCAGGCGCCGCTTGTGCTCGTCCGGCATGATGCAGCCCAGGGGATTGCTGGCGTTGGGCACCAGCAGGCAGGCGGCAACCTTCCCCTGCCGAGTGGCCAGGTCGAAGGCCTCGATGGACAAGCCGGTGCGTGGATCGGTAGGGATCTCCAGCGCCTTCAGGCCCAGGCTCTCCAGCAGCTGCAGCATGAGGTAGTAGGCCGGCGACTCGACGGCCACCGTATCGCCGGGCTGGGTGGCCACCCGCAGGCAGAGCCCCAGGGCCTCGGTGCAGGAATTGGTGATGACGATCTCGGCAGCGTCCAGCGGGCCACCCCAGGCCAGGGAGCGGCGCACCAACTGGCGCACCAGGGCCGGCGCGTCCATGAAGGCATGGCTGCTACCGGCCAGCAGATCCGGATGGCGGCGGGCGACCCCGCCGTAGAGCCGGTGCAGGGCCGCGATGGGCAGCAGCGACGGAGCCGGCAAGGCTGCCGCCAGGGGCGCCACCCCGGGCTGCATGCTGGCCTGGAGCACCTGCCCCAGACGCTGGGTGACGTCCACCGCCACCGCCGAATCCGGGGTGGTACGAGCGCTGGGCTCGGAACAGGGCAGACCCCGGTGGCGCACGAAAAAGCCCGACTGGGGACGGGCCTCCACCAGCCCCCGGTCCTCCAGCCGGCGCAGAGCCTGGACCACCGTGGAGACCGACAGCCGCTGTTCTTCGGAGAGGCGCCGCACTGACGGCAGACGCTCCCCCGGGCGCAGCGTACCCGCTGCAATCAAGCCCCCCAGTTCCTCGGCCAGCTGCTCGTAACGCAACATCTCTTTGCTCATGGAAGATCCAGCGACACAGTTGATAGGCTCCAGCACCAGCACAGTTGCCGATTCAAGCATCTGTATCGGTGTCAATTTAACCGTTTTGTGACTGTATCGCCACGCTGCTCGCGCCTAGACTTTTCCGAAAGAAAGCCGGAAAAACGAGCCATGCGTCTGAACCTAGAAAACACCGAACTGCTGCTTCAGGAAAACCAGCCCCTGAAGCTGATCAAGGGCAAGGGCGCCGTGGTCCGCTGCCTGACCGGCACCGCCTGGCTGACGGTAGCCGGAGAAGCCACCGACTGCGTCCTGGAGCCCGGCCAGGAGCACCGGTTGGAAAGCGACGGCCTGGCCCTCATCGAACCCATGGGCAAGCAGGCAAGCATCCACCTTCAGTTGGTGGAACCCGACCTGGCCGGCTGGATCGATCGCGTCGTCAAGAACCTGGCCTGGCCCGCCCGCTCCTTGTTGCCGAATACCGGCATGGCCACGGTTCGGCCTGACGGTTGCGGGTTCCGTGGGCATCAGGCCGAGAAAGAGCCCGTCGGATCAGCGGCCGAACATCGGCCGAAGCGGACTTTCGCAAAGTGATGGACCACAGCTGTTTTACACAAGATTTTTGACATTCCCTCCGACTGAAATGGAGCGTCATTCGTCTTCGGATACATCTTTCTGGAACCGTCGTCGATAGTCGCTAGGACTGACACCGAGGCGACGCAGAAAGGCACGGCGCAAATTATTCATGTCGCCGAAACCGCAATTGTCAGCCACCCGCTTCAATGGCAACGCACTGTCCTCCAGCATGCGCCTAGCCGCTTCGATCCGTGCTCCTTCGACGAACGCTGCCGGTGTGGTTTGTGTTTCCTTTTTGAAGATGCGCGAGAAATTGCGGGGGCTCATATTGGCGAGCAGTGCCAGTCGCTCAAGCGATAGTTCATCCCCAAGATGGTCGACGACCCAGACCTGAATGTCTCGAATGAGCGAACGTTCCGACATCTGCGCCGAAAGATGGGTGCTGAATTGCGACTGCCCACCTGGCCGCTTGAAGAACATCACTAACTCGCGCGCTACCCGCAGCGCCAGCTCACGCCCGAGGTCCTCCTCTACCAGCGCGAGCGCCAGATCCATGCCGGCCGTCACCCCGGCTGAGGTGTACAGGCTGCCATCCTTCACGTAGATGGAATCGGGCACCACCTCAATGCAGGGATAGTTCGTGGCCAACTGAGCTGTTGAGTTCCAATGCGTGGTTGCCTTGTGGCCGTCTAGTAGCCCCGCCGTCGCAAGCGCAAACGTCCCGGTACAGACCGAACCCAACCTACGCACCTTCCTGGCCTGCTGCTGCAACCACTGAACGGCGTGCGGGTGTTCGGCCAAGGCACAATCGATCTCGGGACTGCCCGCTACCAGGAGAGTATCGATGGGCGCCTGTTCCTCATTAATGGTACTGCCAGGCAGAAGTTGTACCCCGCTGGAGCCGCTCACCGGCCCGGGCGCCAACGCCACGATGTCGAGCTGATATACCGGCCGCCCCAATAGCCTTTGAGCCTCATGAAATACGTCAAGTGGTCCGATTACGTCGAGTAATTGCACTCCGGGAAAAACCAAAATAACGATACGCATGAGAGATCCTGTTTCCATCGGCGGCACGTTGCACCTGACCATATAGCACGCGCACTTGGCTTGAATTGCTGTCTTTTGTCACTTTAAGACAAACATAAGTGTCCATACAATCGGTCCACAGGGATAGGCCGTTCCAGTCGTTTGTACAGAGTCAATCAATGGAGGAGGAATAATCCGTGAATACCTTGGTAGAAACGCTGAATGAAACGAAACCGTTGTCGGTCAAGCATGTGCCGATCAATCTGTTTGCTTCGGTCATGGGACTGGCTGGCCTTTCGCTTGCCTGGCGTTTGGCGCATAAAGCGTTTGGCAGTGACGCCATGATCGGCGACGCCATTGGCTTACTGGCGGTAGTGGCTTTCATGCTTATCGGACTGTCTTATCTGGCGAAGTGGATCAAGTACCCGGACGCGGTAGCCAGCGAATTCATCCATCCAATCAGCGGCAACTTCTTCGGAACCTTCAATATTGCCTTGTTGATGCTGTCCGCGGTTCTGTCGCCGTTTAATACGACTTTGGGGCAGATCGTATGGATTGCCGGCACCATGACTACGCTGATGCTTGGCTATATCGTGATGTCACGTCTCTTGTCGGTAAAACAGGATCCGGCCCACGCTGCGCCCGTGTGGTTGATCCCCGGTGTGGCGGCACTCGACGTCACGGTGGCCGGAGGCTCCATGCCGTTTGCCTGGGCGCCGGAAATCAATCTGTTTGCCACAGCAGTCGGCACTGTGCTGGCGCTCGCCTTTTTCACGCTGATCATGTCGCGCTTGATACACCATGATCCGCTGCCCGTACCACTGCGCCCCTCCCTACTCATTCTGACTGCGCCATTTGAGGTGGGATTTCTCGCCTATACCAATCTGATTGGCCACGTCGACATGTTTGCTGCGCTGCTGTTCTATTTCGGTCTGGCTCTATTCGTCGTGCTGTTCTTCAAGGTGTTTCGACGCTCGACCACGTTCGGTCTGTCATGGTGGGCCGCCAGCTTTCCGATGGCAGCTCTCGGCAACGCGGCCCTGAAATATGCTCTGGCCAAGGGCAGTTGGCCGACCATGCTCATTGCCGCCCTGGTACTGGCACTGATCAGCGTTGCTATCGGTGCGATCTTGTTGCGGACACTGCATCACTTGTTCACCGGACGCTTGTTCCGAGGTTGAGAAATCGTACGGCAAACAGATCTATCACCGTCCGCTTCGGCCGATTACCGGCCCTTATCCCCCAGCACAAAATCAGCCAGCACGCCGCCATTCACCTGGACTTGTGGTATTCGGAAACCAGCAGCCGTGCCTTGAGCAGCATGATGTCCTTCAGCATGCGTATTTTCCGGCCATGCTCCTGGTGCGCGAGATCGTAGATCTGCTTCTTGAGCGTTTCATCGCACTGCTCCGGCAAGCTCAAGGACCATTGGGTGAAATAGGTGTCGTAGCTGTCGATCGTCTTGATCAGTTCGAAACGGAGTTTTTCCCGGTTCTTTGCCGGGATGGAGGCCAGTATTTCCTCGATATCGGCATCGTAGTCGTGATTGCGCGGGTTATTCGGAATGGGAAATTCGATGATCTGGGTCATGGCTGCATTCACCTGTTGATCGTTTCGAGCAAGGCCGAGCGTGCTTTCGTGATGCGTACGAATTGTTCGTGGCTGCCGCCAGCGTCGGGATGGGCTTTCTGGGCGAGCTTTCTGAAGGCGGCATTGACCTGGCTGCGGTCGAGTTTTCCGTCGGCCGGCAGGTTCAGTGCCTCGCGGTGTTTCCGCTCGTCCCCGGGTTGGCGCATGCCGTGGTGGCGGCTTTGCCGGCCGGAGAGGCGCGCGAACTCCTCGTCCATGCGCTGCTGGGCGGCGCGGCGCAGGTGGATCGATTCGTGGCGCAATTCCGCCTGATCGTCCTGCCAGCGCTGGCGCGACATGACGACGCAGGCCGCAAAGGTGATCCGGCCGTGGGTCTCGAGTTCATCGAGGCTGAACGGCCCGACCATGTCGAAGGGATCGTCCAGCCATGCCTGGCGACCACCTGTTCCTGGCTCTACGCGGCCGAGCGAGGCGGTGGTGACGAGGCCGAGCGCCCCGTTCCAGATGACCCATTCCTCGTCGCCGGCGGCGGAATACGTGTCAGGCATGCCTTGCCTCCGGGGCCTTGCCAACCTGATCTGGGCAGGCGCGCGCGCCGTGAGGGTGGCGCCTGTCCAATGGGCGGCCGGAGATGGCCGGGTAAGTGGCTTGAATTGAAGGGAACACGACAAAAATCGCCCGTTTGAACGCTGTTTCCAACGGGGTTGCAAATAGCGCACCAAGCACGGCCTGCGCCGGCGGCCTTACACGGCGGATTCGATCTGATCGCGTATCCGCCGGTGGAATTCGGCCGGCGGCAGCGGGAGATCCCGTGACGCCACAAATTCATTCCTCCACATGAAAAAAAGATCCTTCCCTATCAGGATTCCAACCCTTGGCGGGACGCAGCCACCACCCTGGCCCGCGCCGCGTGCAGTTTCCGGTAGCTGTCAATCAGGCGCTGGTGCCGGTCGAGCCCTTCCAGTTTCATGCTCGTCGGCGCCAGACCGTGGAAGCGCACGCTGCCATCCACCGAGCCCATCGCCGCGTCCATGCGCGGGTTGCCAAACATGCGGCGGAAATTGGCCTCGTAATCGTCCAGTTCAAGTTCGTCGTCCAGCACCACCTCCAGCACCACGTTCAGGGCCTGGTAGAACAATCCGCGCTCGACCGTATTCTCGTTGTATTGCAGGAAGGCCTCCACCAACTCCTTCGCCGCTTCGAATTGCTTCAGGGCGAGATTGATCAGCAGCTTCAATTCCAGAATGGTCAGCTGGCCCCATTCCGTATTCTCGTCGAACTCGATGCCGATCAAGGTGATGATGTCGGTGTAATCGTCGAGCTGGCTGTCTTCGAGGCGTTCGAGCAGTGCTTCCAGGCGGGCATCGTCGAGGCGATGCAGGTTCAGGATGTCTTCACGGAACAGCAGTGCCTTGTTGGTGTTGTCCCAGATCAGGTCTTCCACCGGATAGACTTCCGAATAGTCCGGCACCAGGATGCGGCAGGCCGTGGCGCCGAGCTGGTCATAGACCGCCATGTACACTTCCTTGCCCATCTCTTCGAGAATACCGAACAAGGTCGCGGCCTCCATGGCATTGGAGTTTTCGCCATGACCGGAAAAATCCCACTCAACAAATTCGTAATCGGCCCTGGCGCTGAAAAAGCGCCACGACACCACACCGCTGGAATCGATGAAGTGCTCGACGAAGTTGTTCGGCTCGGTGACGGCATTGCTCTCGAAAGTCGGCCGCGGCAAATCGTTGAGACCCTCGAAACTGCGCCCCTGCAGCAATTCGGTCAGGCTGCGCTCCAGCGCAACCTCGAAACTCGGGTGTGCGCCGAAGGACGCAAATACGCCACCGGTACGCGGGTTCATCAACGTAACGCACATCACCGGGAATTCACCGCCCAACGACGCATCCTTCACCAGCACCGGGAAACCCTGATCTTCCAGACCCTTGATGCCAGCCACGATGCCCGGGTATTTCGCCAGCACGTCCTGCGGCACATCGGGCAGTGCGATCTCACCTTCCAGGATTTCCCGTTTGACCGCCCGCTCGAAGATTTCCGACAGGCATTGGACCTGGGCTTCGGCCAGCGTATTGCCGGCGCTCATGCCATTGCTGAGGAACAGGTTGTCGATCAGGTTGGTCGGGAAATAGACGACCTCACCGTCCGACTGGCGCACATAAGGCAGCGCGCAGATGCCGCGCTGCACATTGCCCGAGTTGGTGTCGTAGAGGTGCGACGCGCGCAGCTCGCCGTCCGGGTTGTAAATCTCGAGGCAATAATCGTCGAGCAAGCCCTTCGGTAGCGCGTCCTTCTTGCCCGGCTTGAACCAGCGCTCGTCCGGGTAATGCACGAAGGCCGCATTGGCGATGTCTTCGCCCCAGAACTGGTCGTTGTAGAAGTGGTTGCAATTGAGGCGTTCGATATATTCGCCCAGCGCCGACGCCAAAGCGCTTTCCTTGGTTGCGCCCTTGCCATTGGTAAAGCACATCGGCGAATGCGCGTCGCGGATATGCAGCGACCACACATTGGGCACCAGATTGCGCCACGAGGCGATTTCGATCTTGATGCCCAGGCCCGCCAGAAAGCCCGACATATTGGCGATGGTCTGCTCCAGCGGTAGATCCTTGCCCAGGATATAGGTACTGGTTTCCGAGTCCGGCTTCAGCGTCAGCAAGGCCTGCGCGTCGGCATCCAGGTTTTCCACTTCCTCGATGACGAACTCCGGCCCGGTCTGCACGACCTTCTTGACCGTACACCGGTCGATGGAACGCAGGATTCCCAGTCGGTCCTTGGCGGAGATATCCGCCGGCAATTCGACCTGGATCTTGAAGATCTGCTGGTAGCGGTTTTCCGGATCGACGATGTTGTTCTGCGACAGGCGGATGTTCTCGGTGGGGATGTTGCGGGTTTCGCAGTACAGCTTCACGAAATAGGCCGCACACAGGGCCGAGGACGCCAGAAAGTAATCGAACGGTCCCGGCGCCGAGCCATCGCCCTTATAGCGGATGGGCTGGTCGGCGATTACCGTGAAGTCATCGAACTTGGCCTCGAGACGAAGCTTGTCGAGAAAATTGACCTTGATTTCCATGGGGGAATTCCGAGATGGCGTTCAAAACGAATGGCCGCCATTATCGCGGTTTTCCCGGTGGGAAACCCGTGTGGTCGAGATTGGCCTGGATCTCCAGCAATAGGGCGTCGAATGCATCGGCCAGTTGCCCGGCCAGTTGCCTGCACTCGGGGCTGGCCTCTCTGGCCGCGCGCTCCAGGCACATCGCCAGTTCCTGGCAGGAGGTAGCGGACAGATTGCCGCTGACCCCGCTCAGGCGGTGGGCAGTGAACTGGAGTTCGGCAAAGTTCGCCTCGGCACCCAACCGCCGTAGCGCGGCCGACATCCCACCAAAATCGTCCACCGCCCGGCGCAACAGCTTGCCAACCAGGGCTGGCCGGCCGGCGAAACGCTGTCGCAGGGCGGCCCAGTCGAGCACGCCGGCGCCGGCAGAGCCTGACAGGCCGGCCGGTGCAACCTCCAGCTCCGCCCCACCAGCCAGCCCCCCCTGCGGCGGGGCCGTACGCGGGTCGATCAGACGGAAATCAACCACCTGCCGGATCGCCGCCACCAGGCGGTCCGGCTCGATCGGCTTGGCCACATGAGCCACCATACCCGCCGCCAGACAGCGTTCCTGCTCCCGCTGCACCACGTGGGCGGTCAGGCCGATCACCGGCAGGCCCGGGGCCAGCGCAAGGACCATGCGGGTCGCCTCGTAGCCATCCATCTCCGGCATCTGGATGTCCATCAACACCACGTCGTAAGCGTCGGGCTGCTGCTTGATGCATTCGACTGCCTGGCGGCCGTTCTCGGCAAAGCGGCAGTACGCGCCTTCATGCAGCAGCAGATCCTCCAGCACCACCCGGTTGAGCTCGACGTCCTCGGCAGCCAGCACCCTCAGGCCTGCCAGCCGCTTCGCCGCGGGCAAGGCCTGATCCGGGCAGTCGGAGCAGGATGCAGGCGCCGTGGCCTCGACCAGGGGCAGACGCAGGCTGAAGCAACTGCCCTGCCCAACCGTGCTGCGCACCTCGATTCCACCGCCCATCAGGCACGCCAGACGCATCGAAATCGCCAGCCCCAGCCCCGTTCCGCCAAAGTTGCGGGTGGTCTGGTTGTTGGCCTGCTCAAAAGGCAGAAAGATGCGCTCAAGCTCCTCTGAGCTCATGCCGATGCCTTCATCGGCAACCTCGAACAACAAGTCGCCCCCCTCGACCCGCACCGCGAGTGACACACGCCCCCGGGCGGTGAACTTGACCGCATTGGAAAGCAGGTTCACCAGGATCTGCCGTATCCGCAGCGCATCCCCCTGAATCCAGGCGGGCAGGTTCTGTGCGGCATCGAGGGCCAGATGGAGCCCCTTTTCCTGGCAACGGGGCCGCACGAGTTCGGCCGTCTCGGCGATCAGGGCGGACAGGCAGATCGGCGCCGCGTCGATGTCGAACTTGCCGGCCTCGATACGCGAGAAATCCAGAATATCGTTGAGCACGCCCAGCAGGTGCTCCCCCGCCGTCAGGATGCGCTTGAAATGATCCCGTCCGCGCTCCTCCTGGCTGTCCCGCGCCCCGATGCGGGCCAGCCCGAGCACGGCATTCATCGGTGTCCGGATCTCGTGACTCATGTTGGCCAGGAAGACGCCCTTGGCTTCCGAAGCCGCCTCCGCCAGCTGGCGTGCCCGCTCCGACTCGTCCATGGCATCGGCCAGCCGGTCCGACAAGGCATTGATGTCGGCAACCAACTGGCCCAGTTCGGTGCCCGTATGCCCCTGTGGAACCGAGAGGTGTTTTCTGTCCCCAGGCGTCTTGCGTTTCAATTCCGACGAAATCTTGAGCATCGGGCGAATGAAGAAATGCCCGAAAGCCACCACAATGACCAGCAAGACGAATAGCAATTGCAGCGCCAGCTGCTGCAGTGCCAGGCGGATATCGGAGTCACGCAGTGCGGCAACGACCTGCCCATCCGCCTGCAAGGTGATTTCACCGATAGTTTTGTCCCTGCTGAAGGGCGATCCGATGCGCCGGGTAATGGGTTTGACACGACTGGCCGCTGAGCGGCGACTGCCCCCCCGCTCGAGTTGCGCCAGGACCTCGGCATCGCTGCGGATGACCACGCCGAGCACTTCCGGATTGCTCATCAAGCCAAGGGCAACTTCCTTGGCCAATTCACGGTCCTGCACGTAGCACACCACTTTCAGCGCGCTTTCCACTGTCCCCAGCAGACTTTCGAGGCGGGCCTCGATGGTGCTGGTCGCCCGCTCACCGGTCACATGGGCGGTATAGGCCATCGAGACGATGGCGGCGACGAGGAAGGCGACGACCGTCACGCCCGCAGCATGCGCGGCGATGCCACGGTTCCTGAAACCGGACATCACGGGTTGCGGCGCATCCTGTTCCACGATGTCGGGAGCGCTCATGGATTCCCCAGGGGCAGAACGATCCGTACCCGCTCATCGACCTGCCGGCGTTCAACATAGCCGATCGCCCCCTCGACCGTCGCCACGGCCTTGATCATCTCCTGTACGGAGGAGCTCACTTCGGGCGGCTTCGCCTTGCCGGAGAAATAGAGGCGCGCCCAATAGGCGCTTATTTCCGCCGGATTCTTGTCCACCAACTTACGGTAGAAAACCGTGCGCAGCTCATCACCAGCAGGAAGGTCATAAGGCCTGGCGAGGATGCCAGACGGCAGCTTGCGGTAGCGGCCGAGGAAGATGTTGATAACCTCGTCCTGCGTCAACGACTTGATACCACTACCGGCCCCGACCACGACAACCACCTCCGCCAGCACGGACGTGGGTGCCAGCAGGGCCAGCAGTGCGAACAGGAGCGTACGCAGCTTCGCCATGGCGGGATCAATAGGCAAAATCCAGCGCGGCACTGAATACATTCATATGCCCATCCCATTGAACATTCGGACCGCGGAACAGGAATGTCGAATTGGTGCTGCCACGAATGACGTCCGCCTGGAACTTCAAGGCCCAGTTTGGCCGGAAGTCCCAGCGTACCCCCAGTGTCGCCGTATGCTGATCCAGATGGGTTGCCGCGACGATCTGCTTCCCGAACGCATTCAACGCGGGACCAAACGGACCCGCCGGGATTGTCGTGACCTTGCTCGGAGAGCTCCTCACCCAGGAATAGCCCATGTAGGGCGTGAGCACGCCCAGACGATAAGCGCCGAGCACGAAGGCCGCCCGACTGTCCTCGTAGGATTCGGTTTGATGCTTGATGCGTCCGATCATCCCTTGGAGCTGCAGCGCGCCTTTGTCATACACGAGGCCTACGGAGTCGAAACGGGAGCGGGTATTAACGGTACTGAGCTCGGGGAGCAGGCCGGTGATATCGACAGGTGCAATCTGCCTGAACGGCGCCAGCGCCGGGATCGAGCCAATCCAGAGGTTGGCCAGATAATTCAATGGCAGCTCGGAAGCCGAGAATTTCGCCTCCATATGAGTGGCCCTCAATTGCCATGGCCCCTTCAGATAATCCAGATAGCCGCCGAACAGCTGCGAACCCCTGATGTCCCAAGTCACCGGGTCGTAAAATCCTGTTCTTTCCGGCGAGCGCCCTCCATACAGCTTTCCACGCAGCACCCCATCCCCAACGGCAGAGCTCACCATGACATCCGCACCATCGAAATAGGCGAAGACCAGGGAGCCATAGAAATCCGCCGGAGGACGAATGGCGATGTTCGAATAGCCGACCAGCCGCGAATCGGCCAGCATGTAGATTTCCGGTGCCAGCCGGCCGACGCGGACCTGCAGGTCAGGGGAGAACTCGTGGCGCAAAAAGGCCCAGGACACTTCCGGGGTGTAGGTCCCCTCGGGGCGGTAGCGGCTGATCACCTGCAGAACGCCTTCGGTCTGTGGCCCGAGGTGCGCATTCATCTGCAGGCCCACCACGGAATCGTTGCGGGTGGTCCAGTTCTTCGTCACCCCGCGCGGCTGCGACAGGTCCCGCACAAACTCGGCATCATTGCTGTCCGAGCGCGCGATCCCCAGGGTGCCAAAGCCTTTGAACTCCACGGCTGAAGCCACGGCCTGGAAGGCTGAGTCCTGAGCGTGAGCATGGAGAGATGGCACGACACCTGCCATCACGGCTATGAGCCTGGCTAGCGCACGACGCATGATGAACGACCAAGCCACCATAAAAGGGCACCGGATGAAGCAGGAGGAACAGACGCTCACTGCGAGCTACCGCCTCTTTCAATGACTTTATCTTAGCCAGACTGAGCTTGCCCGGACAACGCAAGCCGATTCATTTCACGTAATCACCCAAAATTTAACAGTTTGAACGGCGACGCCTACTTCACGCCCACCTCACCCCTTTCCATCGCCCGGAAACAAATGAAAAAATCATTCAGGACAATTCAGCAGCGGTACAAAAATAAAAATATGGAACCTATATCGGCTCTGCGAGAGCCATTGCCTGACAATTAAGTGGTGACAAAAAAAATTAGCTGCCAATATGACAAAAGCAACCCATCACATGACAGACTACTTTCATCATATGGACAAATTCTCTTTTCTCATTACGGAAACTGCGAAAAACGACTCGGCGGAATGGCTGAATTATTCCTCCATATAGCAGAAATAATTCAGCCATTCCGCCGATGCTCTCTTGCATGTGAAAGACCGCCCCCTCATATAAAGGAAAACGTCTTTCACGGAGCAAAGAGTTCTTGCCATGTGAAGAAGGAAACGCTCCCTATTCCACCGTCACCGACTTGGCCAGATTACGCGGCTTGTCCACATCGGTCCCCTTCACCAGCGCAGCGTGGTAGCTGAGCAGTTGCAGCGGCACGACGTGGAGGATGGGGGACAGCAGGCCGTAGTGTTCGGGCAGATGCAGGATGTGCACGCCTTCCGATTCGGCGATCTCGCAGCCAACGTCGGCAAACACGTAGAGCTCGCCGCCGCGGGCGCGGACTTCCTGCAGGTTGGACTTGAGCTTTTCGAGCAGGCTGTCGTTGGGGGCGACGGCGATGACCGGCATCTCCTTGTCCACCAGGGCCAGCGGGCCGTGCTTGAGTTCTCCGGCCGGGTAGGCCTCGGCGTGGATGTAGGAGATTTCCTTGAGCTTGAGGGCACCTTCCAGGGCAATCGGGTAGTGCATGCCGCGGCCGAGGAAGAGCGCGTGATTCTTGCTGGCAAAACGCTGGGCCCAGCGCTCGATCTCGGGTTCCAGTTCAACGACCTTGGCGACGGCCACCGGCAAGTGGCGCAGCAGGGCCAGGTGGCTGGCTTCGTCGGCTTCGGAGAGGCGGTTATTGACTTTAGCGAGAGCCAGCGTCAGCAGGGCTAGCGCGGCCAGCTGGGTGGTGAAGGCCTTGGTGGAGGCGACGCCAATCTCCGGGCCGGCACGGGTGATGAAACGCAGTGCGGCCTCACGGACGATGGCGGACTCGGGCACGTTGCAGATCGCCAGGGTCTTGGTCATGCCCAGGCCCTTGGCGAATTTGAGGGCAGCCAGGGTGTCGGCGGTCTCGCCGGACTGGGAGATGACGACCACCAGGGTTTCGGGATCGGGCACGGATTCGCGGTAGCGGTACTCGCTGGCGATCTCGACGGAGCACGGCAGCTTGGCAATGGCTTCGAGCCAGTAACGGGCCACCAGGCCGGCGTGGTAGCTGGTGCCACAGGCGAGGATCAGCACGCGGCGAGTGGCTGCAAAGACGTCCACCGCATCGCTGCCGAACAGCTGCGGCGACACACTGCCACCGCCGGCGATGATCTCCAGCGTATTGGCGAGCGCCTGCGGCTGCTCGAAGATTTCCTTCTGCATGTAGTGGCGGTACTTGCCGAGCTCGACCGCATCGGCAGACAGGCTGGAGATATGTACCGGGCGATCCACCGGGGTGCCGTCCTGGCGCGTGACGCGGTAGCCATCGAGACGCAGCTCGGCCACGTCGCCGTCTTCGAGGTACACCACCTTGCGGGTGACCTGCAGCAGCGCGGCGGTATCGGAAGCAGCGTAATGGCCGTCCTCACCGATGCCCAGCAGCAGCGGTGAGCCCTTGCGGGCGACAATGGCGCGGCCTTGGTCGAGTTCGCTGACAACGCCGATGGCGTAGGCGCCGACCAGCTCGGCCAGCGTGGCGCGCACCGCGTCGAACAGGTCGGGAATGGTCTTCAACTTGTCGTGCAACAGGTGGGCGATGGCTTCGGTATCGGTCTCGGACGTGAAGGTGTAGCCCTTTGCGCGCAGGCCATCGCGCAGCTCTTCGAAGTTCTCGATGATGCCGTTATGCACCACGGCGAGCCCGCCGGAGATGTGCGGGTGGGCATTGCGCTCGCAGGGCACGCCATGGGTGGCCCAGCGGGTGTGGGCGATGCCGATCTCGGCGGTCAGGCCGGTGGCGTCGGCCTGGGCGGCCAGTTCGGCGACACGGCCGACCGCGCGCAGGCGCTGCAGCGTGGCGGTGCCATTCTGCTTGAGGACGGCCAGGCCGGCGGAGTCGTAGCCGCGGTATTCGAGCTTGCGCAGGCCTTCGAGCAGGACGGGAACGATGTTGCGACGGGCGATGGCGGTGACGATGCCACACATGATCGGAAACCTTTCAGAGTTGCCCGGCCTGCACGGCCGGACCGGAAATGAGGGACGGCATCAGGCCTTCTTGATCTTGACCGGGCGCTTCCAGCCGGGGATCGACAGCTGCCTGGCCCGCGACACGGTGAGCTGCTCGGCCGGCGCATCCTTCGACAGCGTAGTGCCGGCGCCGAGGGTGGCACCGCGGCCGACACGGACCGGCGCGACCAGCTGGGTGTCGGAGCCGATGAAGACGTCGTCCTCGATGATGGTGCGGAACTTGTTGGCACCATCGTAATTGCAGGTGATGGTACCGGCGCCGACGTTGACCCGCTGACCGATGTCGGCGTCGCCGACGTAGGCCAGGTGGTTGGCCTTGGAGTGGTCGGCGATCACGCTGTTCTTCACCTCGACGAAGTTGCCCAGGTGCACGTCCTTGCCGAGCACGGTGCCGGGGCGGGTACGCGCGTAGGGGCCGATGATGCAGGCCTCGCCCATCTCGGTGTCCTCGATCTGCGAGAAGGCGGCGATCCTGGTACCGGCGCCGATCTTCGCGTTCCGGACGATACAGTTGGCACCGATACGTACGCCGTCGCCAAGCTCGACACGGCCTTCGAAGATGCAATTGATGTCGATCTCCACGTCGCGGCCGCAGATCAGCTCGCCGCGCACGTCGAGGCGGGCCGGGTCGATGACGGTGACGCCGTCATCGGTGAGACGGCGGGCGATGCCCCGTTGGTAGATGCGCTCGAGCTCGGCGAGCTGGGTCTTGTTATTGACGCCGAGGGTTTCCTCAAATGCATCGGGCTGCGTGGTGACGACTTCGAGGCCGTCGGCAACGGCCATCGCGATGATGTCGGTGAGGTAGTACTCGCCCTGGGCGTTGTCGTTCTTGAGGTTGGCCAGCCAGTGGCGCAGGCGCGCGACGGGAGCGACGAGGATGCCGGTGTTCACTTCGCGGACGGCTCGCTCGTCGGCTGCGGCGTCCTTCTCTTCTACGATACGGGTGACCTGCCCGGCCGCGTTGCGCAGGATGCGGCCGTAGCCGGTGGGATCGTCCATCGTGACGGTGAGCAGGGCCAGGCGTTCGGCACCGGCAGCCTGCATCAGGCGCTGCAGCGTCGGCACGCCGATCAGCGGCACGTCGCCGTAGAGGATCAGCGCGACGTCTCCGTCCTCGACCAGCGGCATGGCCTGCTGCACCGCGTGGCCGGTACCCTGGGGCGGGTCCTGCCTGGCCCAGGCCAGGTCGGGTGCGTCGAGCGCCTCACGCACCACCTCGCCGCCGTGGCCGTACACCACCACGATGCGCCGCGCCTCCAGCGCCCGCGCGGTATCCAGCACATGGGCCAGCATCGGCTTGGCGGCCAGCGGCTGCAGTACCTTGGGCAACACCGAACGCATGCGCTTGCCTTGTCCGGCGGCGAGAACGATCACTTCCATGGATATCCCTGAATGCAGTTTGAATGGGGGCTGGGGCGGATTCTAGCATGCTCGATTTTGCTGCTTCGAGGCGCAGTTCTCGCTTGCAAGCTCGCTCGAGACGCCATGCTGACGCGACGCAACATTCCTTTGATCTAATACTAAAGTTCCTTGATCACCATTCGATAGAATCACAGTGCTGCAACGCAAAACAGGATATCGCCATGATCGACGCTCGTGATTTCATCCAGAACCGGACGTTTGACGAAATTGCCGTGGGCGACTCCGCCCAGTTGGTACGCACGTTGCGCCCGGAAGACATCCATCTCTTCGCGGTAATGTCGGGAGACGTGAATCCGACCCATGTGGACCCGGAGTTCGCCCGCTCCAGCCAGTTCCGTGAGGTGGTCGGGCATTCCATGTGGGGCAGCGTGCTGATCTCATCCATTCTCGGCACCGAGTTCCCCGGCCCCGGCACCGTGTACGTCGGCCAGACCCTCAAGTTCTGGCGGCCGATCACCATCGGCGACACGCTGACCGTCACCATCACCTGCACCCAGCGCTTCGAACACAACCACCACCTGCTGCTCGACTGCCAGTGCATGAACCAGGACGGGCTGAAGGTCATCGACGGCACCGCCGAGGTGATGGCGCCCACCGAGAAAATCAAGCGCCTGCGTGTCGCGATGCCGGAAATCACCATTTCCGACCGTCAGCAGCGCTACCTGCATGCACTGGCGCTGACCAAAGGCCTGGAGCCGATCCCCATCGCGGTGGCCCACCCCTGCGACACCGAATCCCTGCGCGGCCCGTTGCAGGCGCGGGACGCCGGCCTGGTGATCCCGGTGCTGGTCGGCCCGGAAGCCAAGATCCGCGAAGTGGCCGAGCAGGAGGGCCTCGACCTGCGCGGCGTGCGTATCGTCGATGCGCCCCACAGCCACGCTTCCGCCGAAATCGCAGTGCGCCTCGCACGCTGCGGCGAGGTCGAGGCGCTGATGAAGGGCTCGCTGCACACCGACGAACTGATGAGCGAGGTCGTCGCCAAGGATACTGGCCTGCGTACGTCGCGACGCATTTCCCACGTCTTCATGGCCGACGTGCCGACCTACCCGCACCCGCTTCTGATCACCGACGCAGCGATCAATATCGAGCCGACCCTCGACGACAAGGTGCACATCATCCAGAACGCCATCGAACTTGCGATCATGATGGGCGTGCCGGAACCCAAAGTGGCAATCCTGTCCGCCGTCGAAACGGTCAACGTCAAGATCCGCTCCACCCTCGACGCTGCCGCCTTGTGCAAGATGGCCGACCGCGGCCAGATCAAGGGTGGCCTGCTCGACGGCCCTCTGGCCTTCGACAACGCGGTATCGCTGGTGGCCGCCAAGACCAAGGGCATCCGCTCCGCGGTGGCCGGCCAGGCCGACATCCTGGTGGTGCCCGACCTGGAGTCCGGCAACATGGTTGCCAAGCAGCTCGAGTACCTCGCGGACGCACTGATGGCCGGCGTGGTGCTGGGCGCCCGCGTGCCCATCGTACTGACCAGCCGCGCCGATACTGCCGAAACTCGTACCGCCTCCTGCGCCATCGCCCAGCTGATGGCCCATAAACGCCGCCAGGGAGTTCGCCTGTGAAAGCCATCCTCATCCTCAACGCCGGCTCGTCGAGCCTGAAGTTCGCCCTCTTCCCGATGATCCCCGAGCTGGCCGACCGGCCACGCCTGTCCGGCCAGGTAGAAGGCATCGGCGCCGAGCCGTTGATGCACGCGGTGGACAGCAGCACCGGCGAGCGCTTCGCCGAAGGCCTGACAGTGCCGGATGGCACCGACCAGAACGGCCAGCACCGCCTGGCACTGGAATTCCTCTTCGAGTGGATCAACCGCCACACCCCCGGCGTGGACATCATCGCTGCCGGTCACCGCATCGTGCACGGCGGCGACCACTATGGCGCGCCCGTTGTGCTGACGCCTGACGTGGTCGGCGAGCTGGAAACCCTGATTCCGCTGGCGCCACTGCACCAACCACACAACCTGCGGGCCATCAAGTCGCTGTTCACGCTGATGCCCGAGGTGCGGCAGGTCGGCTGCTTCGACACCGCCTTCCACCGCACCCGCCTGCCGGTGGCATCGCGCTTCCCCTTACCCCGCGCGCTCTACAACGAGGGGGTCAAGCGCTACGGCTTCCACGGCCTGTCCTACGAGTTCGTGTCCCGCCAGCTGCCCGACCTGCTCGGCGAGGAAAAGGCTGGCGGCCCGATCATCGTCGCCCACCTGGGCAACGGCGCCAGCATGTGCGCGCTACGCGACGGCGTCAGCCGCGACACCAGCATGGGCTTCACCGCAGTGGACGGCCTCATGATGGGCACCCGCACCGGCGCCCTCGACCCCGGTGTCATCCTGCACCTCATCGAACAGAAGGGCATGGACGCCAAGTCCCTCAGCAACCTGTTCTACAAGCAGTCCGGCCTGCTCGGTGTGTCCGGCATCAGCCAGGACATGCGGACCCTGCTCGACTCCGACGAAGCATCGGCGAAGGAAGCCATCGAGCTGTTCTGCTACCGTGCCGCCTGCATGATCGGCCACCTGTCGATGGCTGCCGGTGGGCTGGATGCGCTGGTGTTCACCGGTGGCATAGGCGAACACGCGGCGCCGGTGCGCACACGTATCGCCGAATGGCTGGAATGGACCGGCCTGCGCCTCTACCCCGCAGCCAACCAGCGCCACGCCACACGCATCCACGCCAAGGACAGCAAGGTAGAAGTACTGGTGGTGCCGACCAACGAGGAATGGATGATCGGCCACCATACGGTGAATCTGCTGGGGCTGCACTGAAGCAGCGATATTGGGACGGGGAGTCCCTCTGCCGGGCTCCCCCCGTAGGGGAGAATCCTCTCCTGCAGGGAGGCACTCCCCAGAAACGCAAAAGCCCGGGTCACCCCGGGCTTTTGCTTGATACCTTGCAGATCAGCGCGGCAGGACGCTACTCCCCATCAGGAAAGTGTCGACCTCGCGGGCGGCCTGACGGCCTTCGCGGATCGCCCACACGACCAGGGACTGGCCACGGCGCACGTCGCCGGCGGCGAAGACCTTCGGCACGTTGGTGGCGTAGCAGCCATCACCGTCGGTGGTGGCCTTGGCATTGCCACGGCCGTCCTTGTCGACGCCGAAGGCTTCAAGCAGGGATGCCACCGGGTTGGTGAAACCCATCGCGAACAGCACCAGATCAGCAGGCAGTTCGCGCTCGGAACCCGGCACTTCGCTCGGCTTGCCATCCTTCCATTCGAGTTCGACGGTACGCAGGGCCTTGACCTTGCCGTTCTCGCCGATGAACTCCTTGGTGGACACGGCGAACTCGCGGGAGCAGCCTTCCTCATGGGAGGAAGAGGTGCGCAGCTTGATCGGCCAATACGGCCAGGTCAGCGGACGGTTCTCTTCCTTCGGCGGCTCGGGCATCACTTCGAACTGGGTCACGGACGTGGCGCCATGACGGTTGGAGGTGCCCACGCAGTCGGAACCGGTGTCGCCACCGCCGATCACAATGACGTTCTTACCGGTCGCGGAGATCGGGTTCTTGTCGTCGCCCGCCACTTCCTTGTTCTGCGGAATCAGGAATTCCAGCGCGAAGTGGACACCAGCCAGCTCACGGCCCGGGACCGGCAGGTCACGCGGCACTTCGGAACCGGCGGCGAGGATCACCGCGTCGAACTCGGACTTGAGCTGCTCGGCGGAAACCACTTCGACGGCGTCATCGTTGATGCCGGTGACGCCCGGCTTCACGCCGACGCAGACCTTGGTGCGGAAGGTGACGCCTTCGGCTTCCAGCTGCTCGACGCGACGGTCGATGGTGGACTTGTCCAGCTTGAAGTCGGGGATGCCGTAGCGCAGCAGGCCGCCAATGCGGGAGCTCTTCTCGAAGACGGTCACATCGTGGCCGACGCGGGCCAGCTGCTGGGCCGCGGCCAGGCCAGCCGGGCCGGAACCGACGACGGCGACCTTCTTGCCGGTCTTGGTGGCGGCGGGCTGGGCCGTGACCCAGCCGTTTTCCCAGGCCTTGTCGATGATCGCGTGCTCGATCGACTTGATCCCCACCGCTTCCGTGTTGATGTTCAGCGTACAGGCCGCTTCGCAAGGTGCGGGGCAGATCCGGCCAGTGAAATCCGGGAAGTTGTTGGTGGAGTGCAGGACTTCGATCGCTTCCTTCCAGTTGCCGCGATAAACCAGGTCATTCCAGTCGGGAATGATGTTGTTCACCGGACAGCCGTTGTTGCAGAACGGAATACCGCAATCCATGCAGCGTGCGCCCTGCTTGGCCGCATCCTCGTCGCTCAGGTGATCGACGAATTCCTTGTAGTGCTTGAGACGCTGCTCGACCGGGGCGTAAGCCTCGGAAAGACGCTGGTACTCGAGAAATCCAGTTGGCTTGCCCATTGTTACGCGGCCTCCAGTTCTTTCTGTTGTTGCGCGGCCATCTCGGCCAACGCGCGACGGTATTCGTGCGGCATCACCTTGACGAACTTGCAGCGGTAGGCTGCCCAGTCGGCCAGGATGGACTTGGCGCGCTCGCTGCCGGTATAGGTGGCGTGACGTTCGATCAGCATCTTGAGCAGGGCTTCGTCGGCCATACCGAGGTGACGCACGTCGACGCGGCCGTGGCCTTCGAGGTCGTCGCCGGCCTCGGAACCCTGACGGGCGGCGAATTCTTCCTCGATCGGCTCCAGAGCCACCTGGGCCATGTTGCAGCGGCCTTCGAAAGAGCCATCCTCGTCGAGCACGTAGGCGACGCCACCGGACATGCCTGCAGCGAAGTTGCGGCCGGTCATGCCGAGCACCACGACGGTGCCGCCGGTCATGTATTCGCAGCCGTGGTCGCCCACACCTTCGACGACCGTGGTCGCGCCGGAGTTACGCACTGCGAAACGCTCACCGCCAACACCGGCAAAGTAGGCCTCGCCTTCGGTCGCACCATACAGCACGGTGTTGCCGATGATGATGTTGCTCGGCGTGTCACACTTGAAGCCAGGCGCCGGGCGCACGACGATGCGGCCACCGGACAGGCCCTTACCGACGTAGTCGTTGCCTTCACCAACCAGCTCGAGGGTCAGACCGCGGGACAGGAAGGCCGCGAAGCTCTGACCGGCAGTGCCGTTGAGGCGGATATGCACGGTGTCGTCCGGCAGGCCGGCGTGACCGTACTTGGCAGCGAAGCGGCCGGACAGCATGGCGCCGACGGTACGGTTGATGTTGCGCACCGGGACTTCGAAGGAGACCTTCTCGCCGTTCTCGAGAGCCGGCTTGGCCAGCTCGATGAGCTGGTTGTCGAGGGCCTTGACCAGGTTGTGGTCCTGGACTTCGGTGTGCAGGCGCGGCACTTCGGCGGGCACGTTCGGCAGGTGGAAAATGCGGCTGTAATCCAGACCGCGAGCCTTCCAGTGCTCGATGCCGGCACGCATGTCGAGCAGGTCGGCACGGCCGATCAGGTCGTCGAACTTGCGGATGCCCATCTGGGCCATCAGCTCGCGCACTTCCTCGGCAACGAAGAAGAAGTAGTTGACCACGTGCTCCGGCTGACCGGAGAAGCGCTTGCGCAGCGTCGGATCCTGCGTGGCCACACCCACCGGACAGGTGTTGAGGTGGCACTTGCGCATCATGATGCAGCCTTCGACGACCAGCGGCGCGGTAGCGAAGCCGAATTCGTCGGCACCCAGCAGCGCGCCGATGACGACGTCGCGACCGGTCTTGATCTGGCCGTCCACCTGGACGCGGATGCGGCTGCGCAGACGGTTGAGGACCAGGGTCTGCTGGGTTTCAGCCAGACCCAGTTCCCACGGGGAACCGGCGTACTTGATGGAGGACAGCGGCGACGCACCGGTACCACCGTCGTGACCGGCGATCACCACGTGGTCGGCCTTGGCCTTGGCAACACCCGCGGCCACGGTACCGACGCCCACTTCGGACACCAGCTTGACGGAGATGTCGGCCGCCGGGTTGGTGTTCTTCAGATCGTGGATCAGCTGGGCCAGATCCTCGATGGAGTAGATGTCGTGGTGCGGCGGGGGCGAGATCAGACCGACGCCCGGCACGGAGTGGCGCAGGAAGCCGATGTACTCGGAGACCTTGTGGCCGGGCAGCTGACCACCTTCGCCGGGCTTGGCGCCCTGGGCCATCTTGATCTGGATCTGGTCGGCATTGACCAGGTACTCGGTGGTCACGCCGAAACGGCCGGAAGCAACCTGCTTGATCGAGGAACGCAGGCTGTCGCCAACCTTCAGCTCGATGTCACGCTCGATACGGCTGGCGCCGATCAGCTCGGACAGCTTGGTGGGCTTGGAGATCGGGATGAAGCGCTTCGGATCCTCGCCGCCCTCGCCGGTGTTCGACTTGCCGCCGATGCGGTTCATGGCGATCGCCAGCGTCGTGTGGGCTTCGGTGGAGATGGAGCCAAGGGACATCGCGCCAGTGGCGAAGCGCTTGACGATTTCCTTGGCGGACTCGACCTCTTCCAGCGGCACCGGGGCGCCGACGGACTTGAGCTCGAACAGGCCGCGCAGGGTCATGTGGCGCTTGCCCTGATCGTTGATGATCTTGGCGTATTCCTTGTAGGTGTCGAACTTGCCGCTGCGGGTGGAGTGCTGCAGCTTGGCAATCGCGTCCGGCGTCCACATGTGCTCGTCGCCACGGATGCGGAAGGCGTATTCGCCACCGGCATCAAGGGCGTTGGCCAGCACCGGGTCGGCACTGAAAGCGGCCTGGTGCAGGCGGATCGCTTCTTCCATCACCTCGAACACGCCGATGCCTTCCACCTGGGAAGAAGTACCGGTGAAGTACTTCTCGACCAGCGTCTTCTTGAGGCCGATGGCTTCGAAGATCTGGGCCCCGGTGTAGGACATGAAGGTCGAGATGCCCATCTTGGACATGACCTTCATGAGGCCCTTGCCGACGGCCTTGATGAAGTGCTTGACGTACTTCTCGGCGGTTTCGGCATCACCGTGGGCCATCTCGGTGAGGGTTTCGAGGGCCAGGTAGGGGTGCACCGCCTCGGCGCCATAGCCGGCCAGCACGGCGAAGTGGTGGGTCTCGCGGGCGGAGCCGGTTTCGACCACCAGGCCGGTGCGGGTACGCAAGCCCTTGGTCACCAAGTGCTGGTGAATGGCGGAGGTGGCCAGCAGGGCCGGGATCGCGACCTGCTCGGCACTGACCTTGCGGTCGGACACGATCAGGATGTTGGAGCCTTCCAGCACCGCGTTCTCTGCTTCGGCACACAGGGAAGCCAGGCGTGCTTCGACGCCTTCCTTGCCCCAAGCCAGCGGGTAACAGATGTCCAGTTCGGCGGAGCGGAACTTGTTCTCGGTGTAACGGGCGATCTCACGCAGCTTCGCCATGTCGGCGAAGGTCAGCACCGGCTGGGTGACTTCCAGGCGGTACGGGGGGTTGATCTCGTTGATGCCGAGCAGGTTCGGGCGCGGGCCGACGAAGCTCACCAGGGACATGACCAACTGTTCGCGGATCGGGTCGATCGGCGGGTTGGTCACTTGGGCGAACAGTTGACGGAAGTAGCTGAAGATCGGCTTGGCCTTGGCGGACAGCACGGCCAGCGGGCTGTCGTTGCCCATGGAGCCGGTGCCCTCTTCGCCGGTCTTGGCCATCGGCTCAAGGATGAACTTGACGTCTTCCTGAGTGAAGCCGAATGCCTGCTGACGGTCCAGCAGGGAAGCAGCGCACTCCGGTGCGGCTACGCTCTCGGGCGCGGCACAGGTGTCGAGCTTGATGTTGATGCGGGACAGCCACTCCTGGTAGGGCTTGGCGGCGGCAAGGGATTCCTTGATTTCCTTGTCGTCGATGATGCGGCCCTGCTCCATGTCGATCAGGAACATCTTGCCCGGCTGCAGACGCCACTTCTTGACGATCTTCTCGTCGGGAATCGGCAGCACGCCGGATTCGGAGGCCATCACGACGTAATCGTCGTCGGTGACCAGATAGCGGGCCGGACGCAGGCCGTTACGGTCGAGGGTCGCGCCGATCTGGCGGCCGTCGGTGAAGGCCACCGCGGCGGGGCCGTCCCACGGCTCCATCATGGCTGCGTGGTATTCGTAGAAAGCACGGCGCTTCTGGTCCATCAGCGTGTGGGATTCCCAGGCTTCGGGAATCATCATCATCATCGCGTGGGCCAGGGAATAGCCGCTCATCACCAGCAGCTCGAGCGCGTTGTCGAAGGCGGCGGAGTCGGACTGACCCGGGTAGATCAGCGGCCACAGCTTCTGCAGGTCTTCGCCGAGCAACGGGGACTGGGTACCCTTCTCGCGGGCACGCATCCAGTTGTAGTTGCCACGCACCGTGTTGATTTCGCCGTTGTGGGCGATGTAACGGAACGGGTGGGCAAGGTGCCAGGTCGGGAAGGTGTTGGTCGAGAAGCGCTGGTGGACCAGGGCCAGCGCGGAGACACAGCGCGCGTCCTGCAGGTCGAGGTAGTACTGGCCGACCTGGTCGGCAAGCAGCAGGCCCTTGTAGTTGATCGTACGCGCCGACATGGACGGCGTGTAGAACTCCTTGGAGTGCTTCAGCTTGAGGGCGGCGATGGCATTGGCGGCGCGACGGCGGATCACGTACAGCTTGCGCTCGAGGGCGTCGGTGACCATCACGTCGGGACCGCGGCCGATGAAGACCTGGCGGATCACCGGCTCCTTGGCCTTGACGGTCGGGGACATCGGCATGTTAGGGTCGGTCGGCACATCGCGCCAGCCGAGCACAACCTGGCCTTCGGCGCGGGTGGCGCGCTCGATTTCGTCCTCGCAGGCGAGACGGGAGGCGTGCTCCTTCGGCAGGAAGACCATGCCGACACCGTAGTCGCCGGCCTGCGGCAGGGTGACGCCCTGCTTGGCCATTTCTTCGCGGAACAGCGTATCCGGAATCTGGATCAGGATACCGGCGCCGTCACCCTGCAACGGGTCGGCACCCACGGCACCCCGGTGGTCCAGATTCTTCAGAATTTCGAGACCCTGATTTACGATCTCATGCGTCTTGTTGCCCTTGATATGTGCAATGAAGCCGACACCACAGGCGTCATGTTCGTTGGCGGGGTCGTAAAGACCCTGCTCCAGGGGAAGATCCATCTTGTTTTTCCTCGACACAACACACACCGGCGCCGCGTAGCGCACCGCGCCGGACCTTCAAACTGCGGGAAATCGCCCCGTCCGAACCGTGAAAAAGCCGGCGACACGCGGCCAGCCGGCTACGTTCGATCCCGACGAGGAGACCGTTCAAACACATTGGGCGAGGGTCGAATATACCGCTCCAAGAGCCCTGTTTTCAAGGATTTTTTTGCGCCGCCGCAAGCGCTTGCGGGGCTTAGTGAATCTCACCGACCGCAAACAAGCGCCGGTGTTCACGCATCGCATATCGGTCCGTCATTCCAGCAACATAATCGGCGATCGCCCGCGGCTTGTCGTTGCGGGCCATCTGCTGGTATTGCGGCGGCAACAGGCGGGGGTCGTTCATGAACGCCCCGAAGAGATCCTGGATGATGCGCCGGGCCTTGTCGGTCATGCGCAGAACCTGGAAGTGGTGATACAGGCCTTCGCGCAGGAAGGTCTTGAGAACGCGCAACTCGGGCAACATGCCATCGCTGTAGGCCACCAGGCGCGGGGCCGCGTGCACGTCGTCGAGGGAGGCGACACCGGCCGCGGCGATATTGGCGCGGGTCTGCTCGATGAGATCCACCGCCATCATGTTGATCATGCGGCGGATGGTTTCATGGATCAGCCGCCGCCCGGCCAAGCCAGGATAGGCCGCCTCGACCGCCTCCCGGTTGCGACGGAAGATCGGCACCGCGTCGAGTTGCTCGAGGGTAATCAGCCCGGAACGCAGGCCGTCGTCCACGTCGTGGTTGTTGTAGGCGATCTCGTCGGCCAGATTGGCCAACTGCGCCTCCAGCGAGGGCTGGCGCCCATCGATGAAGCGCTGCCCGATGTCGCCGAGCAGTGCGGCATTTTTCGACGAGCAGTGCTTGAGGATCCCTTCACGGGTCTCGTGCATCAGGTTGAGGCCATTGAACTCGGCGTAGCTTTCCTCAAGCACATCCACCGTCCGCAGGGACTGCAGATTGTGCTCGAAGCCGCCGAAGTCCTTCATGCAGGCATGCAGCGCATCCTGCCCGGCGTGACCGAAGGGCGTATGGCCGAGGTCATGCGCCAAAGCCACCGCCTCGGCCAGATCCTCGTTGAGGCGCAGCGCCCGCGCGATGGAGCGGGTGATCTGCGCAACTTCGATGCTATGGGTCAGCCGGGTGCGGAACAGGTCGCCTTCGTGATTGACGAAGACCTGGGTCTTGTACTCCAGGCGCCGGAAGGCCGTGCAGTGCACGATGCGGTCGCGATCGCGCTGGAACTCGCCGCGCGCCACCGG
Source organism: Pseudomonadota bacterium (assembly GCA_018241725.1). GTDB lineage: Bacteria > Pseudomonadota > Gammaproteobacteria > Burkholderiales > Rhodocyclaceae > Zoogloea. The sequence goes on along the minus strand of JAFEDI010000031.1, from coordinate 110,589 downwards.
TGGCGACTCGGCCACCCGACGACCACGGGAATTCGCCTCGACGACGGCATAGGGCGCCAGTTCGGCCATCGACGGGGTGCTCAGCAACAGGCCTCGATGGAAGCGCGGATGTCGGCCTGGCTGGCCTCGGCAGTGATCACCGCCTCCCCTATCGCCTTCAGCAATACCAGCCGCAGGGTGCCGTCCGCCACTTTCTTGTCGTGGGCCATCAACTCAAGATAGCGATCCGCCCCCAGCGGCGCGCCCTTGACAGGCAGGCCGGCACGCTCGTGAATGGACCGCACCCGCTCGACGTCCGTATCGGACAGCCAGCCTAGACGCCGGGACAGGTCGGCGGCCATGATCGCCCCTGCCGCCACGGCTTCGCCATGCAACCAGACGCCGTAACCCAGCCCCGTTTCGATGGCATGACCGAAGGTGTGCCCCAGATTGAGCGTAGCGCGCACCCCCTGCTCGGTTTCATCGGCAGCGACGACTTCCGCCTTGTTCCGACACGAACGCTCGACCGCCTCGGCTAACGCATCGGCATCGCGGGCAAGCAGACGCTCAAGGTTTTCCTCGATCCACTCCAGGAAAGGCAGGTCCCGGATCAACCCATACTTGATGACCTCGGCCAATCCCGCCTTCAGCTCACGCTCCGGCAGCGTGTTAAGGACTAAGGTATCGGCGAGCACCATGCGCGGCTGGTAGAAGGCGCCGATCATGTTCTTGCCGAGGGGGTGATTGATTGCTGTCTTACCGCCGACAGACGAGTCCACCTGAGACAGCAGCGTAGTCGGCACCTGGATGAAGGGCACGCCGCGCTGATAGGTTGCCGCGGCAAAGCCGACCATGTCACCAACCACGCCGCCACCGAGAGCGATCAGCGTCGTTCCGCGATCGCAGCGGCTCGACAGCAGGCCATCGAAAATCGTGTTGAGCGTCTCCCAGTCCTTGTGCGCCTCACCGTCCGGCAGCACGATCTCGGTGACTGTCAGCCCGCGGGCTTTCAGCCCATCCGCAAAAGCACGCAGGTACAGGGGCCCGACCACATTGTTGGTGATCACTGCCACACGGCGCGATTTCACAAAGGGCAATACGAGCTCGGGATCTGCCAGCAATCCCCCGCCGATCCGGATGGGATAGCTGCGGTCGGCCAGTTCGACGTTCAGTGTGCGCATAAGTCCTGCAATTCCTTTTCGATCAGACGCACCATCGCATGCGGCGTCCCACGCCCGCCTTCGACAGTGATGTGAGCAACCTCGCGGTACAGCGGGTCGCGGACCACATATAACTGCTGAAGGCGCCCTTTGGGATCCGGCACCTGCAGCAGGGGACGCGTCTTGTCGTGACGGGTGCGCTCCCACAGAACGTGGGGCGGAACATTGAGATAAACGACCACGCCCCGCTCGGAAAGCAGGGCGCGATTGATGGGATTGATCACGGCACCGCCACCGGTAGCGAGCACCATGTCCGACTCCGTGGTCAGTTCATCCAGGGTCTGCGTCTCCCTCCGCCGGAAACCATCTTCGCCCTCGATCTCGAAAATGGTCGGGATCTTGACCCCCGTTCGGGCCTCGATTTCGTGATCACTGTCGACAAAACGGAGACCGAGACGCTTTGCAAGCTCCCGGCCCACTGTGGTCTTACCGGAGCCGGGCATGCCAATCAGAACAATACAACGTGGAAAATCCATTCCCTTCCTTTGCAGTCGGGGAAAGACCTTTACTCCCCAAAGCGCATGTCAGTTAATCGTGATGGTCCGGCTACTCGTACTACCGCTCGGTGACGTGACCGTGAGGGTAGCGGTTCCAACAGGCTTCGTCTGGCACTTCGAACCCTCTACCGTGAAGGTATGGAAGGTACCACCGGCAGCACTCGTATTGGGAACGGAAGAGGAACCGGAAGACACGGACACTGAAGCCTTGACCGTATCACCCGTATCATTTTTGTAAGTCACAGCCGAATCCATGGACAGCGTCGCGGTCGCCGGCATCGGATTATTATTCTCATCGGACAGCCGGAAAGTAAAGGAACCCGTACAACCCGACATAGTAAACGTGGAGGGTGCAACCGTACCGATAACGTAGCTGGACAAGACGACCAGATTGACTCGGCGTACATGCGCCTGCCCCCAGACACCGTCACAGCTTCCGGCACTATAGGGCGCATTGTCATAACGTCCGTCAGCAGGATAGGCGGGGCATGCCCCTGACTTGCCAAAGGCAATCTCGGACTCACCAGCCTGCCTTACCCGATCCTCATTGTTATCGACAAAGGCATTGCCGAGATCACGGAAGGCCTCACCTGCATCGTAGATGTTGTTGGCGTTGCTGTCGTCAAAACTCTCCTCGCCCGTCGCGTAGGCAAGGATGGTGACTCGTCCGTTCGTAACAGAACCGGAAGGCTCCGAGTCATTGCGCGGCCGGTATTCTCCGCTGGTGAACGTTACGGAACACGAAGCAGACGTTGTCGTGCAAGAGGCACCGATACCTGCCCCTTCACTGATGAAATTGATGACCGTGCCGTCCGGAACCGGGTTACCTAAACGGTCAAATGCATAAGCAGTCGCATGTGTAGTTATCCCATCCTGACGCCAGCCCTCGATATTGAAGGTCTCGACCGCCAGAGAAAAACGATCCTGGGTCGGACGTCCAGTGGAGATCGTCAAATTGGGCGACTGGCTCTTGATCGCCGAATTGTCAGCCAGCACCGCCGTCACCCACACCGGAGTAGGCACGGTACCTGCTGTCACCGTAACGCTGACAGTGCCATCAGCCTGTGTCGTACCCTGCGCAGTGCCGGAGGACTGGCCGTTCAACTTTATGCCACCAACACGCGTCGACAAGTCAAAGTTAACTGTTCTACCAGCAATCGGACTATTCGTGCTGTCAACCAGTTTAAAGGTGACAATGGAGTCGGACGACAAGCCCGCTCCGCCGGTCCCGGCCAGCACGATGGACGACGGTGACGAAGATACGAAACTGACATTCGATGCCTGAGGTGGCGCGATCTGCAGGGAAATCGAACTGGAAGCCCCTTGCACAGACGCGGTGATCGCATCAGTCCCCGCACACCCCTTATCGGTATAAGTTGCCGTCGCCACCCCGTTAACCGATGATACGCTGTGTGTAATCGACGCCTTGCCTGCAGTATCGCAAGCAGACGAGAAAGTCACCGCCTGCGACGAAGTCGCAGGAACTCCATTTACCAAAACCTGAACGGAGACTGACGTACTTCCATAAGCGCTCAGCGAGGTGGAATTGGCTGTCAGATTGGACAGCGCCACTACACCAGGGCTGACAGCATATCCAACCGTCTGCGTCAGTGACTTCCCGCCAACGCTTGCCGTAGCCGTCAGCGTTGCCGCTCCGCTGGAGGCCAGACTTGCCGCCTGCAGGTTCACCGATGCGACACCACTGCTGTTACTCAAAGCCGAACCTGAAGCGGGATCGAAAACGCCTAGCGCCGAGTCTGTCGCAAAAGTAACAACTGCATTGGGAACCACTGCACCATTGGCATCCTTCACCACAGCCTTGACCGTCAGCGGCTTACCCGCTGACAGCGTATTACTGCTTGCTCCCGATGTGGCATCGGTGAGGGACAGGGTGATCGTGCCATCCGTCGCAGTAGAGCCGCTGCCGCCGGACGAACAGGTGAGAAAACCTCCTGGACAGCCAGAACTGCCACTCGAACCGCCACCTCCACCACCACAGCCCGCGATGGCCAGCGCAATGACACTCAGGGCAAAGAAACGACCTTGTGATGACAAACGGCCCAAGGCACTGACGTTATGCATAGAAATTCCCGTATTAATGAAGGTCAGCGCAGACCGAGCTGATCGTTGATGATTCGAGGCGTAATGAACACGAGCAACTCAGTCTTGTTGTCCTTGCGCTCTGTATTCCGGAACAGATAGCCGAGAACCGGCACATCCCCCAGCAACGGGATCTTCGTCGTATTGTTGCCGATTTCCTGAATGTAGATCCCGCCGATGACGACCGTGCCACCGTTCTCGACCACCACTTCGGTCTTGACGTGCTTGGTGTCGATCGGCACGTTACCACCGGCAACCGGCTGATCGTAGCGCGGCTGGTCCTTATTGACCTCTAGTGCCATCATCACCTTGCCATCCGGCGTGATCTGCGGCTTCACCTTCAAGGTCAGATTGGCCTTCTTGAAGCTGACGGTCGGAAAAGCGGTTCCCCCGGACTGGGTTTGATACGGCACTTCCGAACCTTGCTCGATGATCGCCTCGGCCTTATCGGCCGTCATCACGCGCGGGCGGGACACGACCTTGCCACGCCCATCCGCTTCCAGCGCCGAGACCTCGAGATCGATGTAACGGGTTGCCGCGCTGTTCCACAATGCAAATGAGAACGCGCCTGCTGACTTATTGTTAATGGTTGACGCAGGCAGATTAACGCCCAGGCCGTTGGTGTAATCAGGAACCGTCGTAATCTGACCGGCCTGGTAGCCGATTGAAGACAGATTACCCGTCCCAAGAGTATTCCGGAAAACCGGGACCCCCCCCGTGGTCGTTCCAATCTGACCACCGGTTTTGGCCCCGAAGCCGAGACGCACACCCAGGTTGCTTGCAAACGTATCGGTGGCCTCGACAATCTGCGCCTCAATCAGGACTTGACGCACCTCGACATCCACTTCGGCGATCAGGCGACGAATGTCCTCGAGTCGGGACGCCACATCATTGACGAAAATCTTGTTGCTGCGCTCGTCAGGCAGAACGCTACCCCGCTTGGAAAGCACAGACTGGTCCTTGCTCTTCAGGAACTCGGCAACACTCTTCGCCTTGTGGTAGTTGATCTGAAAACTCTCGGTCCTCAGTGGCTCCAGATCACCGACCTGAGCCTTTGCTTCCAGGTCGAGCTTTTCACGGGCAACCAACTCGTCCCGCGGCGCGATCCAGATCACGTTGCCATTCTTGCGCATGTCCAGCCCCCGCGCCTGCAGGATGATGTCGAGGGCCTGATCCCACGGCACGTCCTTGAGGCGCAGAGTCAGGTTGCCCTGCACGGAGTCACTGGTGATGATGTTGAAATTCGTGAAGTCCGCGATGACCTGCAGCACGGAACGCACGTCGATGTTCTGGAAGTTCAGGGATAGCTTCTCGCCGGAGAAGCGGCCCTTGCCCGCGCCTTGCGTCAGCTTGTTGGGATCCTCCTTGACAGGCTTCACTTCAAGCACGAACTGACTGTCGCTCTGGTAAGCGTTATGCTCCCAGAGCCCACGCGGCGTCACCGTCATGCGCACATTCCCGCCCTGGGTCTTGGTCAGCACAGTGGACACCGGGGTACCGAAATCCACCACATCCAGCTTCCGACGCAATTGTTCCGGCACATCCGTCTTCAGAAAATCGACGATCAGATCCTCGCCCTGTTGCCGAATATCGATACCGGCATTCGGGTCAGACAGATCGACTACCAGCCGCCCCTCACCGTCCTTGCCACGCCGGAAATTGATATCGCGAATGGCGTGCCGCTCCGACTGCCCCACGGCGGCCGGGGCAAACTGGGTACTCCGCTGAGCAAGCTGGCTCGTCGCCTCTCGGACCTGTCCAGCCGCCAGTGTGATCAGGAGATCGTTCCCATCCTGACGCGTCTCGTAAGGGTAGACCCGGGACAGGTTCAAGACCAAGCGCGTCCGGTCCCCAACCTGCACGACGTTCACACTCCGCAAATCGCCGGCATTGAGCGTCTGGCTATTGCGCCCCAAGCCATTGGCCGTATCCGGGAAATCGAACGCAATGCGTGCTGGGCTCGCCACACTGAAACTTGCCGGCAAGGCAGCCAGCGGCCTGGCAAGGGTGAGCTTGAGGACAATGTTGCCCCCTTGCTCCACGGCCATGATCTTCTCAATCCGGTTGCCTGCCGACACAACGTCCGCCGCCTGCGGGACCTGGGCCAGCACGGACACAGGAAGCACCAGCCCGCCAAGACACGCAGCCACCACCCATGCGCCCAACCTGACCCCACAAGGTCTCATTTTCATTTCTTCGCCTCCTGAGGCGCCTGCTCCTGCAACTGGAGCGTGCTGATGCGCTCGGTCCATTCACCGCCCACATCCTCGACAAGTTCTTTCAAGGTCACCGCGGATTCACTGATGCCCGTGATCTTTCCGTAATTCTGCCCAAGATAATTGCCGACCTTGACCTGATGGAGCGTCTTGTCGACGGCGATGATGGCATGGGCCTGACCTTTTCTCATCATGACGCCAACCATCTTGAGCGATTCGAGCGGATACGCCTCAAGGGGCTCCCGTCGCCGGTTTGCATCCGGCACGAAGCCCGACTTCTTGTCCGGTTCAAGCTTGGCCTGCTTGAATGGATCAAGCAGGCCACTGCCTTGATAATTCACAACGGATGCCTGGCGGATCGGTGGCAAGGGCTTCAGATTGGGCTTGAGGTCCTTCGACGCCTCGGCCATCCAGTCACGCAAATCCTGCTGTTTGTCACCGCACCCGGCCAGCAGTACCGAAAGAAGCAGAGGCACTATCAGAGTCAGTCGCATGATCGTCACTTACGCGCCTTTTCCTTGGCCTTTTCCTTGCGCAGGGCTGCGACTTCCTCGTCATCCAGGTAACGATAAGTCATCGCAGTCGCATCAAACTTGAGGTTGCCTTCCTTGAGCGTTTCGATGGCGATGTCGTTCAAGGTCACGATCCGCGGCATCTGCGCCACGTCACTGACAAATTCGCCGAGGTCGTGATAACCGCCGGTCACCCGCACGGAAATCGGCAACTCTGCATAAAAATCCTTCAAGCTCTCGGCACCTGGCTTGAACAATTCAAACTGCAGTCCACGCCCCAGACCGGCCTGATTGATGTCCGCCAACAAGGACTCGATCTCGGAGCGATTCGGCAACTGCTTCAATAAAGCACCAAACTGACGGTCGATCTCCGCCAATTGACGACGGTATTCAGGAAGATTGACAGCCTGGCGCTTCTTCAACAACCAATCATCCTTGAGCGTAATTTCTTCCTTTTCCTTGCTATCCAGCGTGGTCAACTGATCGCTCCAGTCGAACCACCAGCCACCGGCGACGATAACGAGAAAAATCGCCAGCAACGTCGCCAACCGGGGCAGCAGCGGCCACTGCCCGGGATCATTGGGATCCAACCCCTGGAAATCCCGCATCAGGGTCTGGACATCCATCGTCCGGAGCTTCTCTATCGACTCCCTTAGACTCATGGCTTGCCTCCCGCAGGATTGCTGACCCCGCCGCCAGCCTTCGGCTTGCCAGAGTCCTCCGCCTTGGTGCGCTCGATGCTCACATTGAGATTGAATTCACTGACGCGACGGGTATTCAGAACCGCCGCCTTGACCTCGACCAGATCAGCGCGCTCGAGATAAGGCGAAGCCTCGAGATTACGCATCAGGGTGGATACCCGCGCATTCGACTGGGCATAGCCGATCAAATTGATCTTCGAGCCGGACTGCTTAAGTGACTTGAGATAAACGCCTTCAGGCATCTGACGGACCAGTTCGTTGAACAACTGGACAGTTTCCGTACGATTGGTCTGCAACGACTCGATGACCTGCTTTCGGGACAGCAACGCCTCAGCCTGTTCCCGCAAACCTTTGATTTCCACGATCTCCTTGTCAAGCGCGGCGATTTCCTGCTTGAGAAAGACGTTCTTTGCGTCCTGACCATCCACATACCCCGCCAGGATCGTATGGCCGATGAACCACACCACAAGCCCTACCACCGCCACAAAGGCGGAAAACAGCGCGAATTGTTGTCGGCGCGCCTTGCGCTTCTCTTCCCGGTGAGGAAGCAGGTTGATACGGATCACAAATCAAACCTCCGCAAAGCCAGACCACAGGCAACCAGCAAGGCAGGGGCATCCGCCGCGAGATTCTTCGGCCGAACCTTTGAACCAAGGCTCATGTTCGCAAACGGGTTGGCCACCAGGGTATCCACCTGGGTACGGCCCGCGACGGTTTCCGCAAGCCCGGGGATGACGGCACAACCGCCAGCAAGGACGATATGGTCTACCTGATTGAACTGGGTGGAGGTGAAAAAGAACTGCAGCGCCCGCGATACTTCCAATGCCATGGCGTCCATGAACGGGCGCAGAAGATCGGACTCATAGCTCTCGGGTAACGAACCGGTACGCTTGCCACTTTCGGCTTCCTCAAGGGACATCCCAAAGTGGCGCATGATGTCCTGGGTAAGCAAGAAACCGCCGAAGGCCTGCTCACGGGCGTACACCTGGTTGCCATTGCGCAGCACTGACACATTCATCACGTTAGCGCCGGCATCCACCAGCGCGATGATTTTGTCTTCCCCGCGGTCGGGCAACTGCTCCTGAACCAGTTCGAAGGCAGCCAGCGACGCGTAGGACTCGACATCCATCACCAGCGCCTTGAGGCCGGCAGCTTCCGCTGCAGCGACCCTATCTTCGACCTTCTCCTTGCGGGACGCTGCGATCAACACCTCGTCCTCGTCCGCACTGGAAGCCGCCGGACCGATGACCTGAAAATCGAGATTCACCTCATCGAGCGCAAAGGGAATGTACTGATTCGCTTCCGACTCGACCTGCACCTCCAACTCCTGGTCGCGCAGGCCCGCGGGCAGGATAATTTTCTTGGTGATGACCGCCGACGCCGGGAGCGCAAGCGCCACGAAACGGGTCGCGGTTCCGAGCCGACGCCAGCCACGCCGGATGGCATCGGATACAGCCTCCAGATTGACGATGTTTCCATCGGATACGGCCTCCCGCGGAAGCGCTTCGACGGCGTACCGCTCGACCCGATAGCCACCGCCCGAGACGGCGGACAACTCCACCATTTTGACCGACGAAGACGAGACGTCGACACCGATCAAAGGGCGTGCCCGGGGGTTCAAAAAGGAGAGGTCGATCACAAAAAATCCTGAAATTTCTTTATGTTAGGTGCAATACCAACAAACTACTTGAGATCCTAACAACAACCATGACAAGTGTAAAGGTAAGGCCCGGGAGAATACCGGATTGCATATCAGGCGACAAATCGGGCCTCCTCGTATAATGCAGCACTTTACTCTGCTCCCTGCTCCCGTCATGCGCTGGGTACTCTACCCCTTCATCGCACTTCTCGGCCTGCTGGCCATTGGCCTCGCCATCCTCGCCCTGGCCGTCGCCTTCGCCTGGCCGACCCTCCCGTCGCTGGAAGCACTGACCGACTACCACCCCAAGATTCCGCTGCGCGTCTACACGGCTGACGGGATTCTGATCGGCGAGTACGGCGAAGAGCGTCGTGCCTTCATCCACATCCAGGATGTACCGCCCGTTCTCAAACACGCCATTCTGGCCGCCGAGGACGACCGCTTCTACCAGCACTCCGGGGTCGATTTCACTGGCGTGCTGCGCGCGGCGGGCGCCAACCTCGTCACTGGCAGCAAGCGCCAGGGCTCCTCGACGATCACAATGCAGGTGGCCCGGAACTTCTTCCTGACCCGCGAGAAGACCTACTCGCGCAAACTTTACGAAATCCTGCTGGCGTTCAAGATCGAGCAGAACCTCACCAAGGACCAGATCCTCGAGGTCTATATCAATCAGATTTACCTCGGCCGCCGTGCCTACGGTTTCGCAGTTGCCGCTCAGACCTATTTCGGTAAATCCATCCACGACCTTAACGTTCCAGAGGCAGCCATGCTCGCGGGCCTGCCGAAAGCCCCGTCCGCCTACAATCCAGTCGTCAATCCGAAGCGTGCAGCCCTGCGTCAGCAATACGTACTGCGTCGCATGACCGAACTGGGCTTCATCTCCGAAACGGAGCACCAGCAAGCCGTCAACGCTCCTCTGAAGGTCGTGACCGGGCCTGGCGACGTCGGCAGCAGCGCCGACTATGTAGCGGAAATGGCCCGCCAGATCGCCTACGAGCAGTTCAAGGAAGAGGCCTACACCCGCGGCATCAAGGTCATCACGACGATCAACAAGTCCGAACAGGACGCTGCCTACCGAGCACTTCGCCGCGGCATCATGGATTACGACCGCCGCCACGGCTACCGGGGTGTCGAGGGCTATGTGGATCCCGCCCGAATGAGCGGGGAGCAGACCGAGGGCCTCGACGAAGTCCTGGCCGAGACACCTGACTACGACGACCTCCAGGCAGCCATCGTGACCCAAGCGGGCAATGGCGTAGTCACGGCCTACCGCTACGGCGAGACCTTCCGTATCAGCGGTGACGGCCTGCGCTTCGCCTCGGCAATGCTGAGCGAGAAGGCCCCACCCAACAAACGCATCCGCCCGGGCGCCATCATCCGCGTGGTGCACGTGGACAACCACTGGGAGATCAGTCAACTACCGGAGGTCGAAGGCGCCCTGGCCGCAGCCGACCCGCACACAGGCGCCATCCGCGCGCTGGTAGGGGGCTTCGACTTCAATCGCAACAAATTCAACCATGTCACGCAGGCATGGCGCCAACCTGGCTCCAGCTTCAAGCCCTTCATCTATTCGGCCGCCTTCGAGAAGGGCTACGGCCCCAACAGCGTCGTCGACGATTCGCCGATCTCTTTCCCGGCTGGGGAAACCGGTAGCCAAGCCTGGGAGCCGAAGAACTACGACGGCAAATACGACGGGCCGATGTCCCTGCGCTCCGCACTGGCGCGCTCCAAGAACATGGTGTCGATCCGCCTGCTGAAATCCATCGGCCCGCGCTATGCTCAGGACTACGTGACCAAATTCGGCTTCGACGCCGAGCGTCATCCGGCCTACCTGACAATGGCCCTCGGAGCCGGCTCCGTCACGCCCTGGCAAATGTTGCGCGGCTACTCGGTCTTCGCCAACGGCGGCTACCGTGTCGAGCCCTATCTGGTGAAGGAGATCCAGGACGAGGGCGGCCACGTGCTCGCCCGCGTGGACCCGCCGGTGGCCGGTGAAACCGCCGAGCGGACCATCGACGAACGCAATGCCTACCTGATGGACTCGATGCTGAAGGACGTCGTCCGCCGCGGCACCGCCGCCAAGGCCCTGGTCCTCAAACGCGGCGACCTGGCCGGCAAGACCGGCACCACCAACGAATACGTGGACGCCTGGTTCTGCGGTTACCAGCCGACCGTCGTCGCGGTGGCGTGGATCGGCTTCGACCAGCCACGCAAGCTGGGCAGCGGAGAAACTGGCGGCACTGCAGCACTACCGATGTGGATCAACTACATGCGCAAGGCCCTCGACGGTGTCCCCGAGAGCTATCCAACCCCGCCGGACGGCCTGATCCGCATCCAGCCGGAAGGCAGTGCCACCGAGGAGCTGATCTACAAGGAGAACCTGCCTGCAGCACCGGTGGAAACTCCGCAGGAGCCCACCAGCCCGCCGGCGGAAGAAGCTCCGCACAACACCAACTAACAGACTGGGAGCCGGTCAGCCCTTCAGATTGACCGGCTCGCCGGCCTGCTCGGACATGCAACGGGACAGCACGGCATAGAAATCCGCTCCGTCCCGCGTCCCCAACCAGCGCCCGCCGTCAGGACGGAAGTGAAAACCGCCCGACTTGGCGGCCAGCCAGATTTCCCGCGCCGCGCTGTGCCGGTTGACGATGATCTTGCTGCCGTTGTCGAACTCCAGCTCGAAGACCCCACCCGGTTTCACCTCGTAGTCGAAATCCAGCTCGCAGGCCTCCAGCAGGCCCTCCAAGTGCTCCAGCTCGGCATCCGCCAAGGCATTGAAATCCGCTTCGTCCATCGACCCCTCCGTTGTTCTGTTAACATTGCCGTTTTTGCGCGGAACCCATGCGAACCATCGCCATTGCCGCCGTGACCTGCGGCCTACTCGTCCTAGCCGGCTGCGGCATCAAGGGGCCGCTGTACATCCCGCAAGTTCCCAAGCCTGCTAGCAAGCCGGCTCCGCAGCCCGCCGACGCCACCCAGGCGCCGGGCGGCGATCATAACAAACCCGCTCCTCAGGATTCAGCCCAATGACCACCGCACTGCCCGTGCCGACGCTAGCCGCCAGCCCCGCCGGCCTGACCCTCGAAGGGGTCGCCCTCGCCGACATCGCCGAGCGCTTCGGCACCCCGACCTATGTGTATTCCCGCGCCGCACTGACTTCCGCCTTCGCGGCCTACCAGCAAGCCCTGGGCATGCGCAAGGCACTCGTATGCTACGCGGTCAAGGCCAACTCCAGCCTAGGCATCCTGTCGGTGTTTGCCAAGCTGGGCGCCGGTTTCGACATCGTGTCCGGCGGTGAGCTGGCCCGCGTCCTGGCCGCCGGTGGCGACCCCGGCAAGGTGATCTTCTCGGGCGTCGGCAAAAGCATCGCCGAAATGCGTTACGCGCTGGAGTCGGGGATCGGCTGTTTCAACGTCGAATCCGCCGCCGAACTGGACCGTCTGAATGAAGTAGCTGCCAGCCTCGACAAGCGTGCGCCGATCGCCTTCCGCGTCAATCCGGATGTCAATCCGAACACCCACCCGTACATTTCCACCGGCCTGCGCAGCAACAAGTTCGGCGTGGCCTTCACCGAAGCCCTCGACCTCTACCGCAAGGCCGCCAGGCTGCCGAACATCGAGATCAGCGGCATCGACTGCCACATCGGCTCCCAGCTTCTCGATCCGGCCCCGATGGCCGAAGCGGCAGACAAGATCCTCGGCCTGGTGGACCAGCTCGCCCGCGAAGGCATCAAGCTCGACCACATCGACCTGGGCGGTGGCCTTGGCATCCGCTATCGCGACGAGGAACCGCCGACGCCGACCGAATACCTCAAGCCTCTGCTGGAACGCTTTGCCGGCCGCAACGAAGCCCTGTGTTTCGAACCGGGCCGCTCGTTGGTCGGCAACGCCGGCCTGCTGCTGACCCGGATCGAATACCTGAAACCCGGCGTCGAGAAGAATTTCGCGATCATCGATGCGGCGATGAACGACCTGGCCCGCCCCGCACTGTACGACGCCTACCACGAGATCGTCGCAGTAGCGCCGCGCGCCGTTCCCGCAACCCGCTACGAAGTGGTCGGTCCGATCTGCGAGAGCGGCGACTTCCTCGGCCACGACCGCGACTTGTCGGTGGAAACAGGCGACCTGCTGGCCATCCTGTCGGCCGGCGCCTACGGCATGACGATGAGTTCCAACTACAACACTCGCCCACGTGCCGCCGAGATCCTGGTGGATGGTACGGAAGTGCACATCATCCGCGATCGGGAAACCCTCGCCCACCTGCTCGCCAGCGAACGCCCGCTGCCCTGAACACGATTGTTCGCCCCGGGGCGCGTCCATGCTCGCCCCGAGGCGCATAGACTTTCAGGCAGAAAACGTATCTTGGACACGTGCCAGCCCCTGAGCCGCAACATGGCGACTCAGGCAGGCACCTCAGCCCAGCGGCGTGACTGCCGCGCGCGCCACCGGCGTCTCCAACCAGCGGACGAGGATACGGTAGATATCCGGATCGAAGCGGCGCTGCGGCAGGGCCGCCAGCAGAGTGGCCAAGGCAGCTTCGTCATCGACGCTACCGAGCAAGCACCACTGATCCACCACATGTGCGGCGCTGCGCCCGGTATCGGCATGGTGTTCGCGCACCACCACCGGACCAGACCACGGCCAACGCCGCAAACGCAGGCTTTCAAGCACCTTCAGCAGGCGCTCGTCGTGCTGCGCGGGGCTCTCCTTGCCGGCGCACACGCCCGCACAGCGGCGTGCCTGGTGCGCGAGGCAAGGCCCTTCGCTCCACGCTTCGGTGCCGATGCGGCGCGGGCACAGCTTGTAGAGGCTGGCCAGCTCCCGCAGCGCGTTGTCGGCTTCCTTCTTGGTCCGGAAAGTCCCGTAGAGATTCTCCCAGCCCGCAGGATCGCCGCCGTTCAGTGGCTCGCGCTGCAACACCGGGCCACGTCGGCGGGCCACGTCGAAACGCAGGCCGAAGACCGCGGCGGCATCCGCCGGCTGGCGATTCTCGGCCGGCCTCTCGGTACGGACCAGATGCGACTCGAGCAGCAACGCGCCCAGTTCGCCGGCAGTCACTCGCCAGTCCACACGACGGACCTGCTGGATGATCTTGGCCTCGCGGCCCTTTAGCTTGTCCCCCGCAAAGTGGCTCATCACCCGCGAGCGCAGGCTGACACTGCGCCCGACATACAGCAGCGCATCGTTCTCACCGTAGAAGAGATAGACGCCCGGCCCCTCGGGCAGACCTTCTAGCACCCCTTCGGGCAGGCCGGCAGGCCGGTTCGGCGCCTTCATCGCCTTGACGATCGCAGCATCGAGCACCTCGCGCTCGAAGCTTCCTGTCACCTGGCCGACGAACTGGACCAAAGCCTCTGTATCGCCAAGGGCGCGATGGCGGGCCGAGCAGACGAGTTCGTGGCGCTCGATCAGGGCGTCGAGACCGTGGCGGTGATGCTGGGGATAGAGGGCTCGCGACAGCTTGACGGTACACAGCACCCGCGCCTCGAAGGACTGGCCCAGACGCTGGAACTCGTTCTTGATGAAGCCATAGTCGAAGCGCGCGTTATGGGCGACGAAGATGCAGTCCGCAAAAAGCTCGCGGACCCGTTCGGCCACTTCGGCGAACGGCGGTGCATCCACTACCATGTCATCGGTAATGCCGACCAGACTCTGGATGTTCGGCGGAATGGCCCGCCCTGGATTGACCAGGGTGGACCACCGCTCGACCAGCTCACCGTTCTCGACCCGCAGGATCGCGATTTCGGTGATCCGGTCTTCCACCGGGTTGGCTCCGGTGGTTTCTACGTCGATGAAAGCAAGTTTGGGAGCGAGCAAAGCCCGCTCAGCTTTCGGTCGAGTAAGGATAGGGCTTCTGGGCGACGCGGCCGGCCGCGTACTCACGCTGGGTCTCCAGATCCTGCGGCTTGTCCCACCACAGGGCGCGCCCCTTCTTCTGCTCTTCGACTTGCTCAGGATGCTTGGCCATCCATTCACGCATGAACTTGGTGTGCTCGGACTCGTAACCTGCCATGTGGATCTCCCTTTTTAAGCGGCGTGGATTCTAGCAGCCTCAGCTGCCCTTCTGGTCGCCCTTGAGGCGGTTGATGCGGACCACCTCCGGGATGTTGCGTATCCCGCGGATGACCTTGGCAAGATGCAGGCGATGAGTCACCTGCACCGTGATGTAGATGGTGGAATAGGCACCCTGATCGCCGTCGGTACTGACGTTCTGGATGTTGCAATCTTGCTCGGCGATAGCATTGGCGACCTTGGCCAACACGCCACGCACGTTCTGCGTGAGCAGGCGCAGCGTCACGTCGAACAGGCGGTCGGTGGCGGCTTCCCACTCCACGTCGATCCAGCGGTCCCGCTCGCTGCGCAGCTTGCGGGCCTGCGGACAGTCGTGCATGTGCACTTCCAGCCCCTGCCCCTTGCGGATGATGCCGACGATGGGGTCGCCCGGAATCGGCCGGCAGCAACGCGCCAGCTGGACCGCGACGCCTTCGGTACCGCGAATCAGGATCGCCCCTGCAGGCTTCGGCTTGACGACATCGGCGCGGCCGGACTCCATATCCTGGATCTCCGCCAGGCGCCGCGCGACGATGGCCGGCAGGCGCCGCCCGAGGCCGATGTCGGTCATCAGCTCCTTGCGGGTGTTCAGCGTGAACTCCTTCAGGAAGCGCTCCCACGCAAAGGTGCTGACCTGGCCAAGGGTCAGGCCGTGCAGGCGCAAGGCCTGGTTGAGCAGACGCTCGCCGAGGGTCGAGGCTTCCTCTTGCTGGGCATTCTTGAGGAAATGGCGGATCTGCGCCCGCGCCTTGCCGGTCCGCACGTAGGACAGCCAGGCCGGGTTGGGGCTGGCGTGGGCAGCGGTGATGATCTCGATCTGGTCGCCATTGTGCAGCTCGGTTCGCAGCGGCATCAGCTCGCCATTTATGCGACCGGCGACGCAGCGGTTGCCGACGTCGGTATGCACCGCGTAGGCGAAATCCACCACCGTCGCACCGCGCGGCAGCGCGAAGATCTTGCCCTTCGGCGTGAAGGCGTACACCTCGCCTGGGAACAGGTCCACCTTCACATGCTCCAGGAACTCGCTGGAGTCACCGGACGTGGACTGTAGTTCGAGCAGCGACTGCAACCAGCTGTGGGTCTTGTGCTGCAGCTCGGTGAGGGTTTTTTCGTCTTCCTTGTACAACCAGTGGGAAGCCACACCACTCTCGGCAATGTGGTTCATCTCCTGGGTGCGGATCTGCACTTCAACAGGGGTGCCGAAGGGGCCGATCAAGGTGGTGTGCAGGGACTGGTAACCGTTCGCCTTGGGGATGGCGATGTAGTCCTTGAACTTTCCCGGCACCGGCTTGTACAGTGCGTGCAACGCGCCGAGGGCGCGGTAACAGGTCTGCACGTCGGGCACGATGACGCGGAAACCGTAGATGTCGAGCACTTGGGAGAAGGTCAGTCGCTTCTCCGACATCTTGCGGTAGATGCTGTAGAGGTGCTTCTCGCGACCGCGCACGTCGGCCTGGATATCCCACTGGGGCAGGCGTTCCTCGATCGCGACGAGAATCTTGCCGACCACTTCGCGCCGGTTACCCCGAGCCGCCAGGATGGCCTTCGACAGTACACGATAGCGCATCGGGTAGCGATGCTTGAAGGCCAGTTCCTGCAGCTCCCGGTACAGGCTGTTGAGGCCCAGCCGGTTGGCGATCGGCGCGTGGATTTCCTGGGTTTCGCGGGCGATGCGGCGCCGCTTGTCGGGGCGCACGCAGTCGAGCGTGCGCATGTTGTGCAGGCGATCGGCGAGCTTGATGAGGATCACCCGCAGGTCGCTGGCCATCGCCAGCAGCATCTTGCGGAAGTTTTCCGCCTGGGCTTCCTCGTGGGACTGGAACTCGATCTTGTCGAGCTTGGACACCCCATCCACCAGTTCGGCCGTGGTCCGCCCGAAACGCTCGGCAATCTCGGCCTTGGTGATGTGGGTATCCTCCATCACATCATGGAGGAGGGCCGCGCACAGGGCCTGGGCGTCCAGGTTCCAGCCGGCGAGGATCTCCGCAACAGCGACCGGATGGGAGATGTAAGGCTCCCCGCTGATCCGCATCTGCCCCTCATGGGCGTCTGCGGAAAAGTGGTAGGCAGCCTCGATACGCCCCACATCCTCAGGACGCAGGTAGGCGCTGACGATGTTCTTCAGCCTGCCGAAGTCGAGCGGCAAGACACAGGAAGCGGGGGGCTGGAAAACGCCGCTACCACTGACCGGAGTTGGTGCGGCGGATTCCATGGCATTGCTCTCTGGCGGAAAGGCGCTCAGGCCTGGCCGCGGTTGAGGACTTCGGTGCCGACCTTGCCGGCGGCGATTTCACGCAGCGCGATCACGGTGGGCTTGTCCTTGTCGTGGCGGTCCAGATCCACCTGCGGGGTGGCGCCGGCCGTCAGCTGACGGGCACGGTAGGTCGCCGCCAGGGTCAGCTGGAAGCGGTTGGGGATTCTTTTCAGACAGTCATCGACGGTAACGCGGGCCATATCAATCCTGTTCCAGGTAATGAAAAAACTCCGGCTTGCGCGCCTCCTGGTTGGCGTAACGCAGCCGCGACGCTCGCACCACGGCCACCAGATCGTCCAGGGCCGCAGTCAAGTCTTCATTGATTATAACGTAGTCGAACTCCGCCACATGGCGCATCTCGCCACGGGCTGCCAGCACCCGGCGGGCGATCACCTCCTCGCTGTCGGTGCCGCGGCCGCGCAGGCGACGCTCCAGTTCATCCACCGACGGCGGCAGGATGAACACGCCGACCGCTTTCGGGAACACCTTGCGGACCTGCTGGGCACCCTGCCAGTCGATCTCCAGCAGGATGTCCTTGCCGGAGCTGATCTGGGATTCCAGCCAGGTCTTGGAGGTCGCGTAATAGTTGCTGTGCACCTCGGCCCACTCAAGGAACTCGCCCTTGTCGCGCAGCGCGCGAAAGGTCGGCACATCGACGAAGTTGTAGTGCTGGCCATTCACCTCGCCGGTACGCGGCGCACGCGTGGCGTAGGACACCGACAGGCTGACCAGCGGGTCACGCTCCAGCAGGCCGCTGACGAGGGTGGTCTTGCCGGCGCCGGACGGCGCAGTGACGATGAACAGGGTCCCGGGCATGCTCACTCCTTACTCGATGTTCTGCACCTGCTCGCGCATCTGCTCGATGGCCAGCTTGAGCTCGACTGCAATCGCAGTCATGTCGGCAGCCATGGCCTTGGAGCCGAGGGTGTTGGCCTCGCGGTTGAGCTCCTGCATCAGGAAATCCAGCCGCTTGCCGGCTGCACCGCCCGCCTTGAGGATGCGCTCGACTTCATCCAGGTGGGTGGACAGGCGGGACAACTCCTCCGCCACATCGACACGCTGGGCAAACAGGCCGACTTCCAGGCGGATGCGGTCGTCGTCGAGGGTCGCCGCTGCGTCACGCAGGCGCGTGGCGAGCTTTTCCTGATACTCGGCGACCAGCGCCGGCACCCGAGGCTGCACCGTGGCAACCAGGCTGCGCATGTGGGCGATGCGCCCACGGATCATCTCGGCGAGCTTTTCGCCCTCGCGCCGGCGGGTGGCGATGAGCTCGTCCAGCGCCGCCGCGATGGTTGCCGCGATCTCCGGCTGCAGGGATTCGAAAGTCACGCTGTCGTCGGCCAGCATGCCGGGCCAGCGCAGTACCTCGGCCACCGACAGCGGAGCGGCCTGCAGCAGGTCGGCCTGCACCGCCGCCTGGGCGGCTTTCAGCTGGGCCAGCAGCACACTATTGATCGCAAGGTCGCGAGGTGCGCTATCCTTCGCCTGCAAATTGAAACGGCATTCGACCTTGCCCCGCCGCAGCTTGGCGGTGATGGCTTCGCGCAGCATGGGCTCAGCCTGCCGCAGATCATCGTTGATCCGAAAGGCAAGATCGAGATAGCGGGAATTGACGCTGCGCAATTCCAGGTGCAGGGCGACGCGGCCTAGGTCACGGGCCTGGACGGCATAGCCCGTCATGCTGTGGATCATCGTGTTTTTCCCGAGATAGCGCGGCGAAGCGAGGCTAAACTAGCGCCTTCGACCGCCACAAAAGACGAAGTGTAGCGCCCTGCCTGATGGCCACTCAACAAAACTGCGCCCTGCCGTCCGGATTTCAGCTCGACCACTACCGGGTCGAGCGGCAGCTGTCCCTGGGCGGCTTCTCCATCGTATACCTGGCCTACGATCAGGACGGGACGCCGGTCGCCATCAAGGAATACCTGCCCAACTCCCTCGCGCTGCGGGCAGAGGGCGAAGTCACGCCGCACGTCACCGAAGCCCATCAGGGCGCCTTCCGCTACGGCATGAAGTGTTTCTTCGAGGAAGGCCGGGCGCTGGCCAAGCTGGTGCACCCCAACGTGGTGCGGGTGCTCAATTTCTTCCGCGCCAACGGCACCGTCTACATGGTGATGCAGTTCGAGCGCGGGCGAACCCTCCACGACTACGTGCAGAAGAACCGCGGCAACGTCCGCGAACGCTTCATCCGGGGCGTGTTCACGCGCATGCTCAACGGCCTGCGCGAGGTCCATGCGCACAAGCTGCTGCACCTGGACATCAAACCGTCCAACATCTACCTGCGCGCCGACGGTACGCCGGTGCTGCTCGACTTTGGCGCAGCACGCCAGACCCTGATGTCCGACACGCCGATCCTGAAGCCGATGTACACGCCCGGTTTCGCGTCGCCGGAGCAATTCACCAACCGGGACGCACTCGGCCCGTGGAGCGACATCTACAGCGTGGGCGCCAGCATGTACGCCTGCCTGGCCGGCTCCTCGCCGCAACGCTCCGACGAGCGCCTCAAGCACGACACCGTGGTGCCTGCCACCAAGGCCTGGTCCGGACAATACTCACCGCATTTCCTGGCCACCATCGACTGGTGTCTGCAGCTCGACCCATTGAAACGACCGCAGAGCTGTTTCGCCCTGCAGAAGGTGCTCGCCCAGCGCCATCGGGAAGCTCCCCCGCAACAGAAATCCTGGCTCGAAGGGCTGGGTATAAAACTAAGAACAATGATAGGCCGCCCATGAGATTCACTATTTTCCAGGAGAGCCGGGTCGGCAAGCGCCGCACCAATCAGGACCGCGTCGCCTACTCCTACACGCGGGACGCGCTGCTGATGCTGCTCGCCGACGGCATGGGCGGGCACCTCTACGGCGAGCTGGCAGCACAGATCTCCGTCCAGTTCATCGCCCAGTCCTTCCAGCAGGAGGCCAAGCCCAAGGTCACCGACCCGGTGCTGTTCCTGTCGCGGGTGCTCAGCAACGCCCACCACGCGATCCTCGATTACGCCTTCGACAAACACCTGTCGGACATCCCGCGCACGACCATCGTGGCCTGCCTGATCCAGGACGGCGTCGCCCACTGGGCCCATGCCGGCGACTCCCGCCTGTACCTGATCCGCAAGGGCCGCCTGGTCGCCCAGACCCGCGACCACTCCCGCGTCCAACTAATGCTCGACCAGGGCCTGCTGGATGCCGAAAGCGCCGCCGTGCATCCGGGCCGCAACCGCATCTTCTCCTGCCTGGGCGGCAGCCATCCGCCGCAGATCGAGTTCTCCCGTGGGACCCCTCTCGGAAACGGCGATGTCATCGCCATGTGCTCGGACGGCGTCTGGGGCCCCCTCGACACCGACATGCTGGTGAAGGCGCTTTCCGACGGGAAAGTCATGGAAAGCGTACCGCATGTCATGAATGAGGCCGAAGAGCTCGGCGGCTCCCAATGCGACAACATGTCCCTGATCGCCATGACCTGGCACGACGACAACCCGGGCGACATCCCCGATACGGTATCTACCCGCACCATGCCCTTTGACGCCGTCACCACGCAGATGGAAGGCTTCGGGCGCGGCAAGCGTGACCAGGAAGACCTCAGCGAAGACGAGATCGAACGCGCCATCCGCGAAATCAACGCAGCCATCCATAAATTCAAATGACCACTGCCTCCGACACCTTCGCCCGCCCCAGCGGCCGGGCTCCCGCCGACCTTCGTCCGATCCGCATCACCCGCGGCTTCACTCGCCACGCCGAAGGCTCGGTGCTGATCGAATTCGGTGACACCCGTGTGCTGTGCACCGCCAGCGTCGAGGAAAGCGTGCCGCCCTTCCTGCGCGGCAAGGGCCAGGGCTGGCTGACCGCCGAATACGGCATGCTGCCCCGCTCCACCCACACGCGCAGCCCGCGGGAAGCGGCCAAGGGCAAGCAGAGCGGCCGCACCCAGGAGATCCAGCGCCTGATCGGCCGCAGCCTGCGCGCCGTGGTGGACATGGAAGCCCTTGGCGAACGCCAGATCACCATCGACTGCGACGTGCTGCAGGCCGACGGCGGCACCCGCACCGCCTCCATCACCGGCGCCTGCATCGCTGTCCATGACGCCCTCGAAGGCCTCGTCAAGGCCGGCAAGCTGCCCGCCAACCCGATGCGCGACTTCGTCGCCGCCATTTCCGTCGGCATCTACAAGGGCGTGCCGGTACTCGATCTCGACTACCCGGAAGACTCCGGCTGCGACACCGACATGAACGTGGTGATGACCGGCCGCGGCGGCTTCGTCGAAGTGCAGGGCACCGCCGAAGGCACGCCCTTCTCCCGCGCCGAACTCGACAGCCTGCTGGAACTCGCCGCTGCCGGCGTGGCCCAACTGGTCGTCGAACAGAAAAGGGCGCTCGGCATTGGCGCCTGAAACCCACGGAGGATCTGGCGCCATGAAACAACTCGTCCTGGCCAGCGGCAACGCCGGCAAACTCAAGGAACTCTCCGCCCTGCTCGCCCCGCTCGGCATCGAAGTGCTGCCCCAGTCGGCCTTCAACGTCAGCGAGGCCGAGGAGCCTCATCCCAGCTTCGTCGAGAACGCCCTCGCCAAGGCCCGCCACGCGTCCCGCGCCACCGGTCTGCCGGCCCTCGCCGACGACTCGGGGCTCTGCGTGGATGTGCTGGGCGGCGCGCCGGGCGTGCTGTCGGCGCGCTTTGCCGGCGAGCCCAAGTCCGACGAGCGCAACAACGCGCTGCTGCTCGAACGCCTGGCCGGCCAGGCCGACCGCCGCGCCCGCTTCTACTGCGCGCTGGCCCTCGTCCGCCACGCCGACGACCCGCAACCCCTGATCACCTGCGGCGAATGGCACGGCGAAATCCTGCCCGCGCCGCGCGGCAAGGGCGGCTTCGGCTACGACCCGCTGTTCCTCGTCAGCGAACTGGAGCAGACAGCCGCCGAAATCCCCCACGAACTCAAGAACGTCCTGTCCCACCGGGGCTCCGCCTTCCGCCAGTTGCTCGACAAGCTGCGCGCCGAACAGAGCTGAGCTCCCGCTTCACGCATCACGCTCCATGCCCGAAAACCGGATCATCCCGATCACCCCCAGGGCCGCCGCACCGAAATCCGCCGACGGCCGCTGGGAATCCCGCCTCACCGCCTCGCCGCCCCTGTCCCTGTACGTGCATTTCCCGTGGTGCGTGCGCAAATGTCCGTACTGCGACTTCAACTCCCATGCGGTGAAGGACGAGGGCATTCCCGAGCAGGCCTACATCGCAGCCCTGGTAGCCGACCTGGAACGCGCGCTGCCGCAGATCTGGGGCCGCCGCGTGCACACCATCTTCATCGGTGGCGGCACCCCCAGCCTGCTCACCCCCGACGGACTGGACGAACTGCTCACCGCGATCCGCATGCGCGTACAGCTCGACCCGCAGGCCGAAATCACCCTGGAGGCCAATCCTGGCACCGTCGATTCGGGCCGCTTCCGGGCCTTCCGCCAGGCCGGCGTCAATCGCCTGTCGGTCGGCATCCAGAGCTTCGACGAACGGCACCTGCGAGCCCTCGGGCGCATCCATGGCCGCGCCGATGCCATCGGCGCGGCCGAAGCGGCACTGACCCACTTCGAGGCGGTCAACCTCGACCTGATGTATGCACTGCCCGGCCAGACCCTCGCCGAAGCGGAGGCCGACCTCGCCACCGCGCTGGCCCTCGGCCCCCAGCACCTGTCCTGCTATCACCTGACGCTGGAGCCCAACACCGCCTTCGCCGCCAACCCGCCGGAAGTGCCCGATCCCGACCAGTCCGCCGACATGCAGGACCACATTGAGGCGCGTCTGGCCGAAGCCGGCTACGGCCACTATGAGACCTCGGCCTTCGCCAAACCCCACCGGGAGTGTCGCCACAACCTCAACTACTGGACCTTCGGCGACTACCTGGGCATCGGCGCCGGCGCCCACGGCAAGCTGTCGTCCCATGAGGGCATCGTGCGCGAAACCCGCCCCAAGCATCCGGCGGCCTACCTGGCAGCCCACGACAGCGGCGCCTTCGTGCAGGAACGCCGCAAGATCGGTACCGACGAACTGCCTTTCGAATTCATGATGAACGCGCTGCGTCTCAACAAGGGCGTGCCGCTGCGGCTGTTCTCCGAGCGCACCGGCCTGCCCTTCGAGGCCGCCGAAGAAGGTCTGCTGAAGGCCCGCCAGCAAGGGCTGATCGAGATCGACGACGAGACCCTGCGCCCATCCGCCAAGGGCCGCCACTTCCTCAACGAACTGCTGATGCTGTTCCTCGCTGCCTGAGCCGCCCGTGCCTGCCAAGCCCGGCCCCAAGCCCCTGACTCCGACCGTCGCCGACCTGCCGACCCCCGAGGCCCTCGGCCAGGTATTCACGCCCGACAAGGTCGTGCGCGCCATGCTGCGCCTGCGCCAGAACGCCGGCCGCGTGCTGGAGCCCTCCTGCGGCGACGGCGCCTTCCTGCGCCATCTGCACAATGCGGTGGGGATCGAGTTCGACCCCCGCCAGTGCCCTGCCGGCGCACGCAACGAGGACTTCTTCGCCTATCCAGAGAGCGAGAAGTTCGAGACTGTGATCGGCAACCCGCCCTACGTGCGCTACCAGGATATCGGCAGGAACACCCGGGCCCTGCTGCGCCAGGACGGCCTCGACGGACGCAGCAACCTTTATCTGTTCTTCATCGAGAAGTGCCTGCGCCACCTGCAGCCGGGCGGCGAGCTGATCTTCATCACGCCGCGCGACTTTCTCAAGGCCACCAGCGCCCGCCCGCTCAACCGCTGGTTGTTCGAGCACGGCACGATCACCCACGCCATCGACCTGGGCGACGCCCGCGTGTTTTCCGGCGCGGTGCCCAACTGTCTGATCTGGCGCTACGAACTCGGCAACCTGTCGCACCGCACCGCCTGGGCGCAGATCGGCCAGAGCGACGATCTTGCCCGCAGCCTCGAACAGCCGCCCTGGCAGGCCCGCCACTTCTTCGAATGCGCCGGCCACCTGCTGTTCTCCCGCGGCGAATACCCCCTCAGTCTGGCCGACGTGGCCAGTGTAAAGGTCGGCGCGGTGTCAGGGGCTGACGATATCTACGTCAGCGACACCGCCGGCACGCGGGACTTCGTCAATTCCCGCACTGCGCGCAGCGGCGAGACCCGCCGCATGATCTGGTGCGAACCCGGCTCCGACGCGCCCGGCGTACTGCTGCCACACCGGGAACGCCTGCTCGCCCGGCGCATCCGGCCCTTCGACGAGAGCAACTGGTGGCAGTGGGGGCGCGGCTACCCGCAAACCAGCGCACCGCGGATCTACGTCAACACCAAGACGCGACAACCGAACCCGTTCTTCCTGCACTCCTGCAATAACTTCGACGGTGCGATCCTCGGTATCTTTCCGCTGCATAAGGACGCTGATCTGGCCGCCTTCCGCGACGCCCTCAACAGCGTGGACTGGACCGACCTGGGCTTCGTCTGTGACGGTCGCTACCTGTTCTCCCAGCGCAGCCTCGAAAACGCACCGCTGCCCGACAGTTTCCGGGTATTCCTGCCCCCTGTGGCCGAAGTCCCCCCGCCGGAGCCGCTGGAGTCGATGGTGTAACATCGGGCGAACAAATGCGGGCCACGCAGGTCGACGACGCACGTGCATCCGTCACATCCCCGACGCATCGCCCCCCTGAGAACAGTCCGCGAGGCCCCATGGTTCCCCATCTCACCACCGCCCTCACCGGCCCGCTGCTGGAGCTGGAGCGACACTTCCTCGACAACGCCTGCGCCATCGAGCGCTGGATGCGCGCCCGGTGGCAGGAGCACCTGCCGCCCTTCTACGGCTCCACCGACCTGCGCAACGCCGGCTTCAAGCTGGCCCCGGTAGACCTCAACCTGTTTCCCGGCGGCTTCAACAATCTCCACGATGCCTTCCTGCCCCTCTGCGTGCAGGCCGCCCAGGCCGCCATCGAGCGCATCTGCATCGACGCCCGGTCGATCCTGCTGATCCCGGAAAACCACACCCGCAACCAGTTCTACCTGCAGAACGTTGCCAAGCTTGTGTCCATCCTGCGCCTCACCGGCCTGGAGGTGCGCCTCGGCAGCCTGCTGCCGGAGATCACCGCCCCCACCGTGGTCGAGCTGCCCAACGGCGCCAGCCTTACCCTAGAACCCCTGGAACGCCACGGCAGCCGCCTCGGCCTGAAGGACTTCGACCCCTGCGCGGTGCTGCTCAACAACGACCTGTCGGCGGGTATCCCCGCCCAGCTCGAAAGCCTCCACGACCAGTGGGTGATCCCCCCACTGCATGCCGGCTGGCACACCCGCCGCAAGTCCAACCACGCCGTCGCCTACGACCGTGTCGCGGGGGATTTCAGTGCAGCCATCGGCATCGACCCGTGGCGCATCAACCCGGCTTGGGACCGCTGCAGCGGACTGGACTTCCACACCCGCAGCGGCGAGCAGGAACTCGCCGACAAGGTCGCCACGATGCTCGATGGCATCCGCGCCAGGTACAGGGAATACGGGATCGGCGAGGAGCCCTTCGTGATCGTCAAGGCTGACGCCGGCACCTACGGCATGGGCGTCATGACGGTCAGGAACGCCGCCGAGCTGATCGGCCTCAACCGCAAGCAGCGCAACAAGATGAGCGTCGTCAAGGAAGGCCTGGCAGTCCACGACGTGATCATCCAGGAAGGCGTGCCCACCGTCGAAACCGTCCACAACGCCGTTGCCGAACCGGTGGTCTACATGGTGGACCACTACGTGGTAGGCGGCTTCTACCGGGTGCATGGCCAACGCGGCCGCGACGAGAACCTCAACGCCCCCGGCATGCAGTTCGAACACCTGGCCTTCGAGGCCCCCTGCAGCCTGCCCGACTGCAGCCTGGGGCCGGACGCCCCGCCTAACCGCTTCTACGCCTACGGCGTGGTGGCCCGCCTGGCCCTGCTCGCCGCAGCCCTCGAGATCGAAGCCACCGAACCCGCCGTCCTGGCCGCAGAAGCGGCCTGAGCCCCCCGACAAGAACACACCGCCAATACCGACACGACCATGAAATTCGCCTTCATCCTCGACCCCCTCGACAAGCTCAAGGCCTACAAGGACTCCAGCATCGCCATGATGCGCGCTGCCGCCCGCCGCGGCCACCAAGTCCACGCCATCCAGCGCGAACACCTGGTATGGGAAGCCGGTACCGTCAGCGCCCGCGCACTGGCCCTGACGCTCACCGACGACGACGATGCCTGGTACGTGGCGGGCGCCGAAGAGAGCCTGCCCCTCACCGCCTACGATGCGGTACTGATGCGTCAGGACCCGCCCTTCGACTTCGAGTACGTCACTGCCACCTGGTTGCTCGAGAGCGCCGCCAAGGCCGGCGCACGGATCTTCAACAACCCGGAGTCGATCCGCGACCACTCCGAAAAGCTGGCGATCCTCGAATTTCCCCAGTTCATCCCACCGACCCGCGTGGCCCGCGCCGCAGCCGACGTCAATGCCTTCATCGACGCCCATGGCGACACCATCCTCAAGCCCCTCGACGGCATGGGCGGCAGCCAGATCTTCCGCGTGCGCGCCGACGACCCCAACCGCAACGTGATCATCGAGACCCTCACCCAGGAGGAGCGCCGCACGATCATGGCACAGGCTTACCTGCCGGCCATCTCCGGCGGCGACAAGCGGGTGCTGATCATCGGCGGCAAGGTCATCCCGTATTCCCTCGCCCGCATCCCCAAGGCCGGCGAGACCCGTGGCAACCTGGCCGCCGGCGGGCGCGGTGTGGCCATGCCACTGACCGACGGCGAGCGCGCCATCGCCGAATACTTGGCCCCCATCCTGTGGGCGCGCGGGCTGCTCATCGTCGGCCTCGACGTGATCGGCGACCGCCTCACCGAGATCAACGTCACCAGCCCCACCTGCATGGTCGAGATCACAGCCCAGATGGGCTTCGACGTGTCCGGCGCAGTCATCGACGCCCTGGAGGCCGCATGCGCGTGAAACGACGTATCGCCGGCTGGTTTGCAGTCCTCGCCTGCACCGCCGGCCTCCTGGCCGGCTGCAGCCGGGAGCGCATCCACCAGCAGGAATCCTACGTCTTCGGCACCCGCGTCGAGGTCCTGACCTGGGATGCGTCCGAAGAGCATTCCCGTGCGGCTGTTAGCGAGGTATTGCGCGAGTTCGACCGCCTGCACCGGGCCTACCACGCGTGGGAGCCATCCGAACTCACCGCCCTCAACAGCGCCATCGCCGCCGGCCAGCAGGACATCCCGGTATCGCCCGAGCTGGCCGCCATGCTCAGCGATGCCAAGGCCATCGCCGCTAAGGGCGACGAACTCTTCGACCCAGCCCTCGGCGAGCTGATCGCCCTGTGGGGCTTCCACACCGACACCTTCGTACCGACCCATCCCGATCCAGCCAAGCTTGCAGCCATCACCAAGGCCCATCCGCAGATGGCCGACCTGACCATCGTCGACAACAAGGTCAGCAGCCGCAACCCGGCCGTGCAGCTCGACCTGGGCGGCTACGGCAAAGGCTACGCGCTCGACCGGGCCGCCGCGATCCTGAAAGCCCACGGCGTCAATAACGCCCTCATCAACATCGGCGGCAACGTTCTGGCCCTCGGCAGCAAGGGCGACCAGCCCTGGCGGGTCGGCATCCAGCATCCTCGCGAACCGCGCCCGCTGGCCTCCCTGCCGCTACGCGA
Organism: Pseudomonadota bacterium; assembly: GCA_018241725.1. Taxonomy (GTDB): domain Bacteria; phylum Pseudomonadota; class Gammaproteobacteria; order Burkholderiales; family Rhodocyclaceae; genus Zoogloea. The sequence continues at coordinate 82,792 of JAFEDI010000031.1, read as the reverse complement.
CGGCGAAGCCATTGGCACCTCCGGCGACTACCAGCGCTTCTTCGAACTGGACGGCGTACGCTACTGCCACCTGCTCGACCCGCGTACCGGCATGCCGGCCCGCGGCACCCAGGCCGTCACCATCCTCGTCACCCCCCGCCCCAATGCCGGCACACTGTCCGACGCTGCGAGCAAGCCGGTCTATCTCGGCGGCGATCGCTGGCGCGAATACGCCAGACGCTTCGGCATCGACCACGCGCTGCGGGTGGATGCCGATGGCAAGGTGGAAGTCACCCGCGCCCTCAACGACCGCCTTCAGTACGGCGACAAGATCAAACCGGCGCGGATCGTCGACTGAGCCCCGCTTCTTTGATCTGACGCAGCCTTTCACGGATTCGTACTTGCCAGCGGCCCCCATCTGCAGCAGCCTTCAGGGATTCCGTCTTGCCCGGCGGACCCCATCGGATAGAATGGCCTGAATGATCGGAATCCTCATCATTACCCATGGCAGCCTGGGTGAAGCCCTCATCCAGTGCGCCTGCCACGTCATGAACCGCCGGCCGCCACAATTGCTGCAACTCGGCGTGTCAGGACAGGACGATCCGCTCGATGTCCTGCCGCTGGCCAGACGCCTGCTGAACATGGTCGATAGTGGAGACGGGGTATTGATCCTGACCGACATTCTCGGCGCCACCCCCGCCAACACCGCGGCCAAGCTCCTTGAGCCGGGCCGCATCGAGGGGGTGGCCGGCGTCAACCTGCCCATGTTGTTGCGGACCATCACCTACCGGGAACGCAACATGGAAGTTCTGGTCAAGAAGGCCGTGGCCGGCGCCTGTGAAGGCGTCGTGCATATGAAATAAAGATAGCAACCGAAGGCCCCGACACAAGAGCCCAAAACCACATCGAGGAAGAAGAAAGAAATGCCACGTCAGGACGCCGAAATCATCAACAAGCTGGGCCTCCACGCCCGCGCCTCCGCGAAGCTGACCCAGACCGCCAGCGCCTATGAAAGCGACGTCTGGCTCGAACGCAACGGCAAGCGTGTCAACGCCAAGAGCATCATGGGCGTGATGATGCTGGCTGCAGCCAAGGGCTGCACGATCACCATCGACACCGACGGGCGCGACGCCGACCAGGCCATGTCCGCCCTCCTCGGTCTCATCGCCGACAAGTTCGGGGAAGGCGAATGACGCGCCGCTCCGCACCCTTCAGCCCCCGTCCGGTCAGCCTTCAGTCTGCCGCACGGGGGCGGCGATGAGCTTCACCGTCCACGGACTTGCCGTCTCCCAGGGCATCGCCATCGGCCATGCCCACCTGGTGTCCCATGCGCTGCTGGAAGTCGCCCATTTCACGATCGCGCCCAAGCACGTGGAGGCCGAGGTGGCACGCCTGCTCGCCGCGGTCGCCACCGTCAAGACCGAACTGGTCGGCCTGAAAGCCTCGACCAGCACCGGCGCCGCACCGTCCGAGGTCGATGCCTTCATCGGCATGCACATCATGATCCTGCAGGATCCGATGCTCGTCGACGCCGCCGCCAACCTGATCCGCACCCGCCGCGCCAACGCCGAATGGGCGATGGTCCAGCAGATGGAGCAGCTGGTCGAACAGTTTGAGGCCATCGAGGACGCCTACCTGCGCGAGCGCAAGGCCGACGTGGTGCAGGTGGTGGAGCGGGTCGTCAAGGTCCTGCTCGGCCATCCGGGGCACCTACCTCCCAAGCGCAAGGACGGGCTGGGCACTATCGTCGTCGCCCACGACCTGTCGCCCACCGACACCATCGGCTTCAAGGACCACGCCGTCGCCGGCTTCATCACCGACGCGGGCGGCCCCACCGGCCACACGGCCATCGTTGCCCGCAGCCTGTCGATCCCGGCGGTGGTGGCACTGCGCCACATCCGCCACGTGGTCAAGGACGACGAGCTGATCATCATCGACGGCACCCGCGGCGTCGTCATCGTCGACCCGGACGAACGGGTTCTCGAGGAATACCGCCTGCGCAAGGCCGAAGTGGAGCTGGAGCGCTCCAAACTCAAGCGCCTCAAATCGATGCGCGCGGCCACCCTCGACGGCGAAGAAGTACAGATCCTCGCCAACATCGAGCTGCCGCCCGATGCGACCCAGGCCAAGAACGTCGAAGCGGACGGCGTCGGCCTGTTCCGCACCGAATTCCTGTTCATGAGCCGGGACACCTGGCCGGATGAGGACGAGCAATTCGAGGCCTACAAGACGGTGGTCAAGACCATGGCCGGCAAGCAGGTCACCGTACGCACCCTCGACGTGGGCGCCGACAAGGAACTCGAAGGTGCCACCCGGCCGGAGGACAACCCGGCCCTCGGCCTGCGGGCGATTCGTTACTGCCTGGCCGAACCGAAGATGTTCCTCACCCAGTTGCGCGCGCTGCTGCGGGCCAGCCATTTCGGCAAGCTGAAGATCCTGATCCCGATGCTGGCCAGCAGCAACGAGATCGACCAGACCCTGATCCTGCTCGAAAAGGCCAAGACCCAGCTGCGCGAACGCAAGATCAAGTTCGACGAAGCAGTGCCGGTGGGCGGCATGATCGAGGTGCCGGCTGCAGCCCTGTGCCTGGGCGCCTTCACCAAGCGCCTGCAGTTCCTGTCCATCGGCACCAATGACCTGATCCAGTACACGCTGGCCATCGACCGTGGCAACGAGGCGGTCGCCCACCTCTACAACCCGTTGCACCCGGCAGTCCTGCGCCTGATCCACCAGACCATCCAGGCCGGCGTGAAGGCCGGCATCCCGGTGTCGGTGTGTGGCGAAATGGCTGGTGACCCGGATTGTGCCCGTCTCTTGATCGGCATGGGCCTGCGCCAGTTCTCGATGCATCCGGCGCAGATCCTCGAGGTCAAGCAAGCCATCCTGCGCGCCGACGCCGCCGACCTGACGGTCAAGGTGCAGCGCCTGCTCAAGCTCGATGATCCGGACCGGGTCCGCGAGGCGGTCGAAAAGCTTTGACGCAACGACCGGCGGCAGGTTTGACTTGCCGGCGGCCATCGCGCTACTCTGTACCCCACAGCGCCGATTTGAATCCTTCAGCTTGCGGGCGCTTTACAAGTACGGCTAAAGCGACGGCAGCCCAGTCCGCGACCGTTCGCCGGCTGGGTTTTTCGTTTCCGGGACGAAACTGAGATGACACAAGAACAATCCATCGGAATCGTGGTGCCGCAGACGGCCCACTTCAGCACGCCCCTGCCCCTCAAGAGCGGCGGAGCCCTCGCCGAGTACGACCTGGTCTACGAGACCTATGGCACCCTCAACGCCGCGCGCAGCAACGCGGTGCTGGTCTGCCACGCGCTGTCCGGCTCCCACCACGTGGCCGGCATCGACGCCGACAGCGGCGCCGTCGGCTGGTGGGACAACCTAGTCGGCCCCGGCAAGCCCCTCGACACCGGGCGCTTCTTCGTGATCGGGGTAAACAACCTCGGCGGCTGTTACGGCAGCTCCGGCCCCAACAGCACCAACCCGGCCACCGGCAAGCCCTGGGGCGCCGACTTTCCCTTCGTCACCGTCGAAGACTGGGTCGATGCCCAGGCGCGGCTGGCCGACCAGCTCGGCATCGAACGCTTCGCCGCGGTAGTCGGCGGCAGCCTCGGCGGCATGCAGGCCTTGTCATGGACGCTGCAATACCCCGAGCGCGTTGCCCACGCACTGGTGATCGCCTCTGCTCCCAAGCTCACCGCCCAGAACATCGCCTTCAACGAAGTGGCCCGCCAGGCCATCCTCAAAGACCCGGAATTCCACGGCGGCCACTACTACGAGCACGGCGTGGTGCCGGCCCGCGGCCTGGCGCTGGCGCGCATGATCGGCCACATCACCTACCTGTCGGACGACGCGATGGGCCAGAAATTCGGCCGCACGCTGCGCCACGACAAGCCGGTATTCAGCTACGACGTGGAGTTCGAGATCGAGTCCTACCTGCGCTATCAGGGTGACAAATTCGCCGGCTTCTTCGACGCCAACACCTACCTGCTGACCACCAAGGCCCTCGACTACTACGATCCGGCCTTCGACTACGACGGCGACCTGGTGGCCGCCCTCGGCCGTGCCAAGGCCGACTACCTGGTGGTGTCCTTCAGCACAGACTGGCGCTTCGCCCCGTCGCGCAGCCGGGAGATCGTCTACGCGCTGATGCACAGCGACCGGCGGGTCAGCTACGCCGAGATCGACTGTCCGGCCGGGCACGACTCCTTCCTCCTCGACGACCCCCAGTACCACGCTGTGCTGCGGGCCTACATCGACAACATCGAGGTCTGAGCCATGAGCTTCCAACGCTACGACTACGACGTGATCTCCAACTGGATCGAGCCCGGCGAGCGGGTTCTCGACCTGGGCTGCGGCGATGGCAGCCTGCTGCGCCACCTGAGCGAACACCGCCAAGTGCGCGGCTACGGAGTCGAGAACGACCCCGAGCGGCTCCTGGCCTGCGCCCGCAATGGCGTCAATGTGATCCAGATCGATATGGAGCAGGGCCTCGCCGGCTTCGACGACGGCTTCTTCGACCACGTCATCATGAGCCTGTCCCTGCAAGCCATGCGCAACACCCAGGGCATCCTCAAGGAGATGCTGCGGGTCGGCCACGAGGCGGTGGTGAGCTTCCCCAACTTCGCCTACTGGCGCCATCGCCAGGCCATCCTCAACGGTCACATGCCGGTTTCCAAGAACCTGCCCTACCAGTGGTACGACACGCCCAACGTGCGCTTCTTCACCATTGCCGACTTCGAGACCCTGTGCGAGCAGGAAGACATCGCGATCCATGAGCGGCTGGCCTTCGACGAGGACAAAGTAATCGTCGAGGAGCCCAACTTCCTGGCCAGCGTGGCCCTCTACCGCCTCGGCCGCAACGGCTCCGCGGGCGGCTGACGGCCCGACGGGGATTGCTCTATCATCGTCGGCGAAGCGAACAATACCCGGAGAGAATCATGAGCACCCCGCAAGCCGGCATCCTGCAGCCGCTGCCGCCCCTCGCCCGCTACCTGTCCTTTTCCCTGCTGCCCGACAGCGAAGTGTCCGCCGGCCTCGCGGCCCTGCAGACCGTCGTGGACGGTGAGCGCACGGTGGCCGGCATCGGCCTCGCGCCGATCACCGCCCTCGGCAAAAAGGTCGTCGGCCTAAAGCCCTTCCCGCCGCTCAACGGCCCCGGCGTGGAACTGCCCTCGACGCCTTTCGCGCTGTGGTTGTGGCTGCGCGGCGAGGACCGCGGCGAACTTCTGCACCGGGCCCGCCATATCGAGGAAAGCCTCGCCCCGGTGTTCCAACTGGAAGAATCCTGGGACGCCTTCAAACATGACGGCGGCCGCGACCTCAGTGGCTACGAGGATGGCACGGAGAACCCCACCGACGAAGCCGCAGTTGAAGCAGCGATCGCTGCCGACGGCTCCAGCTTCGTCGCCGTGCAACGCTGGATCCACGATTTCCACCGCCTCGAGGCGATGGCGCCGGAGGAGCGCGACGACTGCATCGGCCGCCGCCGTTCCGACAACGAAGAACTCGACGACGCGCCCGCATCGGCCCATGTGAAGCGCACCGCCCAGGAGAGCTTCAGCCCTGAGGCCTTCGTGCTGCGCCGCTCGCTGCCGTGGGCGGAAGGCCGCGACGCCGGCCTGATGTTCGTCGCCTTCGGCCACACGCTGGACGCCTTCCAGGCCCAGATGCGCCGCATGGTCGGCCTGGAAGACGGCATCGTGGACGCGCTGTTCCGCTTCACGCGGCCGCTGTCCGGCAGCTACTTCTGGTGTCCGCCGATCACCGACGGCAAGCTGGATCTGTCCCGCCTGCAAGGCTGAGAGCCGCCAAGCGACCCGTTCAACCCCCGCCCAGCGCTTCGAGCCGGGCGGCCTCCTGGCGGGCCCGCCGTTCGGCATCCTCATCCTTCGCTGCGTCGATGACCTGCATGACCTCATCCAGGTCCACATCCCGCGCCGCCTCCTCGAAGCGGCCCGTCAAGACGCTTTCCGGATGGAGTGCGCCAGTCTCGTAGAGAGACCAGATTTCAGGGCCATAGCGAGTCTCCAGCAACGCCGGGGCAAACTGGCCGAAGTAGCTGGCCAGATTGTCCACATCCCGCTCCAGCATCCGCCTGGCGTTGTTGTTGGCCGCGGCATCCACCGCCTGGGGCAGGTCGATGATCACCGGGCCGTTCGCATCCACCAGCACGTTGTACTCGGAGAGGTCGCCGTGCACGATGCCGGCGCACAGCATGCGCACCACCTCGCGGATCAGCGCAGCGTGGTAGGCGAGCGCCTCCTCCTCGCTCAACGCCAGGTCGTTGAGGCGCGGCGCCGGCTCGCCGTCCTCGTCAGCCACCAGCTCCATCAGCAGCACGCCCTCGTGGAACTGGTAGGGCTCGGGCACCCGCACGCCAACGGCGGCGAGGCGGCGCAGGGCATCCACCTCGGCGTGCTGCCAGGCCGCCTCCTGCTCCTCGCGGCCATAGCGGGAGCGCTTGGCCATCGCGCGGGCCTGGCGGCTGTTCTTCACCTTGCGGCCCTCGGTGTAATCCACCGCGGTGTGAAAGCCGCGCTTGTTGGCCTCCTTGTACACCTTGGCGCAGCGCACCTCGTCACCGCACTGGACGACGTAGACCATCGCCTCCTTGCCGCTCATCAACTGACGCAGCACGCTGTCCACCAGGCCGTCGGCAACCAGCGGTTCGATTCGGCTCGGCGTCCTCATGCGCGGGCCACCGGGTACAACTTGGCGCAGGCCGCCAGCTCAGTGGCAATGGAGGATTCGAAGGAGGCATTCTGGCCTGGGATGAAGCGCTGGGATTGCATGGGGAGATCCTGCGGGATGCTGCATGAAAAGGCTACCGACAGCGCCGCCGAATGAACGACCGGCACATGCGGAAAGAAGACGGGACCGGGGCGCAATGAAGAGAAAAGTACAAGCGCCAGATACAGGGTGGGGCTGCGATTATCCCGTATCCAGCCCTATTCAACACGCCCCCGGCCGGCCTTGACGGCACTGCGGCGGGCCTTGCCCTCCAGCCGGCGGGTCACCGAACCGCGGGTCGGCCTGGTGGCGCGCCGCGCCTTCGGCACCACGGCGACACTATCGATCAGCGCCTGCAGGCGGCCCAGGGCCTCGGCGCGGTTCTTGTCGAGGCTGCGGTACTCCTGGGCCTTGATGATGACCACCCCATTCTTGCTGATGCGCTGGTCGCCCAGCTTGAGCAGGCGCTCCTTGATGGCATCGGGCAGCGACGAGGCGACGATGTCGAAGCGCAGATGCACCGCCGTCGACACCTTGTTGACGTTCTGCCCGCCGGCCCCCTGGGCGCGGATGGCGGTGAATTCGACCTCGTCGTCGGGCACGCGAAAAGAAGGGCACATCGCCGGCACTGTACCTGATGCCCGGCCCCCGACGCCCCGTCATGGCGCCACGTTGACCATCCACTGGATCCCGAAACGGTCCGTCACCATGCCGAAACAGGGCGACCAGAAGGTCTGACCGAGGGGCATCTGCACCTGCCCGCCCTCCGCCAGGGCCGTAAAGACGCCCTCGGCAGCAGCCGGATCGGCCGGTGCGATCGACAAAGCGAAGCCCTGGAACGGGGTGCTGCCCTGGCAGCGGCCATCGGAGGCCATCACCAGCGTGTTGCCGATGCGAAAACTGCAGTGCATCACCTTGTCTTCCGAACCAGGCGGCAGCATGCCCGGCGGCGGCGGTTCGGGGCTGTCCCGGTTGCGCATCAGCATATCCACCTGGGCACCGAGCGCCACTTGGTAGAACTGCACCGCCTCCTCGCAGCGGCCGTTGAAAAACAAATACGCATTTACGTCCATCGCAGCCTCCTTCCGCCGATCAGGCATGTTCCGGGCGCGTTGCCCGATGCAGGTGGTTTAGGCGATGAGCGGGCAGGCGTCCACTGCAATTTCCCGGCCGCAGGTCCCGCTACGCGCGGATCGCGGACAACGCGGATATCGCCCCCTTGCACCAGTTGCTATCATTCGCCCCCTCATGCGCATCGAACACCTCCGCCAACGCCTCGCCGACCTGGGCGCCAAGCCCGTGCACATCCAGCGCGTACTGCGCGCGTGGACCCACGCCCAGCCCCTCGACGCCGGCCCCACGCGGCGCGGCCCGATGCTGCCGCAGGCCATCGTGGACGCCTTGCCGGCGCTCAGCGCAGAGCTCGCCGGGCTGGCCCAGGTGCGTTCGGAACACCCGGCCGATGACGGCTCGGCGCGCCTGCTGGTGCAGCTCGCCGACAAGCAGACGGTTGAGAGCGTGCTGCTGCCGCGGGACGGCCTGTGCGTATCCAGCCAGGTCGGTTGCGCGGTGGGCTGCCGCTTCTGCATGACCGGCCGCGACGGCCTGCTGCGCCAGGTGGGCAGCGCCGAGATCGTTGCGCAGGTGGTGCTGGCCCGCGCCCGTCGGCTGGTGAAGAAGGTCGTCTTCATGGGCATGGGCGAACCGGCCCATAACCTGGACAACGTGCTCGAAGCGATCCAGCTTCTCGGCACGGAGGGCGGCATCGGTCATAAAAATCTGGTGTTCTCGACGGTCGGCGATCCGCGGGTCTTTGAACGCCTGCCGGAAGGCCCGGTGAAACCGGCACTGGCCCTGTCCCTGCACACCACCCGTGCCGACCTGCGCGCCGAGCTGCTGCCCAAGGCGCCGCCGCTAACGCCGGACGAGATCGTCGAACTCGGCGAAGCCTACGCCCGCGCCACTGGCTACCCGATCCAGTACCAATGGACGCTGATCGACGGGCTCAACGACACGCCGGAAGAACTCGACGGCATCGTGCGTCTGCTGGCCGGCAAGTACGCGATCATGAACATGATCCCCTACAACGCGGTGCCCGACCTGCCCTACCGCCGTCCAGCCTGGGACAAGGCCGCCGACATCGCGCGCCAGCTGCACCGCCGCGGCATTCTCACCAAGCTGCGCAACTCCGCCGGCCAGGACGTGGACGGCGGCTGCGGACAGCTTCGCGCCCGCGTCATCGCCGGTGAAACGCCGGTACGCATGGTGCGCAAACCGGCAGCCTGACGCCGCCTCCCAAACGCCTTTCCACAACTACCGTCTCCCGCGCCCCCACGCGGAAAACGGTGGCCTCCTTGCGCCCTCTCCCCAGGCCGGCGCACGCCCTGCGCTGTATCAATCGGATTAATCGAACTTGCAAATGAGAATAAACATCATTTACAATTTTCACAGATTTACTGATATTTACCCTGCCTAACACCCGGGCTTTCAGCCAGCCAGTGCCGTCAGACGACGCGACCAGCCAGCCACGCCGGATCACATCCCAGGTCTCGAAGGAACCGACATGGCACTGCAACAACGCCCGCTGGCGCTGGCAATCTCCCTCCTGTGCAGCTCCGGCGCATGGGCCCAGCAATCTACCGAAGCCGACGGTGGGCCGACCTTGTCCGCGGTCAAGGTCAGCGGCGGCCGCGAGCTGCCGCCGACCTACAACCCGCCCACCGCCACCAGCGCCACCAAGATCGACGCGCCGCTGCGCGACATCCCGCAGACCGTCAATGTGGTGCCCCAGAGCCTGCTGCGCGACCAGGCCGTGCACTCGCTGCAGGATGTGCTGAAGTCGGTGCCCGGCGTCGGCCTGTCCACCGGCGACGGCCAGCGCGACCAGGTGACGATCCGCGGCTTCTCGGCGATCGCCGACCAGTTCATCGACGGCCTGCGCGACGACGCGATGTACTTCCGCGACCTGTCGAACATCGAGCAGGTGGAAGTCGTCAAAGGCCCCGCCTCGGTGCTCTACGGCCGCGGCTCGTCCGGCGGCCTGATCAACCGCATCACCAAGAAGCCCGGCATCGACCGCAGCGAGATCAGCCTGCAGGTCGGCAGCTGGAACCAGCGCCGCGGCGAGGTGGACCTGGCCCGCAAGTTCGACGACAGCGGCGTGGCCTTCCGCGTCACCGGCGCCATCGAACGCGGCGACAGCTACCGCGACATGCAATTCCTGGAGCGCGAGGCCTTCGCGCCGTCCTTGTCCTTCCAGCTCGGCAGCCAGACCAAGCTGCTGATCCAGGCCGAATACCTGTCCGACCGCCGCCTGACCGACTTCGGCGTTCCGGCCTACCAGGGCCGGCCGGTGAATGTGCCCGCCAGCACCTATTACGGCGCCGCCAACGCCCGTGATGCGGACTACACCCAGACCCGTGTGTCGGCCATCGGCTTCACGCTGGATCACCGCTTCGACGAGGCCTGGTCGGTGCGCAACGCCCTCCGGTATTACGACTACACACTGGACCGCAACAACACCCTGGTCGGCTCCGTCAATGAGAAGGCCCTGACCGCTTCCCTCAACCGCAGCAACGTGCGGCGCCAGGAAGACGGCTACTTCAACCAGACCGAGCTGGTCCACAAGACCACGCTGGCCGGCATGCCCCACCAGCTGCTGTACGGCGTCGAGGTCAGCCAGCAGACCAAGGACCAGCTGTTCCGCACCCAGAACAATATCGCCACCGTGTCGCTGTTCAATCCGGTGCTGCCGGTGCTGCCCTTCAACGTGACCGCCGCGCCGTCCACCAACAACGTCGGCATCATGTCGGTGAGCAGCGCCTACATCCAGGATCTGGCCACCCTGTCCCAGCACTGGAAGGCCCTCGCCGGCCTGCGCTACGACCGCTTCCAGCAGACGACCCGCGAGCGCCGGGCCGGCCAGTCCAACCTGGAGCGCACCGACAGCGCGCTGAGCCCGCGCGCCGGCCTGGTCTATCAGCCGACCGGGGACCGGTCCTACTACGCGTCCTGGAGCAAGTCCTTCCAGCCGTCCGGCGAGAGCCTTCCGCTGGCCGCCAACAACGCCAGCATCGCCCCGGAGGAAACCACCAACCAGGAGATCGGCGCCAAATTCGACTTCTTCAACGGCCTCGCGTCCGCCACCGCGTCGGCCTTCCGCCTCGAGCGCACCAACATCAAGACCACCGACCCGACCACCAACGTCCTCATGCCCCTCGGCGTGCAGCGCACCAACGGCATCGAGCTGAGCTTCTCCGGCGATCTGCCCCACGGCTGGCAGGTCTGGTCCGGCTACGCCTGGCTGGATGCGCGCATGGTGTCGTCGATCGCCATGGACGCCGGCCAGGCGGTGCAGGGCAAGCGCCCGACGCTGACGCCGGAACACAGCGCCAACCTGTGGCTGACCAAGGCCCTCGGCGGCGGCTTCGGCGGCGGCGCTGGCCTGAACTACGTCGGCGACCGCTTCGCCAACCCGGGCAATACCGTCACGCTGCCGTCCTACACCACTGTCGACGCGATGGCCTATTACCGCGTCAAGGGCCTCGATCTGCAGCTCAACCTGACCAACCTGTTCGACCGCAAATACATCGTTGCCGGCCACGGCAGCAACGCCAACCTGAACCTGCCGGGCGCTCCCCGCGCAACGCAGCTGACTGCCCGCTACGCCTTCTGAGGACTGCCCGATGCCTTCCAGCGACACCGCCGTCCTCGACGGCAAGCCCTCCGTGGCCCCGCAGCAAGCCGCCGGCACCCGCCCGCGGCGACGCAGCCGGCGTGCGGTGCTCCTCGGCTGGCTGCGCAAGATCCATCTCTACGTGGGGCTGTGGGGTGCCGCGCTGGGGCTGCTGTTTGGCGCCACCGGCATCCTGCTCAACCACCGGGCGGTGCTCAAGATCCCGGTGGAGAAGACCGTGCAGACGACGGTCCAGCTGCAACTGCCGCGGGCTTTCGCCAACCCGGACGAGCTTGCCGGCTGGCTGCGCGATGAGCTTGGATTTGCTGCGGGACAGGTCACGCAGGTGAAAACCCAGCCGGCCCGTACGGTAATCTGGGGCGACCGGGACGTGGCCCAGCCGGAGCGCTGGACCGTCGGCCTGCAGACGCCGACCCGCGGCGCGACCGCCGAGTATTTCGTCGGCAACCGCTTCGTGAAGCTGGATCAGGTGGACGCCACGCCGATCGGCACCCTCACCCGGCTGCACATGGCGGTCGGCGCCAGCGTCTTCTGGGTGCTGCTGTCCGACACCATCGCCGGCAGCCTGATCCTGCTGTCGATCACCGGCCTGCTGCTGTGGACGCAGTTCCACCCGCTGCGCACCACCGCCGTACTCACCAGCCTCGGCGCCCTTGGCGCCGCCGGCTGGTTCATGTGGTCGCTGTAGGGCTTACTCTTCCAGCAGCAGCTTCTTGAGGCTCTCCGGCACGTTGGTCAGCACCAGCGTGTTGCTGGCCTTGTCATACTGCACGGCGCCGGAGCGCAGGCCGCTGCGCTCGAACTCCAGCTTCCAGTCCTCCGCGCTGGCCCGGAAGCGGATCAGGGGCTTCAGCGCGCGCTTGTCCGGCACGAAGCCGCTGGCCAGGTCGAGGGCTTCGTCCTGCAGCGTTTCGCTGAGCTTCTGCGGCGCGTCGGGGAAAATCTGGCTGGCCACCGACTGCAGGTCGAGGGCCGCGCCGCTCTCGCCCATCGCCTCCAGCACCAGGTGGGCGCGTTCGAGCAGTTCGTCGCGCTCACGGGTTTCCAGCTGCTGCGTGTCGGCGAAATGGCTCAGGGTCTCGACCAGCTTTTTGGTCTCCTTGAGCGCGATCACCACGTCGGTGCAGCCGAGGAAGCGCTTGAACCAGCCGGCCAGGTCGCCGCGCCCCTTGAGGAAGGCGATGTAGCGCTCGGCGCCATTCTGCCAGGCGCTGATGTCGATGCGCCCAGCCACCTGCAGCGCACCGAAATCCAGGTGCGGACTGTCGTGGATGCTCAGGCCGTCGCCGATCACCGTGCCGAGGGTCTCCTGCAGCAGGGCCACATACAGGCAGTCGGCGCCGAAGATGGTGGCGCGGGCGATCAGCACATAGCCGCCGTCATCCACCTTGTCCTCGTCGAGGCGCTGCTGCAGGTGGGTCACCATCTCGCGGGACAGGGTCGCGAAATCCATGCTGCCGTCCACCGCGTGCTCGCGCACCAGACGCGGCATCGGGAAAGCCCGCTCGTCCTTCTCGAACCAGCCATAGCCCTTGCCCGGCCGCTCGGCGAAATGCCGGCACAGGCGCTCCATCAGGCGCGCGGCGGGTTCGTCGACGGGATTGGAGGCCGGCCGCAACTCGACCGTGGACGCGCCTTCGGCGGCACGGATCAGGCGGTGGATGACGAGGTCGGCAATCGCCTGGGTGGACTCGGACATGGAAGGCTCCGGAAACAGGGGGAGCGAATTCTCTCACGCCGGGCAGAGGATGACGGACCCCGTGGACGCGAATTCACCCGCCCTTCGGCGGACCGCGGGAGGAGATGACTCCCCCACAGGACATCCTTCATCCCGCAGAGGACATCCCCTGCCGGGAATCCGTCAGAAACGCATCCTGCGGCGGTTGCCCGGCAGCTGGCGCAATTGCTCCCGGCGCTGCTGGCCGGCGGACAGCGGCTTCGCCGGCGCCATATCCTGCTGCGCCGCCAGTTCCGGCGGAATGTTGGCGCCCACGCCGCGCGGACAGAAACCGGTGGTGGCGCAGGTGCAATTGACGCAGGGCTTCTTACCGGACACGGTACTCATGACGATTTTTCCTGCTTAGCCGAACAGCACAAGCCCCCACACTGCCAGCACATTTACCAGCGCCACGAAGACCGCTGCGCTGCCGATGTCCTTGGCGCGCTTGGCCAGGTGGTGATGTTCGAGGGAGATGCGATCCACGGTGGCTTCGAGGCCGGAATTGATCAGCTCGACGATGATCACCAACAGCACGCTGGCGATCATCAGCGCCTTGCCGATGCTGCTGGCGGGCAGGAACAAGGCCAGCGGGATCAGCACGATGGCCAGCCAGACTTCCTGGCGGAAGGCGTCCTCGTTACGGTAGGCGGCGCCGAGCCCGGCCATCGAGTAGTGGAAGGCGTTCCACACGCGGGTCAGGCCGGTCTTGCCTTTGAAGGGGCTTTCTTCCATGGCGGGCAAAATATCGAAGCCTAGCGGGCGCCGGTGACAGGCAGGTTATCGAGGTCCGCAAGGAAAGCACGGACCGCGGCGGCGAAGGCTTCCGGTTCCTCGAAAGGCGCCATGTGGCCGGCGTCCAGCTCCCGGTAGGTGGCCAGCGGCAGGCGTTCGGCCATGCGGCGCACCACCTGCGGCGTGGATACGGTGTCGTGGGTGCCAGCCAGCACCAGCGCCGGCATGTCCAGTGTGGACAAGGCCGCCCGCTGGTCGAAACGCACCAGCGCATGCATCGCGGCCCGGTAGCTGTCGGGCGGAATCCGCGCCATCAAGTCCACGGCGTCATGCACGACCTCGGCTTCGCTGCCCGGGCCGACCATCGTCGGAATCAGCTCGATGGCCAGTTCGCGCATGCTGACCCCATCGTCCAGGGGACCCAGGCGACGATCGATGAAGGCCTTCTGCAACGCCCCCGAAGCGGCGCCGAAGGCCGGCGTGCAGCAGGCCAGCACCAGGCCCGCGACCCGCTCCGGAAAACGCACCGCCGTCTGCAGCGCGATCATGCCGCCCATGCTGTGGCCGACCAGCACCGCGCTGTCGAGGCCGGCCTCGTCGAGCAAGTCCACCACCGCACCGGCCAGGGTGTCGAAGCTGACCAGTTCCAGCGGTGCGCTGGCGCCATAGCCGGGCATGTCCCAGGCCAGGCCGCGCCAGCCCGGCGGTGTCATCTGCGGCAGGATGTCGAGCGCGCCGGCCGCGCCGCCGCTGACCCCATGCAGGAAAAGCAGCCCACTGGGCCCGCTGCCGGTCTCGATCCAGCGCAGCGCGTCCATGCTTCAGGCCAGACGGCGGTAGGCACCGCCCTGGAAGACCAGCGGCGTCTTGTCGAGCTGACGGTCGAAGCGCTCTACCTCGCCGATGAACACCACGTGGTCGCCGCCCTCGTGGCGGGCGAACTGGCGGCATTCGAACCAGGCCACACAGCCCGGCAGCAGCGGCACGCCGTCCAGGCCCTCGGTGAAGGGCAGTCCGGCGAACTTGTCGTCGTTGCGGCTCGCGAAGCGCTGGGAGATGTCCTGCTGATCATCGGCAAGGATGTTGATCGCGTACACTGCGGCGTTTTCGAAGATCGGCACGCTCGGCAGGTGTTTGGACAGGCTCCACACCACCAGCGGCGGCGTCAGGGACACCGAATTGAAGGAGCTGACGGTGAGTCCGATCGGCTCGCCACTCGGCGCGCGGGCGGTAATCACCGTCACGCCGGTGGGAAACATGCCCAGCGTGTCGCGAAAGGCGCGTACCGCCGGATCATTCTTGGGAGAGGTCATATGAAATCGGGTAGTCCGCGCGCCATCACGGCGGGCAGCAATCCAGTTGGGGGGATTGAAATTATCGCCGCCCCGCGGGCCAGCGTCGAGAGCTTGCGAAATTGAGTACGTTTGCGGAAACCCTGATCGCCTGGCAGCGCCAGCACGGCCGCCACGACCTGCCCTGGCAGACGGATGATGCCTACCGGGTGTGGCTGTCGGAGATCATGCTGCAGCAGACCCAGGTGGAAACCGTCATCCCCTACTACGCGCGCTTCCTCGAACGCTTCCCGGATCTGCCCAGCCTCGCCGGGGCGCCGGTGGAAGATGTACTGACCCTGTGGAGCGGCCTCGGCTACTACGCCCGCGCGCGCAACCTGCACAAATGCGCCCAGGCCCTGATGGCCCGCCACGGCGGCGTCTTTCCGGCCGATCCGGCGCAGCTCGCCGAGCTGCCGGGCATCGGGCGCTCGACGGCGGCGGCGATCAGCGCCTTTACCTACGGCACGCGGGCGGCGATTCTCGACGGCAACGTGAAGCGCGTGCTGACCCGCGTCTTCGGCATCGACGGCTTCCCCGGCGCCAAGGCCGTGGAGAACCGCCTCTGGGAACTGGCGGAAGGCCTGCTGCCGGAACGGGACGTGGGCGTCTATACCCAGGCCCAGATGGACCTCGGCGCCACGATCTGCACTCGCGGCCGGCCCGCCTGCGCCCGCTGTCCGCTGGCCGAACGCTGCGTGGCGCTGCGCGACGGCCGCGTCGCCGACCTGCCGACCCCACGCCCGCGCAAGGAAAGCCCCCAGCGCAGCGGCCGCTTCGCCGCCATCCTCGCCAATGGTGCCGTACTGCTGGAACGCCGCCCGCCGAGCGGCATCTGGGGCGGTCTGCTGAGTCTGCCCGAACTGCCGGAGGACGCCGACAGCGCCGAATGGGTGGCCCGCCACTACGGCCTGGACGTCCGCCAGTGCACGCCGCTGACGCCCTTCCGCCACGTGTTCACGCATTTCACGTTGACGCTGCAGCCCGAAGCCCTCGAAGTCGCACCGCCCACCCCCACGGTCGCCGAAGACGGCCGCCTGTGGCAGCCCCTCGACCGCCTCGTCGATGCCGCGCTGCCGGCGCCGATCCGCAAGCTGCTCGAACAACTGGTGCAGGACGACCTGTTCGGCAAACCATGACCACGGCGGGGCTGCAGCCGCCGCCCACACGGCTCAATCGCGGCTGTCGATCAGCTGATGCTGCTGCAGGTAGGCGTGGATGATCTCCAGCCGGGACAGCGGGTCCTGCAGTTCGAGCAGGCGCTGGCGGGCTTTCACCGGGATCGGCAGGATCTCCGCGAGGCGGTAGCCAACCCAGCTGGCGTCGTCGAAACGGTGGGGGGACGGAAACATCTCGTCGCCAGCGTCGGCCACGATGGCGCGCAGCAAAGGTAGCAGGCCATGCAGTTCGTCCGGGACCGATTCCACCGGTGGTTCGAGGATCACCTCTACACGGGCTGTCTGCAGGCGGTCGGAATGAATGTCCCGGGACACGATGCGGAAGCGTTCGCCCCCCCGGCAGGTGATGAACAACAGGCCGGGCTGGGACATGTCCCAATCTGTGATGCGCGCCACCGTACCGGTTTCGTAGGGCACAGCCGGATTGCCGACTTCGCCGCCCTCCTGGATCAGGCATACGCCGAAGGGTAAATTGGCCCGCATGCAGCGCGCCGCCATGTCGAGGTAGCGGGCCTCGAACAGCTTGAGGGACAGCACGCCGTCGGGGAACAGCACCGTATGCAGTGGGAAGAGGGGGATCTCGACGGTGTCATACATGGTGTCACTCCTGTCAACCGGCGCGGCCTCCCTGCCGGCGCGAGTTCATGCGCCCCCGGAGCGGCCCGCCCCGGGGGCGGGTGGATCCGCCCCTAATCATCGCTCTCTCCCCAGCGCGGCATCAGCTCGTGGGGTACGGCCAACTGGTCGAGCACCCGGGCGACGACGAAATCCACCAGATCCCCGACCGTCTGCGGCCGGTGATAGAAGCCCGGATTGGCCGGCAGGATCACCACGCCCATGCGGGCCAGGCGCAGCATGTTCTCCAGGTGCAGCGGCGAAAACGGCGTCTCCCGCGGCACCAGGATCAGTTTGCGCCCTTCCTTGATCGCCACGTCAGCAGCCCGCTCGATGAGGTTACCGGCCAGGCCGGCGGCGATTGACGCCAGCGAGCCCATCGAACACGGACAGACCACCATCGCGTCCGGCGGGTTGGAACCAGAAGCCGGCGGCGCGAACCATTCCTCACGGCCGAACACCCGCAACTGCCCGGCTGCCGCACCGAAGCGCTCGCTCAGAAGGGCTTCCACCTCCGTCGGCCGGGACGGCAGGGCAAGATCCATCTCCTGCTTCGCGACGATCTGCGCCACTTGGGAATACAGCAACCACACCCGGCAGCCCGCGGCCAGCAGGCATTCCACCAGGCGCAGCCCGTAGGGCATGCCGGACGCCCCGGTGAGGGCGATGGCGATGGTCTTGGGCGAAGGCGCGGACGAGGTCAAGGCGGAATCCTGGCAGGAAGGCGTTATCACGACTGACGGTTGAAAGCGGACAAGGTTCCGGACTGACGACAGGACGAGAGAGGCGATCCGCCGTTATCCGCCATGTTTGTGCACTACCCCGATCCCCTCGTGGGCGAGACCGTGGGTTTCGGCCGCGTAGTGGCCCTGGAGCAAGCGATCATGCACGTGGATGTCATGATGGACCAGCTGCTTCGCCAACGAACCGAGCACCATCCCCACCGCACTGGCCATCAGCCCCGCCAGCTGCGCGGGCACGAAGGGATCATCACCGCCAGCCAGGAGCACCGCCAGCCACACGCCAATGCCGCAGAAGATGGACGCCAGCGCCCCCTGGTTGGTCGCCCGCCGCCAGTACAGGCCGCACAGCAAGGGCACGAAGGCCGACACCAGCGTTATCTGGTAGGCGTTCTCGACCATCTTGAAGATGCTGGCCTTGGAGTACATCGCATAGAAGGTCACCAGCACGGTGAAGCTGAAGGTCACCACACGCATCCAGAACAGCAACTTGCGGTCGGTGAGATGCGGCAGCGCCGGCTTGAGGATGTTCTCGGTGAAGGTCACCGACGGCGCCAGCAGGGTAGCCGACGCGCAGCTCTTGATCG
Organism: Pseudomonadota bacterium; assembly: GCA_018241725.1. Lineage (GTDB taxonomy): Bacteria > Pseudomonadota > Gammaproteobacteria > Burkholderiales > Rhodocyclaceae > Zoogloea. The sequence continues at coordinate 64,479 of JAFEDI010000031.1, read as the reverse complement.
CCGACAGCAGCGCACCGAAGAACATGATCTGGGCCACCAGCGGGGCCTTGCTCAGCACCAGCTCGGGCAGGATCATCTGGGAATCGGACGAGATCAGGCGCGCCACCATGTCGGGCGAGATCAGCGTCGCCGAGTAGGCCAGGAACATCGGCACGAAGGCGAACACGAAATACAGGCTGCCGCCGAGCACCGAACCCCACACCGCGATCTTCTCGGATTTGGCCGACTGCACGCGCTGGAACACGTCCTGCTGCGGGATGGAGCCGAACATCATGGTCACCGCGGCGGCGAAGAAGGCGATCATCTCTTTCGGGTCGGCCGGGGGAAGGAAGGCGAACTTGCCTTCACTCAGGGCGTGATTGACGACCGCCCCGACGCCGCCGGCCATGCTGCTGACCTCGCCGCCGATCCACAGCATGCCGATGACGATGATGATCATCTGCAGGAAATCGGTGATCGCCACCGCCCACATGCCACCGAACAGTGTGTAGATGAGGATCGTGCCGGAACCGATCCACATGCCGGCCAGGCGGCTCACCTCCCCGCCCGACACCACGTTGAAAACCAGCCCGAGGGCGGTGATCTGGGCGCCCACCCAGCCGAGGTAGGAGATCACGATGGCCAGCGTGGTCAGCACCTCCGCGGTCCGCCCGTAGCGCCGCTTGTAGAAATCGCCGATGGTCAGCAGATTCATGCGGTACAGCGGCGCGGCGAAGAACAGGCCGACCAGGATCAGGCACAGGGACGAGCCGAAGGGATCGGCAACCACCCCGTGGAGGCCTTCGTTGAGGAAGGTCGCCGGAATGCCGAGCACCGTTTCCGAGCCGAACCAGGTGGCGAAGACCGTGGCGGTGACCATGTAGAAGGGCAGATGACGGCCGGCGACGGCGAAGTCCTTGGTGTTGTGGACCCGCGTGGCAGCGATGAGGCCGATGGCCACCGAGATCAGCCAGTAGGCGATGACGAACCAGAACAGCATCGGGAAAAATGGAAAAAGCGTTGGCGAATCCGCGGATTATAGGGACGAGCGGGGTCCGCGGGGGAGCCACGAAGGCGTAGCTTTTCCGCCTTATGCCAAACGCTCGGCGAAGCGTTCCGCCGGCTCCGCCTTGCCGAAGTGCCAACCCTGCAGCGAATCGCAACCCAGATCGAGCAGCGTGTCGGCCATCGCTGCGCTCTCGACACCTTCCGCCACCAGGCCAAGACCCAGGTTGTGGCCGAGCCCGACGATGGCCGCGACGATCGCCCTATCCTCCGGCCCGGCATTGATCGCCCGCACGAAGGACTGGTCGATTTTCAGTTTGTCGAGGGGGAAGCGCCGCAGGTAGGCGAGGCTCGAATAGCCGGTACCGAAATCGTCGATGGCAATCGACAGGCCCAGCGCCTTCAACTCGGCGAGCTGGTGGGCGGCCTGCTCCACATCGGCCATCACCATGCTCTCGGTGACCTCGAGGGTCAGCAGTTCAGGCGGCACGCCGTGGCGCGCCAGCGCCGCCGCCACGGTGGCGACGAAATCGGCACGACGGAACTGCAGCGGCGAGATATTGGCCGCCACCGGCACCATGCGGCGCCCCTCCGCCCGCCAGGCCGCCAGCTGGCGGCACAAGGTGTCGAGCACCCACGCGCCGATGGGCAGGATCAGCCCGCTCTCCTCGGCCAACGGAATGAAGCGGGCTGGCGGTACGTTGCCGAGTTCCGGGTGGGTCCACCGCAGCAGGGCTTCGGCGGCGATCAGCCGGCCGTCGACTGCCACCACCGGCTGGTAGTTCAGCGCCAGCTCGCCGCGCTCCAGCGCCCGGCGCAGCGCGTGCTCGATGGACAAGCGCTCGCTGGTCGCGGTGGCCATGCTCTCGGTGAAGAACTGCACACCGTTGCGCCCCTCTTCCTTGGCCTTGTACATCGCCATATCGGCCCGGTCGAGCAGGATTTCCGCATCCTCGCCATGATCCGGATAGATCGCCACACCGACACTGGTGGACAGGCTGAACTCACATCCGGCCAGGCGGAAAGGTTCATCCAGAGCCGCCAGCAGACGCTCCCCCGCGGCCTGGAGATCCGCGGGGCCGCCCTGCTCGGGCACCACCACGACGAACTCGTCGCCACCGTGGCGCAGCACGCACTCCCCTTCACGCAGCACCGAGGTCAAGCGCTGGGCGACCTCCACCAGCAACTGGTCGCCGACGTGATGGCCGAGGGTGTCGTTGATATTCTTGAAGCGGTCGAGATCCAGGAAGCACAGCCCGATCCGCCGCCCATCCCGCCTCGCTTCCTCCACAGCGTGCGCCATCGTCGGCTGCAGCGCAGCCCGCGATGGCAGGCCGGTAAGGAAATCGTGGTTGGCCAGGAAACGGATGCGCGCCTCATCGGCCTTGCGCCGGCTGATGTCGGAGAACACCCCGACGTAGTGGAAGGCCGGACCATCGGGGGCCCGCACGACGCTGATCGACATGTCAGCGGGGAAGCTCTCGCCGCTGGCCCGGCGTATCCACACCTCGCCCTGCCACAGGCCGTCCTGCAGCGCCACGGCGCGGATGCGGCTGGCGAAGCCGCGCGGATGCACCTGCGGATCGAACAGCGCCAGGGGCCTTCCGCGCACATCCTGCCCGGCAATGCCGGTGAGCGCGGTGAAGGCCCGGTTGGTCATCACCACCCGCCGTTCGGGATCGATGATGACGATGCCTTCCGAATTGTTCTCGAAGACCTTCGCCGCCAGCCGCAGCGTCTCGTCGCGACGGTAATTGCGGAGGGCGATGCCGATGTCGGTGCTCATCTCGTCGAGCAGAGCCACCGTCTGCGCGTCGAAAAAGTGCTTCTTGGCCTTGCACAGCACCAGTGCCCCGTCCGGCCCGCCACAGTCACGGATCGGAAACAGGGCGAAGGAACCGGCAGCCTTGTCGCGCCCAAGGCCGTCCGGGCACGCCTCCACCACGCCGGGCAGAGCCGGGTCATTGACGATCAGCACCTCGGCCGGAACACGGTGCGTGGGCAGACAGCCCAGATCCGTACCACCGTCGCGGCACTTGCCGTACATGGCCACCGGCCTGAGGACACCACCCTCGATCTCAGGGAAGCCGATCCAGGCCAGGTCCAGCTCACCGAATTCGACCGCGATACGGCATACCTGGGGCAACAGCGCGTCCGCATCACGAGCATGCACGATCGCCTTGTTGGTCACCGACAAGGTGTGGTGCAGGCGCTGCAGGCGCTCGATGTCACGGTTGCGGGCACGCAGCGCAGACAGGGTTTCGTCAAGGGTTTCGGCCAGTTCCCCGAGTTCGTCCCGGCGCACCACCGGCATGCGGATCTCGGCATCCTCGCCGCCGGGTGCCCGGCGGCGCCCTAGGGCCGCACGGATGGCCTCGGCCGGACGCAGCACGTAGCGGGACAGCAACAGATAGATCAGGCCGGCCACCAGGCTCGCCACCGCCCCCAGCCCGACGGACAAGTGCAGCGCCGTTTCCTCGGCGGCCTGCCACAGGCTGCCCGCATCGAGGCGCAGGAACAGTGCGCCGTCGTCCAGGCGGCCGCTATCGCCCCCTGCGCCGTGCAGCGGCACCGGTTCCAACACAACCAGGCTGCGGCGGCTCGAATCCAGCACCCGCACGCCGTGACGGGACGCCTGCACACTGCCGAGACTGGCCGCCAGCGCCCGGTCGGGCAGCGCCGTCAACGGCAGATCTATCCAGTCGTGGTCACTGGCGGCGATGACGCGGCCCGGCTCACCCGCCGCCAACACCAGGCGCTGCACGTCCCGCGCAGCCCCCAGCGCCGACACGAGACGGCGCAGATCGGCGGAATCCTGGGCGATCTCCGCCGCGGCATGGACAGCCGACACGGTCGCCTCGGCACGCTGCTCGACGAGGATCTGGAAGCGCTCCACGATCCCCGAGTACAGAACGCCGACCAGCAACCCCATCCCCATCGCCCACAGGGCCAGCAGGGGTCCGAGCAGACGCCAGCGCAGGGACAGGAAACGGGCGCCGCTCATCGGCGCATGCCCTTCGACATGCACATCATGCAGGGCGGCAGCCCCCGGTGATGGGCTCGCGGGCAATCAACAAAAGGAAGCGACAACGCGACACGGGCACGGACGAAGTCATAAGCCAAACCGATAACTTTCCTCTCAGGCAAGTATGCGCCGGCGTGCAAAAAATGCCCATGTTCCGAAACCGCCCGACACATTTGGCAAATGGCCGCCCCCGCTTCGGCCTCGACCCGGCGCCCCGTTGACCGCGGTCAAGGTCTGCCCGCCGGGGCGCGCCTATAGTCCGCCGGCGTCATTTTTCGCCGCCCGGAACCCATGACTCCCCCGCATCCGATCGAACTGGTCTGCCCCGCCGGCAGCCTGCCCGCCCTCAAGACCGCCATCGACAACGGCGCCGACTGCGTCTATCTCGGCTTCAAGGACGCCACCAACGCCCGCAACTTCACCGGCCTCAACTTCGACGACAAGTCGATGGCCGACGGCGTGCGCTACGCCCACGACCGTGGCCGCAAGGTGCTGCTGGCCCTCAACACCTACCCGCAGACCGACAACTGGTCCAGCTGGACCCGCGCCATCGACCGCGCCGCCGACTGCGGCATCGACGCGCTGATCCTCGCCGACCCCGGCCTGATGGCCTATGCCCGCAAGACCCACCCACAACTGCGCCTGCACCTTTCGGTGCAAGGCTCGGCCACCAGCTACGACGCCATCAATTTCTACTACGAACGTTTCGGTATTTCGCGCGCGGTGCTGCCGCGGGTGCTGTCGCTGGCCCAGGTCGAGCACGTGATCGCCAACACCCCGGTGGAGATCGAGGTGTTCGGCTTCGGCGGGCTGTGCGTGATGGTCGAGGGGCGCTGCGCGCTGTCGGCCTACGCCACGGGTGAGTCCCCCAACTGCAACGGCGCCTGCTCGCCGGGCAAGCACGTGCGCTGGGAGCAGACCCCGAAGGGCATGGAAACCCGCCTAAACGGCATCCTCATCGACCGCTTCGCCGACGGCGAGCGGGCCGGCTACCCGACCCTCTGCAAGGGCCGCTTCGACGTGAATGGCGAGACCTACTACGCCATCGAGGAACCCACCAGCCTCAACACGCTGGAACTGCTGCCCGAGTTGGCCCGCGTCGGCGTGCGCGCGATCAAGATCGAAGGCCGCCAGCGCAGCCCCGCCTACGTCACCCAGGTCACCAAGGTATGGCGCGCCGCCATCGACCGCCTGCAAACCGACACCGCCCCCTTCCGCGTCGAGGCCGCCTGGATGGCCGAACTCAACAAGGTGTCCGAAGGGCAGAGTCACACCCTCGGCGCCTACTACCGTCCCTGGAAGTAGGCTCCCCCCAAACCTGCCGCTCCGCGTCAGGCCCCCCAGCGGGGGCCCAATAAAACTCGGGACGGCCCATCGTTTTATTGGAATGCGATGAAACTCGCCCTCGGTCCCCTGCTCTACTACTGGCCCCGCCAGGCCACGCTCGCCTTCTACGCCGACATGGCCGACGCACCGCTGGATGTTGTCTATCTCGGCGAGACGGTGTGCTCCCGCCGCCACGAACTGCGCCTCAGCGACTGGCTCGAAGTGGCCGAAACCCTCGCCGCCGCTGGCAAGGAAGTCGTGCTGTCCAGCCAGGTGCTGGTCGAATCGGAGTCCGACCTCAAGACCCTGCGCCGCATCGTCGCCAACGGCCGCTTCCGCGTCGAGGCCAACGACATGGGCGCGGTGCGCCTGCTCACCGGCGGCGACGCGCCGGTGGCCGACTGGATCGCCGGCCCGACGCTGAACATCTTCAACCCAGCAACCCTGGGCATGTTCGCCGAACTTGGCGCCAGCCGCTGGGTCGCCCCGCCGGAGATGTCCCGCCAGCAGATCGCCCAACTGCGCGGTGGTCTCGGCCAGCCGATGGAAGTCGAAGTCTTCGCCCACGGCCGCCTGCCGCTGGCCTTCTCGGCGCGCTGCTTCACCGCCCGCCACTACAACCTGCAGAAGGACACCTGCGAGTTCCGCTGCCTGCAGTTCGCCGACGGCATTCCGCTGAAGACCCGCGAAGGGGAGCCCTTCCTGACCCTCAACGGCATCCAGACCCAGTCCGCCCACGTACACACCCTGCTCGGCGACCTGCCCGCAGTGCAGGCCGACGGCCTCGACATCCTGCGCATCAGCCCCCAGGGCGATCACACCGCCGAGGTCATCGACCTGTTCCGCCAGGCCCTGGCCGGCCAACTGCCGCCCGCCGAAGCTCTACAAAGTGCCCGTCCGCTGCTGCCGGAAGCACCGTGCAACGGCTTCTGGCACGGCCGGCCGGGCGTCGAACAACTCGTCACCGCCTGATCTTCCGGAGCGCCCGACCATGAAACTGCCCGCCTTCACCCTGCCCAAACCGATTGCCAGCATCGGCGCCCGCCTGCCCCAGCTGCCGCCGACGCTGGCGCTGGTCGGCGGCCTCAACCTGACCCTCGACCGCATCCTGCCGCGCGACACGCTGGAGCCCCTGACCGGCAAGCGCCTGCTCCTCAAGGTCACCGACGCCGGCCTGGCGCTGCGCTTCACCTTCACGGCGCGGGGCTTCCGCCCCCTGTTCGACCCACGCCAGCCGGACCTGACCATCTCCGCCACCACCCGCGACTACCTCGCCCTCGCGCTGCGCGAGGAAGACCCGGACACCCTGTTCTTCAGCCGCCGCCTGCTGATGGAAGGCGAGACAGACCTCGGCCTGCTGGTCAAGAACACCCTCGACGCGGTGGACTGGGATGCGCTGCTGGCACGCCTCGCGGCCTTCCGCCCCAGCTTCGGCAAGCGCACTCCGGCCCACCCGGCCTGAGGCGGCCGCGGCGGGCGGCCCAGCATCCCGGCCATCCCCCGGGGTCCGCCGCCCCAAACCCTTGTCCGCGGCTAGAATGAAGCCTGACGCGCTTCTCCAGCCAGCCCGATGCCTTCGCCACGCCACAGTTCTCCGCTCGCCGCCTACTTCGCCGCCGCCATCGGGATACTGATCGTCTACGCCTGCCTGCATCCTTTCACCGGCTGGCGGGACCCCGGCCTGCCGCTCTTCGAATTCCTGTCCGCCCCGTGGCCGCGCTATTACAGCTGGGTGGACCTGGTGGTGAACGTCATCGGCATCGTGCCCTTCAGCTTCGCCCTGGTGCCCGCCCTGGGCCGCCTGCCCCGCGTGCTGGCGGTGCTGCTGGCAATCCTGCTCACCGCCAGCCTGAGCCTGTCGGTGGAAACCCTGCAGAACTTCCTGCCCACCCGTGTCTCGTCCAACGTGGACGTGGGCTGCAACACCATCGGCGGCATCCTCGGCGCGCTGGCCGGCGCCCGCTGGGGCGAACGCCTGTTCGCCCCCGACAGCGGCCTCACCCGCTGGCGCCAGCGACGCATCGTCCCCGGCCACGCGGGCGAGATCGGGCTGGTGCTGATGGGCCTGTGGCTGCTCACCCTGCTGACCCCCGAGAGCCTGCTGTTCGCCACCGGGGACCTGCGCCGCCTGTTCGATCTGCCAACCCCACTGCAATTCAATCCGACCCGCTTCGTCAAGGTGGAAGCTGCCATCGCCACCAGCCAGTTGCTGGCCGTCGGCCTCACCGCCAGCTGCGTGATGCGCCGCTTCAGCCCGTGGCCACTGGCCACGCTGGTACTCCTCGGCCTCGGCGCCAAGACCCTCGCCGCCGCGGCCTTCTTCTCCCCCGGCGAGCCCTTCCACTGGATGACCCCAGGTGGGCAGATCGGCCTTGCCGCCGGCGCGGCGCTGCTCGGCGTGTGCCTGCTGCTGCCCAAGCGCAGCCACGGCATGCTGGCCGGCATGGCGCTGCTGGTCGGCACGGCGCTGGTCAACCTGGCCCCCGAGAACCCCTTCCTGCCCAGCGACGTGGAACTGATCCGCCACGGCAACTTCCTCAATTTCCACGGTCTTACCCAGCTCACGGCCAGCCTGTGGCCCTTCGCGGCCTTTGCCTACCTGGGCCTGACGGGCCCCAACGCACTGGAAGATAAAGGCCGCCGCTCCTGATCCCGGGCTTCACCCGACTCCCGCAGGACCGGCGATTGGCCGATAATCGCGACCACACTCCAACAATCAGAACCGCTCCCCCGGAGACCCGCCCATGAGCTACTTCAAGCACCACGTCTTCTTCTGCTGCAACCAGCGCGGCCCCGGCGAAACCTGTTGCGCGGCCCAGGGCGCCATCGAGTTGCAGACCTACGCCAAGGACCGCATCGCCGCACTGGGCCTGAAGGGCAAGGGCAAGGTACGCATCAACAAGGCCGGCTGCCTCGACCGCTGCGACGAAGGCCCGGTACTGGTGGTGTACCCCGACAACGTCTGGTACACCTTCGTGGACAAATCCGACGTGGATGAAATCATCAGCGAGCACCTGCAACACGGCCGCATCGTCGAACGCCTGAAGATCTGATCATGGCTGCTACCGAAACCGCCCTCATCAACGGCCCCGACGGCCCGATCGAACTGATCATCGACACGCCAGACCAAGTCCGCGGCATTGCCCTCGTCTGCCACCCGCACCCGTTGTTCCACGGCGCCAACACCAACAAGGTTGCCCACACCCTGGCGCGGGCCTTCCGCGACCTGGGCTACGCGGCGCTACGCCCTAACTTCCGCGGCGTCGGCAAGAGCGTCGGCACCCATGACAACGGCGGCGCCGAGACCGAGGACATGCTCGCCGTCATCGCCTGGGCCCAGAGCCGCTGGGGCGGCCTGCCGCTGGCCCTCGGCGGTTTCTCCTTCGGCGCCTACGTGCAGACCCGCGTCGCCGCCCGGCTGGCCGACAGCGTCACGCCGCCCGGCCGCATCGTGCTGGTCGGCACCGCCGCCGGCGAAGTCACCGGCGCACGCAGCTACACCACGCTGCCGGTGCCCAAGGACAGCCTGATCATCCATGGCGAGCGGGACGAGACCGTCGCCCTCGCCAACGTAATGGAATGGGCCGAACCGCAGGAGCTGCCGGTCGTCGTCGTCCCCGGTGCCGACCACTTCTTCCACGGCAAGCTGCACATCATCCGTAGCATCATCGAACGGGCATGGCGCCCTCTCTGACAGCACAAAAACAATGAAACTCGTCGTTTCCCTCACCAGCCCCTACGCACGCAAAATCCGCGTCGTCCTGGCCGAAAAGGCCCTGCCCTTCGAACAGATCGTCGACATCCCATGGGTTCCCGAGACCCACGTACCCGACTACAACCCCCTCGGCAAGGTACCGGCACTGGTCGCCGACGACGGCCAGGAGTGGTTCGACTCGCCGGTCATCGCAGAATACCTCGAGACCCTCGGCGGCCCCGAACTGATCCCCGCCGAGCGCCTGGCCGCGCTGCAGGTGCGCCAGAGCGAGGCCCTCGCCGACGGCATCACCGACGCCGCCGTGGCGGCCTTCCTGGAAAGCCGCCGCCCGCTGCCCAAGCAGGACCACGCCAACATCCAGCGCCAGCTCGACAAGATCCGCCGCGGCCTCGCCGCCCTCGAAACGCGCCTCGAGCAGCGCCTGGGCCTTGGCGACGAAGCCCTCAGCATCGCCGACATCGCCGCCGGCTGCGCCCTCGGCTACCTGGACCTGCGCCTCGCCGAGTTCAACTGGCGCTCCCGCCATACGGCGCTGGCCGCCTGGGCCGAGCCTCTGCTCGCCCGGCCGTCCTTCGTATCCACCACGCCGCCGCCGAACTGATGCCCCTCGAGATCAGCGGACTCGTCAAGCGCTTCGGCGAAGGCAGCGAAGCCCGTGAGGTGGTGCGTGGGCTCAACCTCAGCCTGCGCCCCGGCGAATGCTTCGCGCTGCTCGGCCCCAACGGCGCCGGCAAAACCACCACGCTGCGCTGCGCGCTGGGCCTCACCGCCCCCACCGCCGGCGACATCCGCCTGTGCGGGCTACCGGTGCCCGAACAGGCCCGCGAAGCCCGCATGAGGGTCGGCGTGGTGCCGCAGATCGACAGCCTCGACCCGGACTTCACCTGCGCCGAGAACCTGGTCGTCTTCGCCGGCTATTTCGGCATCCGCGAGAGCGAGATCCGTCCGCGCATCCCCGAGCTACTCGCCTTCGCCGGCCTGGAAGGCAAGGACAACGCACGCATCCAGTCCCTGTCCGGCGGCATGAAACGGCGCCTCACACTGGCCCGCGCGCTGGTCAACAAGCCGGAACTGCTGATCCTCGACGAGCCCACCACCGGCCTCGACCCGCAGGCGCGCCACCTGATCTGGGAACGCCTGCGGCGCCTCACCGCGGAAGGCACGACGATCCTGCTGACCACCCACTTCATGGACGAGGCCGAACGCCTCGCCCACCGGCTGGCTATCCTCGACGCTGGACGCCTCCTCGCCCAGGGCAGCCCGCGGGAAGTCATCGCCGCCCACATCGAACCGCAGGTGGTGGAAGTCTTCGGCGAATGGACCGACAACGGCCAGTCCGCCGGCCCCGAATCCGGTGCCGCCGCATGGGCTACCCGCTACGCCGCCGACTTCAGCAAGCGCTGCGAAATCAGCGGAGAAACCGCCTTCTGTTATACCGACGACGCAGCCCCGCTGCTGGCCCACCTGGCCCACCAGCCCGGCCTGCGCACCCTCCACCGCCCGGCCAACCTGGAGGATGTGTTCCTCAAGCTCACCGGCCGCGAACTGCGCGACTGAACGCCCATGGAAAAACCGTCCGGCCGCCGCGGCCACTTTGCTCCGCCACGCCTGTCCCTGCGCTTCGCCGCGGTGTGGCGGCGCAACTTCCTGGTCTGGAAGAAGCTCGCCCTGCCGTCCGTCGTCGGCAACCTGGCCGACCCGGTGATCTACATGCTGGGCCTCGGCTACGGCCTCGGCATGCTGGTGCCGCAGGTGGAAGGGGTGTCCTACATCGCCTTCCTGGCCGGCGGCACCCTGTGCTATTCGACGATGAACGCTGCCACCTTCGAGACGCTGTACTCCGGCTTCTCGCGCATGCACGTGCAGAAGACCTGGGAAGCCATCATGAATGCCCCGATCGCGCTGGACGACATCGTCGCCGCCGAGCTGGTGTGGGCCGCCAGCAAGGCGACGCTGGCCGGCACGGCGATCCTTGCAGTGATCGCCGCCTTCGGCTTCACCGCCTCGCCGCTGGCACTGGCGGCCATTCCGGTGATCTTCCTCAGCGGCCTGTGCTTCGCCGCCCTCGGCCTGATCATGACCGCCGTAGCGCCAAGCTACGACTTCTTCATGTACTACTTCACCCTCTTCATCACGCCGATGACCCTGATGTCCGGCGTGTTCTTCCCGCAAAGCCAGTTGCCCGCCGCGGTGCGCAGCATCGCCGACGCCCTGCCCCTGAGCCACGCGGTCAGCCTGGCGCGGCCGCTGCTGCTCGGCAAGGTGCCGCACGACATCCCGCTGCACGCCGGCGTGCTGGCCGCCGTCACGGTCGCCGCCTTCTGGCTGGCCCTGGCGCTGACGCGCCGCCGGCTGTTGAAGTGAGAACCCCATGAGCACACCCGACGACACCTTGCTGGTGTTCACCAACCTGCCCGACGCCGCCGCAGCCAACACCCTTGCCGCGCTGCTGATCGAGCGCCACCTGGCGGCCTGCGTGAACATCCTCGCCCCGTGCACCTCCGTCTATCGCTGGCAGGGCGCCGTCGAAACGGCCAGCGAGGTGCCACTGCTGATCAAGACCACCCGCAGCCGCTACGCCGAGCTGCAGGCCGCGGTGCAGGAAGCCCATCCCTACGAACTTCCCGAGCTGATCGCAGTCCCTGTCACTGACGGTCTGCCCGGCTACCTGGCCTGGGTCGCCGTCGAAACGCAGGTGGTCACCTGAACACCCCGGGCGCCTGTCACAGCCCAAGCGCCATTTCTTGATCCATTCGCGGGGCGGCCCGGCCGTGCTGCCCCTACACTGCCGGCCATGATCCGAATCCGTACTTTTCTGCTGCCCCTGCTGTTGTTCACGCTGTCCCTGCTCGGCAGCTTCGCCCGTGCCGCCGAAGAGCCGCTGCCGGTCGAACAGGCTTTCCGCGTGTCTGCCCGCGCGGTGGACGACCACACCGTCGAAGTGCGCTTCCAGATCGCCGACGGCTACTACCTCTACCGCCACCGCTTCAAGTTCCAGGCCGAGGGCGTCACCTTCGGCGAACCCGCCATCCCGCCCGGCAAGCCGAAGAAGGACGACGCCTTCGGGCAGGTGGAGATCTACCGCCACGAACTGGTCGTGCCGGTGCCCATCGTCGCCGGCAAGCCGCCTTTCGAGCTCGAGGTCAGCAGCCAGGGCTGCGCCGACATGGGTATCTGCTACCCGCCGCAGAAGCAGAGCTTCACCATCGCCGCGGCTGGTGCAGATGGCGGATCCGGCGGCTTCCTGGCCCGTGCGCTGGGCAAGAGCGACGCGCCCGCCGCCAGTGCGGCACCGACCGCTGCCGCCCCGGCCGACGACGGCCACGACGAATCCGGCCGCATCGCCCGCCTGCTGTCCGGCGGCAGCACCGCCACCATCCTGCTCAGCTTCTTCGGCTTCGGCCTGCTGCTGGCGCTGACGCCCTGCGTGTTCCCGATGATCCCGATCCTGTCCGGCATCATCGTCGGCCACGGCCATGCGATCACCAAGGGCCGCGCCTTCGGTCTGTCCAGCCTGTACGTGCTGGGCATGGCCCTCACCTATGCGGCGGCCGGCGTCGCCGCCGGGCTGTCCGGCACACTGCTGTCGGCCGCACTGCAGAATCCCTGGGTGCTCGGCGCCTTCTCGCTGATCTTCATCGTGCTGGCCGGCTCCATGTTCGGCTTCTACGAACTGCAACTGCCCATCGCGCTGCAGAGCCGCCTGTCCGACACCGTCAACCACCAGGGCGGCTCGCCCGGCGGCATCCTGCTGATGGGCGCCCTGTCGGCGCTGATCGTCGGCCCCTGCGTTGCCGCCCCACTGGCCGGCGCCCTGCTCTACATCGCCAAGACCGGCAACGCCGCGCTCGGCGGCGCCGCGCTGTTCATCATGGCCCTCGGCATGGGCGCCCCGCTGCTCCTCGTCGGCGTACTGGCGCGCAGCGCGCTGCCCAAGCCCGGCCCGTGGATGGAAGGCGTCAAGCGCGCCTTCGGCGTGATGCTGCTGGGCGTCGCCATCTGGCTGGTCTCGCCGGTGCTGCCGAGTGTCGTGCCGATGCTGGCCTGGGCCGGCCTGCTGGTGTTCTCGGCGATCTACCTGCACGCCCTGGACCCGCTACCGCCCCATGCCAGCGGCTGGCAGCGGTTCTGGAAAGGCTTCGGCGTGCTCGCGCTGATCGCCGGCGCAGCGCTGTTCATCGGCGCCATGGCCGGCTCCCGCGATCCGCTGCAGCCCCTCGCCATCCTGCGCGCCCAGGCCGCCGGCGCCCCCGCCGCGGCCGAAACCAAATTCCAGCGCATCGCCTCGGTGGAAGAGCTCGACCAGCTCCTCAAGACCTCCACCCGCCCGGTGATGCTCGACTTCTATGCGGACTGGTGCATCTCCTGCAAGGAGATGGAACGCTTCACCTTCGCCGATCCGGCCGTCGCCAAGCGCCTGGCCGGCTTCCAGCTCGTGCAGGCCGACGTCACCGCCAACAATGATGCCGACAAGGCCCTGCTGAAACGCTTCAACCTGTTCGGCCCGCCCGGCATCATCTTCTTCAAGCCCGGCGGCGAAGAACGCCAGAACCTGCGCGTGGTCGGCTTCCAGGAAGCGGAAGCCTTCGGCAAGGTCCTCGACGCGGCGTTGTAAGGGCAGCCCCATGCGCCAATCGCAGCTCGCAATGCGCGGCAAAATTCTCAAGAGAATCAGCGTCGATCCGCTATAATCGCCGACCTGAATCGAGGAGCGCTGCAAGACCGCCGGGTGCAAGGCCCGCCGTCCCAGGCTCGATGTCGGTGTCGCGAGGTCTCTCTCCGCGCCACCTGCAACCGCGCTCACCCGTCCATGCTTGTTTGCAAACCCGTGCCGGGCACGGGGAGACGCGGTGAGCCATCATCCCGAGCCACGCGTAGTCCCTTCCCGGCCACATGTTCGAGGAGTTCTCATGAACGCTGTGGCTGAAAAGTTCACCGATTTCGTTATCGCCGACCTGTCCCTGGCCGACTGGGGTCGTAAGGAAATCCGCATCGCGGAAACCGAAATGCCCGGCCTGATGGCCATCCGCGAGGAATTCGCCGCCAGGCAGCCCCTGAAGGGCGCACGCATCACCGGCTCCCTGCACATGACCATCCAGACCGCGGTGCTGATCGAGACGCTGACGGCCCTCGGCGCCGAAGTGCGCTGGGCCTCGTGCAACATCTTCTCGACCCAGGACCACGCCGCCGCCGCAATCGCCGAAAAGGGCATCCCGGTGTTCGCCGTGAAGGGCGAATCCCTCACCGACTACTGGGACTACACCCACCGCATCTTCGAGTGGGCCGACGGTGGCTACTCCAACATGATCCTCGACGACGGCGGCGACGCGACCCTGCTGCTGCACCTGGGCGCCCGTGCCGAGAAGGATCTGTCGGTGCTGGACAAGCCGGACAGCGAGGAAGCCGTGGTGCTGTTCGCCTCCATCAAGGCCAAGCTCGCGACCGATCCGACCTGGTACTCCACCCGCCTGGCGCAGGTGAAGGGCGTCACCGAGGAAACCACCACCGGCGTGCACCGCCTGTACCAGATGCACGCCAAGGGCGAGCTGAAGTTCCCGGCGATCAACGTCAATGACTCGGTCACCAAGTCCAAGTTCGACAACCTCTACGGCTGCCGCGAATCCCTGGTGGATGGCATCAAGCGCGCCACCGACGTGATGATCGCCGGCAAGATCGGCGTGGTGCTCGGCTACGGCGACGTGGGCAAGGGCTGTGCGCAATCCCTGCGCGGCCTCGGCGCCACCGTGTGGGTCACCGAAATCGACCCGATCTGCGCGCTGCAGGCGGCGATGGAAGGCTTCCGCGTGGTCACCATGGAAGACGCCGCCTCCATGGGCGACATCTTCGTCACCACCACCGGCAACGTCGGCGTGATCACCCATGACCACATGAAGGCGATGAAGAACAACGCCATCGTCTGCAACATCGGCCACTTCGACTCCGAGATCGAAGTCGCCAGCCTGCGCCAGTACGAGTGGGAGAACATCAAGCCCCAGGTCGACCACATCATCTTCCCGGACGGCAAGCGCATCATCCTGCTGGCCGAAGGCCGCCTGGTTAACCTCGGCTGCGCCACCGGCCACCCGAGCTTCGTGATGAGCAACTCCTTCGCCAACCAGACCCTGGCCCAGATCGAGCTGTTCACCAAGACCGCGCAATACCCGGTCGGCGTCTACGTGCTGCCCAAGCAGCTCGACGAGATGGTGGCCCGCCTGCACCTGAAGAAGATCGGCGCCAATCTCACCGTGCTGAGCCAGACCCAGGCCGACTACATCGGCGTGCCCGTCGAAGGCCCCTACAAGGCCGAGCACTACCGCTACTAAGCTGGTCCCTGCCCGTCGGCGCCGCGCGCCGGCGGGCCCGCGAGGAAATCCCGTGCCGAACAAGACTCCCTTCTCCATCGAATTCTTCCCGCCCCAGACCCTGGAAGGCGTCGAGAAGCTGCGCGCCACCCGTGCCCAGCTGGCCGTGCTGCAGCCCGAGTTCTTCTCGGTCACCTTCGGCGCCGGCGGCTCCACCCAGGCGCGCACCTTCGAGACGGTATTCGAGATCCAGCGCGAAGGCCACCAGGCCGCGCCGCACCTGTCGTGCATCGGCTCTACCCGCGCACACATCCGCGAGATCCTGATGCGCTACAAGGCCGAAGGCATCCGCCGCATCGTCGCGCTGCGCGGCGACCTGCCCTCCGGCGTCGGCGATCCGGGCGAGCTGCGCTACGCCAACGAGCTGGTGGAATTCATCCGTGCCGAAACCGGCGAGCACTTCCACATCGAAGTCGCCGCCTACCCGGAATACCACCCCCAGGCGCGCACGCCGCAGGACGACCTGCTGGCCTTCAAGCGCAAGGTGGATGCCGGCGCCAACTCGGCGATCACCCAGTACTTCTACAACCTCGACGCCTACCTGCATTTCCGCACCGAGTGCGAACGCCTCGGCGTCACCGTGCCCATCGTGCCGGGCATCATGCCGATCGTCTCGTTCTCCAAGCTGGCGCGCTTCTCCGATGCCTGCGGCGCCGAGATCCCGCGCTGGATGCGCCGCAAGTTCGAAGCCTTCGGCGACGATTCCGAGTCCATCAAGGCCTTCGGCCTCGACGTGGTCAGCGAGCTGTGCGCCAAGCTGATCGAAGCCGGTGCCCCCGGCCTGCACTTCTACAGCATGAACCAGGCCGGCCCCACCATCGCCCTGTGCGAACGGCTGGGCATCGGCCAGGTCAACAACAAGCAGGGCTGACCGCCATGCGCGATCCCTACGAAGTCCTCGGCGTCGCCCCGAGCGCCTCGGCGGAAGTCATCAAGACTGCCTACCGCAAGGCGGCGCGCCTCTACCACCCGGACCGCAACCCCGATCCGGGCGCGGCGGCGCGCTTCCGCGACATCCAGACAGCCTATGATCTGCTGGCCGACGAGGCCAAGCGCCGCGACTACGACGCCCTGCGCCAACGCAACCTCATCGACGACCCGCTGCAGGAGGCCACGTCCCTGTGGGCCTCGTACATTGAAAAGGTAATTTCTTGACCTCGTTTTACTTCGAAGACATTTTCGAGCGCTACGCCAGTGAAATCGACGACCTGCGCTCCGACTCGGAAGGCAAGGACGTACTCAAGAAGCGCGTCCGCGAGAAGCACAGCGAATTCCCCTTCCTGCTCTCGATGATCGACACCGCCCCCGAAATGGTGGCCTCCGCCCTCCACGGCGCCTTCCGCTTCACCGCGCCGAAGGCCTTGCACGCCGCCTCGCACACCGAGCCGGGCGACGGCAGCTTCCCCAGCTGGGACGAACTCACCGAATCCCTCGAACTCGCCCCGTGGGCCAAGCCGCTCGCCGAGCAGAGCCTCAAGCAGGCCGGCGGCTGCGATTTTCTCGTCACTGCCGCAGTGCTCGAATGGATGCTCGGCAGCGGTGCCATCGCCCGCGCCGCCGCGCCCAGCACCAGCGACGAGGATGACGAAGAGCGCGACGACCTCGGCGAAGCCGGGGAAGAGTGGCTGTCCGAACAGGGTTTCGACGCCGTCGACCGTTAATCGAAAGGTTTTCTCTCCATGTCTGAGCTTGTCATCAAGCAAACCCATGCCTTGATCCAGGCCGGCGAAATCGCCGAAGCCGAAGCCAATCTCGCCGTCATCGCCGAACAGGAAGGCGACCACGCCCTGGTGGCGGTGCTCGACGAGATGGCCCCCAAGGACGTCCTGGCCGTCATGCGCGAGTTCGACGCCAGCAAGGAATCGGTCATCAACCTGCTGGTCAGCCCCGAACAGTTCGTCCAGGCGATCCTCCTCGAGCGCCAGTACGGCGAGCCCCTCGAGAAGTACGTGCCACGCCTGCGCAACACCATGAACGCCGTCATGCACCGCACCGGCCCGTCCTGCGCCGAGGTCCTGGAATGCCTCGCCGAGCACGATGAAGGCGTGCGCCTGCTGGCCGACTACTTCATCGACCACTACGACTCCCTGCTCGCCCTCGCCTTCCACGGCGTCTTCGAACAGGAGATCGACGCCGAGAAGGCCTTCGCGCCCAAGTCCGCCATCACCTGGGACGCCGAGCGCGTGGACGAGCTCGACCAGGGCCTGGAGATCGGCGACGCCGTCGAGATGGCCCGCGTGCGCATGTCCCGCTCCGAAGTGGCCGATGGCGACTGGATGGAAACCGCCTGGGTGCTGCGCCACGAGTTCCAGGACACCTTCGAGCTGCTCGTCATCGAGATCCAGGACCGCCTCCAGCGCGCTGCCGAAGCCGCCCGCCTGCCCGCCGAAACCGAACCGGGCGTACCGCGCCTGGAAGAGGACGACGAAGAATCCGCGATCTGATCCGACACCCATGTCCATCGATACCGCTCTCGCCACCGTCGATACCAGCCCCTATTTCGAACGGGTGCTGCGCCACGCGCTGAAGAACCACCAAGTGGATGCCGCCCGCCTGGACGGCATCCGCAAGGAAGGCGCCAAGGGCATCGTGCAACTGGCCGCCTATTTCGGCACCGCCAACCTGCGCCCCGAGCTGGAAGCCGCCCGCAACCGGCTGGTGACCCTGGTCGGCCTGGCCCTCGAAGCGGAATCCGGTGGACGCATGGACGTCGCCACCCAGCTGCTGCGCGACAAGACGCTGCTGGCCCTCTCCAAGGCCGGCGCCGACCGCCTGCGCAAGCTCCACGCCCTGCCCAGCGAACGCCTGCTGGCCGGCCCCGAGGTGTTGCGCGAGAACGAGAAGGACTTTCTCGACAAATACACCTCGGTCACGCCGATCAGCTACTCCCGCTACCTCGCCGAACGGCGCACCCGCGAGCAGAATCAGCACCACATCGAGCTGGCCTACTGGCTGGCCGGCAAGTTCGGCGTGAGCCGTGACGACGCCACCGAATGGCACGTGTTCTGCGAATCGGTGATCAACAGCGCGCTGCTGATCCTGCTCAGCGAACGCAAGCCTGCCGGCTTCTTCAGCGTCGATCGTTTCATGAAACTGCACGAAGCCGCCCTCAAGAAACGCAGCTCCAGCTTCCCGACCCTCGACGCCTGGCTGGAGGACGCCCCCGCCCACCTGCGCAGCCTGATGGACAAGGAGAAGGAGCGCTTCATCGCCAAGGTGCTGCCGGTGATCCGCGAAGTCCCCGCCACCGAGCTCTACCGCAATCAGGACCGCTTCTCCGGGCTGTTCTTCTTCGACACCAGCTCCGTCGACGAAATCACCCACCACGACAAGGCCCGCGCCGAGGAATGGCAGCACATCACCGGCCGCCAGGGCGACCACACCGACGTGCAATGCGGCGTGCTGCTGATGATCGCCACCGGCGTCGAACCGGCCCGCAGCCTGCGCAAGAAGGACGCCCTGCATATCTGGGACAACTTCCGCGACAAGGGCTTCGACGAACAGGCCGTCGCCCACTTCATCGAACACGTCGTCCCCTTCGAATACCAGGCCGACGTGCGCCGCATGTGGCTCGAAGACCTCGGCCCCGAAGCCCGCATGCAGCTCGACCTCGACGACGAAGGCGACGTCCTCGACTACCTGCAGGACACCTGCCGCGCCAGCTGGAAAAAACGCGGCTAACCCTCGACATTGCGCCAAAACCATGACAGCCCCATATCCGCGAGACATCGCTTGCGGATAAACTCGCGCCTCCAACAACCGAGAGCCGGCAGCAGACCGGTTCCGCCACCTTGTCCATGGAGACTGTCATGGGATTTTCCGCCCGGGGCCTTGGCGCCCTGACCACCCTGCTCGGCAGCCTGCTGCTTGCCAGCCCCCCGCTACACGCCGCCCCCGAAGCCCCCGCCGCAACCGACACCATCCGCATCGGCCAGAGCGCCGCCCTCAGCGGCCCGCTGGCCGAACTCGGCACCGAACTGCGCGACGGCGCCGAGGCCTACCTCAAGTGGATCAACAGCAAGGGCGGCATCCACGGCAAGAAGATCGAACTCGTCAGCGACGACGACGCCTACGTACCCGAACGCGCGGTGCAGAACGTCAAGAAGCAGCTCGACAACGACAAGGTGCTGGCCTTCCTCGGCATCATGGGCACCGCCAACTACTGGGCCGTGATGCCGCTGCTCGACGAACGCAAGGTGCCCTCCATCGCCCCCTACACCGGCTCCGACGACCTGCGCAACCAGTCCTCCCCCTACACCTTCTGGGTGCGCGCCAGCTACGGCGACGAAGCCGAGAAGATCGTCCGCCAGCTCACCACCACCGGCGTCACCCGCATCGCCGTCTTCTACCAGAACGACACCCTCGGCATCTCCGGCGTGGACGGCGTCACCAAGGCCCTGCGCAAGCGCAACCTGACCATCGCCGCCAAGGGCTCCTTCGACAAGAACAGCCTCGACGTTGGCCCCGCCGTGCGCAGCATCAGCGCCGCCGACCCGCAGGCGGTGATCATGTTCAGCACCTACAAGGCCACCGCCGCCTTCGTCCGCAAGCTCAAGCAGGGTGGCAGCGCCGCCCAGTTGTTCGCCGTCTCCGTGGTCGGGGTCAAGGCCCTCGCCAGCGAACTCGGCCCCGACGCCACCGGCATCGCCATCTCCCAGGTCATGCCCTACCCCGGCAACGCCGCGCTGCCGCTGGTGCGCGAATTCGAAGCCCTCCCCAAACCCCTGCAGCCCAAGGCCGGCCTCACCTACACCACGCTGGAAGGCTTCATCTCCGCCAAAGTCCTCGTCGAAGGCCTGCGCCGCGCCGGCCCCCAACCCACGCGAGAAAAACTCACCACCGCCCTCGAAAGCCTGCACAACTACGACACCGGCGGCTACACCATCGACTTCGGCCCCGGCAAACGTCAAGGCTCCCACTTCGCCGAAGTCACCATCCTCGGCAGCGGCGGCAAACTGATGCGCTGAACGCGCAGCAGACACCGGAGGTGCTCGGAGACCAGGGCCAATCGCACTGCATCCTTCGAGTACCCCTGAAACGCAAAAGTCAGAAGCGCCGTCACAATCGCGACACAAACCTATTGCACAATCCTGCCCATGCATGGTAGGGTTCGCCACCAATTCACCAAGAAGCCCACCAACAACCGGGGCTTTTCGTGAATTCCAATAGCGCTCATCGCGCAAGCAGCGGTAACCCTCCCATCCCTACGCAGCGTCCCGAGTTCGCCAGCCATGGCGCCAACGGAACGCCCGGATGCGAAGCCTTCCTCTTCTTGAAGATAAACCGGCGGACGAGCCACAACGCGTCATCGCGTCTGGCACCGGCAAGCACGGCCTACTCACGACATCACAAGCATCCCGATCTGCTTGGTCGTGACGCCGCACTTCCCGAGTACGCCTCCAGACACGGCAGATTTTGTCCTGTCGAATCCATCCTGCATGGCACACGCCATTTCACACAATAAAACTATGCACAACACCACACCCATCACCGTAGGCCGTTTTCGCGTCTCCCCCATGACCAAACCCGACTCCGACGGCGGCTTTGCCGCATCGGTATCCATCCACTCGGGCAGGGGCACATCCACCACCACCCGGATCATGCGCTTCAAACCCCGCTTCACGAGTCAGACCGCCGCGCTGCATTACGCATCGACCGAAGGCGTCGCCTGGGCGCTCCGGCACTGACAGCGAGCCAACCCATGCTGGAACGCAAGAGCCGGCCAGCAACGCTCTGGTAGTACGCTTCATCATGCCTCGGCCCGTATGATGTTGATCATGCGTACCTCCATCCTCACCCTGCTCATCACCCTGTCACTGGCTGCCTGTTCGACGATGCCTCCCGAAGGAGTGCATCCCGTAACGTCTTTCGACATCGATCGTTACCTCGGCCAGTGGTATGAGATCGCCCGGCTCGATCATTCCTTCGAGCGCGGCTTGAGCGATGTGAATGCCACCTACGCCTTACAGGACGACGGCAGCGTCAAGGTCATCAATCGCGGCTACGACACCCGGCGTCAGGCCTGGAAAGAAGCCATCGGCCGTGCACTGTTCACTGGCGACAAGAACACGGGATCACTGAAGGTCTCGTTCTTCGGGCCCTTTTACGGCGGCTATCACGTGGTCGCGCTGGATCAACAGCACTATCGCTGGTCCCTCGTCGCCGGCCCCGATCGCGATTACCTGTGGATTCTGGCCCGCGACACGACGCTCCCAGCCGATGTTCGCCAGCAACTGCTGACCCAGGCGCAAGCGCTGGGCTTTGCCACCGACAAGTTGATCTGGGTCGATCACCAGCGAACCACCACGCCTTGAGCCCATCCACCGCCCGCAAGCACAGCAAAACATCTCGCATCCCAGAAGTTGTTTCTGCCCGCCCCGAAATGATTTCTCCCATCTCATGAAGGTGTTCTGAGCGTCCCGGATAAATTTCGGCACACGCAGAACACTTATTGCACACCTCCAAATCCTCTTCGTTGCACCACGAATCGCCTTCGCCACCCCACGAAGTCCGATCGCCGCCCGCCGAACTCACTTTGGGCTACCCGGGTTCGCCATGTCACAGCCCGAAATGCATAAGCCAGCGTAGCGCGTCGAGCATATGCAGCATGCTCCGGTCAGGAGCCATCTTTCGGCAATCAAAAAGAGCTGCCGACAAATACCCACAAGACATAAACATTCGCATGCCTTGATAACTGAACAAGCCAGGTCCTTCTAGACGTAATGTTGACTTAAATCAAATGGCTTAGCGATAGCTTGGTAGGTTTTAGTAAAGATGGTTGCCCCTGAGGATTGAGATAGTAGGATAAAAGATAACTATCTTTTAACGGCGATTCGCTTAACAGGCGGCGGCACACTTAAACAATACCTGACTGCCGCAGAACATTCTTTTGGCATGAAATCCGCGTTAATCACCGCTATAGCAGTCTATGGCCAGAAAGGATCTTCGAGAACCTTTGCCATGGATAGCGTCCCACCAGCACTCCATTTTGCGTCGTGGAAAATCTGCTCAAAAAATCGAGACGGGTCCGGTCGTAGAAAAACGACGCGCCCTGCTTGATAAGTCATCATGTCCATAAAAACGAAACATCATGTACTCTGCACTGTTCTGCTGTGGTTCGTATTTCTCGGCTTTCCCTGCATAAGCTCTGCCACCCCTAACGCAGAAATAAAAGTTTCAGAAGAAAAAAACGAAGAAATTCATTTCGGCGTCCTGGCATTCCGCCCAAAGCCTGAGACTATCAAGCGATGGCAACCACTCGTGGATTACTTGAACGCCCGCGGACTCAAGCAAAGAATCGTTCTTGAGGCATACACATACCAAGAACTCAGTGAAGCGGTTCGTACCAAGCATACAGATATCGTTCTGACACAGCCGGCACACTATATCGAGTTGAGTTATGAACAAGGGCTCTATTCTCCCTTGGCGACCCTTGTCGGAAGGGATGGAGATATGGTTCTGCCAAATTTTGGTGGAGTCATCCTGACCCTGTCCAGTCGAGACGATATTCGCGATCTGATCGACTTACGAGGAAAGCGCATTGCATTGACGGACACCATATCGGTTGGCGGCTATCAGGCACAAGCGAATGAACTTTTCAAATTAGGCATCGAACTGCCACGCGATGCAACGCTTGTTGAAACCGGCATGCCCCATGACAATGCCGTCGAGGCGCTGTTGGCAGGAAAGGCCGATGCTGCATTCGTTCGGACTGGCATTGTCGAAGCGATGGTAAAGGAACATAAGCTTGACCCAACAAAAATAACGATCCTCAAAGCATCCGATATTCCTTCATACCCCATGCGACTCTCGACCCATTTGTACCCCGAATGGGCCCTTGCTGCCATGCCTTGGGTTGATGAAGAACTGGCACGACAGATCGCCGGCGCAGTCTTGTCTCTGCCGCATGGTGGTGAGGTGGCCAAGGCCGCCGAGATTGAGGGTTTCACCATTCCTGGCAACTACAAGATTATTGATGAAATGATGCGAACCTTGCACATAGCGCCGTTTGATGTGCCTCGCAAAATAACGCTGGAAGATCTGTGGCATCAATACGCGGACGTCATCGCAGTGACATCCCTTTCCCTTGGAACGATCCCCCTCCTACTCCTGATAGCCCTACTTCGTTCGCAAGCTCGTACAAAGAAAGAACACGTCAGGTACAGCGAGAATCTCGAACGCATCGTTGCAGAACGGACAAGCGAACTTGTCCTTGCCAAGCAGGCTGCAGAAACTGCCAATATTGCAAAGAGCGCATTTCTTGCAAACATGAGCCACGAAATCCGCACGCCGTTGAATACCATCACGGGGATGGTCTATCTATTGCAACGAGCGGGAGTGACGCCAGAGCAGGGAAACCGACTGGAAAAGATCGATATTGCGGGCCGGCATTTGCTGGAAATAATCAACGCAATTCTGGACTTATCCAAGATCGAGGCTGGCAAGTTCACCCTCGAAGAGGTGGAAGTCAATATCAGGGCGATCGTTGCGAATACCATTTCGATGTTGACGGAACGGGCCCGTGCCAAGCACCTTGAACTACGTGTCGAAACCCAGCCCCTCCCGCCCCATCTATTGGGTGATCCGACACGCCTACAGCAGGCCATCCTTAATTACGCCAACAACGCCGTCAAATTTACCAAGGCCGGCCACGTCACGATCCGAACATCTTTGGCTGACGATGGCCCTACCAGCGCTCTGGTTCGCTTCGAGGTGCAGGACACGGGCATCGGGATCGCACCGGAAAACGTGGCAAAACTGTTCTCGGTTTTCGAGCAGGCAGACAATTCCATCACTCGGGAGAATGGAGGCACCGGTTTGGGGTTGGCGATCACAAAGAAACTGGCCTTGCTGATGGGCGGCGATGTGGGAGTAGTGACCACACCTAATGTAGGTAGTACGTTCTGGTTTACTGTCCGACTCAAGAAAGGCACATTGAACGAGCAAGTTATTGAGCCAGCGGCAATAGAATCGGACGAGGATGCACTGCGCAGGGGATATGCACAATCTCGTATTCTTCTGGTTGAAGACGAACCGGTCAATCGCGAAGTGGCGCTGGATTTATTGAACGATATCTGGCCACGGATCGATGTGGCCGAGAATGGACTTGAGGCGGTCGAGAAATCCAGGGAACATGCTTACGATCTGATATTGATGGACATGCAGATGCCGAAGATGGATGGATTGGAGGCCACCCGGCAAATTCGCCGTCTTCCCAACTTTGCCACAACGCCGATTCTCGCCATGACGGCAAATGCCTTTGTAGAGGACAAAGCGCAGTGCTTCGCGGCTGGCATGAACGATTTCATCCCCAAGCCGGTCGAGCCCGATCTACTCTTTGCAAAGCTCTTGAAGTGGTTGTCACAGCAGCAAGACTGAACATTCAATCCGCTTATTGGTACGGCTACCCTATTCCGAACAACGGGCATCAGACTGGACGCAAGGTCTGGACTTCTTGCATCGGCCGGCAAGGATGAGTTCTCCCATCTCGTGAAGGCGTTCCGATCGTCCCGAATGCATTCCGGCACACAGAGCACTTATCGCATCCCTCCAAATCCTCTTCGCCACACCACGAATCGTCTTCGCTCCCCGCGAAGCCCGATCATCGGTCGCTGAACTCCCGTCGGGCCATCCGAGTGCGTCATGTCACAGCCCAAATGCATAAGCTGTCGTAGTGTATCGAGCATGGACAGCATCTCCAGCCTCTTGCCCACCGCACACACGCCATGACCAATCCCACCAAAGTCCGCATGTCGCCGCAACATCTCAGGGCTGACGAGGACACCTATCGCGCCCTCAAGGGTATCCCCCACTACCAGCCCTACAAGGACGACTACAGCTTCCCCGCCGTCAGTGCCGCCTATGAACGCCTGAACGCCGCCCACGAAGCCGAACTCCACGCCCGCAACACCCACGCCGCCACCCGCGACGCCCTCATCGCCGCCCAGCACGACTTCCACGAACTGATCCTCGGCGTGAAAAGCCAGGTCAAGGCAATCTACGGCCCGGATTCGGACGAACTGGCGGCGCTGGGGTTGAAGAAGAAGTCGGAGAGGAAGGGGCGGGGGAAGACGTCGAGCAAGTCTGCGAATGTAGTAGCCGTCGACCGTAACCGTTGATATCTGGAGAAGCCCCATGTCAATGATTGGAAATTTGCTAGCGCTGCCCCAAACCGAACTGGATTCGCTATACGCCAATCCTGAGTCAGTTCCGATGGTCCTCTATGAAACGCGCGCATCTGAAACTGTGGATCTCGATAAAGCGTGGCACGGAATCCACTTTATGCTTACAGGGGAGCAGTACGGCGGGGCAGGACCGCTTGCCCAAGTCATCATGGGGGGCGTACCGATCGGCGAAGAGGATGTTGGTTACGGCCCGGCCAGGGGAATGTCTGCATCCGATGTCAAAGAAGTGGCAGCTGCACTTGGCCAAATATCGGAAGCAGACTTTCGAGATAGATTTGATCCCGCCGCATTGAGTAACGCTGATATCTACCCCAGGATTTGGGAGGATGGCGATAGCGCCTTGAACTACATTACAGATAATTTTCTTGAAGCTAAGCGCTTTTATGAAACGGCTGCCAATAAAGAATTGGCCGCAATTCTATTCATCAACTGAACATCTCTGAACTGTCGGCATAAACTCGCGCGAACGTATCGAAATCTCGCACCAAACGCCAGGCATTCGGTGCAAGACAGCATCAAGCGTTGAGTCCAGCCTCCCTGCGTCTCTGAACCAGCAGCGCATCACCCAGTTCGCGGACTTCTCCCGCGATCATGTAGCAGGCCCACAGGTAGTCATCCCTGTGGCTCTGCGCCATCCGCCGGAACGCGTCGCCGGCATCTCCGTAGGTCATTGCCAGCAAGGCCTGCAATTGTGCGAGGCGGGCTGACATCTGGTCGGTCAGGGCCATCGCATCGGTTTCATCGTCGAGGCAGTACAGCGGACTGCTGGTGGCGGGAAAATGCAGTGGCGTGCTCATTGCCCGCACCTCCCGAAGGGAAGTGCGCCGGAAGATGGGCTTGGTGGAACAGGCGCGTGCAAGCGTAAGCACGCCAGGACTGAAATGGTCATGGTGGGGACTCCTTCGTTGCGGACTGAATTCGCCCTCCGTCGCCAAACGGGGGGCGGGCCAAAGCGGGGTTGGCGAACCGGAACGAAGGCACCGGCAGGGCCGAAGCCCTCCCCACCCGGCCCGCCATTGATCAGGACGCACCAAGGGTGTTGCAGACGAAAAAGGCCGCAATGCGGCTGGAATGTCTGCCTTCGTTGATCCAGGTCGCCAAACCCGTATCGCTGTTGTCTCAGCGACGCGCGGAGTATTGGCCGGGCTGCGACATGGCGTCAAGAACGCAGCACAGCAAGGTGTGGGCCGTTCGCCCAAGGACAGTCCCGATACCGGCCCGGAGATCAAGGAACCAAGCACCCACGGCGCGGCAACCGTTTTGGCATAATTCGCCCCACCGTCAATTCGGCGTCATATGTGATGCAAGGGTGAGAGCATGCCATTCACACCATTCCACTTCGGCCCCGGCGCTGCCCTCCATGCACTGGCGCCACGCCGCATAAGCTTTCTCGCCTTCTGCGCGGCCAATGTGGTCGTGGATATCGAGCCGCTGTATTACATGCTCACCCACCAGTATCCACTGCACCGTTTTTTCCATACCTTCGTTGGCGTGTCCGTCGCGATAGCGCTGACGGTGGCCTTGTTCATCGGCTTGCAGAAAGTGGCCGCCAAGGTTCGCTTCATTCCCAACCTGTTCGGCTGGAAGTCACTCGCTCTGTTGCCTGTTGTCATCGGTGCCGTGCTCGGCGGTTATACCCATATCGTGCTGGACGGCCTGATGCACGGGGATATCCGGCCGCTGGCGCCATTCAGTTCCGCCAATCCCTTTCAGGGGCAGGTATCGCTGGAGGCATTGCATTGGTTCTGTGTGTATGCGGGAGGGCTGGGGCTGGTAGCGGCTGGCATGCGCAAGCTGATGCATCACCGACGTGAGAGAAAATACGCGTGAAGCCCGCTCCCCATACCGCCATCAACGGCACACATCCCATGCAGTCCGGTGCCCTCCCCTGCAGCATCGATCCGTGAGGCTTTCGCAGCCGATGCATTCCCAGCTGATCATCCCACCCCACCCTGCACTGGCGCCGTGGATCTATCCGCCGCTGGTGGTCGGTTTCCCTGCCGGTTGCCTGTCGCGCATTCCGGCGGCAATGAGTCCGGCGCTGATCCTGTTCGCGCGGGGTGGCGGTTGGCGGACGGATGCGGCGGGAAGGCGCCTGCACCGTTATCCGCGTGCGGTGATCGCCGGTCCGTGCCTGACGCCGCGCTTTACCGAGATCGAGGCGGGCGGGGTGTTCGTGTCGATGCTGTTCCGCCCGGGCCTGCTCGCGGAGGCGCTGGGGCCAAGCGTGGCGGAGTTGCGTGACCGGACGTTTGCGCTGGACGAGGTGTTTCCATCGGCCGATGTCCGGCGCATGCTCGATCGCATCGACGAGGAGAAACATCCGGCCCGCTGGGTGGCCCACCTGCAGGATCTGGTGCGCCGCGCGCTGCGCGTCGGGCGCAACGTCCAGCAGGCTCAGCACGAGACGGGCTCGATGGTGAGATTGTTCGAGCCAGCCGAGATGCAGGCGGCGGCGCTGTCGGTCGGTTTGCGCCAGTTCGAGCGGCGCCTCAACCGGGCCTATGGTGCCAATCTGCGGGATCTGCGGCGGGTGGCACGTTTCGGCTTCGCCTTGCCGAAGTTGTTTGCGGGCACCGGGCAGCGCGGCCACGTGGCGCGGGTCGCGCAGGAGTTCGGCTATTACGATCAGGCCCACATGGACCGGGATTTCGCGGCGCTCACCGGCTATTCGCCGCGCACACTCGTGCAGTCGTCGGCCGGCGACGATCCGGGCTTCTGGCTGTATCGCATCGGCCAGCCGGATTTCCGCACGCTGTTTCTGCCGGAGGATGTCGATTCCGTACAAGAAAGGGTCTTCGTCCGTCCCTAGAGTGGCATGCATTTGTTCTTCCCCGAAAGGAGATCTGCAATGCATGATGCCCCCACGCTTCACGGTGACGGTTACCTGCTGACCCGCACGGATGCGCTGTTCGATATGGTCCGCAGCGACAGCTTGTGGTTCCTGACCTTCGGCCTGGCCTGCTGTGCGGTGGAGATGATCCACGCCGCCTCGGCGCGCTATGACATGGACCGCTTCGGCGTGCTGCCGCGGGCCAGCCCGCGCCAGTCCGACCTGATGATCGTGGCCGGGACGCTGACCAACAAAATGGCGCCGGCGCTGCGCAAGGTGTACGACCAGATGGCCGAGCCGCGCTACGTGATCTCGATGGGCTCGTGCGCCAACGGCGGCGGCTATTACCACTATTCCTATTCGGTGGTGCGCGGCTGCGACCGCATCGTGCCGGTGGACATCTACGTGCCGGGCTGCCCGCCCACCGCCGAGGCGCTGTTGTACGGGCTGATGCAGTTGCAGAACAAGATGCGCCGACGTCAGGCGCTGATCCTGCGCGATTAGGGTCAAGACATGGCGGCAGGAAACCCGACGCCATGTCTTTCAGCTTTCAGATCAGCGGGACAAGGGCGGCCACATCAGGGCACCACGAATACTCTTGGAGTCCCCCATTGCTTCGCTGTTGTTCAACCACACCGCCAAGGTGCCTGTGGAAATCGACGCCAGCGCCGGGTAGTAGAGGCGCGTGCTGGCCTGCGGGGCCCCGCTGACAGCAAGGCCGGGAGCCGCTGGCGAGACGCTGCCGTCGGTGCCGATACGCCGTGCGTACACGCCGGTGGGGCCGCCCGGGCTGTTGACGTAGGCTCCCTGCGACCAAGCCAGTACGTATCCGCTGGCTGCATAGACCAGGGACGAATCACCGGAATTGGTGGTGATACCAAGAGCAAGGGGCAGCCCGCCGCTAGCCGGCGGACCGTTCAGGACCACACCTTCGCGGGTGATGAAGGTCCCGTACATATCGCCTGGCGCGGCGTAATTGAGACCAACGTAGTTACGCCGATCGGTCCAGGTGATCAGGCAATTGACCGGATCGCAGGCGATACGGGGCGCGAATTGCATGTCGGGAGCGGTGGAGACCGAGATGGGCACGGGATCCAGCAGAGCGCCCGCGGTGTTCACCCGGGCTGCCACAATATCGTGGTCAGGCAAGCCAGATGAGCCGGTTTCCCAGGCTACGATGAAGTCTCTCCCGTCGAAGGCGACGGCGGGTATATCCGCATAGCCGGAAATGGCCGTTCCGATCAAGAAATCGGCCCCGACGACACCGCTCGAGGAGACGAGCAGGCCGCGAATGGTGCTCTGTACGGGGCCGTAGTTGTAATAGGCCACCAGATACTGCCCGTTACCGTAGGCCACCGCGGGAAATCGGCCGTTCGCCGCCAGGATGGCCCCGGGATAGGTATCCAGCAAGCCCCCTGCGCTGCTAACCCGCTGTGCGTGCAAACCCGCCTCATCGCGCATCACTACCAGGTGCGTATTGCCATCGGAAGCGACGGCAGGCGCCCCTTCCAGACTGGACAGGGAGGCGCCGGAGAGGGCGATATTCTGCTGCAGCGTCCCATCGGCGGCGATGAACTGGCCGATCCATTGTCGCCCGCTGGCGCCCTGGCTGTTACTGACGAGCAGGTAGCGTGTGCCGTCGCTGGACAGCGCCGGTCTGCCGGGCCGGGTTGCGTCGGAGTCTGCACTGGCCAACCCCGTCAGCAGATCGTGCGCCGGAAATACCCCGCCCTTGACGCCATTGACGGACACCGCACGCAAATCAGACGTGTCAGTGCTGGTTTGCGTGCCGACCGTTGCCTGAACGGTCTGACGGATGGCTCCTATTCCATTTGCACGCCATTCGTGGACGGTTTCCGTGATGGGCACACTGCCCCCCGCAGACAACGTCAGGGTGCCGGCAATGTCGTAACGGATTCGTGCTGTATTGGAGAAGCTGCCGGCACCAAGCACCAGCGTCTCGTAACCCTCGACAACGCCGGTCACCTTGATATCGATACGCTCGCTCTTCCCGTCTCCATCCAGATCGGTTGCGATATCCGCATTCTTGCGATCGAGCAACGGCGTCTGGCTGAATGTGCCATCGAAACGCATGAAGTCCATCTGGCGGATGATCGAATTGAGCCAGTCTGCCGAGGAATTGTCTCCCAAATAAACAAAGGCCCGCGCATCCTTGGCGTAGTAGCTGTCGACGGCAACCCCGTCCCCGGAAGGATTGCTTTCACGGAACACCCAGGCATCTGCACCTGCGACAAGCTTCGTCCCGGTGATCTGCATTTCGTTGATATAGGCGGAAACCGAGGAATCCGGAGCCACGGCGTTGACGTCGTAAACCCAATCGGTCCCCGTCAGCACCGGATAATAGGTCTCCGGAATTCCGGTCATTTGCGGTGGAGTCGAACCACTACCTCCACCCCCGCCACACCCTGCAAGCAAGACGCCCAGCAGGACCATGATTTGCTGCCGCATGACACACCTCCCGCCCGTTCTTCGAGGCTATTTATTATTCATGGTAGGAAGATGTCACCAGGCTTTCAAGAAAACGGAGAGCATTCACCATGCCTCCATTTCAAACGAAAAAATTGAAACCGAATTGAGCCGCAGCTCTATCTCTGCTTCGCTTTCATCATAAAGCGGCGGAATGGCGGACCTTTATCGACCGGTCTTTTAATGCGCTACCGAATACATCTCCGGATCAGGCGGAGCTGCCGCCTGTTTTACCGAGCATCGCGCGCAGGTTGGCAATCCGCGCCCGCGCGTCTTCCTTGCTGACCGGTTCGGGGTTCTTGCGGTCGCTGCGCTTGATGCCTTCGGCGCCCATCTCGTCGATGAAGCGCGACGGGTCGCAGGTGCGCACGTCGCGGCCGGCCTTGCGGCGTTCGCAATAGCTGATGGTGAGGCTGCGCTGGGCGCGGGTGATGCCCACGTACATCAGGCGGCGCTCTTCCTCGATCTTGTCCTCGTCAATGGACGACTGGTGGGGCAGTAGGCCTTCCTCGACGCCGACCAGGAAGACGTGCTTGAACTCCAGGCCCTTGGAGGCGTGCAGGGTGGCGAGCTGGACCTGGTCGAGTTCCTCGTCGTCCTTGTCGAGCATGGTGATCAGGCTGATGGTCTGGATCATGTCCGACAGGGTCTTGCCGTCTTCTTCGCCCTTGCGGCCGAGCCAGCCAGTGAAGTCGCCGACGTTGCTCCACTTCGTCTCGGCTTCGCGGGGTTCGCAGCTCTCGTACAGCCAGGCTTCGTAGTTGATGGCCTTGAGCATGTCGCCGATGACCTGGCCGGCCGGCTCCCGCGGTGCCCGGTGGGCCATGCGGTTGATGAAGTGGCAGAACTCCCGCACGGTTTCGAGCTGGCGCGTATTCACATGCTCGGAGACGCCTTCCTCGAAGGCCGCGGTGAACAGGCTGATGTTGCGGTTGGAGGCGTAGCGGCTGAGGGCTTCGATGGAGGCGGCGCCGACGCCGCGGCGCGGCACGGTGATCGAGCGGATGAAGGACAGGTCGTCGTCCTCGTTGGCGATCAGGCGCAGGTAGGCGCACAGGTCCTTGATCTCGGCATTCTCGAAGAAACTGCGCCCGCCCGAGATGGCGTAGGGGATCTTGTGGTTGCGCAGCTGCTGCTCGAACAGGCGGGCCTGGTGGTTGCCGCGGTAGAGGATCGCGTAGTCCTTGAAGTGGGTGCGGTTCTCGAACTTGTGGGCGGACAACTTCATCACCACCGCCTCGGCCTCGTGCTCGGGGGTCTGGTAGGCCACCACGTTCACCGGGTCGCCGGCGCCATGTTCGGACCACAGCTTCTTCTCGAAGAGTTTCTCGTTGTTGGCGATGACGGTGTTGGCGGCGTGCAGGATGCGCGTCGTCGAGCGGTAGTTCTGTTCCAGCTTGATGACCTTCAGCTTGGGGAAATCGACCGGCAGCTGGCGCAGGTTCTCCACGTCGGCTCCGCGCCAGGCGTAAATGGCCTGGTCGTCGTCGCCCACCGCGGTAAAGGCCGCACGCACGCCGGTGAGCAGCTTGATCAGCCGGTACTGGGCGCGGTTGGTGTCCTGGTATTCGTCGACCAGCAGGTAGCGCAGCTTGTTCTGCCAGCGCTCGCGCACCTCGGGGTGCTCCTCGAAGAGCTTGACCGGCAGACGGATGAGGTCGTCGAAGTCCACGCCCTGGTAGGCGCGCAGGGTCTTGTCGTATTCCATGTAGAGCAGCGCCGCGGCGGACGAGAGCTCGTCATTAGCCAGGTGGGCTGCCTCGTGGGGCTCGATGAGGGCGTTCTTCCAGCTGGAGATCTGCCACTGCAGTGCCTTGGCGCGGTTCTTGTCGGTGCTGGCGGTCATCTCGGCGATGATCTGCGTGGTGTCCGACGCGTCGAGGATGGAGAACTGCGGCTTGAGGCCGAGCAGCGCGGCTTCCTGGCGCACGATGCGCACGCCGAGGGCGTGGAAGGTGCACACCGTGAGGCCCTTGACGGCGCGCCCGCCCATCAGCTTCTCGATGCGCTCCAGCATCTCCTTGGCGGCCTTGTTGGTGAAGGTGATGGCCGCGATGTTGTGCGGGTTGAAGCCGCAGTCGCTGATCAGGTAGGCGATCTTCTGGGTGATAACCCGCGTCTTGCCGGAGCCGGCGCCGGCCAGCACCAGGCAGGGGCCGTCCAGGTAGTGGATGGCTTCACGTTGCGGGGCGTTGAGGAGGAGCGACATGAGCGTGCTGCGGACATCGGGTGGAGCGGGAGCGCATTCTACCGCGCCGCAGGGGCTGGCCTGATGTAAGCTCTTCGCACCATGTCCGTCTTCACTTCCGTCACCGACGCCGACCTCGCGGTCTGGCTGCGGAACTATGCCATCGGCCGCCTGGATGTCCTGCAGGGGATTTCCGCCGGCGTGCAGAACAGCAACTTCTTCGTCACCACCAGCCTCGGCCGCTATGTGCTGACGCTGTTCGAGACGATGCCGCGCGCCGAGCTGCCCTTCTACCTGCACCTGATGGCCCACCTGGCCCGCCACGGCCTGCCGGTGCCGGCGCCGATCGCCAACCGGGACAACGAGTACCTGGGCACCTTGTCTGGCAAGCCGGCGGTGCTCGTCACGCGCCTGGCCGGCAAGTCGGAGATGGCGCCGACCATTGCCCACTGCGCGCGCATCGGCGCAATGCTGGCCGGCCTGCATCTGGCCGGCCAGTCCTTCGGGCGCAAGCAGGCCAACCCGCGTGGCGCCGAATGGCGGCGCGACTGCGCGGCCCGCGTGCGTGCCCATCTGCCCGCCGACGAGCAGGCCGAACTGGACGCCGAACTGGCCTTCCAGGCCGGCTTCGACCTTCGCTCCCTGCCACAAGGGGTGATCCACGCCGACCTGTTCCGCGACAACGTATTGTGGGACGGCCACTTCGTCGGCGGCGTCATCGACTTCTATTTCGCCGGCGTGGATGCGCTGCTGTTCGATGTGGCGGTAACGGTGAACGACTGGTGCGCCAACGCCGACGGCCAGTTGGATGCAGCGCGGGCAAGCGCGCTGCTCGCCAGCTACGCCGAATCCCGCCCTTTCACTGCTGCCGAGCGGAAGACTTGGCCGGCCGTGCTGCGCGCCGCCGCGCTGCGCTTCTGGCTGTCGCGACTGGAGGATTTCCACCTGCCGCGCCCCGGCGAAATGGTGCTGGTGAAGGACCCGGGCGAGTACCGGCGCATCCTGCAGCTGCGCGCCCATGCCGATGGCCTGCCCGTTCTGCCGACCTGAAAACGTGCCGCTAGGGTTTTGCCGGTTTGAACTGGGTGGGGGATTTGGGCTAGCATCTCGTCGCAGCGCAACATCCTGATTTTCCACTCCGTTTACCTCGCCCGACAATGACCGAACCGGCTGCCCCGGCACACCATCCCCACAACGCCGCGCGCCATCCGCGCCCGCGCCATGTTTCGCCCTTTGAGAGCCTGGTCTGGCTGAAGGCCGGATGGTTCTATTTCGCGCGCAATCCTGGGGTTTGGGTCGCCATCAGCGTGATCTTCATCATCATGCTGTTCGTGCTGGGCCTGGTACCGCTGCTCGGCTGGGCGGTGGTGCTGATCGGCTTCCCGGTGATGGTCGCCGGCATGGTGCTGGGCTGCCATGCACTGGCCCAGGGCAAGGCACTGCGCATCGAACATCTGTTCGCCGGCCTCAAGGTGCATGCCGGCAACCTGTCGCTTGTGGGCGTGTTCTACCTGCTCGGTGGCCTGATCGCCGGCTTCATATCGGTACTGATCGGCGGCGGCGCGCTGCTCACCGGCTACATCCTCGGCGCACTGGCCGGCATGGGCATGGGCCTGGTCAGCGGCGTGCTGCTCGGCAGCATCGTGTTCTCTGTGCTGTGGGTGCTGTTGATCACCGCCCTGTGGTTCGCCGCCCCGCTGGTGGTGCTGCGCGACACCCCGCCGCTGGATGCGATGAAGCTGTCCCTGTCGGCATGCTTTGGCAACTTCGGCGCCTTCGTGGTGCTGGGCGTGCTTATCTACGTACTGATCTGGGTCGCCATGATTCCTGCAGCTCTCGGTGTACTGGTCCTTGTCCCGGTGCTGGCAGGCACGCTGTACGCGTCCTATCAGGACGTATTCGGCGACGTGGCGCTGATCTCGCCGCACGCCACCGCGGCACCGGCAGAGGCGGACTGAACGAATGCAAGCGCGCACTCTGCCGGCCCAGCGCGGCTGGGCCTGGATCGTCGATGGCTTTGCGCTGTGGCGGCGCAACCCGGCGCTGGTCACCTTCCTGGTCTTTGGCAGCTCGCTGACGCTGCTGCTGGTCGCCGCGATTCCCCTCATCGGCCAGGTCATCATGTTCCTCGTGATGCCGGCCCTGTCGCTGGGCATCTTCAACGGCTGCAAGGCTATTGCCGAACGGCGCAGGGCCGGCCCCGACATCCTCGTCTCCGGCTTCCGCCAGAACCTGCAGGAGCAGGTCAAGATCGGCGGCATCTACTTCATCGGCTCCCTGATCGTGCTCGGCCTCAGCACCCTGTTCGATGCCGAGGTGAACAGCAAACTGTTCAAGGCCGTGATGGGCAAGACCAGCTGGGGCGAAACCCTTGACGACCCCTCCTTCCTCATTGCGCTGCTGGTCAGCACCGCCGGCTCCACGCCATTGATGATGGCCTACTGGTTTGCGCCGCTGCTGGCCGGCTGGGGTCGCATCCCGGCCACCAAGGCGCTGTTCTTCAGCTTCGTCGCCTGCCTGCGCAACTGGCGCGCCTTCCTGAGCTTCGGGCTGGGCCTGATGGGTGTGGCGCTGGTCGCCGGCGTGCTGGTCAGCGTGCTCGAACTGGTCTCGCCGCTGCTGAGCCTGTTGCCGGCACTGGCCTTCCCGATCGTCTTCATTCCCGTGGTCTTCGCCAGCTTCTACGCCAACGCGCTGGACGTGTTCGACCATATCGGTCCCGACGATGCCAACTGAACACGCCCTCGGGCTTTTCGGCGGCACTTTCGACCCCATCCACTACGGCCACCTGCGCCTCGCCGAAACGGCCCGCGAAGCCCTCGGCCTGGAGAGGGTACGCTTCATTCCCGCCGGCCAGCCGCCGCACCGGGACGCCCCCGGCGCCAGTGCCGCAGACCGGCTGGCCATGGCCCGGCTGGCCACCGCGGACAACCCGGCCTTCGAGGTGGATCCGGCGGAAGTGGAAGCCACCCAGGCCAGCTTCACGATCCTGACCCTCGAACGCCTGCGCGCCGAGCTGGGCCCGAAGCGACCGCTGGTGCTGCTGCTCGGCGTCGATGCGCTGCTCGGCCTGCCCACTTGGAAGCGCTGGCACGAACTTTTCGACTTCGCCCACGTGGCCGTCGCCAACCGCCCCGGCTACAGCCTCGACAGCGCACGCATGGCGCCGGAACTGGCCGAGCTCACCCACCGCCGCCACGGCACGCTGGACGCTCTCGAAGGCCGGCCGGCCGGCTCGCTGGTTCAGTTCGCGATGACGCCTCTGGCGATCTCCGCCACCGACATCCGCGCCCGTCGCAGCACCGGCCAGAGCCTGCGCTATTTGCTCCCGCCGGCCGTTGTTGACTATATTTCCTTGCACCAACTCTACATCTGAATCAATGGAAATCACCCAGTTCGAACAACTCGTCGTCTCCGCCCTCGAGGACATCAAGGGCAAGGACATCCAGGTCATCGACACCACGCGCCTCACCTCGCTCTTCGACCGGGTGATCATTGCCAGCGGCGACTCCAACCGGCAGACCCGCTCCCTCGCCCGCAACGTGGCCGACAAGGCCCGCGAAGCCGGACTCACGGTGGTCAGCGTGGAGGGCGAGGACTCCGGCGAATGGGTGCTGGTGGATCTGGGCGACATCGTGGTGCACGTCATGCAACCGGCCGTCCGCGCCTACTACAACCTCGAAGAACTGTGGTCCGGCACGCCGGCACGCCCGTCACGCCCCGGTAGCGCTGCTGCACGCGCCGCCTGAGCCCTTCCGCACGACCCGCGGCGCAACCGGCGCCGCCCCCTGCACCATGAAACTCCTGATCGTCGCGGTCGGCACGCGCATGCCGGCCTGGGTTGACACTGCCTTCGACGACTTCGCCAAGCGCATGCCGCGCGAACTGCCGCTGCAGCTCGTCGAAGTGAAGGCTGAACCCCGCACTACCGGCAAGACAGTGGAAGCCATGATGGCCCTCGAGGCGGCGCGCATCGAGGCGGCCCTGCCGCCGCGCTGCCGGCGCCTGATCCTCGACGAACGCGGCGAAGACCTGACCACCAAGGCCCTCGCCAAGCGCCTGGAGCGCTGGCAGGACGTCGGCGACGATGTGGCACTGATCATCGGCGGACCGGACGGCCTCGACCCGGCCCTGAAGGCCACCGCCCACGAGACGATGCGCCTGTCCAGCCTGACCCTGCCCCACGCAATGGTGCGGGTGATGCTGTCCGAAGCCCTTTACCGGGCCTGGAGCCTGTCGAAGAACCATCCGTACCACCGGGAATGACGTCGTGATCTACCTCGCCTCCAATAGCCCCCGTCGCCGCGAACTGCTCAAGCAGATCCACGTCCGTTTCGAGCCCCTGCTGTTCCGCACCGGGGCGCGGGCCGACGCGGACGTGAACGAGGACGCGCTGCCGGGCGAGGACGCCTTCACCTACGTGCAGCGGGTCGCCATGGCCAAGGCCGTCGGTGGCATCAAGCGCATCGCCTGGCGCAGCCTGCCGCCGCGCCTGCTGCTGGCCGCCGACACTACACTGGAACTGGACGGGGCGATCATCGGCAAGCCGGACAACGCAGAGCACGCGGTGGACATACTGCGTTCCCTGTCCGGCCGCAGCCACCAGGTCCTCACCGCGGTGGTGGTCGGCGACGGCCAACACTTCGCCCAGCGCCTGTCGGTCAGCGAGGTACGCTTCCGCGCCGTCGACGAACAGGAGATCCGCCGCTACGTGGCCAGCGGCGAAGCCGCCGACAAGGCCGGCGCCTACGGCATCCAGGGCCGTGCAGCGCTCTTCATCGAGGAGATCCGCGGCAGCTACACCGGCATCATGGGCCTGCCGCTGTTCGAGACTGCCGCCCTGTTGCAGGAATTCGGCTATCCTCTCTGACTGACGCCGGCCATCAAGAGCCGGTCGCCTATCGGAGGAGAGGACTATCACACGCTAGCTGGCGCGGTACGCCCCGCGCAGCCGATGCCGGACGAGCGGCGATCGGCGATGGCACATCCGCGCGATGTGCCATCGCCCATCACCGTTTGCTTCCCGCATCATGTCTGACGAATACCTGATCAATTTCACCCCCCAAGAAACTCGCGTCGCCCTCATGCAGCAGGGCGTCGTGCAGGAAGTCCACGTCGAACGCACGGCGAGCCGCGGCATCGTCGGCAACATCTACCTGGGCCGCGTCGTACGCGTGCTGCCGGGCATGCAGTCGGCATTCATGGACGTCGGTCTCGAACGCACCGCCTTCCTGCACGTGGCCGACATCTGGGCCGACCGCCACCACGGCGACGCGCCACGCCCCATCGAACGCATCCTGTCAGAAGGGCAGAACCTGATCGTCCAGGTGCTGAAGGACCCTCTCGGCACCAAGGGCGCGCGCCTGTCCACGCAGATCTCCATCGCCGGCCGGATGCTGGTCTACCTGCCCCAGGACAAGCACATCGGCATCTCCCAGCGGATCGGCGACGAAGCCGGCCGTGAAGCCCTGCGCGAACGTGTCACGCGCCTGCTGCCGAAGGACGAGACCGGCGGCTACATCGTCCGCACGATGGCCGAGAACGCCAGCGACGAGGAACTCGCTGCCGACATCGCCTACCTGCGCAAACTGTGGGCCGAGATCAAGAACCGCAGCGTCGGCGCCCGCCCACCCACGGTGCTGTACCAGGATCTCAACCTGGCCCAGCGGGTGCTGCGCGACCTGGTCACCGACGCCACCACGCGGATCGTCGCCGACTCCCGCGAGAACTTCCAGAAGCTGACCGGTTTCGCCACCGAGTACATGCCGCAGGTGCTGCCGCTGCTCGACCACTACACCGGCGAGCGCCCGCTGTTCGACCTGCACGGTGTCGAGGCAGAGATCGAGAAGGCCCTGGCACGGCGCGTCGAACTCAAGTCCGGTGGCTACCTGATCATCGACCAGACCGAGGCGATGACCACCATCGACGTAAACACCGGCGGCTTCGTCGGCGCACGCAACTTCGACGACACCATCTTCAAGACCAACCTCGAGGCGGCCCAGGCCATCGCCCGCCAGCTGCGCCTGCGTAACCTGGGCGGGATCATCATCGTCGACTTCATCGACATGGAGAGCCCGGAGCACCGCACCGCGGTACTCGAAGAGTTCCGCAAGGCGCTGGCCCGCGACCACACCAAGATGACGGTGAACGGCTTCACCACCCTCGGCCTGGTGGAGATGACCCGCAAACGCACCCGCGAGTCCCTCGCCCACCTGCTGTGCGAGCCCTGTCCGACCTGCAACGGGCGCGGCGAGGTGAAGACCGCCCGCACCGTGGCCTACGAGATCCTCCGCGAGCTGCTGCGCGAAGCACGCCAGTTCAACGCCCGGGAGTTCCGCGTGCTCGCCGCACCGAACGTCATCGACCTGTTCCTGGAGGAAGAATCCCAGGCGCTGGGCATGCTGTCGGACTTCATCGGCAAGGCCATTTCCCTGCATCCCGAAGCCAGCTACGGCCAGGAGCAGTTCGACATCGTGCTGCTCTGACAACGACATCCGCACCGCCGCACCGATGTAGCGCATCCTACATCTAGTGCGGCCTGCAGCCGTTTTCTGCCCCTCGTCGGTGCATCGAAATATTCAATCGGCCAGCGATTGACGCTGCCATCAAGGCGCCTTCAAAATCCGGCGCCTCGATACAGGCAGGACCACTTGCAATGCATACCCAGAACATCCTCCAGGCCACCACCGGCCAGCAATCCGGCGCCGTGCGCATCGGTTTCAATCACGGCTACGCCTTCGACGGCGACAGCGTCCGCCTCGACGCAGAGCTGCTGGTCGGCAATCCCGATGTGACCGCCGACCAGGAATGGGCACTGCAGCTGTGGGCCTGCGAGACGCCCTTCGCAGGTGAGCCGATCCGCGGCACCAAGGTCGCCGAACTGCCGGTCGGCCATCTCGACAGCCGAGACCAGAGCTGGGTCAGCGCCTTCACCGCAGCCCTGCCGCCCGCCGGCCATGCCGAGCACAGCATGGTGCTGGTCCTCGCCAGCGGTCGCGACGGCCAGTTCGATGCAGTCCAGGATTTCGCCAACTTCCCACGCGCGGAAAGCTTCGTGCAGCCGCGCCTGGCCGGCGCCTCCGGCTTCAGCCTTGGCGAACAGAGCGTCGGCATGCGTGTGGAAAGCCTCGAAAATCCCCGCTCCAGCGACAATCTGAGCGGCACCCTGTCCCTCGAACTGTGGGCCCTGGCCGCCCCCTACGCAGCCGGCACCCCCGATGGCACCCAGCTGGCTGCCGCCAATCTGGGCTCCTTGGCCGGCCAGCGCAGCTGGCAAGGCATCGACCTGACCCTGCCGTTGGCCGCCCGCCCCGTCGGCACCTGGCACGTTGCGCTGCTGCTACGCGAGTGGACCGCCACCGGCTACGCGACCCGCGACTTCGCCAACTTCTCGCTGCCGGTCAGCTGGACCGCCGACGCGGAACCCACTGCTGCGCCCCAGCCCGTTGAGGCCAAACCTGCCGCGCAGCCGAAGGCCGAGCGCAAGGCCGCATCGAAAACCGCAACCAAGGCTTCCACGAAATCGGCCGCCAAGACCGCACCGGCCGACGCCGCCAGCCGTGTTTCCATCAATACCGCGGGCAAGGCCGAACTGGCCGCGCTGAAGGGCCTGTCGAAGACTGCCGCCGCCGCGATCGTCGCCGCCCGCCCCTTCAAGACCATCGACGAACTGCTGACGGTCAAGGGGATCGGCGCCAAGCTGCTCGACAAGCTGAAAGGCCAGCTGAGCCTGTAAGCCGCGCTT
Organism: Pseudomonadota bacterium; assembly: GCA_018241725.1. Lineage (GTDB taxonomy): Bacteria > Pseudomonadota > Gammaproteobacteria > Burkholderiales > Rhodocyclaceae > Zoogloea. The sequence continues at coordinate 23,631 of JAFEDI010000031.1, read as the reverse complement.
CAGCAAGTGCCGCGAGGCCCGGTCCGGATAACTCCGGCACCGGGCCTTCTTCATTTCAGGGACGCATGCCCGGTGCCCATACACCGTCGCCGGTGGCGTCCAGCCAGCACAGCCAGGTCCGCACATCGAACTCGAACTGGTGGTAATCCGGCTCCATGCGGCAGCATAGCTGGTAGAAGGCTTTGTCGTGCTGGCGCTCCTTCAGGTGGGCCAGTTCGTGCACCACAATCATCCGCAGGAATTCCGGCGGAGCCTCACGGAACAAGTTGGCGACGCGGATCTCCCGCTTGGTCTTGAGCTTGCCGCCCTGCACCCGCGCCACCGTGGTGTGTGTACCCAGCGCGTTGTGGATGGTCTGCAACTTGCCGTCGAAGGCCACCTTGCTGAGGGGCTCCGCATTCCGGAGGTAGCGCGCCTTCAGCTCAGTCACGTATTCGTAGAGGGCCGTGTCGTTGCGCACGCCGTGGGACTGAGGGTATTTCTTCAGCAGCAGCGGGCCGAGGCGGCGCTCTTCCAGCAGCTCACGCACCTGGCCGACCAGATGTTCGGGGTAACCGAAAAGGTATTTGAGGGACAGGGAAGTGGACATCGGCAACGCAAGCGAAACGGAAGGACCTGATTCTAGCGGTTGACGCTGAGTCACTTTGATCTTCCGCAATGCCGGGCATATCCGATCGGCGTAATTTACTGACCGATGAGTCATTAATTGCCCGGTGGAGGATTCGATGAAGGCTCCCCATTCCCACGTCGGAGCTGTCACAGGCCTGCAGCGCTTGATACGGCCCGCATTGCTGGCGGCTCTCCTCGCCACCACGCTGCCAGCCTGGTCGGCCGAAACCCTGGCCGACGCCTGGCGCCAAGCCCTGTCCGTGGATGCCCGCCTGCGCGCCGCCGATGCGGATGCCGACGCTGCCCGCGCTACCCGCGAAGCCGCCCGCGGACTGGCGCTACCGAAGGCCACCGCCAGCTCCAGCTACACGATGCTGAGCCGGGAACCCGCCGCACTGATCGGCCTGCCATCCATCCCCGGTATCACCCTACCCAACCAGATGCCGCTGTCAGAGCGCAACTACGCGACCCACGCGCTGCAGGCCACACTACCGGTCTATACCGGAGGGCGTATCAGCGCGGCGGTGAATGCCGCCGAAGCCGGCGTGCAGGCCAGCGGCTTCGAACGCACACGCAGCGAGCAGGCCGTCAAGCTCGACGTCGCCGAAACCTACCTGAACGTCCTGCGCGCGCGCAGCGCGCTGGCCGCGGCGGAACGCCACCTGGCCGCCCTCGATGCCCACGCCGCCGACGTGGCCGAACTGGGCAAGCAAGGCCTGGTTGCCCGCAACGACATCCTGTCGGTGGCCGTCGCCCAGGCCGACGCCCGCCAGCGCCGGACCCAGGCCCACAATGCCGCCGAACTCTCCGCCGCCGCCTACAACCGCCTGCTCGGCCGCCCGCTCGACGGCCCGGTGGACGTCGTCGAACCCGCCAGCGACATGCCCGGTCGGCCAGACATCGCCGCCCTCGAAGCCCGCGCCCGCAACCTGCGCCCGGAGATCGCGCTGCTCGGCGCCCATGCCGAGGCCACCGACCACGAAGCAGAGATGGAGCGTGCCGGCACCCGTCCGCAGGTGGGTATCAAGGCCGCCGTGATGCACGAGGACAACCGCTACCGGGTCAACCAGGACATCGCCCAGCTGATGGTCGGCGTGCAGTGGGACGTCTTCGACGGCAACGTGCAGCGGCGCCGCGCCGATGCCGCCACGGCCCGCGCCCGCGCCGCCCGCGAGCGCCAGGACGACGCCGCCAGCCTGATCGCGCTGGAAGTCCGTAAGGAGTGGCTGGCCGTCGGCGAGGCCGACGAACGCCTGGCCACCACACGCACGGCGCTGGCCCAGGCCGACGAGAACCTGCGGGTCGCCCGCGACCGCTACCGCAACGGCGTCGGCACCCACACCGAGGTACTCGACGCGGAAGCCCTGCGCAGCCTCACCGACAGCAACCACCTCAACGCCCACTACGATCTCCACCTCGCCCGACTCCGGCTCAAGAGAGCCGTCGGCGAGCTGTGAGCGGGAGCCCACCATGCGATTCGACAAGAAGAACCTCCTGATCGGCCTCGTCGCCGTGGCCGTCGTCGTCGGCGGCGTCTGGGCCTGGCAGCACTTCGCCGGCGGCGGTGACCTGCCGGAAGGGCTCATCCAGGCCAATGGCCGCATCGAAGGCGATCACACGACGGTGGCCAGCAAGCTGGCCGGGCGTATCGCCGTGCTGAAGGTCCGCGAGGGCGACGCGGTGCAGGCCGGACAGGTACTGGCCCAACTAGAAGACACCCAACTCGCCGCCAGGCAGCAGCAGGCCGACGCGGCCGTCGCCACCGTCGCCGCCCAGCTGCAGGCCGCCCGCGCCCAGCTGGCCATCGCCCGCCGGGAGGTGCCGTTGGCGGAGGCCAGCGCCGACGCCGTGCTCGCCAAGGCCCGCGCCGCCGAAGCCCAGGCAGCAAAGGACGCCAGACGCTTCGACGAGCTGGCCGAGCGCGGCACCGTCGAACCGCGCCGCGCCGAGCAGATGCGCCTAGCCCACACGGCCTCCGCCGCCGATCTGCGTCAGGCCGAGCAGAGCCTCAGCTCCGCCCGCCTCGGCCACGACAAGGTGAAGGCCCGCGAGAACGATGTCGCCGCACTGGAAGCTGGCCTGCGCCAGGCTGAGGCGGCAGCCAAGGAAGTCGCCAGCCTGGTGGACGACCTCACCCTGCGCGCGCCCACCGGCGGCGTGATCCTCACCCATCTGCGCGAGGCCGGCGAAATGGTCGCCGCCGGCACACCGATCTTCGACCTGGTGGACCTCGACAAGCTCTACCTCAAGGTCTACGTGCCCGAAAAACAGATCGGCCAGCTGCGCCTCGGTCTGCCGGCCCAGGTTTATACCGACGCCTTCCCGGGCCAGACCTTTGCAGCCACCACCCGCTACATCGCCTCCCAGGCCGAATTCACGCCAAAGGAAGTGCAGACCCCCGACGAGCGGGTCAAGCTGACCTACGCGGTGAAGCTCTACTTCGACGCCAACCCCGACCACCGCCTGACCTCGGGTGTGCCCGCCGACGCGGTGATCCGCTGGCGGGACGGCGTGCCCTGGCAGGCCCCGCGCTGGTAACGCTCACCATGTCCGCCCCGGCGATCCGCGTCGAAGGTTTCATCAAGCGCTACGGCAAGCGCGTGGCCGCCGACGGCCTGGCGCTGACGGTGCAGCGCGGCGAGATCTACGGCCTGGTTGGCGCCGACGGGGCCGGCAAGTCCAGCCTGATGAAGGCCGTGGCTGGCGTTCTGGCCCACGACGGCGGCACGGTGGAAATCTTCGGCGCGGTCATCGATTCCGAGCGGAGCGCCGAACAGGTCAAACAGCGCATCGGCTTCCTGCCCCAGGGTCTGGGCCTCAACCTCTACCCCGACCTGTCCATCGAGGAGAACGTGGATTTCTTCGGCCGCCTGCGCGGCGTGCCAAGCTCCGAACTGGCCGCGCGCAAGGACATGCTGCTCGGCATGACCCGCCTCGACGCCTTCCGCGCCCGCCCGATGCGCCAGCTGTCCGGCGGCATGAAGCAGAAGCTCGGGCTGGTATGCACGCTGATCCACGAACCCGAGTTGGTGATCCTCGACGAACCGACCACCGGCGTCGATCCGGTGTCACGGCGCGATTTCTGGGCCATTCTCGGCAAGCTGCTGGAAGAAAAAGGCATCACCGCGCTGGTGTCCACCGCCTACCTGGACGAAGCCGACCGTTTTCACCGCGTGTCCCTGTTCCACGAAGGCAAGGTGATGGGCGAAGGCACGCCGGCCGAACTGATCGCCCGCGTGCCCGGCACCCTCGCCCTGTTCCGCGCCGAACCCCAGGCCGACGCGCTTCCGCGCCTGAAAGCGCAGTTCCCTCAGACCGAAGCAATGGGTGCCTGGCTGCGGGTGTTTGCCGAAGGGCTGGATGCAACACAGGCGCAGGCCGCGGTCGACACCTGCCTTACCACGTCTGCCTCCGCCAGCACTGCCATTCAAGTCACCGAGTGGTTCGCCCGCGAACCCGAACTGGAGGACGTCTTCGTCGCCATGTTGCGCCAACGCGGCGCGCGCCTCGACACCAGCCTGCCAGCCGACGCCCCCACCGCCGCACCGACCTCGACGCTGGCCATCGAAGCCACCGGCCTGACCCGCGTCTTCGGCGACTTCCGCGCCGCCGACGCGGTGAACTTCGCGGTGCCGCAAGGCGAAATCTTCGGCCTGCTCGGCGCCAACGGGGCCGGCAAGACCACGGTGATCAAGATGCTCACCGGCATCCTCAAGCCCTCGTCGGGCTCAGGCCGCGTCGCCGGTGCCGACATGCGCAGCGCCGGGCTGGCAATCAAGGAGCGCATCGGCTACATGAGCCAGGCCTTCTCCCTGTACCACGACCTGTCGGTGGTCGAGAACATCCGCCTGTACGCCGGCATCTACGGCCTCGACGACCGCCGCGCGCGCCAGCGCGGCGACTGGGTGATCGGCATGGCCGGGCTGGCCGGTTTCGAGAACGATGCTGCCGGCCGCCTGCCGATGGGCCTGCGCCAGCGCCTGGCCCTCGGCTGCGCGCTGGTCCATGAGCCGCGCGTGCTGTTCCTCGACGAACCCACCTCGGGCGTCGATCCGATCGGCCGGCGCATGTTCTGGGACATCCTGTTCCACCTGTCGCGGCGCGAAGGCGTGGCGATCCTGGTAACCACCCACTACATGAGCGAGGCCGAGCACTGCGACCACCTGGCCCTGATGTTCGCTGGCCGCGTCGTTGCCGACGCCTCGCCGGAGACCATGAAGCAGGAGCTGATCGCCAGCGCAGGCCAGTTGCTGGAACTGCGCGTCGACCGCCCGGTACCGGCCCAGAACGCGCTGCGCGATGCGGGCTTCGCCAACGTGGCGCTGCACGGGCGCGCCGTGCACCTGCTGTCGCACGATGCCGATACCGACCGTGAACGCTTGCCGGCCCTGCTCGACAAAGCCGGCATCGCGGTGCAGTCGGTGGGCCTGCGCCCGCTGTCGATGGAAGACGTCTTCGTGCAGCGCATCACCGCGCTGGAAGACGCCGGACGGAGGTCGCCATGAACGGCCAACGCATCGTCGCCCTCGCCTGGAAGGAGTGGCGCGAGATCATCCGCGACCGCCTGTTCTTCGCGCTGGCCTTCGTCGTGCCGGCCATGCTGATGCTGCTGTTCGGCTTCGGCCTGACGCTGGACGTGGAGAACCTGCCCTTCGCGGTGGTGGATTACGACAAGACCGCCGCCAGCCGCGACTACGCCTACCGTTTCATCTCGTCCCGCTACTTCGCCTTCCAGGGCTACGCTGCCGACGAACACGACGTGGACGCGCTGCTCGCCGACAACAAGGTGCGCATGGTGCTGGTGATCCCGCCGCGCTTCGACGAGCGCCTGGGCCGCGGCGAGCCTGCCCCGGTGCAGGTCCTGATCGACGGTACCTTCCCGGAACGCACCCAGACCAGCATGGGCTACGTGGCGGCCATCAACAGCGCGGTGAGCCTCGACAACATGGCCCACGCCCTGTCCAGCGCGCGCGGCATTCCGCTCGCCGAGGCGCGCCAGCGGGTCCAGCCGGTCAAGCTCGAGGTCCGCTACCTCTACAACCAGAGCGTGAAGAGCATCTGGTCGCTGGCACCCAAGCTGATCATGCTGATCATGATGCTGTCGCCCCCCTTCCTGACCGCCGTCGGCGTGGTGCGCGAGAAGGAGTCCGGCTCGATCTTCAACATCTACTCGTCCACCGTGTCGCCGGGCGAATTCCTGCTCGGCAAGCTGGCGCCCTACGTGGCGATCTCCATCGCCAACGCAATGTTCCTGTGGCTGCTCGCCACCTGGCTGTTCGGCGCGCCGTTCAAGGGCGACCCGCTGTTCTTCGCCTTCGCCACGGTGCTCTACGTGATCTGCACCACCGGCATCGGGCTGGTGATCTCGATGCTGGTGCAGACCCAGGTGGCAGCGATGATCGTCGCCAGCATCGTCAGCATCATCCCGGCGGTGCTCTACTCCGGCGTGCTGCTGCCACTGCCTTCCCTGTCGCCGGCGGCATCGATGCTGGCCCACGCGCTGCCGCCGATGTACTACACCAACATCGTCGTCGGCTGCTTCCTGAAGGCAGTGAGCTGGCACGCCCTATGGCTGGAGGTACTGGTATTGGCCGCCTACGCGGTGGGCTTGTTCGGACTGGGCTACCTGCTGTTCACCAAGAGGCCGAAATCATGAAACAGATGATGAACGGCGGACTCCTGTCGGTGCCCGGGCTGCGCCGCCTGCGGGTAATGACGCAGAAGGAGCTGCTGCAACTGTTCCGCGACCTGGCCCTGATGGTGTTCTTCCTGTACAGCTTCACCGGCGACATCTACCTGGCCGCGTCCGGAGTCAGCATGCAGCTCAAGAACGCCGCCATCGCCACCCTCGACGCCGACTACAGCTTCGCCTCGCGGGAGCTGGCGAGCCGCTTCCAGCCGCCCTACTTCCAGCCCGCCGGCAGCGTGGCCGACGCCCGCCAGGCGATCCGCCGCCTCGACGACGGCGATGTGATGGCGGTGCTCGACGTGCCGCCGCGCTTCCAGGAACGCCTGCAGCGCGGCGAACAGGTATCGGTGCAGCTGCAGGTGGACACCTCCAACTCGGTGCTCGGCTTCCTCGCCTCCAGCTACGGCGCGCAGATCGTCGGCAAGTACGCGCTCGAAGCCGCTGCCCAGCGGGAAGGGCTGGCCGCATCCGGTGGCATCGCCGGCCCCTTGGTCGAGGCCGACACCCGCGTTTGGTACAACCCCAACCAGAACGACGCGTGGTTCATGGGCATCTCCGAGCTGCTCACCGTGGTGACCCTGTTCTCCATCCTGCTGCCGGCGGCGGCGATGGTCCGCGAGAAGGAGCGCGGCACCATCGAACAGCTGATGGTCACGCCGCTGACGTCCTTCCAGATCCTCTTCCCGAAGGTCGTCGCGATGACCCTGGTGATCCTCGCCGGCAGCGCCATCGCGCTGTTCGGCGTGCTCGGCCCGCTGTTCCAGCTGCCGATGCGCGGCAGCCTCGTCACCTTCTTCCTGATCACCGCCCTCTACGTGTTCACCACCGCCGGCCTCGGCCTGCTCGCCGCCACCGTGGCCCGCAACCTGGCCCAGGTGGGCATGCTGACGGTGGTGATCCTGATGCCGATGCTGCTGCTCTCCGGCGCGTGGACGCCCATCGAGGCGATGCCCCCGTGGATGCGCGGGCTGGCGTGGATCTCGCCGCTGCACTACTTCCTCGACGCGGCCTACGGCATCCTGCTGAAAGGTGTCGGCCTGGACCTGCTGTGGGATTCGGTGCTGGCGATGGGCGGGCTGGGCGTCGTCGTCTTCGCCGCCGGCATGCGCCGCTTCGGCCGTCAGTTCGGTTGAGCGCGGCGGCTTAGGCCGCACCTTCCGCTACGGAATGGCGTAGAGTCCTGTTCCATAACAAGAACAGCTTCCGTCATGCCCGCCTCGTCGAATCCGTCCGCCAGCAGCACCCTGCTAGCCCGCAGCATGTATCTGCTGGCTAGCATCGCCCTCTGCCTGCTACAGAGTCTGGCTTGGGCAGAAAACGGGGTGCCACCACCTCATGTGCTGTACCTCAACTCCTACCACCCTGGCTACACGTGGAGCGATGCGATCGAAAAAGGGATCCGCGAAGGACTCGCCGACGACACGCGCCAAGTGGAACTGTCGGTCGAATACCTGGACGCCCGCCGCTTCCCCGACCCCGCCCGCATGGACCTCCTCGCCGACGCGATGGCGATCAAGTACCGCGGCTACCGGCACGACCTGCTGATCGTTTCCGACAACGACGCCTTCGACTTCGCAATCCGCTACCGGGAACGCCTGTTTCCCAACCTGCCCATCGTGTTCTGCGGCTTCAACCACTTCCGCCCCGAGGCGCTGAAAGGCATCAGCAACATCACCGGCGTAAACGAGGAAATCGACATCGGCGCCACCGTGGAGCTGGCACTGAAGGTCCATCCGGCCACGCGCCAGCTGGTCTTTATCCTGTCCACCGGCGATCCGAGCAGCGCACGCAGCGCCAGCGAAGCCGAGAGCAGTATCCTGCCCCGCTACAAGGCGCACTTCCAGGTCAGTGTGCTGAAGGATGCGTCGATGCAGACCATCCGCGAGCGCCTACAGTCCCTGCCATCGGACGCGCTGGTCTTCCTCGCCGGGCAGACCAGCGATCACGGCGAAGGGCGCGCACTGACACCGGAAGAAAACGGCCGCCTGGTGGCCGCCGCCAGTCCGGTGCCGGTCTACACTTTCTGGGACTTTCATCTGGGCACCGGCGTGCTCGGCGGCCACGTACTCAACGGCCTCGACCAGGGCCGCGAGGCCGCCCGCCTGGCGCGCCAGGTCCTCAACGGACGCAAGGCATCGGACATCCCGGTGACGATGAGCTCCCCGGCCCGCGATGTATTCGACTACCCCACGCTGCAACGCTTCGACATCCCGACCAGCGCCCTGCCCGAAGGCGCCGAGATCATCGACGCCCCAACCAGCCTGTGGGCACTCCATCGCGGCCAGATCGTCGCGGCCATCGTCGTCGTGGTACTGCAAGCTCTGCTGATCGTCGCGCTGGTGCGCGTTGCCAGCCAGCGCCGCCAGGCGCTCGCCGAACTGGCCGAGGAGCGCAGCCTGCTCGAAGCCCGCGTGCGCGAACGCACCGCCGAGCTGGCCGACGCCAACGCCCAGCTCACTGGCGAGGTCGCCGAACGCCGCCGCGCAGAAAACGGCCTGCGCGAGGCCATTACTGTCACCGATACGGTGTTGCAGGTCTCGCCGGTACCCATCGGCGTCTATCGGGACACCGGCCCCTGCGTGATGGCCAACGAAAGCTACGCCCGCCTGATCGGCACCAGCCGGGAACAACTGCTGGCCCAGAGTTTCCACAGCATCCATGCCTGGCACGCCAGCGGCATCCACGATGACTGCCTGCGCGCGCTGCAGACCGACACCCGCCAGCAGCGCCAGATCCACATAATGACCTCCTTCGGTCGCGAGATCTGGGCCGACTGCCTGATCCTGCCGGTACGCCTCAATAACGAAAGGCACCTGCTGATCCAGTTCGTGGATCAGACCGAGAGGGTCCAGATGTTGAGCGAGCTGGAGCTGCACCGCCAACACCTGGAAGCCCAGGTCAGCCTGCGCACTACCGAACTGCAGGGCGCCAAAGATCTGGCCGAAAGCGCCAACCGGGCAAAGAGCACCTTCCTGGCCAACCTGAGCCACGAGATCCACACGCCGCTCAACGCCATCCTCGGCTTCACTCGAATCCTGCGGGACAAGAACGACGATGCCACTCAGCGGGACCGCCTGGAACGAGTCCTGAAGGCCGCTGGCGGCCTCCACCAGATTCTCGACGACTTGCTCGACCTCGCCGCGCTCGACGCGGAACGCATGCAGATAGACGAGAAGCCGTTCGCTACCGACGACATCGCCCGCCGGGTCGCAGACGCCACCGGCGCCGATCTGCGTGCCCGTGGTCTGAACTACACGGCGGACCTCACCGGCCTGCCCGCCCAGCTGAAGGGCGACCCGCAGCGTATCAGCCAAATGCTGATCAACTACGTCAGCAATGCCGCCAAGTTCACCGAGCAGGGTTTTGTCGCGATGCGTGGGCGCGTACTACGGGAAGACGCCAGAGGCCTGCTGCTGCGCTTCGAGGTGCAGGATTCCGGTATCGGCGTGAAGCCAGAGGACCAGCAGCGTATATTCCTCAGCTTCGAACAGGCCGACGGCTCCTTCACGCGCCGCCACGGCGGCACCGGCCTCGGCCTTGCCATCAACCGCAAACTGGCCCGCCTGATGGACGGCGAAACCGGCGTGAGCAGCACGCTGGGCGAAGGCAGCACCTTCTGGTTCACAGTCCGCCTGAAAAGGCCGTAAGGCCTAGACTACGACAAGCACGACAAGACCGGGCCCAGGCAACTGGCCAAGAGACCCCCTTCGCTATTTTGTCGCTCCAGCCTTTGAACCACCGTGGGAGCGGGATGATGCCGTATGCCTACATGAGCGCTTGGCGGAGCTGCCGGCACGGCGCTGACGCGGATTCATCACCGCCCCGGCAGCCTCTGGCTTGCGTGCCCCGGCCTCGGTACCAGCCTGCTCGGCAGGCACACTCGCCGGTGGCGGAACTGGAATGAGCTGATGCGGAGGAGTAGCCACCTGAGTTGGAGGGGCGTCCGCAGCGTAGAGTGCCGCGGCTGCAGCGAAGAAGCCTGTTGCAAGGACAACTTTGAGAGGGCCCATGGCTTGCCTCCGAAGTCTCCGCCTACTTGGCGGTTACGGTGAGCGGGATGCTCACTTGGGTACTGAGTCCAGCGGAGTCAATGGCACGCAAACTCAGCGAATAGCTACCGGTAAGCGGGAAGAGCCAAACATACTGCAGCGTCTGACCACTGACAGAAAACTGCATGCCGAGAGGTGCATTGGAAACGGTGATGGTGATACGGCTGGCACCAGGATCGGAGAAGGCAATGGAGCCAGTGAGCTTCTTGCCAGCCACGCCAGTAATCGGTGTAGCGGTAATGAGCGGCCCCGCCGAACTGATCTGAATGCTGTAGCTCGCCTGGCCTGTCAGGCCAGTCTTCGAATCCTTGACCGTCGCGATGACGGTGTAACTACCAGCAACGGGTTTCAGCCAGCTGACGATTCCGCTGCTGCTGACCGTCATGCCCGTGGGCGCGCCGCTCAGACTATAGCTCACGGGGTTGAGGCTGGTGACCACGAGCGGGAACGACAGGGCCACGTTAGGCTTGCCGGAAATCGTACCGCCCGTGACGAGCGGCGCCTTGGCGGCAATGGTGATCGTGTAGGCCCCTTGTCCGCTCAAGCCGCTGATCTTGTCGGTGGCCGTCACCGTGACCGTGTAGGAACCTGCGACAGGACTGGCCCAGCTGACGACGCCACTGGTGCTGATACTCATGCCGCTGGGAGCGCCACTCAACGCATAGGTGACCGCATTGGCGGCATTGACAGCCACCGTAAACGTCAAGGGTGTTCCCGCTGAACCCGAAATACTGGCCGGAGTGACAGTCGGAGCACTGGGCAGATTGGTCGTGCTCGTGAGCTGGGTAATCAGATTGCCAACGTTGGGCGTTCCCAGCCCCGACAGGGTGTCATAGCCTGTATGGGCTGCACAGGTCGCACAACTACCGTTGGAGCCCTGAGTGATATCGGCAAACGAGGCGGCATAGGAGCCGGGAACAGTTGCAATCTGGGTATACAGAATCGAATGCGGGAGGCCGAGGACGGATTTGCTCGCACTGATACGCGACGCGTTCGCCACCGCAATCAGCCCTGCCCACTGGGGCGTGGCCAAACTTGTGCCGCCGGCACTAAACCAACTGGCGGTACTACTACCGGGCGACAGGACGGCGACGTATTGACCGGTAGTCGGGTCTGCATTGAAGGCCACGTCGGCGACGGTTCGCCGGCTGACGGAGCCCAAACCCGGCACACTGGTAGTCTGATAGCCGGGAACCGCCAGATAGGCACTCATGCCTCCCCCCGTGCCCGACCAGCTCACTTCACTACGCGCACCGCTGCCGCTGTAGCGCAGGCTAGTGCCACCTACCGCCAGCACCTTTGTGGAGACAGCGGGCCAGGATACGCCCACGCCGGAGTCCCCGGTTGCCGCCAGGTAGGTCATGTTGCTGCCGTTGAAGGCACTATCGACGGACGCGGTCCAGCTGCCTTCCTTGGAGCCGAAGCTCATCGAAACGATACCGGGCCCCATCGCGTTGGCGAGCTTGATCGCCGCAAGCAGGCTGTTCGTCGTGGCATCAGGTGCTTCGATCAGCACGATGCGCGCCAGAGGGGCGGTAGCGTGGGCCCATTGCACATCGAGGGCGATTTCGGTCGCCCAGCTCGAGTTATAGCCCGGCGGCGTCACATTCATGCCACCACTGGTATTGGCATAGACCACGGAGAACTCGCAAGCACTGGAACTGGCGGTGGCGAGCGGAAGACTGGCTGCGGTGGCAATCGCCTTGCTGGTGCAGGCCGGGAGGGCGAACTTGGTATTGAAAGCAGCGAGCTCCGCCGCAACGTTCGGGTCGTGATACGCCGCAACGATGTAGATCGTCTGTCCCGCCCCCATTTGTGCAGCTTGCGTCGCCGTGAGCGTGCTACCGGCGGTTGGCAAGGCCGGCATGCCGTACGCGGCACGGATCTGCGCCGGCGTGTAGGTGACGACACTGCTGCTGGTGGCCATTGGAGCGACGCCCGCCGCATCCTGTACGTACTGGATTCCACTGGCCTGAACGCGACGAAATGCAGCTATTGCCTGCGGGGTGAGATTTCGCGAGGACAGGGCCCGAAGTTCGCTCGGGACAGACTGGTAATGGGGATACACCTGCGTCGAAGCGCCATCGCCAGCCAGATCGGCCTCATTCGGCTCGTCGATCGGCGTGGGGGCAAGGTAGAACGCAGGTTCAACAGTTTTTGTCGCAATATCAGCCGGCAGCGCGGCCAGATCCATCTGGAGACTCGTACTGGCGGACGCCAGGGGAGCGGCCGTTTGCGGCGCCGACGCCTCCGAGCCACCTCCGCCTCCACACCCGCTGACGAGCGCCGAAGCGACAACCGCCGCGGCAATGGGAAGCCGACATACCTGGATTTGACTGTGCGGGAGAACGATCTTCATGGCCCTGACTCCTGGGTTATTTCAGGGCCTCGCTGACGACAGCATCGAACAGATCGTTGGAACACGGCTGCTCGATGTGCTGGCAACCCCGCTGCCATGGCACGCCGACGCGCTTTAGGCCGGAAGTTTTGCGTCCTCATCTTTTGATGAGTTTGCCCTTCATCCCGTCATTCTGACTGGACGATCTGCATCTTAGTCTTCCCGAGCCAAATCCGAAAGCCACGGGATCGTGATTCGGCATTACGACATTCAGGATCTCCACCCTCCCAAGACCATCATCGGTCACACCGCATAGCGGCTATGCGCTCAGCGCCATGAACGGAGTCTGCTGCTCGCCCATACTGCAATCCCCAACCCGCAGTCCCCATCATGACAACAATTTCCAATTCCTCTGACTCCCGGCTCGGTCTGCCGCCCTGGTTGGTCCTGCTCGGCGTGCTGACCGCCATCGGCCCGCTGTCCATCGACATGTACCTGCCCAGCTTCCCGCAGATCGAGCGCAGCTTGGGCGGGCAGCCGGGCAGCGTCGAGCTGACCCTGGCCGCCTTCTTCATCGGGCTGACCCTCGGCCAGCTGTTCTACGGCCCCCTCAGCGACCGCTTTGGCCGCAAGAAGCCGCTCTACGTCGGGCTCATCATCTACACCGTGGCGGCAATCGGCGCCGCCTGCGCAACGAGCATCCCGGCCTTGATTGGCTGGCGCTTCGTGCAGGGCCTCGGCGGCTGCGCCGGCATCATCATCCCCAGCGCCATCGTCCGCGATCGCTGCTCGGCGCGGGATTCCGCGCGGGCCTTCTCGCTGCTGATGCTGGTGATGGGCCTGGCACCCATCCTCGCCCCGCTGATCGGCGGTGCGCTGCTCGGACTTGCCGACTGGCGCAGCATCTTCGTCGTGCTGGCGGCCTTCGGGGCGGCATGCCTGCTGGCCATCCGCGCGGGGCTGGCGGAAAGCCACGACACCCGCCACGAGCCACCACTGCAGCTTGGCACGGTGCTCAGCAACTACGGCCGCCTACTCGCTAACCGGGCCTTCCTCGGTTACGCGCTGGGTGGCGGCCTGGCCATGTCGGGCATGTTCGCCTACGTCGCCGGCTCGCCCTTCGTCCTCATCGACCTGTATGGCGTCGCACCGCAGGACTATGGCTGGTTCTTCGGCTCCAATGCCTTCGGCCTGATCGCCGCCAGCCAGCTTAACGCCCATCTGTTGAAGCGCTACCCGGCAACCCTGCTGCTGCGCCGCGCGCTGTGGGTGCCGCTGCTGACCGGACTGCTGCTTGCCGGGCTGGCCTTCACCGGGCAGATCTCGCTGCGGTGGTTCGTCGGCGCCTTCTTCTGCTTCGTGAGCAGCCTCGGCTTCATCATCCCCAACGCCACCGCCTCGGCGCTGGCCACCCACGGGCAACAGGCCGGCACCGCGGCGGCCCTGGCCAGCGCGCTGCAGTTCTTCTTCGCGACCCTTGCTGGCGCACTGGTCGGGCTGCTCCACGACGGCACCGGGCGGCCGCTGGCGATAGTGATGGCCCTGTGCGGCATCGGCGCTTGGGCGGTGCATCGTGTGCTGGTTGCCCACCACGACCACCATCACGCCAGCACGGCCGAAGCGTCCCACTCAAGCGCCGCCTGAGGAACTCCTTACTATCCCTTTTTTGTGGGGGCGAGTGAATTCACCCCCATAGTTCACTGCCCCCAACATTTGCCACACGCAAGAGAAAGAACAGGGACTAGCCGCGTTCAAGCCTGGCATCCGGCCACTCGCCGGATTCGACGAGGCGGACCACCTCGTCCTTGATCAGCCGGACGATGTCCCACAGGCCGTCCGGCACGACCCGGTTGCGCGCCAGCACCAGGCCGACCTGCCGGCTGACCTCCGGGTCGATGAGCCGGCAGCTTTTCAGCAGGCCGGCGGCGATCTCGTCGCGCACGGCCGCCTCCGGCAGCAGCGTGGCGCCGCAGCCTTCCAGCACCATCCGCTTGATGAGGGCGATGGAGCCGTCCAGCTCCACTGCGATCCTCAGCGCAAAGCCATGGCGTACCGCCAGTGACTCCACCAGCCGGCGCAGGCCATGGTGGGTGCTCGGCAGGATCAACGGAATATCGCGCAGCGTGGGCACCAGTAAGGCCTCGCCAGCCAGCGGGTGGTCGGCTGGCAAGACCAGGCGCAGCCCTTCGCTGAGCAATACGTCGGCCTGCACAACACCCTGTTCCGGCAGATAGATCAAAGCCAGGTCCACGTCCCCGCCAGCCAGCTTGTCGAGCAACTGGTCGGCCAGCCCTTCCACGAAGCGCAGACGGGTGTGGGGATAGCGCGCCCCCAGCAGCCGGGCCAGCGGCGCGAAGAGCAGGCTGGCGAGGGTCGGCTGAGCGGCGATGTGCAGCTGGCTCGGGCCGCGCCCGTCACCGTGCTGCATCGCTGCACCGGCCTCGTCGAGCAGGCGGCCGACCGACCCGGCGTATTCGAGCAGCTTCTCGCCCCTCTCGGTGGGCAGCACGCCGCGCCCGCTGCGGTGCAGCAGGCGCGTGCCGAGCTCCCCTTCCAGCGCCGCCAAGCGCCGACTCAACGTGGACTGGTCGACTCCGGTTTCAAGGGCCGCCCGCGAGATGCTGCCGGCCTTGACGATGCGCGCGAACAGCCGCAGGTCGTCGGAGTTCATCGCCTCAGGCAGCCTCGCCGCGGCGCGCCGCCAGAAACTCGCCAAGGATGCGCCCCGTGTGGGAACGCGCCACCTGCACCACCGCCTCCGGCGGCCCTTCGGCGACGATCTCGCCACCGCCGTCGCCCCCCTCCGGCCCGAGATCCACGATCCAGTCGGCCTCGGCCATCAGGTCCAGGTCGTGCTCGATGACCAGCACCGTGTGGCCGGCGTCGGCCAGGCGGTGCAGCACGTGGATCAGCTTCTCCACATCGGCCATGTGCAGGCCGACGGTGGGCTCATCGAGCACGTAGAGGGTGTGCTTCTCCGGCGGCAGCGGCCGGCCGGGGCCAGCCGCCGACTCGCCGGCACGGCCGCGCACCTTGGCCAGTTCGGAGACCAGCTTGATGCGCTGGGCCTCGCCGCCGGACAGGGTCGGGCTGGGCTGGCCGAGGGTCAGGTAGCCGAGGCCCACGTCCTGCAGCAGGCGCAGCGGATGGGCGATGGACGGATGCGCAGCGAAGAAGTCCACCGCGTCCTCCACCGCCATGTGCAACAGGTCGGCCACCGTCTTGCCCTTCCACTGCACGGTCAGGGTCTCCGGGTTGAAGCGGGCGCCGCCGCAGGCCTCGCAGGGCATCTTCACGTCGGGCAGGAAGTTCATCTCGATGGTGATCTGCCCCTGCCCTTCGCACACCGGGCAACGGCCGGCGCCGGTGTTGAAGGAGAAGCGCGAGGCGTTCCAGCCGCGCATCTTCGCCTCGGTGGTCTCGGCGAACAGCTTGCGGATGGCGTCCCAGAAACCGATGTAGGTGGCCGGGCAGGAGCGCGGCGTCTTGCCGATCGGCGTCTGGTCCACCTCCAGCACGCGGCCGACCAGTTCGCGGCCGGCCAGCTCGGCGCAGCCCACCGGCGCCCCCGCCGCCAGGCTCGCGTGCAGCACGTCGCGGGCAAAGGTGGATTTGCCGGAGCCGGACACGCCGGTCACCACCGTCAGGCGGCCGAGGGGCACGCGGGCCGACACGTTCTTCAGGTTGTGCAGGCTGGCGTCGCGCACCACCAGCGCCGGCTGCTCGTCCGCCACCCCGCGGCGCGGCGCCAGCGGATGCACCAGCGGCTGGCGGAAGCAGCGGCCGGTGGCCGACTCCGGCGCCGCCATCAGGTCGGCCAGCTTGCCTTCGGCGATGATGCGCCCTCCGCGCACGCCGGCGCCGGGGCCGATGTCGATGACGTGGTCGGCGCGGCGGATGGTGTCCTCGTCGTGCTCCACCACCAGCAGCGTGTTGCCGCGCCCGCGCAGGGCTTCCAGCGTGTCGAGCAGCAGCTGGTTGTCGCGCGGGTGCAGGCCGATGGTCGGCTCGTCGAGGATGTAGCACACGCCGGTGAGGTTGGAGCCGAGCTGGGCGGCCAGGCGGATGCGCTGCGCCTCGCCACCGGAGAGGGTCGGCGCGGCACGGTCGAGGGCCAGGTAGCCGAGGCCGACCTTCTTCAGGAAGTCCAGCCGGCCGCGGATCTCGCCGACCAGGTCGCGACCGATGTCGGCCTCGCGGCGGGCCAGCTGCAGGCCGTCGAAGAAGTCCGCCACCTTGCCGACCGCCAGCGAGGCCAGCTCGTGCAGGCCCAGGTCGCGGAAGCGCACCGCGCGGGCCACCGGGTTGAGGCGGGCGCCGTGGCAGCTCGGGCAGGCCTCGTCGCTGTCGGCCTCCAGTTCGCCCAGGTCGAGGTCGTCCGGATTCTCCACCTTGCCGGCGATCTTGATGCCGGTGCCGTAGCAGTCCGGGCACCAGCCGTGCTTGGCGTTGTAGGAGAACAGGCGCGGATCGGGCTCCGGGAAGCTGGTGCCACAATCCGGGCAGGCGCGCAGCGTGGACAGGGTGGTGAGCTGTGCGGATGCCTCGCCGAGCGGCAGCAGCTTGAGGACGCCCTTGCCGTGCTCCAGCGCCGCCGCCACGTATTCGCGCAGCTGGGTTTCGGTGTCCGGCCCAACCAGCACCATGCCCACTGGCAGCTCGATGTTGTGTTCCTTGTAGCGGTCGAGACGCGGCCATTTTTTGGTCGGCAGATAGTCGCCATCGACGCGCAGCTGCTCGAAGCCCTTGCCCCGCGCCCACTTGGCGAGGTCGGTGTAGAGGCCTTTGCGGTTGATGATCAGCGGCGCCAGCAGCTCGACGGAGCGGCCCTGGAAATCACGCTGGATCTGCGCGACGATGGCCTCGAAGCTCTGCGGCGTGACCGGCACGTCGCAGTCCGGGCAATACTGGGTGCCCAGCTTCACGTAGAGCAGACGCAGGAAGGGCTGGATCTCGGTGAGAGTGCCCACCGTGCTCTTGCGCCCACCGCGGCTGACCCGCTGCTCGATGGCCACCGTCGGCGGAATGCCGAAGATCGCATCCACCTCCGGCCGTGCCGACGGCTGCGCAAACTGGCGGGCGTAGGCGTTGAGCGACTCCAGGTAGCGCCGCTGGCCTTCGCCGAAGACGATGTCGAAGGCCAGCGTGGACTTGCCCGAGCCGGACAAGCCGGTGATCACCGTGAACTGGTCGCGGGGGATGTCCAGGCTGACGTTCTTCAGGTTGTGATGGCGGGCATGGCGGATGGTGATCGCCTTCGGTACCAACGCCCGGTAGCGCGGCGCCGGCTCGGCCACCACCGGCGCGGCCTGCATCGCCGACAGCTGGGCGGCGTAATCGGCCAGCGCCTTGCCGGTGTGGGAGGCCGGCGTGGCGATCAGCGCGGCCGGCGTGCCCTCGGCGACGATCAGGCCGCCGCCGCTGCCGCCTTCCGGGCCGAGGTCGATCAACCAGTCGGCGGCGGCGATCACGTCCAGGTTGTGCTCGATGACCACCAGCGAATGGCCGGCGTCGAGGAGCTTCTCGAAGGCCGACAGCAGGCGCGCCACGTCCTCGAAGTGCAGTCCGGTGGTGGGCTCGTCAAACAGGAACAACAGGCCGGGCTCGGCGGCCATGTCGGCAGCAGCGGCCTTCTTCGATTTCTTGGCGGCCAGTTGCGCCGCTTCGGCGAGGTAGCCGGCCAGCTTGAGGCGCTGGGCCTCACCGCCGGACAGGGTCGGCACCGGCTGGCCGAGGCACACGTACTCCAACCCCACGTCGGCCAGCGGCGCCAGCGCGGCGAGTACTGCCTTCTGATCGGCGAAGAAGGCCAGCGCTTCGGAGACGGTCATCTCCAGCACGTCGGCGACGCTCTTGCCGCGCCAGTTGAGAGCCAGGATCTCCGGCCGGTAGCGCTTGCCGTCGCAGTCCGGGCAGCGCAGGTAAACGTCGGACAGGAACTGCATCTCCACGTGCTCGAAGCCCGAGCCGGTGCAGGTCGGGCAACGCCCGGTGCCCGAATTGAAGCTGAAGGTGCCCGGCGTGTAGCCGCGCTCCTTGGCCTCCTCCAGGTTGGCGAAGAGCTTGCGGATGGCGTCCCAGGCGCCCACGTAGCTGACCGGGTTGGAGCGCGCGCTCTTGCCGATCGGCGACTGGTCCACCATCACCACGCCCTTGATCGCCTCGACACCCACAAAGCCCTCGAAAGCACCCGGATGCTCGGCCGGCTGGCCGAAGTTCTTGGCCAGCGCCGGGAACAGCACGTCCTGGATCAACGTGGACTTGCCGGAGCCGGACACGCCGGTAATGCCGACCAGGCACTGCAGCGGGATCGCCAGATCGACGCCGCGCAGGTTGTGCTGGCGGGCGCCGAGCAGCGTCAGGCGCGGCGTATCGGCCTCTACCGGCCGCGGCACGCGGCGCGCATCGACGCGCTTGCGGCCGGCCAGGTAGGCGCCGGTCAGCGAGGCCGGGTCGTTGGCAATGCTCACCGGCGGACCATAGGCGACGATCTCGCCACCGCGCTCGCCGGGGCCCGGGCCGATGTCGAGCAGGCGGTCGGCGGCCAGCATCAGCTGCGGGTCGTGCTCCACCACCACCAGCGAATTGCCGGCGTCGCGCAGGCGCTCCATCACCCCGAGGATGCGGTTGATGTCGCGCGGGTGCAGGCCGATGGACGGCTCGTCGAGGACGAACAGGGTATTCACCAGCGAGGTGCCCAGCGCGGTGGTCAGGTTGATGCGCTGCACCTCGCCACCGGACAGGGTGCGCGACTGGCGGTCCAGCGTCAGGTAGCCGAGGCCGACGTCCTGCAGGTACTTGAGGCGCCCCTTGATCTCGCCGAGCAGCAGCTCGGTGGCCTCGTCCAGCGGCGCCGGCAGCGTGAGGCCGGCGACGAAGGGGACGATTTCGTCCACCGGATGGGCCAGCAGTTCGTGGATCGCCCATTCACCACCGGCGGCCGGCAGCCGCCACAGCAGCGCGTCCGGCTTGAGGCGGGCGCCGTGGCAGGCCGGGCATTCGGTGTAGCTGCGGTAGCGCGACAGCAGCACCCGGATGTGCATCTTGTAGGCCTTGCTCTCCAGCCAGTCGAAAAAGTGGCGGATGCCGTACCAGAGGCGCGGCCAGGACGACTCCCAGCTCTTCCATTTGTCGTCGCCTTCGAGCAGCCAGTGGCGGTGTTCCGGCGACAGCTCGCGCACCGGCACGTCCATCGGCACGCCGTATTTCTTGGCCATCTTGGCGAGGTCGTCCTGGCACTCCTTGAAGCTGGGGCTCTGCCAGGGCTTCACCGCGCCTTCGGCGAGGGTCTTGGATTCGTCCGGGATGACCAGCGCGAAATCGACGCCGATCACCCGTCCGAAACCGCGGCAGGTATCACAGGCACCGATCGGCGAGTTGAAGGAGAACAGGCTCGGCGTCGGGTCGGAATAGGCGATGTCACAGTCGGCACAGTGCAGGCCGGAGCTGAATTTCCAGCGCGTCTCGCCATCGTCGCCCAGCGCATGCACGCTGAGGCGACCGTGGCCGGCGCGCAGGCCGATCTCCAACGCCTCCATCACGCGGGCGTGCTCGGCGTTGCCGAGACGGAAGCGGTCCTGCACCACGTCGAGCTGCTCGCCGTCGCGGGCGTGGATGCGGGTGTAGCCCTGCTGGGCGAGCAGGCCGGCGATCTCCTCGTCGCTGAAGCTCGTCGGCACCGTGACCGGGAAGCTCACCACCAGACGCGGGTCGCCAGCCGCCGCGGCGCGGGCCGACAGGTCGGCGAAGATCGTCGCCGGAGTGTCGCGGCTCACCGGCTTGCCGCAGCAGCGGCAGTGCAGTTTGGCGGCGCGGGCGTAGAGCAGCTTGAAGTGGTCGGCCAGCTCGGTCATCGTGCCGACCGTCGAGCGGGAGGTGCGCACCGGATTGGTCTGGTCGATGGCGATAGCCGGCGGCACGCCTTCGATGCGGTCCACCTGCGGCTTGTCCATGCGGTCGAGGAACTGCCGCGCATACGGGGAGAAGGTCTCCACGTAGCGGCGCTGGCCCTCGGCGTAGAGGGTGTCGAAGACCAGCGAACTCTTGCCGGAACCGGACACCCCGGTGACCACCACCAGCTCGTTGTGAGGGATGTCGAGGGACAGATTCTTCAGGTTGTTCTGGCGGGCGCCGCGAATACGGATGGCGTCGGCGTCAGCAGGGCCGTGATCGGCCGGGCAGGCGGGGTCGGAGCACATGGGCAGCGGGGTCGGAGAAGAGGCAGGCAGCCCTCATTGTAGGGCCTCTTGGGAGACCTGCCGCAGCGCCGTCGGTTCCCCGCACAGCGGCGCGCAAGCCGTCAGGGATTGACCAACCTGTCGGTCGCCGCTTCGTCCACGATCGACCGATCGCGGAACAACTGGGTCTGCGGCGAAGTAGCCTGCTGGGCCAGCGCGCGGGCAGTCACAGCCAGCACCGCGCTGCCGTCGCCATCGGCGATCAGGATCAACTGGCGGGCCGGGCCGATCAAGCCGACGAAGCCCCGCATCTGGCCACCGTTCGGTAGTCCAACGGCGACGCAGTCGCCCACTTCCAGTTCGGCCCACTCGGCGGACAAGGACAATTCACCATCGAAATACTGCTTGTGTCTCAGGATCCGGAAATCCGGCCGTTCGCCCACCGGACCGAGGACCGGCATCGACGGCCGGCGGTAACGGGGCTCTGGGCCGGGCCGTCCGGAGATCAGCGCGGCATGCAACTCGATGCAAGGTGCCAACCCCTCGCGGATGTGCTCCGGAGACAGGCCGATCCACGCCAGCCCCTCCTCCAACGAGCGCATCAGCGCCGGCAACTGGACCATCAATTGTTGGCGGGCCACCTCGTCCGGCTCAGGCATCGCGCTGACCAACAGCCGATGGGCTGTCTGCACCCGCGACGTCCACTGGGTGCTGCCGGTGCCGTAACGATAGGCGGCCTTGGCCAGCACATGCACCCAGTACCCCTCGATGAATGCCCGCACCACCGGCTCCGCGCGATGCCCGATCAGCAGGTAGATCGCCCGACTGGCCTGATGCAGAGCCACTTCACGCCGCTCCAGGCGTTCGGCCTCGTCCTTGAGGGCAGCAGCACGAGCCACGGCGCCCTTCTGGCGGGATCTCAGCAGGACTTCCACCCCGGACAGGGCAACCTGGAAATCCCGGTCCTCGATGCGCGGCACTCGCAGCAGCGGCCGCACGACCAGCAGCAGCCCACGACACACCGGCAAGTCGGCAGGACAATCCTGGGGCAGTGTACGGCCGACATTGGCGATCAGATCCACCAGACGCAGTGCGGGATGACGCTCCGCGGCGAGCAAGGACTCACTGCGCAGGGCCAGGCGCAGCATTGTCACGCGCAACTGAGCCAGGATCATGCGGATCGTTGCCGGCAACGCCGGCAACGCGGCCACATAATTGAATACGGTCTCCACGACCTCGACCGACGCGGCTTTCGCCGGTGCCAACAAGGCACCAAGTTCGCTCGTCCCGAGGGACTGGGGCACACCGTTGCCGTAGTTCTGGCGTTCACTGAGCCAGGCTTCGATACGCTCCAGCAGGGCCGAGGCCAGTGTCGGATCCAGATGGGCCACGCCGGGCGCCATATCACGCCGGGCCAGCACGGACAGACGCAGCGCATCCACGGGGTCGATCGGCAGAGGCGCAGCCACCTCGTCCGCACGTTCGTTGCCAGGCCCCAGGGCGGAGCGGGACGGCGTGACGATCCGGTAGCTGGAGTTGACGCCCGCCGCCGCCAGGTCCCGCTCGAGATCCCGGTAGAACGCGCACAGATGACGTTGCAGCGGCTCCTCAAGGCGCTCGAGGATCATCATTGCCTCCGCCGCACTGAGGCGCTCGGCTTCCTTTAACGCCCGCAACGCACGGCACACGCTCTCGGTACCAACCGGGGATTCCTTGTGCAGCACAGCATCGGTCCCGGACAACAGAATGCGCATGCGCAGGTGCAGGGCCGCCAGTTCCCGCTCACAGCCATCCCGCAAGCGCTGATCGAGGTTCATCAACTCGACCGAGTAATCCATATCGTCGTCGTGGACCAGACTGATGCTTGAGGCAGTCAGACTCCGCATCTGCTCGAAGCCCTGCCGTTCCTTACTGCCGGACAACTCGTCGAAACACTCGCCCGCCGCCTTGGCCAACTCGTCGAGCCAGACCTGATGACGAATGACCTCACTTGCCGCCTGGCGGAGCGTTCTCAGGAAACGCGCCCGACAGTCGGCCAGCAATGCTGCTGCCATCGAGGTCGATTTGTCGTCGGTGGGGAAAGGATGCGCCATGGCGATCGGGGTCGTATTATGTTGGCGGATCTTAGCGATAAGTGGGCTTATCGGGAAAATTGCCGAAATCTTCAGCGTGAAGGACGCCCTGCCAGCCCATATTTATCGAGCAGACGCTTTCCCACCCAGACGGCGAACACCAGAACGAGCATCCACTTCACGGATGAGCATAAGCCCGACAGGGGAATGATCACACTCGGTACACCGAAAGGACCAGCCAGCAGTCGGAGTTGCAGCAGGTTTTCCGCCAGATCGAACAACGCTGTCAATGGCAGCAGGCATGCCAGCCTGCTGGACGCGCGGGTGTCGCAGTCCGGAAAAAGACCGCCGCGTGTTGCCAGCACATGACCGAACAGCGCATAGATGCACAGATGGACGAAATCCGCGGCAAAATGTCTGCGGTAAGCCTGCAGTCCCTCAGCCCCCCATGCGCCCAGGATCCCCCAGTAGCGCTCTGCGCTGAAGCTGAGTTGCAAGCAAATGATGTTGGGATGACGATCACCCAAGACGTAGGCCAGATGCACTTGGGACACCACCACCGCGACTCCCGCCAACCCCGTCAGCAAAAGGGATCTGCGTGCCATTTTTCCTGCTCCGGCCGATCACCTTCACTGCATGAGTGTGTAATAGTCACACATGCGGCAAAGCAGCAATTGCCTATCGGCATTTTCATTTT
>JAFEDI010000030.1 GCA_018241725.1 Pseudomonadota bacterium | reverse complement strand
TTTTTCCGACAAAAATATTGACAGAGCGAAGTTCGCATTCTTGCTGTGTGGTAAAGGATCGAAGGTTGTGAATGCCGATTTTATTTAACATTTAGGGTTGATTTAAAATTAAAGAAGGCTTGTGATTGATATGCAATGAAAGCGGCAAATTAATGCCGCTTTCATTGTTATGAAAAATTACGCCGTCACCACCGGAATCTTCCCGATCTTCGCCTGCCATTCCTTCGGTCCGGTCTGGTGGACGCTGGTGCCGTTGGAGTCGACAGCGACGGCGACCGGCATGTCCTTGACCTCGAACTCGTAGATCGCCTCCATGCCGAGGTCCTCAAACGCCAGTACCCGGCTGGCCTTGATCGCCTTCGACACGAGGTAGGCTGCGCCGCCGACCGCCATCAGGTACACGGCCTTGTTGTCCTTGATCGCGTCGATGGCGGTCTGGCCGCGTTCGGACTTGCCGACCATGCCGAGCAGGCCGGTCTGTTCCAGCATCTGGCGCGTGAACTTGTCCATGCGCGTGGCCGTGGTCGGGCCGGCGGGGCCGACGACTTCGTCGCGCACCGGATCGACCGGGCCGACGTAGTAGATGAAGCGGCCGTTGAAGTCGACCGGCAGCTTCTCGCCGCGGTTGAGCATGTCGGTCATGCGCTTGTGCGCAGCATCGCGGCCGGTGAGCAGCTTGCCGTTCAGCAGCAGCACGTCGCCGGGCTTCCAGCCCAGGACTTCCTCGCGCGTGACCGTGTCGAGGTTGACGCGCTTGCCCTTGCTGGAGTCGTAGGTGAGCTTCGGCCAGTCATCGAGCGACGGCGGCGTCAGCACCGCCGGGCCTTCGCCGTGCAGGTGGAAGTGCACGTGGCGGGTGGCCGCGCAGTTCGGAACCATCGCGATCGGCAGGTTGGCGGCGTGTGTCGGGTAGTCGAGCACCTTCACGTCGAGCACGGTCGTGAGGCCGCCGAGACCCTGCGCACCGATGCCGAGGGCGTTGACCTTCTCGTACAGCTCCAGGCGCAGTTCCTCGGCACGGTTCGACGGGCCGCGGGCGATGAGATCCTGGATATCGACCGGCGCCATCAGCGATTCCTTGGCGAGCAGCAGCGCCTTTTCGGGCGTGCCACCGATGCCGATGCCGAGGATGCCGGGCGGGCACCAGCCGGCACCCATGGTCGGGACGGTCTTCAGCACCCATTCGACCAGGTTGTCGGAGGGGTTCAGCATCGCGAACTTCGACTTGGCTTCGGAGCCGCCGCCCTTGGCCGCGCAGATGACCTCGACGCCATCGCCTTCGACGATCTCGTAGTGGATGACCGCCGGGGTGTTGTCCTTGCTGTTCGTGCGCTTGCCTGCCGGGTCGGTGAGCACCGAGGCGCGCAGCTTGTTGTCGGGGTGCAGATAGGCGCGGCGCACGCCTTCGTTGACCATCGCGGTGACGCTCATCTTCGCGTCCCACTTCACGTGCATGCCGACCTTCAGGAAGACCAGCGCGATGCCGGTGTCCTGGCAGATCGGGCGGTGGCCTTCGGCGCACATGCGCGAGTTGATCAGGATCTGCGCGATCGCATCCTTGGCAGCCGGATTCTGTTCGCGCTCATACGCGGCCGACAGCGCCTGGATGTAATCGACCGGGTGGTAATAGCTGATGTACTGGAAGGCGTCGGCAATGCTCTGGATGAAATCTTCCTGGCGGATCGTGCTCATCGATGACTCCGGGGTGCTGCTGCGGCGACGGCGGGTGCGTCGGATCGGAATTCGGCGGGTCCTTCAGCTTTCAGTGCGCTTCTGAAAACGGCGCGCGGATTCTATCAGAGGCAAGCCATTGGCCGCGTGCGGTTTTCCGGCCGCGGACCGGGGCCGGCGTGCGGAATTCCGCACGTCCCGACCGGCAAGTGCTTGATGTGACGTGCCCCTGTGCACTGGCAAGCGGCTTGCTATACCGGTCAGGCCACACCGGCGCAGGTCGCGCTTCGGATGGCGGAAACGAGTGCTGACCTCAGGCAAGCCGTGCGGTGTCGATTGGATTTATCATGACTATTGACACGACCCGCCTGCCGCTTCAGCCCGTCGTTCCGTGCAACCCGTTCGTGACCGCAGCGCCACGTCCGATCCCGGCGTGGCGCTTTGCCGTTTCTGCGGAATGAAGTGTCGCCGTCCTGTCGCGCGGCACCGCCCGCAACCCGCTGCTTGAGGAGGAAATCCCGATGTCCGAAGACGTGAAGAGCGATGAACTCAAGGCCATGGCGCTGCACTACCACCGCTTTCCGGTGCCCGGAAAGATCGAGGTGGTGCCGAGCAAGCCGCTCGCCAACCAGCGTGATCTGGCGCTGGCCTATTCGCCCGGCGTGGCCGCGGCCTGCGAGGCCATCGTCGAGGATCCGCAGGAAGCCGCGACCGTCACCGCGCGCGGCAATCTGGTCGCGGTGATCTCCAACGGCACCGCCGTGCTCGGCCTCGGGCCGATCGGCGCGCTGGCCTCGAAGCCGGTCATGGAAGGCAAGGGCGTGCTGTTCAAGAAGTTCGCCGGCATCAACGTCTTCGACATCGAGGTCGACGAGCGCGACCCGGACAAGCTGATCGACATCATCGCCTCGCTGGAGCCGACCTTCGGCGGCATCAACCTTGAGGACATCAAGGCGCCCGAGTGCTTCTACATCGAGCAGAAGCTGCGCGAGCGCATGAAGATTCCGGTGTTCCACGACGACCAGCACGGCACGGCGATCATCACCACCGCCGCGGTGCTCAACGGCCTGCGCGTGGTCGGCAAGGACATCACCAAGGTGCGCCTGACCTGCTGCGGCGCCGGTGCGGCGGGTCTGGCCTGCCTCGACCTGCTGGTCAGCCTCGGCCTGAAGAAAGAGAACATCATCGTCTGCGACTCCAAGGGCGTCGTGTACAAGGGCCGCACCGTCTACATGGACGACCGCAAGGCCGGCTATGCCGCCGACGTGCCGCA
>JAFEDI010000002.1 GCA_018241725.1 Pseudomonadota bacterium | reverse complement strand
CTCCCTGACCGGCGCGGTTGCATTTGACGGCGCATCATGCAGGATATGCCGCGGTCCGGAGCCCCGGGGTACAACGGGGCGCGCGTCCAGGCAAGGGGGGTGCCGAAATCGCTCGGCATCTGAATCTGGCGCCGGTGAGCATCATGCTCTCGCCGGCGCCGAGGGTTTGCTCGCAAGCAGCAGACTTTTCAGTGCGGGTCCCGCCCGATGCGGGGCCACAAACGCAGAACGACTTAGGAGCGCAATGACATGAAGAATCCGGTTCGCGTCGCCATCACCGGTGCCGCCGGCAACATCGGTTATGCCATGGCTTTCCGCATCGCCGCCGGCGACATGCTGGGCCCGGACCAGCCGGTCATCCTGCACCTGCTCGAAATCACCCCGGCGCTGCCGGCGCTGCAGGGCGTCGTGATGGAGCTCAACGACTGCGCCTTCCCGCTGCTGGCCGGTGTCGTTGCCACCGACAAGCTCGAAGAAGCCTTCAAGGATGTGAACTATGCGCTGCTGGTCGGCGCCCGTCCGCGCGGCCCGGGCATGGAGCGCAAGGACCTGCTGACCGCCAATGGCGCGATCTTCGGGCCCCAGGGCAAGGCGCTGAACGATGTCGCCTCGCGTGACGTGAAGGTGCTCGTGGTCGGCAACCCGGCCAACACCAACTCGCTGATCGCCCAGTGCAACGCCCCGGACCTCGATCCGAAGCAGTTCACGGCGATGACCCGCCTCGACCACAACCGTGCGCTGTCGCAGCTCGCCGAGAAGACCGGCGTGCACTTCAACTTCATCAAGAAGATGACGATCTGGGGCAACCACTCCAGCACCCAGTATCCGGACATCTCGCAGTGCACCGTCGACGGCAAGGCTGCCGCCGAGCTGGTCGACAGCGACTGGTACAAGAGCACCTTCATCCCCGACGTGCAGCAGCGCGGCGCGGCGATCATCAAGGCCCGCGGCGCCTCGTCGGCCGCCTCGGCCGCCTCGGCCGCGATCGACCACATGCGTTCGTGGGCGCTCGGCACCGCCGAGGGCGACTGGGTGTCGATGGGCATCCCGTCCGACGGCTCCTACGGCATCGCGCCGGGCGTCATCTACTCGTATCCCTGCGTCTGCAAGGACGGCAAGTACGAGATCGTCCAGGGTCTGCCGGTCGACGAGTTCTCGCGCGCCAAGATGGACGCCACCGAAGCCGAACTGCGCGAGGAGCGCGCGGCGATCGAGCATCTGCTGAAGCCGTGATCCGGCCTGCAGCATTGACGTTGACGTAAGCGTCAACCTCCGACAAGGCGCCCTGCGGGGCGCCTTTTGTTTTGGCCGTCTTCCACAGTCCTGCCGTGCGGCCGGCCGGCGACGCTTCGCCGGCAGCTGCGGCCTTCGGAATATTTTCCTTTGCATTCATGAAATTGCCATGCAGCGCCTGCAGGCTCGCGGTCGCGGCACGTCCGCAAGCGAGAGCGGCTCCTATGTTGTGCATTGACACATCCAATGTGACGTAAGCGAAACAATTGAGTTAGCTTATCAATGCCCGGTGCAGCTTCGTTCCGACGGGCGCAACACAACAACAAACGGTTTCCGCTGCCGCCCTCCGCTGATCCGGAAGCGCGCAGGCCGGAAACCGCGGGCGCACCTGCCGCCCCTGCCGCCGCAAGGCGGCAACCCACGACCGATGCCGTACCAGAGATTTGGAGGGGAAACGGGATGACGTACGAAACTTTCCACAAGCGATCCATCGACGACATGGAAGGCTTCTGGGGCGAGCAGGCCGGCCTGATCCACTGGAACAAGCCGCCGCAGCAGGTGCTCGACTATTCCAGACCGCCGTTTCGCAAGTGGTTCGTCGGCGGTGAGACCAACCTCTGCTACAACGCGGTCGACCGTCATCTGGCTGCGCGCGCCGATCAGCCGGCGCTGGTCTACATCTCGACCGAAACCGAAGAGACGAAGTCGTACTCGTTCGCCGAGCTGCACCGCGAGGTCAACCGCACCGCGGCGATCCTCGCCGCGCTCGGCGTCGGCAAGGGCGACCGCGTCGTCATCTACATGCCGATGATCGCCGAGGCGCTGTTCGCGATGCTGGCCTGCGCGCGCCTCGGGGCCGTGCACTCGGTGGTGTTCGGCGGCTTCGCCTCGCACAACCTCGCCGTGCGCATCGACGATGCGCAGCCGAAGCTGCTCGTCACCGCCGATGCCGGCATGCGCAACGGCAAGCCGGTGCCGTACAAGCACCTGGTCGACGAGGCCTGCGCGCTCGCCAAGTACCCGCCGCAGCACGTGCTGATCGTCAACCGCGGCCTCGACCCGCAGATGCCCATCACCGAAGGCCGGGATGCCGACTACGCGACGCTGCGCGAGCAGCATCTCGACGCCGAAGTGCCGGTGACCTGGGTCGAGTCGAACGAGCCGAGCTACATCCTCTACACCTCCGGCACCACCGGCACGCCGAAGGGCGTGCAGCGCGACACCGGCGGCTACTGCGTCGCGCTCGCCGCGTCGATGAAGCACATCTACAACGCCAATCCCGGCGAGACGATGTTCACGACCTCGGACATCGGCTGGGTCGTCGGCCACAGCTACATCGTCTACGGCCCGCTGATCCACGGCATGACGACCATCGTCTACGAGGGTCTGCCGACGCGGCCCGATGCCGGCATCTGGTGGAAGATCGTCGAGGACTACAAGGTCACGACGATGTTCAGCTCGCCGACCGCGGTGCGCGTGCTGAAGAAGCAGGACCCGGAGTACCTGCGCAAGTACGACCTCTCGACGCTGCGCTACCTGTTCCTGGCCGGCGAGCCGCTCGATGAGCCGACCTCGCGCTGGATCAGCGATGCGCTCGGCGTGCCGGTCATCGACCACTACTGGCAGACCGAGACCGGCTGGGCGATGTTGACCTACCTGCCGGGCGTGGACCTGAAGCCGAACCGCTTCGGCTCGCCGGGTTTCCCGAACTACGGCTTCAACATCCGCGTCATCAACGAAGCCACCGGTGCCGACGCCGAGGCGAACGAGAAGGGCGTGCTGGTCGTCGTGCCGCCGCTGCCGCCGGGCTGCCTCACGACGGTCTACGGCAACGACGAGCGCTTCGTGAAGAGCTACTTCAGCCAGTTCAAGGAGCTGCTGTACACCTCCTCGGACTGGGCCGTGCGCGATGACGACGGCTACTACTTCATCCTCGGGCGCACCGACGACGTGATCAACGTCGCCGGCCACCGCCTCGGCACCCGCGAGATCGAGGAAGCCGTGCAGGCGCACGCGGCGATCGCCGAGGTCGCCGTGGTCGGCATCGCCGATCAGCTCAAGGGTCAGGAGGCCGTCGTGTTCGCGACGCTGAAGAACCCGGCGCTGGTCGAGACCGAGGAAGGCCGCGCGAAGCTCGAAAAGGAAGTGCTCGCCAAGGTCGTCGAGCTGCTCGGCCCGGTGGCGCGTCCGAAGCACGCCTACTTCTGCCAGACGCTGCCGAAGACCCGCTCCGGCAAGCTGCTGCGCCGCTCGATCCAGGCGCTGGCCGAAGGCCGCGACCCGGGTGACCTGTCGACGCTCGATGATCCGAACTCGCTCGACGAGGTCCGGCGCGCGGTCGGTCGCAGCTGAGGCCGCGGGGCGGCGCGCGGCGGATCGCATCCTGCCGCGCGCCACCGCCCCCGGGCCGCGCATCACCCGGCCCATCAGCAGACATCTTTCAGACATCTTCAGACATCTTGAGGGGGGCCTGCACCGGGGACGACGGTGCGGGTTGGCAGTACGCGGCCGGAGGTCGGGCGATGCCGGGGGGCGTCGCCTTGCATGCCGGACGGCCGTGCAGGGTCCGTGATGCCGGGCATAACCGGTGCACGGGCCGGCGGCGGGGCGCCGGAGGTGCCAGCCGTGGGGAACGGTGCGCAAGCGCGCCGTGGCGGTCCCCCGTCCGGGGGGGCGGGGGACCGTTTTCCGATGTTCATCCGGCGGCGCGCGATCCGTGCCGCCTGCCATCCGAGGTCAAGCGAAATGAGTGAGCTGAAGTCCGCCGGTGCACGTTTCCGTGCCGCCGTTCGTGAGGAGCGCCCGTTGCAGGTGGTCGGGGCGGTCAACGCCTATTTCGCCCGGCTCGCCGAACACTCGGGCTACAAGGCCCTGTACCTGTCCGGCGGTGGTGTCGCGGCCTGCTCCTGCGGCATCCCGGACCTCGGCATCACGACGATGGAAGACGTGCTGATCGATGCACGGCGCATCACCGATGTCACCGACCTGCCGCTGCTCGTCGACATCGACACCGGCTGGGGCGGCGCCTTCAACATCGCCCGCACCGTGCGCGAGCTGACCCGCGCCGGCGTCGCCGCCGTGCACATCGAGGACCAGGTCGCGCAGAAGCGCTGCGGTCACCGCCCGAACAAGGCCATCGTCTCGCAGGCCGAGATGGTCGATCGCGTCAAGGCCGCGGTCGATGCCAAGACCGACAGCAACTTCGTGATCATGGCCCGTACCGACGCGCTCGCCGTCGAGGGCCTGCAGTCGGCGATCGACCGTGCCTGCGCCTGCGTCGAGGCCGGTGCCGACATGATCTTCCCGGAGGCGATGACCGATCTCGGCATGTACCGCCAGTTCGCCGAGGCCGTCGGCGTGCCGGTGCTCGCCAACATCACCGAGTTCGGCTCGACGCCGCTGTTCACGACCGACGAGCTCGGCGCCAACGGCGTCAGCCTCGTGCTCTACCCGCTGTCGGCCTTCCGTGCGGCTTCGAAGGCGGCGCTGAACGTCTATCAGCAGCTGCGTGCCAGCGGCACCCAGCAGGGCGTCGTCGACACGATGCAGACCCGCGCCGAACTCTACGAGCACCTCGGCTACCACGCCTACGAGCAGAAGCTCGACGCGCTGTTCAGCAAAGACGCCAAGTAAAGCCGCGCTCAACCGACATCGGAGTCCCCAGCCATGACCGAATCCACGCAGGTCCTGCCCAAGGCCAAGAAGTCCGTCGCGCTGTCCGGCACCGCCGCCGGCAACACCGCGATCTGCACCGTCGGGCGCACCGGCAATGACCTGAACTACCGCGGTTACGACATCCTCGATCTGGCCGACAAGTGCGAGTTCGAGGAGATCGCGCACCTGCTGATCCATCACAAGCTGCCGACCGCGAGCGAGCTGAAGGCCTACAAGGCCAAGCTCAAGGCGCTGCGCGGCCTGCCGCTGCCGGTCAAGGCGGTGCTGGAGCAGATTCCGGCCGCCGCGCACCCGATGGATGTCATGCGCACGGCCGTCTCGACGCTCGGCTGCGTGCTGCCGGAGAAGGACGATCACAACTCCGCCGGTGCGCGCGACATCGCCGACCGCCTGATCGCCTCGCTCGGCTCGATGCTGCTGTACTGGTACCACTACAGCCACAACGGCAAGCGCATCGAGGTCGAGACCGACGACGAGTCGATCGGCGGCCACTTCCTGCGCCTGCTGCACGGCGAGCGCCCGAGCGAGCTGCACGTGCGCTCGATGCACACCTCGCTGGTGCTGTACGCCGAGCACGAGTTCAACGCCTCGACCTTCACCGGCCGCGTCATCGCCGGCACCTCGTCCGACCTGTACTCGGCGATCACCGGCGCGATCGGCGCGCTGCGCGGTCCGAAGCACGGCGGTGCCAACGAGGTCGCCTTCGAGATCCAGCAGCGCTACGACAACCCGGAAGAGGCCGAGGCCGACATCCGCGAGCGCGTCGAGCGCAAGGAAGTCGTCATCGGCTTCGGTCACCCGGTCTACACGATCTCCGATCCGCGCAACAAGGTGATCAAGGAAGTCGCGCGCACGCTCGCCGCCGATGCCGAGAACTTCAAGCTGTTCGACATCGCCGATCGGCTCGAAACCGTCATGTGGGACGCCAAGAAGATGTTCCCGAACCTCGACTGGTTCTCGGCCGTCTCGTACCACCTGATGGGCGTGCCGACGGAGATGTTCACGCCGCTGTTCGTGATCGCGCGCACCACCGGCTGGGCCGCACACGTCATCGAGCAGCGCGAGGACGGCAAGATCATCCGCCCGAGCGCCAACTACATCGGCCCGGAAGACCGGCCGTTCGTCGCGATCGAGGACCGCAAGTGACCATGAACACTGCCTATCGCAAACTGCTGCCGGGCACGAAGCTGGATTACTTCGATGCGCGTGCCGCCGTCGATGAGATCAAGGCCGGGGCCTGGGCGACGCTGCCCTACACCTCGCGCGTGCTGGCCGAGAACCTCGTGCGCCGCTGCGAACCGGCGATGCTGCGCGATTCGCTCAGCCAGCTGATCGAGCGCAAACGCGACCTCGACTTCCCGTGGTTCCCGGCGCGCGTCGTCTGCCACGACATCCTCGGCCAGACCGCGCTCGTCGACCTCGCCGGCCTGCGCGACGCGATCGCCGATCAGGGCGGCGATCCGGCCAAGGTCAATCCGGTGGTGCCGACGCAGCTGATCGTCGATCACTCGCTCGCCGTCGAGTACGGCGGCTTCGACCCCGAGGCCTTCGACAAGAACCGCGCGGTCGAGGAGCGTCGCAACGAGGACCGCTTCCACTTCATCGACTGGACGCGCACGGCCTTCCAGAACGTCGACGTGATCCCGGCCGGCAACGGCATCATGCACCAGATCAATCTGGAGAAGATGTCGCCGGTGATCCAGGTCCGTGACGGCGTCGCCTTCCCGGACACCTGCGTCGGCACCGACAGCCACACGCCGCACGTCGATGCGCTCGGCGTCATCGCCATCGGCGTCGGCGGACTCGAAGCCGAGACCGTCATGCTCGGGCGCGCGTCGATGATGCGCCTGCCCGACATCGTCGGCGTCAGGCTCACCGGCAAGCGCCAGCCCGGCATCACCGCCACCGACATCGTGCTGGCGCTGACCGAGTTCCTGCGCAAGGAGCGCGTGGTCGGGGCCTACGTCGAGTTCTTCGGCGAAGGCGCCGAGAGCCTGTCGATCGGCGATCGCGCGACCATCTCGAACATGTGCCCCGAGTACGGTGCGACCGCCGCGATGTTCTACATCGACGGCCAGACCATCGATTACCTGAAGCTGACCGGCCGCGAGCCGGAGCAGGTGGCGCTGGTCGAGCAGTACGCGAAGACGCTCGGCCTCTGGGGCGATGCGCTGGCAAGCGCCGAGTACGAGCGCGTGCTGACGTTTGACCTGTCGACGGTCGTGCGCAACATGGCGGGGCCCTCGAACCCGCACAAGCGCCTGCCGACCTCGGCGCTCGCCGAGCGCGGCATCGCCGACGAAGCCAAGCTCGCGCAGGCGAGGGCCGAGGAGGCCGACGGCCTGCTGCCCGATGGCGCGGTCATCATCGCGGCGATCACGAGCTGCACCAACACCAGCAACCCGCGCAACGTCGTTGCCGCCGGCCTGCTGGCGCGCAAGGCCAATCAGCTCGGCCTGACGCGCAAGCCCTGGGTGAAGTCCTCGTTCGCGCCGGGCTCGAAGGTCGCGAAGCTGTATCTCGAAGAGTCCGGCCTGCTGCCGGAACTCGAAAAGCTCGGCTTCGGCATCGTCGCCTATGCCTGCACGACGTGTAACGGCATGTCCGGCGCGCTCGATCCGAAGATCCAGCAGGAGATCATCGACCGCGACCTGTACGCGACCGCCGTGCTCTCCGGCAACCGCAACTTCGACGGCCGCATCCACCCGTACGCCAAGCAGGCCTTCCTCGCCTCGCCGCCGCTGGTCGTCGCCTACGCGCTCGCCGGCACCGTGCGCTTCGACATCGAGCAGGACGCGCTCGGTTTCGATGCCGATGGCAGGGCGATCACGCTGAAGGATCTCTGGCCGAGCGACGAGGAGATCGACGCCATCGTGGCCAGCTCGGTCAAGCCCGAGCAGTTCAAGCAGGTCTACATCCCGATGTTCGACCTCGGCACCGTCGAGGCCGCCAAGAGCCCGCTGTACGACTGGCGTCCGCAGTCGACCTACATCCGCCGTCCGCCGTACTGGGAAGGCGCGCTGGCCGGCGAGCGCACCCTGAAGGGCATGCGTCCGCTCGCGGTGCTGCCGGACAACATCACGACCGATCACCTGTCGCCGTCGAACGCGATCCTGCTCGACAGCGCCGCCGGTGAATACCTGGCGAAGATGGGCCTGCCGGAGGAGGACTTCAATTCCTACGCGACGCACCGCGGCGATCACCTGACCGCCCAGCGCGCGACCTTCGCGAACCCGAAGCTCGTCAACGAGATGGTCGTCGTCGATGGCAAGGTCAAGCAGGGATCGCTCGCGCGCGTCGAGCCGGACGGCACGGTCATGCGCATGTGGGAGGCGATCGAGACCTACATGGATCGCCGCCAGCCGCTGATCATCATCGCCGGTGCCGATTACGGTCAGGGCAGTTCGCGTGACTGGGCGGCCAAGGGCGTGCGTCTGGCCGGCGTCGAGGCCATCGTCGCCGAGGGCTTCGAGCGCATCCACCGCACGAACCTGATCGGCATGGGCGTGCTGCCGCTGGAATTCCAGCCCGGCACCGACCGCAAGACGCTCGGCCTCGACGGCACCGAGACCTACGACGTGACCGGCGAACGCAAGCCGCGCACGACGCTGACGCTGGTGATCCACCGCCGCAACGGCGAAACCGTCGAAGTCCCGGTCACCTGCCGGCTCGACACCGCCGAGGAAGTCTCGATCTACGAGGCCGGCGGCGTGCTGCAGCGCTTTGCGCAGGACTTCCTGGCGTCGTCTTCGCAGGCAGCCTGAGTAGTCCGTCCGCAGGCGTCGGTCGCAGCGGCTAACCCCTCTCCCCAACCCCTCTCCCGCAAGGGGAGAGGGGCTTTGGCAGCAACGGTCTGACCTGGATCAGCACCGGTTGCGGAGCAGGAAAAACGGCTGCGATCAAACCCGGAGCACGGCCTGATAGCCCCTCCCCCCTCGCGGGGGAGGGGTTGGGGAGAGGGGGAAAACCTCACCCCATCTGCAAGCCTTGAAGATTCATCCGCCACCGTCAGGAGGCTCCCGATGCAAGCCAGCGATCAGGCCCGCCATCTGCGCCGGGTGATGACCGATGCCGAACACCGGCTCTGGCTGCATCTGCGTGCTCACCGATATGTCGGCCAGAAGTTCCGTCGTCAGCAGGCGCTCGGTCCTTATATCGTCGATTTCGTGCATTTCGGTGCCCGTCTGATCGTCGAGGCCGATGGCAGTCAGCACGGTGAACGGGATCAGGCGCGCGATGCCTGGCTTGTGGCGCAGGGCTTCCGGGTTTTGCGCTTCTGGAATCACGACATCCTGAACCGCACGGACGCGGTGCTGGATGCAATCGGTGCGGCGATCGTCGAGGCCGCCGTCCCCTCTCCCCCAACCCCTCTCCCGCAAGGGGAGAGGGGAGCCACAGCCCCGGAGTCATGAACCCGATGGCCTTCGCACCCCAGATCAAGATTCCCGCCACCTACATCCGCGGCGGCACCAGCAAGGGCGTGTTCTTCCGTCTGCTGGATTTGCCCGAAGCCTGCCAGCAGCCCGGCGAGGCGCGCGACAAGCTGCTGCTGCGCGTGATCGGCAGCCCCGACCCCTACGGCAAGCAGATCGACGGCATGGGCGGGGCGACCTCCAGCACCAGCAAGACCGTGATCCTCGCAAAGAGCAGCCGCCCCGATCACGATGTCGATTACCTGTTCGGTCAGGTGTCGATCGACAAGGCCTTTGTCGACTGGAGCGGCAACTGCGGCAATCTGTCGGCCGCGGTCGGCGCGTTTGCAATCAGCGGCGGCCTCGTCGATGCGGCGCGCGTGCCGAAGGACGGCATGGCCACCGTGCGCGTCTGGCAGGTCAACATCGGCAAGACCATCATCGCCCACGTGCCGATGACCAACGGCGAAGTGCAGGAAACCGGCGATTTCGAACTCGACGGCGTGACCTTCCCGGCCGCCGAGGTGCAGCTCGAATTCCTCGATCCGGCCGATGAAGGCGAAGGCGATGCCGGCGGTTCGATGTTCCCGACCGGCAATCTCGTCGATGACCTTGAAGTGCCCGGCGTCGGCACGCTGAAGGCGACGATGATCAATGCCGGCATTCCGACGATCTTCGTCAATGCCGAGGCCATCGGTTACACCGGCACCGAATTGCAGGAAGCGATCAACGGCGATTCGAAGGCGCTGGCGATGTTCGAGACCATCCGTGCCTACGGGGCGCTGCGCATGGGCCTGATCAAGGATGTCGATGAAGCCACGAAGCGCCAGCACACGCCGAAAATCGCCTTTGTCGCGAAGCCGGTTGATTACGTGTCATCGAGCGGCAAGACGGTCGCAGCCGGCGATGTCGATCTGCTGGTGCGTGCGCTGTCGATGGGCAAGCTGCACCACGCGATGATGGGCACGGCCGCCGTCGCCATCGGCACCGCCGCCGCCATCCCCGGCACGCTGGTCAACCTCGCCGCCGGCGGTGGTGAGCGCACTGCGGTGCGCTTCGGCCACCCGTCCGGCACGCTGCGCGTCGGCGCCGAGGCGAAGCAGGTGGATGGACAGTGGACCGTGACCAAGGCAATCATGAGTCGCAGTGCGCGGGTGTTGATGGAAGGATGGGTGCGGGTGCCGGGGGATACGTTCTGATCGAGGAGTTACGTTTTACATAAAGCAAGGAAAGCCCTGCCGTGGTGCGGCGGGGCTTTTTTGTTTGTGCTGTGTGTTCACTGGCGTTACATTCATGTGGCGGCATCGGATTGTCGGCGGACCATTCATGTGGATTGCTCGTCACGCGGCAAGCGGGTTACGGCGTGCGGAAAGGATGATGGACCTTGATGTGCTAACAATGCGCGCCTAACCCGCCCTACAACCTTGAATAAATGCCATGACTACTCAATTATCGCCTGATTCTATTATCCCGTTTCTTCGTCGCAAAGATTACGTTTTTGTTCGGTCGCTTGGTAAAGGGGCATGCGGCGAGACAGTCTTGCTTCACGATGACTTGATTGATGGCTTTTTTGTGTGTAAGAAATACTCGCCGTTTGCTGAGTCGCTTCGTCAAGCGCTTTTCAAGAGCTTTCTTCGTGAAATCAAACTTCTCCATGAAGTACATCATCAGAACGTAGTTCGTGTATTCAATTACTATGTCTACCCAGACAAGTTGACGGGCTATATTCTTATGGAGTACGTCCGAGGGCTTGATATAGAGGAACACTTACGCGCTCAGCCAGAAACGGTAAATGAGTTGTTTGTCCAAGCAATCGATGGATTTTCATACTTGGAGTCTGTACAGGTTCTTCATCGTGATATTCGGCCACAGAATCTGCTTGTTCGTGATGATGGTGTTCTGAAGATCATCGATCTAGGATTCGGAAAACAAATCAAGGAAACCAGAGATTTCGATAAGAGCATTACCCTTAATTGGTGGTGTGAGCCGCCGGCAGAGTTCTCTATTGGCACATACAACCACTCGACTGAAGTCTACTTTGTGGCCAAGCTCTTCCAAAAAATTATCGCTGAGCTTGGGATCAAGCAGTTCAAGCATGCTGTGCTTCTTGATCGAATGTGCCGTAGGGATCCGGCTGATCGAGTTCCTACGTTTCTCGATGCAAAGAACGAGCTTAGCATTCGGCGCTCTGAGGATATCGAGTTCGAGAGTGAGGAGCGCGATATATACCGCCGTTTTGCAGTCGAGTTTAGTGGGCATTTCACGAAAATTGCGGAAGGGGCCAAGTACGTAACTGATTTGGATCGCATTCGTCCGCAACTTGAGGCGATATATAGAAACTGCATGCTTGAAGATGAGTTGCCGGACTGTGCGTCATTGTTGCGTATTTTTGTTAATGGGCAGTATTACTATCGTAAAGCAAATTTTAAGACTTCTGTTTTGCGTGAATTTATTCACTTTCTGCGCAGCGCATCTTTAGAAAAGCAGCGGATAGCGCTGGCAAACCTTCACACGAGGCTCGATGCAATAAAAAGATATGTGGAGTCAGAATTAGACGATGACATACCATTTTAGCGCGTAGGCTGGGTTGACGAAGGAAACCCAGCAGTCATCACATTCAGATGGCAAAGTTTTGGGTTCGCGCATTTGTTTAATTGTTTAAGCGTTTTGCTTGTTCATGTCATTCCCAATGCTGGGTTTCATTCCTCAACCCAGCCTACACACTAATACAAAGTTAGGCATTGCAGAGAACGCTATGGAACACGAAACATCGGAAAAGGCCCGGATGGTTGCGGAGGTCAACTCTCTTCTCGCGGCGGCGGTTGAGCGTGGCGCTCGTTGGTGGCAATACACCGCGTCACTCAGTACTTTCGAACTTGTAGTGGGGAAGCCGGACAGCACGAGCAATTTGGTTCTCGTATTGCCGAGCTGTACGTTCGTTTCGGGCCCCGTCGCGTGGAGTCCGCAGCGTCTATCAGTCCGCATGGAGCAACCACAAGCCACTGAATCATCAGCGGTCTTCGAACTTCGTGACGATGCGGCGGGCTTTGTCGCTCGCTCAAACATGTTCACTTTTAAGCAGGGTTGGAATCTTCTCGAGCTTGGAAGTGTTATGTTCCCGCATGGTTGGAGATCGAGCGATGCCTGACCCTTGCATCGAGGGGGCGTCTAACAGCACGTAGGCTGGGTTGACGAAGGAAACCCAGCGCGTAGCCATGTAGGGTGCGCATTTATGCGCACGCGGACTGCGCTCGTAAAAAATGCGTGCGCATAAATGCGCGCCCTACGAAACTGATTGGACGTGGGGTTCAATGACGTCGTAATCGTTGGGTGTTATGACTTAACCTTTAGCT
>JAFEDI010000029.1 GCA_018241725.1 Pseudomonadota bacterium | reverse complement strand
GGTGCCGGCCTGACCGAGCAGGCGCAGCGACAGCAGCAGCAGGATCGAGAAACAGCGCATGTCCGGATGCGAGAGCCGGTAGTCGAAGCAGGCCCAGACCGCGACGAAACCGAGTGCCGCCCAGAGTGCCGGCAGCAGGGCGCGGACTTCGGCATTAAAGCGCGCGGCACGGTGTACATCGCGCAGCAACAGCACGATCAAGGCTGTCCACAGAGCCACGCCGATCACGCCCTGCGTCCACAGCGTCTGCAGGTAGCTGTTGTGGACGTGGTCGAAACGTTCCTCGTCCGGTCGATGGGCGATGCCTCGTCCGAAGGCATCGACGGTTTCCTGCATGCCTCCGAAGCCATGACCCATCCAGCGCGCATCCGGCCATCTGGTCAGCACGAACTGCCACAGCCGCAGGCGGGCGCTGATTGACGAATATGAAGTGCTCGAAAGGCCAGTCTCGCTGATGGTCCTGACCACGTCGTGTTCGGCGCCGAGCCGCGCCTGCAGGGCATTCCGGTTGGCGATCCCCGCCATGACCAGGATGCCGCCGATCACCAGCGAAAGAAGCACCAGTCGCTGCCAGCCCAGAGCGTTCGAGCGGCGCATGCGCCAGCCCCACCAGGGCAAGGCCACCAGCACGACAATCAGCAGCGCCAGCCAGGTCGAGCGATTCTGCGCGCTGAACTGTACCTGGCCATACAACAGGATCAGCGCCAATGCGAGCACGCGCACGGGCCAGCGCCACGGACTGGCGACCTGCCACCAGTATCGTGCACTGGCGACCAGCAGGATCAGAAACACGCCAGCGTAGAGGCCGATGCCCAAGGCCCTGTTCAGATGAAATCCGAGACGTTGATCTGACCACAGGATCATCGGCCCTTTTGCCAGCAGAAAGCCGAGGACGCCGATCGTGCAGCCGGCCAGGGCCAGCAGCCAGAGCAGACACAGCCAGCGCCGCCAGTGCGCCGGCGACATCAGGGATGCCAGCAGTACAAAGGACAGCGGTGCCAGCCAGTCGACATAGCCGGCTGCGGGTCTGACCAGGGCGGCATCCGCCAACCCGAAGCCCTGCAGGACGATACGCAGGCTCAGCCAGACCATCAGCAGGATCGCTGCGTAACCGACGGCATCAGGACGGTCCCCTTTCTGCCAGTGCTGGCGCAGGGCAAATCCGGCAGCCAGGAGCGCAAAGCCCAGACCGAGGTTGGCCGGAGCGGTCTGCCAGACACTGGCAAGCGCGAACAGCAGCAGTGCCGGGCGCCCCCATGCGCCAGGGCGCTCGACGAGCGCACCCGGCCAGGATTGCAGTTGTCTCTCGAATTTCATGCAGCACTCGCGGTGTCAACGGCACCGCCTCCCGTCAGTTGCAGCAGGTGGCGTGCACGGGAATCCCAGCCATAGCGCATGGCCGTCTGACGTCCGGCCTCTGCGATGGCGAGGGCGGCAGCCGGATCGGCCTGTACACGACGAATGGCAGCCAGCCATGCCAGGGGCTCCTCCGGGGGCACCAGCAGGCCATTGACACCATCCCGGATGATTTCGCGAATCGGTGCCAGATCCGAGGCAATCACCAACCTGCCCGCCGCCAGCGCCTCGAACAGCTTGATCGGACTGATCGTGGCTGCGTGGCGCAGATCGGCCTGGTAAGGCATCAGGGCAAGCGCGCCCTGCGTCAGCACCCCCGGTACCTGGGCATGGGCAACCGCGGGGCGCAGTTCCAGATTCGGATGCAGGTTGCCCGGATCATGATCCCGCGGCCCCACCAGCGTCAGCGCCACACCGGCGGCCGCAAGGGATTCGAACAGCGGCAGACCCCGGTCACGACTGATGCGCCCGACATACAGGGCACGTGGCATCCGCAACTGGTCGAGGTTCAGCGCAGGAACCGCAGCAAATGCCTCCAGGTCGACGCCGCTCGGCAGCACATGCACCTGCTCCGGAACAGCGCCGGCACGGATGAGAGCCTCCCGCCCCGCAGCGCTGATGGCGACCAGTCCGCGCAGCGTGCCGCGCGCCAGTGCTGCCAGCAACGCCGACAGCTGGGCACGTGCCTGCAGGGTGGCGGTATCGTGGACCTCCAGCCAGTGTCCGATGCCAAGTCGCGCGAGCATCAGGGACAGTTCCGGCACACGCGTATAGACAAGTCCGGCCGTCTGCAGCTCGCGCCGGTGCAGCAGTGCAAAAGGCCAGCCACGCCAGCGCCGGTGCAGGCTGGGTGCCGGGCACAGGTCGATGGTCGTGCGGATGCCCATGTCCGACAGAAACCGGCCCAGATCGAAGCCCCGGGGAACCGGAGGCAGATAGAGCCGTACCCTGGCGCCAAGCTTCGTCAGCGCCTCGACCGTGTGCAGGGTCTGGATCAAATTCGCATGCGGGCGCTGCGCTCGCCCCCAGGCCAGGTAAATGATGTGCGACGACATGCACGGCTCCGGCCGCTCGGGTAAAGGCCGGGCATTCTAGCCGTCCCGTCGGCAATCCAGTGCCGCCGGACGATCCGGTATACTCGCGGCCCTTTTTCGCCCGGCCGGTGCCTGCCTTCCCGATGTCCGCCCCGACGACCGCTTCCCGCCCCCGGCGGCTCGCGATGGTGCTCGCCGATCTCGCCCGCGGCGGCATCGGCAAGATGCGCGTGCACCTCGCCAACGCCTTCGCCGCCGAAGGCGTGGCCGTCGATCTGCTGCTCGCGCGCACCGACAGCCCCTACCGCGAGCTGATCGGCCCCGGCGTGCGCCTCATCGACCTCGGCACCTCGCACGCCTGGTTCGGCGTGCCGCGCACGGCGGCCTACCTGCTGCGCGAGCGGCCCGACGTGGTGCTGACGCAGCGCTCGCGCGTCAACGCGCTGGTGCTGCGCAGCCGTGCGCTGTGCAGCCTGAAGATGCCGGTGCACAGCACCTTCAACACCAACCAGAGCGCGCAGCTGGCGAGCCTCGCACCGGCCAAGGCGCGCAGCCAGCTCGCACAGATGCGCCGCTGGTATCCGCGAAACGACGGCCTGATCGCGATTTCGCACGGCGTCGCCGATGACGCCGCGACGCTGCTCGGCCTCGATCGTGCCGCGATGCGCATCATCTACAACCCGGTCGTGACGCCGGAGCTGCATGCGCGCGCCGCCGGGCCGGCCGGACATCCGTGGTTCGGCGATGGCGGCGCGCCGGTGATCCTCGGCGTCGGCCGGCTGGAGCCGCAGAAGGACTTCGCGACGCTGCTCGATGCCTTCGCGCGCCTCATCGCCGGCGGGGCCGATTACCG
>JAFEDI010000028.1 GCA_018241725.1 Pseudomonadota bacterium | reverse complement strand
CCGGCATGATGGCGAGCCAGGCGCCAAGACAATCTGGCTCGGCCTCCAGCAGGTGGCGGTCTTTGTCGAGGGCATGCGCCATGCAAGGCAAATGGATCAGGGGTGAGTTATGTGTAAGGGGATGGGCTAACCTGGCTAAAAGCCGTTTCCTTGCCAACATGAGCCATGAGATCCGCACGCCGCTCAACGCGATCACCGGCATGGTGCACCTGTTACGCCGTTCGCCGCTCACTGAAGGGCAGCGGGATCGCTTGCTTAAAATCGACACCGCCGGTCGTCATCTTCTGGAAGTGATCAACGACATTCTCGATCTTTCCAAGATCGAGGCTGACAAATTGAGTCTGGAACACACCGACGTCAATATCGGGTCGATCCTCGAGAGTGTCATGTCGATGATGGCGGAGCGGGCGGAAAAAAAGCACCTCGCAGTGATCGTCGAGAACGGGATTGGTCAAGCGCAGACATTAATTGGCGACCCCACGCGCATTCAACAGGCTTTGCTGAATTTTGCGGGAAATGCGATCAAATTCACCGATACCGGTCACATCTTCGTTCGCGCCCGACTGGAGGCGGAAGACGCGAGCACCGTGACCGTGCGTTTCGAAGTGGAAGATACCGGTATCGGGATCACGCCTGCGGCCATGCAACGACTGTTCACGCCCTTTGAGCAGGCGGACGATTCAACAACGAGAAAATACGGCGGAACCGGTCTTGGTTTGACGATCAGCAAACGCTTGGCGGAGTTGATGGGCGGTCAGGCTGGCGTTAGCAGCACACCTGGGGTGGGCAGCCTGTTCTGGTTCACCGTATGCCTTGAAAAAGGGCTGACTGCAGAACCCAAAGGTGGCGGGCCCTTGGTGGGGCACGAAGAGGGCTTGCTCAAGGCTGCGTGTTCCGGCAAAGCAATCCTGCTCGTTGAGGACGATCCGACCAGCCAGGAAGTCGCTGCCTTCATCCTGCGGGATCTGGGCCTTGTGGTGACGACGGCCGACAATGGGCAGGAAGCCGTTGATCTGGCGGGATCGCAGGCCTACGACCTGATCCTGATGGATATGCAGATGCCTCTGATGGACGGGCTGGAAGCAACCCGGCATATCCGGGGCCTGGAGCCTTGCCGGAATGTGCCCATCGTTGCCATGACGGCCAGCGTCTTTGAAGAAGATCGCAAGCGTTGCAAAGAGGCTGGCATGAATGACTTCATCGCCAAGCCGGTTGTGCCGGACGATCTGTTTTCGGCCCTGTACCGATGGCTATGTCGGTGATGATGCTCGCCTGCAATCCGCCGGGTTATCGCTGACGATACGATTTGTTGCACCGGCCAGTGCCGTGCTCACTGGCCGGGGAGCATCGAGCCGTTCCGTCGGCACGGATTGTTTTCACGTTGGCGTTTGCGCGCCATCAGCGCAGGGCGCCTTTTTCCTCCAGCACGGCGCGGGTGATGGCCTGGCGCAGGGGCAGGTCCTTGTCGGAACGCAGGTCGAGGTTGGTGGCGAACAGCCAGACTTCGCCTTGGCGTTCCACGTAGCCCACGTACCAGCCGATCTGCGGCTGGCTGCGGGCGGCCCAGCCGGTCTTGGCGTAAAGGCGGTAGCTGGGGGCCCGTTCGACGAGCATCACGTCCTGCAGCACCTGGTAGGCGTGGGCGCCGAAGGGGGGTTGCCGCTGCGAGACTTTTTTCAGGAAGGTGACTTGCTCCTGCGCGCTGATCTGTAGTTGGTCGGTTAGCCAGAAGGTGGTGAGGTCGAAGGGGTCGGCGAGAATGCCGTAGCCGACCTGGCGGAGGTAGCGGCGGTAGGTGTCGGTGCCGACCTTGCGGGCGATGCCCTGGTAGCACCACACGCAGGAGACCTTGAAGGCCGAGGAGAGGGTCTGGTCCCGGTTCCAGTCGGGCATCTCGCGCTCGCGGCCGTCCCACTTGAAGGGGGTGTCGCGGTCGGCGACGACCCATTCCTGGGCGGCGATCAGCGTATTGAGGATCTTGAAGGTGGAGGCGGGTGGATAGCGCCGGGCGGCGCGGGCGTCGTTATGGATGTAGGTCTGGCCG
Organism: Pseudomonadota bacterium; assembly: GCA_018241725.1. Classification (GTDB taxonomy): domain Bacteria; phylum Pseudomonadota; class Gammaproteobacteria; order Burkholderiales; family Rhodocyclaceae; genus Zoogloea. The sequence goes on along the minus strand of JAFEDI010000028.1, from coordinate 528 downwards.
CTGGGCAGGGCGGTGACGATCATCGTGCCTTCCACGCCGTGGGCCTGGAAGATCCTGGCGATGCCCTCGTCTTCGGCCTGGGCCAGCATGGGGAGTGCGAGGGCGAACATCAGCAGCAGGGGTTTCATTGCGTACGGCTACGTCGTGGCGATCGGGGATGTATCGCACGGCATTCGGCGCGCCCGCTACGGAACAGTTCACATTTTGCCGATTTGACTGGAGGCGTGCATGTCCGACGCGGCTCCCCCGGATTCAGACCGCCATCGCCTCCAGCGCCGGGCTGACGCGCTTTGCGCTGCAGCACGGGCTGGTTTGAGGCGTGTAACCGCTTGATCGGCGCGCTGCCGGGGGCGTCGAGAATGTAGCGGGGGCGCATGGCCGGATTATGGCCGGCCCCCGTCGAATCAGAACACCACGTCGTAGGTTGCGGTGAGCAGGCGCGCGTTGCCGAAGCGGTTGAAGCCGTCCACGGTGTAGTTGGGGCCGCTGCGGTCCTTCTGGAAGTCGAGCTGGACCTTGACGGCGCTG
>JAFEDI010000027.1 GCA_018241725.1 Pseudomonadota bacterium | reverse complement strand
GCACGAGGCCGGTCTGGCGCTGGTCAAGCCTGGCATCCGCTGCTGCGACGTCGCCGCCCAGCTCAACGAGATCTTCGCCGAGCACGGCCTGCTGCAGTACCGCACCTTCGGCTACGGTCACTCCTTCGGGGTGCTGTCGCACTACTACGGCCGCGAAGCCGGCCTCGAGTTCCGTGAAGACATCGAGACCGTCCTCGAGCCGGGTATGGTGGTGTCGATCGAGCCGATGATCATGCTGCCCGAAGGCATGCCGGGTGCCGGCGGCTACCGCGAGCACGACATCCTTGTCGTGACCGAGAACGGCGCCGAGAACATCACCGGCTTCCCGTACGGGCCGCAGCACAACATCATCAAGCGCTGAAGCGGCGTAACGCACTCATGCGAGGCCAAGAGCACAGGCGCCGCATGAGGGGGCGCCCGGCCGCCAGCGTCTGATCGAGGACAGCCTCGTCAGCGTTGGCGGCTCGGGCAAGCGGAGCGAAAGCACAATGCAAGGTCGGAGCATCGGAGGCAGGAATCACGGTGAGTAGTCGCGACCAAAGGCCCGCCGCAAAAAGGCGATGATAAAGCGCGCTTGAATAACGATAATTCGAAGACGAATCGTTCCGATCGTCCGGCCATGCACCGCGGCCACGAGGAGCGAAACAAGTCAAGGAGACAAGCTTCAAATGAAAAGTGTACACATTTCGGAGCTCGCGTGGCCCGAATACGATGCTCGCGTGCGTGACGGCAAAACGCCTGTCCTGATTCCGGTCGGGGCGCTTGAACAGCATGGTCCGCACATGTCAATGAACCCAGACGTGCTGCTTCCCACTGCGATTTCAGAGCGCGTCGCTGACCGCATCGGCGCGCTCGTCGCACCGCCGATTGCCTATGGCTACAAGTCGCAACAGAAGAGTGGCGGCGGAAATCACATGCCCGGCACCACGAGTCTGGATGGCCTTACCGTAACGTCGACCATCCGCGACGTCCTGAAGGAGCTCGCGCGTCATGGCGTGAGACGGACGGTTCTCGTCAATGGCCATTACGAGAACTCAGCGTTCATCGTCGAGGGCGTGGACCTTGCGCAACGCGAATTACGCTGGGACGGAATCCGCGATTTTTCAACAGTGGTCCTCTCCTATTGGGATTTCGTCACACAGGAAGCAATCGACGCAATCTATCAGGGTGAATTTCCTGGTTGGGCGGTTGAGCACGGCGGCGTTCTGGAAACGTCGTTGATGCTCCATCTGCATCCGCACCTGGTCGATATGGAGAAGGTCTGCGATCACGCACCGGCACAGTTTCCGCCTTACGATTTCTTCCCGATCAAGCCCGAATGGACGCCTCCATCCGGTTGCCTGTCATCGGCGAAACGTGCAAGCGCGCAGCATGGCGAAACGTTGCTGAAGGTTTGCGTGGACGGAATCAGCCGCGAACTGGCGGGCGCGTTCGACTGAATGACGACCGCGCCGCGCCGAACGGCGATAGGCGCGCTCGTGCCAGGTGGTCGCTCATCCTTGACGCTGTCGAATAAACGGCTTGCGCATGGGCGTCCCATATGGGTGACTCACGACGTTACACCCGTCGGTCTGTTCTGATCAACATCAATCCGGAATTGGGCTGCAAAGCCTTGCCATCTCATATCAAGGACGTATCAACCAAATTTCATTGCTTTCAGGAGTGCCGCGGGGCGATCTTGCCGCTTCCATTAATCGGAGCGCCGATGTCGTCCGGACCTAAACCGCGAGCTATAAAAATTATCGGAGACATATAAAATGAGTAACCATGGTGGCGATGCTGCTGACTTGGAAGAGATGCTGCAACCGATCCCCGAGAATCGGCGGACGAGATCCGTTTGGGGACAGTTTTGGATCTGGTCGGGCGCAAATGTTGCACCCATCAACTGGATCCTAGGGGCACTCGGTATCAACCTAGGACTCTCGCTTGCGGACACGATTACAGTCCTGGTGGCGGGTAACGTGGTTGGAATGCTGGGATTTGGCGCCTTTGTGCTGCTTGGGCAACGAACCGGCGTCACCGGGATGGTGCTCTCCAGAGCCGCCTTCGGTCGGTATGGAGCGTATCTGCCTGCTGCCATCCAGGCATCGCTCGCGGTTGGCTGGTCCGCCGTGAATACGTGGATTATCCTCGATCTGGTGATGGCGCTCTTCGGTCAGCTTGGTTGGGTGGATCCGACCGCCGAGAATTTCTGGTGGCGTCTATCGACTGCAGCGACCATCATGACTACTCAGGTCGTGATTTGTTACGTCGGCTATCGGGCAATTGCTGCGTTCGAAAAATGGACTGTGCCGCCCACGGTGTTGGTGCTGATGGCAATGAGCGTTGTTGCCTGGACTCAGTTCGATATCAACTGGGCCTACGCAGGTCCCGAAGGCAAGGTGCTGACCGGCATGCCGCGTCTGGCAGCCATGAGCGCCGTAATGACCGCGATCGGCATTGGTTGGGGCATCGGCTGGTTCACTTATGCACCGGACTATTCGCGCTTTGTTTCGACGTCCGTGTGCAAGATGCGCCTTTATCTTGCCAGTACGCTCGGACAGTTCATTCCCGTGGTGTGGTTGGGCGTGCTGGGCGCGACGCTGGCAACGAAGAATGGAAGCGCAGACCCTGGCGCATTGATCGTCTCCAACTTTGGAGTTCTCGCGATCCCTGTGCTGGCACTCGTCATTCATGGCCCAATTGCAACGAACATCATCAACCTCTACACATTCGGTGTGGCGGCTCAGGCCATGGATATCAAGATATCGAGGCACAAGCTGTCTATCATGGTTGGCGTCTTCGCAATGTTGGCAGTCATGTTCTTCATGAAGCAGGACAATTTCGCACATGCGCTCGACTCATGGTTGATTTCCATCGTTGCATGGGTTGCCGCTTGGGGAGGCATTATGGCGGTTCACTGCTTCGTGTTTGAACGCAATACCAAGAATTTCGACTTTCTCTTCGAGGGGCCGGAATCCAAGCACATGCACAAATTCAATCCGGCGGCCATGGTGGCATTCTTCGGCGGTCTGGGATGTACGTACCTTTTCATGTACGGAGTCATTCCGCTGTTCCAAGGCCCCATTGCCGTCGCAATGGGTGGGGTCGATCTTTCCTGGCTCGCCGGTGGCCTCAGCTCCGCAATCATCTACTATTTGCTGGGTCGGCGGTATGCGCTACGTTATTCACAAGCAGCAAGGGTACGAACGCCAACGATGCGTGTAGCGGCGGTGCGTCTGAATTAAAGCTGCGTCGCTACCGTCTCGGTTGCAGAATGGCAAGGTGCTGGGAGTGGACATGAAGAGGGCATCAACGAAACGTTCCAGCGCGCAGTATGGCGTGATGCTGCAGAGAGCTTGCATTTACGGAATCAGTCGGGAAGCGGAGAGCGTTTTCGAGTAAGAGGCGGCGGTCTGCGCCGCGCGGCCCACCGTAAAGGAATCGGCCCCGTCCGTGTCGAAAGGCGCGGGCGGGGCCGATCTCCGTTCACCGTGCAAAGCGTATTTCGCGGTGTCTTTCGGGATGTCGCTTCCGCGAAAAGGGCCGTCGATTTCAAGCAATGGATCAGGGTGCGCCATTTCCATACTACGGCCGGCGAATTCGAGAATTAGAGCGACAAATCTAGTGAATTCGCGAGTGACGCCGCCCGGCGTCGGGGGAGTCGAGTTCGATGAGGAGGACGCTGCGCACACCCAGCCACGTATTCAGGCACGAGAATGATTCCGGAATAAAAATCCGAAACTGCCCGAGCAGATCGGCACCGGAAGACAAAACAATGAATTCAGACCAAAGGAAAGCGAATGAGCGGGAAGAAGATTGAACGCACGGCGAGCGTCGGATTTTTGGCCAGTTGCTGTGTCGCGCTGGCAGTCGGAGGCGCCAGCAGCGCCTTCTCAGCGGAGAGCTGGCAGAACACCAACTTGACCGTCGGCTATACGACCCAGTCGAAAGCGGATCCGGTATTCGGTACCGGTACTGCCGACGAGAAACTGACCACCGTGCGCCTTGAACATTTCGGGGTTCATGAGTACGGCGACAACTACTTCTTCTTTGATACCTACCATGGCAACAAGGT
>JAFEDI010000026.1 GCA_018241725.1 Pseudomonadota bacterium | reverse complement strand
TTCGGCCCGCCACTGCGCAGCGCCGGCCCGAGTTGCGCATTCTGCGAACGCACGTCCTCACGCCGCTCGTGCCAGACCGCGGCCAGCCGTTCGAGCAGTTCCGGAAAGCCCGGCAGGTTGTGGCGCGGCGTCTTCGGAAAATACGTGCCGCTGAAATACGGCATGTGATCGTCGGGCGTCAGCACCACGTTCAACGGCCAGCCGCCCGGCCGGCCGTTCAGCAACTGGTGCGCCTGCTGGTAAATCCGGTCGAGATCGGGCCGCTCCTCGCGATCGACCTTGATGTTGACGAACAGCCGGTTCATGACCGCGGCCACGCCTTCGTCCTCGAAGGATTCGTGCGCCATCACATGGCACCAGTGACACGCCGAATAACCGATCGACAACAGGATCGGCTTGTCCTCGGCCGCGGCTTTCGCAAGCGCTTCGGGCCCCCACGGATACCAGTCGACGGGGTTGTCGGCGTGCTGGTGGAGGTAGGGGGATTTTTCGGAGGCGAGGCGGTTGGGCATGGGGGGAGCCTGCAGAGTGATTGGCCTTACAAGACTGATGATGTTATGCCGATCACGCTGGAACGCTCTGCTTTTCAGCCCCCGGCCTTTCTGGGGGGAAAAACAATCTATTCCCGTGGGATCGGCAGGATTGCGCATTCACGCCTGCTGCAGCAGACGGTCGAGGGCGATTGTCAGTGTCCGGTCGTCGAACAGGCGCATCTTGCGCTCGGCCGCATCCGGGCCGCCGCGCCAGTGGCGCAAGCCTTCCCGCAGAGCCGGCACATCGGGAGCCACCCCCTCGCGCGTGAGCAACCAGTCAACCGTTGCCAGCAATTCCATGCCGAACGGCGATTCGAAACCATCGATCAGATTCGTGGTTGATTCCAGTGCCCGGGCGTACGCTTTGGTTTCTGTCTTCAAATAGGTTTGCAGGAAATCCTTGCGCTCGTCGTCGAACCAGATCACCTCGAACGGGTCGGCATCGCTGATACGCTTGTTGCAATGCAGGTAGCTACCATCGAGGTTGTTCAGCAGGTGGTCCAGCCGGTTCGCGTAAGGGCCGTATTTGTGGGCCGTGAACTGCAGGTTCAGCGGGTTGTTGCCGGGATTGTGGCGCTCGATGGCCCGTTCCAGAAACCACGCCAGTTTCTGGATTTCCAGCAGACTGCATTCCATGCCCATAACCCAGTAACGGCGCACCAGTTCGGCAATCAGGGCGCGCGCCGGCGTCAGTTTTTCCACGCCGGTCCGCTTGGCCACGTTCTGATACTGGCGGGTAGGCTCGAACACCAGGACTTCGGTTGCGATGTCGCCCAGGGCCAGTTCTATCTGCTCACGCACCGCAGTCCATTCCAGACCACCATTACCGGCCCCCAGTGGCGGGATGGCGATCGAATGAATCTGATGCTCCAGCAGGAACCGCCGCAAATCCTGCAGGCCATCGACGATCCACTCCAGACGGGAAGGCGAACGCCAGTGCTGCTTGGTCGGAAAGTTGACGATCCAGCGCGGGCCGTCCAGTTCATGCACCGGCGTCACGAACATCCTGCCGGTCTGCACTTTCCCGGCCTTGCAGGCAGCGGCGTACAGGCGGAAGTTCTCGGCAAAGCGCTCCTTGAACATCAGCGCAATGCCCTTGCCCATCACGCCGACGGTGTTGACGGTGTTGACCAGCACCTCGACACGGGCTTCCAGCAGATTGCCTTGAGTGAATGTAATCATCCGAAATACCACTCGGGCCGGGCATGAACTGGCAGATTCAGGTTTCGGGCTTGAACTTCCTGAGCAATAAGGATTTTCAATGCCTCAGTATAACACACCATTCCAAGCAAACCGCTCACCGGCAAGATTTGGTAGATCAGGGCCTCAGCCTGATAACGCTCAAATTTGGCCGGATCATCCGGATCACGCCTGAAATCTCGCCGCTGCAGCAGGGGCCAGTCTATATTGGTCAGATCGGCCAGGTCAGAATAAAAATTTGCCCACCGATAGTAGGCATGACTATCCGTGAACAGAAACGGCAAACCCTGTCCAGCGACATGGTGCAGGCTGGACACCAGGATCACGACATCCTCATTAGTCCGCTTCTGGATACCGCCCCAACCCGTGCGAATGTTGTGCAACATTGGCGAAAAAGGGGTGAATAGAAGGGTATATAATCGTTCAGCACACCGCCCGGCGCCTGCGGCACCGGATGGCTGGCGCGCTTGCTGATCAATTCCGGGTTACCGATGTTGATCCAGTCCGGCGCCTTCACCGGACTGTTGCCGCAGTGCAGACCATTAGCCAGAATCCACGGCAGGTTGTCGCGGTGAACAATGCGCCAGATCAGCGCCTTTTCCGGATTGAGATTTCTGTAACTCATCATCGGCAACCATGATGCGGATGAAGCCGAAAGGTGCGGAATTCAGGGTGCAGAAGTGCAGGGAAGCGCCTGACGCAGCCGGAGTGTCTGTCTTTCGTGTTTCGTTTCCGAATCGGGCCGGCAGGACTGTGCGAGTCACGGCCTGAGCCGCAGTCGATGTACAGATCGTGCCGGTGCCGCTACGGCGTGGCGCTGCGGACCGAGACGCTGCTGCCACGCCTGAGAAACGGGCTTGCGCAGCCGGCCCGCCGGTCCGGGCATCATCAGGAAGCCTGGCCTCACCGCGCCGTGTCCATGCTGCTCTCCTGCGGGCAGCAGGCTTCAGGGTAAGCGCAACCATCGCCGCCGATCCGCCGCGCCGTACCGGCGCAGCGGATCGACATCCGGACTCAGCGCAGCACCAGCACCGCCACCGCCGCGATCGCGACGATGACGGCGACCGCTGCAACGATGATCAGCGTCTTGTTGCCGCCGCCGCTCGGGGCGGCAGTGGCCGGGATCGGGCTGGCGGACGGCGTGGCGCTCGGGGCCGGGCGGGCCTTGGGCAGGGCGCCGGGGATTTCGTAGCGCAGGCGGGCGGTGTGGATGGCGATCTCGTC
>JAFEDI010000025.1 GCA_018241725.1 Pseudomonadota bacterium | reverse complement strand
TGGTCTATCTGCGCCCGACATACATGCCTGATCCCGGCTCTGAGATCCACGTGGACTATCAATGGTCGGATGTCGTCGAAGAGACGCTGACCGGGCTATCTCCAGATCCGGCAGGCGCCGTACTGCTGATTTTTTCGCAGGAGCCAGTGCCCGGAACGGTGGAAGTGCAGTGGCTCACATCGCGCGAAACGTCGGTCACGTCTGGTGCTAGCTCGACGGCGGGTAGCTCTTCCAAGACCAATTCCACAGCGACGAGCGTGGCTGTCGTCGATCAGACCAAGTCGTATCGAGCCAATGCAAACGAGGGGTTTGTAAAAGCGTTCCAGGCGCCGGTCAGCGAATCTGAAATCACTCAGAACGCATTCGGCGGCTGGGACATCACGACCAAAGTCCCCGTTGTAACGACCAGCGCACACAGCGAATCGAATACGTCCAGTTACTCCACGGCTCTCAGCCAAACCAGTAAGACGTCTGTCGCCGTGGCCCACCTGATCACCGACGACGGCGTCGGCCATTTTTTCGGTACCTTCGGGACGATCTCCTACGCGTCTAAGTCTGCCACCCTCAAGGTCGTGGCGGACTATTCGGAAACCGGCTTCGAATCGAGTTACGAGACGGCCAACGAGTTCGAATCGCTGAACTCGACGACCGAACCGACCCTGACCGTATCGGGCGCCCCAGCCTCCACCACACAGACGGGCGGCGGCGGTAACGCCACGTCCAAGGGTGCGCAGACCACAAACGGCAGCTTCAAGGAGTCTTTCGGGTCGGCCGGTGTTTTCCTGCGCTATCGCACTGGGACCGGCGCGCCGCAGTCGGCGACGACCACCTACACGCCGCCACTTGTCACCCTCGACCTGCTGCCTGCAGTGCGCGACGTAGCTGTTCCCGGAAGCGTGCAATTTACGTGGATGGGCCACCCTTACCAAGACGCGGATGGCATCCTCTACCGAGACCGTACGGACACTGCTCCTGGCATTGCCAGCGGCTTGATGAACTACACATCCGGAATGGCCGTCATGACCGATTACGTGGTCGGCCCGAATCCGGGAACTATCAACGTGCAGTCGCTATGGACGTATCGCCTCAAGCCGACCATTGCAAACATCGTTTTCAATCTGCCGTCCTCACCGTCGAAGCCTGGATCGCTGATCTTCTCGGTGTCCGACGTACAGGGCAACCAGATCGTCGCCACCAGCGACCTGTCTGGCAACATTAGCGGAACGCATACCCACGGAAAGGTTGATTTCGAGAGCGGCCTGGCTGAGATCCAGTTTGGCGATTACGTGCTCGACAGCAGCCTGACCGACGCCCAGAAGGCCGAGTGGTGGTACAGCGCCGGTGATGTGCGTGTGGCCGACGGAAAAATCTGGCGCCCCTGGCCGGTCGATCCCTCCACGCTGCGCTATGCGGTGGTCGGCTACAGCTATCTGCCACTGCAGGCCGACATTCTCGGCATGGACCCGGTTCGTCTGCCGCCCGACGGCCGCGTGCCGATCTTCCGGGCTGGTGGCTACGTCGTAATGGGCCACACCGGCGCCATCGGGCCGATCACTGTGAGCAACGGCCAAACCATCGACTGCGCTCGCGTGCGCTTGTCGCGCGTGCGCGTCGTGGGCGCCGACGGCGTGACGATAAATGTCGGATACACAACCAACCTCGACGCCGGCACGCTGCGTTTCGACAACGTGACGGGCTACGCCCAGCCGGTGACGATCTACCACCGCATTGAGGATCTGCTTGTCCTCTCCGACGTGCAGATCGGCGGCGCATTGTCATTCACGCGCGCCGTCACCCATGACTACCCGGCCGGCGCCTACGTCTCCAGCGCATTGATGTTCGGCGACCTCGCGGCAGCCGTGACCGACGTGTGGGACCAGCAGACCTGGACAGGTGTCTGGTCCGATGCGCAGATCGGCTCTGCCGCGACCGGCACTTATAACGACACGCTGGCGCCTATCGTCGTGACCAACGCCGATGCCGTGCCCGAGCGCTGGGCTGTCGTGTTCACCAACACGACGAGCTTTTACGTCATGGGCGAGCACGTCGGCGTGATCGCTACGGGTTCGATCGCGGCTGCCCTGGCGCCGCTCAATCCGGCAACCGGCCGCCCATACTTCACCTTGCCCGCCCTCGGCTGGGGAGCCGGCTGGGCCACGGGCAACGTGCTGCGCTTCAACACCGATGCACCTCTGCGCAAAGTCGTGCCGATCCGCACGACGCAGCCCGGCCCGGAACCCGCCTTCATTGACCACGATTTCGAACTCATGATCCGCGGCGACGTGGATCGCCCGTAATAGGAGCCCCAAGATGGCCGAGACTTCCGTCAAATATCTTCACTCCGCGCTGCCCGGCGCCCCGGTGCTCAGTGGCACTGCTGGCAGTCTGATCGCAGTCCTCGACGCATGCCTTGTCAACGGCTGGGGATTGCTTTCCGCGACAAGTGTGGCCGTAGCCAGTGGCGTAGCTACGGCTACCTTCGCCGCAGGGCACGGCTTTGAAGTGGACACCACTGCTCTCGTGTCTGGAGCGACACCAGCTGCATTAAATGGCGAGCAGCGCATCATCAGTACGACGACTAATTCGATCAGCTGGGAGACCACTGCAACAGACGGAGCGGCGACCGGCACCATTACGATAAAGCTCGCGCCGGCGGGGTGGAGCAAACAGTTCGCGGGGACCAATAAAGCCGCTTACAAGAGCGCAAATCCGTCGTCAAGTGGGTGCCTGCTGCGCGTTGATGACACTGCCGCGAAGTACGCTCGCGTGCGCGGGTTTGAGTCAATGACCGATGTGGATACCGGTGTGGGGCCTATCCCGACCGACGCACAAGTGTCTGGGGGGCTTTATGCGACGAAGTCCAATACGTCCGATACAGGGTCGCGTCGGTGGGCCGTCATTGCAACGGACAAGTTTGTTCACGTAACGATTGCGTATTGGGGCACCTATCAGTGGGACTATGCGCTCTATTCTTTTGGCGACATGCTTTCACTGAAAAGCGGTGATGCCTACCCGTTCTTTGTCTGTGCAGATATAGCGGACACATCGGGCAACTCTTCACCGGGCAATAACAACGCCCTCAACTCATACGGATCCTTCTCAGGAGCGTTCATCGCCCGCTCGTACACTCAATTGGGGGGCGCGATCTACAGCTTCCTATATAAGCCTGGATTCGCTGCGGATTACGTGAGCGGGCATACATCCCACCCAGCTGGCCCAAATCCCATCAATAATTCAATTGATGTGTCTCCCACGTTCTGTCTTGAGGGCAGTGTGAGCACCGGTCGGCGCCGCGGCGAGATCCCAGGGGTGTTCGGGTTTCCGCACTATCTAGGCGGAGCGTACGACAGCAATCAAAAGATGGCGCTCGCTCAGGGGCTGCCAGGGCACACGCTCGTGACGTTTCGATACGGTGGGTATACCGATATTACTCAGTCGTATCGTTTCGCTCTCGATATCACAGGACCCTGGGGCTGACGATGGGCTACACAGGCCGCCTTGTCCCTATAACCATCGTCTCGGCCCCGCTGGCTGGCGCCCCGCTGAACGTCGCTCGGCGGCCTATTTCGGGCAGCAGCGGTGATGTGAGTGAGTTCGGTGGAGCTGGGCAGATTTCTGGAACGGTGAAAAATCTCGGAACGCCAGACTTTCCCGTATGGAGGCGCGTGCGGCTATTCCATCTCCGGACAGGTATGTTGATTAGAGAAACTTGGTCTGATCCAGTGACGGGGGCGTACACCTTTACCCGCCTCAATCCCTTGCATAAATTCACTGCAATCGCCTACGACCATACCGGCCAGTACAACGCTGTGGTCTCCGATGACCTCACGCCCGAGGTGATGCCGTGATCGAGATCGAAATATCCGCTGCACACAATGCAGCGCGCCTGGCCGGTAGTCGAGCCGCGCTGCTTTCCGGTTCCGGTCAGGCGGTGATCAGGCTCTATGACGGCGACCCGGCATCGGGCGGCGATACACCGACGGGCAACATGATCGCGGAGGCTGCCATCGCTGCAGCCGAGATTGTCGGCGGTCAGTTAGTGGTCACTGTTTCGGCGACGCCAATCATCGTTATGTACACCGGTACGCCAACCTGGGCGCGCTTCATCGGCGCCGATGGAAACTGGTGGATGAACGGCCTCGCTGCGGATGCGCCCGGCCCCGGCGTGCTCGTCGTGTTGGCGACACCGGGACCGTACTACCTGGGCGGACGCATCGCGATTGATAGCGCGGTGATCGGATGACTGATCTGCTGTTCCGGCACGCGCTCGCGCACGATACCGATCTGGTTTTCGGTGCAGCAGGATCGCCTAGCGGTATCGATGCCCACGTCAGCATCGCCGCAGCGTTTCCGGCGATCTCGGCACAGGCCCAGGTCGCCGTCGCCTACGGCGTACAGATCGCTGCGATCCTACCTATCCCGACGGCCAGCGTCACAGTGAAGTATCGGTCGGAGACGAGTCGGCCCGTGGTCGGTACTGCTGCCGATGCGATCCAGGTCGCAACGCGGGCGCAGGGCGTTGCCGTCGAGCGCGTACAGCTAGGATCGACCGTATCCGCACTGGCTGACGTGTGCTGGCAGGAGGCTGCGCAGCTCGGCCAAGCCGTGGCAGCCGCCTGGTCGGAGTCGATGCGAGCACGATCCACCTGTGCAGTTCGTTTTCAGCGTGCCGTCCCGGTCACACGTGCTGTTGGCAGCGCCTTCCAGGATGCCGTTCACCGGCGTGTAGCGCTCGGGTCGCAATTCGAGGAGGCACAGCGGGCCGCGAGCCGCATCCGCACCATGTTCCAGGATGCGTACCGAGACCGCCGCCTTACCCTGCATAGCGGCTTCGAGGATGGCCGCCGCGCGCTGACCTCGATCTCCTGCCGCAGCCGTCCAGCCATCTTCCGTCGATCCGGTACCGACAGCCGATTCCAAAACGCTCGCAAACCGCCGCCCGGGATCTGGCTTGCCCCCACGGTGCCGATCCCCGGCCACTATGTCCCGCAGTCCGGCGATGCCGTGCATCTGCTGTTCCGCGAGACGCTGCGACATCACGTCAATCTGGTGTTTGGGCGGCTGGGTAATGTGCCGGCACGCGAGCAGATCGTTATTCCCGTGCTGAGGTGCTACATCGTGACAAATAGTGCGTCGCTGACTCGAGTTAGCAATAACCTCCCGTTGCCCGTATTCAACCTTTCGATTGCGATTGACTCAGATGATCCGTTGGGAATTTGGAGTTGGTCCGCGTCGATGCCGCTTCGGGCTCTTGCAGATCTAGAGTCGGACGGGACTGACCCGGTCGTACTGGAGGCGGTTATCAATGGTGCGGCGTGGCGCTTGATTGTCGCCGTCAAGGAGGAGAACGAGTCATTTGATTCAGGCTCCCTGGCCGTGCGCGGCTACGGACTGGCGGTGACGATCTCGGACCCGATGTTCCCGAGCTTGTCACTCAACAATGCCAGCGATGCCCGGACTGCGCAGCAGTTGGCCGAGTCGGCGCTGTCTTTCAATGGTGTGCCTATTGGGTGGTCTTTGGACTGGCAGATTGACGACTGGCTAGTGCCTGCGGGAGCTTGGGTTTTCAATGGCACCCCTTTGGAGGCCGTCAAGCGCATCGCATCGGCAGCAGGGGCATATGTTCAAGCGGCGCCTTCGGAAAAGGTGTTGCGTGTGCTTTATCGCTACCCCGTGGCGCCTTGGGACTGGGCGTCGGCAACACCGGAGGTAGTGCTGCCTGCTTCTGCTGTTCTGGTTCGTGGAACAGGACATGTTCAGCGGGCGGACTACAACGCTGTCTATGTGAGCGGCCAGGCCAATGGAAAGCTGGCGCGGGTTAAGCGGGCCGGTACTGCCGGTGATACCTATGCAACGATGATCGTCGACCCGCTAATTTCTTCTGCCGCTCCGGCTCGCGGTCGTGGATTGGAGGTGTTAGGAAACACTGGCGCTCAGCGGCTGTTCTCACTTGAGACTGGTGTTCTCCCGAGCAGTGGTGTGATTCACGTCGGCACGCTGATGGATTTCACTCGTGACTCCGCTGCACACCGAGGCCTGGTGCGGCAGCTCTCCGTCACCGCCAGCGTTCCGACTGGTACATCTCGCGATCCGATCAAGGTCCGTCAATCCATTAAGGTTGAGACGCATGGCTAACATCTACAAATCCCTGCTATCAATCCTTCCTTCTAATCCGCTACTCGTTGGCACTGTGGTCGCTGCAACAGGTGACGAGCTCCGGATTTCCCTTCCAGACGGCAGCTTGGCATCCGCTAAAGGTAACTTCAACGTAGGAGACTTCGTGTTCTTTCGGCCTGGAGGAGTGGTCGAAGGCATGGCCCCGACGCTGGACTTTATCGAGATCGACGTGTGATACCGTTTGAGCGTGGCGTAAATTACTTCTGCCGTGTGTAATGGACGCCATTCTTATTTATCTCGCCGTAGCCGAAGCATTTATCGCGGCGCGCTTTAACAATGCCTGCAACTGGCACTGCGCCTATTGCCAGGTTCCCGGTCTGGTGCGCGGTGCGGCGCCCGAGATCGACGAAGCGCTGCTGGCGCGTGAGCTGACAGGTTTCCTTAATGAATTGGTTCACGGCCAGTTCATGGCCGAGCACGTGCCGGAGGACGCACGCGTGATTCGCGACATCGCATTCTCGGGCAATGGGGAGCCGACGAGCTGTGCGACCTTCTCGAATATTGTCAGGCAGGTCGTACGCATCCGCAACGAAGCCGGGCTGGCGCATGTGCCGATACGCCTGATCACCAATGGCAGCCAGGTGGGCAAGCCCGATGTTCAGGCAGGGCTGCACCTGCTTGCCGAAGCGGGCGGGGAGGTGTGGTTCAAGCTGGATGCGGGCACGCAGGCTGATATTGCGCGCATCAACGGCGTCAGCATCCGACCCGAATCGCATGCACGGAGGCTGGCACTGTGTGCGTCGCTGTGCCCGACATGGGCGCAGACCTGCATGTTCCGCTGGGATGGCAAGGTGCCTTCCGAGGAATTTGTAGACAGCTATATGGAGGTGCTGGAGCAGGCGGGCTTGGCTTCCCTGAAGGGAGTGTTGCTATATGGCCTTGCCCGTCAGTCCTTTCAGCCTGAGGCAATTCACCTTCAACAGCTCAGTGCCGACGAACTCGAATCGATCGCCGGCAGGCTGAGGCAGAAAGGGCTGGCCGTGACAGTCAGCCCTTGAGGCTCGTACCTGCTCAGTGAGCGACGCGCTCTTTCTTCTTGGCGCGGGCTTCCTTCTTCAGCGTCTTGAACAGCTCAGGGTTGGTGGACTTCAGGTATTCCACCACTTCGACGTCATCCTTCTTGATCTTGCTGATGTCCACCTGTTCGATATGAACCAGGCGAAGCAGGGCTTGTACAGGGCGCGGAATGTTGCGGCCGCTTTCGTAGCGGGAGCCGCCGCTTTGGGTAACGCCGATCTTGGACCAGAACTGGGACTGGTTCAAACCGAGCTTACGGCGGATTTCGCGCACATCAACTTTTTCAGTGGTCTTCATTTTTCCATCCTCAAGGGGTTGTTCACTCTGTCAGTCTTTACAACAGACTAGCTGCTGTCTGATATAACTTTCGTTATATGTCGGAAAGTATAGATCACTACTCGCAACACATACAACGCCATATTTGCATGGACTAGGGTTTTCCACAGCAATTTTTCGTGACATGGCACACATCGTTACGGAAAAATCTGTGGGGCTGCACGTCGCAGCGATATCCGTTAAGATCACGGGTTTCCCATATCCTCATCTTCTTAGAAGTCAAGATGGCGCTCATAGTTCAGAAATATGGCGGCACTTCCGTCGGCAACCCCGAGCGGATCAAGAACGTGGCCAAGCGGGTCGCGAAGTTCCAAGCCCAGGGACACCAGCTGGTGATCGTCCTGTCCGCGATGAGCGGCGAGACCAATCGCCTGATCGCGCTGGCCAAGGAAGTCAGCACGAATCCCAGCCCCCGCGAGCTCGACGTGGTGATCTCCACCGGCGAACAGGTCACCATCGGCCTGCTGTGCATGGCGCTCGAAGAACTGGGCATCAAGGCACGCAGCTACACCGGCGGCCAGGTGCGCATCCTGACCGACGACTCCTACACCAAGGCGCGCATTCTCGACATCGACGGGGACAACATCCGCCGCGATCTGGATGCCGGTGCTGTCGTGGTCGTGGCGGGTTTCCAGGGTGTGGACGAAGCCGGCAACATCACTACGCTGGGTCGTGGTGGTTCCGACACCACCGGCGTTGCGCTGGCGGCGGCCATCCAGGCCGATGAATGCCAGATCTACACCGACGTGGACGGCGTGTACACCACCGACCCGCGCGTCGTGCCGGAAGCCCGCAAGCTGGACACCATCACCTTCGAAGAGATGCTGGAAATGGCCAGCCTGGGTTCCAAGGTGCTGCAGATCCGCTCCGTGGAATTTGCCGGCAAGTACAAAGTGAAGCTTCGTGTTCTCTCCAGCTTCCAGGAGGATGGTGAGGGCACCCTGATTACCGTTGAGGAAGACAAGAACATGGAACAGCCGATCATCTCCGGCATTGCTTTCAATCGCGACGAAGCCAAGATCACCGTGCAGGGCGTGCCGGACAAGCCGGGCATCGCCTACCAGATCCTCGGCCCGGTGGCGGATGCCAATGTCGATGTGGACATGATCATCCAGAATGTCGGCCATGACGGCACCACCGATTTCTCCTTCACTGTCAGCCGTGGTGATTTCGATAAGACCAACAAGATCCTCGAGCAGGTCCAGGGCCACATCGGCGCTCGTGAGATCCAAGGCGACCGCACGATGGCCAAGGTGTCCATCGTCGGCGTCGGCATGCGCTCCCACCCGGGCGTCGCGTCGCGCATGTTCCGCACGCTGGCCGAGGAAGGCATCAACATCCAGATGATCTCCACCTCCGAGATCAAGATCTCCGTCGTCATCGACGAAAAGTACCTCGAACTGGCTGTCCGCGTGCTGCACCGCGCTTTCGGCCTCGATCAAGCGTAATCTTGATTTGACAAAGAGCTGCGATATGTCTACAATGCGCAGCTCTTGACGGGAGAGTTGGCCGAGAGGTCGAAGGCACTCCCCTGCTAAGGGAGCATGCGAGCTAAAACTTGCATCGAGGGTTCGAATCCCTCACTCTCCGCCAAGAACCTCAGAAAAGCCCTTGATTTTCAAGGGCTTTTTTGTTTTTGTCGTTCGCCAGTGTGCCATCTGGTATGCCATGGCAGGTTGGCTTCGGTTGATCGTCGTTGGACAGGGCTGGATAAAGTTCCGGCTCCTGCGCTTAGGGCGCAGGCTTGCTCCGGGTGTAATCAGGCAACCTGACCTCGCGAAGCGGTGGGTACGGTGTCCCGGCTCGGTCGGCACCTGCCACGTTGCTTCGTTTTGCTGAACTGATCGCTCCTATAGCCAGCAAGCTCAACGGCAACAAAAAAATCAGGGGTGGCAGCCCGTAGTTGGAGCGAACCGTGAGCACTGAGGCCGAGTAGGATCGCAGGGTGATCTACGACGATCTTTCAGTCTTTCTTGTAGCAGGGCGACGATGAAGACAGCACCGCATGAACACTGGTCGGCCGAGTTGATCCGGATTGGAAACGCGGCGGTGCGAGAGGCCCAGCAACGCAACCGCCAACTGGGCATCCCGAACTGGTATTCGCTGAATGGGGTGCTGGTCAGCGATGCTCCACGCGAAGGGGCGCCTGGCGCAGCGGAGGCGCTCCAGGCTGCAACGGAGCCCCAGCAATCCCGGTGACCAGTCGATAACCAACGCTGCTCTCAGGGTTAGTTGCTCCCCACGCGCCCCTCGGAGGAACGCTGCCCTTCATTCAACCGACGATCCAGGCGATGCCGCAAGGGATTGACCGGCATGTCCGCCGGAGCCGTGTCCGCGCCAGCCTCCGAACCGGCTGCGCCGATTTCCGGATAGAACGCTTCGACCACCGCCGTTCCGTCCTCGTCGAGTTCCTCGAACGCCCCATTCGCAAACCCGACCCGCGCCGCCAGATCCAGCGCGGCCTGATCGAACCCGGCTTCCCTGCGTCGTGCCCGCTCCGCTTTGCCTTCGGCCAAGGCCTCCGCCAGCGTCATCCCCGTCCGCACCGTCAGATCCACGTAGTAGATCGGTGCCCGATGCGACTGCGTCGTGGACTTCCCCCGCAGCCGCAACTCCAGCGGCAGGCACGACAACATCCCGCCCGACAACGCAAAGAAGTAGGTGAGCCGTGCGGCCAAGGTCCGGATGCTGTTGAAGCCCGTGGTTCGAAACACGAAACTCCCCAGTTCATCGTCCTCCCCGATCCGCACATTCAAGCGCCCGTAGGGCTTGCAGATTCCCTGACCGAACTCACACCCCTGCGGCGTGGGGCAAGGCAGGCCCTGAATGCCGGTGGCGGTCGCCCGCTTGCAGGTCTCTCCATTCCCGACACACACCGGCCGTCCGCTCGCCCGGTCGAACAGGCTGTAGTTCGCCCGCAGGTTGAGATCCACCTCGTCGAACAGCAATCGCACCGGAATCGCCCGCAACTTGGCCGTCCCCGCGCTGGCGCGCAAGCTCTCGTCCAGCGGATGATGAATCCACCCGTCCCGCGCCTGCACCTGGCTGGTGAGCGTGAACTCGTCATCCTTCTCCGGCAGCCGCTTGCCGCCTTTCTCCACCACCTTGCCGATCGTGATCCGGCCGATCACCGGTGGCGTCAATGCCAGTCCCTTGATCATCATCGTTCCTTTCCGTGTGAGCCATCAGGCCGAAATTCCTCTGTGACGGCCATGCCTGCGGGCATGGCCGCTATGCCGTCCCGTCAGGCAGTCACGACGAAGCGTCGAACACCGGGCTTGCTTTTGACGTACTGTCCGGTGAGTTCCGGGTAGTCGCGGGTGAGGGCGGAGACATCGAGCACACTGCTGTCCTTGCTCCGTTTCCAGCTCACTTCCCCCGTCTCGAAGAGCGCCCGCGTCGCATCGCCCATCCGCTCCTGGATCTGCTGTTTCAACTGCGACTCCACCTCGGCGTCCCGGGCGAGACTCAGCCGCACATTCACCAGGTCGGAAAACAGCGCCGACATCGGCCGATCCTCCGAAAAGTCCAGGATGCGACCCGAATCGAACGGGTACAGGCAGCGCAAGGCACGCTCCGCCGACTCCGAGCCATCCGCCGGGGGCGGGGTGTCGGTCTCCACGTAACGCCAGAACGCCGCTTCCAGCGTGATGAGCTTGTCGATCAGCTCCCCGTCCCGCTCGATGCGATGGATCTGCAGCTCTTGGCCGCCGAGCAGCACCGCCACATCCGCAGCCTGCTTGCCGGTCACCGCGAGCTGGTGCATCACCTGCAACTGCACGTACTCCGGCACCCCGTCCTTCCAGTGGAAGGACCCGTGAATACCGGCGGTCTTGCACTCCAGGATCTGCACCTCTGGCGCGCCAATCACCTCCCGGTCGATGTTGGCGAGCATCCACGGTGCGTCCGGGTGCTGCAAAACCGCATTTACCCGCCGAACCTTGTGACCGGTGCGCCGGCTGTAATGGGTGGCGACGATGGGTTCCAGCAGGGTTCCCCAGTACATCGGGGAGGTTTCATCGTGGGGATCAGCCTTGGGGAGAGCGGCATCCCGGCCGGTTTTCTCGAGCCAGAGCTCCAGCGGCGACTTGTAGGGACTGAGTCCCACTGCAGCAGCGGCATCCGAACTGCCGATCCCGCGCTTGCGCACATCCAGCCAGGCGTCCCGGGACAGATCCTGGGTCTTGACGAGCTTGAGCGCCTTTTTCACAGGGCGAACCTCAAGCGAAGAGGCAACGGCCGTCATGACGGCTCCTTTCATAAAAACGAAGACGAAAGAAATCCCCGACCGGCACACACCGGGCGGGGAGGGGAGGAAGGGCGAAGACAGGAGAGGAGAAACGAAACCGCGACAGCTTCAGGCCGCCAAGGCCAGCGCTTCATCGAGCGCCCGTTGTTTGAGCACCGCGCCCTGACCGAACCACGCGCTGTCGAGGCGATAGGCATCACTGCGGGCCCGCCGTTCGTGATCGACAAACTCGGTGACCGCATTGAGCAAACCCCAAGCCGTGCCTTTGGCGGCATCCAACTCCGCGCCGTGACCGTCGCCGTCATACATGGCCTGGACCTTCTTGAGCGCTCGCTCATTGACGAGACCCCGACCGGACTCCTGGGTGCCCTCGCTGTTGCACAGCACCCGCAGGAAGTAGTTCATCGCCTCGTGGCTCTTCACCTTCCGTTCGGACAAGGATTTCATCCGGTACATAAAGGCATCCCACTGCGAGACCGCCACGCCCAACTGCTGTTTGACGGCCTGGGCATCGAAGCTCGTGCGATGGGGCACCTTGATGGCGGCGCTCGCACCGTTCAGCGCTACGGTCAGTGTGTTGTTGCAAACGACCCGTACGGTTGTCGGCGTCGCCGTCGTGGCGAGGGTGCCGTCGCAGGAGGTCGCGAGGAGCAGATAGCCCATCACGAGATCGTTGCCCTTGAGGACGGTCTCCTTGCCGGTTCGGGCCAAGGCCCAGAACTTCCGGCCCTCCTTGAGCACGCCGGCCGTCTCCAGTTCATACCCTGAGATCTCGACCAGATCCCGGTAGAACTCCAGCACCTCCCGGGGTTGGACGACCTGATAGCGATCACTGACTACCGACAGCGGCTGATGCGTGTCGCTGCGGTACAGCACCTTCTGATCGGCGAAGGTCTTGATCGAGCCGAGGCTGCCGGCCTTCTCGGTCAGGTAGCAGACCGGTGTTTCGAGGATCTGCCAGTTCATGCCGGCTCTATCGGCCCAGACTTCCAGCGGTTGCTGGGGCGGTAGCGCATTGCCGAGTTGATGCCAGGGGGCCTCGCCGACGTAGGCCATGTTTTCGATAAGGTGAGCCATGGTGTTGCCTTTCAAAGTCTAAGGACGTGACAAGGCCGCGGAGCAAAGCCCGCCAGGGCACGTCAGGACAAAAGGGGGCGCGCGACAGATGAAACGCTGCGCGAAGGGGAGGAGCCAGGAAGGTGAAGCGGCGGCGAACTAGCGCTGCTGACTGAAGGTGTGACCGCAGTCGAGGCACTGATAGTTATCGAGCACGTGCTCATCGACGGCTTCGCCGATCCGGGCGCCGGCAATCCCGCCTGTTGCGCCGCCGATCAAACCACCGAGCAACGCGCCGAAAAGCCCGCCCAGGGCGATGCCGACCGGCCCACCGACGGCGCCGACCGTGCCGCCGATCTCGGCACCACTCAACGCACCGGCCGCACCCGTGGCGGCGCCACTGGCCGTGCCGATGACGCTGCCGGCTTTCTTGGCCCGATCTCGGGGGGCGATACGGGAGGATTGGCAATGAGGACAGTGAATAGACATGACGAACTCCTTGAAGAAACGGTGAGAAGAAGAAAGGCAGTGCAACCAGGGGAGCGTTCAGTACTCATCGGGACGCAGCAGCGTCGTGACGCGCCGGTCAGCTTCGGTGATCACCCACAGGCGCTCGCCATTCGGCAAGGGATAGGCGGACAGCAGTCGGGCGTGATGAATCAAGGCTTGCCGGTTGGCCGCCACATCCTCCGCATCGAGATCACCCCAGTCCCCGTGCAGATGGCGGGCAATGAAGCGGATGGGGTGCAGGTTGTGCTGCTTGAGCAAGGCCAGGGCACCAGGGGTACAGCAGATTTCGCCGAGGTCGAAGAGCGGTGAGGCAGGGATCGGCGATTCAGTCACAGAGGGCATGGTCATCTCCAAAATGAAAAAAGCCCGAGTCGGGATGGACTCGGGCAGGAAGGAATGAGCAGATGAGAGACCGGCAGGGCGGCATACAGGTCGTCCCGGCACCTCCGTCAGATGAGGCGTCCGGGAGGGCTCGATCGTTGGTATCTCTGCTAGCTCACTGGCGTGATATGTGACTGAAATTAATTTGAATCGGGCTGCCAGGCATCCCTGAGCCACTGGGGAAGGAAGGCACTCATGGCGGTGCCTTGGTGAAAATTTACTGCGCTCACACCATTGTTTGAGTAGTACGTGGCTTGCAGGTTGGCCGCCGAGTGGGGATTCGACCCCCGCTCGGCAGATATCTGGAGAGCTAACTTTTCAATTAAAAGAGCCAACTTTTCATCCCAGTGTGGTTGAGCTGGCACCGGGACGCCACTTCTCCTGAGTGCCTTCGGAGGCATCCGATGTGGGAAACGTGCTGACGCATTGCAGTTGGTAGAGGAGTTCGGGGAGAGATTGGCTGATGGGGGGGCGGGCGAGTCAGCCTGTCTTATGCCCCGTCTGTCAGCGTCGGTTCGGCGCCGTGCGCTGCTCTACATGGCTCGATGTCGTGTTGGCGAAGTCCTGCGCGGGAGGAGAGTCTGCCTTGTTGCGCGCGCTGATGCCTGCCTTTCCAGGGGCGCGGTGCAAGCGGAGTGCCTCCCGCTACCCCATCGGATCTGTGTATGAGTTTATAGATCTTAGTTTTTGTTTTCTGTCAAGAGCATTCGGCCAGTAAAAAAATACTGGCCAACGCGAATTCACGCCTGAGGCCGTTCCTCCTACCCTGCAGCCGTGTGCAATTAGAGGAGGATGAAATGGCGGAGAGCACTGAACCGAAGCCGAGGGTGTTGAGGGTGAAGACGGTGGTGGTACGTACTGGGTTGCCGCGGTCAACGGTGTACGACAAGCTAAATCCAAACTCACCTCGATACGACCGGACATTTCCACGGCCTTTTAAAATCGGCCAGCAGGCCGTGGGATGGCTCGAATCCGAAATAGATGCGTGGATTCTGGCGGCCGCCAGTCATCGGGAGTAAAAAACAGAAGAGTTAAATGGACTGAAAGCGTTATTTCATGCGTTAACTTTGTATAAGGGATTTGGTTAATCGGTCCAGAGCTTGTGAGGGGCGTTTAAATTATTTCCGCATTGTAGTGGGCTAATCGACAGGGTAGGGGGCTGGTATTTATATAATCGAAACTAATGAAGTAAAAGGAATGGAAATTACTACGAAAGAAGATGAGCTCGTTCGCATGAAGGGAGGCGTGATAGGAGTCTTAAAATGAATTGATTGCCTGTCAGGGAAGGAAAGATGAATGGCGAAAAAGACGGAGATTGACCAAGAGGAAGAACGCAACGAAATTGAAAGTGCTTTGATCGAAAGCACTGTTACGTATTTCGAGAGTCAAGGCGAGACAAAGGTAGCTTTGACTGTCGAGTATGATTTGATGAAGGAGTTGTCCCAGATTGAACGCCTGATGAAAGATATCGGAGCGTCAGAACATGCTCTGTTTGCGTTGGAGGAGAGAAAGAGGGGAGGGCTCTACTTGAAAAAGTTTCCTCTGGGGGAGCGGTTCATTGCAGCGCTGAATTACGATATCAGCGAGATCAGGCGTCATTTCGAGCGACATGCGTTCACTCCGCATTTTGAGCTCTTCGAGGAGTGCGTGAAGAAATACAACCTGGATGATTTGGCTCAGGCGGTGAAGCGTAAAGCTCATAGAGCAATCGAAGCATGGTGTCGTGCATTGACCGGTTGTGTGACACGGATTCGTACTCGGCTTCATAGCCGGGCGTTCAAGAGCCGTGTGAGTCTCTTCAGGAGAGTGCCGAACGAAAACTATCTGGGCCTATGTCGATACATAGATAGGCTGTTTGAAAAGCACTCCAGGTTGATTGTGATTCGACTTGATCTTGGTTTCGGAAAGGAGCATCGCTGGCCGAATGGGTTGAGGAGTCCCGTTACGTTTGAGGAAGCGATTGGCTGTCGGGAGCGTCTCTTTAATAATCGGCGCTGCAACCGAATTTTCAAGCACATGGTGGG
Organism: Pseudomonadota bacterium; assembly: GCA_018241725.1. GTDB lineage: Bacteria > Pseudomonadota > Gammaproteobacteria > Burkholderiales > Rhodocyclaceae > Zoogloea. The sequence goes on along the minus strand of JAFEDI010000025.1, from coordinate 792 downwards.
ATACGCGTGGAAGCTCGAGTATGGCCTCGATAAGGGGTTCCACTATCACCTGCTCCTGCTTTTTGATGGTTCAAAGCGTCAGCAGGACGTCACGATCGCGATGGAGATCGGTGAGTACTGGGAAAAGGTGATCACCAACGGCAAGGGCGTGTATTGGAACTGCAATGGTAACAAGCAGACCTACAAGGCTTGCGGAATTGGTCGAATTAATCGAAGCGACATTGAGCTCAGGGCGACTCTGAAGGAGAAGGTAGCCATCTATCTGACAAAGGTTGACGTTATCCTGAAGCTTGTGATGCCTGACGGTCATCGCTCCTATAACCGAGGGGGAATGCCAAAGCTGAAAGAGAAGCGTGCAGAATCAATCACGCAGGAAGAGGCTGTAGTGTAGCTATTCTCGCGGAGAGTGCTTACTTGCGTTTTTGTACAGATTTGAAGTTTTCGTTCAGTGACTTGTAGAGTTTTTTGATCTCTTCGTCAGACTTAAATAAACGATTGATCTGTCCGTAAAGCTTTTCTTGCGCAGTCTCGATCTCGCCTGGGAGTAAGTGTTTCGCCAAAAACTCAACGGCGTCTTCCATGGATGTCCAGTGAGCCGCATGTTCAGGCGCCTGCATAACGCCAAGGACGCTTGCCTTGAGCTCCGCTTTGGCCGCATCTAATGTTTCTCGTCTCGCCGCAGCACCTTTTCTCCCTCGTCCCCGCGCTGATGAGTTATCGTTAGGTGGTGCAATGAATGTTTGACGAATTAGATTGGCGATCAAGGGGAGGCTAGACGTCACCTCATAGGTG
>JAFEDI010000024.1 GCA_018241725.1 Pseudomonadota bacterium | reverse complement strand
TACAAACTGTTGGCGGAGTGGACGGGACTCGAACCCGCGACCCCCGGCGTGACAGGCCGGTATTCTAACCAACTGAACTACCACTCCACACTGCAACCTTCTGCTCCAGCCTGTCTGAGCTGAAACTGCCTGCTTGCTGCTGCAGGGCTTTTATTCTGTGGTGGAGGTAAACGGGATCGAACCGATGACCTCTTGCATGCCATGCAAGCGCTCTCCCAGCTGAGCTATACCCCCACGATACTGCTGGTGCTACTGGCGTCCCCACGGGGATTCGAACCCCGGTTATCGCCGTGAAAGGGCGGTGTCCTAGGCCTCTAGACGATGGGGACCTACAAACTGTTGGCGGAGTGGACGGGACTCGAACCCGCGACCCCCGGCGTGACAGGCCGGTATTCTAACCAACTGAACTACCACTCCACACTGCAACCTTCTGCTCCAGCCTGTCTGGGCTGAAACTGCCCGCTTGCTGCTGCAGGACTTGAATCCTTGGCGTCCCCACGGGGATTCGAACCCCGGTTATCGCCGTGAAAGGGCGGTGTCCTAGGCCTCTAGACGATGGGGACCCGATATTGCCGTCTTCTTGGTGGAGGTAAGCGGGATCGAACCGCTGACCTCTTGCATGCCATGCAAGCGCTCTCCCAGCTGAGCTATACCCCCGTCGAAGAAGTGCGCATTTTAGTTACTTATTTGCGGTTTGTAAACCCCTTTTTGCATCCAGCGCACCTCTGAACCACACTTTGCCCCACCTGGATGCAAAAAACCCCGCGCGAGGCGGGGTTTTGAGACCTTTCCGGGGAAAGGAAGCCGATCAGGCAGCCTTGCGACGGCGCAGAGCAGCCATGCCAGCCAAGCCAAGACCAACCAGGGCCATGGAGGCAGGCTCAGGAACGGTTACACGGACACCACCGTTGACGATCGAGAAAGTACCGTCGATCTTGCCATCGGTCAGGCTGCCGGGAGCCGCATCCAGCGCAGCGAAGATACCGCTGAAGCCGGTGCCGCCGACATCGGTTTCAGTGACGTCGATGGTCCAGTTGCCACCGCCCAGGGAGTGAACCACGGACACGCTACCGGTACCGATGGTCGCGCCAAGCGGCCCAAACATGTTGCCGAGCAGCAGGTTGAGGGCGCTGGCACTGCCGGTGAAGCTGCCACCGCTCACGGCCGAGCCGTCGGACGTGAAGGTGTTGCTGGTGAAGTCATACACGAAGTGCGTGCCGGTCAGGCCGCTGGTGGTAATGGCACCCGTACCGAGAGAAATCCAGCTCGGAGTGGAGGAGACCAGCGGAACAGCACCGCCGTAATCGACGGTGACCGTACCTTGACGCTCGGCACTGACGAGACCGGTGCTCGGCACGTAGAGATCGACCAGACCGGTGAGGCCGGTCAGTTGAATCTGGTAGGTGTTCGGGTTGGCATCGGCGAAACCGCTGATGTTGAAGTTGCCGCTGAGATTGGCGGTGGAGGTGAAAACGCCGGCGTTGGCGACGTTGGCCGCACCAAAGGTGAGTGCTGCGCCGATGGCGACTGCGAGTTGCTTCTTGATCATGCTTAAGCCCTTTCCGCTGGATTCACAGGGTTGATTTCGAGGACTGCTCACCATCCCATACGACTTGCGGGCTGATGAAACCTATCACGGAAGAAACAAATGCAAGTGATGTGCCACTTCCATTAACTCCGCGGAATCACTAAAGAAACTCATGCTGGGTTTCACGCCCAAGTGGCATGTGTAAAAAATCCTGACACAAAGCCTTCAGCACAACCCCGTTTTCCCTGACGTCATAAGACTTTACCGGGGTTCATCAACCCTGCCGGATCCAGCGATTTTTTGATGCTGCGCATCAATTCCAGCTCGATCCCTGACTTGTAAGCCGGCAGGATATTTCGCTTCAGCTGGCCGATCCCGTGCTCAGCAGAGATCGATCCATCCAGGGCGGTCACCAGGTCATGGACAATACGACCCACTGCAGCCGTGCCGCCGATAAAGGCTTCATTCTCTTCGCGCAAGGGGCGCGACAGGTTGTAGTGGAGATTGCCGTCGCCCAGGTGGCCAAAGGCGACGATGCGGACGCCCGGATGGGCGGACCGGAGGGCCTCCCCTGCCCGTTCGAGGAACTCGGGAATGGCGCTGATCGGCACGGAGATGTCGTGCTTGATACTGAAGCCTTCCCGCTTCTGCGCTTCCGAGATGTTCTCCCGCAGGGACCAGAGTGCGGCAACCTGACTCTCGGAGCTGGCAACCACGCCATCATGAACCGCGGAATCGGCAATCGCCGTCGCGACCTCTGCCTCGAGGAGTTCGGCCAGGCCGGCATCCAGGAGGGTGTCGGTCAGTTCGACCAACACGTACCACGGGTGCGCCTCCTGCAGGGGATCACGGGTACCGGGGATATGCTGCAGCACGAGTTCGAGGGAGGTCCGGCTGACCAGTTCGAAGGCGGTGACCCGGTCGCCGGCCATGCCGCGCAGACGCGACAGCAGCGCGACCGCTGCGGCGGGACTGGCAACTGCCAGCCAGGCGGTGACGCTGCTGCGCGGACGGGCGAACAGCTTGAGGGTGGCGGCGGTGACGATACCGAGGGTGCCTTCGGCGCCGATGAAGAGGTGCTTGAGGTCATAGCCGGTGTTGTCCTTGCGCAGGCTGCGCAGGCCGTTCCAGACCTGGCCGTCGGGCAGGACGACCTCCAGCCCGAGCACCAGTTCGCGGGTGTTGCCATAGCGCAGCACCTGCACGCCGCCAGCGTTGGTGGAGATGACGCCGCCCACTTCGCAGGTGCCTTCGCTGGCAAGGGACAGGGGAAAGAAGCGGTCGGCCTCCAGCGCCGCGGCCTGGACGATGGCCAGCGGCGTGCCAGCTTCCACGGTAATCGCGTTGTTGGCCGGGTCGACCCGGCGGATGCGCCGCAGTCTGGACAGGTTGACCACGACCGCCAGCCCGTCGGCCAGCGGTGTGGCGCCGCCACACAGGCCGGTGTTGCCGCCCTGGGGCACGATGGGCACACCACGGTCCACGCAGGTTCGTACGACCGCGGACACTTCTGCAGTATCTGCGGGGAAGACGACGGCCTGCGCTGCGCCGGTGTAGCGGCCGCGCCAGTCTGTGAGGAAAGGCGCCATGTCATGGTGGACAGACAGGCAGTGGGACGGGCCGACGATTTCGCGCAGGGAGTCTATCAGTGCAGACATGAGGTGGAACTCGCTAGGCAGAAGGAGAAAACATGGCCCCGCCGGTTTGCCGGAAAACAGGCTGTATCAGCGTTGCTCCAGGGCTCGCCGGATGGCCGGCAGGGCCACTTCGACGGCAGCCTCGCCTTCGGCGATGGCTTCTGCGCCTCTGTGATAGTCCATCAGCCCGAGCTGGGCAAGGCGCGGGGAGATCAGCACGTCGGCGGGTTCACCGGCCATGCGACTGCGGGCAATGCGGACGGACATGATGGAGATGCTGTCCTGCATCACGCTGAGCATGGAGGGGAGTTCTTCGCCATCGATTGCCGGCGCTTGACCGTCATCGTTATCGCCGTTGCCGTTGCGCCCAAAGCGCGCGAGAAGCTTGCGGGACCAGTGGGGCACACCGTTGCCGTTGCCATTGCCGCTACTCCCTCCCTTCCCTGCCGGCGGCCGGTTGCGCCAGGCCCAGCCAACCACGTCGGAGTTGAGCTCGACGGCGATGACCAGGTCAGCGCCCATGGCGCGGGCGAGGGATACCGGTACCGGATTGACGAGGGCACCGTCCACGAGCAGGCGGCCGTCCTGCCAGACCGGGGCGATGAGCCCGGGTAGCGCAATGGACGCGCGCACGGCGGCGGAGACGCTACCCTCCCGCAGCCAGATTTCGTGGCCGCTGTGCAGATCGGTGGCGACGCAGCCGAACTGGTGCGGCAGCGCGGTGAAATCCCGGTCGACAAACTGGCGCTCGAAGAAGGCGATCAGCCGATCCCCCTTGATGAGCCCGCCCCGCAGGCCCATGTCCATCAGGCCGACGACGCGCTGCCAGCCCAGGCTTTCGACCCAGACCGCGAGCTTTTCGACGTCGCCAGCGGCGGCCACGGCACCAACGAAGGCGCCGATGGAACAGCCGCTGATGATGGTCGGCTCGATGCCTTCGCGGGCCAGCGCCCGCAACACGCCGATATGCGCCCATCCCCGCGCGGAACCGCTACCGAGTGCGATGCCGATGCGGGGTGCGCGCTTCATGGGATGACTTAGATCGGCTCGGCGTAGAGGTCGTGCACGTCACAGTCGGTGATGCGCACGCGGGCGAATTCACCGGGCTCCAGATTTTCGCCGGCGGGGATGATGACGAGGCCGTCGATTTCCGGTGCATCGCCAGGCGAACGGGCCAGAGCGCCCTCCTCGTCGATTTCGTCGACCAGGACGGTCATCTCGCGGCCGATGAAGCGCTCCAGGCGCTCGGTGGAGATGTCTTCCTGGAACTCCATCAGCTGGATGCGGCGCTCTTCGCGGATTTCTTCGGGCACGGCGCCGGGCAGATCGTTGGCCGCTGCGCCTTCGACCGGCGAGTAGGCGAAGGCGCCGACGCGGTCGAGCTTGGCTTCTTCGAGGAACTGCAGGAGTTCTTCGAAATCGGCATCGGTTTCGCCGGGGAAGCCGGTGATGAAGGTGGAACGGATGGTGAGATCGGGACAGATCTCGCGCCAGCGGCGGATGCGCTCGAGGTTGTTCTCGGTGCTGGCCGGACGCTTCATGGCCTTGAGGATGCGCGGGCTGGCGTGCTGGAAGGGCACGTCGAGGTAGGGCAGGATCTTGCCTTCGGCCATCAGCGGGATCAGTTCGTCCACGCTGGGGTACGGGTACACGTAGTGCAGGCGCACCCACACGCCCAGGTCGCCGAGGGCGTTGCAGAGGTCGTAGATCTTGGTGCGGACGGGCTTGCCGCCCCAGAAGCCGGTGCGGTACTTGGTGTCGACGCCGTAGGCGCTGGTGTCTTGCGAAACCACCAGCAGTTCCTTGACGCCGGCATTGACGAGGTTTTCGGCCTCACGCATCACGTCGCCGATCGGGCGGCTGACGAGGTCGCCGCGCATGGACGGGATGATGCAGAAGGTGCAGCGATGGTTGCAGCCTTCGGAAATCTTGAGGTAGGCGTAGTGGTTGGGCGTGAGCTTGATCCCCTGCGGCGGCACCAGATCGATGAAGGGATCGTGGGGCTTGGGCAGGTGCTTGTGCACCTCGTGCATGACCTCTTCCGTGGCGTGCGGGCCGGTGACGGCCAGCACTTGCGGGTGGGCCGCCATCACCACGTCGTCCTTGGCGCCCAGACAGCCGGTGACGATGACCTTGCCGTTCTCGGCCAGGGCTTCGCCGATGGCGTCGAGGGATTCTTCCACCGCGGCATCGATGAAGCCGCAGGTGTTGATGACGACGAGATCGGAGCCCTCGTAGGACGGGGAAATCTCGTAGCCCTCGGCCCGCAGGCGGGTGAGGATGTGCTCGGAATCGACGAGGGCCTTCGGACATCCGAGGCTAACGAAGCCGACTTTGGGAGCGGCCGGGTGCTTGGCTTGGGTCATGCGCTGAAAACCTGAAGGGGAAAAGCATAAGGGCCGCGATAACAGCGCGGCCCCGTTTGGATTACTTGTCTGGTGTGCCAGGCGGTTCGCTGGGGGGCGTCTGCTGGTCTTTTTTGTCTGCCGGGAATCCACCTGCGAAATTGGGGAACTGGAAGCCGGAGAACAGGTTGCGGGTCTGGCTGTCGAGCTGTTCCTGCATCTGGGTGTACATCTTCTTGCTCTGTTCCATGTAGGCACCCATCATGCTCTGCATGGCGGGCCCCTGGAAATTCAGGAACTGGGCCCACAGATCCTGGCTGACGGTGGCATTGTCACCGTATACCGAACGGACCTGCTCCTGCATCTTGGCCTGCATGTCGGTGAAGGCCTTGATGTTGTTTTCGAGATATTTGCCCATCATCCCCTGCATGGCATTGCCATAGAAGCGGATCATCTGGGACAGCAGGTCGCTGGTGAACATGGGCGCACCACCGGCCTCCTCTTCGAGAATGATCTGCAGCAGGATGTTGCGGGTCAGATCCTCCCCAGTCTTGGCGTCGACAACCTGGAAATTGGCGTTTTCGAGGACGAGTTCCTTGACGTCAGATAGCGTGATGTAGGAGCTGGTCTGGGTATCGTAAAGGCGGCGGTTCGGGTACTTTTTTATCAGGCGAATTTGATCGGCCATCTGTGTCTTCTCCTTGGCGAGAGGGTCGCCGCGGATGATTATACTGCGCTGCGCAAGAAAAAGCCCCGCGCGGGGCGGGGCTTCCGTGAGCCATTTTGCAACGGCTTACTGGTAGTACAGGCCGCCATTCACGTTGAGAGTGGCGCCAGTGACGTAGCCAGCCAGTTCGGAGGAGAGGTAAACAACCGCCGCACCGATCTCTTCCGGCTTGCCCAGACGCTTGACGGGCACGGTGTCGATGATGGCGTTGCGGACTTCTTCCTTGATGGCCATGACCATGTCGGTGCCGATGTAGCCCGGGGCGATGGCGTTAGCCGTGACACCCTTGGTGGCCAGCTCGGCAGCCAGGGCCTTGGTGAAGCCAATCACGCCAGCCTTGGCGGCGGAGTAGTTGGTCTGGCCGGCCTGGCCCTTGACGCCATTCACGGAGGAGATATTGATGATGCGGCCCCAGCCACGTTCGGCCATCTTCGGGGAGATGGTGTGGGTGACGTTGAACAGGCTGGTCAGGTTGGTGGCGATGACGGCATCCCACTGACCCTTTTCCATCTTCGGGAAGAACTTGTCGCGGGTGATGCCGGCGTTGTTCACCAGGATGTCGATCGGGCCGACTTCAGCGGTGATCTGCTCAATCGCGGCCTTGCATTGCTCGTAGTCGGAGACGTCGAAGCCGTACACCGGAACGTCCAGGCCTTCGGCCTTGCGGGCTTCAACCCACGCATCCTTGGCGGGATCGCCCGGGAAGAAGTTGCCAACCACGCGGACACCAGCGGCAGCCAGGGATTTGACGATTGCAGTGCCGAGACCACCGACTGCGCCAGTAACGAGAGCGATGCGTTGAGTCATTTCACTTTCCTTTTTGTTGCGGTGCCAGATGAACACCGATTAGAACATATGCTGACCGCCGTTGATAGAGATGTTGGCCCCGGTGACGAAGGCCGCCTCGTCCGATGCCAGATAGGCAATCAGACCGGCGATCTCCTCCGGCTTTCCGAGGCGGCTCATCGGAATCTGCGGCAGGATCTTGGTTTCGAGGACCTCTTGCGGAATGGCGGTGACCATCTTGGTGCCGATGTAGCCCGGTGAGATGGTATTGACCGTCACCCCTGCCTTGGCCACCTCCAGCGCGAGCGCCTTGGTGAAGCCGTGCATCCCGGCCTTGGCCGCGGAGTAGTTGGTTTGCCCGAAGGCCCCTTTGATACCGTTGACGGACGACACGTTGATGACACGCCCCCATTTGCGCTCGACCATGCCGTCCATGACCTGCTTGGTCATGTTGAAGACGCTGTCGAGGTTGGTGCCCATGACGGCGTCCCAGTCGGCCTTGGTCATGCGCTTGAAGGTCATGTCGCGGGTGATGCCGGCATTATTGACCAGCACGTCCACGGGGCCGATGTCGGTGGTCACCTTTTCGACACACTGCTTGCAGGAGTCGAAGTCGGCCACGTCGCAGGGATAGGCCTTGAAGCCGTAGCCCATGTTGTTCATGGTCTGCAGCCACTCGCCGGCCTTTTCGTTGCCCGGCGAGTAGGTTACGACCACCTTGTAGCCAAGGGCAGCCAGCTTGATGCTGATCGATTCCCCCAGGCCGCCCATACCACCGGTCACCAGTGCTACTCGTGCCATGTTTTTCTCCCTCCTTGTCTTGATGTATGCGGGGGTCGCGCTGACGTCGGCAGTGCCCCCGGAACCCGCTCACTGCCGACGTGTTCTTTATTTGTTTTGTCGGTCTTTGGTGTGGCAGCTCAGGCTTTTTCTTTTACATAACGTCCAGGCGCAGCCTCAATCACCTTGTATTTTGCATTGCCCGGCTTGTTTCGCGCAGCCACCAGACTGCCACTGCGCGGTTTGAGCCATTCTATCCAGTGCAGCCACCAGCTGCCCTTTTGTTCTGTGGCAGATTGCAACCATTCTTCGGGAACCGACGCAGCGGAATCGCTGGTCCAGTAGCTGCGGCGGTTCTTTGAAGCCGGATTGATGGCACCGGCGATGTGGCCGCTGGCGCCGAGCACGAAGGTGGTTTCGCCACCGAGGAGCTGACGCACCAGGTAGGCGCTGGCCCACGGCACGATGTGGTCTTCGCGGGTGGCGAGCAGGTAGGCCGGCAGGTCGACCTTGCCGAGGTCCACCTTGACGCCGAGCATTTCGAGCTTGCCGGGCACGCGCAGGTTGTTCTCGAGGTACATGTTGCGCAGGTACCAGGCGAGGAAGGGGCCGGCCAGATTGGTGCTATCGGAGTTCCAGTACAGCAGGTCGAAGGCTTCGGGGGTCTTGCCCTTGAGGTAGTTGCCGACGACGTACTGCCAGATGAGATCGTTGGCGCGCAGGCTGGAAAAGACCTGGGCCAGTTCCTGGCCGCGCAGCAGCCCGCCCTTGCCGATGGCGGCCTCGCGGGCGGCCACCGAGGCTTCGTCCACCAGGCAGCCGATCTCGCCGGCGTCACTGAAGTCGAGCAAGGTGGTCATCAGCGTGAGGCTTTCGGCCGGGTCTTCACCCTTGGCACGCAGCACGGCGAGCGCGGACGACAGGATGGTGCCGCCGACGCAGAAGCCGAGCACGTGGGGCTTTTGCACCTTGGTGACCTCACGGACGACCTGCAGCGCAGTGATCGGGCCTTTCTCCAGGTAGTCGTCCCAGCCGAAGTGGGCTTCTTCGGCCTTGGCGTTCTTCCACGACACGAGGAAGACCGTGAAGCCCTGCTCGACGATGAAGCGCACCAGGGAGTTGGCCGGCTGCAAGTCCATGATGTAGAACTTGTTGATGCACGGCGGGACGATCAGCAGCGGCGTCTTGTGGACCTTGTCGGTCAGCGGCGCGTACTGGATGAGCTGGATCAGCTCGTTTTCGTAGATGACGGAGCCCGGCGTGGTGGCCAGATTGCGGCCGATCTCGAAGGCCGAGTCATCGGTCATGGAGATGCGGCCCTTCTCCATGTCGCCGATCAGGTTCTTGATGCCCTGAGTGATGCTCTCGCCCTTGGTTTCGAGCGCAGTCTTGATGAATTCGGGGTTGGTCGCCGCGAAGTTGGACGGGGACATGGCCTCGACGTACTGGCGGGTGAGGAACTGCATGCGTGCCTTTGCGCGGCCATCGGCGATGGGCAGCGCATCGGCGAGCTTGCCGAGGTAGTCGGAATTGAGCAGGTAGGCCTGACGGATGTAGTCGTAGACCGGGCTGGAGGACCACTCCGGCGCATTGAAGCGGCGATCGCCCGGTTGCGGCTGCACCATCGGCTCGACGGGCTCGCCCGGCTTGGTCTGGGCGATGCTCGCCCACAGGCGGGCATGGGCTTCGGCCAAGGACTTCTGCAGCGCGGCGAGTTCCGCGGCTTCGGGCGGCGGAACCTGCTGGGCAGCGGCCGGCGCCACCTGCTGGATGGCGGCGTTCTGCTTGCCGAGGAAATCGAAGAAACCTTCGGCCAGGGACTGGCCGAACTTGAACATGCCCTGCAGGGCTTCTGCAGACTGCTCCGGTGTTACAGACATCCACCTCTCCTTTGCTTGTATCCGACCAGGAAAATCACAGCGCGGTTGTTACCGGAGTGGGCAGACGCAATGCCGGGCGGCACGCTTCTCGACCCCGGGCCCATACGACGGCCTGTAGAATCCGGGTATGTATATTGTCGCTATCGCTTGGATTTTCGTCGCCTTGATGGCTACCGTGACCGAAACCACGGTTGTCGGCGCCGTTCTTACGTTCTTGTTCTACGGGCTTGCGCCGCTCTCCCTGTTTGTGTGGATTTTTGGCACATCGGCCCGCCGCCGTCGTTTAGCCCAGCGCCCGCTCGGCGAGGGGGTGGGCAAAGACGATGGAGGCAATGCCGGCGGCAATCAATAATACCTGCTGGATGGTGGCGCGCAATTCCGTACGCTTGTGCAAACCCGGAATGAGATCCGCCACAGCCACGTAAATCATACTCGCGGCCGCCAGGGCTAGGAACATAGGTACCAGCGCCTGTACTCGGGACAGCGCAAAATAGGCCAGCAGGCCGCCGACCAGGGTTGCAACACTGGAGAGCAGGTTGAAGGCCAGGGCCTTGGCGCGGCTATAGCCGGAGTGCAGCAGGATCAGGAAATCGCCGACTTCCTGCGGGATTTCGTGGGCGATGATGGCCAGGCCGGTGACGATGCCGAGGGGCGTGCTCTCGACGAAGGCCGCCGCGATGAGGATGCCGTCCACAAAGTTGTGGAAGGTATCGCCGACGAGAATCAACAGACCGCTGCGCCCGTGGTCGTGACCGCCACCGCTATGGTGATGGTGTTCGTGGCCGTCGCAGCCTTCGTCGTGGCAGTGGCGCCACAGCACCAGTTTTTCGAGCACGAAGAAGATCAGGATGCCGGCGAGCACGTTCATCGCAGCGCGCTCGGGGGTTTCCGCTGCTTCGATGGCGTGGGGCAGCACCTCCAGGAAGGAGGCGCCGAGCAAGGCGCCAATGGCGTAGCTGATCAGGATGGGGACCCAGCTGGGGCGCGCCGCGAAGGCGAACCCGGAGGCGACCAGCACGCTGAGCAGGCCGCCGGCGAAACTCATGAAGATGATCCAGGCAAGGGGAGTCATGGCTCTACAGCTTTCAGGGGGCCGGGCAGTATAGCTTTAGTCTTCGTCTCGACTGCCAGGACTTAGGCCAGCCAGATCAGGCTGGCCATGCGCCCTGTCCGGCGATCGCGCCGGTAGGAGAAGAAGCGTTCTTTTTCGGTGACGGTGCAGGTGTCGCCGCCATGAACGGCGTGGATGCCCAGTCGGGCCAGGCGCTGGCGGGCCAGCAGATAGATGTCGGCAAACCATTTTCCCGGTTGCACGCCGGGGCGGAAGGCCTCATTGGCAGCGGGATCTACCGCCAGGAAGGCAGCGCGAACCTCGTCGCCGACTTCGAAGGTTTGCGGGCCGATGGCCGGGCCGAGCCAGACCAGCACCTCGGACGGCGGCACGGCCATCTTGTCCACGGTCGCTTCGATGACACCGTCGACCAAGCCCCGCCAGCCGGCATGAGCCGCACCGACGACGGTGCCGGCGCGGTCACACAGCAGCACCGGCAGACAATCGGCGGTCATCACCGCACAGACCTTCCCCGCCACACGACTCACCGCGGCATCCGCCTCGGGCACGCCCGCGTGTCGCTCGGCCGCATCGACGACGTGGATACCATGCACCTGATTGAGCCAGCAGGGTTCGTCCGGCAGTTCGGCTCGCAGCACCGCCCGGTTGGCGGCCACCAGGGCCGGCTCGTCACCGACGTGGGCGCCCAGATTTAGAGAGTCGTAAGGCGCCGGGCTATTGCCGCCGAGACGCGTGGTGGACAAGGTTCGCACGTTGGCCGGCGCCGGCCAGTCGGGATGGATCCAGGACGCGGTGCTCATGGTTTGGGGCTCTCGCGCAGAATGGCCAGCAGGCTGTCGATGTCGGCCGCCAGCGGCACGCTCCAGCGACCGGCCTCGCCGCTGCGCGGATGGATGAGGCCGAGTTGCCAGGCATGCAGTGCCTGGCGCGGAAAGGCGTCAAGCCGTGGATCGGCGCTGCGGGCCTTGCCGTAGGTGGTGTCGCCGACCAGCGGGTGGCCGATGTGCGCCATGTGTACGCGGATCTGGTGGGTGCGACCGGTTTCCAGCTGGCACTCGACGAGACTGGCGCGGGCGAAACGCTCGACGACGCGATAGTGGGTCACCGCCTCGCGGCCGCCGGGCACGACAGCCATCTTGGTGCGCTGGACCGGGTGGCGTCCGATGGGGGCATTCACCACGCCACTCGGCGACGGCTCGCCATGCACCAGCGCGTAGTAGTGGCGCTTGACGGAGCGCGCCTGCAACTGGCGCACCAGATCGGTCTGGGCTTCGAGGGTCTTGGCGACGACCAGCAGGCCGCTGGTGTCCTTGTCCAGGCGATGCACGATGCCGGCCCGCGGCAGTTCGCGGAAAACCGGGCTGTGGAACAACAGCGCGTTGAGCAAGGTGCCCGACCAGTTGCCGCTGCCCGGATGGACGACGAGGCCGACCGGCTTGTTGATCACGGCGATGGTGTCATCTTCGAAGACCACATCGAGCGGGATGTCCTCGGCCTGCTCGGCGAGCATCGCCTCGGAGGGCTCTGGACTGACGACGAGTGTCTCGCCGCCCCACACCTTGGACTTGGCGTCCGGCGAAGCGCCGTTTACGAGAATCCGCCCGGACTTCAGCCAGGACTGCAGGCGACTGCGGGAATGTTCAGGAAAAAGGCGAGCGAGCGCCTGGTCGACACGCAGACCGGCACAATCATCAGGAATCGACTCGCGTCGCGGCGAAGGGGAAGAAGAGGCTGGGCTATAATCGAGCCAGTCTTCTTCCAATGAGTTTTCAATGGCGCATTTCACCCTGCGTAGTTTAACGCTTACCGGCTTCCTGCTGCTTGCCGGCTGCAGCAGCCTCCCCGACCAGGTGGACGAAACCGTCGGCTGGAACGCCCAGAAGCTGTATTCAGAAGCGAAGGAATCCATGTCGGACGGCGCCTGGGACCGCGCCATCAAAATGTTCGAGAAGCTGGAGTCGCGCTATCCCTACGGCCGTTACGCGCAACAGGCTCAACTCGAAGTGGCCTACGCCTACTACAAGTCGAACGAGCCCGCCTCGGCCATTGCCGCCTGCGACCGCTTCATCAAGCTGCACCCCAACCACCCGAACGTGGATTACGCTTACTACCTGAAGGGGTTGGCGAACTTCAACGAAGACCTGGGGCTGCTCGGCTCGCTGGCCAACCAGGATTTGTCAGAGCGCGATCCGAAGGCGACCCGCGAGTCCTTCGACACGTTCAAGGAACTGGCCCAGCGCTTCCCGGACAGCAAGTACACGCCGGATGCCATGCTGCGCATGCGTTACCTGGTGAATGCGCTGGCGTCCTATGAAGTGCACGTGTCCCGCTATTACTACAACCGCGGCGCCTATGTGGCAGCGGCCAGCCGGGCCCAGGGTGTACTCAAGAACTTCCCCCAGTCGCCAGCCATGGAAGAAGCCTTGTTCCTGATGGTCAAGAGCTACGACGCGCTGCAAATGAACGACCTGCGCGACGACGCCGATCGTGTGCTGCGCAAGAACTTCCCGAAGAGCCGCTACCTCACCGCCAACGGCACGATTACCAAAGACACTCCGTGGTGGAAGATGTGGTGAAAGTCGAAACGGCGAAAACCCATGGATGAAGCGGTCCGCCTCGCGCTGGCAAAATGGCCGAACGTGCCCTCGTGCACGGGCTGGCTGCGCCTGAGCCGGCGCGGGGAATGGCGGGTGCCCGAAGGGCCGATCCGCCATGCCGGGCTGTGCGGCTTCATCGGCCGCAACTATCTATCGACGCCGGACGGCCGCTGGTATTTCCAGAATGGTCCGCAGCAGGTCTTCGTGGATCTCGACTACACGCCGACGGTCCTGCGCCTTGCCGCCCCCGACCGGCTGGAAACCCATACCGGCCTGCCGGTGACGGCGCTCGACAGCGCCTGGCTGGACGAGCACGGCAATCTGCTGCTGGGCAGCGAGCACGGCATTGCGCTGCTCGACGACCGTGATCTGGCGGCGATGCTGGACCACCTCGACGGCGATCTGGAGGCGGACGACAGCGCCATCACGCTGGACTGGGGCGGACAGCATCTGTCCGTCGGGCGCATCCGGCAGGCCGACGTTCCAGCACGTTTCGGCTTCATAGACAAACCGGCCTGAGTCGGCCGGCTGTCCTTCGCTATTGGCCGGCACGCAGTCGGCCCCTTTCCTGCCGCTCAGCCGCGGCCGTATTTGTCTTCGAAACGGACGATGTCGTCTTCACCCAGATAGGCACCGGACTGGACCTCGATGATTTCCAGGGGCAGCTTGCCCGGGTTGGCCAGACGATGCACATGCCCCAGAGGGATGTAGGTAGACTCGTTCTCGCCGAGCAGGAAGACCTTGTCGCCGTTGGTGACTTCGGCGGTGCCCTTCACGACGATCCAGTGCTCTGCCCGGTGGTGGTGCATCTGCAGGCTCAGGCGTGCGCCGGGATTGACGACGATACGCTTGACCTGGAAACGCGGACCGGCGTCGATGGAGTCGTACCAGCCCCACGGGCGATGGATCTTGCGATGAGCCGAAGCCTGGCTGCGCTGACCCGCCTTGAGGGTGGCGACGATCTGCTTGACGTGCTGGGTCTTGTCCTTGCGCGCGACCAGCACCGCATCGGGCGTCTCGACGACGACCGCGTCATCCAGGCCGACGCAGGCGACCATGCGATCCTGAGCGTAGACCAGCGTGTTGCGGCTGTCCTCGAACAGCACGTCGCCACGGGCCACGTTGCCAGCGTCATCCTTGTCGGCGATCTGCCACAGGGCATCCCAGGCACCAACATCCGACCAACCGGAAGACATGGGCACGACGCTGCCTGAAACACCGAGATCGGCCGCCCCGGCCAGCTTTTCCATCACCGCGTAGTCAATGGAATCGGACGGGCAGGCCTTGAAGGCCTCCTTGCCGACACGCACGAAATCGGCGTCACGGGAGCCGGCATTCCAGGCTGCCACACAGGCGGCGTGCATTGCAGGCTGCAACTGCGCCATGGCCTTCAACCAGACGCTGGCCCGGACCATGAACAAACCGCTGTTCCAGAGGTATTCGCCGCTGTCCAGGTAACGCTGGGCCGTGACCGCGTCGGGCTTCTCAACGAAGGCAGCGATGGACTTGCTGCCATCCGGACGATCTGCGCCGAAACGGATGTAGCCGTAGCCGGTTTCCGCATGGTCGGGAATGATGCCGAAGGTCACGATGGCGTTATCCAGCGCAGCCGGGATACCCGCATCGATCGCGCCCTGGAAACCTTCCAGATCACGGATCACATGATCAGCCGGCATCACCAGCAGCACCGGGTCGACCTCCTGTACGGCCAGAGCCGCCAGAGTAAGTGCTGGCGCGGTATTGCGGCCGAAAGGTTCGAGAACGATGTTGCTGCTGCTCTTGCCGCTCGCGCGCAGCTGCTCGGCAGTGACGAAACGGTATTCCTCGTTGCAGACGACCACCGGCTCGGCGGCCACCGGCAGGCGTCCGCGGAAACCGTCCAGCCGCCCGGCCGTGGCCTGCAGCATGGTTTCGTTGCCAACCAGCGCCAGCAACTGCTTGGGGTACTGCTCGCGAGACAGGGGCCACAGGCGGGTGCCGGAGCCCCCGGAGAGGATGACGGGTTGAAGTTCCATGGCTAGATAAGGAGTTTCACAAAATTGAAGCGCTGCACAATGCCATATGTTTTAACACAAAGTTGCCAACAAAACTCCCCCGTCATTCATCACTCACATATTGGGCAGGTCCTCCTCCATGCCGGCAAGCCAGCCACCGACCACCTTTTCGACATCCTCGACACCGGTTTTCTTGAGGCTGGAGAAGAGTTGCACCGTCACGTGCTCACCCAGCGGTGCGAGCTCCTTTCGAACCGCGGCAAGGGTAGCAGCAGCTTCGCTGCGGGTGAGCTTGTCGCTCTTGGTGAGCAGCACATGGATCGGCCGCCCGCTCGGCGCAAACCAGCCGATCATCGTCCGGTCGAGCTCCTTGAGGGGGTGACGGGAATCCATGATCAGGACCAAGCCGACCAGATTGGGGCGCCGCGTCAGGTAATCCTCGAGCAGATGCTGCCACTGGCGGCGTACGGCTTCGGGCACTTCGGCATAGCCGTAGCCGGGGAGGTCCACCAGCACGGCGCCGTTCTGCAAACGGAAGAAGTTGATCAGCTGGGTGCGCCCCGGCGTCTTGGACACGAAAGCCAGCCGGGTATGGTTGGCAAGGGTATTGATGGCGCTCGACTTGCCGGCATTGGAACGCCCGGCAAAGGCGATTTCGGGACCACGGGGCGCCGGCAGGCCGCTGGCCTTGGCAATGGAAATTTCGAACTGGGCGTTACGGAAGAGGGGCATGGGGAATGGCGTGAAGCTTGCGCGCTAGAGCTTTATTGCATCGCGCAAATGACTGGAATTGCTATAGAATAGCAGGTTTGAGACTTCCACATTCTTGGCTTCCGAGGACATCATGATCAAGCGTTCCCTGCTGCTTTCGTTGCTTCTGGCCACCGGTGCAGTTCAGGCTGAAGAGAAGGCTTCCGCCCAACCCGATCTGGCCAAGGCCAAGCAGACTGCAGAAACGGTCTGCGTTGCGTGCCACGGTGCAGACGGCAACAGCCAGATCCCGACCAACCCGAAGCTCGCGGGCCAGCATCAGGAATACCTCGCCAAGCAGCTGCGGAACTTCAAGAGCCAGGACGGCAAGCCCGCCGAGCGCGCCAACCCGGTGATGGGCGGCATGGCCGCTCCGCTGTCCGACGACGATATCAAGGGCCTGGCCGCCTACTTTGCCGGCCAGCAGCAGAAGCCAGAAGCTGCCAAGAACAAGGCCAGCATCGAACTCGGCCAGAAACTGTGGCGTGCCGGTGATCTGAAGCGCGGCATCCCCGCCTGTGCCGCCTGTCACGGCCCCGCCGGCGCCGGCCTTCCTGCCCAGTTCCCGCGTCTGTCCGGCCAGTTCGCCGACTACACCGAAGCCCAGCTGAAGGCCTTCCGTGCTGGCGAGCGTGCCAACGATCCGAACAAGATGATGCGCACCATCGCCCTCAAGATGACCGATCCGGAAATCAAGGCCGTCGCCGACTTCGCTGCCGGCTTGCGCTGAGTCAAGGCGCCTTTTCGCGCTGTCCGACTATAAAGAAAGGGGTGGTCTCGGCCACCCCTTTTTCCATTTCCGCCCCTGCTTATCTCGACGCCATTCATGCGACAGCGCAGCACTTCCCGCGCCTTCTACGAGCTGATCAGCTCAATGCGCTTTGCGATCAGCCTGCTGACCATCCTCGGGATCGCCTCCATCATCGGGACGGTGCTCAAGCAGAACGAGCCTTACAACAATTACCTCAACCAGTTCGGCCCCTACTGGTTCCCGCTCTTTGAGGAGCTGGGCCTCTACGCGGTCTATAACTCGGCCTGGTTTCTGGTCATCCTGGCCTTCCTGGTGCTCTCCACCACAGCCTGCATCGTGCGCCAGACGCAGCCGATGCTGAAGGACATGCGCAGCTTCCGCGAACATGCGAAAGAAGCCTCGCTGGCCGCCTTCCTGCACCACGAGCGGCTTCACACGGCCCTCCCCACCGACAACGCAGCCCAGAAAATTCAGGCTTATCTGGCCGCCAACGGCTTTCAGAGCCGGGCTGGTGCCCGCGAGGACGGCGTGCTGCTGGCCGCCAAGCAGGGCAGCTGGACGCGCGTCGGCTACTTCCTGGCCCACTCCGCCATCGTACTGATCTGCATCGGCGGCCTGCTGGATGGCAACCTGCCCCTCAAGATGCAGATGGCCCTCGGCGGCAAGACAACCACCTCGGGCAACCAGCTGATCTCCGACATCAAGCCGGAAAGCCGCCTGGGCCTGGACAACTGGAGCTTCCGCGGCAACGTGTTCATCCCGGAAGGCAAGAGTTCCAACGTGGCGATCCTCAACGTGAAGGACGGCATCCTGTTGCAGGACCTGCCCTTCACGGTTTCCCTACGCAAATTCCACCTGGAGCACTACTCCACTGGAATGCCTAAGCGCTTCGCCAGCGACATCCTGATCACCGACAAGGCCACTGGCAAGTCCGTCGAGAAGACCATCGAGGTTAACAAGCCCTTCGAGTTCGACGGCATCATGATGTACCAGGCCAGCTTCGAGGACGGCGGCTCGCGCCTGCACCTGCTCGGCCACGACCTGCGCACCGGCGGCAAGACGCCCTTCCAGACCGACGCCACCGTTGGCGAAGCCATCAAACTCAAGCAGGACGGGCTCGACTACACGCTGGAACTGGGCAGCTTCCGCCCCTTCAACATCGAGAACATGGCCAACGATGAGCCGGCGGCGGAGACCAGCAAGATGGCCACGCTCGAGAAGCACCTCGGCAGCGGCGCCCGTTCCGTATCGAAGAAGGACCTGCGCAACGTCGGCCCGAGCTTCGAATACAAGTTGCGCGACTCTGCCGGCCAGGCCCGCGAGTACCAGAACTACATGTTGCCGATCGAGCAGGATGGCGCCTGGTACATGCTGGCCGGCATGCGCGACACGCCGGCGGCGCCGTTCCGCTTCATGCGCATTCCGATGGACCAGGACGGCAAGCCGGACAGCTGGTTCATGATCCACAGCCAGTTGCTCGACAAGAGCCGCCACGCGGAAATCGCCAACCGCTTCGTCGCGACTGCGCTGGGACCGGATGCTGGTGAAACAGTGCGCGAGCGCCTGCGCGAAACTACCCGGAAGACGCTGGAACTGTTCGCCATCGGCGGTTTCGAAAGCCTCGGCAAGTTCATCGAGAGTACCGTGCCTGCCGCCGAGCGCGACAAAGCCGCAGACGTGTTCGTGAAAATCCTCGAAGGTTCGACCTGGGAAGCCTGGAAACTGGCACGCAGCGCCGCCGGCCAACCTCCGCTGGAACTGGACCAGAAGCTCGGCCGTCTGCTGCGCGACTCCCTGAACGCCACCAGCGACAGCCTGCATTACGGTGCCCCGGTGTATCTCCAGCTCGCCAGCTTCGAGGAAGTGCGCGCCACGGTGCTGCAGGTAACCCGCTCCCCGGGCAAGCCGGTGGTGTATTTCGGCTCCCTGCTGTTGGTGCTGGGTGTCTTCGCGATGCTCTACATCCGCGAACGCCGGCTCTTTGTTTTGATCAAACACAACGGCGACGCACTGGTGGCCCTCAGCGCCAACCGCAAATCGATGGACGTGGAAGAAACCTTCCAGCGCCACCGCAAGGCTATCGCGGCCCTGCTCGACCCGGCCACCACGCCGCCCGCCCAATCCTGATCCGAGGTCATACCCATGGACATCGCCCACTCCGGAACCCCGTCCCCGCTACGCCGCATCGGCCTTGGTGATGGCCTGTTTGCGCTGGCTCTGGTCTGCGCAGCCGGCTTTGCCTTGAGCCAGTACGGCGCCTTCATGGACATCTACGACAAAGCCATCCTCGCCGCCGTCGTTCCGTCCCTGGCCGCCATCGGCTGGGCTTGGAAACCCTTCCGGGGTTTTCTCGTCGCAGCAGCAGCGCTGGCCCTGTTGAGCATCAGCCTGTACGGTGGCGATCTGGCCCGTGCCGAACAGGCCTTCTTCCTGAAGTACCTGATCTCCAGCCAGACGGCGATCATGTGGATGAGCGCGCTGTTCTTCATCGCAACCGGCGCCTACTGGATCGGCCTCATCGCCCGTTCGGACTTCGCCGAGAAGACCGGCTCCGCCCTGACCTGGAGCGCCGTGACGATGGGCACTACCGGCCTGCTGGTGCGCTGGTACGAGAGCTATCTGATCGGCACCGACGTAGGCCACATCCCCATCAGCAATCTGTATGAGGTCTTCGTACTGTTCTCGCTGATCACCGGTCTGCTCTATCTGTACTACGAAGGCCATTACGCAACGCGCCGGATGGGCGCCTTCGTGCTGCTGGTGATCTCGGCGGCAGTGGCCTTCCTGCTGTGGTACACCTTCTCCCGCGAAGCCCAGGAGATCCAGCCGCTGATCCCGGCGCTGCAGAGCTACTGGATGAAGGTGCACGTGCCCGCCAACTTCATCGGCTACGGCGCCTTCGCACTGGCGGCGATGATCGGCGTGGCCGACCTGCTGGTGCGCAAGGGCATCCTGGCCAGCCGCCTGCCGCCTGCGGAGGTGCTGGACGACGTGATGTACAAGGCGATCGCGATCGGCTTCGCCTTCTTCACCATCGCCACCATCCTCGGCGCCCTGTGGGCCGCCGAGGCCTGGGGCACCTACTGGCAGTGGGATCCGAAGGAGACCTGGGCCTTCATCGTGTGGCTGAACTATGCGGCCTGGCTGCACATCCGCCTGACCAAGGGCCTGCGCGGCCCGATGCTGGCCTGGTGGGCGGTGATCGGCCTGGTGGTGACGGCCTTCGCCTTCGTCGGCGTCAATATGTTCCTGTCAGGCCTGCATTCCTACGGCTCGCTGTGAGCGCTGCCTAGGCCTCGCTCTTGCGGGGCCGCCCTCCCTCCAGCCGCGCGATCTCGCCGGCACTGAAGCCCGCCCTCCGGCGGGCTTCTACATTCAGCGGCTTGGGTGGCCAGGGAGCGTCGAACTCGGTCATCAGGGTGAGATAGGTCGCCTCCGGCTCCCGCCCGCGCTCGGCACAGAAATGGCGGAACCAGCGGTCGCCCAAGGCCACATGGCCGATCTCGTCGCGCAGGATGATGTCGAGCACCGCGATCGTCGCCTCGTCGCCGACCTTGCGCAGTTTTGCGATGATCGGCGGTGTGGCGTCCAGCCCCCGCGCTTCGAGCACCCGCGGCACCAGAGCCATGCGCACCAGCGGATCGTCGGCGGTCTTGACGGCCATGTCCCACAAACCACGATGGGCTGGAAAGTCACCATAGGCAAAGCCCGCCGCCGCGAGCCGCTCCGTCACCAGGCCGAAGTGGTAGGCCTCCTCCTCCGCCACCTGCAACCAGCCGGCGTAGAAGTCCGCCGGCAAGCCACGAAAACGATAGACGCAATCCAGTGCCAGATTGATGGCGTTGAATTCGATGTGGGCAATCGCGTGCAGCAGCGCGGCCAGCCCCTCGGTGGAAGAGGGTTTGCGCTGCGGCACGGAAGTATAGGTGATCAGCTCAGGCCGATCCGGCCGACCGGCATCGATCACAGGCAGCACCGGGCAGGCACCACCATCGGCGGGGATCGGCAGCAAGCCCTGTTCCCAGTCCCGGCACAGCTGCGCCACCAGTCTGGACTTTTCGGCGGGATCGGGACACATCAGGGCCGCGTAGGCCTGGGCATGCATATCTTCAGGGGTTTCCGGCATGGCACGATGGTACACCACCAAAAAACGAAAGGCCGCCTACATGGACGGCCTTCCGCGGGCGCGATGACGCGCCTCTTTCTCCCCCCTCAATCACGCAGTCTTGCGGGCAGCCTCCCGGCGAGAGCTGGGCGCCGGCTTGGCGACCTGTGCGGCAAGCGCCACATCCTTGATCTGCTCACCAATCTTGCCGAAGTTCTCGAAGGCCGCCATCTGGGCCTCGAAGCCGCCACGCAGGACATCAAACCATGTATCGAAACCGGTCGGCGCCCCTTCCGCCAGACGATCAATGTTGTGCCGGACCTGACCGGAGGCCGTCGCGGCGGTATTCCGGAAAGCCTCGGCGAAAAGCTGGCCAGCCTCGAGCATCACTTCGTACTGCTGACGGGCCGTTTCGGAGGAACGCTGCAATTGCGGCTGGAAGAAACGGGCCTGCCAGTCGGCCAGACCGGCTACGTCACGGACCTCAAGGAAGCCGGCGGAACCAGCCAAGGCGTCGCGGGCAAACTCGAGGTTGCTTTCGAGTTGCAGGCGAAGGAGTTTCTCCGCCTGGTCCGCCAGCCCCTGGGCCAGTTCGATGAATTTGTCGAGCTCGGCGCCCTGCAGCGGCGCGAAACGTGTAATGCTGACCACGGTCATTCCAATCTCCTATCGAGTTGACTGCTTTCCATGGGTCTCTCCCCCACCCTTCTAGATCCTGCCCTGAACGGCACGCAATCTTTTGCCCGCGCTGCACATCGAGGTGCAGCGGAGAAGTTGGGCGGAGTATGTCATCGTCGGCAGCAGTCATGAAGACGGCATTTTCCCCGCGTCAGTACAGGGAAAACCCTGATCACATCGAAGCTCAATCCGTGTGATAGCGGACCTCGATCACCAACCTGACCAGTTCGGCCAGGGATTCGACCTGCAGCTTTTCCATGACCCGCGCCCGGTGCTGTTCGACGGTCTTGATACTGATGCCCAGATCTTCGGCGATCTGCTTGTTGAGGCGCCCCGCCACCATTCCGTCCATGACATCCCGCTCGCGAGTCGTCAGGCCGTCCAGACGCCCCTGGACCGCATTCCACCTGGCTCCTTCCCGCCGGCGCTGGGTAGACACCTGCACGGCTTCATTGACGCGGTCGAGTAGCACCTGTTCGTTGAAGGGTTTTTGCAGGAAATCGAAGGCACCCGCACGCATGACCCGCGCCACCATCGGTACGTCGCCATAGGCGGACACGAAGATGATCGGCACACGCTGACCGATTCGTTCGAGGCGGCCCTGCAAGCCGACGCCGCTCAGGCCCGGCATGCGCACGTCGAGCACCAGGCAATGGGCACGCTCCAGCGCGTCATCGTCGTCCAGAAGCTCCATCGCACCGGCGTAACAGCGCACCGGAAAACCAAGGGTTTCGATCAGCAAACCGATCGACAGACGAACAGCATCGTCGTCATCGACCACGCAGACAAGTGGTCTGTTCATATTCTTCTCCCGGTCGGCAGTAACTACTTGTTATCGTTATCCCAACAGGGTAGTACCCTCATCCTTGTACATACGCCCGCTACCCGGCGGGCGGCGGCAGGGACAGGCAGAACGTGGTGCCCAGCCGCGTACTTCTTTCGACCCACATGCGACCGCCATGGTTCTCGATGATGGTGCGGCAAATGGCCAGGCCGAGCCCGACCCCATCGGGCTTGGTGGTGACGAAGGGTGCGAAAGGATCCTCCCGCACTGTCTCGGCCAGACCGCCGCCGCTGTCGCTGACCACCACTTCCACCATCCCATCGGCGCCGTCGCGGGTTTCGATGCGCAGCAGTCGCTCACCCTCGACCTCGCTCATCGCGTCGATGGCGTTCTTGGCCAGGTTGCTGAGCACCTGCTCCAGTTGCACCTGATCCCCCTGTACCCACAGGGGTGGCTCGGCCAGCGCCAGTTGCCACTGCACCGCATGGGCACGCGCCTCGAATTCCATGAAACGGACGATATCGGTCACGACACCATTGATGGCAATCGGCGCGGTCAGTAGCCCATCCCTGCGAACAAAGCCGCGAACCCGATGCACGATCTCGCCCGCCCGCAGCGCCTGCTCGGCAATCAGCTGCAGCGGCCCCCGGATGCACTCACCCACGGCCCCCAGTTCGTCCAGGCGCCGCAGCGCCACGGCGCTGAAATTGCGCAGGGCGGTGAGGGGCTGATTGAGCTCGTGGGCCAGCGCCGAGGCCATTTCACCCACATGGATCAGACGGGCGGCCCGGGCCAGTTCCTGCTGCTGGCGCATCTCCCGTTCGGCGCTGAGGTAATGGTCGTGTACGTCGCGGACGGTGCCGATCATGCGCAAGGGCTTACCGTTGCGGTCCCGCTCCATGATCTTGCCGCGCAGGGCGACCCAGCGATATGCCCCGTCCTCGGTGCGCAGCCGGAACTCGACCTCGGTGATCGGCCGCACGCCCGCCAGATGCGCGGAGAAAGCCGCCACGGTCGTACGCACGTCATCCGGGTGCAAACGGGACGGCCAGATGTCGTTGCCGCGCAGCAGCCGGTCCGCCGGCAAGCCAATGATCGCCCGGAAGGTCTGGCTGACGTTGATCTCGCCGCTTTTCAGCGTCCAGTCCCACAGGGCGTCGCCATGCCCCTCTAAAGCGAACTGCCATAGCCGCTCGGAAGCCTGCAGCGCATCCGACAGGCTGCGCGCTTCATGGATATCCTGGTAAACGCCGATCATGCGGCCGGGTCGCCCCGACTCATCGCGGGCGACCACCCGCGCACGGGATGCCATCCAGCGATACTCGCCATTTTTGCAGCATAGCCGGAACTCGGCGACGAAATCGGGTGACTCGCCGGACAGGCAGGCGGAAAGCTTGCGCTGGGCTTCCTCCCGGTCGTCCGGATGCAGCAAGGCTCCCCACTTGAGGGTGGCAGTCTCCTCCGGCGCATACCCCAGTATCTCGCTCCACAGCGGGCTCCGGTACATCTGTCCGCTGTGGAGATCCCAGTCCCAAACGCCCTCGCCAGCCACCTCGAGGGCCAGACGCCAGCGTTCCTCATCCTCGCCCAGGTTCGCCGAAACGGTGCTCTCTCCGCGTTCGCGTTCCACCTGCAGCCCCCTGCCGGCATCACGCCCCCGACGGGGCGCCCTCAGTCCGAATAAAGACGGGCGGATGCAGGAATGCAAGCCCGGCGGGCCCCGCCGGCCCAACATCGACACCTTCCCGGGCGAATGCACTCGCCCCTGCGAGTCGCGCCACCTTCAGCGCAGACCACCACCGGGCATCAGCCCCTTCATCGCACGCATCATCTTCTGCATGCCGCCCTTGGAGAACTGCTTCATCATCTTCTGGGTCTGCTCGAACTGGCTCAGCAGGCGATTCACCTCCTGCACCGTGACACCGGCGCCGGCCGCGATGCGGCGCTTGCGCGAGGCCTTGAGGAGTTCCGGCTTGGCGCGCTCGATCGGCGTCATCGAATTGATGATCCCTTCGATACGCTTGACGGCCTTTTCCTCGACGCCGCCCTGCAGCTGGCCAGCCGCCTGGGAGAACTGGGCCGGCAGCTTGTCCATCAGGCTCGCCAGACCACCCATCTTCTTCATCTGGCCGAGCTGCTCCTTGAAGTCGTTGAGGTCGAAGCCCTTGCCGCTCTTCAGCTTCTGCGCGAAAGCCTTGGCCTTTTCCTCGTCGACGCCACGGCGGGCATCCTCGACCAAGGACAGGATGTCGCCCATGCCGAGGATCCGGCTGGCCATCCGCTCCGGGTGGAACTCCTCGAGGCCGGCCAGCTTCTCGCCGACACCGGCGAACTTGAGGGGCTTGCCGGTGACATGGCGCACCGACAGCGCCGCACCGCCGCGGGCGTCACCGTCGAGCTTGGTGAGCACGACGCCGGTCAGCGGGAGTGCGTCGTTGAAGGCACGGGCGGTGTTGACCGCATCCTGGCCGAGCATCGCATCGACGACGAACAGGGTTTCGATCGGCTTGACCGCTGCGTGCAGGGCCTGGATCTCCTCCATCATCGCCTGATCGATGGCGAGCCGACCGGCAGTATCCACCAGCAGCACGTCCATGTAGTGACGGCGCGCGTAATCGACCGCTGCCAGCGCGATGTCCACCGGCTTCTGGTCGGGCGTAGACGGGAAGAACTCGATCCCAGCCTGCTGGGATACGGTTTCCAGCTGGGCTATGGCGGCCGGACGATAGACGTCAGTGGACACCGCCAGCACCTTCTTCTTCATCCGCTCGCTGAGCATCTTGCCGAGCTTGCCGGTAGTGGTGGTCTTGCCGGCCCCCTGCAGGCCGGCCATCAGAATGATCGCCGGCGGCTGCGTGGCGAGGTTGAGCCCGGTATGGGCTCCGCCCATCAGTTCGGTGAGCTCGCGGTGCACCACGCCAACCAGGGCCTGACCCGGGGTCAGCGAGCTGAGCACTTCGGTGCCGACGGCCTTTTCCTTGACCCGGGCAATGAAGTCCTTGACCACCGGCAGCGCCACGTCGGCTTCGAGCAGCGCCATGCGCACTTCGCGCAACGCGTCCTGGATGTTTTCTTCGGTGAGGCGAGCCTGGCCGCGCAGGGTCTTGACGACTTTGGCCAGTCGCGTTGTGAGGTTGTCCAGCATGATGGTTTGGAACCGAGGCCTTGGAGTAAACTTGAACAATGCCCGCGATTCTACTTCATCTGCTCCCCGCCTCCCTGTATGCGCTGCTCGGCCTGCACTTCTGGCATAGCCGTTGGCATGCCCCTACCCAGCCTCCCCGCCACGGACTGAGCTTGCGGGAACGGATCGCAATGCTGGTGGCGCTGGCCGCCCACGGCGTATCCCTGCATGGTGCCTTCTTCTCGCCGGAGGGCCTGCATTTCGGCTTCAGCCTCGCGCTGTCCCTGATGTTGTGGCTGGCCATGCTGTTCTACTGGATCGAAAGCCTCTACGCCCGCCTTGAAGGCCTGCAGACCCTGGGCATGCCGGTTGCCGCAATATGCGCGGCGTTGCCGGCCATCCTGCCGGCTCCGCACCTGCTGGAGAACACCGCGTCACCGCTGTTTCGCGCCCACTTCGTGGTGGCCATGCTGGCCTACAGTCTGTTCACGCTCGCGGCGCTGCACGCCATGCTGATGGCCATCGCCGAACGCCGCCTGCACGGCGCCCGCCTGACCCGCGCTTTCGCATCCCTACCACCGCTACTGACGATGGAAACCCTGCTGTTCCGTCTGATCAGCATCGCCTTCGTACTGCTGACCCTTACGTTGGGTTCCGGCATCCTGTTCTCCGAAGCCCTGTTCGGCAAGGCCTTCCGCTTCGATCACAAAACCGTCTTCGCGATCATTTCATGGGGAATCTTCGGCAGCCTGCTGGTAGGCCGGCAGGCCTGGGGCTGGCGTGGCAGAAAGGCCCTGCACTGGACCCTGGCCGGCTTCGTAGCACTGATGCTGGCCTATGTGGGCAGCCGCTTTGTCGCCGACGTGCTGATCGGCCGGCCGGCTTGACAAGCCCTCACCCGGACTGAATACTCGCCCGGACGTCATTTTCCCCACAGCTCGTGGATAGCATCCCCCTTTCCGCCCAGTCCGCCATCCTGGCCACACTACTGGCCCTGTCCGGCTTCTTCTCGATGGCCGAGACGGCCATGATGGCTGCCAACCGCTATCGCCTGCGCTCGGCAGCCCAGCTTGGTTCCCATGGTGCCCGGCTGGCTCTCGAACTGCTCGACCAGACAGACAAGCTGCTCGGCATCATCCTGCTCTTCAACAGCCTGGTTAATGCCGCCGCCGCCACATTGGTCAGCGTCATCACTGTGCAGCTTTTCGGCACCGAGGAGTGGGTGCTGGGCATCAGTACGCTGCTGGTAACCTTCCTGATCCTCGTCTTCTCCGAAATCACCCCCAAGGTCGTCGGCGCCAATCATGCCAACCGCCTGGCCTGCTTCGTCAGCTACCCACTGGCTGCGCTCCTCAAGGGCCTGTATTTCGTCATCTGGTTCATCAACCTGTTCGTGACCGGACTGCTCAAGCTGTTACGCCTCGACGGCGGTAGCGCCCACGATGTCCACTCCCTGTCCACCGAGGAGTTACGCACCTTGGTGCTGGAGTCTGGAGCCTTCATCCCGCCCAAACACCGCAGCATCCTCCTCAACCTGTTCGAGCTGGAAGACATCACCGTCGAAGACGTGATGACCCCGCGCAACCAGATCGAGGCGGTCAACATCGCCGAACCACTCGACGTCATCCAACGCCACCTGGCGACCTGCTACCACACCCGCCTGCCCGTGTTCGACGGCGAGATGAATGCCGTCATCGGCGTACTACACGTGCGCCGCGTGCTGGGACAGACGCTGGACCACACTCTGGAAGTCGCAGACCTCCGCACCATGCTGTCCAAGCCCTACTTCATCCCGGCCAGTACGGCGATCTACTCGCAGCTCCAGTTCTTCCAGGAAAACCGCGAGCGCCTCGGCCTCGTCGTGGACGAATACGGTGAACTGCTGGGCCTCGTGACCCTCGAGGACATCATCGAGGAACTGATCGGCAAGTTCACCACGACAACCCCCGATGCAGCGGAAAAACTGAGCTGGGGCGCGGACGGCAGCGTGCTGACGGACGGTAGCCAACACCTGCGGGACCTGAACCGCAAGCTTGGCCTGTCGCTCCCCCTGGATGGCCCGAAAACCCTCAACGGACTGATCCTCGAATGTCTCCAGGACATTCCCGAATCAGGAGTTTCCGTGAAGATCGCAAACGTTCCGATCGAAGTGGTTCAGGCAGAAGACCGCCGGATCAAGACCGCACGCATCTTTCGCCCCCATAAACGCTGATGACCGCACCGGGCACGCGAGCTTTACAAGCGTTGTCCACAGCGGCATGATCGCCGCACACTTCAGGCGGCTTAACCTTCTCGACGCTTCGGCATGTCTGCTAACCCCCAGGTCGCGCTGAGCGGCCTCGCCCGCGCCCTCATCCAGCATGGTCGCCTGCTCGAAGCAGAAGCGGTCGCCTGTTCTTCCCCATCCGGCAACCCCAATGACTTCATCATCGAGGTTATCCGCCGCGGGCTGATGAGTGCGATGGATATCGCCCGCTTCGCAGCAGAGACCTTCGGTTCGCCGCTCCTTGATCTCTCCGCGTTCGACGAATCCTTCGTCGCCGCCGAGGCCATCGACCGCAAGCTGATGAACAAGCATCAGGTGGTTGCCCTCGGGCGGCGCGGCAATCGGCTTGCCCTCGCACTGTCCGATCCGTCCAACCTGCGCGTTCTGGACGAAATCCGCTTCCAGAGCGGATTGGCTGTGGACCCTGTGGTGGTCGAAGCGCCCAAGCTCATCGCGCTGGTGGAAAGACTGTCGGAATCGGCATCCGACGCCATCAAGGATCTCACCGGCGAAGAGTTCGACATGGACCTCCTCGGCCAGGAGGGCGCCGCCGAGACCCAGCAGCAACAGCAGGACGAAGCCCAGTCCGAAGTGGACGATGCTCCGGTCGTGCGCTTCATCCAGAAGCTGCTGATCGACGCCATCAACGAAGGCGCGTCGGACATTCACTTCGAGCCTTACGAAAAGTACTACCGGATCCGTTTCCGCACCGACGGCATCCTCCGCGAGATCGCCCAGCCACCGCTGGTTCTCAAGGAAAAGATCGCCGCCCGCATCAAGGTCATTTCCCGTCTCGATATTTCGGAAAAACGCATCCCCCAGGATGGCCGGATGAAGCTCGTGCTGTCCAAGAACAAGGCCATCGACTTCCGGGTTTCCACGCTTCCGACGCTGTACGGCGAGAAGATCGTGATGCGGATCCTCGATCCAACCTCCGCGATGCTGGGCATCGAGGCGCTCGGTTACGAACCCGACCAGCGGGATGCCCTGATGGCGGCGATCGAGCGCCCTTACGGAATGATCCTGGTCACCGGCCCGACCGGCAGCGGCAAGACGGTCTCGCTATACACCTGCCTGAACATCCTCAACAAACCCGGCGTGAACATCAGCACCGCCGAGGATCCGGCGGAAATCAACCTGCCAGGGGTCAACCAGGTCAACGTCAACGAAAAGGCCGGCCTCACTTTCGCTTCAGCCCTGCGCGCCTTCCTGCGCCAGGATCCGGACGTGATCATGGTGGGTGAAATCCGTGACCTGGAAACCGCCGAAATCTCCGTAAAGGCTGCCCAGACCGGCCACTTGGTGCTGTCCACACTGCACACCAACGACGCGCCATCCACCCTGGAGCGCCTGAGGAACATGGGTGTCGCACCGTTCAACATTGCCTCGTCGGTAATCATGATCACGGCCCAGCGCCTGGCCCGGCGCTTGTGCAGCTGCAAGCAACCGGTGGACATACCGATCGAGGCGCTCATCTCGGCCGGTTTTTCCGAAACCGATCTGGACGGCAGCTGGCACCCCTATGGCCCCAAGGGCTGTGAGCGTTGCAAGGGCAGCGGCTACAAGGGGCGTCTGGGTATTTACCAGGTGATGCCGATTTCCGAAGAGATCGCACGTATAATAATGACAAACGGCAACTCGATGGACATCGCCGCCCAGGCCCAGATCGAGGGTGTCCGGGATCTGCGTCAATCCGGCCTGCTGAAGGTCAAGCAGGGCGTCACATCCCTGTCCGAAGTTCTTGCCTGCACGAACGAGTGACCGCCTAGCGGAAAGTACCGATGGCCACGACAACGACCAAGAAACCCGCCCCTCGAGGCGCAGCCCGCGAACACCTTTTCATCTGGGAAGGCAAGGACAAGAACGGCAAGATCATCCGTGGCGAGATGCGTGCAGCCACGGAAACGGTGGTCCAGACCATCCTGCGCCGCCAGGGCGTACTGGCCCACAAAGTTCGCAAGCAATCCTTTGCCCGCGGCCGCAAGATCACCGACAAGGACATCGCGCTGTTCACCCGCCAGTTGTCCACGATGATGCGTTCGGGCGTACCACTGCTCCAGTCCTTCGACATCGCCATCAAGGGCTGCGGCAATCCCTCGCTGAGCCGCCTGCTCAACGACGTACGCGCCAACGTGGAAACCGGCAGCAACCTCTCCCAGGCCTTCCGGCGCCACCCCGAGCATTTCGACGCGCTGTTCTGCAACCTCGTAGAAGCCGGCGAACAGGCCGGTATCCTGGACTCCCTGCTGGATCGCCTGGCGACCTACAAGGAAAAGATTCTTGCGATCAAGAGCAAGATCAAGTCCGCAATGTTCTACCCGATTGCCGTGGTGGTGGTCGCCACCCTGGTCGTCGCGGTGATGATGTTGTTCGTGGTCCCGGAGTTCAAGAAGGTGTTCGCCAGCTTTGGTGCCGATCTTCCCGCCCCCACCATGTTGGTCATCGCGATTTCCGACTTCTTCGTCCAATACTGGTATATCGGCTTCACGCTGATCATCGGAACAGTCGCAGGCATCGGATACACTTACAAGCGCTCGGTGCCTATGCAGGTTGCCGTGGACAAGGCCATGCTGCAGATCCCAGTGATCGGTGACGTGGTCCGCAAGGCTACCATCGCCCGCTGGACGCGGACGCTGTCCACCATGTTTGCCGCCGGCGTGCCCCTCGTCGAGGCCCTCGACTCGGTCGGCGGCGCCTCCGGCAACGTGGTCTACAAAAATGCGACCAAGCAGATCCAGTCCGAGGTCAGTACCGGCACCAGCCTGACCGTCGCCATGCAGAACTCCCTCGTGTTTCCGACCATGGTGGTGCAGATGGTGTCCATCGGTGAAGAATCCGGCCAGCTCGACTCCATGCTCAGCAAGGTGGCGGACTTCTTCGAGCGGGAAGTGGACGATGACGTTGCAGGCCTCAGTCAGCTGCTGGAACCCCTGATCATGGTTTTCCTCGGGGTGGTGATCGGCGGTCTCGTTGTGGCCATGTATCTCCCCATCTTCAAGCTCGGCGCCGTCGTCGGCTGAGCCGGTAACTTCTCGCAACATGGATATCCTGCAGGACAAGCTCGTCTTCACTGCGCTGTGCGCGCTGCTCGGCCTTTTCGTGGGCAGTTTTCTCAATGTGGTGATCCACCGCCTGCCCCTGATGATGGAGCGGGAATGGCAGGCCGAAGCAGCCGCGCTGCGCGGGGAAGAGCCCGATGCCCCCCAGCCTCGCTTCAACTTGGCGACACCACGCTCGCGCTGCCCCCACTGCGGCCACCTGATCGGTGCACTCGAAAATATCCCGGTCGTCAGCTACCTGCTGCTGCGCGGTCGCTGTCGTCATTGCGACGGCCCGATAAGCGTCCGCTACCCGCTCATCGAAGTGTTATGCGCTGCCCTGTCAGGCTTCACCGCCCACCACTTCGGACTCGGCATGGCGGGCTGGGGGGCACTGGTCTTCGTGTGGGCCCTGATCGCCCTTTGCTTCATCGATTTCGACACCCAGCTACTACCCGACAGCATCACGCTGCCACTGTTGTGGCTGGGCCTGCTACTGAACCTTTCTGGCACCTACACGGATATTTCCAGCGCGGTGGTCGGAGCCTCCGCCGGTTACCTCGCACTGTGGTCGGTGTACTGGCTATTCAAGCTTGCCACTGGCAAGGAAGGCATGGGCTACGGCGATTTCAAGCTGCTGGCGGCACTCGGCGCCTGGATGGGCTGGCAGATCCTGCCGCTGACGATCCTGCTGTCGTCGCTGGTAGGCGCCGTCGTCGGCGTGGCGTTGATCGTCCTGCGCCGCCACGGTCGGGAAATCCCGATTCCTTTCGGCCCCTATCTGGCAGCCGCCGGACTGCTGGCCCTGTACTGGGGACGCCCGCTGACCCAGGCCTATCTGGACATGCTCTAGCCTCGGAACCTTGAAACCGGCTCCGCAGCCCCCACGTGGTGGACTGCGGGTCTGTTTCGCCCGATGTTGCGATGCGCTAAACTTCGCCCCATTGACTTTCCGGAGCTCGTCATGCCTATCTACGAGTACCGCTGCAGCAGCTGCGGCCACCAAAAAGACCATCTTCAAAAAATGAGCGATGCACCGCTCACCACCTGTCCGTCCTGTGGCGCGGAAACATACGCCAAGCAATTGTCGGCGGCCGGCTTCCAGCTCAAGGGCAGCGGCTGGTATGCCACCGACTTCAAGGGCGGCAGCGGCTCCAGCCCGAAGACCGAAGCGGCCAAATCTGACAGCCCTGCGCCCACGCCCTGCGGCGGCAGTTGCGCGTGCCACTGATCTTGCTGCACGCGAACTGCACTGAATGAAAAAATACTTCGTCACCGGCCTGCTGATCTGGATTCCGGTCGTCATCACCTTCGTGGTGCTGGCCTGGATCGTCAACACCCTCGACCAGATCCTGCTGCTGGTCCCCGAAGCGTTGCGCCCCGAGGCCTTCCTCGGTTTCCACCTGCCCGGCATCGGCGTCGTCGTATCGGTGCTGCTGATCCTCGTCACCGGCCTGGCCGCCGCCAATTTCGTCGGCCAGCGCCTGGTGCGCTTCTGGGAAAGCGCCCTGTCGCGCATCCCGGTCGTCAAGTCGATCTACTATAGCGTCAAGCAGGTTTCGGACACCCTGCTCTCCAGCAACGGCCAGGCCTTCCGCAAGGCGCTACTGATCCAGTACCCGCGTGAAGGGATGTGGACCATCGGCTTCCAGACCGGCGCGCCGGGCGGCGATGCGGCCCATCACCTGGGGCCAGACTTCGTCAGCGTATATGTGCCAACGACGCCGAACCCGACCTCCGGCTTCTTCCTGATGCTGCCCCGCAAGGACGCCATTGAGTTGGACATGAGCGTCGACGAGGCTCTCAAGTACATCATATCGATGGGGGTCGTGGCGCCACCCGCGCACCGCACACACGCTCCACGACCTGCGCCTGCCCTTCTGAATCAATAAACGCGGTTGCCGTCCAACCGCGTTCCGCTTTTTCCAGGAATACTGATCCCACCATGCGAACTCAATACTGCGGCCTCGTTTCCGCCGCCTACCTCGACCAAATCGTTACCCTCAGTGGCTGGGTCCATCGTCGCCGCGACCATGGTGGCGTGATCTTCATCGACCTGCGCGACCGTGAAGGTCTCGTGCAGGTCGTCTGCGATCCGGACCGTGCCGAGACGTTCAAGGTGGCCGAATCGGTCCGTAACGAGTTCGTTCTGCAGATCACCGGCAAGGTCCGCCGCCGTCCGGCTGGCACCGAAAATACCGGTCTTGTCTCGGGCGAGATCGAAGTGCTGTGCCATGAGATCGAGATCCTCAACGTCTCCGCCACGCCCCCGTTCCAGCTCGATGAGGAAAACCTCTCCGAGACGACCCGCCTGACCCACCGCGTCATCGACCTGCGCCGTCCGCAGATGCAGAAGAACATGATGCTGCGCTACCGCACGGCCATGGCCTTCCGCCGCTTCCTCGACGCCAAGGGCTTCATCGACATCGAAACGCCGATGCTCACCAAGAGCACCCCGGAAGGTGCCCGCGACTATCTGGTGCCGTCCCGCGTGCACGATGGCCAGTTCTTCGCGCTGCCCCAGTCCCCGCAGCTCTTCAAGCAGATGCTGATGGTTGCCGGTTACGACCGTTACTACCAGATCGTGAAGTGTTTCCGTGACGAAGACCTGCGTGCCGACCGTCAGCCTGAATTCACCCAGGTCGATATCGAGACCTCCTTCCTGACCGAAGCCGAGATCACGGCCATGATGGAAGAGATGATCCGCACGATCTTCAAGGAAGTGCTGTCCGTCGAGCTGCCCAACCCCTTCCCGCGCATGACCTACGCGGAAGCCATGGATCGCTTCGGTTCCGACAAACCCGACCTGCGCGTGACTCTCGAACTGACCGACGTCACCGACGCGGTGAAGGACGTGGCCTTCAAGGTCTTCTCCGGTCCGGCCAACTCCGGTGGCCGCGTCGCTGCAATCCGCGTACCGGGCGGCGCCAGCCTGTCCCGCGGCGAGATCGACGAATACACCAAGTTCGTCGGCATCTACGGCGCCAAGGGCCTGGCCTACATCAAGGTCAACGACGTCTCCCAGCCGAACGAAGCCGGCCTGCAGTCGCCGATCGTCAAGAACCTCAACGAAACCGCGCTACGCACCATCCTCGAGCGCACCGGCGCCCAGTCCGGCGACCTGATCTTCTTCGGCGCCGACAAGACCAAGGTCGTCAACGACGCCCTCGGCGCACTGCGCATCAAGCTCGGCCACGAAAAAGGCTATGTCAACGGCAAGGCTTGGGAACCCCTGTGGGTCGTGGACTTCCCGATGTTCGAGTATGACGACGAAGACAAGCGCTGGACCGCCTGCCACCACCCCTTCACCAGCCCGAAGGACGAGCACCTGGAGTTGCTGACCAGCGATCCCGGCAAGTGCCTGGCCAAGGCCTACGACCTGGCCCTCAACGGCTGGGAAATCGGCGGTGGCTCGGTGCGTATCCACCGTGCGGAAGTACAGGAACAGGTCTTTTCCGCCCTCAACATCGGGCCGGAAGAACAGCAGGCCAAGTTCGGCTTCCTGCTCGATGCCCTCAAGTACGGCGCGCCCCCGCACGGCGGCCTGGCCTTCGGCCTCGACCGCATCGTCACGATGATGACCGGCGCCGAATCGATCCGCGACGTTATCGCCTTCCCGAAAACCCAGCGCGCCCAGTGCCTGCTCACCAACGCGCCGTCGCCGGTGGACGAGAAGCAACTGCGTGAGCTTCACATCCGTCTGCGCAACAAAGCTGCGGAAACCCCGGCGGCCTGAGCGGCGGGATAGTCCATGCAAAAGGGCGAGCGGCTTACGGCTGTTCGCCCTTTTTCTACATCTGCAGTCTCCCCCTGTTCCGTCCGACGCCATTCGTACCCACTCCGGGCTCAAGAATGGCGCAATGCGGCCGTTGCTTAATTTCATACCCGATATTCGCCGAGCCGCCGTGATCGACCTCAACAGCATTTCCGCCCTCGTCGTTGAAGCCAATCCGAGTATGCGGACCCAGCTCCGCAACATGCTCAACATGAGCGGCATCAACAAGGTTCAGTTCGCCGTCACGGCTGGCGTTGCCGTCCGCAAGCTGCGGGAATCGCGCTTCGACCTGATCCTTTGCGAATACCACCTTGGAGATGGCCAGGACGGGCAGCATCTGCTGGAAGACCTGCGTCATCACAATATCATCCCGCTGACCACCCTGTTCCTGATGGTCACCGGCGAACGCCAGTACGAGCGGGTCATCAGCGCAGCCGAACTGGCGCCCAACGACTACATCCTCAAGCCCTTCGCCGCCGATACCCTGCACGACCGCATCGAACGCGCCCTGGAAAAGCGCTCGGCCTTCATGCCGGTCTACCGCCTGATCGAGCTGGGCAACGCACCCGATGCGATCGCCGCCTGCATCGCCGGGGAAGAGAGTCACCCCCAGTGGGCCATCGATTTCATGCGCCTGCGGGCGGAACTCCATATCGCCAGCGGCAACGGTGACGAAGCCTTCGCGCTGTATGACAAAGTTCTTTCCAATCGAAGCATCCCCTGGGCTAGACTGGGCCTTGCCAAAGCGCTCTATCTACAGCACCACTACGGGGATGCGGAAGAGATCCTGCAGGGCCTGGTTACCGAGAACGACATGTTTCTCGATGCCTATGACTGGCTGGCGCGTACCCGTGAAGCCGCCGGGGAACTCCAGGGCGCCCGCAATGTACTGGTCACCGCGACCAGCCTGTCGCCCCACCGGGTCGGCCGCCTGCGTCGCTTGGGCGAACTGGCCATCGAGACGGGAGACCACGAAACCGCAGAGAAAGTCCTCACCGAAGTCGTACGCAAAGGCAAGTACTCCGACTTTCGCGATCCGGAAGACCACGTCCGCCTGATCCAGGCGCAGCTCGGCAAGGGCGACACCAGCCAGGCGGAAGCCACCATCCGGGATCTGGAACGCTCCATGCTGGGGCTCGACAAGACCCGCAGCTGCTCATCCCTATCGAGCGCCCTTGTGCACTTGAAGAAAGGTGACACCGCCAAAGCGGGGGAAGCGATCAAGGCTCTCGCCAGTGAAGGGGGCAATGCCGGAGCCGGCCTGTCGCTGGGTCTCAAGAAGGAGCTCGCCCGTGCGTGTTTTGCCTCCAACATGGAGGAGCATGGCACGGAAGTCGTCCTAGACCTGATGCGCAACGCCGCCGATGACCGGGCACTGGAAAGCACCAAGCGCATCCTGCGCGAGGCAGGCAAGAGCGAACTGTGCGAACAGTTGCTGTCGCGCACGCAAGGCGAGGTCAAGGATCTGGTGGCCGAAGGTGCCCGCAAGGCCCAGAGCGGCGACTACGAAGGCGCAGTGCAGTTCATGCTCAGCGCCGTCCGCAAGATGCCGACCAACATCCATGTACTGTTCAATGCCACTCTGGCGCTGCTCAAATACGTGGAGAACTGTGGCTGGAACGAACGCTTCGCGGAACAGGCCCGCGGACTGATGGAGCGTGCGCGCCAGCTCGACCCAGGCAACTCACGCCTGCCCGCCCTCACCACCTACTATTACAACCTGCTGAAGAAGTACGGCATCCGCCCCTCGTCCTGAGGCGCCGCTGCTACACTGGCGGCGTCACCCGCGCTTCCGGCCCGTCATGTCCGTACTTTTCCGACTGCTCGTCGTCGTCCTTCTCTGTGCCGGCTTCACCACCCAGGCCCGCGACCTGCCCGACTGGCTGCGCCGCGAGCCGGCCACCCTTGCGGCCGCTTCGCTGCCACCCGAAGCCCGCGACACCCTGGCCTTGATCCGCCAAGGCGGCCCCTACCCCTACCGGCGTGACGGCGTCACGTTCCAGAACCGAGAAGGCCGCCTCCCGGATGCCCCGAACGGTTTCTACCGGGAATACACCGTCACCACCCCGGGCTCCCGCGACCGCGGCGCCCGGCGCATCATCAGCGGTGGCCGCCCCCCGGCAGTGTTTTACTACAGCGACGATCACTACCGCAGCTTCCGGCGGATCCAGGATTGAACATGAACGCCCCTGCCTTTCATACCTTGCTGCCGCGGGCCGAACGTTCCGGCATCTATCACCTGCCCCGCGCAACCGATCTGGCCCTTGAGGAAGCCGCCGAAAGCCTGGGCTATGCGCTGTTCCGGCTCGATCTCGCCCGTACCACCGACAAGAAAGGCTTCCTGACAGCCATCGGCGAGGCCTTGGACTTTCCCGACTGGTACGGACACAACTGGGACGCGCTCGCAGACTGCCTGAACGACATGTCCTGGATGGAGGCGGACGGCTACGTGCTGGTCCTCGACCATGCGGATGCCTTTGCCGCCGCCAACCCGGCCGATTTCGGCACAGCCCTGACGATCCTGCAGGAGGCCTCCGATGCCTGGCGGGAGGACGGCGTGCCCTTCTGGACCCTGGTAGGCATCACCGCCGACGGCATCGCTTGGTTGCGCAACCTGGAATGAGCGAATACAAGCAGCCTGTCTCGGTGCTGGTCCTGATCCACACGCCAGGTCTGGATGTTTTGCTGCTGGAACGGGCCGGCGGCAATGGCCTGTGGCAATCGGTAACCGGCAGCCGCGAAGACGACGAGAACCTGGCCGTCACTGCGCTGCGGGAAGTCGCCGAGGAGACCGGCATCCAGGCATCGCCCGACGCGCTGGTGGACTGGCGTCTGTCCAACCGCTTCGTGATCCTGCCGCGCTGGCGCGGCCGCTATGCGCCGGGCGTGACCCACAACACCGAGCACGTCTTCAGCCTGTGCGTGCCCGAGCCAGCCACCGTGCAGCTCGCCGCCGAAGAACATACCGCCGCCCTGTGGTTGCCGTGGCAGGTCGCAGCCGCCAAGGTTTTCTCATGGACCAACCGGGACGCCATCCGGCTGCTGCCGCACCGTCTCAATGGCGTGCCTCAGCCTCCACTATCCGGCGCTTGAGACAGTCCGGGCAATAGCAGGCGCCGACATCACCAGCCGGGATCGCTGGCACATCCAGCAGCGGCGGAAAATCCGCACACCAGCACTCCGGCAGGCCGGCATTCATCCCGCAGGTGAAGGCCGCCCCGCAGGCCGGGCACACATTGGTGGTCCGTACGTTCTTGTTCTGCTCCATCGTTTTGCTCCGTTTGATCCATCTCAAGTCTAGCGCGGATCACCATCGCCACGCCTTGAACCGGGCCAAGCCCCTCCCTATATAACAATCAGGGAGGGCCGTCAGCCCTCGGGTAAGCCAACCAGAACAAGGAGACGACACATGAGCAACATCACTCGCCGTGACCCTCTTGACGATCTGTTCCGCGGCTTTTTCGTGCGCCCGGTCGAATATGCCGGAGCCCCCGTCGAGGCACCGCAGATGCGCGTGGACGTGAAGGAAGCCAACGATGCCTATCAGGTGCATGCCGAACTGCCGGGCATCAAGAAGGAAGACATCCACATCCACATCGACGGCCCCGTTGTCTCGATCAGTGCCGAACGCAAGCAGGAAAAGGAAGTGAAGGAAGGCGAACGGGTACTGCGCACCGAGCGCTACTTCGGCGAAGTGTCGCGCAGCTTCCAGCTCGGCGCCGATGTTGATGAGGCCAAGGCCTCGGCCAAATTCAGCGATGGAGTCCTTGAACTGACACTGCCGAAGAAGGCTCCGGCCCAAAGCAAGCGCCTCGTCATCGAGTAGCGTGCATCCGTTGCGGCATCCAGCCAACACCAAAGCGGGAAGAGCGATCTTCCCGCTTTTTGTTTCAATCTTCGTGCTTTTTGTTTGAGTGCCGGCTCATTACAATCGCGAGCACACCAAAACAACCTTGCGCTGCAACACATCATGACCGCTCCCATCGACACCTCCGACCTGACCCCGGCCCAGAAAGCCGCCATCATCGCCGAAGCCCTACCCTACATCCGCCGCTTCCAGGACAAGACCCTGGTCATCAAGTACGGCGGCAACGCGATGACCGACCCGCACCTGAAGGCCTGTTTCGCCCACGACGTGGTGCTCCTCAAGCTGGTCGGCTTCAACCCGGTGGTGGTGCACGGCGGCGGTCCGCAGATCGAGAACATGCTGTCCCGCGTCGGCAAGAAGGGCGAGTTCGTGCAGGGCATGCGCGTCACTGACGCCGAGACCATGGAAGTCGTGGAAATGGTGCTTGGCGGCCAGGTGAACAAGGAGATCGTCAATCTGATCAACCAGGCCGGCGGCAAGGCCGTGGGCGTAACCGGCAAGGACTCCAACTTCATCCGTGCCAAGAAGCTGATGATGGAGAACAAGGACGCGCCGGGCGACCTGATCGACATCGGCCAGGTCGGCGACATCACCCAGATCGACCCGAGCCTGATTTCCTTCCTCGACAAGGGCGACTTCATCCCGGTCATTGCACCGATCGGTGTCGGTCCCGACGGCGAGAGCTACAACATCAACGCCGACGTGGTAGCCGGCAAGCTGTCCGAAGTACTGAAGGCCGAGAAGCTGGTGCTGCTGACCAACACCCCGGGGGTACTCGACAAGGACGGCAAGCTGCTGACCGGCCTGACCCCGCGCCAGATCGACGAGCTGGTGGCCGACGGCACCCTGTCCGGCGGCATGCTGCCGAAGATCGGCTCCGCCCTCGACGCAGCCCGCAACGGCGTGAAGAGCGTGCACATCATCGACGGCCGCGTCGAACACTGCCTGCTGCTGGAGATTCTCACCGACCATGGCGTCGGTACGATGATCAAGAGCAAGTAAAACACACCACCTTTGCGGAACTCCGGGGCACGGCGGGCACTCTTCATCTGCCCCAGGCCCCGGTTTTCCGTTTGCTATCCATGCCCACCCACCAAACCCGCCCCCTCGCCCTCGCCCTCTTTGTCGTCTGCAGCAGCCTGCTCGCCATCGGCCTTTACCTCCAGCACGTAAAGGGCATCGAACCCTGCCCGATGTGCATCATGCAGCGTTATGCGCTGCTGGCCTGCGGCCTGATTGGCCTGGGTGCCGGTCTGCACAACCCGGCCACCAGAGGGCGCTATATTTGGTCGGCTCTGCTCGCCGTCGCAGCCCTGGCTGGTGCTGGCGTGGCGGCGCGCCAATCGTGGATCCAGTGGTATCCGCCGACGGTCTCCGAATGCGGCCCTGGCCTGGAATACATGCTGGAGAGCTTCCCGCTGTCCTCCGCGCTGCCGATGATCTTCCGCGGCGCCGGCGACTGTTCGGTCGTGGACTGGACCTTCCTCGGCCTGTCCATCGCCAACTGGTCCTTCCTGGCCTTCACCACCATCCTGCTCAGCCTCGCTGTACATCTACTGCAGCACCGCAAGTCGATCGCCTGATCCTGCGCCCCAGCGCAGGGCGATGCGCACCAGCCAAGTGCGCATCGCGCCCCTCCCGCACGTCCCGCCCCCGTTTCTCCCCAGTATTTACCTGATCTGGGCGCGGTGGCACGGCCATTGCTAATAGCCATCCGACAAATGTGCGCATGAGGCAATAAAGACGTTGCCGCACTGCGCACTACCTGAATCCAGGTGCTTGCGCGCCGCCCTCCGAGGCTGGCGACGCGGTCCGGCCAACGACGGCCCCGCCGCGATCAACGACGATCTCTCTCCTGCTCAAGGCTTACCCGCCCGCATCGGTCCTGTGCGTCCGGTCCGGGGAGAATCAATGTCGGAGGAATCATGCGCAAACAGAAACTGGTCATGGTCGGCAATGGGATGGCAGGCGTCCGCACGCTGGAAGAGCTGCGGAAAATCGCCCCGGACATGTACGACATCACGGTCTTCGGTGCCGAACCCCATCCCAACTACAACCGTATCCTGCTCTCCCCGGTGCTGGCCGGAGAGATGACCATCCAGGACATCATCCTCAACGACCTCCAGTGGTACGCGGATAACGACATCACCCTGCACCTCGGGGCCCGCGTCACCGAGATCGACCGCCGCAACCGCTCCATCGTCGCCACCGGCAAGGACGGCCAGCCGATCACCGTCGATTACGACCGCCTGCTGCTCGCCACCGGCTCCACCCCCTTCATGCCGCCGATTCCGGGCAAGGACCTGCCCGGCGTGATCTCCTACCGGGACATCAAGGACACCGACGAGATGATCGACGCGGCGGCCAAGTACCAGCACGCGGTGGTCGTCGGCGCCGGCCTGCTGGGCCTGGAGGCCGCCAACGGTCTGGCCCTGCGTGGCATGGACGTGACCGTGGTACATCTCTCAGACTGGATCATGGAGCGCCAGCTCGACCGCACCGCTGGCAAGATGCTGCAGGCCGCCCTCGAAGCCAAGGGCATGAAGTTCAAGCTCAACGCCCAGACCGCCGAGCTGGTACAGGGCGAATCCGGCCGCGTCTGCGCGATCAAGTTCAAGGACGGCAGCAGCCTCCCCGCCGACCTCGTCTGCATCGCAGCCGGCATCCGCCCCAACGTCGAGCTGGCCGAGAAAGCCGGCATCCACTGCAACCGCGGCATCGTCGTCAATGACACGCTGCAGACCTACGACCCGCGCATCTACGCCGTCGGCGAATGCGCCAACCACCGGGGCACCGCCTACGGTCTGGTGGCACCGCTGTTCGAGCAGGCCAAGGTTGCCGCCAATCACCTCGCCATGTACGGCATCGGCCGCTACCAGGGCTCGGTGACCAGCACCAAGCTCAAGGTCACCGGCATCGACGTGTTCTCCGCCGGCGACTTCTCGGGCGCCGAAGGCACCGAGGACATCGTGCTGCATGACCCGGGCATGGGCATCTACAAGCGCCTGGTGCTGAAGGACGACAAGCTGGTCGGCGCCGTGCTGTACGGCGACACCAAGGACGGGGCCTGGTACTTCCAGCTGCTGAAGGACGAGCAGGACATCCACGACATCCGCGACAACCTGGTGTTCGGCAATTCCCACCTGGGCGACGTCGGCCACAAAGGCAACAGCCTGGCCGCCAGCATGCCCGACACCGCCGAGGTGTGCGGCTGCAACGGCGTGTGCAAGGGCACCATCGTCAAGGCCATCAAGGAGCAAGGCCTCTTCACGCTGGAAGACGTGCGCAAGCACACCAAGGCGTCCAGCTCCTGCGGCTCCTGTACCGGGCTGGTCGAGCAGATCCTGGCCTCGACGATCGGCGGCGCCTACCAGCCGGCCGACTCCAACAACAAGGCGGTATGCGGCTGTACCGACCATTCCCACGGCGAAGTGCGCAAGGCCATCCGGGACAACAAGCTGCTGTCGGTAGCCGACACGCAGAAATTCCTGGCCTGGAAGACGCCCAACGGCTGCGCGACCTGCCGCCCGGCCCTCAACTACTACTGCCTGTCCACCTGGCCCCACGAGGCCATCGACGACCCGCAGAGCCGCTTCATCAACGAGCGGGCCCACGCCAACATCCAGAAGGACGGCACCTACTCGGTGGTGCCGCGCATGTGGGGCGGCCTGACCACCCCCGACGAGCTGCGCGCCATTGCCGACGCCGCCGAGAAGTACAAGGTGCCGACCGTCAAGGTGACCGGTGGCCAGCGCATCGACCTGCTCGGCGTGAAGAAGGAAGACCTGCCCGCCATGTGGGAGGACTTCGCCAAGGCCGGCATGTGCTCCGGCCACGCCTACGGCAAGAGCCTGCGCACCGTGAAGACCTGCGTCGGTGCCGAGCACTGCCGCTTCGGCACCCAGCGCTCGATGGACCTCGGAGTCAAGCTGGAGAAGATGCTGTTCGGCATGTGGAGCCCCCACAAGGTCAAGCTGGCGGTGTCCGGTTGCCCGCGCAACTGCGC
This sequence comes from Pseudomonadota bacterium, assembly GCA_018241725.1. GTDB lineage: Bacteria > Pseudomonadota > Gammaproteobacteria > Burkholderiales > Rhodocyclaceae > Zoogloea. The sequence goes on along the minus strand of JAFEDI010000024.1, from coordinate 10,867 downwards.
CGAGTCGGGCATCAAGGACGTGGGCGTGATCGGCGTCGATTCCGGCTACGAGCTCTACATTGGCGGCAATGGAGGCATCAAGACCGAAGTGGCGCAGTTCTTCTGCAAAGTGAAGGACGACGCCGAGGTCATGGAATACGGCGGCGCCTTCATCCAGCTCTACCGGGAAGAAGGCTTCTACCTGGAACGCACCTGCCATTACCTGGAGCGGGTCGGCATGGAGCACATCAAGAAACGGGTCCTCGAAGACGAGGCCAACCGCAAGGCGCTCTACGAAAAACTCCTCTTCGCATTGCAGAACTACAAAGACCCGTGGGCCGAGATCTTCGAAGACAAGAGCGGCGGCATCCATCGACGTCAATTCGAGATCATCAAGGTTTGAGGAGCCCGCAAATGAGCGAATGGAAACGAATCTGCGCCATCAGCGACGTACCGGTACTGGGCTCCCGCGTGGTGCATAGCGAGGACGAAGGCCGCATCGCACTGTTCCGCAACTCGGCCGACCAGGTCTTCGCGGTACGCGACCGCTGCCCCCACAAGGGCGGCCCCCTGTCCCAGGGATTGGTGCACGGCACCACGGTTACCTGCCCCTTGCACAGCTGGAAGATCCAGCTCGACGACGGCCAGGTCGTACCACCGGACGTGGGCTGCGTGAAGCCCTTCCCGGTCAAGGTCGAAAACGGCGAGGTCTTCCTCTCCCTGTAAGAGTTTCACGCGCGGGGGCGGTGTCCTGCGCAAGCAGTCTCCCCCACCGCCCCCGTCGCGTGAGCCCTTTTAGCCTTTTCTCACTATTCAAAACTGCCCACGGCAGCGCCCCGCAAGGCGTCGCCAGGCCCAACTCGTACCCAGGAGTCTGATATGGACCGCAAATCCTTCCTGAAAGCCGGCCACACCCCCACCCTGCTGGCCGCTTTCCTTTACTTCGATCTCGCCTTCATGGTGTGGGTGCTGCTCGGCCCGCTGGGCGTGCAGATCGCCAAAGACCTGGGCCTGACCCACGCCCAGAAAGGCCTGATGGTTGCCACGCCGGTTCTCGCCGGCGCCCTGCTGCGCCTGGTGATGGGCGTGCTGGTGGATCACCTGAAGCCAAAGATGGCTGGCGCCATTGGCCAGGTCGTCGTGCTCTGCGCGCTGGCCTTCGCCTGGCACTTCGGCATCCACAGCTATGAAGAGACCCTGGTGCTGGGTCTCTTCCTCGGCGTCGCCGGAGCCTCCTTCGCCGTCGCGCTGCCGCTGGCCTCCCGCTGGTATCCGCCGGAGCATCAGGGCACTGCACTGGGCATTGCCGGCGCCGGCAACTCGGGCACCGCCATGGCCGCCCTGTTCGGGCCCGGCCTGGCCGCCGCCTACGGCTGGACCAATGTGTTCGGCCTGGCGCTGATCCCGCTGTCCATCGTCTTCGTGCTCTATTTGGTGCTGGCGAAGGACGCCCCCGAATGCCCGCCGGCCAAGTCCCTCTCCGAATACCTGAAGGTGCTCAAGGACAAGGACGCCTGGTGGTTCATGTTCTTCTACTCGGTGACCTTCGGCGGCTTTGTCGGCCTGGCCTCGTCGCTGACCATCTACTTCAACACCCAGTACGGGCTCGACGCCAAGACGGCGGGCTTCTTCACCGCCGCCTGCGTGTTTGCCGGCAGCATGGTGCGCCCCATCGGTGGCAACGTGGCCGACCGTATCGGCGGCATCAAGATGCTCACCATCATGTATGCACTGTCCGCCATCTTCCTGGCCATCGTCGGCCTCGGGCTGCCGTCCGCCTGGATGGCCCTGGCGGCCTTCGTCTGTGCAATGTTGGCCCTTGGCATGGGCAACGGCGCGGTGTTCCAGCTGGTGCCCCAGCGTTTCCGCAAGGAAATCGGCGTGATGACCGGCCTGGTTGGCATGGCCGGCGGTGTCGGTGGCTTCTACCTCGCCTCCAGCCTCGGCTACAGCAAGGAAGTCACCGGCAGCTACCAAACGGGTTTCCTGATCTTCGCAGCATTGGCCCTCGTCGCACTGGGCGGCCTCACCGCCGTCAAGAGCCGCTGGCGCACCACCTGGGGCGCCCCGCACCTGACCACGGCCAAGATCTAAACCACCACCCGACACACTCTTGAACGGATCGGAACCGGGGCATACTCCCCGCTTCCGATCCGTGCCGTTTCTGACGCCCATGACCGCGCCCCGACTCCACGCCATCCTCGGTTATTCATCCCTCACCGGTCCGCGGCCGCGCAATGAGGACTTCTGCGGCGCCGTCACGCCGGAAGGCGCCGAGCTTGACGCCAAGGGCATCCTGGCAGTGGTTGCAGACGGCGTAGGCGGCCACGCCAACGGCCGCGAAGCTTCCGAATACACCGTCCGCGGCCTGCTCTCCGACTACTACGCAACACCGGATACCTGGGCCGTCAACAAGTCCCTCGACACGGTGCTGACCTCCCTCAACCGCTGGCTGATCTCCCACGCCGCACGTACCCGGGAGGCGGCCGGCATGGCCACCACGCTGTCGGCCGTGGTGCTGCGCGGGCGCCGCTATTACCTGGCCCACGTGGGCGATTCGCGGATCTACCGGCTGCGCGCCGGCAAGCTGGAGCAGTTGTCCACCGACCACGTGTGGGAGCACCCGGAACTCAAGAACGTGCTGTCCCGCGCGGTCGGCCTCGACGCCCACCTGTCGGTGGATTACGCCGACGGCGAACTGGAGGCCGACGATGTCTTCGCGCTGATGAGCGACGGCGTATGGGGCCAACTCGGCGACCGCAAGATCGGCGACATCCTGCGCGCAGAAGAAGACCCTCAGGAAGCTGCCGCGCGTCTCGCGATGAGCGCCGAAGACGGCGGTAGCCAGGACAACTGCACGGCACTGGTATTGCGCGTGGAAGCACTACCGGCCGACAAGCTGCGCGACAACATCGCCCGCCTGCAGAACCTGCCGCTACCGCCGCGCCTGAAGATCGGCCAGACACTGGACGGCCTGACCGTCGACGCCCTGCTGCACGAATCCATCGCCACGCTGCTGTACCGGGTCAGCGACGACCAGGGCCAGCACCGCGTACTGAAGACCCTGCGCCCCGAACACGACGACCCGGAGGCCGCCGCCGCCCTCGCCCACGAGGAATGGCTGGCCCGGCGGATCAACGACAGCTGGTTCCCGCAGGTCATCCCCTACCCGCAGCGCAGCCATCTGTACTACCTGATGAGCTGGCACGAGGGCGCTACCCTCAAGGCACGGCTGGACAGCGGCCACCGCTTCGGCACCGGCGAGGTGGCGGACCTCGGCGAGCGCATCCTGAAGGGCGTGGCCAGCCTGCACCGGCTGTCCATCGTGCACCGGGACATCAAGCCGGACAACCTGCACCTGGACGCCGAGGGCCGTCTGCGCATCCTCGACCTGGGCGTTGCCGCTTCCGACGCCACCCAGCAGGGGCAGAAGTTCGAGGAGATCAACAATCCCGGCACGCCCAGCTACATGGCGCCTGAGCTCTACGGTGGCAAGAACGTGGCCGCCAGCGAGCAGACCGACCTCTACGCTGTCGGCGTGACGCTCTACCAGCTGCTGACCCGCAAGTATCCCTACGGCGAGATCGAGCCCTTCCAGAACCCCAAGTTCGGCGACCCGGTGCCGCCGACCCGCTATCGGCCGGACATTCCCGACTGGCTCGAAGCGGTGCTGCTGAAGGCCGTCGCCCGCGAACCCAAGGCGCGCTTCGAGACCGCCGAGGAATTCCTGCTGGCGCTCGAACGGGGCGCCCGCCGCCCGCTGGTGGTGCCACGCAAGTCCCCGCTGATGGAACGGGACCCGCAACTCGGCCTCAAGCTGCTGGCGGCCACGTCGCTGGTGCTCAACGTCTTGCTGGTCTACCTGCTGCTGGTACGCTGACAGCCCGGCGCGCCCATGAATTTTCCGTGAAAGGTCGCATCACGACGCTCCTCGCGCTAACATTTATCGCTTTACGCAAGGAGATAGCGCCATGCAATACGGCGAATTCGATGCCAATTCGTTGATGTACATCACAAACCGGCCCGAGCTCGTCTTCGTCCGAGGCAGCGGTTCCTGGCTGTACGACGAACAGGGCAAAGCCTATCTCGACTTTGTGCAGGGCTGGGCGGTGAACTGCCTGGGCCACTGCCCGCCGGAAATCAGCGAAGCCCTCGCGACCCAAGGCGCCCAGCTGATCAACCCGAGTCCGGCCTTCTACAACGGCCCGGCCATCGAACTGGCCGGCCTGCTGACCCGCAATTCCGTCTTCGACCGGGTGTTCTTCGCCAACACTGGCGCCGAGGCCAATGAAGGTGCCATCAAGCTGGCGCGCAAGTGGGGCCGCCTCAACCGCAACGGCGCCTACGAGATCATCACCTTCGAACACGCCTTCCACGGCCGCACGCTGGCCACCATGTCGGCCTCCGGCAAGCCAGGCTGGGACACCCTCTTCGCACCGCAGGTACCGGGCTTCCCGAAGGCCAAGCTCAACGACCTCGACTCGGTGAAGGCCCTGATCGGCCCGAAAACCGTCGCGGTGATGCTCGAACCCGTGCAGGGCGAAGGCGGCGTGATCCCCGCCGAGCCGGATTTTCTGCAGGCCCTGCGCGAACTCACCCGTGAGCACGGCCTGCTGTTGATCGTCGACGAAGTGCAGACGGGCATGGGCCGCACCGGCCGCCTGTTCGCCTATGAGCATGCCGGCATCGAGCCGGACATCATGACCCTCGGCAAAGGCATCGGCGGCGGCGTGCCCCTGTCGGCCCTGCTGGCCCGTGAAGCAGTGTGCTGCTTCGAACCCGGCGACCAGGGCGGCACCTACAACGGCAACCCGCTGATGGCAGCGGTCGGCGCAGCAGTAATGCGCCGTCTGACCAGCCCAGGCTTCCTGGACAAGGTCGAGGAAACCGGCCGTTATCTGGCTGCAGCCCTCAACGATCTGGTGGCCCGCCACGGCCTCGTCGGCGAACGGGGCCAGGGTCTGCTGCGCGCACTGATCCTCGACGACGACCGCGGCCCGGCGCTGGTGAAGAGCGCTCTCGAGCATTCGCCCAAGGGCCTGCTGCTCAACTCGCCGCGCCCCAACCTGCTGCGCTTCATGCCCTCGCTGACTGTCAGTGGCACCGAAATCGACGAGATGATCGGCCTGCTCGACACTCTGCTGCACGCCACCCGCAAAGCCTGACAGCGCACGCTGCATTACCGGACGGTTTCCCAGAGAGGCCGTCCGGCTCCTTCCGCGCAGAACGTTCTCATGAACGTCCTCCCCCTCTCCGCCCTAAGCACCAATATCCCCACGACCAAGGACGAGCGCGCTTGAACGCTTCCTCTACGCGTCAGGCGGACTCTTCCGATGGAATAAGGCCGAAAGGCTACCCCGGTAAAATTGGGTAAAGCACACATTCCAGAGACGGATTATTCATTAATCTCCTATCTACGATAGCTGCACGCTTCGAACATCTCCTGCTACGCAAATAAACACCGGCACCTGCCTCGGCCTCTCGATGACATCGAGATACTCCTCCCCAATGGTTGAAGAGCCTGAATCTGAAACCGCCAGATTCGAGCGTATCCTGGATCTGATACGCCAAGCCATCATCCATCGTCAGGCAAACCGACTCGAAGCGTCTCTCGCCTGTTTGAATAAAGTCCTGAACGAAAACCCCGAACTACATGCTTTGAATCTCACCCGCGCAGAAACGCTGCTCGCCCAGGGAGAATACGAGGCCGCCTGGCATGGGGTCGAAAGCTATGAACAGGCCACGGGGAGAGCAGGCGATACCCAAGCGCTCCGAACTCTTATTCGCGAGGCCGCCGCGGCGGACTTCAGCGTCCGGCTTACCAGAGAGCCCGACGATGTTCCTGCACTACGTGACAAGGCGGCCTTTCTGCTGGCCACCAAGGACTTCCAGGCTGCCGAGGCGACCTGCGCTCGGCTGCTGGCACGTTCCCCCGACGATGAGCAGTCCCTTTCAGGTACGCCTATGTCCTTGCAGAACTGGGGAGGCCGAGTGAAGCGCTGATCGCTTACGCGCAATTATTGGAAGCGTTTCCTGCTCATCCTTTGGGATGGTTCAACAGCGGGATACTGCTACAACAGATGCATCGCCTCGACGAGGCCAAGGAAGCCTTGGCCAAAGCAGCCGATCTCCACTCCAATTTCGCCGAGGCATACATTGAACAGGCCCATTGCTGTCTCGCCCAAGGAGATTTCTCCCAAGGTTGGCTCCTTTATGAATGGCGATGGCAAACAACGCAGTTCCAGTCTCTTCTTCTGCAAAGCACGCGGCCGCGCTGGCTTGGCCAACAGCCTCTTGATGGAAAGACATTGCTGCTCTGGTCGGAACAAGGACTGGGCGATACCTTGCAGTTCGTACGCTTTGTCCCCAGGGTCGCCTCCCTTGCCCGGAAATTGATCCTGCTTGTCCCGACCACACTCCGAACCCTGCTGGTCGATCTGCCCCCCAGCATTATCGCGATGGATCGGGATACCCACCCCTTGCCGGAACACGATCTGCACTGCCCCCTCATGAGCCTGCCCCTGGCCCTGCAGATCAATACCGATGAGCTAGATGCCGGAATGGCTTATCTGAATGCGCCCCCAAGTCGGGTGCGCCACTGGGAGGACAAACTGAGTGGAAGTCGTGAGCCGAGGATCGGGCTCGTCTGGCGCGGCAATCAGAAAGGCACGATCAATCGTACGCGAGATCTTCCAGTGGAGGAGCTTGCCCCTCTTACCCGGTTGGGAGCCCAGCTTTTCGCACTTCACGACCATATTCGACCTGAAGATCTGGCCATTCTCAATCAATGGCCCAACTTCACTGACTATTCGTCAGCGTTGTCGAACATGGCAGAAACGGCAGCGTTGATTGAAAACCTGAATATTGTCCTCAGCGTGGACACCGCCGTTGCCCATTTGGCCGGCGCCCTTGGCAAACCATGCTGCTTGCTCTTGCGTCACTCAGGAGAATGGCGCTGGCAGCTGGAACAGGAAACAAGCCCCTGGTATCCCTCCATCAGGATATTTCGGCAACGCCAACCGGGCGACTGGACTGGCGTAATCGATTCGGTATGCCAAGGCCTTTTGGCTTGGCTCAACCCATATGACTTGCTCGCCCCCGCTCGCACGGAACACCGTCGTCACACACGCCAAGCCCTTGGATCAAAGGTTACAATGCGCGTCTTTCGAGGACAAAGCCGCTACAAAATCGTTGAGCCCACGCTCCGGTGACGCAGCCCTTTCCCCATCTCACGACCACGCCGGTCTGCGTATACGCAGACCGGGCACTTCAACGAAGCCGACATTGGCTCGTAGTGCACTGTTAACAAAGGAACTCCATGGCTCTGCAATGCGGCATCGTCGGCCTGCCCAACGTCGGCAAATCGACCCTCTTCAACGCCCTCACCAAGGCCGGCATCGCCGCCGAGAACTATCCCTTCTGTACCATCGAGCCCAACGTGGGCATCGTTGAAGTGCCGGATCCGCGCCTCGACGCCCTGTCGGAGATCGTCAAGCCGCAGAAGGTACAGCCCGCCATTGTTGAATTCGTGGACATCGCCGGCCTGGTTGCCGGCGCCTCCAAGGGCGAAGGCCTCGGCAACCAGTTTCTCGCCAACATCCGCGAGACTGATGCCATCGTCAATGTCGTGCGCTGCTTCGACGATGAAAACGTCGTCCATGTGAACGGCAAGGTGGACCCGATCGCTGACATCGAAACAATCGTCACCGAACTGGCGCTGGCCGACATGGCCGCCGTCGAGAAGGCCATCCACCGGGAAAACAAGAAGGCCCGCGCTGGTGACAAGGATGCCCAGAAGCTCGTCGCCTTGCTCGAGAAGCTGCTGCCCCACCTCAACGAAGGCCTGCCGGCACGCACCATGCAGCTCAGCGACGACGAGAAGCTGCTCCTCAAACCTCTGTGCCTCATGACTCTCAAGCCCGCCATGTACGTAGGCAACGTGATGGAAGACGGTTTCGAGAACAACCCCTACCTCGACCGCCTGCGCGAGCACGCCGCCAAGGAAGGCGCCCCGGTCGTCGCCCTGTGCGCCAAGATCGAAGCCGAACTGGCCGACCTGGAAGATGACGACAAGATGGCCTTCCTCGCCGACCTGGGCCTCGAGGAACCCGGCCTCAACCGTCTGATCCGCGCCGGCTACAGCCTGCTCGGCCTGCAGACCTACTTCACCGCCGGGGTGAAGGAAGTACGTGCCTGGACCATCCACGTTGGCGACACCGCCCCTCAGGCCGCCGGCGTCATCCACACCGACTTCGAACGCGGCTTCATCCGCGCTCAGACCATCTCCTATGAAGACTTCATCACCTTCAAGGGCGAGCAGGGCGCCAAGGAGGCCGGCAAGATGCGCTCCGAAGGCAAGGAATACGTGGTGAAGGATGGCGACGTACTGAACTTCCTGTTCAACGTCTAACGCCCTGCCCACCTGATCAAACAAGAAGCCCCGCCAGCGCGGGGTTTCTTGTTTATGCATCTGGATCAGACACGCCGCCGTTTGCTGCGCCTGTGCCACAAACCAACGGCAGTCACGCCGAAGAAGCCACCGTAGGCCGCCAAGGCAATACTGGACGCCTCCAGCGGCGCATCACCGCCATCGCCGTCCTTCAATTCGGCGGGGAACGGCCGGGGCGGAACGGGAATGATCTTCCAGTCCTTCCGGTCTGCCGGAGCACGCTGCATGTACTCGTCGATGGACGCGACCGGTGCCTGTCCGAAGGCGCGGGACGACGGGAACTGGGGAATCCGCACATACACCAGCGCCTCGATATCCTCCGCCAGCATCGCCTCCAGCCCGGAAGCGGACTGCTTGCCGGCCACGAGCCGCTCAAGAATGTCGCGGCCAATGGCCTCGAAAGCCACAAAGGGGTAAAGGGCCGTCCGCTCGGCGGACATGTAGTCGAAGGCCTTGCGGCCGCTGTCGAGGCTACCGTCCTTCAGTGCCATGTACGGCAGACCCGCAATCGCTTTCAGCATGCTCGTCGGCCCCTGCTTCGGAACCTGCCAGCCCAGCGCGCGCAGGGTATCGATGCTGATCCCCGCACAGTTGGCCGTGGCGTGGCGATAGACGAAATCGTGGCGATAGAAGTGGTTGAACACCCGCGAGATCGCCCCCTGGTAGAAGGCCGCCGCCCTGTCCTGCTTCAACACCGCCACCAGCATGTAGGACGGCCGGTACCAAGCCTGACCGCTGTTGAGATCGCCCATGTAGGCATCCATCGGCAGTGATGACGCGATGATGCCCTTCTCGCTGACCGAATCCAGGTTGTAGAAATTGTTCACCAACCAGTCGCGCCACTCCCCCTTGTCCCCGAAACGCCCCGTCGCAATCGCGAAATGGCCACCGTGCGCTTCGTCGTCGTCGCCCTGGGCACCATTGAGCATCACCGCCAGCACCGGCTTGCCGCTCCACCCCTGCGGACCGGGTGCCGCGCGCTGCCACAGGACACGTGCGGCAAGAGGCTGACGGGCACCGCCATCCTCCGATCGCACCAGCGAGTCGAGCGTCTCATCCGCGGCCAAGGGCTTGAACGGCACTGACGCCGCATCAAGCCGGAAATCGTCCGGCCACAAGCTGCGCGCAATGAAACGTCCGTTGTCCATGTGCCCACGCATGGACAACGCGCGCCCGGTGAAATAGCGCGCGCTTTGCACATCGTAATAGGACTGGTTGCTGGCGAGACGGGGCTCCACCGCAAACGGCAGGCTCGTACCGGCCGGACCCGTGATCGTCGAGCCATCCGCCGCCAGCCGCCAGGCTTCGGCGAGCAGAGGCGCCCCAACCCAGGCCAGGGGCGGCAGGGCACCCGATGGCACGCCCTTGGCTGTCGCCGCCCACTCCGCAACATCGCGCAGCGCCGGAAGCCCCCGGCTGAAACCGGCCGGATCGACCTTGGGAACCGCGATCCAGTCATCCCGGAAATACCACAGCGCCTGCGGAATCGTCGGACACGCGGTACAGCCCCCATTGGCCAGACGGAAGCTGGTGGCAGAGACAAGCCCCAGATTCCCCGACTCCAGCGCCCCACGAATCCCCTGCACCGCCTCGGCGGCACGCGCATTCACCCCGCCAAGCCCAACGGCCAGCACTACACCGCGCACCAGCCACCCGATATACGTCATGTCGTCATACTCCAGAAAACGGAGAAAGCATGCGGGATGCTGTCCCCGGGAACACCACCAGATCCAGGAGCAATACGCGCCCTATGCCATCGCGTATTCGAAATGCCCCTGCTCGCTCACCTTGATTTGGATGTTCGCCACGCCCTCGCCTTCCGCCATGCGCGTCAGAACGATCTCCGCGACCCCAGGCAGCAGGGACCCATCGAGAATGTGGTCCACGTTGCGGGCACCGGAATCTACCTCCGTACAGCGTTCGAGAATGGCGTCGATGACGGACTCGTCCCAGACCAGGGCGGCCTGGTGATTCGCCGCCACACGATCACGTATGCGCTCGAGCTTCAGCTGGATGATCTGTAGCAACACATCGTCCGGGATGGGGAAATAGGGCACGACCTTCACACGTCCGAGAAAGGCCGGCTTGAAGCTCTTGCACAGTACCGGCCGAAGGGCATCAGCGAGCTCATCGGCCGACGGGAGCGCCTCGGGCTCCCGGTTCAGGCAGGCCTGCATGATCTGGGCGGAGCCAATATTGCTGGTGAGGATGATCAGCGTGTTGCGGAAATCGATCTCGCGTCCCTCCCCGTCCTCCAGCACCCCCTTGTCGAAAACCTGAAAGAAAAGCTCGAGGACATCCGGATGCGCCTTCTCGACCTCGGCGCGCGTCAAGCTAGTTGTCGCCTGATTCATGCAGCTCTTTGCTGTTTATTCCCCATGGCAAGGACTACGTCTCGCTCGGGATTGAGAGTCACCACGGTGATGGGTGACCAGTCCC
>JAFEDI010000023.1 GCA_018241725.1 Pseudomonadota bacterium | reverse complement strand
GGCAGGATGCCAGGGAAGGCTTCCGGTACCGAGGGCCGTCCAGCCGCAGCCGATCTGAAAACGCCAGACCGGCACGCCGAGGGCACCAGCCAGTTCGCCGACCGCGGTCGCCGCCGTGATGACGAGATCGAGTCCGGCCAGCAAGGCCGCTGCTTCGTCCAGCTCGGTTCGCTGGTCGAACGGCGGTTCACTGATTTCCACGCCGAAGCGTTGCCGCACCGCGGCCAATTCTTCCGCACAGTCGTCGTACTGCACGCTGACCCAGCGGATGCCCGGCAGTGCGAACAGCGGCGCAAAGTCGGCCAGGGACGCGTAATGGCGCGCGCGCACCCCGTTACGCAGTCCGCTGCGCCAGCACAGGCCGATTCTGGGCTCCCGGCCGAGCCCGGCCAGCCATTTCCGCCAGTACGCACGGCGGGCCGGATCGGACAGCAGGTATGCCGGTGTGTCCGGGAAATCCCCGACCGAGCGACGCAGCAAACCTGGCAGGCTGCCGGCCTCGATGTAATGGGTGCAGTCGGGGCGCTCGATTTCCCGGCGGATACCGCCACCGCGCTGTACCGGCACAACGCTGACCGCCGGAAAGCTGCGCTGGAACAGCGAGGCCAGGCGTGGTTCACAAAACAGCGTGACGCGATCCGTCCGCTCCAGCACATCCGGCAGGCACGAGGCGAACAGCAGTTCGTCACCGACCCCTTGCTCGGCCAGCACCAGCAGCGCACCGGCGTCCAGCGGCTTGCCGTCCCAGCGCTGCATGCCAAGATTCTCGTAGTCGATCCCGTAGACGGCGTGCCTGGCCTCGTAAAGCGACCAGCCACTGACCAGATCGCCGCAGGCGAGTTCGAGAAAGGCCAGGTTGTACCGCGCCAGCGCATGTTCGGGATCGATTGCCAGCGCCTGCTGCCAGTAGGTACGTGCAGATTCAAAGGCCTCGTTCTCGAAATGCAGTTGCGCAAGGTTGTCGAGCACAGTCACTGAAACCGGATCGATTGCGAGCGCACGTTCGAAAGCGCGTCTGGCCGCTTCCTCCCGATCCGTCTCCCTCAGAGCCAGCGCCAGCTGCCGGTAGTCCTCGGCTGATCCGCTCCAGGCAGCGGCGATGGCGTAATGGCTGGTTGCTTCGGTCAATTCTCCCCGTCCGCGCAGCCAGTGACCGAATGCGACGTGTGTACCGGCCGACGATGGTTCCGCTGCCAGCACTGCCAGAAAATGCCTGCGAGCGTGTTCATCGTCCCTGGCAGTCAACGCGGCATCGGCCGCGGGCATATCATCAGTACCGTGATCGTCTGGGGTCATGCTGGATTCCGGAACCGGGCGACGGACTCGAATGGAAGGCGGACAACCGCTGAAGGCTGGCCGGAAAGTGGGTTCAGCCGGCCGGGTCGCAGCAGCGCCGGGCTGACAGCGTGAAGGCCAGCAGCGGCAATGGCCACTGCCCATCCCGGCAGGTGTCGTCGAGTTCGCCGGCCGAGAAGGCCAGGCGGCAGAACCAGCTGGCGCCGACCGGCTCGTAGGCGAGCATCGCGACACAGGCAGCCCTGGCCGGATCGAACTCGACGCACACGGCATGGCGGTCATCGCCCAGTTCGATCCTGCCCTCGGTCACGCCGAGTGCGTGACCGGCCGACACCAGAAACGACACTGGCCGGCCATGATCGAAAGCCGTGCCATCAAGCCGGAAGCGTTCCTCGCCTCCCCCGTTGTGTGTCGCATACCAGAGCCGGGCGGCCGTCCAGGCTTCAGGCTTGAGCGTGACATGGCCGAGACGCAGTGAACCTTTCGGGATACCAGACCAGTCGGGTCGATAGGCGATGTGCACGCGCGCGCGGCGCAGGTCAAAGGTGACCGTCTTGTGCAGCAACCCGAGCGAAGTCGCGACACTGGCCTGCACGACCGGTCCGTCCTCACCCGGCAGTATCTGCGGCTCGACCGATTCGAGATCGGTCAGCTTCGGATGGCCCGGGCGCTCCAGCACAAGATGTCCGCTGTAAAAATCTGCACCCCGGCGGATGTCGTCGAAATAGCCGTGCGCCAGCGTACCGAGCAAGGGCTGATCGCTGACCGCCGGAAACGTCAAGGCATCGATCGCCAGTCCGCGGCGCAGATTCAGGCGGGCGTGCAGGCCATCGGCCCGCAGCTCCAGCCAGCGGCCCTGACGCTGCAACCGGTACTGCGGCGGGGGCAGGTCCGTTGCCGCTGAGGCTTCGATGTGCATAGGAGCAGGCGCCATTTCGGCCATGCGCGCCTGCAGCGCCGTCCAGCGCTGCGTCGTGATGTGCGTACGAAAGTCGCTGCTCCAGCATTCACACAATGCCCGCCAGTCCTGCTCCCCGGCTTTCGGATCCAGACGCAGCGCCTCGTATCGCTGGTGACAGCGGGTGTTCAGGTCGAGATCGCCGCGACCGGTCACAGCCCAGCGGGTCAGGTTGTATTTCTCCTGTTTCTTGACCAGTACCGGACGGGCGGCGGTAGTCAGCGTCAGGCATTGTCCGGCTCCCGGCTGGTCCAGTCGATCGAGCACGGCGCCGGGCGCAATCAGTTCGATGCCCGGCTCATGGGCCAAGGCAACGAACAGCGCCTCGATTCGCGACCACTCACTCGACGGGCCGAGTCCGGCCTCGGTGTGGTACCGCCCTGGCCGGAAGTCGAAGACCTCGGCATCATTACCATACAGCGACCAGGCGCGTTGTCCCGGACCCCGCCGCGCAAGGATCGTGTCGAGATACTCGTCGAGTTCGTATTCGCCATGTGCATACCGCTGGAACTTCTGGAACGCGATCGATTGGTTCCAGACCAGCGGTATGCTCTCGCCGGCCGTGCCGAGCGCGCGTTGCGGCGCATAGCGCAGCTCCCCGGACCATTCCGGATGAGCCGCTGCCGCGTTGTCCCATTCCATGACGATGCCTTCATAGCCGGCATCGAGATAATGACGCACGAGGCCGGTCGAGAAGGCCTGCTCATTGATCAGCGCGAGACGCGGACGCAATCCCAGCAGCCGCTCATAGCTGTTGAGTCCCAGACGCAGGTTGGCAGCATTGACGGCTGCGGGCACCAGCGGTCCGATCAGCTGTACGGCACCGCTGCCGATGAACTCCACCACGCCGGCCGCACATAGCGCCCGCAGACGGGCGATCCAGTCGGGATCGACCAGCGCAATGGCTTCAAGCGTGGAAGCCGATGCCTCGATGCCGAACGGCCAGCCGTGGCGCTCGGCGAGCGCGAGCAGCGGCCGGTAACAGCGCGCAGCCACGTCCCGATGCTGGGCAATCTCGATCGACGAGAACGCCAGATTCAGGTGAAAGATGCTGTACAGGGCCAGCCTGTTCCCATTTGCCGGTGCCGTATCGGGACTCATGCCGGCTCCGTACGGATGCGGATGCGGGATTCAACGATTTCCCGCGCCCGGGCCACGGCTTCGTCGCGGCTGTCCCCGGTCGTGATCACATAGCCGGCCCGGCGAGTATGGTCGGTGACCGGCGCCAGCACCTCGCCGGCCGAAACGAAGAAGCCGAGCTGATGCACCCAGGGCAGCGCCCGCACCGCTTCGATGCCTTCGATCGCACGGACCCGACCGGGCGACGGGAAGAAATAACGGATCGCCACAGCCGGACGCCCCTGCCGTATGGCCAGATCGGCGGCCTCCGGTCGCTCGCCGAGTGCCACCCGGATCGCTGCACCGATCAGGTCGACACCGCTGGCCAGCGGAATCTGCGTGGTACTGAACCAGCCGCCGGACAGCCGCGCCGCAATCTCGATGACGGCCGGCCCCTGCTCGGTCAGGACCATATCGCCCTTGACAACACCGGTCTCGATGCCGAGCGCCCGCCCGGCACGTATCGCCAGCCCGGCGATGGCCTGACAGACATCGGGCTCCAGCGCACTCGGCTGCTCGCCACCGTTTTCGATCACGTACGGTGCATAGCGCTCCAGATGCTCGTAATTCCGATCGGCGAATCCGACCGTATGGCCGGTACCATCGATCAGCAATGCCTCGGTACTGACTTGCGGTCCCGGCAGATAGGCCTCGACCATGACACGTGCACTTGGCGAGACGCTCCGGGCATGGTGAAAGGCCCAGTCCGGATCCGTTCCGGCCGACAGCCGCAGCACGCCGCGCGCTCCGCGGCTGTCGACCGGCTTGAGTACAAGTTGCGGCCCGCGCTCGGCCAGCAGGGTCTGCAGTTCCGCTACGGAGCGGACCGGCGCAAACCACGGCACCGGAATGCCGGCCTCGACCAGCCGGCGCTTCATTGCAAGCTTGTCCATGGCGAGTTGCGCCGCCGGAACGGGAATGCCGGGCAGGCCAAGCCCGGCAGCAACTGTGGCCACGGTCAGCGGCACGTCGGCAGCAATGCACAGCACGCCGTCAATCGGTCCATGCCGTTGTCTGAAATCCCTGGCAGCCGCGAGCGTCGCGTCGGCATCGTAGGTGCTGACGATGACGGGGTGATCGGCAAGCGCCAGCCCGGGAGCCTCGCCCGACCCGTCGCTGACCACAACCCGCAGACCCATGGCTTTGGCCCGCTCGATTCCGGGCACGGCTTCTGCGCCACCACTGACGATCCAGATCGTCCGCCGGTCCCGTGCTTGTATCGGTGCTTCCGGGATCACTGCTCACCTCGCGTAGGAATGACTCCCACTTTCTCTTCGGACCGCGCAGTTGCCAGCAATCTTTCGTAACCTTTTGCTGAATCCGGACACCCTGCACGCCCGGTGTTCCTGACTTCCATTTGTGAAGCCACGGAGCCTCGAATCTGCTCGGTATTGTCTGCTACTGTTTCGATCGACAGGGGCTGATGGGCGCGTTCATTCCTGCCGGTCATTGAAGAACACCCCGTTCGCCCGGCCAGGAATCTTGAAGCCGCGCAGATGAACCACAAACATGGTCTCGAGTGCCAGCAGGCTGCCAGAATAATTGGGCGGCAAAAATGCCTGGTATGGCTCATCAAAGTTATCACCCATGGAAAATATCTGATGCGGACGGATGTGGATCATGGCCATGGATTCTTTGGACACCGGATTGGGAAGATCGAAATCATGAGCACTCGCGAGTGCGCCAGACAGATTCTCGCGGCAACCATCAACCGAAATACATGCCGCCATTGACATTCAGCGTCTGGCCGTTGACATAGGCGGCTGCATCGCTGGCGAGCCAGCGTACGGCGGCGGCGACCTCGTCAACCGTTCCGATACGACCAGCCGGGATCGCTGCAACCTTGGCCTGTCCGGCCGGACTCTCGAGTTCGGCCGCAGTCATTGCGGTCGCGACCATGCCCGGAGAAACGGCATTGACCGTGATGCCATGGCACGCATAAGTCTTGGCCAGCGAGCGGGTCAGGCCGATCAGCCCGGCCTTGGCGCTGGCATAGTGGATCTGGTTAATGCCACCCCACTGCCCGCCGATTGAAACCAGATTGATAATTCGTCCATTCCCGCCCGTGACCATACCGGCCAGCACTTCCTGACTCAGCATGAACGGGCCGCGCAGATTCACGGCCAGCATGTGATTCCAGTCGTCATCGGTGATTTGCGCGAATGGTTTTTCCTGAGCTATCGCGGCATTGTTGACCAATACCCCAACTGGCCCGAATGCAGCTCCGATCCGTGCCAACGCCGCAATGATGTCGTTTCTGGACTCAACAGCAAGGCCGACTGCAATGGCCCGTCCGCCGGCGGCCTCAATTTCTGCAACCACCTGGCCGGCCGCCTCGCCATGTTCGCGATAGCCGACTGCAACAGAATGCCCGTCCGCAGCCAGCCCCTGTGCGATGGCACGGCCGATGCCGCGGCTTGCACCGGTAACGAAGGCGACACGCGCATGCGTTGCTGCAAGGGATTTATGCATGGCCCAGCCTCCGGCAGACACTCAGCAACATGACCACATTCCATCGAGTGTCTGTCCGGCCAGCAGCATCGGACTGACGTCGGCGGCCGGATCGATGAGGCAATGTACGAGGGCCGGTCCGTCGACGGCCAGCGCCACTGCCAGTCGGTCTTCGAGTTCATGCTCAGCCGAAACCGTCCAGGCGTCGATACCGTAGGCACGGGCGATCGCTGCAAAGTCCGGATTCCACTTGTCACCGCAGGTCGGGTCGGTCGACCAGTTGTATTTCTGGAATTGCGAAACGATGCCGAGCCGGTGGTTGTCGAGCACGATGATCTTTACCGGCAACCGGCGTTCGGCGATCAGGCCGAGTTCCTGCAGGTTCATCTGCAGGGAGCCGTCACCGACGAAACAGAGCACCCGTGCATCGGGTACGGCGATCTGCGCTCCGGCGGCGACCGGCAGATCGTAGCCCATGGCGCCATGCCCGCAGGAACTGAGCCAGACTCTGTCCGGGGCATCGAAGTCGAAATGCCGCGCCGCCCATTGCTGATGCGAACCGACACCGCTGACCGCGATCACCGGGCCGGTCCCCTCACCGGAACTCAGGCGGTTGGCCGTTGCGATGACCTGCTGGGGCGCCAGCAGCTCGCCGTGCGGCCACGACAGCGGATGCTTGTGCTGCCAACCACGGATGCGCGCGTGCCAGTGCGCGCGATCGGCCTGTGGACGCAGTTCCAGTTGCGTAACCAGCGCCGCCAGCGCCGGCCCGACGTCGGCCTGCAGGGTCAGCTCGCTGCGTACGCGCGCATGTTCGAGTTCGGCCGGATCGAGTTCGATGCGCAGGATCGTGGCATCAGGGGCGAATCGCTCTGGCAACGAGCCGGTCTGTCGCACATCAAGCCGGGTACCGCACGCCAGGATGCAGTCGGCATGGTGTAGCGCCAGACCCGCTGTCTGGTTGCCGGTGTGACCGTGGAAGCCGAGCGCAAGCGGATCGGCCGTCGGAAACACGCCAAGCGCCGGCAGGCTCTGGGTCACGGGTATGCCGCCCATTCTGGCCAGCCTGCGCAGTGAGCCGATCGCAGCCGCTCCGGCGAGGCGTACGCCATTGCCGGCCAGGATGACGGGCCGTGAAGCCTCTGCCAGCCGGACCGCCATGCGTGAGATCACGGTCTCGTCCGGAGTCGCCGGCTCGGCCCGCGCCTCAACCCGGATCGTCGGCGTCGCGGAGCAGGCCCCCCGCTGCACGTTCATTGGCAGGTCGATCAGGACCGGCCCGGGACGCCCCTCCAGCGCGATGCGTGCCGCGGCTGCAAACACGGCCGGCAGTTCGTCTGGCCGCTGCGGCTGGAAGCGCGCCTTGGTCAGAGGCTGCAGCAGCGCGCAGGCATCGACTTCCTGGAAACCCCGCTGCCGGATCGGCCGCCCGCCGCGCAGGTCAGCCGTACCGACCTGTCCGGTAATCAGGACCAGCGGAATCGAGTCGAACCAAGCGTCGGCGACCGGGGTGACGACGTTGGTCACCCCCGGACCGGAGGTGACCATTGCCACCTGTACTTGACCCTGCAGCCGAGCCGCCGCCAGCGCCATATAGCCAGCACCCTGCTCATGGCGAGCCGTGACCAGTTCGATGCCAACAGCCTGTGCTGCATCGAAGATCGGGGCGATCGTGCCGCCGGGATATACGAACAGCCGATGAATCCGATGGGCCAGAAAAGATTCGACGAGCACTTCGGCGCCGGTCTTCACGGAAGGATCCTTGAAATCTGAAGGGGAAACAGGGATGTTCAGGTGCCGATGCGACAGTTGCGCAGCCATCGGCCTGCTCTGGGAGAGCGGGTACTGTCCAGGATTCAGTAGCGACGCACGGACTCGTACAGCGTGATGATGCGCGCGGCCGGCACGCCGAGCGCAGCAGCGGCATCCAGCATCGCGGGCTGGTTGCCGTAGCTGGAGATCACCAGCCCGGCACCGGTCCAGTCCACTGTCTGCAAGACCTGCGGCGGCAGCACCGGCAACCCGCGCCAGCGCCGGCCATGCTTGAGCGGATCGCCATCCACCAGCAGGCATTCGCGCGACGGATCATCGAACAGCGTCGTCAGTTGCCACAGAAACTCGCTGTGCAGTCCCGCCCCCCAGAGCACCAGCCGGGACCAGTCCCGAACCGGTTCAAGGCGCCGCTCGACCGCCGCAACCGCCGTGTGCCAGGCAGCCAGATAATCGTGCAGCCGGCCGACATCGCCCGGATCCGCATTAGGCCATTGCGACCCTTCGTCAGACGGCGCCGACAGCACGCGGCAACCGTTGTAGCCTGGCATATCGACTGTTTCGAGCGGCTGCCAGCCCCCTTGCGCTAGCGCCAGGGCCAGGCTTGCGCGGCTGAAATGCGTCATGTGCTGGACCGAGAAGAATCCGTTGATATCGTTGGTCATCCCGCGCTCCAGGACCGGCACTTCGATGACCAGCCGGGTCGAGGCATGGGCAAGCCGGCGCAGATGTCGCAGCACGGCAACCGGACGCGGCAGGTGCTCGAGCACATGGAACATCGTGATCGCATCCGGTGCGCGCGGGCAGTCGAAGCGTTCGAAGTCGCCATGGATCAGCGTCAGCGCCGGATCGCGCGTCTGCCCACGTGCGATGGCTGGAGCATCGATATCGACGCCGAGTCGCGCGACGCCTGCCGGCAGTGCCGACAGGAAGCGTCCGTCATAGCAGCCGGCATCGAGCAGGCTGCGCCCCGCATCGAGCAGCCCGCGTGCGGCCAGCCAGTCCCGCTGTTCGGCCGGGCGCCCGCTGCTCGAGCCATAGCTGCAGCCGGCCTCTGCAAACAGCGCCGCAAACCCGGCCGCGCTCCAGCAGGGATCGAGGTAGAGCGCGTGGCATTGCTGGCAGCGCACGACTCGTACTGGCACGCGCTTGCCGACATCGGCCGCGTCGCTGAAGAACTGGAAATCCTCGATCGACCAGACCGCCCGGCTGCGCGTACCAGAGCAGACCGGACAGGGGCGAAATTCGACATGGGACGGATCATGGAATGCCTGGCTGGCATCCGGATGTGCCCAGGACAGGGGCGTGGCGTTGACGAAGTCGTTCATGTGCTGGGGATTCCTGTCGGTCATTCCATGGCGAGGCGACTTGCATGGGAAAAATTTTCGCCTGCTCCGGCCAAGGTCCGGTGTTCGATGCAGGCTACGATGCGTGCAGCAATGCGCGCCGCACCACGCGCATCAATTGCGCGGCGTCCAGCATGCGCCATTGCCCTGCGACGGTCGGGATCATCCATCAGGCCGGCCAAGGCGCAGCGCAGATCATCTACCTCGATCTCGCCTGCCAGCCCCAGCGTCAAGCCGAAACCAGCGGCCTCGCAGGCTGACGCCGATACCTGCGCATCGGCATCCTGGGCGATGTACAGCGCCGGCACACCCAGAGCGGCCAACTCATGTGCAGTGCCACCGTAGGCGACCAGTGCCAAGTCGGCGCCGGCCATGAGACCGGCCATATCGGCGACCGTACGCTCGATACGCCAGTGCCGACGGGCATGGATCATCCGCTCGGCAAGGGCTGCCTCGTGACGGAAATCGGCTCCGAGCACGAGCAGCGGCTGACAATCCGCCTCCAGTCCATCGACAGCCTCGAATGCAACCAGGCTGAGGCCGGCCGGATCACTGCCTCCCATTGAAACCAGCACGACCGGCGGAACCTCCGCACCGGTGGCCGGCCGGTCGATGAAAGCCCGCCGCAGGGCCACCCATTCCCAGCCGATGCAGCGCTGCGCCTCGACTCCCGACCAGTCGAGTGCTTCCAGCTGTGGCACCGGTGGCCAGAAGCCAATGTCGGCCGCCCGCCGGCGCGGGCTGGCATCGTCGAGCAGCGCAATGCAGACCTGCGGTCGCAGCGCCTGCAGCGTTTCCGGCCCTAGGTCGGTGCGCACATCAAGCAGCAAGGCATCGGGATGGTGACGGGCCACCAACTCTTTGATCCACCCTGCTTCCGCGGCCTTGCGTTCATCGGGGGCCAGGTCGACTGGAAATCCGGCTGCACGCACGACTGCAACGCCTGCAGGTTCCCCCCGCATCGCAAAGCGCACCCCGCAACCCTCACGCTCGCGCAGTTCATCGGCGATCGCCAGGCAACGCACGACGTGACCAAGCCCGAGTGCGCCACCGCCATCGCAGCGGATCAGCACCGTGCGCGAGCGCTTGTCTGCGGTTTTCTGGCGAACTGCAGCGTTGATCGCCAGCAGTCCGGGGCACCGGTGCAACAGCGCGCCAACCTCGGCCAGATCTGCCTCGCCGGCCGGTACACCAAGCGCCGCATACACGGCTTCAAGGAAGGCAAGATCTGCCGGCGTATCGACCGACATCCGGGCCCCCCAGGGGTTGGCGTGCCGGGGATCCAGTGCCACGCGCACGGTACGCACCGCCTCCGGGTGACGTTTGAACCAGGCGCTGACGTGTTCGCGGGCAATATCGGAGTCAATATCGACCTCAGCCAGCATTTGCAGCGATGTACGCGTGAACGGATCGAAACCTTCGTGCAGGCTCGGAAAATCCTCCCGTCCGAGAGCATGGTCGGCGCCGCTTTGCTGCAAGGCTTCAATCAGCGTATCGATCAGCAGTGGATCAATCAGCGGTGCATCTGCGGTCACGCGCAGCACGATATCGGCGGCGCTGTGTTCGGCTGCCAGCAGAAAGCGCGCCAGCACATCGTCCTGCGGACCACGTACCACCATGACCTCTTGCGCCGCAGCCCACTCGGCCAGCACATCGTCGCTCGCCAGCGTCGTCGTCGCGACAACGATACCGGACAACGTGCGACAGTGACGCAGGCGGCTCAGCAGATGCCAGAGCAGCGGCTGCCCGGCCAGCGATGCCAGTACCTTGCCGGGAAAGCGCGTCGAACCCATGCGTGCCTGGATCACGGCAACGGCCCGGCACTGATCGTTCAGGCACGCTTTCATGTCTGTGGCCGCCAGCCCTGACGGATCGCATGCAGCGGGCGCAATCCGTCAGCCGGATCGGCACGCCAGTCCCGATCCGGCAGTTCGCAGGGAACCGGCACCTTGGTGCCATCACCATCCGCGCCGGCACCACGCGACAAGGCAGTGATCACGCTACCGATCTGCTCGGGCAGCCAGCAATGGCCGGCAGCAAATTCTTCGCCCTGCCCGTCGAGATCGAGATGGAACTCGACGAGCGGAGCCTGCCAGCGCAGCACGGCGCGTTCAATCACAGCAGGGTCGACGCTGTGATCTGACCAGCCGACCGTACAGCCGGTCGCAGCACGCAGCGTGCCAATGGCAGCCAGATTGCATTCCCGGGTCGGTGTCGGATAGCCGGATACGCAGTGCAGCAACTCCGGGGATGCACAGCCAGCGGCACGCAGCACCGCCACCGCTCGCAGCACTTCCTCCAGCGTCGCCATGCCAGTGGACAGTACGACCGGTTTGCCGGTAGCAGCGCAGGCCTTCAGCAAGTCGTCCCAGAGCAGTTCATAGGAAGCAACCTTGTAGAAATCGACGTGCGGTTCCAGCACACGTACCGCATCGAGATGAAATGGTGTGCAGGCGAATTGCATACCGTGTGTCCGGCAGCGCGCGGCCAGCGCCGGCAGCAGGTCTTCTGGCAGTTCCCAGGCCGCACGGGCCCGGTGTGCGGGGCTGCGGGCCAGAATTTCAGGGGCGAACAACTCAGTAACCCGGAACAGCTGGAACTTTACGGCCGCACAGCCGATGTCGGCGGCCACATCGATAAATCGCAGGCAACGCTCGGGATCACGGTGGTGGTTACTTGAAACTTCGGCAATGAATCGGGCGTTCATGAAGCCTCCCGCCCGGCCAGTGCTTCGGAAACCCGGGCAACGACGTGGTTCTGTTCGGATTCGCTCAGGCGCGGATGCAGCGGCAGGCTCAG
>JAFEDI010000022.1 GCA_018241725.1 Pseudomonadota bacterium | reverse complement strand
TGCCATCGACCGCAACGACGCTTGGGAAGTGATCGCCGAGGCTGCCCGCCTCGAAGGTTTCGACGATCTGGCAGAAGCGCTCGAAGAAGCCGCGGGTCTCTGGAAAGCCTGACCATCAATCAACCTGCCCCGGCGCCACGGACGGCGCCCCTTACATCGGAGCTACTGACATGACTAACCTGACCACGAACAGGAACCACTTTGTCGCCTCCCGGCTTTACGCACTGGCGGCCGATGCACGCCGGGCCGCACTGAAGGACGGTGCAGACCAAGCGCTCGCTGCAATCCAAACGGACCAAGCACGCAGAATGAGGGAGCGTGCCATCGCCGTTCGGAACGGCATCTGGACCTACTGACATGAACGTCATGCAGGCATTCCACGCGCTTACCAAGATCGCTGCTACCACGCACGGCGGGCGCCCGAGCGAGTACAACAATCCGGCAACCTGGCAGTGCGCCAGTGCCGCAGTGCGGATTCAGGACGATATCGAGCGTTTAACGCGCGAGCATAAGGAATGCGGTCGGCTGCGCGTGACCATTGCGGCCGCGCGGATGACATACGCAATGCGGTCCGCTGCGGTCCGATAATCGAGGGCGAGTTTTGCTAATAGGGCCGCTCGGGCGGCCCTATTGTCGAAACAGCCGCAGTACAACCAAGAGGGATTAACCATGCGCATTACGATTACAGTTACCGCTGCGCAACTGAAACCCTACCTGGGACGAGGGCGCCAGACTGGCGGCGCCCTCGTCAGAGAGCTAGGCCTCACGTCGCGCGGGCGACCGATCAGTCACATATATATTGCCCGTGGCTCGCACGCTGTTACGCTGTCTGGAGTGGGTATTGTGTATTACGGGGGAATCCCGCGACGGCAGTGCTGGGAACAAACATACCCGCGGGATGCGGTGGAAATTGACGACTGACCAAGGGCGAGTTTTGCTAATAGGGCCGCTCGGGCGGCCCTATTGTCGAAACAGCCGCAGTACAACAAACAGAGGAGTAACCAAGATGAACCTCGACGTTATCGCCGAAATAATCGCAACTAGCTTTAACGCTGACCGGCCGGTGCTGCACCGATATTCAGCTACCGTGCGGCTACATGCGCCGGACAAGTATCCGACGCCAAAGAGCGTCGGGGACGGCGACTCCGCGGACGACGCCCTGAATAACGCCATTCACAAGGCACTCCGATACGAGCTGATGCACGCAGGCACGGAAGTGCACGTATCGTCCCGGACCCTGCCGGACGGATACGGCCGTGCATACCTGGATGAAGCCGACGCATGCGTAGCACTCGCGAGCCGCATGCCGGCGGAATCGCAGGCATATAAGGACATAATAGCGACCGCAGAATGGTACGAACAGCAGTACCTCGCAGTGAGGTACGACTACCTGCGCAACTACTGAGCAATTCAAAGTCGCACTAATCAGGTAATAAAAAAGCCCGCTAATTAGCGGGCTTTTTCTTTTATCCCATTATCAATCGCCGTAGTAATCGGCGTTCCTCAATCCAATACTGTCCAGCAATATAATCCGCGCGATTATCACGAAATAAGACCCTCCCATAAATCGCGTAGTTACTAGACGCCGGACCAAGCCGGTCAATGCAGGTGCGTAATTTAGCTTTCGTCTTTGCGCCGCAGCGCGTTGAAAGCAACGCGAATAACGAATCACGCTCTTGCGCGTTCAATTCCGCGCGCCCGTCAATTACGGCTGAAAGAGTTTTCATATGTGGTACCTTCTAATCAAATCAGACGCGGCTGCACGTCCCGGAAAGACGTATCCGATGCTGCCGCTTCCAGAGCTTGCCATCGGTACGCGAACCATTTATCCGGCGTACCGCCGGGCGAGGCATAACCCCATTCTGTAGTAGCAAGATCATCCGGGCTTTCCGGAATTACTGTCCACCCGAGTGTTCCGGCTTGCTGTTCCAGTTCCGCAAATCGGTCCCTGACCCATCCCAACAGCGCCGGAATCGCATTGTTCAGACCGTCCGGAACCGCTTGGTTCTCCTCGTAAATCCACTCGACCAGATCGGGCAGTTCTACCGCTTCGTACCACATGATCCCGAATTCACCTTCGGTCATGTTATCCACGAATTCGCCCGCTTCCGCATCCAGCTTTGCGAGCGCTCGCGGTGCATCGTACTTCCATATTTCTGTCAAGCGCTCCTGCCGCCATTCCTCCTCAATTTCATATAAAAACTCTTCGTCGAGAACGCAGTAATTCTCGATTGCGTCCAGCACGTCCCGGCCGTCCTCTGCGAGTACTTCATCGTCCTCGCTAGCGCCTTCCGGTACACCGGTCAGGATAAACCCGGCATGATATCCGTGATCGCCCCGCAGGATGACCGCGCCCGCTGCTGCGATATCTTCAGGAAGTATGTGCTGAGCTTCTAAAGCGCGTTCGGCGCTGTACTGCGGGTCCGCCCGATAAGTGAGCGTCAGAGTCCGGCGGTTCTCCTCCAACCAGCGGACGTTAGCCACACCTACGCTGCCCGCTCCGACATAATCGCCGTAAACTAGCGCGTGACTGGATTTGAATGTACGGCCGTCAATTACGATGTTCATATCATTACCCCCGCACATAGAATAGCCATATTACTGCCACGCCAAAAACGATAATCATACGAGTTTACCCGCTTCGGTGAATTCGTACCCGTTCGCTTCGATCATTTCCTTGACTGCTTCGTCCGACGTAAGGTATTTATATTCATCACGCAGTAATATCCGCGCCCAACGCGCAAAATCATCAATTATATCGCCCAAATCTTTGCATTCGTAGTCCTCGCCAAAACGAAAGCAACGATAGTGATTCATACTCCGGCCTTCAGTTACCGCGCACGACAACGAATAGAAATGTCGTTTTTGCAAAGCCTGTAAATCTTTAGCTATTCCATGCAGTTTCGTGTCTTGTGGGAATTCGTTCCGAACCGCTTTAGCTGCCCCGCGCACATACTCATAACTCGCGTCAAAAATACAGTACGAATAAGCATCAAAATAAATATCCCCGATTTCCAAGCCAAGCAGTTCGCCCGCAGCACGAATTGTACCAAACGTGTCCTCGTACCAATTAAACTCTACGTTAATGTCACTAAACTCATTAAGCACGCGCTTCTGCGCAGCTTCGGAAAGTTCATTGAACGAATATACCGTCACGGTCATTTCACGCATTTTTCAGTACTCCGAGTTCAATCACTAACCCATATTCACGTACCGCATTAATTGCGCGGTTACGTGAACGCCAATAACTGCACCACGACGATCAGGATAAATTCCCCGCTTCGTCGAATTCGTACTCATTCGATTCGATCATTTCTTGGATTGCTTCATCCGATGTAAGATATTCGTACTCGTCACGCAATAATACCCATGCCCAATACGCAAAGTCGTCGATTATATCGCCCAAATCTTCGCATTCGTAATCCTCGCCAAAACGAAAACACTGATACGAATTAGTGTCTCGCTGTGATGCCACATTGCAACTAAGGGAATAAAAATGCCGCTTTTGTAGCGCTTGCAGTTTTTGCGCTACTTCGTGCAGATCAGTCATACGCGGAAATTCAGCTTGGACCGCTTTAACCGCCCCGCGCACATACTCATAATCCGCATTGAAAATACAATATAAATCCGTGTCAAAATAAATCATGTCAATATCCAGACCGATTAGCTTACCTGCGGTGCGAATCGTGTCAAACGTGCTCCACCACCAGGGGAAGTCTACGTTAACGTCACGAAACGCATTAAGCGCGCGTTCCTGCGCAGTTTCGGATAACTCGGCAAAAGAATATACCATCGTGGTCATTTCACGCATTTTTCAGCACTCCTAGTTCAATCACTAACCCATTTTCACGTAGCCGCGCAATTAATGCGTTCCGGGATCGCCAATAACTACCGGACCAATTCTTTGCCCGGCCGCGCAGGCCATTACCGGACCATGAATATCGGCCCGTAATAAGCCCTTCCTGATACTCGCCCCGCGCACATTGCAGCGCACGGGCTTTTACGTCGTCCGATTCGTATTGCATTTTTCAATACCTTACATTCGCAAAAATTACAACGCAGCGCGCAGGAAACCGTATTTCTACCGAGTCCCCGCTAACAACATACGTCCGTCCACGGATACCAGAGTACCCAGTAACGGATTTGATACGACGGACTAAAGCTAAGTCGGATATATCGTCCGGAGTGCGAATCGCATACCGGTCTACCCAAGCGTAGTTAGCTTCGCCGCCGTATGTGTCCGTAACTTCAATGTCCCAAGTAACCATCGCTAGTACCCCACTTGTTGAACCGCACAACAAGTATAGCACGTCGCAATGCCAAGTAAACCCGTCCGGTAAAATACCGTCCCCGCCGAAAATCGTAGTGTACCGCGCAGTTCTTTTCCCTAAACCTCGAAACCCGTCTTAAAAATCAACGACTTAACCGCGAAAATCTTCGGCCTGTTGCAGTGCAGCAATCGTACATTACGACGGCCGCCCCTCCCAAAATCGTAATGTACCAACGGACATTTTCGTATCGAATCCGCGATTCGCCCCTAAACCTCGGAAATCACTTTTCCCAAAATTGAAATTTTCCCTTAGAAATCAACAAAAATAAGGTGTTTGTTGTAAATTTACAACAAATTCTATAAAGTTCACGAAGGAATTTTTGACCCCTCCCAGCCGCCCCCCTGGTTCACTCCCACGCGCTCCCACGGGAACTCCTTAAAAATCCTGTCCGGAGGGGTCGATCCACTCGCAAGCCATTGATTCCTATGGGAAATCACCGGGAGTTGTATAAATACAACATCACCAGACGAAATTCTGACGGTCCGACTTTCACGCGGGTAACGGCGAATCAATGACTTACGTGTTTTCTAAACATCCCGTAAGGTTCCCGGTCAATTGGCCTGACCAATCACGCAACCCGTTGATTTTCCGTGGGTTTTGGCGAACTTACCGACAAAAAATGCCGTCGTACACTACGATTTAGAATCCTATTGTACGCCCCGTCCCCATCGTCTATACTCTACCCCGTCAACTAGACCCCGGTGTACATTACTAAACCGTAACATACAAAGGGGGTTGCGCAGTTGGCAACGCAGGTGTAGAGTAAGAATCGTAACATACGGAGGGAGTTGCGCAGTTGGCAACGCAGGTGTAGAGTAGGGTTCGTAACATACGGAAGCGGCAACGCAAGATTCGTAACTTACCGGAGACGCAGACATGCCCGAATTTACGCTCAATTCCGATGCCCGCTTTGAGGCGCTGCCCGAGTTCACTAAGGGGTACGTCGAAGCCCTGTTCTTCACGAACGGGGACACGGGGGCGGATGACGAAGATAAGCTGAACCGTCTTGGAACCGCCCGGCTCACGGCCAAGGCCCTGCACTCGATCCGCGCCACCTGTGCCGCGTTCGAGCAGACCCACGCGGACCTGCTCACTGCCGCCTATGAACACCCCGGCTACGGCCCGCGGGAAGCCGGTCGTGATCTGTGGTTCACCCGGCAAGGGCACGGCACCGGTTGCTGGGATCGCGGGCTACCCCGCCCCCTCGGCCAAGCCCTGACGGCCGCCGCGAAGGCCCTAAAGGAATGCGAGATAGAAGTGTGGCGGGGATGGATTTACGAAAGGGGTCTCGCCCCTAACTGATTGAATCAAGGCCGACATGGGAATTCCCATGTCGGTCAAACCGGAGCCGCAGACATGACCGCCGCAGACATTGTAAACACGCTTCAATCCGGCACATGGGTCGGAATTACGTTCTATGGGGGCTACGCCGTATCCGCGGACGGAGAACGGTTCCTTTTCGGTCCGTTGAAAACCATATCCGAACGGTTTAACCGAGAAGGTCGATGTACCTCAGGTCTGTACGAAGCCCCTGACGGCTCCCGCATTAAGTACACTTACTCGACACGCACTGAGCGGGCCACCTTCGCAGTTGCGTAACTTACCAGAGGTGCGGCCGAGTCCCGTACTTTTTTGTCGGCGACCAGCCCACCACTTGGTATCCTTCGCGATACGCCGCTGCCGATGACCGTTCCTTCGTGGACATTCAGACGGCCCTCCCCCTTGACAAACCGGCAACCGCCGAGTAATCTACACCCACAACGAACACAGAGGACTAAGCCATGAATACGTCGCATGATCCCGTGTCTACCACCGAAGATTACGCCCGTACAACTACCACCGGCGACGATGCCTCCGCAACTACTGCCGGCTATAGCTCCCACGCAACTACCGCCGGCTATAGCTCCCACGCAACTACCGCCGGCTATAGCTCCCGCGCAACTACCACCGAAGATTACGCCCGCGCAACTACCATCGGGGATTACGCCCGCGCAACTACCACCGGAGATTACGCGCACGCAACTACTTCCGGCTATAGCTCCCACGCAACTACCGCCGGCTATAGCTCACGCGCAACTACCACCGGAGATTACGCGCACGCGGCTACTACCGGAGATTACGCGCACGCGGCTACTACCGGAGATTACGCGCACGCGGCTACTACCGGCAGCCTTGCCAATACAACTGCCGCCGGTGACTTCGCCAACGCGGCTACCACCGGAGATTACGCCTGCGCAACTACCACCGGGGATTACGCGCACGCGGCTACCACCGGGGATTACTCCCCCGCAACTACTGCCGGCCAACTGGCCCACGCGGCTACTACCGGCCTGCGTTCCAGCGCATCCGTCTCCGGCGAAAACGCCATCGCAGCCGCTTTCGGGGCTAACTCCGTAGCAAAAGCCGCTAACGGAGGGTTCATCGCCCTGGCTCAGTACGACGGAACCGCCATCGTAGCCGTTAAGACCGCCCAAGTCGGCCGCGACGGAATCAAGCCGGATACGTGGTATACACTCAGTCCTACGGGCGAGTTTGTCGAAGCTGAGTGATAGCCCTCCCCCTTGACAAACCGGCAACCGCCAAGTAATCTACACCCATCACGAACACAGAGGACTAAGCCATGAACACGTCGCATGATCTCGTGTCTACCGTTGGGGACTACGCCCACGCAACTACCACCGGCGGCCATGCACACGCAACTACCACCGGCGGCCATGCACACGCAACTACCACCGGAAACGACGCACACGCAACCACCACCAGGGACTACTCCCGCGCGTCCACAGCCGGATACTATGCGCACGCAACTACCGCCGGAAACGACGCACACGCAACTACCACCGGCGGCCATGCACACGCAACTACCACCGGAAACGACGCACACGCGCTCACCGCCGGCTATGGTGCCCGCGCAACTACCGCCGGCTATAGCGCTCGCGCAACTACCACCGGAAACGACGCACACGCGCTCACCGCCGGCTATAGCGCACACGCAACTACCACCGGAAACGACGCGCACGCAACTACCACCGGCTATAGCGCACACGCAGCTACTACCGGAAACGACGCACACGCAACTACTACCGGTCAACGGGCTCACGCAGCTACTACCGGTGGCTACGCGCACGCAGCCACTACCGGAGACCACGCCCGCGCAACTACCGCCGGCGGCCATGCACACGCAACTACCGCCGGAGACCACGCCCACGCACTCACGGCCGGCCCACGGGCTCACGCAACTACCACCGGAGACCACGCGCACGCGGCTACCACCGGGCGACTCACTTACGCAACTACCACCGGAGACCACGCACACGCAACCGCCACCGGCGGCCATGCACACGCAGCTACTACCGGCGCAAACTCCATCGCCGTTGCCGTAGGGGCTAACTCCTACGCCCGTGCCGCTGCTGGCGGGTTTATCGTACTGGCTCAGTATGATGAAGATACGGTCGTAGCCGTTAAGACCGCCCAAGTCGGCCGCGACGGAATCAAGCCGGATACGTGGTACGCACTCAGCCCCACGGGGGAGTTCGTCGAAGCTGAGTGATAGCCATCCCCCCTTGACAAACCGGCAACCGCTGAGTAATCTACACCCACAACGAACGCAGAGGACTAAGCAATGAACACTACCGACAGCCTGATGAACGACTACGCCATCGACGGCCGCGATATTCGTGACCGCATCGAAGAACTCGAAGCCCTCGACGCCCCGACCGAGGAAGAATCCGCCGAACTCACAGACCTCACTGCGTTCCTGCACGAAGCCCGGCAGTACAACTCTGACGCGGATGAGGGCGAACCCATCATCGCCGAGTCCCACTTCGTGGACTACATCAAAGAAATTATCGACGACTGTTACGCATTGCCGAAAGATCTGACCTCCGGCGAATGGCCGTACCGCCACATAACGATCAACTACGAAGCCGCTGCGGAGGAAGCAAAGGCCGACTACGCCGAACTGACTTTCCGCGGTCGCAACTTCTACATTCAGGTGTGCTAACATGGGCAACGTAACTACTACCAACGATTATTCGCCGGCACTCACAGCCGGTGACTTCTCCTGCGCAATTACTGCTGGAGACCGCTCCCACGCAACCACTACCGGGGACTACTCCGACGCGTTCACAGCCGGATACTATGCGCGCGCAACTACTGCTGGAAACTTCTCCAACACAACCGCTACCGGGGACTACGCCCACGCGCTCACGGCTGGAGACGATGCGCACGCAACTACCGCCGGCCGACTCGCCCACGCGCTCACGGCCGGAGACGATGCGCACGCAACTACCGCCGGAAGCTACTCCCACGCGCTTACAGCCGGAGACTATGCGCACGCAACCACCGCCGGAAGCTGCGCCCACGCACTCACGGCCGGCGCTCGGGCTAAAACATCCGCCTCCGGCGAAAACTCCATCGCAGCCGCTTTCGGGGCTAACTCCTACGCCCGTGCCGCTAACGGGGGGTTCCTCGTACTGGCTCAGTATGATGAATATACGGTCGTAGCCGTAAAAACTGCGCAGGTCGGCAAGGACGGAATCAAGCCGGATACGTGGTACTCGCTCGGTCCTATGGGCGAGTTCATAGAAGCTGAGGTGGAATGATGCGAGTCCGAACCCAAGGGTCCATCGGGGTATCTCCCGCAGGCGCAACGGTCATAGATAAGACTGATCGTATCGCGTACCTTTCGATTGAACTTGAGGATAAATGGCCGTACATACTACACTACAGCCGAGCAGGATTCGACGAACACTGGCCGCTTATAGCCCTCGGCGAAACCGAGGACGACATGAACCCGACTCGGCTTGAGTTCCCGGAGTACACCGGCTGGACTGCCCACCTCGTGGACGTGTCCAAGTACAACCTGATGGTCCTGTTAGTTAACGAGGATTACTGAAAATGAAAACCGCTGAATTTGCCCGGTCACTTGGCCTAGCTCCCCCCGAGCCGTTCACCCGTGAGAATGTGCTTTCCCGCCTAAAAGCCGCCGTAGACTACGGGTTTACCGCGGCCCTTGGCCGGCGCGGCATCAGTGCTTCCCTATGGCACGATGAGGTACTAGCGTGGAATCGCGTCCTCGAAGAGGGGCTGGAAGAGTTTGACACATATCCTAACTATGGGCTGCCGGTGTTCAGAGCTACCGCAGTTAAATACGGGTTCGAGAACCGCATAGGCGACGACACCGGCTGCGAATGGCGGTACGCCGACAACTGGGATGATTAATATGGATGAAACCTATAGGCGGAGGTAACACCCATGCGAGTTCTTGTTGCGTGCGAGTTTTCCGGTCGGGTACGCGATGCGTTCATCGCCCGCGGGCATGACGCTGTATCGTGCGACCTACTCCCTACGGAAGCCCCCGGCCCGCATTATCAGGGGGATGTACGCGACTTGCTTAACGACCGTTGGGATATGCTGATTGCGCACCCTCCTTGCACATACTTGGCCGGTAGCGGTTTGCACTGGAACAAGCGTGTACCGGGTAGGGCGGCGTTAACGGAGGAAGCGTTAGAGTTCGTCCGGCTCCTCCTCACTGCGCCTATACCCCGCATCGCACTGGAAAATCCTATCGGGTGCATATCGTCCCGCATTCGTAAGCCGGACCAGATTATCCAACCTTGGTGGTTCGGCGAGGACGCAAGTAAAGCGACGTGTCTGTGGCTGAAAGGCTTGCCCCTCCTCAAGCCTACGGATATAATACGCAAAGCGAGGTACGCCAAGCGGGCAGAACAAACTCGGCCCAAGCGCCGACCGTGCTAAACTCCGCAGCCTGACATATATGGGTGTAGCGGAAGCAATGGCGAGTCAATGGGGGTAAATATGTTAACCGCAGCCGAAGCACGAGCCAAACTCATTTCCCGCGAGGAACGGCTAATTGATCGCGCCATCCTCGAAATCGAACGCCGGATTGACGCAGTAGCAGAAACTCGCACGAGTATCTGCATTCGCGATGATGACGCCGAACTAGGCCAAGTCGTTACCGATATGCTGTCCTCGTCTGGTATCGGGCTGAGCGTTCAGATTGAACTAAGCCGTAACGGATACTCCCTGCGTTCCGGTGGTTATAACACCACCAGGTACGTCGAAATCTCGTGGGGTAAGTGATATGACTCCGTTTGAAGCCGCAGGTTATACGAAAGACACCGTGTTCCGTGTAACTACGGACGATGAGGGTTTTGACCTTGGCACACAGGTGAAGTTATTGGCGGATGACGGTACTGACACGCCATACTTTACGAACGGATCAGTGTATGGCTTCGTCAAGTTACACCACCTCGAACACGTCTCAGGCCCGAGGAACATCACAATGAACCGCGAAGAACTCACATCCCTGATTAATGAAATCCTAGACGCTCGCGAAGGGCTTCCCACTATCCCGCCGGAGTTCACTCGTTGGCGCGGCGGGGAACGTCCGGTTCCCTTCGATACGGAGGTCGAAGTTATCCTGCGAGACGGAGCGCGTTTTTCCAAGAAAGCCGTCGCCCTCGACTGGGATGACGATAACGACCCGCGCGACATTATCGCGTACCGCGTACTTACTGACGCTCGTGCAGTCGAAGCCCGCGAACTCCGCGCATGGTTCAATGAGCACGCCCCGACCAAGTTCAAACAGGGGGATATGGTGTTGTACCGGGGGCAACTTGGGATAGTTGACGGGGTGCTCCCCGCTAACCGACGGAATAAGTACAGCGTATCGCACAGCGGCGGCGCATATATTGCCCGAGAAGAGGAACTGACTCGGTACGAGGAGGGGAAATGAACGACGATACATACGAGAAAGCCCGCGACCCGTTGAAGCGATACATCGCCCGCTGTCCGGTGTGCGGATCGGACGCCGGCCTGTGGACGCGCAAGCTAGGGAACGTAATGTGTAGTAACAACCAGCCGATAGGTCCGCAGGAGGATGACGGCTATTGCGGGGGCCCCCCGGGGAACTTCTACAAAGCGCGGAAAGCGGACGCAATTGCCTACTGGAACGCCTATGCGACGGCGCTCGTTGCGATGCGCGAGGAGAAGAGTAAATGAACATCAAGGCGAAAGTGACTTTTTCAAGGGCGACAAGCTCTGGAGACGACTATATCAGGCTCGCCGTTAAGGATGATGCGTCAAAGGCTGAATTTCTCGTTATTCGTATGACCCCGGAGCAGTTAGGAAACATATTGTCTGGAGTGGCGATGACTGAGGTTGAAGCGGAAGCAAGATGTCTTGATGTTGTTGGGATGAAAAAAGTATCCGAAAGTCGGCAGTTGGTTGTTGACAGCGAAATCTACGACCGTGAAAAAGCGGCATCGGTTTTGCGGGAAAATGGGCAGGAGGCTGGATGGACGATTGACCCATATCTAGGATCGAAATGTTCGATCGTTAGGGAGAACGGAAAGACGTTAATAAATTACAGCGTTTATAAATACGTCGATGAAAATGACGAAAATTACAGCGACGGGCGGCGATTTTCAGCCAGCTATCCACAGAAGGAGCGAGGATAATGGAAATCGTAGACCCGCAAGACTCAAGCCTGGCAGAACAGGCCCGCGTACTCCGTTGTAAGTGCAAGCCGATTATCCATAGCGGTGCGCTGGTGGTTCATGCCGGGGGGCCGTACTGCGTAGAAGATTTGCACCGCGTAGTGCGGCACCAAGAGGACTGGGTTACTATCACGGACGGCGATGACACGTATGTAGTAGACATAGATACTTTAACCCTGTATGATACCGGCTGGTGGCAGTCGTAAACGTTGAAGGTGACGTACTATGCTCACGTTTCTCATTGTAATTTCTTTCGGTTGGTTAGTGTTTCGCACCCTCGTACTTATTTCGGCGTTGAAGCGCGTGTCGGTAACTGACGACGATGTAACCGCGGCGAAAATGTGGTGCGCGAGCCTCGTGTTGTTCTTCGCCCTCCTCTTCGCTCGTATTTTCGGTTAACCAAGGAGACACCATGAACACCCCGTCCTACACCCTGAACGAAGCTATGGAAATCGCGATGCTTGCGGCCCACAGCCGCTCCGTGGTCTGTCTCGAAGGCAGCCCCGGTATCGGTAAGTCCAGCATCGTTGAGATGATCGCCGGTGCGCTCGAACTGCCGCTGTACGTCATCAATCTCCCGAACCACGAATGTACGGACCTGACGGGCCTGCCGTGGTACGACCGCGATACGCATCAGACCCGGTTCGCCCCGCCGGCGATGCTGCCGACGCGGCCGGCAGTGGTGTTCCTCGACGAGATCACGGCGGCGGATACCGCAACGAAAAAGGCCGCGCAGCGGCTGATCCTGGAACGCCGGATCGGTGATTACCGGTTGCCGGAGGGGAGCGTGCTGATCTGCGCGGGCAACCTCGCCGCTCATCGCAGCGGCGCCACGGCGGTGAACATGGCGCTGGATAACCGCATGATCCACGTTCCGATCCGGGCCAGCTTCGCCGACTTCGAGGCATGGGCGCTGGACGCGCCTGTGCGCCCGCACACGCTCCGTTCAGTGGACCCGTACCTCGACATCTCCACCGGCGAATCGACGCGCCTGCTGCCGCTGCAGGCCCTTGCGCATCGGTCGCATCCCACCGTGCTCGCCTACACCCGTCGCCGGCCGTCTCACCTCGACAGCTTCGCCGAGGCCCGTGACCGGGGGGAGTCCGCATACGCCACTCCGCGGTCGTGGGGGACCGTCAGCCGGCTCCTGCAAGCGCACGACGAGCTTGGCACCGACGCATCCCTGCCGACGCTCGAAGCGGCGATCCACTGCACGGTCGGGCACGCGATCGGGGCGGAGTTCGTCACGTACATGCGTGAAGCGATGACGATGCCGGACCCCTCCGTGGTCGATAACGACCCGATGCACGCGCCCATTCCGGGGGAAGGTGATCTCGCGAACGTCGGCACTGCGTTCGCGTTCATCACTCTCCTGGCCGCTACCCTCACGCCCGATAACGTAGACAACCGTATCGAATGGCTCGCGCGGTGCCCCGGCGAGTTCATCGTCTGCATGAATGCGGACTGCGTACGCCGTCACCCGTGGTACGCACAGTCGCAAGCATATGTCCGGCTAAGCGCGACACTGTGCGCGCTGACGTTCGTCAGGTAACGATGCTAATAGCGGGGGCTAAGCCCCCGCTACGAGGAGGGGGGATGAAGCTGGCTAGGGTTATCCACCGAGACGGTACTCCGTGGTATCTATCGGACGATACGGAGATTAACCCGGATATAGGCACAGTCGTTCAGGTGGAGCGTAAGACATATAAGTTTAGTGGGACTGTTGCATATGTCGTACACTTCCCCGGCTGCGTAGGGGTAAAAGAACTGGAAGTTAGTGCGTTTAATAGATATTTCGAGTTCTTATGATGAACCTGGCTAAGGTAATAAAGCGCCAGTCAATCCCGTGGATTCTCGACAACGGGGATACAGTTAACCCGCCAGTGGGTACGACCGTGCAGTATGAAGAACTACCGAGGGGTAAATGCGATGACTACTGGCGTCGAGTGTATTTCCCCGGGTACGCCAGTCACATGACGGTTAGTATGATGGCGTTTAATAGGTATTTCGGGGAACTATGAAACTAAAATCCGCAGTATGTGTATGTACCGCGCAGTTTATTTACCAGCCGAGGGGTGTATATCCCAGTAGGTACAAAAATTACATACAAGGAATGGAAACGGGCATGCAGTGTAGAAATCTATGTACCGGGGTTTAACGGGTTTGCGCGCATGAGCAAACGATATTTCGAGGATTTCTTCGATGAGATTAGCTAGGATAGTTAAGTGGGACAGTTTTAACTGGTGGTTAGACGATGGAACTGAGGTTAACCCACCAATAGGTACGGTCGTACAAGTAGATGGAGGTATTTCGGAGGTAGGTGTGCGTGTGTACTTTCCGGGGTACGATGTATGTAGTACCGTTAACTCCGCGGTGTTTACCGAATACTTCGAGTGGCTAGAATGAAACTGGCGAGGATAGTCAAGTGGGATAACTGCCCGTGGAGGCTGAATGACGGTGGCGCGATAAGCCCGCCCATCGGTACGATCGTGCAGTACGAATACGACGGGAAGCGGGTAGATGTATACTTCCCCGGGTGCGTAGTAGGTAGTAGTATGAATATGAAAGCGTTCAACTTATATTTCGAGGATTTAACCGATGCTAACTCCTGAAGACTTGATCCAGATCACTCGTGGTAAGGCCCCGTGGCCGTATACCCCGTTGGAACTGGTGCGTAGCCGGGTCACGCACGCATACCCGTGGATGACGACACTCATTGCCCGGCTGGAAGTCATTGAGGATTTGACTATCCCGCTCGCCGCGACGGATGGGCGTCGCATGTGGGTGAACACCCCGGTGTTAGAGAAAAAAGGCGACCTCGGGTTTGCCTTTTTCCACGAAATCCTGCATTGCGTGTTCGGGCACTGCCTGCCCGGCGTACTCGGTGGGCGGAACCGTCACCTCGCTAATATCGCGATGGATTTCGTAGTGAATCTCATTGCGAAGGACGAGGGCTTCGCTGTACCCCCCGGGGAATACTTCATCGACGAGCAGTTCCGCAATATGTCGTGGTACGAGGTGTACGAGATCATCAGCCGTGATCCTGCGTACGTCAGTATGGAAGTTGACCTCGACGTGATTGAGGGGGACGCAGCAACCGAAGCTGCACACCCGGCATGGCAGCAAGCGGCGATCCAGGCCGCGGAGGCGAAGCGTGCGGCAGGGCAACGGTCTGGCGGGATGGAAGAGCGCGTCCGTAGCGACCTCGCTCCGGAGGCGGATTACCGGGACATGCTCTCGCGCTATCTGTCCGCCGTAGTTCCGTCGGACACGTCATGGCGGCGCCCGAATAAGCGTTACGTCGCGCAGGATATGTACCTCCCCGGCCGCGGTAAGTCTGACGCCATTGCCCACGTAGTGATTGCGATCGACACTAGCGGGAGCGTTAGCAGTAACTTACTGGCCCGGTTCGTCAGTCAGGTTCCGCATGTGCTCGGCGCGTACTCGGTCGAGCGGCTGACCGTGTTGTTCTTCGACTACGGTATTCAGCGAGTCGATGACAATATCAATGCCAGTGATATTCATCGCTTAGAAAGTGTCCCTGGCCGCGGCGGTACTAACTTTGGACCGGTGTTTGAGTGGGCGAACGGCGAAGAACCGCCCTCTGTGGTTATCGTTCTTACTGACTGGGGTGCGCCTCTCCCGAGTAGCGCGCGGAACGCCGAGTATCCGATCGTATGGATGGTGCCGAAGGGGGCGAAGAACGAAGACTACTCGCCTGTTTACGGGTCTGTTATTGAGGTGGGTCCGGAATGAGGTTAGCTAGGGTGATTCGTACCGGGGGCGCTTGGGCAATTACCGAGCCATACTCGATAGTTGATAGGCCCCCGGTGGGTACGATCGTGCAGTATGAGCCGATTATTAATGTGGGGTGCGATATGTACTTTCCCGGAATACTTGGGCACGCCCCTATAACTTGGAATCTATTCTGGGAGTATTTCGAGGACTTAGACGATGAAACTAGCTAGGGCGATACGTAGCGGCGATGAGTGGCTGCTAGTTTGCCCGCCCACGGTCATTACCGGCCCGCCAATAGGTACGATAGTTCAGTATGAGGATACCTATGGTGGGTACGACGTGTATTTCCCCGGAATACCTGGGTACGCCCTCCTGGATTATTACCTGTTCCGTGAGTATTTTGAGCCACTATGAAACTCCTATACTTCTTCATCCGTGCCCATCCCGACGCAGTTGCGTTAACGCAGCGGGCGAAGGCCATAGATGGGTTTTTCCGGAATGGGGCGCCCCTCGGCCAGTGGGACTGCGAGCGCCCGTATCTCCTCGCTCCGCTGTACGACCGGATGAACGACACGTCTACCCCGATCCCTTACGTCAAGGGCTACAAGGACGACGACCTGATCGGCATGGTAGCGTCGCTCACGTACCCGGAAGAGGTGCTGGACCGGATAGTGCAGATTATGCGGCGCGACGAATGGTTTAACCTACAGCGACCGTACATCAAGCAGCATATGCTGTTCGATTCGTACTATCCTAAGTTCATGGTGACGTACTACCACACGTTGCGGTACACCGTAGTTCCGTCTACACTAGGCGGCGCAGTGCATAAGCAATGGGTGCCTAACCCTACTACGTTGTTTCGGCTGTTGCGAGAAAGGGTATGATTTCGTTAATCGTAGCGATGAGTAAGAACGGGGTCATCGGTAACGGCGGTCGTATTCCGTGGTATGAACCGGAGGACTTGCGGTATTTCAAAAGGCGTACCGTCGGTAAGCCAGTTATCATGGGGCGTAAGACGTGGGAGTCACTGCCAGGACGGCTGCCTAACCGGGATAACATCGTCATCACCAGTAACCCAAACTTAATTACTCCGGGCGCGTGGGCGTTCTCGTCGCTTACTTCCGCGCTGGATGCTTTCTCGGACGCGACGGAGATTATGATTATCGGAGGGGCGAACATATATGCGCAATCTGTCGGCCTCTGTGATAGGATGTATGTAACTACCGTGGGGTATGACGTGGAAGGGGATGCGAGATTCCCGCCCATCGACTGGTCGGTATGGCGGGTAATAGACGAAACTCATTCGGGGGATCTTACTTGGAGGATATATGAAAAATAAATACCTCGATAAGGTGCTACGGCGGTCGCACGTATCTATCCTGCGATGGCACGATTATGATAATACGGTGTGTTATACCTGCAACGCCATGGTAGTCTTGAAACGACCGTTGTTCGACTTGCCGAAGAACACGGTACTGAACGTAAAGATGATACGAAGTAGGCACCGTGTAGGAGCGAAAACGTCGTGGGGGTCGTATACAATAGTAGAAAATCACGGCGACACCTACGCTTTTAGGCACCGTCAATTACGCCGGCGGATACGGGTAATCACTAAGGGGGGATGGAGACGTGAAGGATCGTAAGTATGATCGAATGATTTCTACCAAGTATTTCTGCTATTACAATAGAAGCCCCGGCTACACCCGCTGGTGGCGTAGGGGTATAATGGTGTATGAATATAGGGCGGCGCGGAAAGCCTGTTCCGCCATGATTAAACTGAATAAGCCAGTGCTGTTCTGCAGAATGCAAGGCGGGAACATTCATAGTCTTCCGGGTACGGTGTTGACGGCAGTGATTACGCGGGGGGTTAAGGTAGGAGGCAAGTTGTGTATGCGGATTGTCACTGACACTAGCGTAGCGTTCGTCCCGCTTCGCTCGTTTCGCTGGACAGCTACGATTATTATTCACGGCGAGTGGAGAGATCAGTGATGGGCGTAACAGTGCTATCTATTTTGGAGGAGTAACGTGATCTTCCTCGACTGGGAAACTCATTACAACAGTAAGACTAAGTATTCCCTCCGTTCAAAAGGAGTGACCCTGGAATCTTATATCCGCGATCCTCGATTTGCCTTTGTGTCCGTATCGGTCGCAGTAGATGACCGGCCCCCGCGGTGTTTCTTCGCAGACACCCCTGAATGGCCGGGTATCATTGCGTTCCTCCGCTCCGCCGCCCCGTCTCATCCGTTCGCCTCCCACAACGGGATGTTTGATTTCGCAATTCTCGCTTGGCGGCTAGGTATCCATCCGAAGTTGATGGTCGATACACTAGGAATGGCACGGGCGGCGGGGCATAAAAAGGCTAGCTTGAAAACGCTCGCGGAGTATTACGGCCTACCGCCTAAAGGCGACGTGCTAGACAGATTCATGAACGGCGTGCATGTGGAGGACATGAGTCCCGCCATGCGTGATGCGTTCGCAGAATATAATAACCAAGATACGTGGCTGTGCCGAGAAATATACAACCGCCTGAAGCCGCGCATACCGCTGAAAGAGTTCTTGGTGCAGCACTTGACGCTTGAGATGTTTACCAAGCCTGTGATGGAGGTAGCCGCTGGCTTATGCCAAGATATTTACGATACGGCGGAGCACGAACGAACCACTACCCTCTCAGACCTCGGCACGACGTTAGCGGACTTGCGTAGTGCTCCGAAGTTCGCTGCGTTGCTCACTGCGCTCGGCGTATCCCCTCCGAGGAAGCCGTCTCCGTCAGACCCGGAGAAGCTGACGTATGCGTTCGCAAAGACCGATCAGGAACTACTCGCGCTCCGAACCCACGATGACCCGCGAGTCGCTGCGCTCGTAGAGGCTAAGTTAGGCAACCAATCATCCTTGCGACAGGCGCGGGCGCAGCGTTTCATCGGTATCGCGCAGCGCAGCGTGGCGTTTACGGGGCGCCCACTGCTGCCTATCCCGCTTGCCTACTGCGGGGCGGAAAACACGTTCCGATTCTCCGGCACCGACGACGTAAATATGCAGAACCTCCCTCGCGGTAAGGGGTTGCGTTCGGCCGTCATCCCCCCGCCAGATCATGATCTGGTCGTCGTGGACTTTTCTTCTATCGAAGCCCGCGTTCTCGCTTGGCTCGCCAACGAAGAAAGCGTCCTCGCGGTATTTCGTGCAGGTGAATGCGTGTACGCATACACGGCCTCGAATATCTACGGGACGAAGATCGTTAAGGGGATGCCGGAACGTAATGTCGGTAAGGTAATTGTGCTCGGCCTTGGGTATAACATGGGGTCGCCGAAGTTTGCGAGCGAAGTTTTTAAGGGGTTAATGGGCTTACCGTCAATCCGGTTCACCCCCGTGGACGCCGACCGACTAGGCGTAGATGTAGGGGCGTTTTCTGCCGATGCGTATAAGCAACGCCGGCAACGAGATCATATTGCTCGCAGTGGGTTTTTCTACCCTGTAGACGCGGAGGCGGTACAAACCCATTGCGCGGTTGCGGACCACTTAGTTACGGCTTGGCGGGCGTCGAGCCCGAACATCGTAAAGTACTGGTCTACCTGCGACCTGATGCTGAAGTATATGCTTAATGGCGTAGAGGCTGACTTCGGTCCGCTGCGGACGGAGAAAGACGCGATCCGCTTGCCGAACGGGCTACGGCTCGCGTACACGAAACTGCGACAGGAAGGACGCTCATATGCTTACTGGAACGGGAAGTCATGGCTAGGTATTTACGGGGGGAAGCTGGCGGAGAATATTACACAGGCGCTCAGTCGGATCATTATGACCGACGCGATGTTGCTCGTGGACCGGGAGCTTCGTGGCGTATCCCGGATCGCGCTGACGGTCCATGACGAACTCATCCAGGTCGCCCATAAGGATCAAGCGCAGGCAGTGTTCGACAGGACATTAACGATAATGTCCACTGGAAGAGACTGGTATCGTGATATACCATTAGGGGCCGAAGGCAAAATCGCCGCTAACTACGCAGAGGCAAAGTGATGGCCCACTCGTACACTTCCTGGAAGCAGTACACCACCTGTCCTCGGCAGTTTTTCCATCAGCGCGTGGAGCGGTCATGTCGGTCCGAGATGGGGCCGGAGGCCCTGCGCGGCGTCGAGGAGCACGCGCACATTGAGCGCACCCTACGGGGGCAGGCCCCGCTCCCGGCCGCGCTGGACGCCGCCGTAGGCGGTTACGTGCGGGTCGTCCAGCAGGCGGTGGACTCCGGTCGGTGGGTGCCG
The DNA here is from genome assembly GCA_018241725.1 of Pseudomonadota bacterium. Lineage (GTDB taxonomy): Bacteria > Pseudomonadota > Gammaproteobacteria > Burkholderiales > Rhodocyclaceae > Zoogloea. The sequence continues at coordinate 41,385 of JAFEDI010000022.1, read as the reverse complement.
CTGATTGAGCATGACCTGGCGATCGGTCAGAGCCACGTCGTGCTGCCCCCGCGGCTCGCGTGGGCCGTAGGGAAAGCCGACCTGATCTTGCTTGACAACTTGGCAACCCCTGTCTACGCTAAGCTCTATGACTGGAAGTCAGGGAAAGTACGGCATTCCCCTGAGCAAGCCTACTTCTACGCATGGTTGCTATCTCATACATTCCCGACGTTGCAGGCTGTACAATACCGGTTCATATGGTATAATCAGGGGGTAGTCACTCCCCGCGAAAGCGATGAGGACTCAGGAGAAGTACGATTCACCGAGGAAAGCCGTGCGCCGAACCATCCGTGGGATGTACGGCTGACCGAGATTGACAACGCATCGCTGCAGCACTCAGCGGAAGCGTTCCCGATGAAGCGATCCGGCCTATGTAACGGCTGGTGCCCGGCTAAGCAATGCCCGAACTGGAGACCGAAGAGATGATGCTCGCCCGCATGCGTACGTCACAGTGGTTCTTCCGCGAGTCCCCGTCACACGATGAAGCGTTTATCCGCGCGGGGACGGTCGTACAGGTAGTAGGAGCAGAACCTTGGGATGACCCCGACATGGCGATCCTGATCGCCCCCGGGAGCGCGGGGCGCAGGTGGGTAGATTTGGGCGAACTTAGCGAGGAAGTGGAGTGGCTGGAATGAGGTTAGCTACGCTTAAAAAGGATTTATATTTCTTTAGGGGAGGGATATTACCGAAGGGTACTGTCGTACAGGTAATTAAGGAAACCACGCTTTTTCACTGGTCAGGAGGTTATCGCCTGTTGGCCCCCGGAGGGTTAATTTCCCTCGTACACAAGCACGAACTAGATGACACGGTTGAGTTCCTTGCTGATGACGATGAAACTGGCGATACTTAAAAATGATTTCTATTTCTTAGGCGACGCGCGTATTAGCGGCGGCGTGTTACCGAAGGGGACCACTATACAGGTGAGTAATAACGATATGACCATACAACTATATGGCCTTAGCTGGTTCACCTGCAATGTTCTGCACGCCCCCGGAGGATTAGTTTCCTTCGTAGAAAAAGATGAACTAGATAACGTAGTCGAGTTCCTTGCTGATGAAACTGGCGATACTTAAACGAGACATCACCCTATGGAACCGAGCGGGCGAAGAGGTCGTAGTAAATAAGGGAACTACTGTGCAGGTGGAACAGTTCTTCCTCGGGTCATATATGGGGTATACGATTCACGCGCCCGGCGGTATGATAGAGTCAATATCCGGGGGGTTCGTTAATGAGTGCTTGGAGTTCTTAGACGATGAAACTAGCAAGGCTTAAACGAAACCTCTGCATGATAACTCCGGGGCTAACGATCACGACGGTAAAAGCCGGTGCGGTCGTGCAAGTGGCGGAGCCTAGACGGGGGTCGGTGCTTATTTACGCCCCGGGTAACTTGATGGAATCAGTGTTCGAGGAGCGGGTTAACGAGTATTTGGAATTCCTAGGCGATGAAACTAGCAACGCTTAAGAAGGACACATACTTCGTGGATCGCTACGGCGAATGGGTTGCCGTACGTGCGGGGGCAGTAATTCAGGTGGAGGAGCAGCGGAACGGGGAGTATATGTTGCACGCCCCCGGAGGGTTGATTTTGCTGATAGGCGATTATAGAATACACGACGTAGTTGAGGTGGTAGAGTGACTGAGGGTTAAGCATACGTGAGTCGGCCATGTGCATTGCCGCGATCCGGGCAGCGGTGCCGACAAGCCCATCCGAAAGGAGCGTCCCGCGGGATTAGAGCGCAGGCATCCCCCGCAGTCAGAGCCGTTAGGCCCTTCTTCCCGATGGTGATCTGACACTGCGAACTGAGAGCGAGACGTACGCATGCGCCTCGTCCTCAGCAAGCCTAAGTACCGTATGCACAGAAACGACGGCCCTTAGACGTTACCGGGCGGAGGGAACCGCCCGAATCTTTCGAGGTGAGGCATGAGATTGGCGAGACTTAGGGCTCCGTTGACTATGTGGGACCCGAACATCAGTCAGTGCGTCTTAGTACAGGCCGGTACGATGGTACAAGTAGAGAACATGGGCGAGCAATGGCTAACGATTCACGCCCCCGGTGGGTTACTAATCAGTACGAAGACCAGTGGCGTATACGTTAAGTACTTGGAATACTTAGACGAGGGTTCACCCGATGCGACTAGCGACGCTTAATACCGATTTGGAAATGTGGGACTGCGATCTACGTCACTACGTTACTGTACCAGCCGGAACTACGGTGCAAGTAACAGAACATAGTCTCAAGAGGTGGGTACAACTCGGTGCCCCCGGCGGGCTAGACATGTGGAATGGAGAGCGCAAGGAGTACGTTTCCGTGCCAATCGAAACTGTGGTACACGTAACAAAACCTAACGAAAAGTGGATGGAAGTCCGCGCTCCGGGCGGGTTAATGCTTAGCTTTCCGGCTGACTATTATAGAGGTGTCCACTTTGATTTTTTAGATGGAGGGCCGCTATATGCGACTAGCGACGCTTAATACCGATTTGGAAATGTGGGACTGCGATCTACGTCACTACGTTACTGTACCAGCCGGAACTACGGTGCAAGTAACAGAACATAGTCTTAACAAGTGGGTACAACTCGATGCCCCAGGTGGACTGGTGCTAACCCTCCCTACGATTCACGCTGTACGCGGCAGCCTGGACTACTTAGATGAGAACTAAATACGTCGCCGATGACGGCACTGAGTTCGCCGACCGTGACGCTTGCGAACGGTATGAAGCCCAAGTGGATTTTATCCGTATAATGGTCGATACCATTAAACCGCAGGTGGCGGAGTACTTCCGGCAGAAGCTGTCGGAGGGGGGAGAGGGGGTAGACGGTACGAAATTCGTAATCATCGAAACATTTAACTACATGATGGATCATAGAGAAGCCATCCGTGGGTTCCTTAACGACTGATCGAGAGGTAATCATGCAAGACGTAGTAATGGTTGACATCGAAACGCTCGGCACCGGGCCGACTTCTGTAGTGCTTAGTATCGGGGTGTTTAGCCCGCAGTTTACTTTCCATGAGTACGTCGATATCGACAGCCAGTTGACGTACGGCGCACAGGTTAACGCCGATACGATCCTCTGGTGGATGAAGCAGCGGGAGGAAGCACGGCTCAAGCAGACCGCTGCCGTTCGACTGCGCATGCACGTAGTTCTGTGCAATCTGTATATAGCGTTCCAGCAGGCGTCGCTCCCTGACGGGTACACGGTATGGAGTAACGGAGCATCGTTCGATCTCCCCATCCTTCGCTGGCATGCCTATCGGATCGGGCACAACCTTCCGTGGGAATACTGGCAGGAACGGTGCTATCGCACGGAGCGAGCCGGGGTTCCGCGGGATCGACGAGACGAGATCGACGCCGAAGTGACCCGGATTCTCGGTAAGACAGTGGCGCATGACGCGCTTGAAGACGCCCGCCGGCAGCATCTATGGCTGCAGCTAGCCGGGGTAGCGCGATAGTGCGCTCCGAGGCGGATGTCAAGGAGCGGGTCAAGGGGGTGCTGAAGTCGCTTGGGCCGTCGTGCTGGTGGTACATGCCGGTGCAGACGGGCTACGGAGTACGGGGGGTTCCGGATTTCATTCTCTGTCTGCACGGCTGGTTTATCGGCATCGAAACGAAAGACCCCGGTGGAAAGAATGAACTAACCCCCTTGCAACGTCGGCAACAGGCCGCTATAGTAGAAGCACAAGGTCAGTACCTTGTTGTCCGGTCTGAATCTGACATCCACGAATTGTCCAAATTTCTGAGGAGCTTGCGAGATGAACTCTCCCGAACCGATTGACCTGGGTCTCACTGCCGAACCGAAGGTTGTCAAGCCGCGTCCGAAGCGCGTCGGTTTCGACTATACCGTCGATACCGCAACCAATACCTTCGCCCTGACGGCGACCGAACGACGCCGCGACGCCGAGGGGAAGTGGATCGAAGCCGATAAGGAGGTCTTTACGCTGGCGCAGTTTCCCAAGCCGGTGTGGGTTCGACTGGCGCTGCTCGGCCTGAAGTCCGCCATCGTCAGCAAGGCCGAAGACACCGTGGTCTCGGACATGCGCGCTGTCGTGGCGAGGCTGGCTGAGGAAGGCGAAGCGTTCTTCACGAACGCCAGCCCGATCGCTGCCGGTGTGCCGCGTGCGCCGACCATGAACCTGTCGATCCTCATCACGGCGTATCTGGCTGTGTACGCGGCGACGACCGGCAAGACTGCGCCGGATGTGGCGGAAGACCTGAAGCCGATCGTGGACCCGAGCGGCGACAAGGCCAAGACCACGGCGCTGCGCATCGCGCATCTGCTGGCGGACCCGGCTGTCAAGCAGGTCGCAGAGCGCATCCTGGCCATGAAGGGCGGCGCCCCGGCCGCTGAGTAACACCCGGGAGGGCGCGGTAACACGCGCCCTCTTTTCTATGCGCCTAGCTACACTACGAACACCAGTAGGACTGATTGCCGCAGGAACCACCGTGCAGGTATTGTGCGAATGGTTCATACGGGGTATCTACGTATGTAGTGTCCCCGGGAGCAATCAGTATATAAACATACATGAAGGGGACTTGGAGTTTTTAGATGAGATTAGCGAGACTTAGAAATGATATTAACGTATCGGACGAAATTGACGTCCGTATGGGGTACGGGCAGCAGATAGCGCCGAAAGGAACTATAGTTCAGGTTCACGACGTCACTCCATTCTTTAATACATATTTATGCAGTATCCCTGGGTATTCCCGCGCTCGTGGCATAGCTATCTATAACTTGGAAGTTCTCGATGAAAGTAATTAAGCAGCACATTATCATTCCGGATCAGCCGGAGTTGGCGACTCTTCCGAACACGAGGCGGGCGAAGGTGGAGGGGGTAGACGTAGTTGCGATCCCGCACACCTTGGATGCAGTGCGGCTCCTTCGTAACATGAACATCGCAGCGCCGAGTCCTATCCATTACGGATATAACTGGTGTGGCCCGTATACCCCGATGCGGCATCAGCGAATTACTGCCGATATGTGTACTGTATATCGGCGTATGTTCGTGCTTAACGGGATGGGCACCGGCAAGACCCTCGCTGTCCTGTGGGCCATCGACTACCTGATTCGCGCGAAGCAGGTAAACCGCGTGCTTATTATCTCCCCGCGATCGACGTTGAAAGACGTGTGGGGATCAACGATATTCCTTAACTTCCCGCATTTGTCGCACGATATCCTCCGCGGCTCCCCAAGCGTTTGTAAGGAGAAACTAGCGAAGCGGGCCAGGATATGTATCCTCAATGCCGAAAGCGTTCGTGTCCGGGCGGAGCTACTTCGTGGTCAGTTTGACATGGTAGTTATCGACGAGCTAGCGCAGGTAGCCCGTAATAAGACAGGAGCGTATAAGGCAATAAAGACGCTCACGGACACCGCCACTTGGGTGTGGGGAATGACTGGGACGCCTACGCCGAACGAACCGACGGATGCGTACCACCAAATAGAACTGATTCGTCCGAAGTCAACCGGCGTGAGCTACGGTACATTTCGCGACATGGTGATGCGGAAAGTCACGCAGTTTAAGTGGGAGCCGCGGGAGGGCGCAGAGGAGATCGTAGCGAAATACATGCGCCCGTGCGTGCGGTTCCGAACAGAGGACTGTATCGACCTACCGCCCGTGTCCTATATCGACCTGACAGTGGACCTCACAGACGAACAGCGGAAGCATCATAAGCAACTGCTGGATGAGTCCTGCACGGAGGTTAAGGGGGTAAACATCACGGCGGTTAACGCCGCAGTCCTCGCCAACAAACTCATTCAGGCGGCATGTGGCGCTATATACGGAGAAGATAAACAGGTCGCATTACTTGATGTGAAGCCACGATACGACGCTATACGGGAGATCATCGACGCCTGTGATGAGAAAGTAATCGTGTTCGTGCCTTTTACTTCCGTAATCGGAGTGCTATTATCTCAGTTAAAGACGGACGGATACGGCGTATCCGTGATAGACGGGTCAGTATCGGACGCTGCACGGTCGAAGATTTTCAGCGACTTCAGGACGAAGAGCCGACGAGACGCACAGATTATCTTGGCTCATCCGCGAGCGATGTCCCACGGGATAAACCTGGAAGTTGCGAGCACCGTAATCTGGTACGCCCCCTATGCGTCGAACGAAACCTACGAACAGGCGAACGCCCGTATTAAACGGCCCGGGCAAAAGAACCACATGACTATCGTACGTATATCTGCGACTTCAGTGGAACGCAAGGTCTATAAGTCCTTGGAAGAAAAAGGCCGGCTGCAACAAGCCATCCTAGACTTACTTACGGGGCATCATGGAGAGGAGTGATATGAGACTTGGCGTTCTACTGAGATCGTTGTTTGGGGCTAGAATAGGTACGGTAGTGCAAGTACGTCATTTCGAGGAATACTTCCTCGATCTCTCTTGGGTAACATACGAAATTATTATACCGGGAGTAGGCGTTTATACATTACCATCTAAGAGTATGCTGCCCCGCTATGTGGAGATTTTAGAATGAAACTCGAACGCCATTTCGAGCGCATGACGCCGGAAGAACTGCGCACCTTGATTCGTACCGCGAAGGACGAAATCCGTAAGATCGAACTACAGTTAGCCAATAACCCCGACGAGTCGGACTGGCGTCGGCGGGCGCAGGAGGCCGTTGCAGTACGTCGTACAGCGATTAGCATGGCTACAAAAGTCTTGACGCCTACGCTCGAATCTACTATATTCATGGAAACAGCACGGAAGCTACTCGACCCCGAAGCGTTCAACACGATCCTAATGGCTACGCACTACACCATGAACTCGGAGACCGCAGTATGAGTTTTACTATGGCGTCAAACCCGGTTCGGACGTTACTTCGCTTAATCGCGGACGGTCGGCATATTACAACAGAGACTGTCGGTGTAGAACTCCGTATGCCGGTGTATGAAGCGTGGGGTGTAGTAGATTTCTTAATTAAGCGCGGGGAGATTCGGGTTACATCCGGGGTACTGTCGCTGATTCCGGTAAAACCTGCGCCGACTAAGAAGTCTCTATGCGCGCAGGTACTACAACTGATACCCGAAGGAGGGATTACCTGCGCAGAAATCGCAGAAATCCTCGACATGGCTAGATCAGATGTAAGCCCTGCGTTATCATGGCTACGCGAACGCGGGGCGGTAGAAGGTGAGCGAGCCATCGGAACGAAAAACCCGAGGGCGTTTGTGTGGAGGAAGAGAACATGCGCCGAGACAGAGAAACTACGTACGAGTTTGATGGAAACAGATTGACACTGCTAGACTGGGCGATTAAACTAGGCATGTCGTATGGAGGGATTTATAAAAGGGTAAAGAAATACGGCCCTGGACGCAGAGCGTTCAGCCCACGCAGGTTAGGGGGGAAACATAAGTGACTGACGTTACACCAGACCGAGTAATTGCCGCGCTAGCGCGTACGGCGTCCGCAGTAGAGAATGGCGACGCGCAATTCCGAGAGCGGCTGAAAAACCAACTCGTATGGCTCATGCAGCACTACGGTTTTGAAACCGGGGAGGTAGTAGTAAGTTCGGAGGTTCCGGATTCGATGGAGGCGGCGCAGCGGGAGTACCTGCGGCTGCGTGAGATGAAGAGCGCCTTGGAAGGTGGCTGTGACTCACAGGTAGAGAAGATCAAGGCGCGGCAGAAGGAATTGGAGCAATGGGCCGCGGGGCAAATGGATACGCTAGGAGTGGAGTCAGTAACGAACCGTGGGGTAGCGAACACCCACTTCGAGACTAAACGTCGGTTTACCGCAACTGATTGGGCGGAGGTATATAAGTGGATTCTAGCTAGGGGGGACTTCAGTATTTTGAACAAAGCCCTGAACGCCTCCGGCATCAGTGCTGTAGTAGGTGATACTCTTGATATGTCGAAGCTGCCCGGTGTTACTGTTACTACCGAGCGTGTTGTTAAATTCAACAAGGCGTAATCGAAATGATTGACTCGAAACTTCTCGCTGAATTGGCCGACCTCATCTCCCACGACGCATCCGCCGATCTTCTCGCTGGCCTCGGCGGTAGCAATGCGTTCCCGTCCATCAGTCTGAACGGAACGCGCTTTATGGTTAACCTGCCGGGGGAGGAACCCCGCGTGATCCTCGATGCGGCCGGCAACGTGGCGTCGAGCCTACAGGTCGTCGTGTTCGGCGCGTGGCCTAACCCACGGAAGACGTTCTATCTCCAGAAGTACGATCCGAAGAATCCGACGAAGGAAGCTCCGGACTGCTTCTCGGAAGACGGCGTTTCCCCGGACCCGGCTGCGCGCAACAAGCAGGGTGAGAACTGCGCCGCGTGCCAGCACAACCAGTTCGGCACGGCGGTAGGGGCCGATGGCAACGCAGGAGGCGGTAAGCGTTGCACGGACAAGAAGCGTCTGATCGTCTGCGTCCGCGTCCCCGGCGCAGATAACACGATGGTGTACCACCTGGACATTCCCCCGGCGAGCTTCAAGAATTTCGCGACGTATGTCCGCGAGATGCAGAAGAACGGGGTTACGGACCTCGTGGTGTGCCAGACGATCATCAGCTTCGACCCGGCGTTCACGTACCCGGTGCTGGCGTTCCGGTTCGGGCAACTGTACCCGCGGGCTTCGGTGCAGAAGCTCCTGGCCCTCCGGGAGACGGATGACGTGCGGGCGCTCGCCGCGCCTACGGTCAAGGCGCTGCCCGCGCCGAAGCCTCCGGTCGTCGAAGCGGCGAAGCCCGTGGAAGCCCCGAAGCCCGCCCCTGAGCCGGCGAAGGCGGCCCCCCCGGCCCTCAGCGTGGTCCCGGCGGCGCCCGCGCCTACGCCCCCCGCTGCGCCCGGCCTCGACCTGTTCGCCGACATGGCCCCGCCGCCGCAATCCGTCGCAGACCTGAACGACGACGAGTTGGCTCGATCGCTCGGACTGTGACAAACACGCAGCCCCCGCTATACTGACTGGCAAAGGCGCGGGTCTTCCGCGCCTTACCTTCTGAGGCATACCGATGAAACGCCGGCGGATATACGTGGATAACAAGACGGGGTGCGAGGTGTCGGATGACGAGGTTCGCGCCAGGCTTACTGCGTTGTGCGAGATGACTTCGCAGAACCAAGTGGCGAGCGCGTACGGATACAGCGCTAGCTCTATCTCTCGTGCGCTGAACTCTGCGCGCAGGGTTCCCGCCGGGCTGCTCGTACACTTAGGTGTGCATAGTCAGGTTGTGATTGAGGAGTTAGAGGAGGCCGTATGATATCTAAAGAGGCCGCCGAATTCCTATCGGACGTTCTGTGGGAAATGTCGATGCTTGACGATGCGGACGCAGAACCGCGAGAGGAAATACCGCACTTCATCGACTGTCTGCGCGACGGCCGGTGGGCGCACGCCGCGGCACTGCTATATAGGATACAACTAACAGGCGCACTCGTAGACGCGACGTATACAATGACGGCCAACGGCGGCGTGACATTTACGATCGAGGAGGCTGTATGAACACGAACGTAAGCGCGTTTCTCGAATGCACAGCGGCGGCGATCCGAGATTTGTATAATACGTATGGAGCTAATTGCGTAGAAGAAGACCCGCGGGAATGCGCAACGGCACTGCTCGACGCAATTGCAGCTAACGACATGGAGACCGCTGCGGCTTGGTTACATATGTTCAGTAACACCGAAGTGAACCTCATGCCGCTCATCATGGACATAACGGAATGAAATATCTGGCCCTGTATTTTACGATTATAGGCTTGATCGGGATCGGGTTCTCTGCTAGTATGTTTCGGGAAGTAGCTAGGTCTGAGTGGTTAGATACTCAGGCAAAAGGGCTTATTATAGCTATATTCATTACATCCGCGTTGCTGCTTACTCTCGGATGGTGGGCAAATGGACCCTAAATTCATCCCGTGGTCCATTAATGTGTTCGAGAAGTGCGGGCTTACCCGCGCGGACTTAGCTAGGATACTGGAAGTTCATATCTCTACCGTGCGCCGATGGATGAACCGAGACATCGGGTTCAAAGAAAAAGACAACGAAGCACGGTGGACAGCCCTTGCGTGGGCTGTGTTTAAGGCGGCGAAGGCGGGCAAGCTGCCTTACCGCGGGGGGCTGACCGGGGAAGCCCGCAGTAACGCCATTCGGCAGATAATCAAACCGTTCGAGTAAATAAATATGCAGATGCGAGACTACCTGCGGGCAGTGTTGCCCGCGGAGGGGAACGGCTTCTATTGCGCGTCTGAATTACTTGACATCATAGGGGATAACGGGAAGCGACTATTCAGAAACAGGTTCTTTTCCGCTCTGTCTGAGCTTGAGATATTTATCTCCTCGGCCGATAGAAGCAGTGCGTCTGACATATACCTGGCCACAAACACGTTCCAAAGTAACACGAAGAGAAAGTCAGATAACGCGCATTCATCCCGCGCGTTTTTTCTTGACCTCGACGTGGGGCCTGAGAAACCGCACGCGACGCAGAAAGATGCAGTGCAGTCAATCAAGGATTTCTGCGCTGCCTCCGGGTTCTTATTCCCGTACATCATTTCTTCCGGCAATGGCGTGTACGCTGTATGGCCGTTATCTGAACATATCACATCCGTAGTATGGGGTAACGTCGCGTCTCTTTTTAAGCGAGTCCTCGACGCATACGGGGTAGTTCCGGACCCCGCGATTACCGCGAATAACGCCGGAGTCCTACGCCCGGTAGGGTCGCATAATAAAAAGAACCCATCCCTCTGGAAGCCGGTGCAGGCAATACAATCGACGGTCGATGGGTATACCCCCCCGACGCCGCATCAGTTCGTTGCCTTGCTAAACGAGGCGACGAAGCGTAGGAAGATCAACCTCGGCGTCACGAAGAAGGCGAACTCACAGGCGTCAGTATACCTGGAAGGCATCAGCAACCCCCGCCCGTTTTCAGTTAACAAAGCGGCGAACGCATGCGCGCAGTTGAGTTTCGTTAAAGCTGCGCAGGGAAACGTCGCGGAGCCTCTGTGGTACGCTACCCTTGGCGTTGCGGCGTTCGCGACGGAACCGGATGCGATCCACGAGTATTCGCAGGGGCACCCGTTCTACCGCCGGGAAGAGACCGAAGCAAAGGCGGAACAGTGGCGCGCGAACGCGACTGGGGGAACTACGTGCAGGAAGTTCCACGAAGTTAACCCGTCGCTATGCGAGTCATGCAGTTTCTTCGGGAAGATCAACTCGCCGATCAAACTCGGATACCCTGATCCAGAACCGATCAAGCACGATCAGGGGTTTGAGCCGCCACAGGGGTTTCGCCGCACGGAAGACGGGCTGCAGATCAAGATCGACGATCAGTGGGTGACGTTCTACCCGCACGACTTGTACCCCGTAACGGTAGCATATGACGATGGGTTGCGAACTGAGGTTGCTATATTTAAGTACAAGCTCCCGCACGAAGAAGCGAAGGACTTAGTGGTAGAGACACGGGTATTCGCAGATCAGCGGGAATTACACAAGACCTTACTTGGCGCAGGTATCTCCGTACTGAGTCAAGAAAACCTGACACGAATGAGGTTCTACATGGGCGGCTACCTGGAGAGGATTAGGTCTACACAGAAACGCGATACCCTGTACGCCACGATGGGATGGAAGGAACGCGATTCCAGTTCACCGAGCTTCGTCATCGGCGAAGAAGCGATCTCACATGATGGGTCATTTCGGCATGTAGGTATTAGCCGCGCAGCGCCCGATATAGTTAAATCACTTGGAACGAAGGGGGACCGCCAGACTGCGTTGAACGGGTTTAAGACGATCAGCAAGCTATACGCTCAGCCTAATATGGAGCCGCTAGCGTTTGCCCTGTTGTGTGAGATCGGCGCCCCGCTAATGTCCTTTACCGGGCTAAGCGGTGCAACGGTGTCTCTCGTCGGGGACTCAGGTAACGGCAAGACGCTTACGTGCAAACTTGGGTTGTCCGCGTACGGCGACCCGTACAAGATGCTCATGCTCGCCGTCGATAGCGAGAAGTTCGCGCAGAAGCGGTTCGGCATTTACGCGAACCTACCCGTTGCGATCGACGAAATCACGAACGTACAAGATCAAGCGATCAGTGACTTACTCTATAACATCACGAACGGGCGTGACCGCGGAACGCTGAAACGCGATAGGAGTGACCGAGAAGGGGCCTCGTGGTGTACGATCGGAGTCGTAACGACGAACCAGTTCCTGTCGTCGAAGCTCATGTTCAAGGCGAACGCGACGGCGGAACTTAATCGGCTGATCGAGCTACCAGTGCCGCGCGACACTGCGATCACGCAAGCCCGCGGTAAAACGATCGACGCCTTCATCCGCGCAAACCACGGGCATGTCGGCCGGGAGTTCCTACGGGCGTTGATGGCCCGATACGACGACCTTCAAGGGATGGTTAACTCTGCGTCACAGCAAGTAGAACAGCTACTGGCCGCGCGGGCTGACGAACGCTTCGCTGTGGCGACGATGGCCGTTGCCGGTGTGGCCGGCCGTATCCTGAAAGACTTGGGGCTGATTGAGTTTGACGTAGGTCGAGTGTTGCAGTGGGTAGCGGACAAAGTTTGCACAGAGCGCCACACCCGCGCGGATATGGTCTCTAACCCGGGGGATGCGCTTGCTCGGTTCGCGTCGGAGTATCTCGGCGCTAGCATCATCATGGGATACATGGAGAAACAGGGCGGCGGGGCGTTGACCGTGTTCCACATGAACCCGAGCGTAAACCCGTCTCGTATTTATCTGCGCTACGAATATCGGTTTGACAAGCCGGAAGAATCCACTATGCTAGTGAACGTGCCGGTGTTCGCTGAGTGGGTAGCGAAGACAATGCGGATGGACATACGGCAGGTCAAAGACTGGCTGGTCGAGCGCGGGTACTTCACCGGGGGAGCAAGGGCGGGACGGCAGACAAGGAAGTCCCTCGGCGCGCAGACCGCGTACAAGCTCCCGGCCGTCCCTACGTGGACCCTGCGACTACAGTCGATCGGAACGGACCTCGCCATGGAGAACGTAACGTCGATCGCGCAGAAAGACCCGCTGTTCGGCGATGCAACCCGTGAGATTCGCCGTCGCTGCGCAGCGCGTAAGGTGCAGAACCCGTTCGACCCTACTATGATTCTTGACGCAACAGAGGTGGAAGCATGAATACCCCTATAATCGTCCCGGTTAGTGGCGGGAAAGACTCTCAGGTAGTCTTATCTATCGCGTTGAAGACGGGTCGGCGGGTAATAGCGGTGCATCAGGATACCGGGTTCGACCATCCCGACACATACGCCCATTTAGACCGCATGGCGGCGTTTTACGGAGTTTACATATATAGAACTAATCGAGCGGGAGGCGGGATGCTTGCCTTCCTAGAACAGGCGCAATACTTCCCCAATAGCGCCGCAAGGGGGTGTACGCAGCGACTGAAACAAGAGCCGTTCGCTAAATGGCTGATGTCTATCAATGCAGATAGCGGTAACGTAGAGATATGGTTTGGGATGCGGGCGGACGAATCTAGCGAGCGGGCTAGTAAATATGGCAGTTTATCCGCTACAGACGAATTTACGTTGGGGGATGTAGCGTCCTTTTATAATAAGCCGTCGCACAGACGAATTGCTACGATACCTATAAAGCTACCGATAGTAGACTGGACCACGGAGCAAGTGTTTAATCATCTAAGGGAAACTGGTGCGCCTATAAATCCGCTATACGATCGCGGCCATCAGCGTGTAGGATGCTACCCTTGCTTTCTAGCACGTAAGAAAGAATGGGAGCTAGTAGGGCGCGACCCGCATGGTAGGCATACACTGACGCATCTCATATCCCTAGAAGAAAAGTGGGCGCGGGAGGGTAATCCGAGAAAATTTATAAAAGTTCATCGCCGGTGGGATGTAAGAGACTTCTTATCCGAGACCCCATGCGTAGAAGAAGATGTTAATGATGAGTGCGGTTGGTGTAGTATCTAACCGAGAAGAGGTGGAAGCATGAACTACTGTGAAACGTGTAAGTATAGAAACGAGGACGGGTGGTGCGAGCACCCTAAATTGCGCCAAGAGAGATACGGCAACATAGAAATGGAAGACGACGAGTTGGTGTACCCAAACAATTATGAAGGGGGCTGGTTTTGGGTAGGCCCTAAGTTCGGATGCGTGCATCATACAATGGCCATTGACGCGACAGAGGTGGAAGCATGAATACGATCGACAACGATATTATCGACGCAATCAAGTGCATGGTTGCGTATCAAGTAGAGCGGGCGCGCAAACGAGACCCGAAGTGGGAACGCGCGCTTCGTGATCTAGTAGCTGAGATCGAGCAGCATCGAGAAGACGCGCAAAGGCTCTACGACGACATGAAAGCCAACGGGCTTACGATGGGAACGATCGAGGCAGAAGGATATCTACGCGCGATGAACCTCGCAACTGAAGATGCGGGCTATCGGTTAAAGTTGGCGGAGGAACCGGACGACGATGAGTGATCCGCGGGAGATCATCCATCGTGGGCGCAGATACGTCGTCCGCACGAGCACCGTTGGGGGGCAGGTGTATTACCACGTCTGCCCGTACTCCGGACACAACCCGTTCGCGAAAGACGTGATGTATATCTACAACGAAGGGATAGCGAAGCAGATCATGGACCTGTTAGAAATTGACGCGCAAGGCGGTAGGTTGTTTGAGCACCCCACTGAACCGACTGGAGAATGGGACTGGATATAACCCCCACTTGACACTCCCGCGACTACGGGCTAGACTTCTTCCTGCTTCATCTCTCCTCCCCCTGTTAACCCGCCGTGGCCCCCCTCCGGCGGGTTCTTTTTATCCGCGTTCCGCCAGGGCCGCCAGCCGCTCATCGACGGTCTGCGCGGGCGCCGTCTGCTGGCGGAACGCCGCTCGGATCGCCGCCCGGATCGCCGTCCCTTCGATCGCCGCTTCCGGGTGCAGTTCGTTCCACTGCATCATATCTGCGAGCGCGCCAGTAATGTCGCCGTCTTCCTGCACTGCGCGTACATACCGGTCCATGATCCGGCCCTTCGTGTGCGCTAGCTCACGGTCGCCGACTACCTGGTACGCATTCAGGTCGCGCTGCAACGACACCTCAGTGGAACGGATACCGAGTGCCGCGGATATAACATCCCACGGGCTAGGGTCTTGAATCAGCATCGTGCCATCAGCGGTGCGCACACCATTAGTAGCTATGTCCGTGGCCTTAACGCCATCAGCTAACATCTTAGGCATGAATACTGTAAGGAACTTAACCCAGTCCCCGTCCTGCATAGCTTTACGGGCTTCCAAACCCATGCGGACAGACGCATCGAACGTCGGGCCTAGGATAGTTGCGGCTAGCCGATCTGACGCAGCCCGACCCTCAATATAGTCTGGCATATCTGCGAACGGAATAGTTACTAAGTCACTGAGGGTAACACGCTTAGATATGTCAGCCCCGAGCGCCGCCGGGATACCACGAGCGAACACGGTTCCGAATGGACCGGATAGCAGGGCCTTATCTAGCTCCTCTTTCAGGTCTACGTCTTGGGGGTCGTCATCAAGGTAAGATAGTAGCAGGCTCGTAATCCATAAAGTTAATCCCGCAAAAGGAACTGCAGCTACGCCACCGAGAGACGCTGTAGACGCATACATCCACATAAGCGCAGTACGAGCCGCCTTCTTCTCTTCCGGCGTAGACGCCTTAGAGAACGCATCGTGCATGTCCATTAGCGACGACGCGATCGTATTGATGCGGAACGTCTGCATATTAGACAGCAACCGTGCAGTAGGATTATTTAGCACAGGAGCGCGATTAGGAGACGTGTAATCGAACTGGGTCTCGCGGGTCATGTTCTCGGACCACAGTACGGCGTCCAGGAATGACACGCCCTTTTCGCGAGCCAGCTCAAACCCGGATAGCATGGTAGACATGCGCACCCAAGTCTCGGACTTCTGCATAGGTAGCGCTAGGACTTTCTCGAACCCGTGCCACGCGCGAGTAATCAGCGGGATGGCCGTGCCTGCCTCCGTATCTACCGTAGCCTCAGACGCACGCCGACGCCCTTCGTGGACGAGAGAGATGTCAATAAGACCGCGGTCGAGCGCAAGACGTAACGCGATCTTCTGCTGCGTTTCGGGCGACATAGCGGACATAGCCGCGTTGATCTGTTCCTTAGATAGCACGTAGTCGCCGACTGGCTTATTAATCCGTCCTTCTAGTACGTCGTCGAGGGTAACTGTGCGGAAGGTATCCAGCGCAGTCTCTATCTCAGGAGTGTATAACTCATCCTCCAAGCTCTGCTGGCGCAGCCGCTTATTCGTAAGATTCTTAAACATCCACTTGTTCAGTTTGCCGTAGACATCCGCGGCGTCGTGCCCCGATCCGATCATTTTTGCCGCCCAGTACGTATACGGCTGCGTAGCCTGGACAATAAATTGTGACGGACTAGACAGATACATGGCGAACGAGATACGAGACAGCATATCCGTAAGCCCGTTTGTCCCGGACTTCATACTTCCACGAACCCGCTCCGCCATAGCGTTATACACCGTAGACATCTCCGGAATAACGCGCGACGAAGACGATACGCCCTGCTTAGCCTGACGTATATAGGCCCGCATTTTCGCGAGTTCGTTGTACTGCTTCAGTCCAAACTCAGCATCACCGATCCGATGCGACATCTTCATCGTAAACAGAAGATAGTCACGGATACGATCCTGCGATTGGCCAGCGATGAACTCTCTGCGCTGCTGGTTCTTGAAGAACGAAGACTCGGGTAGCGCGTCGATAGCGGCTTCGCGGAGTACGCTAACCGTATAATTTACGGCCTGCTCAAACGCAGCCGCTTCTTCGCTGTTAGGGTCTACCCCTGACCTACGCGCGAAACTTGCCCGCAATGCCCCCTCCATCCGATTGACTACTTCCGCACCCACGCCTTCCACTCGCTCATGGAACGCCTGTTTCTCCTCGAAGAAAGCGTGCTTCCCGGCAGCTTCCAGGTCTTTCACCCGTTGGACAGCCGCCGCGTGTGACTCCAAACCTTCGATATATTGCCGTACGAACTTACGGCTACCATCCGGCTGCGTAACGATATTGCCCACCGAAAGGAGGTATTTACCGATACGCATATTAGGCATGTACGCCCCGGGTAGTAGTTTGAAATTCTCCCGGAATTCCGTAGCCGCTTTAACTCGCTCCTCATGGGAGAATTTCTCCGGGTCTAGGCTCTCCATGTACCGCGTAGTAAGCGCGTCGAGATACCGGTTAGTTAGAGACTTAACCGCCCCAAACATAGTACTAACAGCATCTTTCTGCTGCTTATTAAGCGCGTCATACGCCCCCTTCGTCTGCGCGTATGATTCTGCGTACGACCCGAACTTCTGATCTAGTCCGCGCCTAGTCCATTCATCCTGTGTAAACTCCTGAGCCGATAGCGGCAGACGAGGATCAAGAAGCGTACTCGCCATACGGTCAGCCACAAGGTTAATCTGGTTTTTCTGGTCAGCAGAGAAGAGCTTATCCCACAAGTGGACATTACGGGTCGCCTCAGTAGCCAGGGTGTCTTCAAAGTTCGTGCGTTCCTGCCGCAGTCGGTTAATAGCCGTCATCGGGTTGATCGGCATGCCAGAAAAATAACGAGACGTGTGCCGGACAAACTTATCCATTGGCGCGATGGTAAGCGCCAAGTTTTCTAAGCGGGTAAGTGCCGATGAGAACCGCGTAGCCGTAGTAGGAACCTTCGTAACGGAGCGTATGCGGGCCGCGTTTTCTTCCTCGGTAGGTTCGATCGTAGACTGAGCGTACATCTGCAACCCAGTAAAGTCTTTAGCGAGGTATGATAGCGACTTACGGCCTTCTATCTGCGAGAACGCAACCTCATCTACGAGAGACATAACTCGGGCGAGCCCGTCAGTATTGAGAAGACCTAATAGCTTCGCAACTACGTCTACGAACTTAGTCCACGCAGACTTCTTCCCCACCGCCTCAAACTCATGTAGTATCGTCTGGAACCCCGCGTCTGACATTGCTTCCGCAACGAACTCGTGTAAATCCTGCATCGCGTATGCCGTAATACCGCGCTCCGCGAGATACTTCTTCACATCATTGTACACGCGGTTTAGCTGAACATACGCTTCCGTCTTCGGGCTCTTCCCCCGCTTTATATTTTCAATCTGAATCGCCGTGTACGCATGGACGAGTTCGTGTAGAAGCGTTCCGCGGCTAAGCCCCTTCGACGGATGCAGGAGGATAGTGTGCGACACAGGATCATACGCGCCCGCCCACGTAGCCTTCGGTGGGGGCTTAATTTGCACGCTCAAGCTAACCGAGCCGCGCACGTCGTTTAACTGTCGTAGCCGTGCGACGATAGCCCTGTTTATATTAGGATACGGGTATGTAGCCTCAAGTTCTTCGAGTATTGTTTTGGCGTTCCCCTGTTTAACCGCGTTAAGCAGCTTAGAATACTTAGCTTCCTTAAGTAGGCTATCTCCGCGTTCCCCCCATCGGACGAAATTCAAGTACGCCTTTCCTGTTTTAGTTAGCTGCGCACCTACCCGCTCAACTGCTAAGACTTTATCCAGGCCGGGCAACGGGCGTAACTGCTCCTTGCTACGAGACGAAGTTGGAGCAGTCGGAGCAGTCGGAGCAGTCGGAGCAGTCGGAGCAGTCGGAGCAGTCGGAGCAGTCGGAGCAGTCGGAGCAGTCGGAGCAGTCGGAGCCCCACTGTATTCTCTAACCTTCTCCGCTATCGCATCAGGGTCGGTAGACGCAACAATGAGCCGGGTCCGATCTGCTACAGACGTACTTACGTCATTAACTGCGGCGTTCCACTTAGCTAAGTTGATCGGGGCCAGCACCTTTTGAACCTGATCGCTAGGCACGACGAACGAATCCCCAGTGGCGTAGCTGGTGAGTTTCGCGTTGCCCTGCGCGTCGATCGCATCTACGTGATACGTAGTAGCCGCCGTACTATTGACGAACATAACCGTAGTGTCCGGCATCACTGCGCGACTATCAGTAGCGAAGTTAGCCGGGTGTAACGGATCAATCTTACTAATCTGTTTGAGCGCCTTAGTAACAGTCTCTGCGGTAATACTGCGAACGGGGATATTTCCGATCTTCTTAATCGCGTCGGTAGCTTCCTGCCTACGCTGCGTACGTGCTGCTGTATCAACTTCCCCGAGACCCAGCCGGGTATTAAGCGCGGTCTGTCGGATATTATTCGCAATCTGCTCAACCACCGCGGTATATAGCCCCTGCGCTTTATCTACGCCTGCGCCTTCTACCTGCTTCGGGTCAAGACCTAGTTTAGTAGCAGTAGAATTAAGATGCGAGATTACTTTCTTAATCTCCTCTGCGGTTCCCCCGAACAATACACTACGAGACGTATCATCTGCGTACTGAATACCAAGCACACGAGCGACTTCTCCTTTAAGCACGACGGGGTTTACGGCTACTGCCGCAGATTCGTTCTCCGCTCTACGACGTTCAGTAACCGTAAGAATCTCTTTCAGGATATCCGTGGAAGTCCTGTTCTGCGTAGGCACGCCAATAGCGTTAGCGTTGGCTTCTAACTGAGATCGTGCTTGCTCCGCAGTCTGTCGTGCGGCTACATCCGATTGCTCATTAGCACGGATAGCGTCCGTAACTACCCCGTAAATGTCTAGCAGCCGAGCAGACCCAGAAGACTTAATACCGGAGATATCTACCCCGTTAGCCGCCGCGTACTGTTCATACACCGGGGTCAGATCAGCCACAGTAGGTGCGCGATCGAGTTGTGGGGTAATACCAGTAGCTTCTGCCAGCCGCGTAGCCAGATCGACCCGATCAGCTTCGCGCTTCTGCGCCACGTGTCCGACGCCGCCAAGCAGACCTAGCCCGCCGCCCATCCAGGGAGCCATCTTCAGGGCTTGCCACGCGGCGTCGGATAGCCTCTGCTGCACCTCCGGCCTATCCACGGTGTATTCCGGGTCGTACGTCTGCCGCGCGAGTACCTGCGAGTATTCCTGCGCCGCCTCAATCGGGGGCTCCGTGATAGCGCTAGTTGCAGCGCCAGCGGCGACACCCGCGGTAAGCGCCCGCCGAGTCGAGCCCTGTTTGCCTGCGAGCGCGTTGACCACCGGGCCGATCACCGGACCCGCCACGGGGAGCCGCCGCGACGCCGCTGCGGCCATCGCTCCGACCCCTGTATCCAGGGCGGTGTTACCGAGTTCGAGCGCCGCCGAAGCCGCGGCGTAGGGGAGAAGGTCGGACGCCTGCCCCCCCTTGCCCGTAGCCACCTGCTCCTGCCGCATCTGCCCGAGTTCGGACAAGAATGACGCGGCGGCGGACCCGAGGACTCCGCCAGCTGCCCCGCCTACGAACGTACCGATCGGGCCACCGAAAGACCCGAGCGCCATGCCGATCCCGCGACCAATCGCGGCGCCACCGAGCGCGCCAGCGGCCGACAGCGGAACGGAGGAGCCCAGGCTCTGCGAGATGTTGAACTGCGTCTCATCGGCGTACCCGGCCCCGGGCTGCGCACCCGGTGCAGCGGCGGCGGCCCGCTCCGAAATCCCCGCTCCGGCCTGACGCAGGCCCGACCCCACAGCCCCCCCGCTAAGGGCCTCTCCAAGCGCGCCAGCGCCCTGCACCGTCATCCCGAGACCAGAGGTGGCACCCTGCACCACGTCGCTCCCTGTGGGCGCAACGCGAGCGGCAGGCGCGGGCGTCTGGTCATCGAGCGTGCCGGCGTCCATGCGAGCCATAATCGTATCGAACATGGTAGAGGCCATGCGTATTATTCCTCTAACGATGTACCGCCGATTCCGGTAGTAGGTTGCGTGGTTCGCTGCCGAGTCGTCCTCTGGCGGTATGCGCGGAGTAGATACTCCTCACGTAGCTTCGCCTCGTCAGACGTGCCGAACTCAGCTTCGAGCTTAGCCCTCTCCTCCGGCTTACTCATAGCGGCGTCAAAGTATCGGTTTATATCTGATGTGATATTCGCGCGTAGGGCGGCCGACGCGGCTTCGGGAGTAATCCCCGATCCGACGTACTTCCCCTGTACCGCGGTATGAATGATACCCGCTTTATTTTCAGGAGTAGGATTACCCGCTATCTTACCAAACACAACGGGCACCTCCTCCGTAGTAACCCTACCTCTACCCGCGACATCCGCAGCTAATTTAGCGCGTCCGAGGTCGAGGCGATCGGCCTCCCGCTTATCCTCTGCCGCTAGCCTAGCATTAGCAGAATCGGCGCCGATCCGAGCAGTGGCTAAGCTAGTAGCGTCCCTAGCAGCCGCCTGACTTGCGTTAGCCCGCTGCTGCGTAATATCGGCGATATACTTCGCTTGGGTGTTCTTAGACAACCCCGAAGAACGAACGCTGCGGATGGCAGCATCGAACGGGTCTTCCTCTCCGACGATCCGCGGAGGGCCGCCGCGCGGATTAAGCGCCTGCATGTCCTTAGTAATCTGAGACACCGTAGCTACTGTGTCAGCGAGCCCCGGGTCAACTGCCTGCCCACCAAATGTAGTCTGCCGTGGGGTGCCGTCCGGGTTGTAGATATCCGGCCGCTGAGCCGCAAGTGTCGCGCCCATAGCATACGCGGGGGCGGAATTGAACCCGATACCGTATGTACCTCCGGGGACATTACTAAGCACGGGGACGCCGGACGAATCATTGCGGTAATACGTGCCTCCAGCGTACGGAACGGCTATCTCGGGGGAGGTAGTAACTGGCGCAGGCGGGGGCGCAGTAACCGAGGGGGCGCCGATACGCCCGCCCGGCACTTGGAAGTGATCCGGGTAACTCTCCGCCGTCGGCAATGGAGCACGGCCCCCAGGAAGGGACAATGTAGCCGCCTGAGCCCGTGTCTCCCCACCATACGCCCGCGCCGCAGTATCTATCCACCCGGACGTAGCATCTGCGGCGCGACTAATAGCCGGGATAATAGTACCCGACGTATAATCAACCGCGCGATCATACGCATCGCGAGCCGCGGGGATAATAGTACCCGACGTATAATCAACGGCTCGGCCGTATAACCCGTCGAGTTCCGGGGCACGGAATAATCCACCCGCGGTGTTTCTGCCTTCTACCCCCCACCGGAACGGGGGAACGTCAGGGGCACCGGGCGCACGCGACGGCACGCCGCCGATCACCGGTTCGAGTACCTGCCGAGATACGAAATCCGACGCTGGTTCGCGATAACCCTCAATAGCGGGAACTATATTATCAGACGTATAATCAACCACCCCATTATACGCTCTACGCAATTCAGGCTGCGCAGTCATTCTACTTGCTTCTTGCTGTACAAGCCCCTGCATATCCGGGCGTAAGAAATCTACGTACACCGGAGGGGTCGCCGTCGATGTATTAGTAACGGCAGCCGTCGGGATAGTAGCGTCTCGCAGCGCAAACCCGCGCGCGTTAGGATCGTAGTTAACCGCTGCTCCCGCGTCACTAGACCCGGATAGCCACTGAAAGAACTTCTCCAAGCGGGTAGGCGGGCGCGGAGTAGACTCCGGATACAAATCCTGCATCATGTCGCGTTCTTGCTTATTCGGCATCCAACCCACACCCCCCGGGGAAGTACGTTGCACGGGGGCCGGAGCAGGAGCCGGCGCAGGAGTAGGCAGCAAATCTTGCCGCGGAGCTACAGGCTCCGGAGGTTCCGGCCAACGACCGATCGGGCGACCGTTCGCATCATACGCGCCACGAGGCATCGGTCTGTAATCAGCCATAATCGTAACCCTCAGTAATCCGCCCGGAAGCCCCAGTCCACGCGCCAGTCCGTACCCTGGCTGTTCGTGTACTGAGCACGGTCTTCAAACCCGGTGCTTGCGTGTAGCGCAGAAGTAGCTCCCGCCGCCAACTGGGCATACGTCTGCGCGATCTCCCCCATAGCTTTTTCTATAAGCTGTAGGTTCGCAATCATCACGTTATTTTCGATCTCCGACCCACGAAGTTCCATCGTGACTCGTTGAACAAGCGCCTGAACTTTAGCGCCAAACACATCGGCCTCCGCCTTCAGCGCCTCTGCGTCTGCATTCCTGTCCCCAACGTATACCGAAGTCTGCGCCTTGTATATATCGGTGTTTACCTCTAACGCCCGCACACTAGCCTCGTATACAGCCGCCTCAGACCGTAGCGCCTCCGCATCCGCGTTCCGCTCACCGATATAAGCAGAGGTCTGCGCTTTGTAAACCTCTGTCTTTACCCCGAGAGCCTGCACTTTAGCCCCATACACGTCAGCTTCCGCCTTCAACGCCTCGGAGTCGGCGTTCCTATCTCCAACGTATACAGAAGTCTCAGCTTTGTAGATATCAGTAATAGCGCCAAGAACCTGCTGAATACATAGGGTGTACTTCTGAATCTGCAAGTCCTGTGCGCGCGTCATCGCCTCGTAGCTAGCCTGCAGTGTCGCGTTTGAGACCTGCCCCTGGATGCGATCCAACTGCGCGTTCAGCATTCCGGGTGGAAGACTAAACCCCGCAGCAGCCCACCGGGAAGTGGCTTCGTCAGAGAGCCGCATGCCCTCCGCCACGGCCCTGTCAGCCGCACGCGCGAAGGTCGCGGCCTCGTAGGCCCTGCGCACCTCGGGGTCAGGGTCGGCGAGCCAATCCAGGATAATCCGCGCCGCCGCCTCGCCCGGAATCAACGGCGCCTCCGGCCGTGCTCCCGCGAGCGCCGTCGGGCGAGTGAACGTAACATCTGGAAGGACGGGCGCCTCTGGCCGTGCTCCCGCGAGCGCCGTCGGGCGAGTGAACGTAACATCTGGAAGGACGGGCGCCTCTGGCCGTGCTCCCGCGAGCGCCGTCGGGCGAGTGAACGCCGGGTCAGTCCACGACACTACCGGCGCCGTGGGAACGATCTGCGAAGGCAGCGTTTCGAGCGCATTGAGCGCGTCAATCGTTCGATTGATGAAGTCCTGCCCACGGTCAAGCAGGACGCCGAATAACGCCTTGGTTTCTGCCGCTGCCCCAGTAGACGGTACACCTAACGTAGGAGCGTTAGGTGCGCTAGGAACATATCCGGCCATTACACGTTGTCCTCGGTAAATACCAGAGATGTAGCATCCACCGTTACACCCGCCTGAATGCTTGTGGAAGTCATAGTAATGTCCCCCCCACCCCCAGTAACGGTGATAGTTCCATCGAGCACAAACGCGCCTGTGGAATCGACGATACGGAACCAAGTAGCGGTTCCGGTGTTGTCCGCACTAGCATCCGATGCAATGGCGCTAAACGTAAGCACTCCGCTAGTAACTGTACCGCATGGATCAGAGAACGTCAGTTCTGCTAGCAGGGTAGTAACGGCACCACCTGTTGCGGGGCGAGTACCGTTATACAACCGAAGTTTCCCCGCCCCCGCCCCTGCATCAATAGCGGCGACGATCTGCGAAGCGCGGGCGGTGCGAAGCGTAGTAGCAAAGCCGAGGGCCATGTCAGACACTCCTGGTGAGCGGGATTACATGCGGGGCGCAGCGGGTGAACTCCAAATCGCCGCCGCTTACGTTCGACACACGGTATTGCCAAAAGTGAGACGGAAGGCCCCGACCGAGGGGGAGGCATGCCGATCTGTCAACGGGGGCCGCGGAGAGCGAAAGCGCGAATGCTTCCGTTCGACGCAAACCATCAATGGAAGTATACACGGATACAGCGAGACCGGAATCACCTGAGAAATCAAAGTACACCCGAGGCGTTCGCGACATCGTGTGCCCCCCGAAGTCGAGCATGCCCGTGAGGACGTGAGCCGCGATCGGCGCCCCGGCGTCAGCCTCGCCTTCAAGTCGATATAGGCCGGAGTTGCTAGCAGCGAAGTAATTCCCCCCTATGCGAGCGTAGGAATTGAATCCGAAGTTAGTGTACTCAGTGAAAGCGTCATGATCGGGGTGGTATACATACGCGGGGGCATAAAAGCTGCTAGACGTAACCGGTCCGGTAGTAGCAGCCCCCGATATTTTGTGGCGGAGCTTGCACGCACCGACCGAGGCTAACGCCGGCAGCGTGATATTAGCTGTAACACGCCTCCGAACTGCTATCTGCCCGAAGGATGTAGCCGCACCAGTAGATGCGCCCCCCGATATTTTGGGGCGGAGTATACACGCGCCAACCGAGATTAGCGGCGGCAGCGTGATATTAGCTGTAACACGCCTCCGAACTGCTACCTGCCCGAGGGAAGTAACTGGCCCGGTAGCTGTTACCCCCTGTATCGACTCTCCGACACCGATACTCCCAGAGGAAATAACAGCCTCAGACCCAAAGGAAGCCCGCAACTGCAAATGCGCCATTACAGCGCCGATAGAGGTTGCATCACCAGTAGTAGCCGCGCTGTTAAGCAGCGGAAACAGCAAAAGTTCTCCCTGGGACGTAGTAGCTAAAGTCACCGCCGCTCCGGAAAAAGCGGCGTGCGGAGGAGAATACGCCGGGCCGTTGAGTGCGGTGAACCCCGACGGCGGAGAATAGGTTTGGCTACCATCATCCTTAATAGTTACCGTTACTGACCCCGCTGTACCCGACATGGACGCCAGCGGAAAAAATGACCCTGTGATACCTGTATACGCTGGATTTGCGCCCGTCGCCGGGTTGCCGCTAGCCTGCCAAGTGTTGTTCTTAGCAAACCAAATAGCCCCCGCAGTAGCGTCGAACGCTACGCCAATTACGTCGCTAGCCGCGTAGGTAGCCCCAAAACTTACAGCCCCCGCCCCATTGCTCTTGTACGCATCCGAGGCGTACACATAGGCAGTGCCTGAGCCGCCAGTAGCAGGCGAAGCGTTTAGAGCCGCCGCCAGCGTACCTATACCAAGCCACAATAGTCCATTATAAGTAGTTACTGATATCTCGAAATAGACCTTCCCCGACAGCCCATTATTGCCTAATACCCCACGCCAAGACCCGCTGCCCCCCGATTTACCCGCAACGTAGTATCCGCTCGATAAGACTACATCAGTGCTTCGATTGAAGTCGCTAAAACTCATCACGCCCACCCAGTGAAGGTAGATTTAACGTCGGCTTCGTCCACCATACCGCTTGAGGAGTAGTTAGAATAGTCATCTGGATGTTGAACAAACCAACAGACGCCGGACCCCTGTCGAACTAAAGGGGGCACTTGTAGATCAAGCATCTCCTCCAGTGTAGGATCGAGAAACACGGTAGCCTGCTTCGCGGCTGGTAATCCGTTTTGCTGAGTAGAAAACTGCAACCCCACCTGCAAGGAACTGAACGTAAAGGAAGAGGTACTAATAAATTCGTACCCCGTTTGAATGTAGGGAGAGGAGTTAGTCGTCATATAATTATATACTGGTAAATCATGCTCCGTAAAATGACACACAGTAGCAACGCTGTTTACTTGTAATCGCGTATCGATCGTGCCAGACTCGGAATAATTCTCAGAAGATAACAGAGTCACGCTTTCGCAATCATACGGAGATATAATCAATGCTACTCTTGGGGACAGTGAATCTACTGCGTCCGCTATATATTCTACGGTAAATTGCCCATAATCAATATCTACGCCGCTAGTATTATTGCTCGCCGATATATCCGCCCCCGATCCGCTAGGACAGGCGTTCGCTATGAATAACATAGCAATCGTAGTGCTTATGTTTGTAGACCCCACGTAGTTAAGCGTCGCCCGCATCTTCACTGCGGAGTATCCATATCCGTTGGCCCGCACATATTCTCCGGTGTCGGTCAACGTAAAGGTGTATGTATGGTCGTCAAACTGGTCATGATTTACCCGCCACCCAGTAGTCTCGAACCCGCACACGTAGGGGTCATTTATAATCTCATTTTTCCCCGCATGTCTGTTATATGAGTGAGAGAGCCGCACCACACGAAGCGCCCCAGTCTCCGTAAAGAACGAGTATATAGGGGCATCATAAGGGATTGAATCTTGATATGATGAACTTGTTAACGGAGGAACGAGGCAGGCAACTTTCAGCCCGACTGGGAACCATATATTTGTAAACTGCCTACGAGGATACCAAACGGACGACTCCAATAACTGAGTAGTAGCCGAAGCGAGTTCCCCGTTATCCGCTACTATCATGTATATATGATACCGTCTAGCCGTATAGACGGCCGTTATTCCGTTGCTTTCTAATGTGTGACATATGCTAGTGCCAGCTAACCCGTCTGGGCTCCAGTTCCATCCGTAAGCGAGCGGACTTCCAATAACGTTCACATCGGCTAATTTCTCCCACTGCAAGTCACGCAGGTCCGCGAGGGAAAGTATATACGCCTCCTTCTTTTCCTTATCCGCCGCTTCGACTGATATAGCATCTACATCAGCTACTTGATAAGAGAATAGTAATCTGGCCACGTACAGCGCGTTGTTATGTACAGACAAGCAGTAATAGTACTTACCAGTAAAACACAGCCCGAAGTCAGGGATCGCTGCGGCTAATGATAGCTGATATACCCCACGAGAATCCATACGACCGAGCAGCGCCTGTTTAAGCCGCCTAGCACGCCCAGGGAACTCGATGTACGGAAGCGTTGCTATTAAGTCTTCTATAGCCGTAGAGGGGTTCTTGTTATCCGACTTAAACTTATACCCGCCATTAGCGTAGAGTTCTACAGTACCGAGCCACGAATGCACGGCCTCCTCGGCTAGTACCTGCTGCGTTTGCCGAGATATGGCGCGAAAGAACGGGCTTTCTGCGGTATAGAATAGCAGCCCGCTATCCACGAAGACGCTATCTTCCGAGTATTCCTCCGTCAACGACGTACCGGCAATTGGGGTTATATCTACAATAGGTCGCCCATAATAGAAGCGGGCTGTTACTATATACTCCGGGGTACGAACCGTGTACGCACAGGTAGGCACCGATGGGGACATCGCTCGTAGTTTGCCAAGGGCGACCCGCCCCGCCGATTCAGCGGCGAAAGGCACGGGGCCTCCGCCGAGGTATCGGAAATGCACCGGCCCTAGATACCGCATACTACCGCGCCCAACTGCGCTGCCCCCTGCAATTTATACGGAGCAAGCGGCGGAACTACCTGCGCTATTCCGCGTTCGGCATCGAGGTTAGTGGGCGATACTGTGAACAACACCGATCTGCTTCCGCGTAACTGCCGTGTAAGAGAAGCCCCCGATGCGAACCGCCCAACCTTAAACCGCCCCGCAGCAAGCGGAGCCACTTCACCTCCTGGACTACCGGAATAGAATAGGCCGTCAGTACCAAGCCAGTAGATAGCGTCGCGGCCCTTATCTACGATGTACTTCCGTTCGACGCGAGTCATCGTGCCAGATACAACGCCGGCGTAGTTAAGCCGCGCGACTTTCAAACTATCTAAGTCAGTGCCCTGCAGGAAGTACAGCCCTTTTTCTGTTCCGACGTACCAGCCGTCTCCCGTACATTCGATACCCGTGACTATCGAGTCAAATGGGATAGTATTATACGCTTCATCGAATAGATCGAAGTTAAGCGGAGAAGAGGCAACTATGTAGTTCTCACGTGCAATCAATGCCCGGCCGTATTCAACTCGGATGAACTTAGCCCCCGTCGGGGGGGATAGATGTAAGGTAACTAGCTCCTGCCCGCGTTTCAGATCGGCCAATGAAATCTCACACCCGCCTAATCCGAGATCGAGCCTACGACTGACGTATAAAGTCTCACCGAACGGAAGAGAACAGTACACATAGAAGTTCGTAATGTCAGACCGGCCGCTTGTAGGCACACCGGTAACTACGATCTTCTGCCCGTTCGCAACATCAATCTCGACGAACCCGAGGCAAGCAGACTCCCGTCCGAAAGCATCTACGCAAGTAACCGCTACGCGATATCGCCCCTCAGTAAGATCACCGCCGGATGCGGTAGAAGCCGAGGGCTTAGGCGGAACCGGCAGCCCCCAGTACCCCCAAGTGCCATCAGCTTTCACTCGCCCGCAACGTGTACCATCGGACCATAATACGTCGCCATTCGCATATGCGTAGCAGATATATTCATTCGTCACTGTCGTGAGTTGCGTCAGTACGCCGTCCTCTGATACTCGGCATAAATATCCGTCACGAACGCAGAGGCCGAAAGATAGGCGGGTATCGGACCAGAGGGAGGTAACGCGACCGGAAGAAATGAGGGAATAGCCGTCGCGGCGACGAACGCCGCCGGTAAGGGTCAAGTCAACATTGACTGCTTCACGAAGCGCAATACGGTACTTATACGAGTACGGCCCTAGAGAGTCAGATTCTAAGGCCGTAGCTGATTCTAGGTTGTTAATACCGAAGTTGAACCCTACTATAGAGTATAGCTCTTTCGCCTTTGGGGTAGGCATAATTTACACCACATAGGAAGGGTTCACTTCGAGGGCAAGGTGCGTGCCCATGACGTTGTTTACATACTGACGCGCGCGTATTACTTCTTCTCGATAAATACTGCGGTGCTCCGCCGACTTCACCGGGTCAGATAACTCCGCATCATGCTTCAAAAGGGCTTCAGCAGCAGCGTAGTGAATCAATGCCCGATCGAATTGCGCCGGGGTCTCAGACCCATGCGTATCGTCAATCTCGTGCAGTGCATACCGGTGAACACGCAACCTGATTGTTACATCCGCGGATGGCGTAGGTACTGAAAAAGTACCCATCGCCGCCTCAGTAGTAAATACTGTGGGCGTACCCACATACGTCGTATCGTCGGCGACATACGCTACAAACTCCTCATAAGAGAGTTGCATTAGCGAGCAAGACGACCCGGAGATACGTGCGTCTAGCACACGAATAATCTTAGGGTCGAGCGGGTAATCTTGTGTACCCGCTGCGACGTTTACGACGTACGTGGCGCGATCGACGAACAACCCAGTGTCTTCGCAGAACCGATACTGAGCTTCGTTGAGCTTACGAGTGAGGTAATCTGGCGTCCACATACCGCCGTAGTCTGACTCGAAAAGCTCAAACTTTAGCTGCGTGAGTAGTGACGCCTTGGTAGTCATGCCGGGCCTAACACTTGGAACTGATGCGCTCGCACATTAATACTCTCGATCGAGCCGATCCCATCGACCCGGGTTTCGCGCGGCATAGGGCGCGTGCCTTCAGACAGCATCCGTACGAACTCTTCTTCGAGTTCCACTTCAACATCTACCTGCACATATCGAGACACGCCGTTAATAGCCAGATACCGGATTGACGGCTTGTTAGCCTCGCTACTGATAATCACCCGATATTTCTTCCCAGTAGGCGGAGGCGCGACGGTCGGGCTAGTGTCCAAATAAGTATCGGGGGTAATAATCCGCGGAGAATCAATGTCCCCAAAATCAAAATCGGTCATGACTGCATACCTTTCAAGGCGTCTCTGAATGATTGCGCGAACATTTCATCCTCGTCCATATCATCTTCGGATTCAGTCTCCGGATAGGAATCGAGAACAGAGCCGAGGAAAGCAGTAAGATCAGCTACCGTAGTAAACACCGCCATACGGTACTGATCCATCATAGCATATTCCTCTCCGGATGGGACTTTTACACAAAGTACCCATCCGTTTTCAGCCCGCTTAATACTAGCAACGCTGTCGTTATCCACGATACCCCCACAGAGAAGTAAGGGGCCGGAGCCCCTTCTTATCAGACCGTGATACCGTAGTCCGGGTATCCTGACAGGTTCGTGTACGTTGGTGTGATGCCAGAGGCGTCAAGCGCCGTAGTACCCGGGGTAAAGACGGTCGAGGCATCGGTAGTAATCTTCACCGCTCCGACCACAACAAACCCGTTCGGAACGCGCGGGAGGCTATTCGCGATGGCCGTAGCGTTCGCCGTCGGGTTACGGTTGCCGATATTCGTACCGTTCACATCCAGCAGTTCCTGCGGGCCAAAGATTCGCGCGGAACTATCAGAGAACTTGAACGTCAGGAGGTACGTAAACGTAGTACCCGCCGGCTGCGACGCAATTGTAGACGGGAACGCAATCGCCGATGTAGCTGCAACGGACTTAATAGCGCCGTTGAACATGATCTGCGAAGCACTCGTAGTCTTGATCGTAGCCGCACCAGGGGCGTTGATCGCGACACCCGCCGACGTATAGCACGCGGCGATGTTAGCCATTTCACGGTGCATATCTATATCCTCCTATCAGAGTTCGGTAGCCGCAACTTCAACACGGCACATCCACGCATCTTGGAGAATCTGCGCCGTAAACATGGTCTTCCAAGAAACCGATCCACGCTGGTTCATCGGGTCTTCCGCACCGCCAGAACCAGGGTTCTTCACGATCAGATCAACTGGCGACACGACAGACGTGCCGTCCGCGCTACGATCGCTGCCAGAGTACGAACCGCGGAGCACGACCGTAGCCCAAGCATCCATAGCCAGCACGATCATAGGATAGACATCCGCCGCCGTACCAGCGCCGATCATCGAGCCCTTCGTACCGCCTGCGCCGTAGAACGGAGCGAACAGCGTAGACTCGATGAACCGGAACCGTTCCCACGAACCAAGCTCACCGGGGAGCGCGGTAACGCCGGGTCCGTAGTTCTTCTTGTGGATGAACCCCGGGAGTTGGCGAATATCGTACTCAAGATCTGGATGACAAGGCACGATGTACGCCGCTTCCACAGCCTGCGAAGCGTAGTTCGGGCTCGACGCCACGACAGACGTAAATTCACGCGCATTGTTACGCGCTAGCATTCGCGCAACCTTACGAAGCAGAGTCGCAGATACCGCGGTATTCACCGCGCTGCGGGTCGTGCCGTTCGCGTAAAACACATTCGAGCCAGCGAGGAGCGACTGATAGCGAACAGTTTCGAGCGTTTCTGCACACTGTTGCGCAAGCAGATCGCGATAATTCGCGAGAATCGGGTCCGTAGCCACATCAAGGATGACATCGGAATGCCGGATGAATCCGCCGTACTGAACTAAATTAGCGGTAACATCCGTGACCGTCGGAGTATGCCCGGCCGGCGTGATACCCTCCGTCAGCGGAACCGTCGTAACTGGCAGCGGCTCAAATCGACGCCACTTCACGGTCTGCGTCATATTCAGCGGAACCACTTCCGACTGACCAAACCGCTCCAGCGGCATAAGCGGGACCATCCGCTTCAGCATCTCTACGATATTGTAGGAAGCTGTACGCGAACCGATATCACCAAATCGGGACAGAGCCATGTGAATCTACCTCTCAGTTAGCGCCGCTAGCCGCTTTCAAAAAGACGGCGAAGTTAGCTTCAAAGTCATCAGGGTCTGGTTCAGACGTAGTAGCTGCACCAGGGCGCGACGCTACCGGAGCCATAGTCTTCAGCACTTCCTTCAAAACCTGCTTCTCCTGTTTCTTCTCTTCCTTAGCCGGCACAACTGCCGCAGGGGCAGGCACCGGCGTATCCTTACGGTTGATCGCGTGATAGGTACGAAACACCTCCGCGATCCTAGCGGCGTCAGCGCGAAGCGGACTACCCGGGAACAGCACCGCCTTGTACCCGTTACGAATCTCCGGGTCTTTCTGCGACTCCACCCACTTCACTACGGCGTCCGCAGACTCGTCGAACCGCACATCACTCATCTGGCGCAGATCGGCAAACAACTTCTCCTGCGCCATCTTTTCCACGAACGGCGCTAGCTTGCCAAATGCCTCTTGGACGATAGCGGTCGTACGTTCTTCCGCAAGGGTGTGGTACGCCTGGATCGCAGCGAACTGCTCCGGCCATTCCTCAGCGTAAGTCTTGAGGGCCTGTTCGGCTCGAAGCGACGCCTCCGGTCGCTGAGGCTCCGCAGCGGGGGCCGGCGCAGGGGGTTCCACCGGGGCCTTCGGGGCGGCCATCTCCGACCGCAGGGCCGCCAGTTCGGCCCGCAGCGCGTCGATCTCCGCCTGTCGGGGCTCTTCGACCGGGGCGGCGGCCTCCGGCTCCTCCGCCGCAGCAGGGGCCTCTTCCTCGACGATCGGGGTTTCAGCCACGACGGGCTCTTCGACCGGGGCGGCGGCCTCCGGCTCTTCCGCCGGCACGTCTTCGACCGGAGGCGCCGGCTCAGCAGTAGCTGCGGCCAGGTCTTCCGCGAAGAACTTCCCGAAGTCATCAGCGTAATCAGACATAGTTCACCTCGTGGTCCGAGTCTACATCGGGCAACGCACGTGTCAATAACACGCGGCGTATATCGCGACATTCTAACCCCCGACCGGCAAGCCTCCGGTCATCAGTTTCCAGCAGGGCAACAGCGTGTCTCATTTCACGTAGTTCTAGTAGCTCATGTAATAGCTCTTTTACTCGCGTATCCATACTAGCCTGAAGCTGCCGAATCAGCACTGCTTCTTTCGATTTGATGTCCATCGTTCAGCATACCCCCTATAGACGCAATAGCATTCGCCGTAGAATCATTCGCCATACTCTGCGCTTCCACCGGCGCTTTCATGCCTATCGCCATTGCTTCCGCGCCTAACTTACTAGCGGCGGCAGAGGCTTGCTGCGCTTTAGCCGCCGTAAGAGACTGTTCAATCTGCTGTGCGGCCGTAGCCTGCTGCTGCATAGACTGCTGTGCTGCCGCAGCTTGCTGCTCACTCAGGATCAACTTAGTCGGGAGGTCACGAGACTTTATACGCTCGATAAGCATCTCGCGTGTATCAATTAACGCCCTATCTTCAGGACTAAGCGTAGTGGCAAGCTGATCGAGAGCCATACCACGGATTTCACGAGCAAGCAAAGACACAGTGCCGCGCGGAATAACATCGTAGTCCCCCTTAATCTCGGGCTTATCGTTGAACTCCATGTTCCAGTTATACAGAGATGTAATCATCGACTTAATAAATTTGTCGAACGCCCGGACCGTATCCTTTGCGAACAGGTTAGCGCCACCTTGCATGGCGGACATATTGCTAGTAGTGCGGAACGCCTCCCCTAACTGTTGCGTCTGCCCCATAAGCCATGACGGCAGCATAGACTCCACATCAAGTACTTCCCGCTGATATTTGAGTACCGCGAGAATCTCTTGGATATGCGAATCTACCGAGACGTTACGAATAGCGGGGATGTTACCATCTGCCCCCATGTCGTCTCGTCGGAACGTAGTGAACGAGCGAACCTGCTTTTTACCTTCTCCTGCCGCTAGTAGAGCCTCATTCACTTCAACGATCGGACCCGCAACTGCCGCAGTGTTATCCATCAACGCTCTGCTAGCCGCGCACACCTGCATCTGCGAATCGCGCAGATTCTCCGGCATACCTACGCCGCAGATCGGGGACTCCTCATCTCCGAGGTAAATAAACCCGTGATACAGATCAGACGGACGTTCACCTAGCGGCGGACGGACTGCTTTTATGACGAACCCGTCGATCGTCCACACATCGACGAACACGTCTTCTTCGTCTTCCGTAGGTAAGTCAACCATGCCGGGGATATCACGGAGGTACTTAGCTGCCACAAACAGTAAGTTGCGACGCACCATATACTGCCGCGCGCTAGGAACAGAGCGCCTGCCTTCGCCATCCGCGTATAGTTTAGACTCGTACTCCGCCGGCCGATACGTACCGGTAGTGTGCTCGCGCAGATAATCGCGGATTATCTTACCGCGGAAATCCGTACGCTTAGCTAGCGCATACAACATCGGCCGAGTGAGAACGACTTCCTCAAAGAAGAACTGCTGGTCTTCCCATACGCGCGCAGAAAAATCAGGATACGCCCTCCAGATGTTCACAGCGTCGAAGAACGGACGTGGGTAATCTTCTTTCTGCGTACTAACTAACCCTGTAACTGGGTCGGGCAGGTAGTACTTACGTTCCTTAAAAATAACGTCCGGGCCACGGGCAACACCTAACCCATACTTCGCACCACTACGGAGTACGGACTTACACATCTGCGTCCAGTCGAGTTCCTGCAACTGGTCTTCGCATTCCGTAGTCATGGCGTCGGCTCGCTCCTGCGCGAACGCCATGACTGCCTCCCGCACCTCCTTCGGGTCTTGCACTTGCTGCATAATACGCTGCAAGTCTTCCCTTGGAATATCAGGCACAGGCGATGGCTGGAACGTAAAGTTGTTCTCCGACGCCGGGAACATCAGTTCCATCATCTTTGCGACGAAGCCTTCCACCTTCACGCGCGTATCTCGCGGATACACCCTCGACCGCCCGGGCAGAAGCGTTACGGTGTTGTCGTACTTACCACGGTACTGCAGGTGGTTAGCGATCCACTTCGTCTCGTAGTACTGACGATCGCTCTTCGCAAGCCCGAACACACGGTCTACTACACCGACGAGCTTGCTGTAGGCTTCGTTTGTCTCTTGTAACATGTCAATACCCTGTGTACGAGTCCATCGGCTGCGACTGCTGCTGGCTATTTACCGCAGCCCTATACTCATCTATGGCAGTAGCGTCTTCGTATCGGAACCCATGGGTTAAATACATAGCGGCGTACCCCGCAGCGTCCATCACATGCGAATACTCGTTCTTCGATGGAGTCGGCGAAAACTGTCCGCTACGGTGCTTCTGGAACACGTAGTTAACCATGAAGCCACTAATGAGCATCTTACAGCTAGGGTCGATGAGAATCTTAGGGCCGTCAGGAGTCCACCCATCCAGGAGCTGTCGTAGCGCCTGCACTCGCGAGTCTGGGTCGTTATTATCCGCCGGCCGACAGCGCAGCTTGTGTGACCTGAGTATGTCCGTAGCCCGCTTCTCGTCGTTCGACGAACGATTGAACCCCGCAGGATCAATCACAGTAATAACCGGGCACCCCGGGAACGTATTGCGTAGGAGAGGGAGCAGCTTACGCTCACATACCGTCGTAAGCCCTTCATCGAAGCTAGCGATCTCCCGCAGCAAAAATATACGCCCCGCCCAGTCCACCTGGAACAGCGCCGCCCCGAACGACAGCCCCGGGTCGATCCCTACGATCACCGGCGCCCCGGGTATAACCTTGAGCGGAGTCGTAGAGACGTGGTGCTTATGCTTGAACTGCCGTGCGAACACCGGCTTCAGATAGTCAGACACGCCGTATATACCGTGGATATATACGTCGATCTCGTCCTGCGTCTTACCACGGGCCTTATCTTGGTAGTACCCCGGAGTGAGGTTAGGCAGGTTCTCGGCCTCCGCACTCATACCAGAGGGCTGTTTATACGATACCACGGGAACTACTGAGTTAGGCTGGTCATCAACCAGGGGTAGCCCTTCTATGACTTTATACCAATCGGACCCCATAACAGGAGCGTTGGTGTCCGCAATGATCCCGCTCCACGCAGACCCTCCGTTGCGAACAGACGGATACCGACCGCACCGTTCGTACGCGCGATTAAACAGCACCACGTCGATCTCACGGCACTCATTAAACCACGCGCCAGTAAGTTCGAGGGACAGGAGTTTACTCACGTCCTCTGGCTTATCTAGCGCGCGAAAGAGGATTTCTGCTCGTACATCATCAAACTCCAAGTAGAACGTACGCTCCACTTCCTTCCACTGGCCCCACCCATCGGACACCGTTAGTGACGAATTAGGCGGCAGCCAATCGAGCCACGTACGCAGCGTAGTGTCCTTTAGCTGCTCTTTCGTATTACGCACGACCGCCCACCGAGAGCGGCGCATCCCATCAGGCCCCTTGTGTTGCTTGATGCACAAGGTAAGTATCTTAATTACACACGCCGCAGACTTACCAGACCCGATCGGTCCGAGCAAAAGAGACATGCTAGCGCGCTCACGAATGAACGCGCTAGCAATCGGCCCCGGAGAAGTGTAATTTATTTGAAGCATATAACCTACAGTACGCTCACCTGGTTATCTCCGGGGTTACTAATTACTCCACCGGCGGGTCTTCCGGCGGGGGTTCCTCCGGCGGGGCTGTAAATCTCGGAACTTCCCCGGGGTGGTATCGGAACTCCGGACCGACCCTCTCGCCCTCCAATACTTCCAGAGCGATCTTCGTCGGGGGGACGGACGGCTGCCCGACGGAAACACCATCGACGATGTTAGTCGCCAACGTCACTATCGCAAACCGATTCGTACTCATTCGATACCTCGTCAGAACAACGTGATGATTTCTGCGGCCCCGTCGGCCCCGTCGCCGCCAGCGCCTGCGTTACCCACAGAGTCAACCGCTGCACCTCCTCCGGACCCACCGCCTCCTGGCCACCCACCTTTGCCGCCGTTACCACCGTTACCGACCAGACTGCTGCCTCCGGAGCCGCCGGCCGATCCGCCGAAGAATCCGAGCGAGAAGTCGGTCGGCTGACTGAGGCCATCCGTGCCATTGCCGCCAGCAGACGCGCCCGCTGCGCCACCGGTAAGGTCGTTGCCCATGCGCCCGCCGTTACGGCCAGCGGCACCGGCTGAATCGACGTTGCCAGACGTAATGCCGGCCCCGGATGAGCCGCTGGCGGACACCGCGCCATGCGTTAGCGGCTGTACTCCGGCGCCTCCGGTCGTACTGCCGGCCGCGCCAGCAATCGCGTTGATCGTGCCGACGCCGTTCGATGCGCCGCCAAGGCCGTTCGTTGCCGTTCCGCCGGCGCCGTTTGTGCCGCCCTGCGCAATCAGAAACGTCCCGAAACTGGTCGAACTGCCGCTGATGCCGCTATTGCCGTTCGTGCTGTTTGCGGTCTGGGCAGACCCGCCAACACCGAACGCACCAATAGTCACCGGCACCTGCGTCAACGGCGCACCAAGCAACCCCGCCGGGAACAACCGCTCTGAATAGCCGCCGGATTGTGCGCCACCGCCGCCACAACGCACGCTGCCGGCCGCGCCCTTCCTGCCTCCACCCCCACCTCCGCCTGCGCCAATAAGCTTCGCGTACACGTATCGCGATAGCGGCGGGCGGGTGTAGACACCTGTAGCGGTAAACACTTGGCGTACGGGAGAGATGCGCCAGTCCAACGCGACCCATGCGCTTCCATTATACACCCACTGCACTACATCGTCCTGCACTATCAGCCACGCTGTATCGGAACTAATGTTTACTTTCCCGGCTCCAGTATCGGCTTTCGCGGTGATAAGCGTATCACCATTAGTAGCAGACGCAGGCAATGAAACCGCGCTATCCGAAGCTCCTGTAGTAACACGTACCATCTTACCGATATGAACGCTAGTTAACGAAACGGAGGCCCCGCTAACGGCTACCGATGGGAACCGAGCGGCGGCGGCCACCGAAACGGGTGCCCCGGAGGAGTCTACGAGCGACCCATCCGACGCTACTTTCGGCACTCCGCTCAGCAGTGTAACGTCGTCGATGTCTTCCCATACGCCTATCACGGGGAGGTAAATTTTACGCGACATATCATAGACCCTCGAACCCGCCAGCAGCGCGGATTTTATCTACATACGATTGGTTCGCCCACTTACCATTGTCCAAGCGGTTCGGAGACCCGGCA
The DNA here is from genome assembly GCA_018241725.1 of Pseudomonadota bacterium. Classification (GTDB taxonomy): domain Bacteria; phylum Pseudomonadota; class Gammaproteobacteria; order Burkholderiales; family Rhodocyclaceae; genus Zoogloea. The sequence continues at coordinate 3,205 of JAFEDI010000022.1, read as the reverse complement.
TTGTAGGAAGCCGCTACCCCCTCCCACCCAAAACGGGCCAAGAAGCGATTCCGCAATTTACGCAGGTGAAGCGTGCCGTAGTCTACGCCCACGGGCCAGGTGCAGAGGGCGGGGAACCACCCGCGGAATCCAAGCTCGCGGGCCACGGCACCCATCACCTGCATCGGCCCCCAGGACGCCGCCTGGAGCGCCCACTCCGTGTCCCGCGAGCCGATCGACGGCAGGGCGGCGAAGTCGGGCGGGGCCGTCTCCGAGGCCCGCTCAGCGGGCGTAACGCGGCGGTAGGCGGCCCCGGAGTGGTTGTCCCAGTAGTACCTGTAGGGGGGCTCGAATCGAACCGCCAGCGGCTCTCCTGCGCTCTCCACGAGGACGATGGCCGCCACGAGGCAGACCGGCAGGTCGAGCCGCTGTGCGGTGTTCTGGACGACCCCGGCTCCCTGCGAGGATCGGACATAGAGGGCGTTGATGGCCGGGGTCATGTGCGGGGGTCCATGAGAGTTACTTGCTCATCGGGAGGTTAGCACACAGTGGAACGGCACTGACAGCATCGAGACTGATCGGGGAGTGCGCGCGTGTCAACACCTCGCTTAATTTACGGGCGTAGTGTTCTGCTTTACGAAGGTCGTCAGTGGGGGCGCCTTTTGCCCCCATACGCATCGTATATTTGAGGACGTTACCGCGATAGTAGCCAACCTGCTGCTCTATCGGCCATGTATCAATTACGTCCCATGGCTCAACGCCCATGTCTTTGTAGTGCGTTCCGCCTACTTGGTAATCATTTGCTGCCATTTTGTAGCTCCACGCGCTTGTTGAGGATGTCGAGTAAATCACTCATTACGATTGTCTGCCGCTCGGCTTCACTAATTCCGTGAGATTCTTCGGTTCCTACGAAGGTACGGAGGGTAGCCAACCCAGTACGATACGCACGTAGCCTACTGAGCCTTTGGTACGTCATCCTGTTTATCCTCTAATTGCGATTTCAGCACAGCTACTTCCGCCTTTAACTGTGCGTTCTCTGCGAGCAACGCGCGTATCTGCGCGTTAAGCGAGTCTACGGAATCCGCTATCTTTTTATACCACTCGTCGATCTGCCTCTGCACGTTATCCTCGCGGTTATCTGCTCGTACGTTACGGGCGATACGATACAAGATGAGCATGGTTCCGAGGGTAAGTCCACCTGCTCCGGGGTTAGACTCCAACGCTTTGATTATATCCGATAAGGAGTCCATTAATCACTCCTTGTGAGCGACCAGCACGATCCGCCGGCAAATGCTAGTACGAATACGGTAGCGGAGTATGCGTTAGAGGAATGATAGTAGGCTAGCGCGAGCGCACACCAGAATACGCATTGCAAAAACCGCGTAGCTGTGATTGCTATGATCCCCGGGTTCGTAGGCCATAGGATGCGACCAATCGTCATGAACACAGTGATGATAGACCACACGGCCCACGAGGAGGGTGGGAGGGCAGTTAGCGCGGCGGGGGGTAGAGACGAACTAAAGAACATCACGTCTACTGAAAATAGTCCGCCAGCAATTGCTAATAGCGTATCGACCGATTCAGCGCGGGCGCCTAAAACGTACTGGGGATCACGGAGATGGATGTTCATAGGTTTATATTAATCTGCACGTTAGCCTGCGCAGACCCGCCAGTATCTGCTTGGGTTTTCGCTGCGAGCCCGGACCACCCGACTACTTTGTCAATCGCGGCGAGCACAGTTTTGTAGTCTGTGTTTGGGTCGTTGACTATATTGTCGATCTTCGCAAGGTAGTCTTCAGCCTGCATCCGGGCTCGTTCGCGAAATAATTGTCCTGACTGTTGAAGGGAGGTCAGTACGGAGTGAAACTCCGATCTGAACCTCGGGTGGTTTACGATTCGGTCGTAGTCGTCTCTAGATATGCTATGCCGCTCAAGGATATCTTCTTCGGAGTCAAGCCCAAGGGCTAGATCACGTATGAACGCAATTGGCCATAAGTGCGTAGTAGGGGTTGCCATTAAGGCAACTGGGTTGTCCACTGGGAGGTCCAGCGGGGGGAGGTCTAAGTCGAGGTCGTCGAACATGCGGGGGTCTCCTCTGTTGATTAGATCGTAGCTAGGGGGAGAGGCAGGGGGCAAGGGGGGTAGGGGGATTTATTTTTGTCGGGTACTGACTGCGGACTGGGTATATTACGAATTAAGCGGTTACTATCCACGGACTGAAAAACTACTATCCACGTACTGAAAAACTACGATCTACGGATTAAGCGGTTACTACCCACTGACTGAAAAACTACGATCTACGAATTAAGCAGCTACTATCCACGGACTGAGAAACTACGATCTACGATTTAATATGCTAGGGTTTGGGGATTTTTGGATTAGGTATTTTGGGTGGGGAGAGATAGGGGTAGCCCCGCCGATCCTCGCCCCCCATGCCCCGGTCCTAGAACACCGCCCCGACACGTGCTAGACTAGGGGCCCGTATCAACCAACAGGAGTACGCCACGATGAACAAGTACGAAGCCGCCGTCCCCTCGCACATGCGCAGCCTGTGGTCCGCTATCTGCGCGGCCGAGTCCGACGCGCAGCGCGACGGGCTCATGCGGCAGTGGGCCGCCCAGTGCGGGAAGCTGGAACGCCGGATGATCTGGACCAGCGCCATCACGGTGCTGGCGCTGACGGCCATCATCGTCGCCGCGATTACCGCCGTCTGATCTGCCCACGGCGCCACGGACGGCGCTACCACCATTCCGGCGCCCATGGCGCCGACCGAACGAGGATGCCGAAATGACCACGATCAACCTGAGCTGGACCAAGACCACAAACCCGGATGTCAGCGGCTTCGGCTTCTATGTCGAATCCGGCCACTCCTTCGACGCCGACGACTTCGCCGGCGCCTACGGGCTGAACCGCCACGACATCAACCCCGATCACGTCCACAGCGTGCAGGACACGGCGGCGCAGCTCGGAGACGGCGAATGGCTGCGCGTCGAGTTCGAGCGCTCCGAGGAAGAAGCCGACCAAAACAGCCTGCTGTCCGACACCGAGGCGATGATCGCCGCCGCTCGCCGCGACATGGACGACGAGTCCAAAACGGCCGCTGCCATCGACCGCAACGACGCTTGGGAAGTGATCGCCGAGGCTGCCCGCCTCGAAGGTTTCGACGATCTGGCAGAAGCGCTCGAAGAAGCCGCGGGTCTCTGGAAAGCCTGACCATCAATCAACC
>JAFEDI010000021.1 GCA_018241725.1 Pseudomonadota bacterium | reverse complement strand
CGCACCTGCCCGAGCAACAGGCTCTGCGCGCTCGCCCAGGCACTGACGATATGCAGCGGCGAGCGTTCGGCCGTGCCCGAGCCGCGCACGCTCTTGCCGTCGATCGCCACCACATCCCCCGGCTGGATGCGCGCCGCCAGCGTCCCCAGCCAGGACGCGATCACCTGCTCCAGCTCATCCGGATCAAGCCGCGCGAACACTCGCGCAAAGGTGTCGTGCGAGGGGATGCCGCCGGGCAACTCCAGAAACCGCGCAAACCACTCGCGCCTGGCATGCCCGAACTCGGCGATTTCGTTCCAGTGCTCGGCTCCACAGATCATCGCGCAGATCGCGATCGTCAGGATGTCGAGCAGCTTGTGCCGGCGGGTGCGCTCGATGCGCGGATCGCTCACGCCTTCGAGGTGTTCAAGCAGGTTGGTCTTGACTCTGGCACTCACGATCGGACGGAAGAGGTGCGGGCAGGGAGGCAAACAATGCCAGCATCAGCAAGTGCAGGTCATGTATGGCGTTTTCATAGGATGGGAAGATGCGTTTGCCCTGTCTCGTTGAACGGATGCGCCGCTTGCTCGTAGTGCTGACGGATCAGCCGAGTGCGTTCCTTGAGAAAGTAAAGAACATCCATTTCCACTACGCTCCCGGAGTCGTGGCCGACAATCGCGCCGTCAGCACATCGGCCTGTTCGGCAAACTTCTTGGTATTGGTCTTCTGCAACTGCGCAAGGTTGTGCAGCTTCCAGCGAATGCCCGGCAGATGTTCGAGATGGGCAATGCCCAGCAATGGCCAGTCAGGTGCGCCAGCGACCAGCGACAGCAGGAAGCGCCGTTCGTTGTCGTCCAGTCCCTGCTGAAGTTCGCGCACCATGCGCTCTCGGGCGGCGAGCAACGCTTCGAGCGGCACCGGCTCGGTCGTCATGCCCGTGAAGTTATGCACGTAGTCATGCTCGATATCGCGCAGCGCCGGAAACAGCACTTCATGCACGGGGCGATTGCTGCTGGCCAGGTAAACAACAAAGGCGCGGCGAATGCCCGGCGTGATGCCTTCGTGCTCGAAAAGTTGTAGCACGTCGAACAGGTCGCGCGGATGCTGACGATCAAGAGCTGCCACCAGCTTGCCGCCGTAGACGTCTTCCAGTGAGACCACCGGAATGTCGAGGTCGGCCATCAGCACGTCGCGAGCGACCGGTGTGAGCGAAGCGCGGCGTACCGGATACACGGTGCCACGCATCACGAAGTTGACTTCGATCTTGACCTCGGTGCGGCCGCGACGCACCAGCAACTTGGTCTCGCCGGCCTCGGCCGCCGGTGTATGCGTCTGGAATCCCCGCTTGGCCAAGCGCTCGGCGGCTTGCCGGATGGCGTCGTTGATCTGCTTCAACGCCTGCTCGCGCGGCCGCGTGTGATCGGGAAAAACCAAATCGAGATCGACCGATAGACGCGGCATGTCGCGCACGAACAGATTGATCGCAGTGCCGCCTTTCAGCGCAAACGTGTCGTCGATAAAAACGAGCGGTGCGACCTGCGTCAGCAGGCGCGCGGTATCGAGATACACCTGATTTATGATTTGAGCACCAAGAGACCATCTGCTGACCGGGACACCCAGGGCCGGTCGCTGCCGGTCGGCAGCGTGGCCGGATTGAGCTTGGCGGCCCAGGGCAGCGAACCTTCGCGTCCGAGTTGCAGACAAAGCCGCACGGTCTTGACGCTCGTGCAGTGCCTCAACAACTCACCCAGCACGTCGGCACGCAGGCTGTAGGCGCTTTCGACCAGTTCGCGGGCTTCCTGCAATGACTGGCGCACGCCGACTTCGCTCAACAGTTCCAGCAGCGCGCGCTCCGGCGCCGAGACCTGCGGTGCCCCGCTGCGCTTCTCGAAGGCGCCGGCGTACAGCAGAGCGATCGGCTTCTCGTCGAACAAGCGCTTGCGGTGGTATTCGGCCGGAAAGCGCTCAGTAAACCACTCCGGCAGACGCGCCGCGGCCCATCCGTACAGGTGCAGCACTGGCTGCTGTGACACGTACTGGCGAACGCCGTACCAGTCGAGGGCCGACTTGCCGCCGACGTGCAGGCCCTCGAACCGCCGTTGCAGCATCAGCAGGCTGGGATGCAGGGCCAGCGTATCGTTCGGGCGGCAATACACGCCGCGCGCCAGACGCATGAGCCAGCCTGCCCGGACATAGTGAACGGCCAGATCGGCAGAGATGCCCAACGCCGCCAGGTCCTCTGAGGCCAGCGGTGTCCCCGGCGCCAGCCGGGTGTAGAGCTTATTTAGTTTACTTGTACCAGTCGTAGCCATACTACGATTGATACAACTTTTCCAAGGAAAAGTCAATTTGACTTGGTTCCGTCAGTCGTAGTCAGGCTACGACAATGACAACTTTTCCAAACGACCGCTATTCACTTCCGGCGTACCAGGCCGAGAAGACACCGCCTTCCCCGCGACCTTTCCTTGTCTGAAACCCCTGTCCCTCGCCATGAACGCCTCCAGCATGTGCGGGATCAATGTCACCGCATCGACCGCCTCGCCGTAGGTCTGCGCGTGAAGTGAACCGCCCCGGGAATCGTGGAGGCCCGTTGGTGTGAGTCAGACCGTCACGGCCTGCTCGGCGAGTTGGCGATGGTAGTTGGCCTCGGCCTCGGCCGGCGGCAGGTAGCCGATCGGTTCCAGCAGCCGGTGATGGTTGAACCAGGCCACCCATTCCAGCGTGACCAGTTCCAGCGCCTCCAGCGTCTTCCAGGGGGCACGCCGGTGGATCAGTTCGGCCTTGTACAGGCCGTTGATGGTCTCGGCCAGGGCGTTGTCATAGCTG
>JAFEDI010000020.1 GCA_018241725.1 Pseudomonadota bacterium | reverse complement strand
GCCTTGTTCTCGCGGATGGGCATGGCGAAGCCGCCACACACCACGTCGCCGAGCACGTCGTAGAACACGAAGTCCAGGTCTTCGTCGTAGGCGCCTTCTTCTTCCAGGAAGTTGATGGCGGTGATAACGCCACGACCAGCGCAGCCGACGCCGGGTTCCGGGCCACCGGATTCGACGCACTTGACGCCGCCGTAGCCGACGGACAGGACGTCTTCGAGTTCGAGGTCTTCGACGGAGCCGGCTTCAGCAGCCAGGGCCATGACGGAGGTCTGGGCCTTCGAGTGCAGGATCAGGCGGGTGGAGTCAGCCTTCGGGTCGCAGCCGACGATCATGACCTTCTTGCCCATTTCGGCCAGAGCCGCTACCAGGTTCTGGGTGGTAGTAGACTTACCGATACCGCCCTTGCCGTAGATGGCGCATTGACGCAGTGCCATTTCGATTCTCCTTGGGTTTATCAATCCGACGAGACCCTATGCCTCGTGTGATTACCTAATCGCAAGCGCTGTGCCATGTTCTCTTTGTTTATTCAAGTTATTGAATTTATTTGATTAAATTGTTTTTGTAGGGTGCTCTTGTCGCGTGTGGGATGCGACAAGACCCCACGCTTTGTAAGGAGTTTCACAGCTTGGAGGATGTCGTCGGAGTGAAAGGGGAGGAACGCGTGCCGGCCTTGCCGAGGGGCGCGCGCCTGCCGATCAACCGCTGCAACCTGCCGGCGGCGATCATCGGCGGCCTGACCTACCAGCGGAATCCGGCGCCGCTGGTCATCGACGGGGTGTGGGAACTGCACCGCAGCCTGTTCGACATGCTCGATGCGCTGCCCGACGTAGCTCTGAGGGCCCAGCGTTTCGTTGACTACATGGTGGTGAGCTTCCGCCTGGAGGCGCTGGAGGATGCCGGGCTGAGCCCGGATCTCGGGCGCCTGGCGCCGTGCCGCAACCGCGCGCCGGCGCGTGGCAACAGCAATTACCAGCGTGTGGTGCGCGGCTGGGCTTTCGATGCGGACGGTCGCGAGGCGGCAGTGCTGAAGGGCTGGGTGGAGTCGCGCTTCGGGCTGACGCCGCGCTACCACCGGGGCTCGCTGGCCGACACCGGCAGCGAGGTTTACTGGCGCTACCTGGAGGCGAGGTCAGCCGGGCTGTATGGCACCAACGCCCTTGAGGCGCAGCTCGATCTCTTATATGCCTATACGCAGTACGAGCTGCACCGGCCGGACCCGGACCGCACGCACCTGACGCTGTACCGGGGCGTGAACAAGCTCGATACCCATGAGCGGATTGCCGGCGGAGGCCGCTCCGACAGCATCTACCTGCTCAACAATCTCAATTCCTTCTCCACGTCCCGCGAGCGGGCCAGCGAGTTCGGTGACTACATCCTGCAGGCTGAGGTCCCGCTGACCAAGATCTTCTTCTATAACCACCTGCTGCCCGGCATGTTGAAGGGCGAGGATGAGTTCGCGGTGATCGGCGGCCTCTACTCGGTGCAGGTCACCACCTTCTAGGCGGTTGCGTTCAGGGGCGCGTCCCCGCGTCCCTGCCGAATCGTTCCGTACGGGGCTTGTCGCGAATACGACAACTGGCGGGAAGCCCGCGTCGGCGGGCTGTGTGCGGCGACCGACAAACAGTCGGAATCCCGCGCCGGGCGCGGCATTGGCGGCGCGGAGGGGACCATTCCGGGTATGGCACGGGCTTTGCGTAAAGACTGGCATTCGAGGTCAATCTTTTCGGAGGCCATCATGGCGAGCCCAGCCAACCTGAACCTGCAACTCCTCGCTGCAGCCGGCGATCCGTCCGACGTGACCACCATCGCGCTGGCCGGTGTGATCGCCGGCGCCGCGCTGCGCCCGGCCGAATATTCGGCGCCGATCGCCGGCCTGGGCGTCGAGGAATTCGCCTGGCTGCTGGAGAGCGAATTCCCCTACCTGGAGTGGAATACCCACCTGGCCCTGCGTGCAATGCAGAAGTCGGCGCCGCGCCCGTCCAATTCCCTCGACGAGTTTTCCGACCTGCTGGCCCTGTTGTGGGACCACCGCGCCGAGGACGACACGCGCAGCCTGTGGCTGGCCTGCGCGGTGTCCACCGCCTGCATGTCGGCCAACCACCTGTGGCAGGACATGGGCCTGCCGTCCCGCCACATGCTCGGTGAGGTGCTGCAGAGCCACTTCCCGGTCCTCCACGGCCTCAACAGCGGCGACATGAAGTGGAAGAAATTCTTCTACAAACAGCTCTGCGACCGGGCCGAGGTGCATGCCTGCCGGGCGCCGAGCTGCACGGTGTGCAATGACCGCCCGACCTGCTTCGGTCCCGAGGATGGGCTGCCGCTGGCGGCCTTCGCGCCGCCCGCAATGGCCCTGCATGCCTGATTTCCGTACGCACCGGCTCGTTTGTCCGCCGGCCGCGGCAAGCGGCCGGTGCGGCGCTTGCCGCGATTTCCGCGTTTGCCCTCCTTTTTCTCCATCCCCACGGAGTCATCCATGAGTCAGACCATTCCTGCCGATCTCCTGGCCAGCCTGCATGCGGGCCTCGCTTCCGGCGACATCGTTCCCTACCTGGGCGCCGGCGCGCTCTCGCACGTCACCCACAAGGTCTCCGGCAAGCCGATCCCGGCTGACAGCAACAGCCTCATCCTGGCCATGAACAACGGCCAGCCGATGGCGCCGCGGCTGATGTACGAATTCCCGCGGGCGGCGATGAACGTCGAGCTGAAGCGCGGCCGCGCGGCGGTGAACAAGTTCCTGATCGCCACCTACGGCTCGGACGAATGGACCGACTCGGCCTTCCACGGCTGGCTGACCGGTTTCAATCCCGATTACGTGATCGACATCAACCGGGACACTCAGCTGCAGCGCCTGTGGTCCAAGACGCCGCACATCCTGGTGGTGGGCATCGCCCGCATGGCCGGTACGGCCTTCCGCTACCGGCTGTACCAGCACGACGGCGAGAAGTACGCGGAAGTCAGCAACGAAGGCGTGGACAGCTCGCTGCCGGTGCTCTTCAAGCCGATGGGTACGCCGTGGCCGCAACCGGACTTCATCGCCTCCGATGCCGACTATGTGGATTACATTACCGAGCTGATGGGGGGCTTCTCCATTCCGCCCTTCCTGAAGGCCCGCCGGGTGGGTAAGCGCTACCTGTTCCTCGGCCTGCGTCTCAATCGCGACACCGAGCGGATGGTGATGAGCGACATCATCTACGACTGTGCGACCGGTCCGGCCGCCTGGGCGATGATCGAGGAGCCCACTGCCAAGGAGCGCCGCTTCTGCGCGCGTCTCGGCATCGAGATCATCGAGGCACCGATCTCGGCCCTCTACGGCGAGGCGCTAGCCGCCGCCTGATCCGTACGGGCAGGGCGGCCGCCAGGCCGTCCTGCCGAACCAATGATCGCGGACCGGGTCCATCCGTGATATGCAGAATACACAGACCCCCTCCATTGATGCGCTGCTGGCATGCGTCCATGCGGTGCTCCCGAACCATCGCCAGGGGCCGCGCGACCTGCGCAAACTGGCCATCCACCTGCAGGCGTTGCTGATCGCCGACGATCTTCCCGACCGTATGGACGCGTGGCGGGCCCTCAACGGCTGGCTGGCCGGCGGTGCCCTGTGGAACGACGTCTATATCGACTCGGCCGACGTCCACGGTTCGGCCACCCAGCGTTTCGCGGTGCTGATGGACGTGCTGGCCGCTCATCCGGAGCTCGCAAAGGAAGTCCGCCGCGCCCTTTGTCAGATGCTCGACGAGACCGACGGGGCCAACCTGTTTGGCGAAGTGGGCATCCCCAGCGACCGGGGCTTCCTGTCCGAATTCGGCGACCGTCTGACCACGCGGCTGATTCCGTCGCCGCGGGACGACCACGATCTGGGCCACCTGATGAGCCGCAGCTACACGCGGACGCGGGACCTGACGCTGGTCCGCGGGCTGCAGCCGTCGTCCTTCCAGCGGCTGGTGGACATCCTGTTTCCGGTCGAGGAGCCGGAAATGACGGCGGCGCTGGAGCGTGCCATGGCCGACGGCGTCCGCCTGCTGCTGGCGCGGATCCAGGGCCAGGGCCTGTCCCAGAAGTTGCGCACGCGCAGCCAGCCGGGGCCTGTGTCCCGCTCGCCGTTCCGGCGCCTGGCCGACAGCGGCGAGAACCTGCTATGCGCGTGGGAGCGTGGGAGTCTGCCAGGCCCGCTGCTGGAGGCCTGGTCGGCCGGCGTGGCCGCCTGCCGGGACGAGATGCATGTGATCTCCACGCGCCTCGAAGCGGAAGGCATCAGCGTGGACATCGTCTATGGCCTCGATGTGCTGGAGCGCTGCCTGGCGCGCCTGGAGGCCATCGTCGCGGTGATGCAGGCCGGGCGTGAGAGCCCGGCGCCGGCGCTGGCGCTGCTGCAACAACTGGCCTTCGCGGCCCACGAGAGCACCAGCCTGTGGCATGTGGTGCGTAGCAACCTGCGCCGCCTTCAGCGGCGCATCGTGGATCGGGCCGGCGAGACCGGCGAGCACTACATTGCCGAGACACCGAAGGACTATCGCCATATCTGGCTGGCGGCGGCCGGCGGTGGTCTGCTTACCGTGGCGACCGCCGCGATGAAGATGGCGATTGCCGGTGCCGGCCTGGCCTTGTTCCTGGAGGGGTTGGGCTCCGGCCTCAACTACGCGTTCAGCTTCCTGCTGCTGCAGGTGCTCGGCCTGATGCTGGCGACCAAGCAACCGGCGATGACGGCGGCGACCTTCGCGGCGATCATCCGCGACAGCAAGGGTGAGGCGCGTCTCGAACGCATCGTCGATTACGCCGCCTGCATCTGCCGCTCACAGCTCGCGGCCACCATCGCCAACGTGATCGTGGTGGCCTGCGGCGCCTATGCCTTCGATGCGGCCTGGCAATGGGCAACCGGTCATTCCTACCTGAACCGTGCCGAGGCGGATTACGTCTTCCATGCGCTGAGCCCTGTGGACAGCGGCACGGTGTTTTACGCTGCGCTGACGGGCGGGATCCTGTACCTGGCGGCACTGGCCGGTGGCTGGGTCGATAACTGGGCGGTCTATCACCGTCTGCCACAGGCGATTGCCGAACACCGCCTCGGCCACCGTTTCGGCCGCATGCGGATGATCCGCTTGGCCGGCATCGTGTCGCGCAACATGTCGGGTTGGGCAACCAACATCTCCCTGGGGCTGATGCTCGGCATGACACCAGTGCTGGGGCGCTTCTTCGGGCTTCCGCTGGATGTGCGCCACGTGACGTTGAACTCCGGCATCCTCAGCCTCGCTGCGTCAGCGCTGGACGTGGAGCCCAGCACCAGTCTGCTGGTGCTGGCGATCGCCGGGGTGGCGGTGATGTTCGTGCTTAATCTGGGAGTAAGTTTCGCGTTGTCGCTGCTGACCGCCGTACGCGCCTACAGCCTGCCGAAATCGGACCTGAAGGAGCTGCGGCGGCGCCTGTGGCAGCGCCTGTGTCGTCAGCCGCGGGATTTCCTGATGCCGCCGCGCCTGCCGCAGCCGGCTTGACTTCGAGCCGGATCACGCCGAGACAGGCCAGCGCCTGACCTGGACCGGGCGTACCGCGTCGGAAACCACCAGGCTGGTTGCGTGGGTGGGCACCAATGCCATGCTCTGCGGATGCCAGGTCCGCATCCTGCCCAGGTCATCGGGGAGCAAGCGGGGGGCGGTGTCGGCTTCGCTGCCGTCGAGGGGCTGTGGCGGTGACATCACGATGCCGGTCCCGCGCGCCTTGGCGAAGGCCTCCACGCGGGCCCACCAGTCGTAGAAGGCTTGCCGTCGCCGGGTGGGTGGGCAATCGAGGAAGGCGGTGTAGGCGGTCGGGGTGAGATGGGGCTGGAGTATGGCGGGATCGAGTTCTTCGTCCAATCGACGCTCCACGTCGATACCAACCCGTCCATGGCGAGTGACAGCAACGACGGCGAGGCCAGAGCTGTGGGAAGTATTGAAGTCCAGCTCGATGCCGGCCAGGGAAGGGCGGTCGAAAGAACTGTGGATGAAGGGCAGGGCGCAGGGCGGAAGCCCCGTGTGCAGCGCCAGGATCTCGCGTAGTCCGGCTCGACGCAGTATGAAGCGTGTCCGGTCACGCTCCCGCAAAAAGTGCTGCGCCCGTGCCTGCTCCCCCGCATCGAGCAGGGGCCAGGCACGGGCGCAGTCTTGGGTGGGGCTGTCGAGGTCCAGCACCCACAGGGTGACGCTCCGATCCATGTGGATCAGACGACGGCTTCCTGCTTTTCCTTCTTGGGCTGCATGAACTGTTCGCGGGACACGCCGAGCCACATGACCAGCGGGCTGGCGACCAGCACCGAGGAGTAGATGCCGAAGCAGATGCCGATGGTCAGCGCGAGAGAGAAGTAGAACAGGGTCTCGCCGCCGAAAACCAGCATCGACAGCACCATGATCTGCGTGGAGCCGTGGGTGATGATGGTCCGGCTGATGGTGCTGGTGATGGCGTGGTCGAGGACCTGCGGGGTGGTGAGGCCGCGCTTCTTCTTGAAGGTCTCGCGGACGCGGTCGAAGACCACCACCGACTCGTTTACCGAGTAGCCGAGCACCGCGAGGGTGGCGGCTAGCACCGGCAGAGAGAACTCCCACTGGAACAGCGCGAAGAAGCCCAGAATGATGATCACGTCGTGCAGGTTGGCGATGATGGCTGATACTGCGAAGCGCCATTCGAAACGCATCGCCAGATACACCACGATGCCGCCGATCACCAGCAGCAGGGCCATGGCGCCGTCGGAGGCGAGTTCCTTGCCGACCTGCGGGCCGACGAACTCGACGCGGCGCAACTCGGGCTTGGGACCCTCGATGGCGCCGAGGCTGGCGATGACCTTCTCGCTGACCTTGCCGGTCTCGACGCCGTCACGGTTCGGCAGGCGGATCAATACATCGCGGGAGCTGCCGAAGTTCTGTACCTGGGCGTCCTGATAGCCTTCCTTGGCCAGGGCGTCGCGCAGCTTTTCGAGGGCCGGCGGTTCGCTATAGCTGACTTCCATCAGCGTGCCACCGGTGAATTCAACGCTGAAATGCAGCCCCTTGGTGGCGAGGAAGAACACCGCCAGCAGGAAGGTGATCAACGAAATGACGTTGAACACCAGCGCGTGCTTCATGAAGGGGATGTCTTTGTGGATCCGGAAGAATTCCATTTTGCGTGTCCGTTTCGTGTTCTGTACGCGTCAGACGCCCGGCTTCCAGACCTGGCCGATGGCCAGTTTCTCGAGCTTGCGCTTCTTGCCGTAGATCAGGTTCACCAGGCCGCGGGAGACCAGGATGGCGCTGAACATGGAGGTCATGATGCCCAGGCAGTGCACCACCGCGAAACCGCGCACCGGGCCGGAACCGAAGATGAGCAGCGCAATGCCGGCGATCAGCGTGGTGACGTTGGAGTCGAGAATGGTGTCGAAGGCGCGGTCGTAGCCGGCGTGGATGGCCGCCTGCGGGCTGGAGCCGTTGCGCAGTTCCTCGCGGATGCGCTCGTTGATCAGCACGTTGGCGTCGATCGCCATACCCAGCGTGAGGGCGATGGCGGCGATGCCGGGCAGGGTCAGCGTGGCCTGCAGCAGGGACAGCAGGGCCACCAGCAGCAGCAGGTTGGAAGCCAGGGCGATCACCGACACGAAGCCGAACAGCATGTAGTAGATGCACATGAAGACGGCGATGGCGATGAAGCCCCACAGCGTGGAGTGGAAGCCCTTGCTGATGTTGTCGGCGCCAAGGCTCGGGCCAATGGTGCGTTCCTCGATGATCTCCATCGGCGCGGCCAGTGAGCCGGCGCGCAGCAGCAGCGCGGTGTCGGTGGCTTCTTCGGAACTCATGCGGCCGGAGATCTGCACGCGGCCGCCGCCGATCTCGCCGCGGATGACCGGGGCGGTGACAACTTCGCCCTTGCCCTTTTCAATGAGCAGGATGGCCATGCGCTTGTTGACGTTCTCGCGGGTCACGTCCTTGAAGATGCGTGCGCCGGCGGCATCCAGCGTGAGGTGCACGGCGGGCTCGTGGGTCTGTCCGTCGAAGCCGGGCTGGGCGTCGGTGAGGCGCTCGCCGGTCAGCACGACCTGCTTCTTGACCAGCAGCGGGCGGCCGCCGCGCTCGTTGTAGAGCTCGGTGCCGGGCGGCACGCTGCCGGTCATGGCGGCTTCGAGGGCGCCCGGAGTGTCGTCCACCATGCGGATCTCGAGGGTGGCGGTGCGGCCGAGGATGTCCTTGGCCTTGGCCACGTCCTGCACGCCGGGCAACTGGACCACGATGCGGTCGAGGCCTTGCTGCTGGATCACCGGTTCGGCCACGCCGAGTTCGTTGATCCGGTTGTGCAGGGTGCTGATGTTCTGCTTGATCGCGAATTCCTGGATGGTCTTCTGGGCCAGCGGGGTGAGGGTCGCGGTGAGCTTGAAGTCGGCGCCATCCTGCCCTTCGACCAGTTGCAGGTCGTTGGTGTTGGCGGTGATCACGGCCTTGGCGCGGGACTGGTTCTCGGTGTCGCGGAAGCGCACGACGACGGTCTGGCCCTCGCGGGTGATACCGATGTGGCGGACGTTCTTGTCGCGCAGGAGGGTGCGCAGGTCGCCGGTGGTGGCGTCGAGGCGCTTGGTGACGGCGCCCTTCATGTCGACCTGCAGCAGGAAGTGCACGCCGCCGCGCAGGTCGAGGCCCAGGTACATGGGCAGCGCGTGGATGCTGGTGAGCCACTGGGGGCTGGCCGACAGCAGGTTGAGGGCGACGACGTAGGACGGGTCGCTGGCGTCGGGGTTGAAGGCCTTTTCGACGGCGTCCTTGGCCTTCAGCTGGGTGTCGGTGTCATGGAAGCGGATGCGCACGCTGTTGAGGTCGGCAAACAGGCCGTCATGCTGGAGCCCGGCTGCGGCGAGGCTTTCTTCCACGCGCTTGAGGGTGGCGGCGGTGTCCAGCTTGAGGGTGGCCTTGCCGCTGGATACCTGGACAGCGGGCACCTCGCCGTAGAAATTCGGCAGGGTGTAGATCAGACCCCACAGCAGCACGAGGCCGATGAGGAGGTTTTTCCAGAGAGGGTAGCGGTTCATGGTCGGGCGGAAAGGGTGGATGACAGGCGCGGTGGCGCAGCGGCGCATCAGCACGGCCGGGGTGGGGCCCCGGCCGTCAGCCGGATCAGATCGACTTCAGGGTGCCCTTCGGCAGCACGGCGCTGATGGCGCCCTTCTGCACGACGATCTGGGTGTTGGCGGCGATTTCGACGGTGACGTAGGCGTCGCTGAGGGCGACGACCTTGCCGACGATGCCGCCCTGGGTCAGGACTTCGTCGTTCTTCTGCAGACCTTCGAGCAGGGCCTTATGTTCCTTGGCGCGCTTCATCTGCGGGCGGATCATCAGGAACCACAGCACCGCGAACATGAAAATCAGCGGCAGGACGCCGGTGAGGCTGGACAGGGGATCCTGTCCGGCGGCCGGTGCGGCCTGGGCAAAGGCGTTGGAAATCAGCACATTAAACTCCGGTGGGCAGATGCAAAGCCCCGGATTATAGCAGCAGCCCGCGGCAGGCTTTCGACCGGCCACGCCCGGCATGGAGGCTGGCGGGAATGACGAAAAAAAGCGGCGTCTGCCTTGCGACAGACGCCGTCAATCTCCACGAGGGAGAGGAGGGAGAAAAACCCGGTTGGCTCGGCCTCTGGGGGCCGTCTGGCAGCGCTCAGGCTGCCTTGCTCATCTCGTCGCAAAACCGCTGCCAGTTGGCGGACATTGCAGAAAACATTTGCTCGGCAGCCAGCAAGGGCAGGAGGCCCATGCGGTGTTGGCTGCGCATGAAGGTTTCCATGTGCGGGGTACAGAGGGTGTTCTGCTCTTCTTTCAGAAGCTCGAGGAAGCGGCCTTCGGCAGCGCCCCAGAATTCGGACGTGCCGACCCAGCCGGTATCGGCGGTGGCTTCGCGCAGCGCCTTGCGCCACAGTACTTCTGCTCTTTCAACGGACACGCCGGCCTTGCGGGCGTGCCAGGGTAAGGTTTTGGGTGTCTTCATTTGCTGTTACTCCGGTATGGGGAGCATCAAACAACGCGGGGCTACTTCTGACAGCCGCTCGCTGGCGGCTTTGTGGTGCGCTGCAAAACGGTGTTTTACGGCGCATTTCCCTGATTCTGTGTAGCTTTGTTAGCCCTCGATACGATTTGTTTGCTGCATTGCACAACTCAAGTTTAGGTGCTTGCGACGCCGACTGCAAGTTATCGCGGCCTTTTTTTCATTTTCGGCGAGGTAATTTGTCACAAAAAACCTGGGCCTCGGTTGAGCTTCGGGCGGGCGGTAGAATGGCGGCCTTCGCCGCATTTCGTATCGCTCCATGTCCCAGCTGCTCGACAATCTCAATCCCGAACAACTCGCCGCCGTCACGCTCGAGCCCCAGCATGCGCTGATCCTGGCCGGCGCCGGTTCAGGCAAGACGCGGGTGCTCATCACGCGCATCGCCTGGCTGCTGCAGAACGGCTACTGCAGCCCCCAGGGCATACTGGCCGTGACCTTCACCAACAAGGCCGCCAAGGAGATGCTGACCCGCCTGTCGGCGATGTTCCCGGTCAATACCCGCGGGATGTGGATCGGCACCTTCCATGGCCTGTGCAACCGCATGCTGCGCGCCCACTACCGCGATGCAGGGCTGCCGCAGTTGTTCCAGATCCTCGATTCCGGCGACCAGCTGGCGGCGATCAAGCGCTTGCTGAAGGCCCTCAATGTGGACGACGAGAAGTTTCCACCCAAGGAGCTGCAGCACTTCATCAACGGCCAGAAGGAGGCGGGCACCCGTCCCGCAGCGGTTGAGGCCTGGGACGATTACACCCGACGCCGGGTCGAGCTTTACATTGAGTATGAGGCACAGTGCCAGCGCGAGGGAGTTGTGGATTTCCCCGAGTTGTTGCTGCGCAGCTACGAATTGCTGGAGCGCAACGAGCCGATCCGCCGCCATTATCAGGGGCGTTTCCGCCACATCCTGGTGGATGAGTTCCAGGACACCAACGTGCTGCAGTACCGCTGGCTGAGCCTGCTCACCGACAATGGGCGCGAGGGCTGCGCCAGCCTGTTCTGTGTGGGCGACGACGACCAGTCGATCTACCGTTTCCGCGGCGCGGAGATCGGCAACATGCGCGACTTCGAAAAGGACTTCAAGGTCGGCAGCGTGATCCGCCTGGAGCAGAACTACCGTTCTCACGGCAACATCCTCGATGCCGCCAACGCGCTGATCGCCAACAACAGCAAGCGCCTCGGCAAGCAGTTGTGGACCGACCGTGGTGCCGGCGAGCCGATCCGCGTCTATGAAGCCTTCACCGATACCGACGAGGCACGCTGGGTCGTCGAGGAGATCCAGTCCCTGGTGCGGGACGGCATGAGCCGTGCCGACATCGCGCTGCTGTACCGTTCCAACGCCCAGTCGCGGGTGTTGGAGCACCAGCTGTTCTCCAGCGGCATTCCCTATCGCGTGTATGGCGGCCTGCGCTTCTTCGAGCGCCAGGAAGTGAAGCATGCGCTGGCCTATCTGCGTTTGATCGCCAATCCGGACGACGACACCGCCTTCACGCGGGTGGTCAATTTCCCGACCCGCGGCATCGGTGCCCGCTCGCTGGAGGTGCTCGGCGACGCAGCGCGCACCTGGAATACGCCGTTGTACCAGACGGTGCCGCACCTCAGCGGCAAGCCGGGGGCGGCGCTGGCCCAGTTCGTGGCGCTGATCGAGCGCCTGCGCCAGGAGACGGCGAGCCTGCGCCTTCACGAGATGGTCGATCACGTGATCGAGCTGTCCGGCCTGCGCGCCCACTACAAGGCCGAGAAGGAAGGCCAGGAGCGCCTCGAGAACCTGGACGAACTGATCAATGCGGCGGCCAACTTCAGTGCCGAGCTGGGTGCGGGCGAAGTGCCGGGCGAGCACGGCTCGACGCTGGCCGAGTTCCTCGCCCATGCTTCGCTGGAAGCCGGCGACCACCAGGCCGACGTGGGCATGGAGGCGGTGCAGCTGATGACCGTCCATGCGGCCAAGGGGCTGGAGTTCGACGTGGTCTTCCTGTCCGGCCTGGAGGAAGGTCTGTTCCCCCATGAGAACAGCGCCCTCGAACTGGATGGGCTGGAGGAGGAGCGACGCCTGATGTACGTGGCGGTGACACGGGCCCGCCAGCGTCTCTATGTGAGCTTCACACAGAGCCGCATGCTGCACGGCCAGGTGCGCTACAACCTGCGCTCGCGCTTCCTGGAGGAGATCCCCGAGGGCCTGCTGAAGTGGCTGACGCCGCCCAATCCGCGGCGCAGCTTCGTGTCCGAGCCGTCCACCCGCTACTACAACCCCGGTACGTCAAAGCCGGCTGCGCCGAGCATGCCGCCGCCCCCGCCGCAGAAGTCCCGCGACCTGGGGGGGCTGGCGATCGGCCAGAGTGTGCGCCACGCGCGCTTCGGCGATGGAGTCATCGTTTCCGCCGAAGGGAGCGGCAACGACGCACGTGTCCAGGTCAAGTTTGCCGAGGCCGGCAGTAAGTGGTTGATGTTGGCAGTGGCAAAGTTGATACCCGTGTAATGGATTTCAATGACAATATTGTTCGAATGTTGTTTGAATGAATTCATTTGGAGGCGGCGAATTGGAGTCGGAACTGGATAGCAAGTCCTTGATCGAGGTGCGCGTTGAAACCGCCGCCACCCCTGCGGCCGAACTGGTGCTCCGCCAGGATGGCGACCAGTGGGTGGGGGAATGGCAGGGGGGGCGTTTGCGCGTCCGGCGTCCGGCTGTTCTGGCCGAGCGCGATGGACTGGTGTGCATCGTGCGTGGCAGTCCGCGTAGCGTGGCGGGAGGGGATGCCCGTTCAGCAGAGCACTGGCTGGGCCTCTTCGCCAGCCGGGGCAGTGAGGCCATCGCGGATATCCGGGGGCGCTTCGCGATCGCCTTGATCGATACCCGCCGCAATGTGGTCACTTTGTTCAACGACCGTTTCGATACCGAACCGTGGTGCTACGCGGAGGAGAAGGGCACCTTGGCACTGTCGGACCGGGCCAATGGCGTTCCTGTCCGCAGCCGTACGGTGAGCACCCAGGCGATCTTCAATTATCTCTATTTCCACGTCATTCCGTCGCCGGATACCGTCTTCAACGAGGTCCGGCGCCTTCTCCCCGCCTCACGGTTGGACTGGAAGGGCGGGGCGCTTCAGCTTGCGCGCTACTGGACACCGCGTTTCGACGAGCATCCCGGCCTGAGCCTCGAACAGGCCAAGGGGCGTTTCCTGGACATCGTGCAGGCATCCGTCGAGCGGGAATACACGGGTGATGGCACGGGCGCCTTCCTGTCCGGCGGAACCGATAGCTCCTCTGTTTCCGGCATGCTCTGCCGCATCAGCGGCAAGCCGGCCAAGACCTATTCCATGGGCTTCGACGCCCAGGGCTACGACGAGATGGAATATGCGCGCATCGCGGCGCGCCATTTCAAGACCGATCACCACGAGTATTACGTCACCCCCGACGATCTGCTCGATGGCATTCCGAAGGTGGCGTGTTCCTACGACCAGCCCTTCGGCAATTCCTCCGCCGTGCCCGCGTGGATCTGCGCGACCCGGGCCCGCGAGGATGGGGTCACCAAGCTGCTGGCCGGCGATGGTGGTGACGAACTCTTCGGTGGCAATTCCCGCTACGCGACGCAGCGCATTTTCGGCTGGTACAACACCATCCCGTCGCTCTTGCGTGCGGCGGTCGTCGAACCCATTTCCGCGCTGCCGGGGATGAAGCGGATTCCTTTGGTACGCAAGGGCGTGAGCTACGTCGAACAGGCGTCCATTCCGATGCCAGATCGACTCGAGATCTACAATCTGCTGATCCGCCTCGGGATGGACAAGGTGTTTACGCCGGGTTTCCTCAAAGGGATCGATGTGCATGGGCCCGGCCAGTTGCAGCGAGCTACCTGGAACGAGGTCGAAGGGGCCAGCCTGGTGAATCACATGCTCGCCTTCGACTGGAAATACACCCTGGCTGACAACGATCTGCCCAAGGTCGTCGGAACGACCCGCCTGGCAGGGCTGGATGTGGGTTTCCCGCTACTGAGTGACGAGTTGCTCGACTTTTCCCTGACCTTGCCGACGGAATGGAAGCTCAAGGGGCTCAAGCTGCGCTGGATGTTCAAGGAGGCGCTGCGCGGTTTCCTGCCCGACGAGATCATCACCAAGAAGAAGCACGGCTTCGGCCTCCCCTTCGGCGTCTGGGCGATCAAGCATCCGGGCCTGCGCAAGCTCGCCACCGATGCGCTGGAGTCCTTCGCCGCCCGCGGGGTCATGTCCCCGGCATTCCTGCGGGAGGTGCTCGAGAAGCGTCTGCCGGAGCACCCTGGCTATTACGGCGAAATGGTGTGGATCGTCATGGTCCTGGAGTTCTGGCTGCAGGCCCATGCGCCGCAGTGGCGCTTCGACGGCGTTTGATCGGGCGCCAGGTTTACCGGCCGGGAATGCCGGCCGGTGATAGCCGGAGTTCGCCTGCCAGCCTGATGTGGGGCCGCATCAGGCGCTGCGCAGTTCGGCGTGGAGGGCGGTGAATTCCTGGGCCAGCTTGTGCTTCGGGTCCAGGTGGATCATCGGCTTGGCCTGTTCGTGGCTTTCACGGATCTTGATCGAGCTGGACAGGTAGGTCTTGAAGATCGGCAGGCCTTCGTCGATCAGTTCCTGCACCAGCTTCTGGGGCAGGCTGGCGCGGGGCTGGAACTGGTTGACGACGATGCCTTCCACTTCGAGACCGCGGTTGTGATCGGCCCTGATCTCCTGCACGTTCTCCAGTAGCGAATAGAGCGCCCGGCGGGAGAAGTCGTCGCAGTCGAAGGGGATCAGGCACAGCTGCGTCGCGATCAGCGCCGAGCGGGTGTAGAAGTTGAGCGCCGGCGGGGTGTCGATGAACACCGCGTCGAAGTCGTCGGCCAGCTCGTCGAGGGCGTCGCGCAGCTTGAAGATCTTGTAGCGGGATTCGAGCTTGCTCTGCAGTTCCTCCAGCATCGGGTGCGACGGCAGGATGGACAGCTTGTCGAAGGGCGTCGGGTGGACGAACTCGGCGGTCTTCTTGGGGCTGAACTTGAAGGACAGGGTCTGCTCGAACAGGCCGGCGAGGGTGTCATCCGCGTTGTCGGAGGCGTCGCCGAGCAGGTAGTGGGTGGAGTTGCCCTGCGGGTCCAGGTCCACGACCAGCGTGCGCAGGCCTTGCTGGGCGCTGATCGCCGCCAGGTTGCAGGTGATGGTGGACTTGCCTACGCCACCTTTCTGATTGAACACCACGCGTCGCATCTTCGTTCCTCTGTTTGTCTGTCCGTGCATTTTCAGGCGGGTGCGATTGTGCCACGCAATCGGGGGGAGTCCGTATTTACCGAAGGTGCGTAATCGCGCTTGCTCGGTTAAAATCCCGGCAAACAAGACGTAGCGGGTATGCCACCTCCCGGCATGCCAGCTCCAGTCGAGCTTCCGGCGATCCCGGCGCCCGGCTGTCATATATAAGACTCGTGCCCGATCCGGGCTCCACATATTTCAGACTTCCGGCACATATCGCTTTCGCTGCCGCCGTTGCCGACCTGATTTCGGTTTCGGGGACGGAAGCGATATACCCGTATTGAGAGAAGAGAGAACATGGATAAGGATTTCATTGCCGCCGCCCTCGAGTACCACCGCGCACCGACCCGCGGCAAGATTGCAGTGGTGCCCACCAAGGGCCTGACCAACCAGCGCGATCTGGCGCTGGCTTATTCGCCCGGCGTGGCGGCTGCCTGTGATGCGATCGTGGCCGATCCGGCCGACGCGCAGGAATACACCTCCCGGGGCAACCTGGTGGCGGTGATCACCAACGGTACCGCGGTGCTGGGCCTCGGCAATATCGGCCCGCTGGCCGCCAAGCCGGTGATGGAAGGCAAGGGCTGTCTGTTCAAGAAGTTCGCCAACATCGATGTTTTCGACATCGAGCTGGCCGAGAACGACCCGGACAAGCTGATCGACATGATCGCGGCCCTCGAGCCGACGCTTGGTGGCGTGAACCTGGAGGACATCAAGGCGCCGGAGTGCTTCTACATCGAGCAGAAGTTGCGCGAGCGGATGAACATCCCGGTCTTCCACGATGATCAGCATGGCACCGCGATCATTTCCGCCGCGGCCATGCTCAACGGCCTGAAAGTGGTCGGCAAGAAGATCGACGAGGTCAAGGTGGTGTGTTCCGGCGCCGGCGCCGCAGCCATCGCCTGTCTGGACCTGTGGTGTGGCCTCGGCATCAAACGCGAGAACGTTTTCGTCTGTGACTCGAAAGGCGTGATCTACGTCGGTCGCGACGAGAAGATGGAAGCCAACAAGGCCCGCTACGCGCAGAACACCGAATACCGTACGCTGGCCGATGCGATGGTCGGCGCCGATGTGTTCCTGGGCCTGTCCACCGCTGGCGTGCTGAAGCAGGACATGGTCAAGACCATGGCTGATAAGCCGCTGATCTTCGCACTGGCCAACCCGACGCCGGAAATCCTGCCGGAGCTGGCCAAGGAAGTGCGTCCCGACGCGATCATCGCCACCGGCCGTTCGGATTACCCGAACCAGGTCAACAACGTGCTGTGCTTCCCCTTCATTTTCCGTGGTGCGCTGGATGCCGGCGCCACCAAGATCAATGAAGAGATGAAGCTGGCCTGCGTGAAGGCCATCGCCGAGCTGGCCGAGGCCGAGCAGTCCGACGTGGTGGCTCAGGCTTACGGTGGTGCCGACCTCAACTTCGGCCCGAACTACCTGATTCCGAAGCCCTTCGATCCGCGCCTGATCGTCAAGATCGCACCGGCTGTGGCCCAGGCCGCCATCGACTCCGGCGTGGCGACCCGCCAGATCGACATGGACGCCTACGTCCAGAGCCTCAACGAGTTCGTGTACCAGTCCGGCATCATCATGAAGCCGGTGTTCACCACTGCCAAGGCGGTTCCCGTCGAGCAGAAGCGCGTGCTCTACGCGGAAGGCGAGAGCGAGCGCGTGCTGCGCGCCGTGCGCGCCGTGGTCGACGAACACCTGGCCCGTCCTATCCTCATCGGCCGTCCGGCGGTCATCGACATGCGCATCGAGAAGTTCGGCCTCAACCTGCAGGCCGGCCGTGACTTCGACGTGGTGAACGTCGAATCCGATCCGCGCTATCGCGAGCTGTGGCAGGAGTATTACCGCCTGATGGGCCGCGACGGCGTGACGCCGGATTCCGCCCGCGAGGCCCTGCGCAGCGACTCCACGCTGATCGGCTGCATGCTGCTGCGCCGTGGCGACGCCGATGCACTGGTGTGCGGCACCACCGGTTCCTACGACCACCACTACCGCCACGTGGAAAATCTGATCGGCCTCAAGCCGGGCGCCAAGCTGTTCGCTGCGATGAACATGCTGCTGCTGCCCAAGCGCATTCTGGCGATTGCCGACACCTACGTGAACGAACTGCCGAGCGCCGAGGACATTTCCGAGATCTCCCTGATGGCGGCCGAGGAGATGAAGCGCTTCGGCATCGAGCCGAAGGTGGCTCTGCTGTCCCATTCCAACTTCGGCAGCGCCCGCAGTACCTCGTCCCTCAAGATGCGCGCGGCCCGCGACATCCTGCGCGACAAGGCGCCGGAACTGCAGTGCGACGGCGAGATGCACGGCGACTCCGCACTGTCCGCCGAGATCCGCGACCGCCTGCACCCGGACTCCACCCTCACCGGTGAAGCCAACCTGCTGGTAATGCCCAACCTGGATGCTGCCAACATCGCCTTCAACCTGCTGAAGGTGGCTCATGGCGAGGGTGTGTCGGTTGGCCCGATCCTTCTCGGTGCGGCCCGTGCGGTGCACATCCTGACCCCGTCGGCCTCCGTGCGCCGCCTGGTCAACATGACGGCCCTGGCCGTCGTGGATGCCCTCGAGCAGCGCGCCGAAAAGTCGGTCTGAGTCAGCGCTGCCGTTGCGGCGGGGGCGGTTCCGCCTCTCCGCAACGCCAGGGATGGATGCATGAACGCCCCTACTGTGGCTTGCCACGTAGGGGCGAATTCATTCGTCCTCCGGGATCACGATGCTTATGCGCCTCCGGTACAATTCAGTTACAACTGATGCCTGTGCGAGGTGCAGCATGTCCCATCTGATCCGTTTCGAGCGTACCGGCGGCCCCGAGGTCCTGCAGTGGGTAGAGGTCGATGTGCCGCCGCCCGCAGCGGGCGAGGTGCAGGTCCGCCATCATGCGGTCGGCCTCAATTACATCGATACCTATCACCGCTCCGGCCTTTATCCGCTGCCGCTGCCGTCCGGTCTGGGGCAAGAGGCAGCCGGCGTCGTCGAGGCGGTCGGGGAGGGCGTCACCGAATTCCAGACGGGAGACCGGGTTGCGTATGCGGGCGGTCCGCTCGGGGCCTACGCGGAGCTTCGCAACATCGAGGCCCCTCATCTGGTGAAGCTGCCTGACAGCCTGTCCTTCGAGCAGGGGGCGGCGATGATGCTGCAAGGCCTCACCGCCCAGTATCTGCTGCGCCGCACCTACCGGGTCCAGCCCGGCGAGACCATCCTGATCCATGCCGCGGCTGGCGGCGTCGGCCTGATCGTCTGCCAGTGGGCAAAGGCCCTCGGCGCAACGGTGATCGGCACTGTCAGTTCGGACGAGAAGGCCGAGCTGGCCCGTCGACACGGTTGCGACCACGTCATCGTGTCTACACGCGAAAAGGTTTCCGAGCGTGTGCGGGTGCTGACCGGCGGTACTGGCGTCCATGTGGTTTACGACTCCATCGGCAAGGACACCTTCCTGGATTCCCTGGCCTGCCTGCGGCCCCTCGGCATGATGGTGAGCTTCGGCAACGCCTCCGGCCCGGTCGAGCCCTTCGATCCCGGACTGTTGGCCAGGATGGGGTCCCTGTTCCTGACCCGGCCGACGCTGTTCACCTATACGGCCCGCCGTGAAGACCTGTTGGCGATGGCGGACGAACTGTTCGGTATCGTGGCGTCGGGCCAGGTCCGTATCAACATCAACCAGCGTTATCCGTTGTGCGATGCAGCCACGGCCCACCGTGAGCTGGAGGCGCGACGGACGACGGGCTCCACCGTTCTGATTCCGTGAACATGACATTTTTCTTCTTCCGTGCCGGGCTCGTCGTCGTGAGTCTGCTGGCCTCTGGGCCCGCCGTCCTTGCCGCTCCTCCTGCGCCGGCCGTAGTGCTGACGCCGGTGCAGATGGCTTACCTGCAGGCGGAGACCCGCCGTATCGACGAGACTTTCATCCAGAAGTTGATGATGATTTCAGGGGCGAGCCGTGAGCAGGTGATACGTGCAATTCCCGCCAAGGGGCGGCTGACGGAGCGTATGGCACGGATCTACAGCTCGTTGGAGTATGTCCTGAAAGTCCAGCTGACTCCGGAGCAGAAGGCGCTTATGTTTGCTGCCGACGAGGAGCGCAAGCAGGCTCTGAAGGACCTGCCGGCCTTGGCGGCCACCAAGTGAAGGAGCGTTCATCCACTGGGTGTAGTCTGCTGCGGGGGGCTGGGTTTCCGCCGGCGGAGGTTGGTTGGTCGGGAGATGCGGCGGATCCGGGCGTTCAGAACAGTTCCATGCTGCCGCTCGGTTGCTCGCGGAGGGCGATGAGTCCATCGGCCAGCAAGGTTTCGTAGCAGGCCGTCCGGTTGCGGCCGTTTTCCTTGGCGAAGTAGAGTGCTTCGTCTGCCCGCCCGACGATTTCCGGGATGGTGTCCTGGGAGCGAATGTAGGTATAGCCCGTGCTGATGGTGACCTGTCCGACCTGAGGAAACGGGTAGTGCTCGACCGTTTCACGCAGCCGTTCGAGGGCCTGGGCGACCTCGCTTTCGTTGCCGGCTCTCAGTACGACGACAAACTCTTCGCCGCCGAAGCGGAACAGGCGATCCTGGTGACGGAAGCTGTCCCGCATCAGGCGGGCCAGCAGCAGGAGTACCTCGTCTCCGTACAAGTGGCCGAACTGGTCGTTGATGCGCTTGAAGTGGTCCACGTCCAGTACTGCCAGCCAGTGGGTGCCGTCGTCCTGCTGACGCAGCCGCATCGGGCTGTCATTCATCGAGGCAGCATGCTGAACGGCCAGCGCATTGAGGATTTTTCCCAGGTTTTCGTCGAAGGTCTTGCGGTTGAGCAGGCCGGTAAGCGTGTCCCGCTCACTGTAGTCCAGCAGGCTCATGTAGTTGCGGTACAGCCCGAGAAAGCCCTCCGCCGTGCCGAGATTCTCCTCGCTGAGCTGGGTGTTGCAGACTACTTCCAGTACGCCCAGTACCCGACGTTCGGCCAGGATGGGGAAACAGTGCAGGTATTGGCCCGTGGCTTCCAGGTGGCGAAGCACGATGTGGTTCTGTTCGACGCAGGCTGCCATTTCCGGCCGTTGGGAAACCGGCATCGTCTCAGTGACGTCATCGAGCGCCTCCTGGACATAGCGCACGCCTTCGGGGGCCACGTGTACGACCTGAGTCAGGAAGTTGTCGTTGCCATGCTCGGTGACTTTGTAGAGATTGACCTCCAGCGCTTTGACCAGTTCGAACAGGGCCGATGCGACGCCCAGTTCCAGCAAGGTACGGTCGCGATGTTGTGTGATGGATTCGACGTGTTTGAGAACGTGGATCATGGGTATCCAGAGCCAACCAGCTTGAGTCGGCATATTAGCGCAGAGCCCCGGATTGGGTGATTGCAGCGATACCCAAACGAGGAATCTGTCGCAGATGAGTGTCATGTCCCGGCCTCGACGGACGAGGCGACCGGCTTGCGTATAATCGGCGGCACCGTTCTGCCAAGCCATTGTCGCGCCTTGAATTACGATAATTTCATCGACCTGCTGTTTGTACGGGTGCCGCGTGCGACCGTCACATATGCCCTGGTGGCGGTCAACATCCTGGTTTTTGTCGGGCTGGCGGCGGTGTCCATGAGTCCGCTGCACATTCCCTCCGAACTGTTGATCCGCGTTGGCGGTAATTTTGCGCTGCGGACCCAGGATGGCGAGAGCTGGCGTTTGCTGACGGCCCTGTTCCTGCATGGCGGACTGCTCCACGTTGGGCTCAACATGTTCGCCCTTTACCAGGCCGGGCAGGTCGTTGAGCGGCTGTTCGGGCGGGCCGGGTTCGTGGTGGTGTATCTGGGGGCGGGCCTGCTCGGCAATGTGGCCAGCTTGTGGTGGCGGCAGGGCGCGGTGAGCATCGGTGCATCGGGCGCAATCTTCGGGGTGTACGGCGCGCTGCTGGCATACCTGACGGTCCAGCGGGGCTCGGTGCCGGTCGAGGTGTTCCGCGAGATGCGTTCGGGGACGCTCGGGTTTCTCGGCTATTCCCTGTTCGCCGGCTTTGCCATTGCGGGTATCGACAATGCGGCGCACCTGGGAGGATTGCTCGGTGGCCTGATTCTGGGGGCGGCACTGGCTGAGCCGGTGTTTTCCCAGTTGCCGGTCCGCTGGTTGACTTGGCGCGCGCTGGCGGGGGGTGTGGCCGTCGTGCTCATCGGGGTAAGCATGTGGCGTGCGACTCCCGATGTCGCCCATGAACGGGAGGTGGATACGCTGTATCAGCAGACCGTCCAGCGCTTTGCCATCGAAGAGCAGGACCTGCAACGGGAGCAGACTCAGCTTCTGGAGGCCGTGCGGGCTCACCGGATGACCGAGGTGGCGGCGCTGGAGGTCCTTGAACGGGAGTTGATTCCCCGTTGGGACCGGCAGGTACTGCAACTGTCGTGGCGCATGGCGCCTCCCCCCCGCGAATGGCAAAGGAATGAGCTGATCCAGTACGCGACGGCCCGGCGCGATGCGCTGAAGGCCTTGCTCCAGGCGCTACAGACCCGCGACGCTGAATGGATCGAGCGTTCGCGCAATCTGCAGCAGCAGGCTGATTCAATTCTGTTGCAGATGCGTCTGCGCAAGTCGGTGGAAGAGCCGGGGCAGTAAAGCCGGATGGAGACCCATGAGCATGGACCTGCTTGAAAATCTTCTGCTGATCGGCGTGCTGGTGGCGATCAGCGCCTTCTTTGCGGTGTCCGAGATTTCCATTGCGGCCTCGCGTCCGGTGCGCCTGTCGGTGCTGGCAGAAGAGGGCCATGCCGCCGCTGCCCGCGTGCTGGCCTTGCAGGCCCAGCCAGGGCCTTTCTTCACGCTGGTGCAGATTGGCCTCAATGCAGTGGCGATCATGGGGGGCATCGTCGGCGAAGGGGTGTTCTCCCCGTGGCTGACGACGGCGCTGACCCCATTGCTGCCGGACACCTATCTGGAAACCGTCGCTTTTGCGCTGTCTTTCACGGGGGTGACGTCCCTGTTCATCCTGTTCGCCGACCTGATGCCCAAGCGACTCGGCATGGCTTCGCCGGAGCGGTTGGCCATGACCGTGTCGGGGCCGATGAGCCTGCTGATCCGCTGGCTGCGGCCTTTGCTGTGGTTCTATAACTCGGCGGCGGACCTGTTGTTCCGCCTGCTGGGCGTGCCGACGACGCGCAACGAGACGGTGACCCCGGATGAGATCATCGCGGTGGTGCAGGCCGGTGCTGACGCCGGCGTGCTTGCCGAGCAGGAACATGCGCTGATCGAGAACGTGTTCGGCCTGGACGCACGCAGTGCGCCGTCGGCGATGACGACCCGTGACAGTGTGGTCTTCTTCACGCTACAGGAGAGCGAGGAGAGCATCCGCCAGAAGATCACGAGCCGGCCGTTCAACCGTTTCCCCGTTTGTGACGGTGACATCGACCACGTGGTTGGCTATGTGGATGCCAAGGATTTGCTCAACCGCGTACTGGCCGGCCAGTCCCTGTCGATGAAGGCCGACGCGCCGATCAACCCGCTGCTGGCACTGCCTGATACGCTGACGCTGGCCGAGGTACTGGAACGTCTGCGCGAGGCCCGCGAGGATTTTGCTGTGGTCATCAACGAGTACGCGCTGGTGGTTGGCGTGATTACCCTCAACGACATCATCCGCGCGCTGGTCGGCGACGACGTGGACCAGGTGCAGGAGGAGCAGATACTGCGCCGGGACGAGCACTCCTGGCTGGTGGATGGGGCAACGGCTGCCAGCGACGTGATGCGCGTGCTCGACATCGACGATGAGGACGGCAGCGAGCACTACGAGACCATCGCCGGCTTCATGATGTACCACCTGCGCAAGATCCCGCGCCGTACCGACCGTGTGGACTTTGCAGGTTACCGCTTCGAGGTGCTCGACGTGGACAACCACCGCATTGACCAACTGCTGGTCAGCCGTTTGGGAGCTGACGGAGAAATCTCCGCCAAGGAGTGATCCCGCTCCCGTCGGACGGGTAAAATCGCGGGATGCCTGAGACTCACTCCCCCCGCTTCATCCACCTGCGCCTCCATACCGAGTATTCGATCTCCGACGGGATCGTGCAGGTGGACCACGCCATTGCCCGTGCCGTCGCCGACGGCATGCCGGCGCTGGGCATTTCCGACCTCGCCAACCTGTTTGGCATGGTCAAGTTCTACAAGGGCGCCCGCGGCAAGGGCATCAAGCCGGTATGCGGTGTGGATGCCTGGATCACCAACGACGTGGACCGGGACAAACCCAGCCGCGTGCTGCTGATCTGCAAGAACCGCAAGGGCTACGGCCAGCTGTGCGAGCTGCTGACCCAGGCCTACATGGAAAACAAGTACCGCGGCCGCGCCGAGATCCGCCGTGAATGGCTGACCGCCGAAAGCGCCAGCGACTTGCTGTGCCTGTCCGGCGCCAAGGATGGCGACGTTGGCCATGCGCTGGCCAACGGCAACACCCGCCTTGCCGAACAGTTGGCCGCCGACTGGGCGCGCCGGTTCCCCGGCGGCTTCTACATCGAGATCCAGCGCGCTGGCCATCCGGGTACCGAGACCTACATCCGCGAGGCCCTGCAGATCGCCGCCAGCCTCGACCTGCCGGTGGTCGCCACGCACCCCATCCAGTTCACCAAGCCCGAGGACTTCAAGGCCCACGAGGCGCGGGTGTGCATCTCCCAAGGCAACGTGCTGGCCGACAAGCGGCGCCCACGTGACTTCACCGAGCAGCAGTACTTCAAGACCCAGGCGGAGATGTGCGAGCTCTTCGCCGACATCCCCGAGGCCCTCGAGAACAGCATCGAGATCGCCCGGCGCTGCTCACTTACGGTCCAGCTCGGCAAGAACTTCCTGCCCCTGTTCCCGACGCCGGAGGGCATGACCCTCGACGACTACCTGATCGCCGAGGCCAAGGCGGGCCTGGAGGTGCGTCTGGGCGAGTTGTACCCGGACGAGGCCGTCCGCGAATCCCAGCGCCAGCGCTACGAGGAACGCCTGAAGTTCGAGACCGACACCATCGTGCAGATGGGCTTCCCGGGCTACTTTCTGATCGTGGCGGACTTCATCAACTGGGCCAAGCAGAACGGCGTGCCGGTCGGCCCGGGGCGGGGTTCCGGCGCCGGCTCGCTGGTGGCTTACAGCCTGCGCATCACCGACCTGGACCCGCTCGAATACGCGCTGCTGTTCGAGCGCTTCCTGAACCCGGAACGGGTGTCGATGCCCGACTTCGACATCGACTTCTGCCAGGACAACCGCTACCGCGTCATCGAATACGTGCGCGAGCGCTACGGCAAGGACGCGGTGAGCCAGATCGCCACCTTCGGCACGATGGCCTCCAAGGCCGTGGTGCGCGACGTCGGCCGTGTGCTCGACCTGCCTTACGGCCTGTGCGACCGCCTGTCCAAGCTGATCCCGGTGGTGCAGAACAAGCCCCTGTCGCTGGCGGATGCCCGCGAGCAGGAGCCGCAGATCAACGAGCTGATGGCTGACGGCAACGACGGTGAGTCGATCCAGGAGCTGTGGAGCCTCGCCGAGCCCCTCGAAGGCCTGACCCGCGGCGTCGGCATGCACGCCGGCGGGGTGCTGATCGCCCCCGGCAAGCTGACCGACTTCTGCCCGCTGTATATCGCCGACGGCGAGGACGCCACGCCGGTGTCCCAGTTCGACAAGGACGACGTGGAGGGCGTCGGCCTCGTGAAGTTCGACTTCCTCGGCCTGCGCAACCTCACCATCATCGAGCTGGCGCTGGATTACGTGGCGCGCCTGACCGGCAAGCGGCTCGACCTGATGAGCCTGGGTTTCGAAGATCAGGCTGCCTACCAGATCCTCCGCGACGCCAACACCACCGCGATCTTCCAGGTGGAATCGGACGGGATGAAAAAGCTGCTCAAGAAGCTGGCGC
Source organism: Pseudomonadota bacterium (assembly GCA_018241725.1). GTDB lineage: Bacteria > Pseudomonadota > Gammaproteobacteria > Burkholderiales > Rhodocyclaceae > Zoogloea. Next base: position 37,408 of record JAFEDI010000020.1, on the reverse strand, counting down.
CCGACCGTTTCGAAGACATCATCGCCGTGCTGGCCCTCTACCGTCCGGGCCCGCTGGGCTCCGGCATGGTGGATGACTTCATCCTGCGGAAAAAAGGCCAGCAGGAGATCGACTATTTTCACCCGGACCTGAAAGCCTGCCTGGAACCCACCTACGGGGTGATCGTGTATCAGGAACAGGTGATGCAGATCTCCCAGATCATCGGCGGCTACACCCTTGGCGGCGCCGACATGCTGCGCCGTGCGATGGGCAAGAAGAAGCCCGAGGAAATGGCCAAGCACCGGGAGACGATTGCCGACGGCGCCAAGAAGCTGGGCTACGACCCGGCGCTGGCCGAGCAGCTCTTCGACTTGATGACCAAGTTCGCCGAGTACGGCTTCAACAAGTCGCACACGGCCGCCTACGCGGTGGTCACCTACCACACCGCCTGGCTCAAGGCCTACCACTGCGCGGCCTTCATGGCCGCCACCATGTCGGCCGACCTGGACAACACCGATACGATCAAGATCTTCTACGAAGACACGATCGCCAACCACATCACCGTGCTGCCGCCGGACGTGAACGCGTCCGACTACCGCTTCGTACCCACCGACTCCAAGACCATCCGGTATGGCCTGGGGGCGGTGAAGGGCGTCGGCGAGCCGGCGGTGCGGGCGATCCTGGCTGCGCGCGAATCCGGCGGCCCGTTCAAGGATCTGTTCGACTTCGCCTGCCGCGTGGACAAGCGCATGGCCAACCGCCGTGTCATCGAGGCGCTGATCCGCGCGGGTGCCTTCGACACCATCGCGCCGACCCAGCCAGTGGATCGCCACACGCTGCTGGCCAGCGTCGGCATCGCCATGGAGGCAGCCGAGCAGATCGCCGCCAATGCGCTGCAGAGCGGCCTGTTCGACGTGCCCGGCGAGGCCGCCGCGCCGATGGTTGATTACGTCAAGGTGCGGCCGTGGGGCGAGCGCGAAAAGCTGAAGGAAGAGAAGCTGGCGATCGGCTTCTTCCTGTCCGGCCATCCGTTCAACGCCTTCAAGGAAGAGGTGAGGCGCTTCGTGCGGCGCCCGCTGTCCCAGGTCGAACCGAGCAAGGAACTGATCACGATGGCCGGGGTGGTGATGGAGGTGCGTGCCAAGATGACGGCCCGCGGCAAGATCGCCTTCGTGCTGCTCGACGACGGCACCACGCCGCGGGAGGTGTCGGTGTTCTCCGAGGTCTTCGACAACAACCGCCAGCGCATCGTGGTGGATGAGGTGCTGGTGGTCGAGGCCAAGGTCAGCAACGATGACTTCTCCGGCGGTCTGCGCATCGTTGCCGACAAGCTGCTTACGCTCGGTGAGGCCCGCGGCCGTTTTGCCAAGGCGCTGCAACTCCGGCTCAACGGCGAGGTCGGCGAAGCCGGCGGGGCTGTGGCCGCAGCGGAACGCCTGGCCAGCCTGCTGCAACCGTTCCGCGAAGGGGAATGCCCGATCCGTGTGCGCTACCGCAATGCCAACGCCGAAGGCGACGTGCCCTTCGGGCCGGGCTGGCGGGTGCGCCCGGACGACAGCCTGCTGGAGAGCCTGCGCGACTGGCTGCCGCCGGAGGCCGTCGAAGTGCTGTACAGCTGACAGGCATGGGCATCCACTTCTTCGATGTAGCCCTGCTCGACGGGCTGGTGGCGCAGGCGCGTACGGTGCCGCGCCGCCGTGCCCACCACAACCTGCACACCGATCTGGGCGCGCCGGCCCAGCGCCTGCTGGTGGCGATGGAGCCGGATTCCTATGTGCGCCCCCATTGCCATCTGGATCCCGACAAGGCGGAAACCCTGATCCTGCTGCGCGGCAGTCTGGGCGTGCTGACTTTCGATGCCGGCGGTGCCGTTACAGATACGCAGGTCATCCGGGCTTGTGGCGCGCTTCCGGGCTGTGACGTGCCGCCCGGCGTGTGGCATGCCATCGTGGCGCTGGAGAGCGGGACGGTCTTTGCCGAAGCCAAGGCGGGGCCCTATGTGCCGCTGAGCGACGTCGAATGGGGGCGCTGGGCGCCAGCGGAGACAGAGCCCGCCGCCACGGCCTACCTGTCGGCGATGACCGGGTTGTTCAATCTGTCGTGAACGGTGCCGCCGGCAGCGTGCCAATGTGCAGCAGGCCGGTGATGGCATCGGCCGGCAGGGGTGGGCTGAACAGGTAACCCTGCGCCGCGGTGCAGCCTTCCTGGCGGAGGAACTCCATCTGCTCCGGCGTCTCGGTGCCCTCGGCGATTACTTCCAGGCGCAGGTTGCGGCCGAGCTGGATGATGGTCCGCACGAGCACCGCATCGTCCGGGTCCTCGTTCAGATCGCGTACGAAGCTCTGATCGATCTTCAGGCGGTCCACCGGAAAGCGTTTCAGGTAGGCCAGGCTGGAATAGCCGGTGCCGAAGTCATCGATGGACATGCGGATGCCCAGACCCTTCAGGCGCGCCAGTATGTCCTCGACGGCGCTGCCGGACTGCATCAACAGGGATTCGGTGAGTTCCAGCTCCAGCCACTGGCCGTCCAGTCCACTGGCGTCGAGTACGTCGCGGACAGTGGCGACGATGTCTTCGCGACGGAACTGCAGCGCCGACAGGTTGACGGCCACCGGCATGGGCGGGAAGCCGGCATCCTGCCAGCGGCGTGCCTGGCGGCAGGCTTCGTGCAGCACCCAGCGGCCGATCGGGACGATCAGGCCGCACTCTTCGGCCAGCGGGATGAAGCGGGTTGGTGGCACGCCGCCCAGCGCGCCGCTGAACCAGCGCAGCAGGGCCTCCATGCCGATGATGCGGCCTGTCGCGAGGTCCACCTGGGGCTGGTAATAGAGCTGGAATTCGTTGTTCTCAAGGGCGCGCCGTAGGGCGTTTTCCAGGTGCAGGCGTTCCAGCGCATTGACGTTCATCACCTCGTCGAAGAAGCGATAGGTGTTCCGTCCGCTTTCCTTGGCGTGATACATCGCCGTGTCGGCGTTCTTCATCAGGCTCTCGACGTTGATGCCGTCTTCCGGATAGAGGGCGATGCCGATGGAGAACGAGGTGCCGAGTTGCTGGGTATCGATCTCGAAGGGCTCGCGCAGGCGGTCGAGGATCTTCTCGGCGACGCGGGCGGCGTCGGCCGGGACCTCCACGTCGGTGAGGACGATCAGGAACTCGTCGCCGCCCTGGCGGCTGACAGTGTCGGTCTCGCGGACGCAGGCCGACAAGCGCAGGGCGACGCCTTGCAGCAACTGATCTCCCATCATGTGGCCGAGGGAGTCGTTGATGGTCTTGAAGCGGTCCAGGTCGAGGAACAGCAGGGCGATCCGCTTCTGCCGCCGTACCGCGTTGGCAAGGGCCTGTTCGAGGCGATCGTGGAGTAGCGTTCGATTGGGGAGGCCGGTCAGCGCGTCGTGCTGTGCCAGGAAAGCAATGCGCGCCTCCGAGGCCTTGCGTTCGGTGATGTCGGAAAAGACGGCCACGTAGTGGCTGATCCGCCCGGCGTTGTCCCGCACGGCGCTGATCGACAGGGCCGACGGATAGAGCGTGCCGTTCTTGCGGCGGTCGTTGATTTCCCCCTGCCAGAAACCGTGCTCCTCGATCTCCGCCCACATGGCTTCGTAGAAGGCCGGATCGTGGTGGCCGGACTTGAGCAGTTTCGGCGTCTGGCCGACGGCCTCTTCAGCACTGTAGCCGGTTACTTCAGTGAAGGCCTTGTTAACCGACAGAATGTGCTGGCTGGCGTCGGTGACGATGATCGCCTCGACGCTGTTGCGGAACACCGTCCAGGCCAGACGGAGCTGTTCCTCGCTCTCCCGTCGAGCGGTGATGTCGGCGATGGTGGTGATGACGCCGCGTGGTGTGTCGCTGTCGTCCTCATAGAGCGGGACCGAATTGACCCACACCCAGCGCAGGCTGCCATCCCGCCGTTCCACGCCGAGGGGACCGGCCTGGGCCTGCCCGCTGGCCAGTGCCCGCATGGATGGGATCTGGGTGAGCTCGGCAGGTCCACCGTCCTCGTTGAGGTAACGCACCAGGCCGCTGTCCTGGTTGAGTTCCCAGGTTTGCATTTCCGCGGGGCTGAGGCCGAAGATCTTCTCTGCGCTGGTGTTGTGCAGCAGTACCTTGCCGTGGGCGTCACGCAGAATCACCCCTTCACCCATTGAGGCGAGCAGGGTGCGCATGCTCTCTTCGCGCTCGCGGAGCTCGGCTTCGGTGTTGCGCCGGTCGGTGATGTCCAGGCCGGAGGCGATGTAGCCTGTGAATTCGCCGTTTCCGTCGAAGACCGGGCGGCCTGTATTGATGATCCAGCGGTAGCTGCCGTCGTGGCGGCGCAGCCGGTACTCCATCTCGAAAGGCGTTTGCACCGCAAAGTGTTCGAGATAGGTGCCGATGCTACGGTCGAAATCCTCCGGGTGGATCCCGATGGTCCAACCGTCGCCCAGTTCGTCTTCGAGCGTGCGGCCGGTGAAATCCAGCCAGGTCTGATTGAAATAGCTGCATTTGGCATCGACGCCAGATCGCCAGATCAGGGTCGGAAAGCGCTCGAACAGGGCGGTCGAGAAATCGAGACTGCCGGCGTCTTCTGGAGTGGAAGGAAGGGCCACGGTAGGAGGAGACGTCTTGAGGTCGAGGGGGATGGCGACCGCTGTATTCTAACGCCATTTGTCGCCAGGCACGCCGCCGGCATGGCTCAGAGCGTGTCGGCGCGCGTGAAGCCGAGGCTGTCGGGTGGTGAGGTGCTTTCCCAGTCTACCTTGCTGACGCGGGCGGCCGGCGGGCCGCGCCGGGCCCATTCGATGATCGTGTCGATGGCCGCAGCCGGGCCGGCGACCAGGGCTTCGACGGTCCCGTCGCTGCGGTTGCGCACCCAGCCGGCCAGGCCCAGCTGACGGGCCTGGGCGTGCAGCGCGTTGCGGTAGCCGACGCCCTGCACGATGCCGTGGATGCGCAACAGGCGGGCGATGGGGTCAGATGTTGTCTTCATCCATGAACCTCGGGAGGAGTTCTCTGGAACGGGCAAGAGCACCGTACAGGTCGCCGCAGATGTTGTTGGGGCCAACTTCGTCGGCGAAGCCGGAACGCTCGATCAGCGAGCCGGGCTGCGTGTTGAGGTTACACAGGATAAGCGCACAGCCCCTTTTGTGCAGGTTCTTGCACAGGCTCTCGAGGCCTTCCAGGCCGGTGGTGTCGAGGCTGACCAGATGCTGCATTTCGAGGATGACGATTTCCGGGTGTCGCTCGGTGGGCGCCAGCAGGGTTTCGAGCTTGTGGATCGCTCCGAAGAACAGGGAGCCGTAGAGGGAATAGGCGACCACCCGCGGCGTGCCGTCCGGGTAGAGGAACTGCGGCAGCATCGCCAGTTCGCCGAGGGGCCTGCGTTCGACGCGGGTGAGGTCCGACATGCGGTAGATGAAGGCCAGGCTGGCCAGCACCATGCCCAGTTCGACCGCCAGCGTCAGGTCGAAGACCACGGTGACGAAGAAGGTCGTCAGCAGGACCGCACGGTAATTCAGCGAGAAGCGCCCCAGCCCGCGGAACTCGTGCCATTCGCCCATGTTGATGGACACCACGACGACGATCGCCGACAGGGTGGCCAGCGGAATGTGCTTGGCGAACGGGGCCAGCACCAGCACGACGGCCAGCAATACCAGCGCATGCACCATGCCGGCCACGGGGCTGCGGCCACCGGTGCGTACGTTGGTTGCGGTGCGGGCGATGGCGCCTGTGGCGGCGAAGCCGCCGAACAGCGGTGCGGCGATGTTGGCGATGCCTTGGGCGATCAGTTCCTGGTTGGGGTCGTGGCGGTCGTCGATGGAGCCATCCGCGACGCGCGCTGACAGCAGGGATTCGATGGCGCCGAGCAGGGCGATGGTCAGGGCCGGCGAGATCAGCTTGCCGAGGATGGGTAGCGACAGCTCGGGCAGTGCGAAGGCGGGCAGATCCTGCGGGATGCCGTTGAAGCGGCTACCGATGGTCTCCACCGGCAAGTGCAGCAGCGCGTTGGCAACGGTCGCAACGACCAGTACGCCCAGCGGGCCAGGCATACGGGCCAGCAGCGTGAAGCGTTTGGCCAGCCGGTTCCATGACAGCAGCACGACGAGCGAGGCGATCGACAGGGCGACGGTCGGGATATCGATGGTGTGCAGGTTGGCTGCCAACGCTTCGACCTTGCCGAAGAACTCGCCGGGCATGTGCTCGACGCGCAGGCCGAGGAAGTCCTTGATCTGGGCGAGGAAGATCACCACCGCGATGCCGTTGGTGAAGCCGATCACCACCGTCTTGGGAATGAAGCGGATCAGGTTGCCGAGGCGGAACGCGCCCATCGCAACGAGGATGGCGCCGGCCAGCATCGTGGCGACGAGCAGGTTCTGCACGCCGTAGTCGGCGACGATGCCATAGATGATCGGGATGAAGGCGCCGGTCGGCCCGCCGATCTGCACACGGGAACCGCCGAGGGCGGAGATCAGGAAGCCGGCGACGATGGCCGTCCAGATGCCGGCGGTGGGGGACATGCCCGAAGCGATGGCGAAGGCCATCGCGAGGGGCAGGGCGAGGACGCCGACCGTCAGGCCGGCGGACGCATCGCGGCTGAATTGGGTGCCGTCATAACCCGGCAGGGTGTCGAGAAGCTTGGGGTGAAACGCAATCTTGGCCATGAGGCCTCCGCAAAAGAAGGAATATCGGGTGTGCGCCGGCTGGTGCTGCTTGCGGAGGGGTGAGACCGGGCCCGGTGCGATGTTGGACGAACCATCGTTTGCGGGCGGTCATGGGCATGGTTGTGGTTTCCTTCGGCTTAGCGGAAAAAGTGCTTGTCGTTGGCGGCCTGTTTGCCACGGGACGCGGCGGCGTGCATGACTTCCACCAGCATCTTCACCGCCGCCACGAAGACGGCAACGATGCCGCCGCCCACGCAGATCCAGGCTTGCAGGCTGTTGGCGGGAAAGCCTGGCAGCAGCGACGCGCGGTCTTCCATGAGGTAGGCCGCGCCCAGTGCGAGGACCAGCACGCCGATCATGTCGATGGCCGCCCAGGCCCAGAAGGCCGGGGTCAGGCGGGGCAGGGGCGAGGCGCTCATTTGACGCGCATGCCCGGAGTGGCGCCGCTGTCCGGCGACAGGATGAAGAGGCCCGGGACTTCGCCGTTGCTGTCGGAGGCCGCCAGCACCATGCCTTCGGACAGGCCGAACTTCATCTTGCGGGGGGCCAGGTTGGCGACCATCACGGTCAGCCGGCCGACCAGCGTGGCCGGATCATAGGCGCTCTTGATGCCGGCGAAGACCTGGCGCGGGCGCTCCTCGCCAATGTCGAGCTGGAGGCGCAGCAGCTTGGCTGCGCCTTCGACGTGCTCGGCGGAGACGATTTTGGCGATGCGCAGGTCCACCTTGCCGAAATCGTCGATGGAGATGAAGGGCTCGGTTTCCGCGGCCTGCTCGGCTTCGGTGGCGGCCACGTGGGCCTGGTGCTGGGCGTGGCGCTGCTCGGAATGGGCGTCCTTGCCGTTTTTCGCGGCCTTGGCTGGCTTTGTGTCGGCGGCAGCGGTGGGGGCCAGGGAGTCCCGGTTGGCTTCGAGGAGCGCGTCCACCTGCTTGCGCTCGATGCGGGTCATCAGGTGGCTGTAGACGCCGATGGCGTGGCCAGCGGGCAGCGGGGCCAGCAGGCTGTCCCAGCCGAGGGGCTCGATGGCGAGGAAGGCCTCGACCTGGGCGGCCAGCGTCGGCAGAACCGGCTTGAGCAGGCCGGTGAGGGCTTTGAAGATGTTGATGGCGGTGGTGCACACGACGTGCAGACGGGCTTCCTGGCCTTCCTGCTTGGCTAGCTCCCAGGGCTTGTGGTCGTTGACGTAGCCATTGGCCAGGTCGGCGAACTCCATGATCTTGCGCAGTGCGCGGCTGAAGTCACGGGTCTCGTAGGCGGCGGTGATCTCGGACAGGTCCCAGTCGAGGGCGGCGGCGCTGTCGTGGGCGCCGAGCTTGCCGTCGAAGCGCTTGGCGATGAAGCCGGCGCAGCGGCTGGCGATGTTGACGAACTTGCCGACCAGATCGGAATTGACCTTGGCGATCATGTCGTCGAGGTTGAGATCCACGTCTTCCATGGTGCCGTTGGACTTGCCGGCGAAGTAGTAGCGCAGCCACTCCGGGTTGAGTTTCTGCTCAGTGTAGGAGCGGGCGGTGATGAAGGTGCCGCGGCTCTTGCTCATCTTGGCGCCGTCCACGGTCAGGAAGCCGTTGACGCACAGCTGGGTCGGCGTGCGGTAGCCGGCGAAGTGCAGCATTGCGGGCCAGAACAGCGCGTGGAAGTACAGGATGTCCTTGCCGATGAAGTGGATCAGCTCGGTGCCCGTGGCGGCGGCGGGGCCGGCCTCGGTGTAGTCGGCGACGTCGATGTCCTTGCGGCGGGTGGCCAGGTTGCGGAAGCTGGCGAAGTAGCCGATAGGTGCGTCCAGCCACACGTAGAAATACTTGCCGGGGGCGCCGGGGATCTCGAAGCCGAAGTAGGGCGCGTCGCGGGAGATGTCCCAGTCGGACAGCTTGTTCTCACCGGCCTCACCGAGCCATTCCTTCATCTTGTTGGCGGCTTCGGCCTGCAGGCGGCGCTCGCCGTCGGGCGTGACGCCCTGGGTCCATTCGCGCAGGAACTCGACGGCGCGCGGGTCGGACAGGCGGAAGAAGAAGTGCTCGGAGGTCTTCAGCACCGGCTTGGCGCCGGACACCGCGGAGTACGGGTTCTTCAGTTCGGTCGGGGCGTAGGCGGCGCCGCAGGCCTCACAGTTGTCGCCGTACTGGTCGGCTGCGCCACACTTGGGGCACTCGCCCTTGATGAAGCGGTCGGGCAGGAACATTTCCTTGACCGGGTCGTAGAACTGCTCGATGGCACGAGTGTCGATGAGCTTGGCCTGGTCGCGCAGACGGGTGTAGATGTCCTCGGCGTACCAGCGGTTCTCGCCGCTGTGGGTGGAGTGGTAGTTGTCGAACTCCACGCTGAAATCGCGGAAGTCGCGGGAGTGTTCGCCATGCACGCGGTCGATCAGTTGCTCGGGCGTCAGGCCTTCCTTTTCGGCGCGCAGCATGACCGGCGTGCCGTGGGTGTCGTCCGCGCAGACGTAGTGCACCAGGTTGCCGCGCATGCGCTGGTAGCGCACCCAGATGTCGGCCTGGATGTAGCCGACCAGGTGACCGAGGTGGATGTCGCCGTTGGCGTAGGGCAGAGCGTTGGTGACGAGGATCTTGCGCGGGGGGGTCATGGATGGGCCTGATGCACGATTGTTCTGAATCCGGCATTCTAGCAAAGCGATTCCGCCCTCGCGGAGCCTGCCCGTTTTGGTAAACTGGACAAAATTACTCGGGTTTACCTCGCCCCGCGTGCCGTTCACCATGTTTTCATTTTTCCGCCGCTCGCCGGCCCCCGATACCATGAGCCTTACCGACCAGAGTGTCCTCGACTGCCTGAAGCAGTTCGTCGATCCCAATACCGGCAAGGACTACGTCTCCTCCCGCCTGGTGAAGAACCTGCGCGTGAGCGGTGCCGACGTGTCCTTCGACATCGAGCTGGGCTACCCGGCGCAGACCCAGATCGACGCGATCCGCCAGGCGCTGATCGCCCAGGTCAAGACCCTGCCCGGCGTTGGCAACGTGAGCGCCAACGTACATAGCAAGATCGTCGCCCACGCGGTACAGCAGGGCGTCAAGCTGCTGCCCGGCGTGAAGAACATCATCGCCGTGGCGTCCGGCAAGGGCGGCGTCGGCAAGAGCACCACCGCGGTCAACCTGGCCCTCGCGCTGGCGGCCGAAGGCGCCCGCGTCGGCATGCTGGATGCCGACATCTACGGTCCGTCCCAGCCGCAAATGCTGGGCATCGGCGGCCAGCGCCCCGATTCCCTCGACGGCAAGACCATGCAGCCGCTGCACGCCCATGGCCTGCAGGTGATGTCCATCGGCTTCCTGGTGGACGTGGAAACGCCGATGGTGTGGCGCGGCCCCATGGCCACCGGGGCGCTGCAGCAGTTGCTGAAGGAGACCAACTGGGACGAACTGGACTATCTGGTCATCGACATGCCGCCGGGCACCGGCGACATCCAGCTGACCCTGTCCCAGACCGTGCCGGTGACCGGCGCGGTGATCGTCACCACGCCACAGGACATCGCGCTGCTGGACGCCCGCAAGGGCCTCAAGATGTTCGAGAAGGTCGGCGTGCCGATCATCGGCATCGTCGAGAACATGAGCATCCACATCTGTTCCAACTGCGGCCACGAGGAGCACATCTTCGGTACTGGCGGCGGCCAGGCCATGTGTGCCGACTACGGCGTGCCCTTCCTCGGCGCGCTGCCCCTCGACATCCAGATCCGCCAGGAAGTGGACAGCGGCGTGCCGACGGTGGTCGCCGATCCGGACGGCCGCGTCGCCGAGATCTACAAGGGCATCGCCCGCAAGGTGGCGATCAGCATCGCCGAACGGGCCAAGGACATGAGCCACAAGTTCCCCAACATCGTGGTGCAGAACACGTGAGCGGCCTGCAACGGATGGTGGCCGGCGGCCTGCTGGTGCTGGCCAGCCTGAGCCTGGGCGGTTGTGTGGTGGGTACCGTCGTCGGTGCGGCGGTGGATGTCGGCGTCGAGGTGGTGAAGGTGCCGTTCAAGGTCGGCAAGGGCATCTACGACGTGGTCAAGGATGATCCGGAAGAGGATAAGAAGAAGTAGTTGCGGGCATTGCATCAATGCCCGCAATTGACGTCTCTACGGCGGGCCTCTGCATGTAGAATGCGCGTTTTTGTGCAGGGGCCCTCGCGTGAGCATCAAATCGGACAAGTGGATTCGCCGCATGGCGGAAGGCGATGCGCGCATGATCGAACCGTTTGCCCCCGAACTGGTGCGCCAGAATGAGGGCGGCAAGATCGTGTCCTATGGGACATCGAGCTACGGCTACGACGTGCGCGTCGCCAACGAATTCAAGATCTTCACCAACATCAACTCCACGATCGTCGATCCGAAGAACTTCGACGAGCGCAACTTCGTGGATTTCACCGGCGACGTGTGCATCATTCCGCCGAACTCCTTCGCGCTGGCACGCACCGTCGAGTACTTCCGCATCCCGCGTAGCGTGCTGACTGTGTGCCTGGGCAAGTCCACCTATGCGCGCTGCGGGATCATCGTCAACGTGACGCCGCTCGAGCCCGAGTGGGAAGGCCACGTGACACTGGAGTTCTCCAACACCACGCCGCTGCCGGCCAAGATCTACGCCAACGAAGGCGTAGCCCAGATGCTGTTCTTCGAGTCGGACGAGGTGTGCGCCACGTCCTACAAGGACCGCGGCGGAAAGTATCTCGGCCAGACCGGCGTAACGCTGCCGAAGATCTGAAATATTTCTGTTGTAACGTCACCGACACCGGGCGGACTATGCGCAAGCACGCAAGTCCGCCCAACGCTTTTTGTTGATCCGCCCGGGCCGAAAGTCGGGCATCGAGGAGTCGAGAATGCGCTTCAATTTTCCGGTCATCGTCATCGATGAGGACTTCCGTTCGGAAAACACGTCCGGGCTGGGTATCCGGGCCCTGGCGGAAGCCATTGAGAAGGAAGGCCTGCAGGTGCTGGGGGTGACCAGTTACGGTGACGTGGCGTCCTTCGCCCAGCAGCAGAGCCGCGGGTCGGCCTTCATCCTGTCCATCGACGATGAGGAATTCTCGTCTCCAGAAGCCACCGAAAAGGCGATTGCCGATCTGCGCGCCTTCGTTGAGGAAATCCGTTTTCGCAATGCGGATATTCCGATCTTCCTGTACGGCGAAACCCGGACTTCCCGCCACATCCCGAACGATGTGCTGCGCGAACTGCATGGCTTCATCCACATGTTCGAGGACACGCCGGAGTTCGTTGCCCGCCACATCGTGCGGGAAGCCCGTGCCTACCTGGATTCCCTGCCGCCGCCATTTTTCCGCGCGCTGACCCATTATGCGGCCGATGGCTCGTACTCCTGGCATTGCCCCGGCCACTCCGGCGGGGTCGCCTTCCTGAAGAGCCCGGTGGGCCAGATGTTCCATCAGTTCTTCGGCGAGAACATGCTGCGCGCTGACGTCTGCAACGCGGTGGATGAGCTCGGCCAGCTGCTCGACCACACCGGCCCGGTGGCGGCCTCCGAGCGGAATGCGGCACGGATCTTCCATGCCGACCACCTGTACTTCGTCACCAACGGCACGTCCACTTCCAACAAGATGGTGTGGCACTCCACTGTGGCGCCGGACGACATCGTGGTGGTGGACCGCAACTGCCACAAGTCGATCCTGCACTCGATCATCATGACCGGGGCGATCCCAGTGTTCCTGACGCCGACCCGCAACCACTTCGGCATCATCGGGCCGATCCCGCTGGACGAGTTCAAGCTCGACAACATCCGCCGCAAGATCGAGGCCAATCCCTTCGCCCGCGCGGTGAAGGACAAGAAGCCGCGCATCCTGACGATCACCCAGTCCACTTACGACGGCATCCTCTACAACGTGGAGACCATCAAGGAGATGCTGGACGGCGAGATCGATACCCTGCACTTCGACGAGGCCTGGCTGCCCCACGCGGCCTTCCATGACTTCTACGGCGACTACCACGCGATGGGTGCCGACCGCCCGCGCTGCAGCGAGTCGATGGTGTTCTCGACCCAGTCCACCCACAAGCTGCTGGCCGGCCTGTCCCAGGCCTCGCAGATCCTCGTGCAGGATTCCCAGACCCGCAGGCTGGACCGGGACATCTTCAACGAGGCCTACCTGATGCACTCGTCCACGTCGCCGCAGTACTCCATCATCGCGTCCTGCGATGTGGCAGCGGCGATGATGGAGGCGCCGGGCGGTACCGCGCTGGTGGAGGAATCCCTGGCCGAAGCCCTCGACTTCCGCCGCGCGATGCGCAAGGTGGACGAGGAGTGGGGCGTCGACTGGTGGTTCAAGGTGTGGGGCCCCGACTACCTCGCTGACGAAGGTGTGGGCGATCGTGAAGAATGGATGCTGCGCGACTCCGAGCGCTGGCACGGTTTCGGCAACATTGCGGCGGGCTTCAACATGCTCGACCCGATCAAGGCCACCATCATCACCCCGGGCCTCGACGTGGACGGCGATTTCGCCGACGACTTCGGCATCCCTGCTGCGATCGTCACCAAGTACCTGGCCGAGCACGGCGTCATTGTCGAGAAGACTGGCCTGTACTCGTTCTTCATCATGTTCACCATCGGCATCACCAAGGGCCGCTGGAACACGCTGCTGACCGCGCTGCAGCAATTCAAGGACGACTACGACAAGAACCAGCCCTTGTGGCGCGTGCTGCCCGAGTTCATCGCCAAGCACCCGCGTTACGAGCGCATCGGCCTGCACGACCTGTGCCAGCAGATCCACGACATCTACAAGCAGAACGACGTGGCCCGCCTGACCACCGAGATGTACCTGTCGGACATGGTCCCGGCGATGAAGCCGGCCGACGCCTTCGCCAAGATGGCCCACCGGGAAATCGAGCGGGTGCCCATCGACGAACTGGAAGGCCGCGTCACCAGCGTGCTGCTGACCCCGTATCCGCCGGGCATCCCGCTGTTGATTCCGGGAGAACGTTTCAACAAGACCGTGGTCCAGTACCTGCGCTTCGCGCGGGAGTTCAACGACCGTTTCCCGGGCTTCGAGACCGATGTGCATGGCCTCGTGAAGGAAGAGCGCGACGGGCGCATCCATTACTACGTGGATTGCGTGCGCGGCTGAGTCCTGCCGAGCCTCGCATGAAAAACGCCGCGGCTGAAAGCGCGGCGTTTTTCATTGTGTAGCGGGCTGTTGCGCCTTGCCCATGGCGTGGCTCAGGCGTTTCGTTCGTAGCTGACGAAGGCGAAGGGCAGGCCCGATTCGGCCACCTGGGTTTGCCGGGAAGCTTCCCGCCAGACACTGCGGTCGAAATCCGGGAAGAGGGCGTCACCGGCGTAATCCCGGTCGATCTCGGTGAGCAGCAGGCGGTCGGCCAGCGGCAGGGCCTGGCGATAGAGTTCGGCACCGCCGATCACGAAGGCGATCTCCGCGTCGCCGGCGGCCGCCAGCGCGGCCTCCAGGCTGGCAACGACCCGGCCACCGGCGGCCTGGAAGTCCGGGTTGCGGCTGACCACGATGTTCAGCCGGCCGGGTAGCGGGCGGAAGGCATCGGGCAGGGATTCCCAGGTCTTGCGGCCCATGATCACCGGCTTGCCGCGGGTCGTTTCGCGGAAGAACTTCATGTCCTCCGGCAGGTGCCAAGGCAGGCGGTTTTCGATGCCGATGACGCCGCCGCGGGCACAGGCGGCGATCAGCGCGAGCAGCGGGCGTGCCATGTCAGACCGCCACCGGCGCGGAGATGTGCGGATGCGGGTCGTAGCCTTCCAGGGTGAAGTCCTCGATCTTGAAGTCGAAAATGCTCTTCACGTCCGGGTTGATGCGCATCGTCGGCAGCGCACGTGGTTCGCGGGACAGCTGCAGCTGGGTCTGTTCCAGGTGATTCACGTAGAGGTGGCAGTCGCCGCCGGTCCACACGAAATCGCCGAGCTCGTAGCCGCACACCTGGGCCACCATCATCGTCAGCAGCGCGTAGCTGGCGATGTTGAAAGGCACGCCGAGGAAGATGTCAGCGCTGCGCTGGTACAGCTGGCAGGACAGTTTGCCGCCGGCGACGTAGAACTGGAACAGCGCGTGGCAGGGCGGCAGGGCCATGCGATCCACCTCAGACGGGTTCCAGGCCGACACGATGTGGCGGCGGGAGTCCGGGTTCTTCTTGAGCGCTTCGATGAGCTGGGCGATCTGGTCGATGCTGCGCCCGTCGGGGGTTTCCCAGCGCCGCCACTGCTTGCCATACACCGGGCCGAGCTCGCCGTTTTCATCGGCCCACTCGTCCCAGATGGAGACCTTGTTGTCCTTCAGGTACTGGATGTTGGTGTCGCCGCGGAGGAACCACAGCAGCTCGTGGATGATCGAGCGGGTGTGCAGCTTTTTTGTGGTGAGCAGCGGGAAGCCTTCGGCGAGATCGAAACGCATCTGCCAGCCGAAGACGGAGAGGGTGCCGGTGCCGGTGCGGTCGTCCTTGCGGTGGCCGCGTTCCGCCACGTGGCGCATGAGTTCGAGGTACTGTCGCATGGGGCGCCAAAAGCCTGAATCTTAACCGATACCTTCGGGGGGCGGGGGTGGGGCTTTCCACGATCCGGGGACTGTGGGGCGGGCGAGACGCAAAGCCCTTTGTGCTACCATCGCCGCGCGCAAGGAACCTAATTTTTCGGCATGGCCGTAACGGGAGAGAGGGCGGTCGTCATGGTGCTTGATTCTGTTGCCGCAGAGGCGCACCCGCTCCAGCAGCCTGAGTCGCTGAAGCACGTGCTTGGCGGGATCGCGTCCGGTGCGGCACCGGCTGCGCTGATAGAACTGATTCGTTGGCTGGACTCCTTTCATTACGAAGCGCTTGTGCCGCCGGCCGAACTGGCTCGCCTCGTGGTGCAGCTCGATGAAGCCGCGCAGCCCCATCTGCGGCAGACCGCCAGCCTCTATCTCTCCAATGTCCTCGGTGCGCGCAGTGTGCGCTACAAGGCTCTCGGCCAGGATTTCCACGCCAGTCTCGGGCGTGCCTATGAACTCGTGCTGGCATCGCCCGAAGAGGAACTTGAGCCTGATCAGCGGCTCGAGATGCTGCTGCGTTCGGTGCGCTGTGCCAACGGAGAGATGAAGTGGGCGGCTTTCGATTATCAGGAGCTGTCGGAGGACACTTGGCGGCGGGCTGGTGAAGCATACCGGACCGCCTGCGAGCAGGATCAGCTGGACAGCCCGGTCCTGGTCCGTGAAGGGCGAGAGACCCGTTCGACGATCCGGCGGGAGTTCGTGCGGCTGGTGGCGATGAAAAGTGCTTGTCTCGACCAGTTGGCCCCCGAGCGTATCGAGGCGACCGACAAGCTGGTACGACATCTACAGCATGCTCTGGACCTTCGCCAGAGGCCTGGCCGCGGCCAGTTGTTCGCGGTCGACCTGGAGGCCCTGTCGCCGCCCCGGCGTTGCCTGGTGCAGCCGACCGAGCCGTCGTCGACGATGCGTTATTTCGATCCCGCCGACGCCATGCCTGTTCTTGGGGAACTGGGGAGGGGAGCCGAAGGCGGCGGTCGCGGCTTCGATGGCATGGATGACTCGACTGTCGTGGCAGCCATCCGTCATCTGGTCCGGCATTGGGGGGCGCAACCGCCAACCCGGCGTTTCCGGCGCCATCTGGTGGGGGGGGCCCTATCGTTGGCGACGGGGCTCGGCTTCATTCGTTCACTGATTTCCGGTGAGGCACTGCTGAGGCCGGCCGCAGCCTGGACTCTGCAGGATGCCAGCCGCAACGGTTTCGGCGTCCGCGCGACGGTGATGGACCCCGAGGTGTGCCGGGTCGGGACCTTGGTGGCTGCGCATCTGGGGGAGAACGGACGCTGGGTGCTGGGTGTTGTCCGGCGTGTGCGCGTGGATGAAAAAGGCGGAGCGTCGGTCGGCGTTCAGCGGCTGTCGGACGATCCGCAGCCCGTCATCCTCGATGATGGCGCGCGGAGCTGGAACGGCATCCTGTGCGATCCGCCGGTGCGGGGGCGGGGGGTGAGGATCGTCTGTGAGCCGGGCACCATCCGCAGTGGCGTGCTCTTCGTCAAGCTTGGCGCGCGCATGCTCAAGTTGCAGAGCGGCCCGGCTTTGCTTGCAGGCCCCGGCTATCAGGTCGTTGGTTGCCAGCTGGCGTGAGCTGAACGGTATCCGGCACCCTGCTTGAAGCAGGGGGCTGGATACCGCGGGCAGGGATCAGACTGCCGCCAGGGCTTGGTCCAGATCGGCCAGAATGTCGTCGATGTGCTCGATGCCGATGGACAGGCGAACCATGTCCTCGGACACGCCGGCCTTGACCATCTCTTCCGGCGACAGCTGGCGGTGAGTTGTGGACGCCGGATGGCAGGCCAGGCTCTTGCTGTCGCCGATGTTCACCAGGCGTGTCACCAGCTTGAGGGCGTCCTGGAAGCGTCCGCCGGCGGCTTTGCCGTCACCGTCCGCACTCTTTACGCCGAAGTTGAGGATGCCGGAGGCACGCCCGCCCATGTATTTGTGGACCAGCCCGTTGTGGGGATGCTCCGGCAGGCCGGCGTAATTGACCCACGCCACCTTGGCGTGCCCCTTCAGGAACTCGGCGACCTTCTGGGTGTTCTCGCAGATGCGGTCCATGCGCAGCGCCAGCGTCTCGATGCCCTGCAGGATCAGGAAGGCATTGAAGGGGCTGATTGCGGCACCCATGTTGCGCAGCGGCACGACGCGGGCGCGGCCGATGTAGGCTGCCGGGCCGAGGGCTTCCGTATACACGACACCGTGGTAGGACACGTCCGGCTCGTTCAGGCGGCGGAAGCGTTCCTTGTGCTCTGCCCATGGGAACTTGCCGCTGTCGACGATGATGCCGCCGATGGAGTTGCCGTGGCCGCCCAGATACTTGGTGAGGGAGTGCACCACGATATCGGCGCCGTGCTCGATCGGGCGGCACAGGTAGGGCGACGGCACGGTGTTGTCCACGATCAGAGGAATGCCGTGGGCGTGGGCGATGGCAGCCAGCGGCTCGAAATCGGTGATGTTGCCCAGCGGGTTGCCGACCGACTCGCAGTAGATTGCCTTGGTGCGCTCGTCGATCAGCGGCGCGAAGGAGGCTGGATCACGGTAGTCGGCAAAGCGCACATGGATGCCGATCTGCGGCAGCGTGTGGGCGAACAGGTTGTAGGTGCCGCCATACAGCGTGGAGGCCGACACGATGTTGTCGCCGGCTTCGGCGATGGTCTGGATCGCATAGCTGATGGCGGCCATGCCGGACGCCAGGGCCAGGCCGGCGATGCCACCTTCCATCGCCGCCACGCGGGCTTCGAGCACCGCCTGGGTGGGGTTCATGATGCGGGTGTAGATGTTGCCCGCGACCTTCAGGTCGAACAGATCTGCACCGTGCTGGGTGTCGTCGAAGGCGTAGGACGTGGTCTGGTAGATCGGTACCGCGACGGCCTTGGTGGTCGGGTCCGGGCTGTAGCCGCCATGGACGGCCAGTGTTTCCAGTTTCATTGTGTTTTTCTCCGGTTTTTCAGGCGCACTACATCAGGCCGCCGAATGATACGCCGTTTATCTACTCCGGGTTTTCCCGGTGGTCGTTGCGGGAATCGTCACCTCGCCGAGGCCCCGCGCATTGGTAGATAATGCCCCTTGCTGCGCCTTGCCCTATGTGGATATTGCAGGGCCGGCGGATGCCAGATAAGAAAAGATGGAGGAGATGAACATGGAGATCAAGAAACGCCACGCCACGTGGCTAGAACTGGCGGCTGCACGCCTGTCGCTGCTGGGGCAGGTGCGAATTCGCCTGCATGCGCTGACGGGCGGTTGCCACAACTGCCTCGGTATCACGCTGAACGGTCGCTGGCTGTGCGCCAATGATGGGCGCCTGACGATTTTCGATTGTCGGGAGGCTGCCCGGCGGTTTCTCGAATTGCTGCGCATCGACAAGGTGGAGGACGGCGATGCGGTTGCTCTGCCGAGTGAGTCCGGCGTGCAGTGCATGCGGCTGGGAAATCGCGGGCTACGCGTCTGTAACGGCCGTGGGACGCCGGCGCGCGCCAGCAGGGTCGTGGCCTCCCAGTGCCTGGTCCCGCAGGGGTGCTAGGCCAGCGCTGCGTCGAGCAATGCTTTGAGCTGCGGGTCGTAGGCGACCAGCACAATTTCTTCCAGTAGCGGGTTGGCGTCTGCCGTGGCGCGGCAGGCGGCGACCGCAATCCGGACGGCTTCCTGCGGCGGAAAGCCGTAGGCGCCGCAACTGATCGCCGGCAGGGCCAGTGTCCGCAGGACGTGGGCCACGGCCAGTTGCAGGCTGTTGCGGTAGCAGGCCGCCAGGGCTTCGGCCTCGCCGTGCTGGCCTCCCTGCCACACTGGGCCGACGGTGTGGATCACATGGCGTGCCGCCAGCCGGAATCCCGGCGTGATGCGCGCCTCGCCGGTGGGACAGCCGCCGAGGCCGGCACAGTAGGCCCTCAGTTCAGGCCCAGCGGCCCGATGGATGGCTCCATCCACACCGCCACCACCGAGCAGCGACGAATTGGCCGCATTCACGATGGCGTCGACGGCCAGTGCAGTGATGTCGCCCTGCCAGCTCCTGATTCTCGCACTCATTCCTTCCTCCTCGTTGGATGCCTGCCCAAGGCATGGTGGCGCCTAGGACTGTGGCGGCGTCCATCCTGCCGTCCTCATTTCGACTTGCCAAGCGATCCTGTTCGCGCAAAAATAATACGGTATTACGCAATCAGGGGGTTGAGTGGCCAAGCCAAGGGTGATTACCGTCCTGTCCCAAAAAGGGGGGGCGGGCAAGTCGACGCTCACGATGCAACTGGCGGGTGGGCTCGCACGAAGCGGGCGCAAGGTCGCCATCATCGATCTCGACCCCCAGGAAACTGCTCTGCGTTGGGCTCAGTCTGCGGTAGAGGGCTTCCCGGCCCAGGTGTCGCGGCTGAATGTGCCGCCCGAGGGCCTGCATGCCTTCGTCAAGCAGGTGGCGCGGAGTGCCGACATGGTTCTGCTCGACTGTCCGCCGTCCATCGAACACGCCGCCACGCTGGCCGCGCTGCAGGAGGCCGACGTGGCACTGGTGCCGGTCGTGCCGAGCCCGGCCGATCTGTGGTCCACCAAGGGCGTCGAGCGCTTGATCCTGCAGGTGCAGGCCAGTCGCAAGGGGCTTAAGGCGGCGCTGGTGCCGAACCGTGTGGTGCGCACCAATCTCGCTTGGGACGTCCTCGAGGTGATGCGTGATTTCACCCTCCCGGTGCTCGGTGCGGCCCTGTCCCAGCGTAATGCTTTCGCGCAGAGCGCGGTGATCGGCGGCACGGTGTATCAGCTTGGTCGCGCCGGTGCCGAGGCGGCCCGGGAAGTGGACAAACTGGTTATGGAAGTCTTGAAACTGACAGGAGAGAAAGTATGAACAGCAAGGTCAAGTCTGCGCTGCGTTCCACGCTGCAGCAGGAAACGGAAGCCCTCGAAACGCGTCTGCCGGAACCCGTCGCGCCCGCCAAGGTGGAAGCCGTGGTGGTGAGTGAGCCCGCTGTTGCCGCTTCGGCCGCCGCGGCCCCGGTGGTGGAGAGCAAGCCGGAGGTCGTGGTTGCAGCTCCGGCTCCCGTGGCGGCCCCGGCTGTCGTCGCGGTTGCCGCTGAAGCGCCGGCCAAGACCGTCGTGAAGCCGGTACGGGCCGCGAAGCCTGCTGCGCCCAAGCGTGCGCCGGCTGCCGCCAAGGTTGCCAAGGCCCCCGCCGTGAAGGCCAAGGCTGAGGACAAGCCGGTGGCCGTGGTGGCAGAAGTGCCGGTTCCGGCCAAGAAGGCCAAGGTGGTGAAGGCCGACAAGCCCGCCAAGCTGGAAAAGGCGGAGAAGGTCGAGAAGGCGCCGAAGCCCGCCAAGGTTGCGAAGGCGGAAAAGCCGGCCAAGGTGGAAAAGGCCGAGAAGCCGGTCAAGGCCAGTCGCGAGAAGGTCGTGCGCGATTCCTTCTCGATGCCCAAGAGCGAGCACGCCCAGCTCAAGACCCTCCGTGAGACGCTGGCCAAGGCTGGTCGGATCTGCACCAAGTCCGAACTGCTGCGCGCGGGTGTGCAGCTTCTGCTGAAGGAATCCCCCGCTGGTACCCGTGCGCTGGTGGAGCGCCTGTCGGTGGTGCCGAAGGGCAAGAGCGCGAAGTAAGGTGTTCTACGGCCGTCCCCGGTGAACGCCGGGGCGGCTTCTCGTTGAGGGATGCTGTCCGCCCGGGATGGCTCAGTCGCCTGCCGGGTGATCAAGCCCGCACGCGCAGGGCGCGAACTGCACGCGGATGAGTCCGCGCAGGCCGTTGCCGACGAAGAGGGCTTCGGCCTGGTGCAGATCCTCCACGGTCAGCCGGGCTTCCCGCGCGCGGCCTTTCCGTAGCAGGCGGCGTCGCAGGACGCCATTGAGCAGCCCTGCCTTCTGTGGCGGCGTCAGCAATTCCCCGTTCTTCTGTACGAACAGGTTGCTGCGTGCGCCTTCGGCCAGCTCCCCCCGTTCATTCAGGAACAGCGCGTCGAAGTGGCCTTCACCCATGACCCGCGCGAGTTCCTGGTCGTAGAGCCGGCGGGCGGTGGTCTTGTGGCGTAGCAGTGGATCGTCGCTGCGAATCCGATGGGGCGAAAGCACCACCGTCGGTGTTTCGGCAGGCGCACCCGCACTGAGCGGGGCGGTCTCGACGCGGAGGTCGCCCTGCTGGCCGAGGGTGATGCGGACCCGCAGCGGTGTGTCGCCATTGACGCTGGAGAGCGTCCGGCGAAAGGCGCCGGCATCGAAGGGGAAGCCGAACCAGCGGGCGGAGTCCGCCAGGCGTTCCAGGTGTTCGGGGAGGAAGGAGAAGGCCTTTTCTTCCGACGGTGCGTAGCGCAGGGTTTCGATCAGCCGCAGCGGCGTTGGCAGGGCGGTCAGGAAACGGGCCTTCAGATGGCATTCCGCCCACTCCCCGGCCGGGCTCGAATCGTAGACCACGCCGCTGCCTACGTTGAGTTTTGCCTGGCCGTCCGTATCCAACAGCAGCGTGCGGATCGGCACGCTCAGGCGAAAATCGCCGCCGGGGCGGATGAAGCCCAGCGCGCCGCAATACACGCCGCGGGGGCTCGCCTCCAGTTCGCGGATGATCTCCATCGCGCGGATCTTCGGTGCGCCGGTGATCGAGCCGCAGGGGAACAAGGCGCGGAAGATCTCTGCCAGCCTGGCGGTGACCGGTTCGGCGACGACGCGGGAGATCATCTGCCACACCGTCGGGTAGGGCTCGACCTGGAAGAGTTCGTCCACCCGCACGCCGCCGGCGGGGGCCAGCCGGCCCATGTCGTTGCGGATCAGGTCCACGATCATCACGTTCTCGGCGCGGTCCTTCTCGGACGTGCTGAGGGTGGTCGGGTCGGCGTGGCGCGGTGCGGTGCCCTTCATAGGCAGACTGCTGAGCGTCGTGCCGCGGCGCTCCAGGAATAGCTCCGGCGAGCGCGAAAGGATGCTGCCGCCGGCGTGGCGAATGAAGGCGCCGTAGCGGACCGGCTGGGCGGTACGCAAGGCCTGGTACAGGGCTGCCGGGGCGCCATAGGCCTGGCCGCTGAACGGAAAGGTGTAATTGACCTGGTAGCAGTCGCCGTTGGCGATGTAGTGGCGGATGCGCTCGATGTGTTCGAGATAGACCGTTTCGCTGATGTTCGCCTGCAGTGCGCCGACGCCGCAAGACGCGTCGCCGGCCTGGGCGGTCAGCCAGGCTTCGCTGGCGGCGGCGTCCAGCCAGTCGCCACGCTCGAAGATCCAGGCCTGGAGCAGCGGGCTATTTCCGGCCGGCAGCAAGGGGCGCAGGCGGGGCTCGATGGCGTAGCCGAGTTCGTAGGCGGCGGCCACCGCGACCCAGGCGTCATTGCGGATCGCTTCGTCGAGGCGTCGCAGGCAAGCCTGCCAGTTGTCGGGGTGATCGCAGACGACTTCCTCGATCAGGCCGGTGAGCAGCCAGGCGCCGCCGTCGGCGTCGAGGTTGTTATCGAAGAAGGCAAAAGGGGGGAGGGCGGATTCGATGGGCACGGGCCGAGTTTACTGCGCCGCGGCACGGCGTGCAGAAGCGTGAAGGACTACTCCCTGCCCCTGCGGGTGCAGGTGGCAGGGGGCGGAGGGCAGTTACAGCAGTGGACTGGCGTGCTCGCCGCGCTCGTACACCACGTGGGCGCGGCCGACCAGCAATGGGTCCAGCGAGCCGATGTGCTCCAGATCCTTGTTGGCGTAAGGCAACTTGTGGAGTACGTAGCGCATTGCGTTGAGGCGCGCGCGTTTCTTGCAGTCCGACTTGATCACCGTCCACGGGGCGTCGGCGGTGTCGGTGTGGAAGAACATGGCTTCCTTGGCCTTGGTGTAGTCGTCCCATTTGTCGAGGGAGGCGAGGTCTACCGGGCTGAGTTTCCACTGCTTGAGCGGGTGAGTTTCGCGTTCCTTGAAGCGGCGGCGTTGCTCTTTCTGGCTGACCGAGAACCAGAACTTGATCAGGTGCACGCCGCTGCGCACCAAGTGGCGCTCAAACTCCGGCGTCTGGCGCATGAACTCGAGGTATTCGTCAGGGCTGCAGAAACCCATCACGCGCTCGACGCCAGCACGGTTGTACCAGGAGCGGTCGAACAGCGCGATCTCACCCGCGGTGGGCAGGTGCTGCACGTAGCGCTGGAAATACCACTGGCCGCGCTCGGTTTCGCTGGGTTTTTCCAGCGCGACGACGCGGGCACCCCGCGGGTTGAGGTGTTCCATGAAGCGCTTGATGGTGCCGCCCTTACCGGCCGCATCGCGGCCCTCGAAGAGGATCACCACGCGCTGTCCCGTCTCCTTGACCCAGGCTTGCAGCTTGAGCAGTTCCACTTGCAGGCGATACTTCTGCTTCTCGTACGCCTTGCGCGACATCAGGTTCTTGTATGGGTAGCCGCCTTCGCGCCAGCCCTCGGCGAGTTCCTCGTCCGGGTGGGAGGGCAGTTTCTTGTAGACGGCTTCGTCTTCGGCCAGCAGCGCATTGCGCAGGATCGCCGCATCGTCGGGCGAGGCGCCGGCCATGATGGCCTGCAGGGTTTCGGCGATGCTGTGGGCGTCATGTCGGGCCAGGGTGGCGACGATGTCGCTCACCGCGCTGGCCTTGGCGTCCTGGGCGGCCTCGACGGCTTCGTCGACGACGAAGCGTTCAATGCCGGCAGGGGTGCTGCGTGGGGCGATGTCGCCGCTGGCAACGCGCCGGGCGCCCTTGCCGGAGGTGCTGGAAGTGTTGTTGCTCTTGTCGGTCATGGCCATATTCTCTTCGGGAGATGGAAGGCGAGGGCGGATGCGCTTGCGTTCAGCCCGCCAAGCGGGCGCAGCGTTCGGCGTAGGCCTTGCAGCGCTCGATATAGTCGGTGGTGCTCTTGGGCATCGGCGTCCGAGCACGGGTGATGTAACTGACTAGATCCCGCCCTTGCTGGATCAGCAGGCGGCCATCGGCGACCACGTGTTGATCTTCCATGTTTGCAGGCATGGCGGCTTCGTTGAAGTGGCCGCACAGGCGCTCGGCGGCGGTCACGAAGCTCGTCCAGATGTCGAAGATGTCCGGGTCGGTGCGCAGGGTTTCGGTCTTGACCTGTGCGGCTCGGGCAAAGGCGCGGACATGGGGCTCGATACCCGTGAAACAGGGGAGCGGCTCGAAGGTCTCGACCATCGCGTCGGCAATCCGGTCCACGTCGCGCAGGGTCATGCCGATCTTGACGTAGCGGCTTTCGTAGAAGTCTTCCAGCGGGATCGAGAAGGCTTTGAAGGGTTCGCCCCACAGTTCGTCGATGCCTTCCTCGCCGGAGCGGTGCAGGACCAGTCGGCCGAGGCCGAGGGCTTCCTGAAGGCAGCGCCCGCATTCGCGCATCAGGGCGTTGTCGGACTGGATCTCGATACCGACGCTCTGCAGCTCCACCAGCTTGGTGAAGATGTCCGCCGCCCGGTTGAACAGCGCGCCGGCCAGCATGGCGCCCTTGACCCGGCGCCGGTCTTCGTTGGTTTCTTCCTCGTAGCTCTTGCGGGCCTCGGTCAGACGGCTGCCGGGGATATTGAGTCCGTGCTCGACGTGATTGAACAGGCGGCGCGTGAGGGCGCCGATCAGCTTGCGCTTGGCCTGGAGGGTGTCCTCGGGTACCTGGTAGGTCTTGACCCAGTAACCGGAGTAGAAGACCCGTTCACGTCCGTCGACGATCTGCTTGGTGCCTTCGGGAACGTTGGTGTTCATGGTCCGTTCTTGGCAGTTGTTCGGAAGCAGCCTGGAAACTGCAAAGGTGAAATTCTGCACTAGAAAATAGTGCCCAATGCAACCCCTCTGTAATTTCCCGTCAGCTGCATCACGGTCTCAGACTAATCCGTCCAGAATTTGTACAGTCACGTCGTCACCGGCCGCCACGTCGCCCTGCTCGGGGCCCAGTACGATGAAACAGTTGGCCTCGGTCATCGAGCGAAGGATGCCTGAGCCCTGGGCACCGGTGGTCCGCACCTTCCATTCGCCGTCTTCCGCATAAAGCACGCCGCGCAGGAACTCGGTGCGTCCGCGGCCCTTGCGGATCGATACGGTGCACAGGGCGCGCAGTTCGGGCGGCAGGCCTGGGGTGTCGACGCCGGCCAGGCGCAGCAGGGCCGGGCGGACGAACTGGTAAAAGGTCACCATCACGGCGACCGGATTGCCGGGCAGGCCGAACAGCCAGGCGGCGTCGCCATCCGCGCCGATGCGCCCGAAAGCCATCGGCCGGCCGGGCTTCATGGCGATTTTCCAGAACAGCACTTCGCCGAGCTTGGCCATCATGCCGCGGGTGAAGTCCGCTTCGCCGACCGACACACCGCCGCTGGTGATGACCACATCAGCGATCGACGCAGCTTCGTGGAAGCAGCCTTCCAGCGCCAGCGGGTCGTCGCGCACCACGCCCAGGTCGATGACCTCGACGCCGAGGCGGGTGAGCATGCCGAACAGTGTGTACCGGTTGCTGTCGAAGATCTCGCCCTCGCGGGCGATGGTGCCGAGCGGTACGACTTCGTCGCCGGTGGAGAAGATGGCGACCCGCAGGCGCCGCCGTACGCTGACCTCGCTGATGCCGAGGGAGGCGATCAGGCCCAGTTCGGCGGGGCGCAGGAGCTTGCCGGCGGCCAGCGCGGGGACGCCGGTGCGCAGATCCTCCCCGGCTCTGCGCACGTTCTGACCGGCACGTTGGCCGGCCGGGATCGTGATCTGATCGTCGAGGCTGGTGACGACTTCCTGCATCACCACGGTGTCCACGCCGTTGGGCAGCACGGCGCCGGTCATTATGCGGACCGCTTCGCCGGGGCCGACGGCTCGTGGGAAGGGGCGGCCAGCGTAGGCGCTGCCAACGACCTGCAGTGTCGTTTCGCGGTCGCCTAGCAGGTCTGTGCCGCGCAGCCCGTAACCGTCCATCGCCGAGTTGTCGTGGGTGGGGACATCGATCGGCGAGATGACCGCCTCGGCCAGCACGCGGCCGAGAGCCTCGCGGAGCGGCAGGTGTTCGACGCCTTCGATCGGCGTCACCGCGTCGAGGATCAACTGGCGACCGACGGCGACCGGCAGGGCGTTCGGGTCGTAGGCGTCGTGGCAGGTGAATTGCTGGTTCAGGGACGTCACTGCGGAATATCTCCAGGATGGTGGGCGCGGAGTTCGTCCGTCGTGTTGATGTTGGTGAAGGCCTCGGCCTTGTCGTCGAAGCTGCAGGCCACCCAGCACAGGCGTTGCAGCCAGCTTTCCATGCGGCGTCCGCCGGCGTGCAGGAAGGCCTGCAGGTCGGCCAGCACGTCGCTGCGCATCAGCGCGAAGACAGGATGCAACTGTTCGCCGGTGCGGGCAACGGCCACGCTGGCCTGGCCGGCGGCCAGCGCGTCGGCCAGGCGCGGCACCAGGTCGGCCGGCAGGAAGGGGGAGTCGCAGGGGGCGCAGGCCAGATAAGCCGTCCGGCAGGCGGTGAGCCCGGCCTCCAGGCCAGCCAGCGGGCCGGCGAAATCACCCCGCAGGTCGGGGATGACGGCGGCGCCCAGGCTGGCGTAGGCCTCGCCGTTGCGGTTGGCGTTGATGAGCACGCTGCCGACCTGCGGCGCGAGGCGGGTCAGCACGTGGGCGGCCAGCGGCTGTCCGTCGAGCAGGGCCAGCCCTTTGTCGATGCCACCCATGCGGCGCCCCAGGCCGCCGGCGAGGAGCAGGCCCGTGATGTCGTCTCTGCTGGGCCGCGTCATGTCAGCCCCCGATGTAGGACATCTCGATCTTGCGCAGGGCGGCCGTCTCGGCGGTGCGGATCTCCGAGTAGCGGTCGCCGCGGCCACGCCAGATGTGGCCGATGGCAGCCGACAGCTCGGCGTCGCTACGACCGTTGCGCAGCAGTGTGCGCAGGTCGTGGCCGCTCTGGGCGAACAGGCAGGTGTACAGGCGCCCCTCAGTGGACAGGCGGGCCCGCGTACAGGTGGAGCAGAAGGCCTGGGTGACCGACGAGATCACGCCGATTTCGCCGGCACCGTCCTTGTAGCGCCAGCGTTCCGCCACCTCGCCGGTGTAGTTGGGGTCGACAGGCTCCAGCGGGAACTCGGCGTGGATGCGCCGGACGACCTCTGCCGACGGCACCACGTCGTCCATGCGCCAGCCGTTGGAACTGCCCACGTCCATGAACTCGATGAAACGCAGGATGTGGCCGCTGCCACGGAAATAGCGGGCCAGCGGCAGGATCTCGTGGTCGTTGAGGCCGCGCTTGACGACCATGTTGATCTTGATCGGCCCGAGCCCGGCGGCGGTGGCGGCGTCGATGCCCTTCAGCACGTCGGCGACCGGCACGTCCATGTCGTTCATGGCGCGGAAGATGTCGTCGTCGAGGGAGTCCAGGCTGACGGTGACGCGCTTGAGGCCGGCGGCCTTCAGCACTGCCGCCTTCTTCGGCAGCAGGACGCCGTTGGTGGTGAGTGTGACCTCGATACCCTGAATGGCAGCCAACTGGGAGACGAGTTGTTCCAGGTTGCGGCGCAGCAGCGGCTCGCCGCCGGTCAGGCGGATCTTGCTGACGCCGTGGGCGGCGAACAGGCGGGCCACGCGGGTAATTTCTTCGAAGGACAGCAGGGATTCCCGCGGCAGGAAGGTGTAGTCCTTGTCGAACACCGCCTTGGGCATGCAGTAGACGCAGCGGAAGTTGCAGCGGTCGGTGACCGAGATGCGGAGGTCCCGCACCGGCCGGCCCCGGCTGTCGAGCAGGTGGCCGGTCGGTGCGTTGAGCTCCCGCGGGATCTTGGGCAGCTGCCCGAGCAGGCGCTCGTCGGCGAGGGGAATGACTCTCTGGTTCATCTCTGTGCGGGACGGATACGGACAGGCGCCGTTATACGACGCCCATTGGCCTGTGGCCTTGTTCTGGGGCAAGGCGCTGAGCGCCTTCCTGCAAAAATTATGGAGGGCGGTGCGGGGAAGGACAAGCCGGTCGTCGTGTGTTCTACACACCGCAACATCAAAAAACGCCGCCGTCTGCCGTTAAGGCCAGGGCGCTCGCCGCGACGAGCGGTATCCGCCGCATCTGTCAGCAAAGGAAAATGCATCATGAACAACTTGACGATTGGCAAGCGCCTGGCACTTGGATTCGGATTTGTGCTGGCGCTCGGTCTGTTCGTTGCGATAACGGTTTCTTACCACCTCGTGGAATTGCGCACCCGTTTCGGCGAATTTGAAGGCCGGATGGTGGCGAGGGAGAGGCTTGCTTATCAAGGGCAGGTAGCGCTCGGTGACGGCATTCACCATTTCAAGAATACGGTGCTTCGGGGCGGGGACTATCCGCAGAAATTCGCCGGCAGCATGGCGGCGATCGACCGCATCGTCGGCGAGTATCGAGCCCTGGGGCCGATGAGCAGCGAGGCACAGCGAGTCCTGGAGGAGATTGTTGCGGGCAGCCAGAAATATCGGGCGGTAATCGTGCAGGTCGTCGATATGCGGGCGAACGGTTCAACGGTGACCGATGTGGACAAGGCGATTGCCGGTGCCGACAAGCCCATTGGGGTGGCTTTTGCGAAGCTCCTGGAGCTGCAGTCGGCGGAAACCCGGCAGGCGCAGCAGGCTTTCGATGCGGAAGTGACGTATACGCAGAGGGGGCTCGGGGCCGCCACTGCCCTGATGGTCCTGATCGGTGCGTTTGCCGCCTGGCGGATCAGCCGCAGTGTGAGCCGGCCTCTGGCCCAGGCCGTGGCGATCAGCCAGGCGGTGGCGGCAGGCAATCTGCCGGACCGGATCGAGGTGGCAAGCCGGGATGAGACGGGGCAATTGCTGCAGTCCATGCAGCGGATGGTCGAGATGTTCAGAGGGTTTGTCGAGGCACAGGCGGAAAACGCCCGGCAACATGAGGGGGGGATGGTCGAACATCGGATCGATGCCGGGTGTTTTCCAGGGGTCTATGGGACGATGGCCCGCTCGATCAACGGCTTGGTGCAGACCCACATCGCGGTCAGCAGGCAGGTGGTCGAGGTCGTCAAGCGCTACGCGGTGGGCGATCTGTCTGTGGACATGGACCGCCTGCCCGGTCATCAGGCCCGTATCACCGAAGCCATGGATGGGGTGAAGGACTCGCTGCACAGCGTGAATGCGCAGATTCAGGCGCTGGTAGACGCGGCGGCCAATGGCGATTTCCAGGCGCGGGGCGATACCGCGGCCTTCCAGTACGAATTCCGGCGGATGATCGAGGGGCTGAACCGCCTGATGGAGGTCAGCGATGTCGGGCTGGGCGAGGTGTCGCGGATTCTCGAGGCGCTGGCGCGTGGCGACCTTACCCAGCGGATCGAGGGCGAGTACCACGGCGACTTTGGCCGCTTGAGAGATGATGCCAACACGACAGTGGCGCGTCTGCGGGAGGCGATCGGTGGCTTGCAGGGCGCTGCGGTCGCGATCAACACCGCGACCAAGGAGATTGCCGCTGGTAATGCAGATCTGTCCCGGAGGACGGAAGAACAGGCCAGCAGCCTTGAGGAGACCGCCAGTTCGATGGAGGAGTTGAATGCCACGGTCAGGCAGAACGCCGACAACGCCCAGCGTGCGAACCTGTTGGCGAGCCAGTCCAACGATGCGGTGGTGCACGGCGGAGTAGCCGTGCAGCGCGTCGTGGCAACCATGGCGGACATCCGCGAGAGCTCGAGCAAGATTGCGGACATCATTGGCGTGATCGACGGTATCGCCTTTCAGACCAACATCCTGGCGCTGAACGCCGCCGTCGAGGCGGCCCGGGCTGGAGAGCAGGGGCGGGGATTTGCGGTGGTGGCGAACGAGGTCCGCGCGCTGGCGCAACGTAGTGCGGTGGCCGCGCGGGAGATCAAGGAGCTGATCGCCGTGTCCGTCGACAAGGTTGCCGGTGGCGCGAAGCAGGTGGATGAGGCGGGGACTGCGATGCAGGAGGTCGTGACGGCCTTCGGGCAGGTGGCCGAACTGCTGGCCGGGATCAGTGAGGCGAGCCGGGAGCAAAGCCAGGGAATCGAGCAGGTAACCCACGCCATCACCCGGATGGATGACGTGACCCAGCAGAATGCCGCATTGGTGGAACAGGCTGCCGCTGCTGCGGAAAGTCTGGAAAGTCAGGCCCAGGGATTGATGGAGGTCGTCGCCCGTTTCAAGCTGAGCGGGGTATCTGAAAGAACCCGGCGGGTGGGGTGAGTGGATGAGCCGGCGCCTTCCGCGGAGGGTGTGGATATTCCATATGCCCCCTGGCGTCGATGATAGGACCTTGGTTTTGCGAAGCGTAGAGCCGTTAATCATCGACGGCGGCGTGGTTGCGCAGTTCCCGGCTTGCGTCTGTCTCCACGTCTAGCCGCTGGACGGGGGGCAAGCTGGAGGACAGATCCGGGGTGCTGTGGGGGGCTCCTGGATCTCTCGGGTAATTTGCCCGACGTGTCCGGCAAAATTGCCCGACCCCGTGCTCGTGTGCTCCGGCCGCTGGAGGCGGCGCCTAGAATCCGGGCGAACGACAAAAAACAATTCCCAACCCCGTTCGCCTTTCTGGAGACTACCGATGAAACGTTCCCCTCGCCGCCAGCTTCTGCTGGGATTGGCCGCCGTCCTGCTCACCTGTCATCTACCGGCGCACGCCGACGAACAAATGGATGCGATCCACAAGCGGGGGCGGCTGAAGGTCGCGGTGTACAACAATTTCCCGCCCTATTCCGAGGGAGACAAGGGGATTGACGTGGAGTTGGGCCAGGCGCTGGCGGCCAAGCTGGGGCTGCAGGCCGAGATCATTGGCTTCAAGGCCGGCGACGATACGGGGGACGACCTCCGCAACATGGTCTGGAAAGGCCATTATCTGCGGGGCGAGCCGGCGGACGTGATGCTGCGCGTGCCGGTGGACCCGGTGTTCGCCAAGGACAACGAGCAGGCCCGCATTTTTGGCACCTACCAGCAGGAGGTGATGGGCATGGCGCGGGTGGCCAGCCGCATCCCGGCGCCCAAGGGCTCTGCGGCGGTGGCCCTGGAGGTGTTTACCCGCGAGAAGATCGGTGTCGAGGGCGATACGCTGGCCGATTCCTTCCTGGGTAGCGTGCTGCAAGGGCGGCTGCGTTCCAACGTCACCCATTTCCGCTCCATCGGCGAGGCCGTCAAGGCCTTGCAGGACGACAGCGTGGCTGCTGTGATGGCGCCACTGGCCGAGCTGGAGGGCGCCTTGGTCGGCGAGCCCCGTTTTGCCGTCGAGGAGGCCAGGTTGGGCGAGCTGAACCCCAAGCGCTGGGCGATCGGCATGGCAGTAAAAGCCGACTCAGACGAGCTCGCCACGGCCCTCGGCGGTGCGCTTGCCGAGTTGCAGAAGGACGGCACCGTGGCAGCCATCTTCAAGCGCTACGGCGTGACCCTGCGCACCAACTGAGTACGCCCTTCGAGACCTGGACCGACAAATGCGCACCTACATCCGACTGCTCCCCGCCCTCTGTACTCTGGCGCTCGCGCCAGCCTTCGCCGCCGATATCGAGTGGCCAACCTACGGCCTCGACCTCAGCAACCAGCGTTACGCCACGCCGAGCCAGATCAACACCGGCAACGTGGGCGGACTCACCCGAGCGTGGGCTTACCGCAGCGGCGTCAAGGCCACCTTCCAGTCAACACCGCTCATGGTGGATCGCACCGTGTATCTGTCGTTGCCCTTCAACGGCGTGGTGGCGCTGGATGCGGTGACTGGTCGCCAACTGTGGCGCTACGAGCACCCGCGCAAGAAGGATTACCCGCTGTGCTGCGGGCCGGCCAACCGGGGCGTGGCGGTGGCGGACGGCAAGGTCTTCATCGGCACCGTGGATGCGCGGCTGGTGGCGCTGGATGCCAAGTCCGGCAAGGTGCTGTGGGACGTGGAGGTGGCCGACGCCGACAGTGCCCGGCAGGAATCCGTTTCCACCCTTACGGAGTCGGATCCGCTGCGCAAGGCCACCATTGCCGGACAGTCCGGCGTGGGCATTGCCATGGCGCCCGTGGTGTACAAGGGCAAGGTGCTGATCGGGGTAACAGGCGTGGGCTACGGCCTGCACCTGGATTCCGACCGGGACGGAGCGCCGCTGGGGGCAGTGGTGGGCTTTGCCGGCAACTACGGCCGGCCGGGCTTCCTGGCGGCCTTCGACGCGAACACCGGCAAGCGGGTATGGCAGTTCGATACCGTTGCCCCGACCCACTGGGAAGGCGAGTTCCGCCGCAGCACGCCCGACGGCGTGCCGCTCCATCGGGATATCGAAAGGGAACGCGCCGACCTGTCCAAATACCCCGACGCGGCGCGCTATGGTGGCGGTTCGGCGTGGTCCACACCAGCCATCGATTCCGAGAATGGGCTGCTCTACTTCGGCACCGGCAATCCGTCGCCGCAGATGGACGGCACCTCGCGGCCCGGCGACAACCTGTACACCGTGTCGCTGGTGTGCCTGGACGTGGAGACGGGCAAGATCCGCTGGCATTACCAGCAAGTGCCCCACGACCAGTGGGGCTACGACGTGGCGAGCCCGGCGGTGCTGTTCGACTACCCCCACAACGGCAAGCTCGTGCCGGCGGTGGGCCAGGCCGCCAAGATCGGCTGGTACTACATCCACAACCGCCTCACGGGCGAGTTGCTGAAGAAGTCGGACGAGTTCGTCGTCCATCAGAACACTTTCACCAACCCCACGCCTGAAGGTCAGGTGATCCTGCCCGGCGTGCTGGGGGGCATCAACTGGTCGCCCACGTCGGTGGATGCCAAGAAACTGGTGGCCTACGTGCCGGCCATCCACTGGCCGGTGAAGTACACCAAGCGTGTGATCCCGGCCACGGAGGCCAAGCCCGCGGTGGAGTACACGACGCTTGAGCCGTTGATGGACGCTCCCCGCTGGGGCGTGCTGTCGGCCATCGACCTCGCCACCGGCAAGATGAAATGGCAGCACAAGACTGCCCAGCCCTTGGTGGGCGGGGTGCTGGCTACCACCGGAAACCTCGTCTTCATGGGCGAGGGAAACGGCCGCTTTAACGCTTACGACGCGGCCAACGGGCAGACGCTGTGGAGCGACCAGCTCGACGCCGGCGTCAATGCGCCGCCCATCACGTGGCAGATCGACGGTGTGCAGTACGTGGGCGTGGCAGCCGGCGGCAACCAGATCTTCGGCTACAAGGCCGGCGATACCTTCCAGGTCTACACCCTCAAGAAGTGAGGCCGGGCCCGCTTCCGGGCCTCAGCCAATCAGCTTGAGCTTCATGGCCAGCCGGGCGAGCTCGAGGTCCGTGCGCACGCCCAGCTTGGTCTTGATCTGGTAGTGCACGTTCTGAACGGTCTTCGGGCTGATGTTGAGGATGTTGCCGATCTCCTCGACGCCCCGCCCGTCGAGGAGCAGGCGCAGGATCTCGAACTCCCGCGGGTTCAGCTCCTCGACCGGATTGCTGGGGCCTTCCAGCAGGGTGAGCGCCATCTCCGGGGCGATATCGGGGCTCAGCACCTTTTCGCGCCGGACCACCTTGTACACCGCCTGGATCAGCACGTCCGGGCTGCTGCTCTTGGTCACGTAGCCCAGCGCCCCGGCACGGAGCGCCTGGGCGGCGAAAAGTGGGTCGCGGTGCATGCTGAACACCAGGATGCAGGCTTCGGGCTGGCGCTGGAGGATGCGCCGGGTCAATTCGATGCCGCCCATGCCGGGCAGGGACAGATCGAGGATGGTGAGATCAGGCTGGTTTTCACGGAGGATCTGCAGCGCCTCCTCGGCAGAGCCGGCTTCGGCTTCCACGCGCAGGTCGGCGCGGCGCTCGAGAAGGCGGCGGTAGCCTTCGCGGACTACTGCGTGGTCATCGACGAGCAGGATTCGGATCACAAGGGCTCCTTGGTGGTGGTCTCTTCGGCGTTCGCGAGGGGGAGACGCACGCTCACCAGTGTGCCTCGATCTGGTGCCGGGGTAATACGCAGGGTGCCGCCCAGCGCGAGCACCCGCTCCTCCATGCCCAGCCGCCCGAAGCCGCCGGGCTTGCCCGCCTGGCCGGCGTCCTCTCCGCCGCGGACACCCTGGCCGTCATCGCGGATCTCGAGGACCAGACCGGCCGGCTCCCGCCGCAGGCTCACGTCCACCTGGTCCGGCAGGCCGTGGCGGACGGCGTTGGTGAGGCTTTCCTGGATGATCCGGTAGAGGCTCACGTTGATGTTGTCCGACAGGCCGTCGAGCCCGTTGTCGGCGGCGAGGGTGAAGCGGGTGTCGCGGCTGCGCTGGTTCCAGCCGGCGATGAGCTGCTGGAGGCTGGGCACCAGCCCGAACTCCTCGAGCCCGATGGGGCGCAGGCGGTGGAGGATCTGCTGCAGGGTTTCCATCATGTGGGCGACGGTCTTGACGATGGAGTCCACACACGGGCGCAGGGCCGGGACGCTTTCGTCGGCCAGCTCCCGGGCGAAGGCCGCCTCGGCATTGAGGGATGCCAGGTACTGGCCGAACTCGTCGTGCAGCTCCCGGGCCAGGTGCTGGCGTTCTTCCTCGCGCACCGACAGCAGCCGGTGGGCGAGGCGCTGCTGGCTGTGGATGGTGCGGGCGAGGCGGTCGGCCAGGTGGTTGAAGCCTTCGGCGATGCGGTTGAGCTCAATGAGTGCGAAGCCGGGCATGCGGGCCTCGAGGTCGCCCCGTTCCATCCGGCTTAGGGTGCTGAGGATCGCCTCCGATGGCGCCAGCGCGTTGCGTACCGGCCGATACACGAAGTAGCTGAAGAACAGGATCATCGTGCTCACTGCGACCAGATTGCCCAGCTTCAGGGCAAGTTCCAGCACCTCCCGTCCATAGTTTGGCGTGACCACCAGTTGTCCGCCGGTAATGCCCGGGTACTGTCCGATGCTGCCGCGGAACTCCGCACCGCTGCCGACGACCTGACGCATGAAGGCTTCCACCGGCGCAGGCAGGTCGATGGCCTCGGCAAAGCACTGGCGATGGGCGGTGTGGGTGTGAAAGTCGCTCATCTCGATGCAGAAATCGAGCACTTGCCCCATCGCCTTGAGGGCGGTGAGATCCAGGTTGAGCTCGGCGAGGGTGGCGTCGTAGGCAGAGTAATTGCGGTTGACCTCTTCGGTAATCAGCTGGCGGATCGCCATGCCCGTGCGCTGGATGTCATTGCGCACCCGATAGCGCGCCTCCAGCAGCGTTACGACCGCGCCCAGCAGCAGCACGATCAGTGCGAACAGGCTGACGCGGACAAAGAGATGGCGCTTGAGATCGAGGGGACGCAGGCGGGGGGCGGGGAGCATGGCGGGGCGGTCAAATTCGGTTGCCCCACAGGATGCCGCAAAACCGCCGGGGAAATTGCCCGACGTAAGGCCGGAGCCATGGCCCGCGATCAGGCGATTCTGCTTGTGCTCACCGACGATGCCAGACCCCTGCGTCGGCGGGATGCATCAAGAAAAGCTACGGTGATCTTCGCTGCTTTGCGGGCCCCCGTCTTGAATCTGACACGCCTGGGTAACAGTTATTCCCGAAGGGCGCGTTGTTCAAATCCGAGGGGAACCGGTTCAACTCTGAGGTGAACGTGTTCGGGTTCGTACTGAAGCGGCTCACGTCCAAGGAGAACCCGCTCACCTTCGTGCTGAACCGGTTGCCGTCAGAGATGAACCTGTTCAGCTTGGAGATGAAGAGGTTACCCCCGGCGGTGAAATCACTGCCCCCGGCGCTGAAAAAGTCTAGGTGGGACCTGAGCCGGTTCAACCGTGAGCTGAACTCCCTCCCTCTGCAGGCGGGCCGGAAGTGTCCGTCCGGTCGGCTGTACTGCTGAATGGGGTGGGCAGGTCGCGCGCATAGAACGTGGGCGGGGGCCGCGTGAGGAGGGCAGGGTAATCCGGACAACCGGTACAGCTTCTATGATCCTGCGCCGGGCTTGAGTGGAGACTACCCAGGGTGATCTTGTTGTGCGCTAGTGGCGGGGGGCAGAGCGGTGAGTCGGTAGAGATGGTGTCAATTGGCCACACTACAATAGACGCCCATGGCGAGATTAACACCGAGAATGATCGGCCGGAGTCCGCACGAGTGCCGGTCTTGTTGCGGACGAGTGTATTGAAGAGTCTGTGTTTCTCGCCGTGGCATCACGGCTAGAGCTTGGCGAGGGACGGGTGACATGTAGTCGCAAGTAAAAAAGCCAACCCTCGCGGATTGGCTTTTTTGCTTGCTTGTCTTGGCTCCTCGACCTGGGCTCGAACCAGGGACCTACGGATTAACAGTCCGGAGAAGTGTCACCGCGGATGAGATACCCAGCCTGGATTTCCAAGGGCTTGGCGGCACCGTACGGTGCGACGTGGTCGATTTTGCGTGACCAGAGATGAACCAGATGGCCGAACTCACCCCTGCGATGAACCGGCGGAGGGCTTCTTGAGCGGCCGGCAAAACTGTCCGATTTGAGCCTGCCGCCACTCGGCTGGAGTGTTCGTCGGAATGTTCGAGTGGTCGATGGCCTCGTCAGGTCGGGTACGCAGAGCATTCAGTTCCGCAACCGGAGGCGGGGACAGTTTGTTATTGCACGTCCCGCTCATGCAGCCGCTAGGGGCTCGCCGCCGGCTGACGCGTGGAGCTTGATCTTCAGCGCCTTGATGACCTTCAGAATCGTCGAGAACTCCGGGTTGCCGGCGGGTGAAAGTGCCTTGTAGAGGCCTTCACGGGTGATTCCCGTGGCCTTGGCCAGTTGGGTCATGCCTTGGGCCCGGGCGATGTCATTGAGCGCCGCGCGCACGACGCTGCCATCACCTGGATCTTCTTCAAGGCAGGCGTCCAGATACATCGCCATGTCTTCTTCGGATTGAAGGTGATCAACAGGGTCCCAACGGGAAAATTGTTCGCTCATGGTTTCCATTCCTTCGCAATCTCGATCGCTCGGTTGATATCGGCGTCCTGGGTGCTCTTGTCCCCACCGGCAAGCAGCACCACGATGATCGGGCCATGCTGCTGGTAGTAGAGCCGGTAGCCCGGGCCATAGTCGATGCGGATCTCATTGACACCATCTCTGACCGGCTTGGTATCACCAAAGTTACCGGTTTCTGCCACACGGCGGATTCGGGCATTGATGCGCATGACGGCCGCCCGATCCTTCAGCTTGGTGAGCCAGCGTGAGAAGGTCGTACTTTGAACGATTTCAAGCATGATCTGAGTGTAGTCCATGGATTACACTTGGACAACTCAAACAGCCCGGTGATGCCATCAAGACGGGGGCATCGCTGCCGCTTCACTGCGGACGAATTACCCCGCGGCAACGACCTGATTCAGATAGTTTTCATTCGGAATGATTATCTGTGGGCTGGGCCAGGAGCGTGAGGTGCCGGTGAGAGGCATGCAGGCGATGATGGGGGGGTAAGCCCCCGGCGATCCCTTCTTGACCGAGCCTCAAACTGAATCCGGCCGCCACCGATGCGGCAACAACTCCCCGATCCGACTCTGCGGCTGAGTCGGCAGGCGGGTGAGGACATCCTTCAAGT
>JAFEDI010000001.1 GCA_018241725.1 Pseudomonadota bacterium | reverse complement strand
CGCTTGTGGTAGTCATCCTTGCCTGTCGCCAGGGAGTCGGCAATCGCCTTCACCTGCTCGAGGCAGGCTGTCATCTGCCGTGCCGCCTGGGCGGCGCCGAAGCCGTGCGCGAGTTGTTGCGCGGCGATGCCGGTGGAGAAGTAGTTGGCCGCCCGGCTTTCGACCTTCGTGCTTTGCGCGGTGTCGCCCATGCCGCGACCCTCGAAGATGCCGAACACCGACATCGAATCCCTGGTCTTCGCCGGCGCTCCGGCC
This sequence comes from Pseudomonadota bacterium, assembly GCA_018241725.1. Lineage (GTDB taxonomy): Bacteria > Pseudomonadota > Gammaproteobacteria > Burkholderiales > Rhodocyclaceae > Zoogloea. Next base: position 6,489 of record JAFEDI010000001.1, on the reverse strand, counting down.
CCACCGTCGCCGAGGACGACGGTGAGTTTCTCATCGCCGGCGCGGTTGTCCTCGCGTACCGCCACCGGCACGAGCGCGATGTCGTCCCGCTTGTAGCCGATCGACACGCTGACCGAAGGGTTGGCCGATCCACCGGTGGAAATGTCCAGGCCGCCGGTCGTCTTCGAGCCATACACCAGCGGCGCCATCGGCACCGTGTAGCAGGCCTGCAGCGACAAGGCGGCGAGCACCACCGACAGACGCCATGGAAACAGGCAGGTTGCGCTGCGGACGGATGTTGCGCGACGTGCATGCATCGTCTACTCCTTGATCGGCTCGTCGGAGCCGAAATCGACGAAAAGACAGGATCGGGCGTCATTCGGCGGGAGGAATACCCCCTTCCACTGCAACCATCCCACGGCGACGGTTCCGGGCACGGACGAGATCCCCACGCTGGACACCGCCATCGAACTGGCATGCGACTGGTCCATACTCAGCTTCAGGATGCCGAACTGGTGCTCGGTGCGCACCGAGCCCGCGGAGTGGATGACCACCGTCGTGCATCCGCCGCCGACGGCGGTCGCGCACACGCACAGCATGACTGCGCGCGCACCCGCGAGCATGCGTGTCATGACCGGGCAACCGCCCGCGGCCCGCCCCTTCGAAGGAATCATGGATTCACCATAGATACCGCCGCCGCCCGTGTCCAATGCTGCGATATCTCCAGCCCGCAATGGAGCGGGCGGCGCATGCGTCAGTGTCTGCTCGCCGTTGCGAATCAGGCCCATTTAGACCCTGAATCAGGCCACGAGCTCCATCAACCTGGCATAGCTGTCCACAACCTCGTATTTCACCTGCTCGGACGTGATGCGGGCGAAGAACCTGCGCGCGCATTCGATCCGTGATTGCTCGACCGCACGCAGATCGAGCGAGGACATGGAGCCCTTCGTCTCGGCCACGAAGAAGACATGTTTCACCTTGCCATCGCGGAAGGCGATCGCCCAGTCGGGGCTGTAGTTGCCAACGGGCGTGGGGATGTAGAAGGTCTTCGGCAGCTTCGCGTACACCACCACTTCGGTACTCGCATCCAGTTGTTCGACGAATCGGTGCTCGCCGTGCGAGTCGGTGAACACGTAATCGTAGATGTGGTGCCGCGCTGCAAATGCCTGGCTAAAGTCATCGCGGGCCTTGGCGGTGAAGATGTCCGAGCTGTGCGTCGCGTCCACCGGATCGTAGGCGATGTGCTCGACGATGACAGTCGCTTTCTGCTCGTTGATCAGCGTACCTGCCTTCGTGATGAAGTCTTCAGGGTTGCTTCGGTACTGACTGAACACGGCGGGGTTCATGTTCCGCAGAATGGTGGCGATGGTGCTGCGCGTCAGTTGCGTAATTGCCGCCAGGTTGCCGACGAGGTCGTAACTCACCGCAGAATCGACCGAGAGTTTGTAAGTCGAGGTGGCGCTGTCCTCGAGCTTGAACGCCGTTCCGGCGTGCAGATCGTCGAAGGTGGTGTTGTCGCGTTGCGTTCCACGCTCCACGACATACTGCATAGGGCGGACGCGCAACTCCCTGTCTATCGCGGCGACACACTTGGCGACGAGTTCGGCGGAATCGAAGTGCACCGTATAGGCCGCTTTGCGGTTGATGCGCTGCCAGAGCGCCTGGAATTCCTTCTTGTCGAAATTTCTGTTCAGCGGATTGACCTTGGCTCTTCGCCCGTCGCCGATATGAGGCAACTGCGCGTCGCTGAACACGCTGTCGATGAGCTGGAAAACAGGCTCGGCGAGGTCCTTCAGCTCCTCAGGCAGTTCGGCCAGGCGCGCCTCACGCTTGGCGGCGTGGTACTTGTCGGTGAACATGCGCTTGCGGTCGACATACCCGTTCTGGATCAGGTAGAACTCGATGCCTGCAGCCATGTCGCGTGTCACCGTAACTTCTCCAGCCGGACCCGCCAGCACCTTGCCAGTGAAGAAGGCTTCGTCGGCCACGCGCGGGCGGGCCGACAGTGATTCGCTGATGTCCTTCTGCAGCGCGCCGACGAAATCCTTGTAGCTTTCGCTGGCAATCACCGTCAGTTCATTGATCTGGTGCACGGTGGCCGGATCGTCCATCCGATCTCCCTGCTGATTGACTGCCAGGCGCAGGCCGCGCCCCACTTCCTGCCGGCGGGAGATCGTGTTGTCGCTGTGCTTCAGCGTGCAGATCACGAACACGTTCGGGTTGTCCCAGCCTTCGCGCAGTGCCGAATGCGAAAAAATGAAACGCACGGGTTCGTCAAACGACAGCAGACGCTCCTTGTTCTTCAGGATCAGATCGTAGGCGTCCACGTCTTCCGTTTCGTTCGACTTTCTGCCCGTTTCCGGGTCGACCAGCCTGCGGGTCTTCTTGTCGACGGAAAAATAGCCGTCATGCGTCCGGCTTGCCGGAATGCCCGCCACGTAGCGGTTGTAGGGCGAGTCGTCGAGCGTCAGGGTCTCATTCAGGCATGCCTTGTATTCTTCGTCGAAGATCCGCGCATATTCGCCAGGCATCTCGCCGTCGTCGCCGTATTGACGATATTTGGCCACCGCGTCGATGAAGAACAGCGTCAGCACCTTTACCCCCTGGTCGAACAGCGCTTGCTCCTTGTCGAAGTGGGCGCGAATCGCCTCACGGATCTGGATACGACGCATGGCCGGCTCGTCCAGGTTGCCGACCGCTTCCCCGGCCGTCAGCTCCACGCCATTGATGAAACTCAGCGTGTCGATGCGCGCATCGATGTCGGCGACCACGTAGCCTCGATACTGGTCCAGGCTGCCAGAGAGGTCGTACAGGTTGTCGTTGCGGCCCAGGCGGCGCATCACGCGCTTGATGCCCGCGTTCTGTCTGACCTCGATTTCCACCCGCGCTACCGGCGGCTTGCCGGCTGCCACCTCGATGCGCTCCAGATACAGATAGGCATGCGTGCCAGGCAGGCCCTTGACCGTGATGCCGTGCACGCTGATCTTCTTCACCAGCTTCTGCTTGTAGGCATCCAGGGCGTCAAGGCGATGGATCTTGTTGTACTCGGTCTTGTGCGTGGCGGAATAGCGCACGATGAACAAGGGGTTGAACTCGCTCAGCGAGGCCAGCGTTTTCGCGCCTTCCATCTTCTGCGGTTCGTCCAGGATCAGGATGGGTCGATTCGCCTTGATCACGTCGATCGGGCGGCGTGACTGGAAATCATCCAACTCGTCGTAGATCCGCCGCTGCTCCGCGCCGCGTGCCGCGAAAGCCTGCACGTTGATCACCATCACGTTGATGCCCGCGTCCGACGAAAAGCTCTCCAGGTTGTGCAACTGCTTCGAGTTGTAGATGAAGAAACGCGCCTTCCTGCCATACAGCTCCTGAAAGTGCCCTGCGGTAATCTGCAGCGACTTGTACACCCCTTCGCGGATGGCGATGCTGGGCACCACCACGATGAACTTGCCCCAGCCGTAGCGCTTGTTCAGTTCGAACATGCTGCGGATGTAGCAGTAGGTCTTGCCGGTGCCGGTTTCCATTTCGATGTCGAGGTTGACGGCGCAGCCGGTCTTCTTGTCGTCGATCAGGTGGGAAGACTGCGGCAGGTTCTGCCGGCGTTGCACGGCCTGCATGTTCTCGAGAAGCTGGGCGTGGCTCAGCAGCAGATCGGCATTGCGGAAACCGTCGTCCGTTTTGCCACGCATGCTCGGGGCCATGCCGGGGAGCGTGCCCTGCAGGGGCGCGACCGCTATCGACGGTCTCACGCCCGGGTCGACGCGATAGCCGATGCCCGCGGTCTTCGGCTGGCCGGCAAAGCAGTCGACCAGCGCCTCCACCGCGTGGCGCTGATAGGCTTGCTCCTTGAATTTCAGCTTCATCTGTCGTCGTCCCTCAGCTTGCGGCGGAGCCTTCCCGGGCCGTCCGGCTCCCATCGGCCATGGCTGTCCCTATGAGTCGCTTGCGCGGCGTCGCGGACGCGATCCGACCGTGCTCGCAAAAAAGAAAAAAACAGGATTCCATATAAAACAAAGGGTTGCATTGCGAAATGTGCGGGCGGCTCTGGCGTTTATCTTGCGTTTATTTTGAATCTATCTTGTAAGGACCCAGACGGGGGCCTTGCGTGTACCTGCGTTACTGATCCGTCTGTTGCGCCGCAGACTGGTCAGCAGGCTGCTGATCTTGGTCGCTTTTTGCGAGTCGTCCAGCGCGTCGCTCAGCTTGCTCAGCAGCAGCCGATCCAGATCCTGCCGGCTCGCCGAGCCGAACTGCGTCAGCAGATCGAGGATCATCTTCTTGTAATGTGCATCGTCCAGACCGCGGGTCCGGATGTAGTCGGCCTTGCTGGCGGTGGCCTTTGCCACCGCGGCAGAGACAAAGAAATTCGGCTTGCGGCCTTCGATCAGGCCGGCCTTGCGCAAGCGCTTGATGATCCCGTCGTCGAGCGGCAGTTTCTTCTGTACGCGGTCGAGCGCCAGGATGTCCTCCAGTGCGAGGTCGGTCTTCTGGATCAGCAGGCGGCTGTAGGCCGGATCCACCACACGGCCATGAATCGTCATCCGCACCGTCTGTGGTTCGGTCAGATCGTAGTCGGGCATCGGGAAGAAACGTCGTGCCTGCCCCAGGTGGATCTCGTGGATGCCGTAACCCATGGTGTCGATCATGTTCAACTCCGCCATTGCCTGGGCGAGGAAGGGGTTGCGGTAACGTCGGGGAGTCCGGTCGCCGGCAATGTAGTCGGCGGGCACCCCTTCGAAGAAGCTGCCTTCGTTCTCCAGCACCAGGCGGTCGGGATACTCGGTGACGACGATCCTGCCGTTGCGTGTGTAGTCCTGGTGCGCAATGCAGTTGTGCAGGGCTTCGAGCACGATCTTCTGGTCGTACTTGGCCAGCTCGACGGCGAGAAGCTGATCGTCCGGCAGGATGCGGATCTGGATGTTGCGGATCTTCTGATAGAGGGTGCTGCTGTTGAGCAGGAAGGGCGGGCCGAAGTGCTCGTAGGCGCGCTCCGGCCCCTCCAGCTTCCACGTCATCTGTGCCGGGTGGGGCGACAGGAGGTGCGCCGACTCGGGCTTGCCGAGCAGGAGCAGGGTAGCGCGGGTGAGCTGTCCGTCACGCGTCAACCGCGCGCGGTCGAGAAAGCTGCCGTCGGACCAGCGCATCACCTCGTCGGACGGAAAGCGGTTGGCATACTTCTTGGCGAAGGACTCGCGCGCGCGCGTCAGTGCGGCTGTGTCCACATGGGCGAGGGTGGCGCCGGGCACGACTTGCGCCGACCAGTCGGCAGCGCCGACCTGTCGCCGGATGTCGTCCAGCTTGTCCAGTCCAAGATGGGTGAGACTCTCGCCGGCGCGGGCGTAGTAATGCCCCTTCCAGGCGATGGGCAGGCCGAGCGGCGCAGCGGGGATCTCGAGCAGCAGGAGGCGCGCCTGATCGCTGCGCAACTCGTGGATGTTGCGCAGCGTGATGCTGGGCTCGGTCGAATCCGAGATCTGCATCTTCAAACTGTGCAGGCGCTCGGGCTCCGGTCGGTAGTCGGTGCCGACTGCCTTGCGGCTGCGATTGTCGACGCCGAAAACCAGCCAGGCCCGATCCTGATTGCGCAGGTTGGCCTCGTTGGCCAGCGCCGAAAAATACTTGCCGATGTCGTCGGTGGAGTAGCCGGCGCCTGCGCGCTTGAATTCCACCACTTCGTCTTCCCAGCGCTCGATCAAACCATCGAGCAGGGCTTTCAAGGCTTCGCTGTCCACCGCCGTGCTCCTCACAGCGTCCGGATCTCGGTGGCTGGAGACAACAGCTTGAACAACTGCTCGACGTTGATCTTCACGCTGTCGCTGGCAAAACCGTTGTCGCGGAACACCACGCGCAGCGGCTTGTGGCTTGCCAGTTGCTTGACGAAGCTCTCGTCGATGCCCGGGTCGAAACAGGCGGCCAGCGCATCGGTGTCGACGAAGAACACGCACTTGCCGGCGATGGTCTGCGGTTGCACCGGTAGTGCCAGATCCAGGCCCCAGTCGAGCAGCACCTGAAACAGCAGGTCTTCCGCGCTGCGGTCGGTGCGGACGTTGTCGATCTGGTCGGCCAGCAGATCCTGGCTGACGGCGTCGGGCGTGTAGTACACGTCGCGCATGTTGGAGCTGTCGACCTTGAGCACGCGAAAGCCGAGGTCCAGTTCCTCAGCGCCAATCTGCCCGCGCAGTTCGGCGCCGTAGTTTCGCACCCGGGTCAGCCCCATCTCGAAGATGGAGGCGAGGCCGGGCTCCGGTTTCGGCAGCGGCTCGGCGATCTGCACGCCGATGAAACGGCGGTTGCCGCCGTCCTCGAAGTTCTGCTTCAGCACGGCGTGCGCGGTGCTGGCACTGCCGCTGAAGAAATCGAGCACGATGTCGTTGTCGTTCGGCTTGCCGGCCAGTTGCAGGATGCGCTGCAGCAGCTCCACCGGCTTGACCGAGTTCAGCACGTTTTCGGTGTGCTGGAAGGGCACGTACTTCAGCAGGGTCTTCTTGGCGTCCTGGGTGTGGCCGACCTCCT
>JAFEDI010000019.1 GCA_018241725.1 Pseudomonadota bacterium | reverse complement strand
CCGCTTTGCTGCCGATCAAGGCGATGATCGAGGACAACCCATCCTTTGGTTACCGGACCGTGGCGCATCTGCTGGGTCGGTACGGTCGGTACAGGTATGGAACATTTACCGATCCAGCACGGCGTCACCGACGTGCGTTATTAACGACCCGGGTAGCCCGGCGGCGGAGGCGGCGGGTAATAGCCGGGTTGTGGCGCAGACGGCGGGGCGGAATAGCGCTGTTGCGGTGCCACGGCCATCGGCACTTGATCGCCCTTTGCGTACATGCACTGGATATAGGCATGGTCATAGCTGCGTTGGGTGCCGTAGGCTGAGCTCTGGGCCGCACCGGAGCCGGCCGCGCTGCCAAGCAGCAATCCTGCGCCGGCGCCTGCACCTGCTCCGTTGTGACCGCCTATCGCTGCGCCGGCGAGCGCACCGACGGCAGTCCCGACCACTGCGCTTTTCACGCCCGCATCCGTGGCTGCCTGATTGGCATCGCGACCGCCGATCTGGTAACTCGCGTACTGGCGACACTCGGCATCGTCGGCCCGGAACTGATCGAAGGTCTTCCCGTTACCCGGGAGTGCCATGACGCTCGGCCCGTTGGGCATCGTGACGCACCCGGCAAGCAATAGCAGCGGGAGTCCGATCGCAAGAGTGGCTTTGAATGTTTTCATGATGATCACCCTCTCTGGTCAAGGTTGTGCGGGAGGTTGAGGCTGAACCTGCTGCCAACCACCGGGACAATCTTTGACGTAGGGATAATAGGCGTTGGCCGCCGCGCAGAAATACCAGACATTGGCCGCTGGAGCCGGCGCCGCTTGTTGCTGGATATACACCGGAGGAGCCGTGCGCTCGATGACGACCGGTGGTGAGTAGGGAGGATAGTAGTAGGGGGGGTAATACGCCGGCGCATAAAGAGGGACACCGATCATTACACCCACGTGGGCATGGCCGCGGTCTGCCCAGGCCGGATTCGCGCTGGCGGCGCCAAGCACAACCAGTGCGGCAAGCAGTTTGAGAGTTTTCATTTGAAGCTACCCGCTAGCGTTGAACAGCTAAACACCCCATCGGACGTGTGTCCGGCATGGGGCAACCGTAAAAAGGGATTCAGTTTTTTGTCCTGGCCGATGCGGCAGGTCCCGCCAATGTTCCAGACGCTTGTTGCCCCACTGAGCCTGGTCTTGATGGGAGAAAGTGCGTGCGGGCCCCTGAGGTACAGGGCTTTCGTCGGCAAAAGAGACAGACGGCAACGCCGCAGAGACCAACATGCAGCCAACGGTAAGGGTCGAGAGAATTAATCTCGGGGCAGGCATGCCGGTCTCCTGTTGTTCGTTGGCTTGATTGAAATTCTAGGCCTGTGCCTCTACAGCATGCGCTTTACAATGATGAGTAATTGTAATTCCGTGGTTTTAGAACTCTCGTGGATTGAGGCCGAACGGTGGATTTACGCGCGCTCATGGGATTAGAGGCCGCATCCATGCGCCGGAAAACAGCGCCGGCGTTGCCCCGTGTCATGGCGAGGATCAGAGATCCAAGGCAAGGCCTTGTGCGTGCTTCTTTATAACGCACAAATCTGTCTCTTCCGTTCTTATTGCACTCTCAGGAATATACAAAGCCATTTTTATTGGTTTGGTGCATCGCGACTCCTCCCTAGACTCGGGTCCTGACTCGATAAACAGGAGAATTCCATGTCCCCGACCCGTGCCGCGCTGCGTCCTGTATTGACCTTGCTGGCTGGCCTGATGGTCTTGCCGGCGGTGCCGGCCCTGGCCGATGCCACGCTTCTGAATGTTTCCTACGATGTGTCGAGGGAGCTTTACAAGGACATCAATCCGGCCTTCATCGCCCAGTGGCAGCGCACGGCGAAGGAGAAGCTGACGATCAACCAGTCCCACGGCGGTTCGAGCAAGCAGGTGCAGGCGGTTGCGTCGGGCCTGGAGGCGGACGTGGTGACGATGAACCAGACGCCGGACATCAACGTGCTGGCCAGGCAGGGCCTGGTTGCCGCCGATTGGCAGAAGGCCTTCCCGCACGGCGCGGCGCCTTACACCACGAACACCATTTTCCTGGTACGCAAGGGCAACCCGAAGGGCATCAAGGATTGGTCCGATCTGGTCCGTCCGGGCCTGCAGGTGATCGTGCCGAACCCCAAGACCTCCGGCAACGGCCGCTACACCTATCTGGCTGCATGGGGCTATGCGCTGCAGAAGACCGGTAGCGACGCCGGTGCGCGGGATTTCGTGACCAAGCTGTTCGCCAACGTGCCGGTGCTGGACGGCGGTGGCCGCGGCGCGACGACGACCTTCACGCAGCGTGACATCGGCGACGTGCTGATCACCTTCGAGAACGAGGCGGTGCTGATCGACCAGGAAGTGGGCGGCGACAAGTTCGACGTGGTCTATCCGTCCCTGTCCATCGAAGCCGCCGCGCCGGTGGCCGTGGTGAGCAAGGTGGTGGACAAGCGCGGCACGCGCAAGCAGGCCACGGCTTATCTGAACTTCCTGTTCTCACCGGAAGGCCAGGAGATCATCGCGAAGCACCACTTCCGCCCGGTCGATCCGGCAATCCTGAAGAAGTATTCCAGCCGTTTCCCGGCTGTGAAGACCTTTACGGTGGAAGGCAAGCTGGGTGGCTGGGATGCGGTGCAGAGGACCCATTTCGCCGACGGTGGCGTGTATGACCAGATCGTGGTGAAACGCTGATGGCTGCGTCGAATTCGACCCGGGTACTGCCGGGCTTCGGCCTCAGCCTCGGCTATACGCTGAGCTGGCTGTCGCTGATCGTGCTGATTCCGCTGGTGGCGGTCTTCCTGAAGGCCGGTTCCCTCGGCGCCGATCACTTCATCGCCGCGGTGTCGTCGCCGCGGGTGCTGGCGTCCTATCGTCTGACCTTCGGTGCGTCGCTGATCGCCGCGCTGATCAACACCGTCTTCGGTCTGATGCTGGCGTGGGCACTGGTGCGTTATTCCTTCCCCGGCAAGCGCCTGGTTGATGCGCTGGTGGATCTGCCGTTCGCGCTGCCGACGGCGGTGGCGGGTATCGCGCTGACCGCGCTGTATGCCAAGAACGGCTGGGTCGGCAAGCTGCTGGAGCCGCTGGGCATCCAGGTGGCCTTCACGCCGCTGGGCGTGCTGGTGGCGCTGATCTTCATTGGTCTGCCCTTCGTGGTGCGTACGGTGCAGCCGATCCTCGAGGATCTGGATACCGAGTACGAGGAGGCGGCGGTGAGCCTCGGGGCCAACCGTTGGCAGGCTTTCCGACACGTGGTCTTTCCGACCGTGCTGCCGGCGCTGATGACCGGCTTTGCGATGGCCTTTGCCCGCGCGGTGGGGGAATACGGTTCGGTGATCTTCATCGCCGGCAACATTCCGCTGGTGTCCGAGATCACGCCGCTGATGATCATTACCAAGCTTGAGCAATACGACTACGCCGGCGCGACCGCCATTGCCGTGGTCATGCTGCTGATTTCGTTCGTGCTGCTGCTGATCATCAACGGTCTGCAGGCATGGACTGCCAAACGTACCGGGAGGGAACGCTGATGTCCGGCGCTGCTGCTGTATTGCATGGGTCGGCGGATCACGCCGCCCGATTCGAGTCGAAGGCCGCCACGCGCGAGCCGGCGCTGGTGAAGTGGGGCATCCTGGCGGTATCGCTGACCTTCTTCGGCATCTTCCTGCTGCTGCCGCTGATCACGGTGTTCGTGGAGGCGCTGCGCAAGGGCTGGGATGTGTACTTCGCCGCGTTGATCGAGCCCGATGCGTGGGCGGCGATCAAGCTGACGCTGACCGCCGCGGCGATCTCTGTGCCGCTCAACCTGGTGTTCGGCGTGGCCGCGGCGTGGGCGATCACCAAGTTCGAGTTCCGCGGCAAGCATCTGCTGATCACCCTGATCGATCTGCCGTTCTCGGTGTCGCCAGTGGTGTCGGGCCTGATCTACGTGCTGGTCTTCGGTGCACAAGGCTGGTTCGGGCCGTGGCTGTCGGAGCACGACATGAAGGTGGTCTTTGCGGTGCCGGGGATCGTGTTGGCTACGGTCTTCGTGACTTTCCCCTTCGTGGCCCGCGAGTTGATTCCGCTGATGGAAGCCCAGGGGCGCGACGAGGAAGAGGCCGCCGTGGTGCTCGGCGCGCGGGGCTGGCAGACCTTCTGGTACGTGACCCTGCCCAACGTGAAGTGGGGCCTGCTGTATGGCGTGATTCTCTGCAACGCCCGCGCGATGGGCGAGTTCGGCGCAGTGAGCGTGGTGTCCGGCCACATCCGCGGTCAGACCAACACGATGCCGCTGCACGTGGAGATTCTTTACAACGAATACCAGTTCGCCGCCGCCTTTGCGGTGGCCTCCCTGCTGGCACTGCTGGCGCTCGTGACCCTGGTCATCAAGACCTGGGTGGAGCATCAGGCCGGCAAGTCGAGCCAGCAATCCGAGGAATGAGATCATGAGCATCCAGGTTCAGAACATCCGCAAGGAATTCGGCAGCTTTACTGCCCTCAACGACGTGTCGCTGGATTTTCCCACCGGCGAACTGGTGGCGCTGCTCGGCCCGTCCGGCTGCGGCAAGACAACGCTGCTGCGCATCATCGCCGGGCTGGAGTCGGCGGACAGCGGCAAGGTGCTGCTGGATGGTGCCGACGCCTCCGACACTCATGTGCGCGAGCGCCAGGTGGGCTTCGTGTTCCAGCATTACGCGCTGTTCCGCCACATGACGGTGTTCGACAACGTGGCTTTCGGCATGCGCATGAAGCCGCGTGGCCAGCGTCCGTCGGAAAGCGCCATCAAGGCCAAGGTGACCGAACTGCTGAAGCTGGTGCAGCTCGACTGGGTGGCGGACCGCTTCCCGTCGCAGCTCTCCGGCGGCCAGCGCCAGCGGATCGCGCTGGCCCGTGCGCTGGCGGTGGAACCCCGCGTGTTGCTGCTCGACGAGCCTTTCGGCGCGCTTGATGCCAAGGTGCGCAAGGAGCTGCGCCGCTGGCTGCGTCGCCTGCACGACGAGCTGCACATCACCTCCATCTTCGTGACCCACGACCAGGAAGAAGCGCTGGAAGTGGCCGACCGGGTGGTGCTGATGGACCACGGCAAAGTGGAGCAGGTGGGCACGCCGGAAGAGGTGTACCGCCATCCGGCGTCGCCCTTCGTGTATGGCTTCCTCGGTTCGGTGAACCTGTTCCACGGTCGCGTGGATGGCCAGAAGGTGCATGTGGGCGACGACGTGCTGGCGCCGGGCAAGGTGGATCTGGCCCACGGCTCCGAGGTGTTTGCGTTTGCCCGTCCGCACGAGCTGAACATCGTCGTCAATCCGCAGGAGGCGGGCGGCGTAGCGGCAAAGATCAGCCGCATCCTGGCCTTCGGCGTGACGGCCCGCGTGGAGCTCGACGGGCTCAACGGTTCGACCGGCCAGCTGTTCGAAGTTGAAGTAACCCGCGACGAGGTGGAGCGCCTCGGCCTGGAGGAAGGGCAGACGGTTCGTCTGGTACCCTCGCGCCTGCGGGTTTTTGAACGCAATGCAGATAAAAATGGCGCCGAACAGGCGCCCAACTGGGTGATCTGATGAATTTCCAGCAACTGCGCATCATTCATGAAACGGTGCGCCGCAATTTCAACCTGACGGAGGTGGCCAATGCGCTGTTCACCTCCCAGTCGGGGGTGTCCAAGCACATCAAGGATCTGGAAGACGAACTGGGTCTGGAACTGTTCATCCGCAAGGGCAAGCGCTTGCTCGGCCTGACGGAGCCGGGGCAGGAACTGGTCCATATCGTGGATCGCATGCTGATGGACGCCCGCAACATCAAGAGCATCGCCGATCAGTTCAGCAACAAGGACCACGGCCAGCTGACCATCGTCACCACCCATACCCAGGCGCGCTACGCGCTGCCGCGAGTGGTGACCCAGTTCAAGCAGGCTTTTCCGAAGGTGCATCTGGTGCTGCACCAGGCCAGCCCGACGGAAATCGTCACGATGCTGCAGGACGGCCGCGCCGACATCGGCATCGCCACCGAGTCGCTGGCCGGCGTGGCGGATTTCGTGTCCTTTCCTTACTACGGCTGGCATCACTCGGTGATCGTGCCGGCCGGTCATCCGCTGGAGTCTGTCGAGCCGCTGACGCTGGAGGCGGTGGCCGAGTACCCGGTCATCACCTATCACGAAGGCTTCACCGGCCGCGCGAAGATCGACGAGACCTTTGCCAAGGCTGGCCTGACGCCGGACGTGGTGATGTCTGCGCTGGACGCGGATGTGATCAAGGCTTACGTGGAGCTGGGGCTGGGCGTCGGTATCGTGGCGTCGATGGCTTATGACGGCCATCGGGACCAGGGCCTCAAGATGCTGCCGAGCAGCCATCTGTTCGAGGAGAACGTGACGCGCATCGCGGTGCGCCGCGGCCACTTCCTGCGCGGCTTCGCGTACCGCTTCATCGAGCTGTGCTCGGAGGAGCTGACCGAGAGCGTGGTGCGTTCGGCCCTGCGGCCCGAGAAGGATGGCTACGCCGGCGAGTTCTGATTCCGGCTATTCCGATGGATTGCCGGTGCAAAGAAACAGCCCCGCTGCGTGCGGGGCTGTTTCGTTTCCGGGCTAAGGGCGTCCGCGTGTGCCGTGGCGCAGGCGGGCGAGGGCACCCTGGCGGCCGCGGCGCACGAGGCTGATGTCGTCGATGCTGCCGAGGGGCAGGTCTTCGGCGGAGGCTTTCAGTGCGTGCAGCAGTTCGAGGCCGCGCGGCCACGGGCCGTGGCCGGAGTCAACGTTGATGTGACCGGCGGCGCCGATCTCCACCAGGTGGCTGCCCCAGCTGTCGGCCCAGTAGGCGGCGGAGGACAGGCGTACCCACGGATCGTTGGTGCTGGCGACGACGATGCTTGGCGCACCGAGGGCTTCGCGGGGAATCCAGCGGCCCAGGCCTTCGTCCTCCGGATAGCTGTCCTCATCCCGCAGGCCGAAGGGCGTGAAGCGTTCGGGATCGGCCGGTGCGACGAGCAGCAGGCCGGCCACCTGGTTGAGGCGGTCGCTGGCCGCGACGACCGAGGCGAGGCAGCCGAAGCTGTGGGCGACGAGCCAGACCGGGCCGGGGGAGGCGTCGATCTCGTCGCGGACGGTTTGTGCCCAGCGGGCCAGGACCGGGCTTTCCCAGTCGATGCCACGGACACGGCGGGCGTCGGGAAGCTGGGTCTCCAGCCAGGTCTGCCAGTGGGCTGGGCCGCTGCCGTGGAAGCCGGGAACGATGAGGGTGGTGTGGTGCATGGAGCGCTTTCCGGTGCAGAACGGCGCGGGCGGAGCGGCTTGAGAGCCACTTCGCCCGCATTCTGCTGCCTGTGTCACGTTTTATGGGATGGGGGCAGTCTAGGCAGCAGCGGCGGCAGACTGAACCAAGAAAAACGTGGAAGCTTATTCGGCGCGCAGGATTGCGCTTACAGCAACAGGAAGGCGCTGCCGGCCACCAGCGTCGGCAGTAGCGCAGCCATGAACAGCCCGCCGGCGTTGATCGATTCGTCGTCGAAGCTGCCGCGCAGGATGGCACTGCCAGCCGGGTTGGGGGCATTGGCGATGATGGTGAGGCCACCGCCAGTTACTGCGCCACTGACCAGTGCGTACTTGAAGGTGTCGCTGAGCCCATCGACGAGGGACCCCAGGTAGGTCAGCGCGGCGTTGTCGGTAACGGCGGTGAGGGCGGTCGCGCCGACGAAGACTGCGTCGCTGCTCATGCTCATCAGCAGGGGCTGCAGCCACCATTGCTGCTGTCCGCCAAGCACGACCAGACCGGCCAGGAAGAAGGCCACCAGCAGGCCTTCGCGCAGGATCAGGCGATCCTGGTGGCGGGCGTAGGCGTCGGAGACCCCCAGGAAGAACAGGAACAGGCCCAGGAAGATCGCCGGGTGGTGGGCGAAAACGACGACGCCGCACAGAAACAGCAGGTGCACCAGCGTCAGTGCCATGGGAACGCTCTGCACGCCGGCGTCGCTGGCCGCGGGGCGGAGGGCAGCCAGTTCCCGGCGGAAGGCCAGAGTGGCGCCGAGGGCATTGATGCCGACGGCGAGGGCGGCCTTCCAGCCGAACTGGCTCAGCATGAAATGCGTGTCCCAGCCCCATTTGCCAGCGACCATCAGCACCGGCGGTGCTGCGAAGGGCGTCAGCGTGCCGCCGATGGAAATGTTGACGAACAGCACGCCAAGGGTCGCGTACTTGAGGCGTGTCGTCAGGCCGCGGCTGAAGAATTCGTCGCGCAGCATCAACGCCGCCAGCGTCATGGCTGCGGGTTCCGTGATGAAGGAGCCGAGCAGCGGTACCAGTGCGAGCACCGTGAAGTAGCCGGCCGCCGGGCCGGGCAGCGGCACGGCGCGGGCCGTCATGCGGACGAGTCCGCTGGCGGCGTGGAGGATGGGGCGCGTGCCGGCGATGACCATGATCGCGAAGACGAACATCGGCTCGGTGAAATTGCGCGATTCGATGTAGGCGATGGCCGGGTGGGCACCGTCAATGGAGAACATCGCAATGATCAGGACCATGGCCCAGAAGCCGAACACCACCTCTACCTCGCCGAGCAGGTGCCAGATGCCCGCGTGTGCGGGGCGCGTATGGGCGAGGTGCTCGAAGAAGCGGGTGGAGAAGGTATGCAGGATGGCGACCGCGAAGAGGGCTGCGCCGATGAGCTGGATGGAGCTGGGCGTCATGGGATCAAGGCAAGGTGTTGGATGTCGTGTTCATGCAGAGCCTATGCCCATGCACTTGGTTCCCGCATCCGTCAGCGGCGTGCGCGGCCGCGGGGCGGGGTGAAGGGCTTCGCGGGAGCCGGCTTGCTGTATTCCTTGAAGACGCGCTTGGCATCCTGCTCGGCGCGCAGCTGGGTGCAGATGGAGGGATCGTCGTCGTGGCCGCTGAAGTAGCCGTCGGCCTGGGCCTTCATGACCAGCTGGATGGCGGCCTGTTCGGTGAGCTTGTAGCGCTCGAAGAGGAGGGTGGCGACTTCGTCCAGGTGTTCTTCGTAGGTCATGGGAGGCGGGGCCGCTGGGCGGCAATCGGTTACGGGCCGCTATTTTAAAGCGCCCGGGCGATCCGTGTCCGATTGCCGCTGCAGGAGTGCAGCCGGGATAATCGGCGCGATCCGCCGACAGGCCGCTTCGACGGCCTGCCATTCCGATCCCGCAATCCGGGTATCCAAGTCCAACAGAGAGAAAACATCATGACCGACAATCCACTGATCCTGTCCGCCCTCTATCGTTACCCGGTCAAGTCCATGCGTGGCGAGCGTCTCGACGTCAGTCCGGTGAGCCCGATCGGCCTGCCTTTCGACCGCAACTGGATGATCGGCGATCCCAATGGGCGCCTGATGACCGGCCGAGAGTATCCCGAGCTGGTGTTGATCGACGCTGCACCAGCGGCGGACGGCGTCCGCCTGTCGGCGCCTGGGTATGAGCCGCTATTCGTCCCCAATACGGCTTTCACGAAGCCGCATCCGGCGACGGTGTGGAGCGATACATTTTCGGCATGGCACGGTGCGGACGAGGCCGACGACTGGATCTCGGCCTACGTGGGCGCGCGGCTGAAGTTCCTGTGGATCGGTGCCGAGACGTCCCGGCATTTAAGAAATGACGCAGACGTGCCGCTTTCATTTGCTGACGGCTTTCCGCTGCTGCTGGCCACTCAAGCCTCGCTGGACGATCTGTCCGCACGGGTCGGGCGTCCGCTTGAGATGGAGCGCTTCCGGCCAAACCTGGTGGTAACGGGGTGTGATGCCTTTGCGGAGGACGGCTGGACACGTCTCCGCATCGGCGGGGCGATGTTCCGCATCGCCAAGCCCTGTGAGCGCTGTGTGTTCACCACCGTCGATCCGCACACCGGGCGGAAGGGGCTGGACCAGGAACCCCTGCGTACGCTGGCTCAGTATCGGCGGACGCCGGCCGGGGTGATCTTCGGACAGAACGTGATCGCCGAGGGGCATGCCGACCTGCAGGTTGGCATGCCGGTCGAGATTCTCGAGTGACGGATGTCATGGAGAAAACTTGACAAGGGGGTGGGGAAACACCTATTCCGGAGAGCATGCCGGTGTCGCATAAATGCTTACAGAGTCGCGCCAGACCTTGATCTTGATCAAGGTGAGTGCATTTCATGTGTATCGAAATGTTCTGACAAAACGGGACGCACCGATAATTCGACGGTCGGAATTCAGAGGAAATCACGTGTTTGCCAATTTCAAGAACAAGCTGTGCGGCGCCTTGGCCTTGCTGGTCATGCTGACTGCCACGGCATTTGCCGACGATCCCCCCCCAACGCCGGAAGAGCTGGCCAAGATCAAGACGGCCAATGCCGAGTGCCTGACCTGTCACTCGGAAGCAGGGCTCAAGAAGCCACCCAAGGAAGGGCTGGATCTCAAAAAGCTGCGTAACTACCTCGTCGATCCGGATACCTTTACGGCATCCGATCACGGGCAGATGGCATGCAGCAAGTGTCATGGCGATGGCTATGACAAGCATCCCCACGACGCCAAGGCCAAGGAAGGTCTGAGTGAATGCCAGGACTGCCACGCCCGCAAGGCGATGCGCATCGAGCGCCAGTTCGACAAGTCCGTGCATGCCGAGCATCTCAGCGACAGCTTCACCTGCTCGACCTGCCACGATCCGCACGTGATGACGCTGGCTGCCAAGCTGCGCGACCCGCACAAGATCGTGGCCCAGGACAACAAGATCTGCCTGGACTGCCACGATTCCGACCTGGCCTTCGCCAAGATCGCACCGGAGAAGAAAAAGCGTCCGCCCATCGACGAGATCCACAGCTGGCTGCCCAACACCCGTCTGCACTGGCAGGCCGTGCGCTGCATCGAATGCCACACACCGACGGAAGACAAGCTGTCCCTGTCCCACGAGATCCTGAACAAGGACAAGGCCGAGAAGAAGTGCGCCACCTGCCACAGCGCCAACACGTCGCTGAATGCGCGCCTCTACCGCCACCTGGCTAAAGAAGAGCAGAACAAGTACGGCTTCCTCAACAGCGTGATCCTCAGCAATTCGTATGTGGTGGGAGCGACCCGCAACCCGTCCATCGACTGGATCGTGATCGGCCTGTTCGTCGCCATCGTCGTCGGCGTGATCGGCCACGGCCTGGTCCGCATCATCACCACCCGCATGCGCAGGAGCAAGAACCATGACTAATCGCGTTTTCATGCTGCCCCTGTGGATCCGCCTGTGGCACTGGAGCAATGCGCTGGCGATCATCGTGCTGGCGGTGACCGGGGTGAGCCTGCACTTTTCCAACCCCGACCTCCCGCTGGTGGAGTTCTCTCTGGCTGCCCGCATCCACAACGTGGCTGGTGTGTGCCTGGCCGGGCTGTACGTGGTCTTCGTGGTCGGCAATATCGTCACCGGCAACTGGTGGCAGTACGTGCCGAAGCCGCCCGGCATCATCGGCCGCTGCCTCAAGCAGATGCAGTACTACGGTTCAGGCATCTTCAAGGGCGAGAAGGAGCCCTTCCCGCCGACCCCCGAGGTCAACTTCAACGCGCTGCAGGCGGTCACCTACTGGTCGATCATGTACCTGGTGCTGCCGGTGGTCATCGCCACCGGGCTGATCTTCCTATACCCGCAGTTCGCCCCCGACCGCCTGTTCGGCCTCGACGGCCTGCTGCCGATCGCCCTGGTCCATTACCTCGGCGCCGCGGCGATCGTGCTGTTCGCGGTCAGCCACATCTACCTGGGCACCATGGGGCCCAAGGTTTCCAGCCTGTTCAAGATGATGATCAGCGGCTGGTACGAACACTGATTTCCCGTTCCAACTCAAGCAATAAACATCCTCAAGGAGAGTCGCACATGAAATCCAAACTGACTGCAGTGCTGGTGTCCGGCCTTTGCGCATCCGGTCTGATGCTGTCCGCCCAAGCCTTCGCCTTCGATGCCGATGCCGCCCAGGCCCTGGCCAAGAAGGAAGGCTGTACCAAGTGCCACGCGGTGGACAAGAAGAAGGAGGCCAAGTCCCTGACCGAAATCTCCAAGTCCTTCAAGGGCAAACCGGATGCGGAAGCCAAGCTGCTGCATCACCTCACCTCCGGCGAGATGGTCAAGTTCGATGATGGCAAGGAAGAGGAACACAAGGTCCTCAAGACCAAGGACAAGGCCGAGATCAAGAATCTGACCGACTGGATCCTGTCCCTCGGCAAGTAAACCGTTCGGGTGGGATGCCCGACTTGCAGGGCATCCCGGACAACGCAGGTAGTACCAGGTAGTACCAGGGAGAAACAACATGAAATTTCTGCGACAGCTGATCGCCTCATGCATGGTGCTTGGGGCGTTGGCGGGCAGCACCGCCGTGCTGGCGGCCGATGCCCCGACGAGCGGCGGCAAGCCGCCCGCCAAGGATCTCGTGCTGAAGGGCGATGCCAAATGCACGTCCTGCCACGACGAGAGCGACGAACCCAAGCTGCTCCACATTGGCAAGACCAAGCACGGCAGTCTGGCCGACGGCCGTACGCCGAGCTGCACCAGCTGCCACGGTGACAGCGACAAGCACGTTAACAACCCCGAAAAACTGAAGGAACGCCCGGCCACCGACCGCAGCTTCGGCAAGTCCTCGAAGCTCAGCGCCGATGAGAAGAGCGCAGCCTGTATCACTTGCCACCAGGGCGGCAAGCACATCAACTGGAATACCAGCGCCCACGCCAACCGGGATGTCTCGTGTACCTCCTGCCACCAGGTCCATGCCGGCAAGGACAAGGTCCGCGACAAGCGTACTCAGGCGGAAGTCTGCTACACCTGCCACAAGCAGCAGCGCGCCGAGGCCAACAAACCGTCGCACCACCCGATCCCCGAAGGCAAGATGACCTGCTCGGACTGCCACAATGCGCACGGTTCCGCCGGTCCGAAGATGCTGGTGAAGGACTCCACCAACGCCACTTGCTACACCTGCCACGCCGAGAAGCGCGGCCCCTTCGTGCATAACCACCAGCCGGTCGTCGAGGATTGCGGCAACTGCCACAACCCGCACGGCACCACGGCGGACGCGATGCTCAAGGCACGCCAGCCCTTCCTGTGCCAGCAGTGCCACGGCGAATCCTCGCACCCAGGCAACATCCCGGGCGTGCGCAGCAACATGCCCAACGCGGTCAGCACCAATATCGGTCCGGGCATGGCCCAGGCACGCGGCTGCATGAATTGCCATACCAACATCCATGGCAGCAACAGCCCCAGCAATGCGACGTCCAGCGGCCCGTTCCGCTTCTTCCGCTGAGCGAGGAGGATGATCATGAGCAAGCATCTGAATTTCCGGCAGACCGCCATCGTCATGGCCTTGTCGGCGGTGTTTCCGGTCGCCAGCGTGTGGGCGGATGAAGTCGAGGAGCTGACCAGCCCCAACAAGACCGAGGCGGCGCTCAACCTGCCGTACTACAGCGCGGTGAACCCGCTGTACCGCCAGTACAGCGGCGTGAACAACGAGGGCTTCAACGGCAATGTGGACATCGACGTGGTGCGCCGCGACGAGGAAGCCAAGTGGTTCAAACTGAACGCCCGCAATCTCGGCCTGCGCACCCAGGAGCTGAGCATCCGCTACGAGAAGCAGGGCGACTGGTCACTGGGCCTCAGCTATGACCAGATCCCGCGCTACGCTCCTTATGACGTGACGACGGCGGTGCAGGGCGTCGGCCGCAACACCATCGTGCAGCCCAACATCGCCAGCACGGCGGTGTCCGCCAACAATCCGAACGCCTACGACGTCACCCTCAAGACCGAGCGCGACATCACCACGCTGACCGCCAGCAAGTTCGTTGCCGAGGGGCTCAAGCTGGGTTTTTCGTTCAAGAACGAGGACAAGACCGGTACGCGCATGGACGGCGTGCGCGGCGTGGCTGGCTCTGGAACGCCCAACCTGTACAGCGGCTTCCTGTTCTCGCCGGAGCCCATCGACCAGAACCACAAGCAGTTCGAGGCCACGGTCGATTACACCACCGAAAAGTACCAGCTCACCGGTGGTTATTACGGCAGCTTCCTGAGCACCAAGTACAGTTCGCTGACCGTGGTGCCGGGCACCAACACGGCGTTGGTGGCGACGGGCCTGTCGCCGATCGCGCTGGCGCCGGACAACTCGGTGCAGCAGTTCTACGTGAATGGCGCCTACAACTTCACGAAGGACACGCGGGCGAGTCTGAAGGTGTCCTACTCCGAAGGCCGCCAGGACGACACCTTCCTGAGCGGGCAGGCGACCCTGCCGGGCATCGGTGAAAACCTGATGGGTGTGGTGCGGACCACCGAAGTCTTCTCGTCGATCACCTCGCGGATCAACAAGGACCTCAAGCTGCTGGCCTCCTGGCGCTACGAGGACCGGCAGGACAAGACGCCGATTCGCCTGTTCGCCACCACCACGAGCGCCGGCGTGACGACCAATTACTACAACAACCCCGAGTCCCACGTGGCCAACTGGGGCAAGCTCGAAGCGGATTACCGGATCGGTGGCGGCTACAGCGTGACCGCCGGTTTCGATTATTACGACAAGAGCAGCCTCGAGTGGGAGCGCCACCGGGTTTCCGAAACCACGTCTCGCCTGGCCTTGCGCAAGACCATGAGCGAGACGGTGAATGGCACGCTGTCGCTGGCCCACTCCGAGCGCACGGGGTCGGACTGGCTCGGTGCCAGCGCGCCTCCTATCTATCCGGTGTACCTGGCCGACCGCAATCGCGACAAGGTCCGCGGCATGCTCGACTGGAGCGCGACCGAGAGCCTGAACCTGCAGCTTGCGTATGAAGCCTATTTCGACGACTACCGCAAGAGCACCTACGGCCTCGACAAGGGCAAGGGGCAGGTGCTGTCCCTGGACGGTACCTATGCAGTCAGTGACATCTGGAAGCTGAACGCCTGGTACTCGAAGCAACTGGGTGAGTCGTCCCAGAACATGCAGGGCGCGGCGTGTACCACGGGCAACAACAGCAACTGCACGGTCAATACCTTCCGCACCGGCACGCTCATTCAATGGGATGCGACGCTCAAGCAGAACTCCGACCAGTTCGGTCTGGGTGTGAATGGCAAGGTGAAGATGGTGGATGTTGGTGCCCAGTTCCTGTACTCCCAGGACACCAACAAGCAGTTGATCGGCAACCTGCCGGCTACCACCTGCACCAACGCAACCTGCACGACGACAGGGGTCGTGGCGTCGGGCATGGGTGTGCTGCCGGATACCAAGTACACGCAGAACACCCTCAAGCTGAACGCAACCTACCCGGTCAGCAAGCAAACCCGCGTGCGCCTGGACTACATCTACGACCTGCGCAAGATGGACGACTACACCTGGTCCCAGTGGGTGTATGCGGACGGCACCAAGGTCTTCGTGAAGCCGGATCAGGTCACGCAGATAATCGGCCTGTCGCTGCTGCATTCGTTCTAAGCGTTTCCTGAAGCGCCAAACAAAGAAGCCCCCGGCACACTGCCGGGGGCTTCTTCTTTTCGTGGGGCCAAATGGCTGGCGCCCTACGGGGCGTGCATGGATCAGCGGCTGATCGGCTTGTAGCGGATCCGCTTGGGCTTGGCGCCTTCCTCACCCAGGCGCTTGCGCTTGTCTTCCTCGTATTCCTGGTAGTTACCGGCGAAGAAGGTCCATTGGGAATCGCCTTCGGCGGCGAGGATGTGGGTACAGATCCGGTCGAGGAACCAGCGGTCGTGGGAGATGATCAGCGCGCAGCCGGCGAATTCCAGCAGCGCATCTTCCAGCGCCCGCAGGGTTTCCACGTCAAGGTCGTTGGACGGTTCATCGAGGAGCAGCACGTTGCCGCCGCTCATCAGCGTCTTGGCCAGGTGCAGACGGCCGCGCTCGCCGCCGGACAGGTTGCCGACGAGCTTCTGCTGGTCGCCGCCCTTGAAGTTGAAGCGGCCGATGTAGGCGCGGCTGGGCATCTCGAACTTGCCGATGGTCAGGATATCGGCGCCGCCGGCCAGCTCGTCGAAGACCGTCTTGCTGCCGTCCAGGCAGTCGCGGGACTGGTCCACGTAGGCGATCTTGACCGTGGGTCCGATCACCACGTCGCCGGAATCCGGCTTGTCCTGGCCGGTGATCATCTTGAACAGCGTGGACTTACCGGCACCGTTGGGGCCGATGATGCCGACGATGGCGCCGGCCGGGATGCTGAAGTTCACCTTGTCCATCAGCAGCTTGTCGCCGAAGCCCTTGGATACGTCGGTGAATTCGATGACCTTGTCGCCGAGGCGCTCGCCGACCGGGATGAAGATTTCCTGGGTCTCGTTGCGCTTCTGGTATTCGACCGAGGACATCTCCTCGTAGCGGGCGATACGGGCCTTGCTCTTGGCCTGGCGCGCCTTGGGGTTGGAGCGGACCCATTCCAGTTCCTGCTTCATGGCCTTGATGCGGGCGCCTTCCTGCTTGGCTTCCTGCTCCAGGCGGGCTTCCTTCTGTTCCAGCCAGCTGGAGTAGTTGCCCTTCCAGGGGATGCCGTGGCCGCGGTCGAGTTCAAGAATCCACTCGGCGGCGTTGTCGAGGAAGTAGCGGTCGTGGGTGACGGCCACCACGGTGCCCGGGAAGCGCACCAGGAACTGTTCCAGCCACTCGACGGATTCCGCGTCGAGGTGGTTGGTCGGTTCGTCGAGCAGCAGCATGTCGGGGCGCGACAGCAGCAGCTTGCACAGGGCCACGCGGCGCTTTTCACCGCCGGACAGGGGGCCGACCTTGGCATCCCAGGGTGGCAGGCGCAGGGCGTCGGCAGCGATCTCGAGCTGGGTTTCCACGTCGGCGCCGCTGGTGGCGATGATGTTCTCGTACCTGGCCTGCAGTTCGGCGAGCTTGTCGAAGTCGGCGTCCGGCTCGGCGTAGGCGGCGTACACCTCTTCGAGCTTCTGCTTGGCTTCCATCACTTCACCGAGGCCCGATTCCACTTCTTCGCGGACGGTCTTGGCCGGGTCGAGCTGCGGCTCCTGGGGCAGGTAGCCGATGGACATGTTGGGCTGCCACTGGACCTCGCCGTCGTATTCCTTCTCGACGCCGGCCATGATCTTCAGGACGGTGGACTTGCCGGCGCCGTTGAGGCCGAGCAGGCCGATCTTGGCACCGGGGAAGAAGGACAGGGAGATGTCCTTGATGATCTGACGCTTGGGCGGGACGACCTTGCTGACGCGCAGCATGGACATGACGTATTGGGCCATCGGGGTACTTTCCGGAGATGCAAAAAATCAAAGGCGAGACTTTACCCGATGCAGGCGCGGGGCGCTGCCCTCAGGCGACGAATTGCAGCTTGGCGAGGTGGGCGTAGAGGCCCTCCTGGGAGACGAGTTCGGCGTGGCTGCCCTGCTGCACGATGCGGCCGTTGTCCATCACGACGATGCGGTCGGCTTTTTGTACGGTGGCGAGACGGTGGGCGATGACGATGGTGGTGCGCTGGCGCATCAGGCCGTCGAGGGCCGACTGGACCATGCGTTCGCTCTCTGCATCGAGCGCCGAGGTGGCCTCGTCGAGAAGCAGGATGGGGCGGTCGGCCAGGATCGCGCGGGCAATGGCGATGCGCTGGCGCTGTCCGCCGGACAGGCGCACGCCGCGCTCGCCGAGGTCGGTGTCGTAGCCTTCGGGCAACTCGGCGATGAAGTCGTGGGCGAAGGCGGCAACGCAGGCGGCTTTCACGTCGTCGAGGCGGGCGTCGGGACGGGCGTAGCGCACGTTGTCGGTCACGCTCCCGGCGAAGATCACCGCGTCCTGGGAGACCAGCGCGATGCGCTGGCGCAGGGCCAGTGGGTCAGCGGTCGTGAGGTCGACGCCGTCGATGCTGATGTGACCCCGTTCCGGGTCGTAGAAACGCAGCAGGAGCTGAAAAACGGTGCTCTTGCCGGAGCCGGACGGACCGACCAGCGCAACGGTCTCGCCGGGCCGCACCTGCAGGTCGAAGTCGTCGAGGGCCGGGGCGTCCGGCCGGGTGGGGTAATGGAAGCGCACGCCATCCAGGCCGATGCGCCCTTCGGCAGGGCTGGGCAGCGTCATGGGAGTCTTGGGCGCCTGGATGGTCGGGATGGAAGAGAGGATTTCCATCAGCCTCTCGGTGGCACCGGCGGCCCGCTGCAAGTCGCCCCACACCTCAGACAGCGCACCGACGCTGCCGGCGACGATGGCCGCGTAGAACACGAAGGCCGACAGTTCGCCGGCGCTGAGGCGGCCGGCCAGCACGTCGTGGCCGCCGATCCACAGGATGAAGGCGATCGCGCCGAAGACCAGCACCAGCACTGCTGCCACCAGGCGGGCGCGGTTGGCGATGCGCTGGCGCGCGGTGCCGAAGCTGGCCTCCACCAGCCGGCCGAAGTCGCGCCGGTCGGCGTCCTCGTGGCTGTAGGCCTGCACGATGCGGATCTCGTGGATGGTCTCGTCGATGCGGTTGCCGAGCTCGGCCACGCGGTCCTGGCTCTCCCGCGCCAGGCGGCGCACGCGACGGCCGAACAGGATGATGGGCGTCACCACCAGCGGTACGCCGGCGAGGGTCAGCAGCGTGAGCTTGAGGCTGGTGGTGAACAGCATTGCCAGCCCGCCGGTGAGCAGTAGCGCGTTGCGCAGCGCGATGGACAGGCTGGAGCCGACGACGTTCTCGATCTGGGTGGTGTCCGACGTGAGGCGGGAGATCACTTCGCCGGTGCGGCCGGCCTCGAACCACGACGGCGGCAGACTCAGCAGGTGGTCGAAGACGCGCCGGCGCAGGTCGGCGGTGACGCGCTCTCCGAGCCACGACACGTTGTAGAAGCGCAGGTAGGTGGCAGTGGCGAGCAGCGCGATGACGCCGAACATCGCCGCCAGCGTACGGTCGAGCCAGGCCGGGTCGCCGGCCGAGAAGCCTTTGTCGATGACCGCCCGCAAGCCCTGGCCGACGGCCAGCATGGCACCGGCGGCAACCACCAGTGCGATGGCTGCGATGAGCACCCGGCGGCGGTAGGGGGCGAGGAGCTGGAGCAGGGCGCGGGCGGGGTGAAGCGGCTTGGGCTGGGAAGCGGGCATGGCGAAGAGAGGGCGGGAGGATCGACGGGATTGTAGGTGGCGGCGTGATTGCCCGGTAAGCTAGGGCACTTCATTCACGGAAAATGTTCCTGCCATGTTGTCTGCCTCGCCTCTGACGGCCGGTGTCACGCTGCTGATTGTGTTGTTGATGTTCGGGACGGGTTTCGCCGTCGGCAAGGGGCGCCACAAGTACGGCATCCAGGCGCCGGCGGTGACCGGCCACCCGGTGTTCGAGCGACTGTATCGCGTGCAGATGAACACTCTTGAATGGGCGGTGATGACGTTACCGTGCCTGTGGATCTGCGCCGCCTATGTGAGTGACGCGCTGGCGGCGGGCCTTGGCGGCGTGTGGATCGTCGGGCGCATCTGGTATGCGGTGGGCTATGCGCGGGCGCCGGAGAAGCGGGCTGGCGGTTTCACCATCGGGGCGCTGGCCTTTGGCGCGTTGGGGCTGGCTGCTGGTGGCGGCGTGTTGCGGAGCCTGCTGGGTGCCTGAGTTGAAGCTTGCAGCAGCGGTCCTTGGATCGGCGTTGCCCGCTGTCTTGCTGGCAGCTCCGCCATTGCCTGCTGTTGGCGCAAAGGCGGACGCGGTCACGGTGTCGGGCATCTCGTCCGGCGGCTACATGGCGGTGCAGTTCCAGGTGGCCTGGTCGCGGCTCGTCAAGGGCGCTGGCATCCTGGCGGCGGGGCCGTATGACTGCGCGGAAGGGAGTATTCGGCGTGCGCTGATCAACTGCATGTCGCCGCAGGGTTGGGCGCCGCCGCCGACGCTTGCCGAGAGTCGCGGGCGCATGGAGGCCCGTGCCCGCGGCGGTCTGATCGATCCACCGGCGGGGCTTGCCGACGACAAGGTGTGGGTGTTCAGTGGCGGCGGGGATCGGACTGTTGCCCGTCCGGTGGTCGATGCGCTGGTGGCCTTCTACCGCCAGTGGGTGCCGGCCGCGGCGCTACAGGTGGTGAGCCTGCCGAACGCGGGGCACGCGATGATCTCCGTCGCTGATGCCCATCCGAATGCCTGTGCGACGTCGGAGCCGCCTTACATCAACCGCTGTGGCGATTTCGACGCGCCCGGCGAGCTGCTGCGCAGCCTGCTGGGGCCGCTGCAGCCGCGCGTCCGGGCGGACGCCGCGGCGCTGCAGGCCTTCGACCAGCGTCCCTTCATCGACGGCCCCGCGGTCGATGCGGGGCTGGCCGAGCAAGGCTATGCCTATGTGCCGCGCAGTTGCCGGGCCGGCGGCTGTGCTGTGCATGTGGCTTTCCACGGTTGCCTGCAGGGCGAAGACCAGATCGGCCGGCGTTTCGTCGAGGGGGCCGGCTACAACGAGTGGGCCGAGGCGAACCGTCTGATCGTGCTGTATCCGCAGGTGGCGGCGCGTAGCGGCCTGGCCTCGGGTTCCTGGCGCTGGCTCTACAACCCGAAGGGGTGCTGGGACTGGTGGGGCTACGGATCGCCGGATTACGCGACGCAGAAGGGGCCGCAGATGATCGCGGTGCGGCGCATGCTCACCCGGTTGGCCGAACCGGCAGGGCGGTAAACGACAAAGTCCGGCCGGGGCCGGACTTTGCTGGGGTTGGGCGTGCTTGTTATTACTTTTCGACGAAGGCCCGTTCGATCACGTAGTCACCGGGGGCGCCGATGTGCTCGGAGATCTTGAAGCCGAGGCCGTCGAGCATCTTGCAGCAGTCGTCAAGCATGGCCGGGCTGCCGCAGATCATCGCGCGGTCCTGGGCCGGGTCGATGGTCGGCAGGCCGGTGTCTTCAAAGAGCTTGCCGGTGGTGATCACTTCGGTCACGCGGCCCTGGTTGCGGAACTCCTCGCGGGTCACGGTGGGGTAGTACACCAGCTTGTTACGCACTTCCTCGCCGAAGAATTCGTTCTGCGGCAGTTCCTGCTCGATGAACTCGCTGTAGGCCAGCTCGGACACATAGCGCACGCCGTGCAGCAGGATTACCTTTTCGAAGCGCTCGTAGGTTTCCGGATCCTGGATCACGCTCATGAACGGAGCGAGGCCGGTGCCGGTGGAGAACAGGTAGAGGTTACGGCCCGGCAGCAGGTCGGATAGCACCAGGGTACCGGTGGGCTTTTTGCTGATCACGATCGGGTCGCCCGGCTGGAGGTGCTGCAGGCGGGAGGTCAGCGGGCCGTTGGGGACCTTGATGCTGAAGAACTCCAGATGCTCCTCGTAGTTGGGGCTGGCAATGCTGTAGGCGCGGGTGAGCGGGCGACCTTCCACTTCCAGGCCGATCATCACGAACTGGCCGTTGTCGAAGCGCAGGCCGGCGTCACGGGTGACCTTGAAGCTGAACAGGGATTCGTTCCAGTGATGGACGGAAAGGACGGTCTGGGTGCTCAGTTTGCTCATGGCGGCGATGATGGATTGGATTGCGGTAGTGCAGCAATTTTAACCTGCCTGTAAGATCAGTAAAATGGATTGTATCTATATACATATTCTGTTTTGCAGATATGAAATACACCTTACGTCAGCTGGAGATCTTCGTTGCGGTGGCGCGCCAGGAAAGCGTGTCGCGGGCAGCGGACGAACTGGCCCTGTCCCAGTCGGCGGCGAGCACGGCACTCGGTGAATTCGAGCGCCAGTTCGACACCCAGCTGTTCGACCGCATCGGCAAGTCCCTGCGCCTCAACGAGCTGGGGCAGGTGCTGCTGCCCCACGCGGTGCAGCTGCTCGAACACGCGGTAGAGATCGAATCCCTGCTGGCCCGGCAGACCGATTTCGGGCCCCTGCAGATCGGCGCGACGCTGACCGTCGGCAACTACCTGGCGACGCTGATCGCCGCCGATTTCCTGCGCCGCCACCCCAGCGCGCAAGTGAAGCTGAAGGTGCACAACTCGACGACCATCGTCGATCAGCTGCTTCATTACGAACTCGACCTGGGATTGATCGAAGGCACCTGCCGGCACGCCGACCTGCTGGTGGAGCCGTGGGTGGAGGACGAACTGGTGGTTTTCTGTGCGCCGTCGCATCCGCTGGCGAAGGCGGGGCGCATCAGTCTCGACGAGATGGCCGGCCAGGACTGGATTCTGCGCGAGAGCGGCTCGGGGACGCGGGAAACCTTCGATCAGGCGCTGCGCCATTTCAACGGTGAGCTCAAGGTGCGCCTGGAGCTGGAGCACACCGAGGCGATCAAGCGGGCGGTGGAAAGTGGTGTAGGCATCGGCTGCATTTCCCGCCTGGCGCTGCGCGAGGCCTTCCGGCGCGGCAGTCTCGTTCCGGTGGAGACGCCGGAACTGGACCTGCGCCGCCAGTTCCAGTTTGTCACCCACAAGCGCAAGTACGTGACCGCCGGCATGCGCGAGTTCATCGCCCTGTGCCGGCAGATGACGGCCGGCGCCGCGCGCAGCGACCTGATCGACCTGCCCTTCATCCCCTGATGACGGGGGCGTTGAAGGCGCGCCCGGCGCCGTGTGGCGAGTAGAATCACGGCTCCGTCACATTTCCGCCCAGATCGATTCCATGCCTTGCTCCGTCCGGTTCACCATCCAGGCCGCACAGCCGGCCGCCCATCTGTTCGACATCACCCTGCGCATCGAGCGCCCGGACCCGGCAGGGCAGGTTCTCAGCCTGCCAGCCTGGATTCCCGGTAGCTACATGATCCGCGAGTTCGCCAAAAACATCGTGAGCCTGAGCGCCAAGGCGGGCGCCCGCCATCTGGCGGTGGTCAAGCGGGACAAGCACACCTGGGTGTTACCGGCGGGGCTGGACGAACCGGTGACGGTGAACTACACGGTGTATGCGTGGGATTTATCGGTGCGCACCGCACACCTGGACCAGACCCACGGCTTCTTCAATGGCACCAGCGTCTTCCTGAAGGTGCATGGCTGCGAGGCGCGGCCCCACTTCGTGGACATCCGTCCGCCACGGGGCCTGAAGGATGCAGGCTGGCGCGTGGCCACCAGCCTGCCAGAAGCGGCCGGGGAAGCCGGCGCGGCGGAGCGTTACGGCTTCGGTCTGTACCGGGCGGGGGATTACGACGAGCTGATCGACCATCCGGTCGAGATGGGCACGTTTTCGCTCGCCGAATTCGACGCCTGCGGCGTGCCCCATGCGGTGGCCATCACCGGACGCCACGATTGCGACATGACGCGCCTGGTTAGTGATCTCAAGCCGATCTGCGAGGCACAGATCCGCCTGTTCGGCGAGCCGGCGCCGATGGACCGTTACGTGTTCCTGACCATGGCGGTGGGCGACGGCTACGGCGGCCTCGAGCACCGGGCGTCCACCGCGCTGTTGTGCAGCCGCAACGATCTTCCCTACGCCGGCATGGACGAGGCGACCGAGGGCTACCGGCAGTTCCTTGGCCTGTGCAGCCACGAGTATTTCCACACCTGGAACGTCAAGCGCATCAAGCCGGCGGCATTCGTGCCCTACGACCTGACGCAGGAAGGCTACACACGCCTGCTGTGGGCCTTCGAAGGCTTCACGTCCTACTACGACGACCTGATGCTGGTACGCAGCGGGCGAATCTCCGCGAAGGATTACCTGGCGCTGCTGTCGAAGACCGTCACGCAGGTGCACAAGGGCAGCGGCCGTCGCAAGCAGAGCGTGGCGGACTCCTCCTTCGAGGCGTGGACCAAGTATTACCGCCAGGACGAGAACAGCCCCAACGCCATCGTCAGCTATTACACCAAGGGTTCGCTGGTGGCTTTGCTGCTCGACTTGCGCCTGCGCGCAGACAGCAAGGGCGCCCGCAGCCTGGACGACCTGATGCGCACCTTGTGGCAGCGCCACGGGCTCACCGGCGTCGGCGTGGCCGAGGATGGCATCTTCGCGCTGGCGGCAGAACTCGGCGGGCCGGCGCTGGGGCGCTGGCTGCGGGAACTGGTCGAAGGCACCGATGAGCTCCCGCTGGATGTCTGGCTCAAGCGGCTCGGCCTGACCCTGACGTGGGAGGCGCCGAACAGCAGCCCGGGCCTGGGCGTGCGCACCACGGCCGACGGCGATGCGGTCAAGCTGGCCAATGTCTACGATGGCGGTGCCGCCCAGGCGGCGGGCCTGTCGGCGGGGGATGTGCTGGTCGCGCTGGATGGCCTCCGCGTCACCAACGCCAACCTGGACAAGCTGCTGGCCCGCCGGTTGGCCGGCGAGACGATGCATGTGCACGCCTTCCGGCGCGACGAGCTGATGGAGTTCGAGGTGGAGCTTCAGGCCGTGCCGGCGGACACCGCCAAACTGACCTTTGCGGAGCGCAGCTCGGGCCAGGCCAAGGCCTTGCGCGAGGCCTGGCTGACGGCCGCCGTCTGAGCGTGCAGCGCGCTCCCTTCGCTCAGAGGCGCCGCGCCACGCGGTACAGGTAGGCGCCGAACAGCAGGGCCGCGGCGATGTTGCTGAGCACCGTGGCCTGCCAGAAACCCGCTACGCCCTGGGGCGGCAGCATGTTGCCGATGCCGTGGAAGGCCAGACCGTAGCCGCCGGCCAGGCCGATCCCCCAGAAACACAGGGTGTGCACGAGCATCGGGCCGAAGGTGATCTTGTAGCCGCGCAGCGCGTGGGCGGCCACCGTCTGGATGGCGTCGAAGAGCTGGTAGAGCCAGATGTAGATCAGCAAGGAAATGCCCAGTTGCTGCACCTGCGGGTCGGAGGTGTAGGCGGCGAAGATCGGTTCGCGGGCGAGCCAGATGAGGGTGGCCACCGTGGTCGACAGTCCTGCCGCCAGGATGACGCCGACCTTGGCCGCATGCCGGGCACCCTTGCCATCCCGGGCGCCGACGGATTGGCCGACCAGCACGAGGGTGGCGATGGCGAGGGCCAGCGGCAGCATGTAGATCAGCGCCCCCAGGTTGCCGACGATGCGGTGGCCGGCCACCACCGAGGCGCCCAGCTTGGCAACGAGCAGGGCGATCAGGGTGAAGGCGGTGATCTCCACGAAACTCGAGAAGCCCATCGGCAGACCCAGTCGCAGCAGGTCCGAGAGCACCCGCGGATGGGGCGCCTGCCAGTGGGCAAAAAGCCGGTAGCGGGCATAGGCCGGAGATCTGGTCATATGGAAGAGGGCACTGGAGAGCGCCAGCCAGCCGACGACCGCGCTGGATACCGCACAGCCGGTGCCGCCCAGAGGAGGCATTCCGAGATGGCCGTTGACCAGCGCCCACGACAGCGGGATGTGCACCGTGGTGGTGACCAGGCTGATCACCATCAGCACCCGGCTGTGCCCCAGCGCGTTGGTGAAGGCATAGAAGGTGCGGTAGAGCAGCACCGCCGGCAGGCCCCAGGCGATGGTGCCCAGGTAGGCGCGGGCGCGGGCTTCGATCTCGGGGCTCATCTCGCTGAACTGCATCAGCCAGTCCGGCCGGGTGAGCAGCAGCACGCCGGGAACGGCCAGCAGCAGGGCCAGCCAGAAGCCCTGCTGGAGGGTCGGGGCGATGTCCTGGTGGCGCGCCGCGCCGACGTGATGGGCGACGGTAGGGGAGACGGCCTGCAGGATGCCGACCAGCAGCATCACGATGGAGATGTAAATGCCGCTGCCGACGGCGACGGCGGCCAGATCGGTGGTGCCATAGTGGCCGCTCAGGACGGTGTCGCTGACCATCTGGGTCATGGACGACAACTGGGCGACGAGCACCGGCCAGGCGAGCTCGAGGATGCGCCGGGCGAGGGAGGATGAGGAGGGCGATTTCATGAGCCGCGTAGTCTAGCCCAGCCGTGTCGACGGCTCTCAGGCGAAGTGGCCGTGGAGATACCAGTAATGGGGCGCGACGCCGTCCCGAAAAACCCAGGCCAGGCCGCCATCCTGACTGCGGGCGACGAAATAGTCCCGGCGTACCGTGGCCTCGGGCCCATCCCACCAGCCGGATGCGATGCGCTCCGGACCGGTGAGGAGCGTCCACGGCGGCGGGGCCGGAATCGGTCGGGGCTCCGGCAGCAGCCATAAGGGGCGCGGCGAAGCCGGCAGCGGCGGCTCTTGTCGGCCGCGGCTGCGGTCCGGCGGCTGGGGTTCGACCCAGCGCCAGGCTTTCTCGGGGCGGTGGTCGGGATGGGAGGTGAGGCAGCGCACGGCCTGGTCGCCGAGACGGGCCCGCAGGGTGGCCAGCAACAGGCCCGCATCGCCCGGCTGGCCGTCATCGCCCTGGAAGAGTTCGCCGGCGGGCGGTGCCAGCGGATGGGGTTCGTCCGCGGTGAGGCGCAGGGCGTCGACGGCGGCCGGCAGGGGCAGGCGGTTCAGGTGCTCGCGGGCCAGCAGCTGGCAGCGCTGCATGTCCTGGGAGAGGGTGCCCAGCACGATTTCCAGCGGCGCTTCCGGCGCCTGGCTGTTGCGCTCGAATTCCAGGACCAGCGTAAAGCGTTCGATGCCGGCCTGGCGGGCGTCCAGCCAGCCTGCCAGGCCGGCGAGCAGGCGGCGGGCGGCGAACAGCAGGGTGTCCACCTGATCGGACGGAGTCGGCAGCGGCAGGCGGGACGCATAGCGTTCGGGCGGAGAGAACCACGGACGCGGATCGGGGATGCGCCCGTAAGCCCGGTCGAGGGCGTCGGTGACCGCTTGGGCGTGGCGCCGGGCCAGTCCATGGCGCGGCAGGCGGCGCACCTCTCCCAGGCTGGCATGGCCGGTACCGGTGAGCAGGTCCAGGCTGTCGGGGCCGACCGGCGTGCCGTCGGCGAGGGCGATCAGCGGCAGCGGATCGAGCCGCGCCGCCAGTGCTTTTCCGGCGTCATCCCCGGCGCCGAAACGGGCCAGCCAGCGGGCCGCCAGCGGTGTCTGTGCAACCGCCAGGCGGGCGTGGAAACCTAGTTCCTCGATGCCCTTGGTGATCTGCCGGCCCAGTGGAACGAGCCCGCCGAACAGGCGCAGGCAGGTTTCCACCTCCAGCAGGATGGCGTGGGGCGGGTCGAGGCTGATGGCCGGGGTGAAACGTCCGGCCCAGGTGGCGATGTCGATCAGCGCCGCGTGCTCGAGGGCGGGCTGCCGGTCGACCAGGCACAGCTCCGGTGCTATGGCCAGTGCGCTGGCCCGCCCAAGCCCTGGCTCCACGCCGCGCGCCATTGCCGCCGGATCCGCGGCCACCACCCGCCGGCGAGGGTGGCCATCGAGGACCGCAAGCGGGGCGGCCTCACTGCGCCCCCGCGTGAAGACCTGAAGGGGCAGATCGGGGAGGTAAAGGGCGCACCAGAGCATGCTTGCCGGAGGGGGAGGAGGGCTGCGGATCGCCGGTTGCCGTCGAAGGGGGCTCGAGGCCACCGTCGGGGCGCGGGCCGCCACCCGGCCACGGGAGTTCGAGCGCCAGGGGCTCGGTCAGTTGCGGCCCGCGGCGCTTGAGGATGCGGATCCCGAGGCCGCCGCGGCAGGGGCTGAGCGCCAGCCGCAGGACGGCCGGCGAGGGCTGATGGGCCGCGCTTTCTGGGCGGAGCAGGATCAGCGGCGTGCCGCTTTCCTCGGCGGCCAGTTGCAGGCGGCGTAGCGCACCCATGTCGGCGTCGACCAGCCATAGCAGGACCACCTCGCAGCTGCGGGAGTCGAGGGCCTGGCGGGCCGCCCAGCGGGCGTGGGCCGGGCTCTCGGGCTGGACGATGAGCAGGCGTTCGAGGGGAACCCCGGCCGCCGCCAGGGCCGGCGCATAGGGCAGGCCGGGCGGGGCGATGCAGGCCGCCCAGCGCCCTGCCGGCACGTTGGCGAGCAGGGGCAGCAACAGCCCCAGTTCACCGACGCCATTGCGGGGCAGCAGCAGTTCGCTCAGCGCGGCGAGGGGCCAGCCGCCACCGGGCAGGACTGCGTCGAGTGCGGCATGGCCGGTCGGCCGCCCCTGCAGGGCCGGCGTGGCCAGCCGGTCGCCGCGCCAGACAAGGTTGTCCAGCAGGGATAGGGCGGGGGCGGCCATGGCGTGGTTCAGGCGATGCCGGTGGTCAGAAACTGTCGTTGCGGATCAGGCCGACGGCGATGCCTTCGATCTCCAGCTGGTCGTTGCGGGTGTCCACGACGATGGGTTCGAAGTCCGGATTGGCCGGCAGCAGCTCGACGATGGGGCCTTTGCGGGCCAGGCGCTTGACGGTGACTTCGTCCTCCACGCGGGCGACGACGATTTGCCCGTCCCGGACTTCGGTGGTGCGATGGACGGCCAGCAGGTCGCCGTCGAGGATGCCGGCGTCGCGCATGCTGAGGCCGCGCACCATCAGCAGGTAATCGGCGCGCGGGGAGAACAGGCCCGGATCCACCTGGTAGCGGCCTTGCACGTGCTCGGCGGCGAGAATGGGGCTGCCGGCGGCGACCCGCCCGATCAGCGGCAGGCCGAGGGCTTCTTTCAGGCGGATACCGCGGGCGCGGCCTTCTTCCAGGGAGATGACGCCCTTGGCGGCCAGGGCGCGCAGATGGGTTTCCGCCGCGTTGGGGGAGCGGAAGCCGAAGGCGGTGCAGATCTCGGCCCGGGTCGGCGGACGCCCTTCCTGCTCCACGGTGTCGCGGATCAGCTGGAGGATTTCCTGTTGGCGGGGGGTGAGATTGTCGGACATTGAGGGCTCCTGTGAGTCTTGTGTAATTTTATACAGGTTGCGGCGGATGGCAAGCCACGCGTGCCTTTGCCGACCGGGAGCCGGGCCTCGGGAAGCGTGACAAACTGCAGGCTCCGGGCATAAATGACTTGAGCCTCCGCCCCCGGTGGACTATCCATTCAAGAGCATGCCTTCTCCTGATTGATGCAGGTGTGGCAATCTGGCATCCGGACGCCAGCCAACAGATTTCGTAGACAAGACGCACCTTATAGATAGATTTCATCCCAACCTGAACGGGTTCGCGAGAGCCCAGCCCCCGGAGGAGAGATGCCCATGTTCGTCACCCCGCAACACGCTTCGGGTAGAGTTCTCAGCGCTGCTCGGTTAGAATCCTCCGACTCGCCCGCGTCGCCTTCCGAAGGCTCGCCCGCTCCGCTCTTTTCCCTCCCCGATGCCGACATGGAGATGTTCGATCTGGCGTCGGCGCTGGGTTCCAGACACGTAGTCCTGTACTTCTATCCCCGTGACAACACTCCCGGCTGCACGCGCCAGGCCATCGATTTCAGTGACCACGATGCCGACTTCGAGCAGGAACGCTGCATGGTGATCGGCATCAGTCCCGACGACTGCCTGACCCATGCCGATTTCCGCGACCAGCACGGCCTGTCGGTGGAATTGCTGTCCGACGAGGACGGCGAGGTCTGCCGGCTTTACGGTGTGTGGCTGTCGGCGGTGGTGGATGGGGTCGCCAAGCGCAGCGTGCGTCGCTCGACCTTCATCATCTCCAGCGACGGGGTGGTGCAGCATGTGCTGCACGATGTGAATCCGCGCGGCCATGCCGCCGAAGTCTTCCAGCTGATAAAGCAACTCAACTCAAGGAATGTAAATGGAAATCGCCAAGAACACGGTCGTCACGCTTGACTACAAGGTTACCGACCCGGATGGCAACGTGATCGACGACGGCCAGCACCCGCTGGTGTATATGCACGGCGGTTACGACGGCATCTTCACCGTGATCGAGGAAGCCCTGCACGGCAAGAACGTCGGCGACAGCCTGAAGGTCAAGCTGCAGCCGGAAGATGCCTTTGGCGAATACGACGAAGAGCTGGTGCTGGTGGAAGAGGCTAGCCTGTTCCCCGACAACATCGAGGTCGGCATGTCCTTCGAGCGCGTCGGCGAAGATGGCGAGGACGAAATGGTCTACCGCATCACCGACATCGCCGACGGCAAGGTCGTGGTGGATGGCAACCATCCCCTCGCCGGCACTGCGCTGGTCTTCGACATCACTGTCAAGAGCGTGCGTGCAGCCAGCGCCGAAGAAATCGGCCATGGCCACGTCCATGGCGAAGGCGGCCATCACCACTGATGAGCCCGGTGGTCGGCGCGCCGGGTGCATTCCGGTGCCGGCCAACCTGAACTCGCTGAACGGGCCGCTCTGCGGTCCGTTTTTTTTGGAATGAATGGATTGGACTCGGACAATCAGGCGCTGTTGCAGGTGGATGGCCTGCAGGTCGAACTGCGGAACGCCGGCAAGCGCGTCCGCCCGGTGGATGGCATCAGCTTCGAGGTGGCGGCGGGGCGTACGCTGGCACTGGTCGGCGAATCCGGCTGTGGCAAGTCGATGACCGCGCTGGCCTGCATGCGGCTGTTGCCGAGCGGAGGCCGGATCTCGAACGGGAGCGTCAGGCTCGGCGGCGAAGCGTTGCAGAGCCTGCCCGAAGTACGGATGCGCGACATCCGGGGCCGCCGGTTGGCGATGATCTTCCAGGAGCCGGCCACCAGCCTCAATCCTGTGATGACGGTCGGCGACCAGATCGGCGAGGTGCTGGTCCGCCACCGGGGCATGCACGGCAAGCCCGCCTGGGACGAGGCGGAGCGCCTGATCGACGCGGTCGGCATCCCCGACGCGCGCCGACGTCTTGCGGAATACCCCTTCCAGCTGTCTGGCGGCATGAAGCAGCGCGTCATGATCGCCATTGCGCTGGCGGGCGACCCGGAGGTGCTGATCGCCGATGAGCCCACCACGGCGCTGGACGTGACCATCCAGGCCCAGGTGCTGGACCTGCTCGCCGACCTGCAGGCCCGGCGCGGCATGGGCATGCTGCTGATCACCCACGATCTGGGCGTGGTGGCGCGCATGGCGCACCGGGTCGGCGTGATGTACGCCGGCGAACTGGTGGAGACCGGCGAACGGGAGGACTTCTTCCGCGCGCCGCTGCATCCGTATTCCCGCAAACTCTTCGCGGCCCTGCCCACCCAGGCCCAGCGGGGCAAAGCGCTGGAAACCATCCGCGGCCAGGTGCCGCGCCTCGGCACCCATCGGCAGGGCTGCCGCTTTGCCGACCGCTGCCCCCAGGCACAAGACCTGTGCCGCCAGGTGGAGCCCGCCATGTACACCGTCGGCCACCAGACCGTGCGCTGCCATCTGTACGATCCGGCCGCGCCGATTGGCTGGCTGCAGGAATCGCAGGCCGGCATCGAATCCGGCGCCACGGGCCCGGCCACGGCCGGCGGGGCACTGGAGGTCGAAGGCCTGCAAGTCCATTTCCCGGTGCGAAAGGGCCTGTTCCGCCGGGTTGTCGGCCACGTGAAGGCCGTGGACGGGGTGTCGTTGAAAGTACCGGCCGGGGAAACCCTGGCCCTCGTCGGCGAGTCGGGCTGCGGCAAGACTACCGCGGGCAAGGCGCTGCTCAGCCTGCTGCCGGCCACCGGAGGCTCGGCCCGCTATGGCGGCCACGAACTGCTCGAACTCAGCCCCCGTGAGTGGCAGCCCCTGCGGCGGGATCTGCAGATGATCTTCCAGGACCCCTTCAGCTCCCTCAATCCGCGCATGCGGGTCGGCGAGATCCTGGAGGAGGGGATGGTAGCCCTCAAGGTGGAAAAGACCGCCGAAGCGCGCGCGGCCAGGATCGACGCCCTGCTCAAGCGGGTGGGCCTGGACCCGGCGATGCGCGACCGCTTTCCTCACGAATTCTCGGGCGGGCAGCGCCAGCGCATCGCCATTGCCCGCGCACTGGCCGTATCGCCGAAGCTGATCGTCTGCGACGAACCGACCAGCGCCCTCGATGTGTCGGTGCAGGCGCAGATCCTCAACCTGCTGCGGGAGCTGCAGGCCGAATACGGCCTGTCCTACCTGTTCATCACCCACAACCTGGCCGTGGTGGATTACCTCGCACACCATGTGGCGGTGATGTACCTGGGGCGGATCGTCGAGCAGGGGAGTGTGGAGGAGGTGCTGAGAGCGCCCAGCCACCCCTACACGCGCATGCTGCTGGCGGCAGTGCCGCGGGTCGATGGCCGCGAGGCCGATGTCGCCGCCGGCGCCGGGGCCAATCACGGAGATCTGCCGTCGCCGCTGGCACCGCCCGCCGGCTGCCACTTCCATCCCCGCTGCAGCCACGCCATGGACGTGTGCCGTCAGACCTATCCGGGGGAGACCCGACAGTCACCGACCCGGGTCGTACGCTGTCATTTGTACTGAAAAAAGGGACTGAGGTACCGAGGCGCGGGACTGAGCAGCCCCCGAACCCGTCCCGACCATCCGGAAGCTCCTCGTGAGGAGCCCGGCGAATGTCCTGCCCTGTCCGGGAAGCTCTCGCGAGCCCCTCAGGGACAGGCCGGCCCTATCCCGCCGATACTCCTGCGCTATCCGGAAGCTGCTCGCGAGGCCCATCGGGATAGGGGCCGACTGTCCGGGAGAGGGTGCCGAGCAGCTCGGAGACAGTCCCATCCTATCCCCCGCATTCAAGCGAGGGCTTCCGATATAGGACGGACTATCCCGGCGGGGGTCGCGAGGTCCTCCGGGATGGTCGCGAGTACCCCGGAGGAGGTCGCGAGTACCTCCGATGGGGAGACGGGCCCACGCGGCGGGGAGACGAGTGAAGGCAAGCATGCCCGACGTGCAGGTCTTCGCCGCGCGATGGGCGCAAAGACGAGGCAGCGATCAATCCGGCTGGCTCGCGGCTTCGATAGGATGGCGTGGCTTTTTCTGCTGTGTTAATTTGCGTTTGGCATGGCCTGAAATTTTGAAAAACAACCTGCCGGCCGTGTTGTCCGGCAGAACTGTCGCCAGAAAAAATTGGGCGTCATCATTCACGCGGCTCATCTTGCCGCCGCTGTTTGCAATATAAAAAGGAGCCCACAAATGAAATACAAAGGTAGCTGTCACTGCGGTCAAGTAGCCTTCGATGTCGAGGGCGAACTTACGCAGGTAATAGAGTGCAACTGTTCAATTTGTTCAAAGAAGGGCGCGCTTCAGTGGGGCGTTTCACCGACAAGTTTTCACCTGCTCACGTCTTCGGAAAAGGTAGCCACCTACACATTCGGCGGGCAGACCATTAAGCATCGCTTCTGCCCAACGTGCGGGATTCATACGTTTGCCGAAGGTGTTCTCTCTGGCAGGTCAATGGTCATGGTCAACGTCCGTTGTCTTGAAGATGTCGACTTGTCGTCGCTTCCCGTTAAGCAATTCGACGGTCGCTCGCTGTAGTTCGTCATGATGCCCACCCCTGCAATCCACCGGACCTGCGCGCAAAACGGCGCAAGTCATTGAATTCAGACGTTGAGTAACTGTTTTCCTCGAACCTCAGGGGCGGCTCCGGGTCGGCACCTGTCCTTCGATACCACAAGCAGGCGGCATCAGGCAGCCTCGGCCACAGGCTGCCGCTCAAGCCTTTCCTCCACATCAGCCATTCGTCGAAATGTTATTGGTATTGGCATGGCAAGCGTTCGCAGGTCTAAAATATCGTGGCATATGCCAATGATCTGCCAGAGGCTGTCCGCAGTGAATCAAGCGATTACTTTGAACGGGCATGTTTTCCGGTAATCAATATGCGTACCGCTGGGGCCGTTGAATAGCTGTTAGAGCGCAGTATTTGGAGAGCCAATGAGCACAGCCAATGAGCAAATTCAACGCATGCAGAACTTGTTTGGGGACAACTGGGGTCGCTTCGCCGGGCAGTGGGTTGGAACCGCGCTCCGAACCGCGCCGATTGAGCCGGCCGAAATCGTTCCGGCTATCGAGGATATCTACAGACTCGCCGGCTTTGAAAAGCCCCGCGTCATCATCGTGCCGAGTCCGGGTGTTCTCGCCTTTGCGGGCACGTTTGCAGCTGAGATTTGGGCGAGACGCAATACGAATCCGACCTTCGATCCAGCCAGCAGCATTGCCGACGTTCTGACCATTCCCGCAAGCTGCAAAGCCATCGCGAGTGCCACTTTACGGGCGTTGCAGGCCGCTACGGCACTTCCGCCGCATCACCATCCCGTCCGTAATCCGAATTGCGAAGTTTCCCGTCCAGTATTTGAGGCTACCTACAGCCCTGCGGACATTGCAACAGTCAATGCGCTTGACTTGAAAATCTGGAGGAAGATTCGTGACGCAGTCGCGGAAATGGAGGCATTGAATTATTGGAACGAATGCATACGCGACGCCATGCGTGACAGTTTCGGTAACCCGATGCCAACGGAAATGATGGTAAAGGCTGCACAGGAGTGGGCGCAGCCACTCGCGGTTGCGCTTTTCGGCGACACACCTGATGCACAGCGTGCTATCCACGAAGCCGCGAATTGGTGGCAGCATTCACAGGCTGGCAACAATTGGCTCTACGACACGGTCTGCATAATTGCAGCGCGTGATCTTTTCGGACTGAACTTGCCAGAACATCGCAACTTCAGGGTCTGGGAGTTGTGCTCAGTCAACGGCGGATATCGCTATCTTCATCCGGAGTTTTGCTTGGTCTCGGATTTTCCGCAAATGATGGACGAAGCCAGCATGGACTATCCCACGCAGGTCCAGAGCAAGTCGCTAGAAGAACGCTATGCGGCGCCAGTGATTCGGTGGCGCGATGGGTGGTTGGTCTAATGCCTGCCCTTCGACGAATTTTCGGAGGAAGCTAAATGTGGCCAAATCCATTATTCCACCGGACCTGTCGCGGCAAGCTGCACCAGGCCGGTGAGTTCAGATGTTCTTGAGAGTTCGCTTTTCTGTGAAGGCTACTTCCGCTTTGGGTCGGTAGCGGGCAGCGAGAGTCGGGCGCTGGCGGGCCGCAACACACAACCGGTTGCCCCAGGTTTCCTTCAGCCGTGCCGTTACTGGGCATTCCACTGCTTGGAAGATATGCAGGAATCCAGTCATGGATCTTCGGCTCTCCTGCCGGGTCTGGTGCATCCCCTTTTTGAGGCAGACATCGCCAAGCTTTGTGGGCGCCCGTCTTCAGTGATGCTTTTTGTCCTTGCCGGCGCTGTCCTTCGTGTCCTTGGACTTGCTGCCACCGTCCTTCTTGTCGGCCTTGTGGCCACCTTCCGCCTTGCTGTCCGCGGACTTGTCCTTCCCGGCGGCTTTTTCCTTGCCTTGGGATTTCTCGTGGGTGGCTGGCTTCTCCTTGGCGGAGGGCTTGTCCTTGCCGGAGTCCTTTTCCTTTGCAGACGAAGCGGATTTGTCTTTTGTGGCGGATTTTTCGGAGGCGGGCTTTTCGTCCTGCTTGTCGGCGCCTTTGTTCTTCCCGTGCTTGCTGTGCGGGGCTTCCTTCTCCTGTTCCCTGTCCTTGGCGGGCGTGGCTTCGGCCCTGCCATGGGCGAACGGTTTGATCGGCGATCCGCCGACCGGCACCTTGCGTTCGATCACTGTCGCCCTGCCGTTGCGGCCGCGTACGACGGTGCGCTGGACGATGAAGCTGGGGGGCTCGACGGCGCCGGCCTGGGGCTTGGTCGGCAGCATGTTGGCGAGGGTGATGCGCTCGCCGTCGCTTTCCGACGGCACGATCAGCGTGTAGCCGGTGCCGATGCGTGCCCGCGGTGACAGGCCATTGACCTGGCGCAGGCGGCTGGCGGAGATGCCCAGCCGGTCGGCGACGCCTTCGAGGGCTTCGCCTTCCTGCAGTTCGTAGGTCTTCCAGCTGGCGCTGGCCGGGTCGTGCTTTTCGAGGTTGCTGAGGAAGACGTCGACCTTGTTGGCGGGGATGATCAGCGACTGGGTGCCGTTGGTCGGCAGCACCGGGCGCTTGTAGCCGGGGTTGAGGGCGAGGATTTCCTCCACCGGCGTCTCGGCCAGGCGGGCTGCCGTCGCCAG
This sequence comes from Pseudomonadota bacterium, assembly GCA_018241725.1. Lineage (GTDB taxonomy): Bacteria > Pseudomonadota > Gammaproteobacteria > Burkholderiales > Rhodocyclaceae > Zoogloea. Next base: position 29,530 of record JAFEDI010000019.1, on the reverse strand, counting down.
GTCGAGGGGCACGCGGCTCTCGACGGTGGCGAAATAGGGCCGGTTGGGAATCGACGGCAGGGTGATGCCGAACAGCTCCGGCTGGGCCACGATGTTCTTCAGCGCCTGCAGCTTGGGCACGTAGTAGCGCGTTTCGCCCGGCATGTTGAGGTACTGGTACTCGGTCGGCTGGCCGGCGGCCTTGTTCTTGGCCACCGCCCGGCCCACCGCGCCTTCGCCCCAGTTGTAGGAGGCGAGGGCGAGCTGCCAGTCGCCGTGCATCTCGTAGATGTATTGCAGGTAGTCCAGCGCGGCGTTGGTGGAGGCGATCACGTCGCGTCGCTCGTCCACCCACCAGTTCTGCTCCAGCCGGTAGGTCTTGCCGGTGGACGGCACGAACTGCCACAGGCCGGACGCCTGGGCGGAGGACAGGGCCATCGGGTTGAAGGCGCTCTCCACCATCGGCAGCAGGGCCAGTTCGGTGGGCATGCCGCGGCGCTCCAGTTCCTCGACGATGTAGTAGAGGTAGCGCTGGCCGCGGCTGAAGATCTGGCGCAGGGCGGCGGGGCGGTTGATGTAATAGATCTGCCGGTCGGTCACCAGGTCGGTGTTGAGGTCCGGCATCGAGAAGCCGCGGCGGATGCGTTCCCACAGGTCGTCGGGTTCCACCGTCAGGTCGATGGTGGGCACCTTGACGTGCTGATCCCGGATCTCGAAGGTCTGCGTCGTGGGCGACGCGCCGTTCGCATCGAGCAGCGACGGGGCCTGGGCCAGTTGCTGCGGCGCCTGGCTGTTGTCGGCAGCAAGCGAGGGCGCAACCCAGGCTAGAGAAAGGAGCAGCGCGATAACTCTTGGGGACATCAGGATTCGTCGCGCAAAAAACAAAGGCGGGATTCTAGCTGTCGGTGCGTAAGGGGGTCAAACCGCGCGCCGCGCCATTCCGCAACAAATCCTTGCGCACTGTAGGGTTGGGGGAACGCCATTGCCAGCCCATTTAGGGCACAATCCGCCTGCAAGGAACCGTGCCCGGCTCCTTTTCGACTTGATTCCCAACTTATAGTCCGAGAGCGTTCAGTGAAAGCGTTGTTGATCGAGGATACCCTGACCAGTGCGACGCTGGTGTCCCATCAACTGCGCAAGATCGGGATCGAGCCCATCGTCGCGCGCAATGGCGAGAAGGGCATCGAGATGTTCAAGCAGGAACGTCCGGACCTCGTTCTGCTCGATATCATCATGCCGGGCATGGACGGTTTCGAGGTGGCACGGCGTATCCGCCAGCTGGAGCAAGCCGGCGAATGGACGCCGATCCTGTTCCTGACCGCCCGTACCAGCGACGAAGACCTGGAAAAGGGGATTGCCGTCGGCGGTGACGACTACTTGATCAAGCCGGTGTCGGAAACCGTGCTGGCGGCCAAGGTGCGGGCCATGCAGCGCATCGCCCAGATGCGTTATTCGCTGTTGGTACTGACCCGTAAGCTGGACGAGGCTAACCAGGAGCTCACCCGGCTGTCGTCCCTCGATGGCCTGACCGCCATTCCGAACCGCCGCCAGTTCGACGACACGCTGCAGTCCGAATGGCGCCGTGCCTGTCGGCAGGGGCGTCCGCTGGCGCTGCTGTTCTGCGACGTGGATTTCTTCAAGCAGTTCAACGACGGCTACGGGCATCAGGTGGGCGACGAATGTCTGAAGGCGGTGGCTCGCATGCTGAAAGGCAGCCTGCGCCGCCCGGCCGACCTGGTGGCCCGTTATGGCGGCGAGGAGTTCGCGGTGATCCTGCCGGACACCGACATTGCTGGTGCGCTGCAGGTTGCAGAAGCCATGCGGTCTTCGGTGGAAGGCCTGGCCATCACCCACCGCTATTCCCGTGCAAACTCCGTGGTGACCATCAGCATCGGCGCTGCGTCGGTGGTGCCCGGGCGCGGCGATATCAACTCGGCGATGCTGGTCAAGGCCGCCGACGACGCGCTTTACCAGGCCAAGCAGAGCGGGCGGAATCGTATCGCCGCGGCGGCGGCCGTCACACTACCGTAGGCTGACGCCTAAAAGCGGTTCTTCCATTCCCGGATCGCCGCGAAAACCTCGACCGGCGTCGTGAGGGCGTGTCCGGCTTGAGCTTCGGCCTGGCGGATGACTGCCGGTGCGTCGCTGCGCAGGAAGGGGTTGGTGTCGAACTCGCCGGCCAGCAGGAAAGGAACGGTAGGCTGATCTGCTGCACGCAGTGCCTGACTGGCGGCGATGCGTGCGGTGACGGCCGTATTGCCCGGTTCGACGGCCGCTGCAAAAGCCAGGTTCGACAGCGTGTACTCGTGGGTGCAATAGACCCGCGTGTCGCCCGGCAAGGCGGCCAGCTTGTTGAGGGAGGCGTACATCTGGGCCGGCGTGCCTTCGAAGAGCCGTCCGCAGCCCGCGGCGAAGAGCGTGTCGCCGCAGAGCAGGGCACCTTCACCGTAATAGCCCACGTGGCCAGCGGTGTGACCCGGAATGTCCAGTACCTTGAAGGACGCACCGATGCCCGGCAGGCGGATTTCTCCTCCTTCTGCCACCGGATGACTGATGCCGGCGATGCTCTCCCGCGCCGGCCCATACACGGGCACCGGCGAAGCGGCGAGCAGTGCCGGCAGGCCGCCGACGTGGTCGGAATGGTGGTGGGTGACGAGGATGGCTTCGAGGCTCAGGCCTTCGTCAGCCAAGTAGCGGAGCACCGGCTCGGCGTCGCCCGGGTCCACGACGACGGCGTGACTCTCGGTGCGAAGGACCCAGATATAGTTATCGCGGAACGCGGGAAGAGGGATAATCTGCATCCGGTCATTGTAGTCGTTCCAGGTCCGCATCCGATAATGTCCCCTCCCGAATCCTTCCCCGGGCTGCACGCGTGGCTCGAGACCCCGCTGGGACGCTACGTGATGGCGTGGGAGAAGGCGCGTTTCGACATGCTGGTGGCGGACATCTTCGGCTACCACGCGGTGCAACTGGGACTGCCTGAATTCGATCTGCTGCAGGCCAACCGGATGCCTTTCCGTTTCCGCGCCGGGGCGGGCGAGGTGCAGGTGGAGCTCGATTATGCGGCGCTGCCCTTTGCCGCAGGCAGCCTGGATCTGGTCGTGCTCCCGCATGTATTGGAGTTCGCCGCCAACCCGCACCAGGTGCTGCGGGAGGTGGAGCGGGTACTGGTGCCGGAAGGGCATGTGGTGATCGCCGGTTTCAATCCACTCAGCCTGTTCGGCATGAAGCGCCTGCTGGTCAGGGAGACCTGTGCCTACCCATGGCATGGGCAGTACCTCTCCCTGCGGCGCATCAAGGACTGGCTGGCCTTGCTCAGTTTCGAGGCCAATTGCCAGGCCTCGGGCTGTTTCGTGCCGGCGATGGAGCAGGAGAAATGGATTGAGCGCCTGGCCTTCATGGATGGTGCAGGCGACCGCTGGTGGCCGATTGGTGGCGGGGTGTACATCATCCACGCCATCAAGCGGGTGCAGGGCATGCGGCTGATCATGCCAAAGTGGGAGCGCAAGGCAGCATCGCGTGCGCTGGCGCCCCTCATTCAGAAAGCGGGCCCTCGTCGGGAGGGCTCGCAGAAAACCCTGGTCGAGAAAGATTTTGGACGAGATTGATATTTATACGGACGGCGCCTGCTCGGGCAATCCGGGCCCGGGCGGCTGGGGCGCGATCCTGCGCGCCGGTCCCCACGAGAAGGAGCTATGGGGCGGCGAGCCCGCCACCACCAACAACCGGATGGAGCTGCTGGCGGTGATCCGCGCCCTGCAGGCGCTCAAGCGCCCGGTTGCGGCGAAGATCTATACGGACTCCCAGTATGTGCAGAAGGGCATCTCCGAGTGGATCCACGGCTGGAAGGCGCGGGGCTGGAAGACCGCCTCCAAAGAGCCGGTCAAGAATGAAGACCTGTGGCGCGCCCTCGACAGCGAGGCCGCCCGCCACCAGCTGCGCTGGCTGTGGGTCAAGGGCCACGCCGGCCACCCGGAGAACGAACGGGCCGATGCTCTGGCCCGGCGCGGCGTCGAGGCGGTGCGAAAGACTGGAAAGATAGTGGATACAGGAGCAGCAGCATGAGGCAGATCGTTCTCGATACGGAAACCACCGGCCTGGACTGGAAGAACGGTGACCGGGTGATCGAAATCGGTTGTGTGGAGCTGATCGACCGCAAGCTGACCGGCCGCCACTATCACGTGTTCATCAACCCGCAGCGGGAGATCGATGCGGGCGCGATCGCGGTGCACGGCATCACCAACGAATTCCTGGTGGACAAGCCGCTGTTCAAGGACATCGTTGCCGAGTTCGAGGAATTCGTCGCCGATGGCGAGCTGGTCATCCACAACGCGTCCTTCGACGTGGGCTTCCTGAACCATGAGCTGAGCCTGCTGCGCCGGCCCCTGCTTACGGCGATCTGCCCGAGCGTGATCGATACCCTCAAGCTGGCGAAGGAGCAGAACCCCGGCAAGAAGGCATCGCTGAACGCACTGTGCAGCCTCTACGAGATCGACAACACGCACCGGACGCTGCACGGTGCCTTGCTCGATGCGGAGCTGCTCGCCGACGTGTACCTGGCCATGACCCGTGGTCAGGAGAGCCTGATCATGATGCTCGACGAACCGGCTGCCCAGACGGACGACGGAGATGCCGGTGGGCCCATCGAGCGCCCGCCGCTGCAGGTGCTGCGGGCAACGCCGGAAGAGCTCGAAGGCCATGACAAGGTGCTCGGCGAGATTGCCAAGGCCAACAAGGGCAAGTGCCTGTGGCTGCCGCCGGCGCCGGCCGAGGCGCCCGCGGCCTGAAACTCGAGGAGACGTCGGGTTATCCCGGGTTTCTTCGCCCACGCGGGAGGCGGGCTGGGCGCAGCCCGGCCCTGAGGGTGCTCAGTGCTGGTTCAGCGCGGCCAGCACCGCATCCGCCAGCGCCAGGCAACTCGTGAGGCCCGGCGATTCGATGCCGAACAGCTCGACGAGGCCGGGCGCGCCGAGTTCCCGCGGGCCGAGCAGCATGAAATCGGCGGCGGCCTCTTCGGGGCCGTGGATCTTCGGTCGCACGCCTGCATAGGCGGGCTGTAGCGCGCCATCCTGCAGGGCCGGCCAGTAGCGGCGCACGGCAGGGTAGAAGGATTCCGCACGGGTCGGTGTCACGCCGTAGTCCGGCGCATCGATCCATTCTACGTCGGGGCCGAAGCGGGCCTGGCCGCCCAGGTCCAGCGTCAGGTGTACGCCCAGCCCGGCGGCCTCCGGGATCGGGTAGATCAGGTGGCGGAACGGGGCCTTGCCTTGCAGCATGAAGTAATTGCCCTTGGCGAAGTGAGCCTTCGGCAGGCGGGCTGCTTCCAGACCATCAAAGCGGCGGGCAAGCGGTATTGCGCCCAGGCCGGCGGCATTGACGACGCTGCGGGCCCGCAACTTCATCCCCGCATTGCCGCCCACCTCAAGCACAAAACCATCCCCGTTGCGCTCGCCGCGCAGCACCGGGCTGTGCGTCACCAGCGTGGCGCCGGCCGCTTCCGCGTCGCCGAGCAGGGACAGCATCAGCGCGTGGCTGTCGATGATGCCGGTGTCCGGCGACAGCAATGCGCCGACGCAGCGCAGTTGCGGTTCGAGCGCGATGGCCTCGTCGGCGTGCAGCCGGCGCAGGCCCGTCACGCCGTTGGCCGCGGCACGGCTCGCAATGGCATCCAGCTGCGGCAGCTGGGCGTAGTCCGTCGCCACCAGCAGCTTGCCGGTGCGGCGGTGGGGAATGGGACGCTCGGCGCAGTAGGCGTACAAGGCCTGGCGGCCTGTGACGCACAGGCGTGCGCGCCAGGAGTTCGTCGGATAGTAGAGACCGGCGTGGATCACCTCGCTGGAGCGGCTGGAGATGCCGCTGCCGAAACGCTCCGTAGCTTCGAGGATCAGCACTTCGCGGCCGGCCTGGGCCAGGGCGCGGGCGCAGGCCAAGCCGACGACGCCGGCGCCGATCACCACGCAGTCCACGCGCTCCATCAGAAGGTGATCCGGCCATCCGGCAGCTGTCCCGACTTCTCCAGCCGTTTGAAGGTTGGCTTGAGGTCGAGGCCGCTGGTCGCCTTGATTTCGGCGACGCGCTCACTGAATGCGGCCAGGGTGGTATCCACCGGGTTGCCGCCGTGGGCGAAGGCCACCACGTTGCCGCTGGGGCAGGGCGGCAGCGCGAACATGCGCCCGTCGAAGGCTTCGCCCAGGCGCTTGAGCTGGGTCTTGAAGCCGCGGATCTGCCCGAACAGGTTGGCGCTCAACAGGCCGTTGGGTGACAGCCGCGCTTTGCAGGCTTCATAGAAGGCCTGGCTGGCGAGTTCGCCGGCGCGGGCATTGCGATCGAAGCCATCCACGACGATCAGGTCCCACTGGCTGTCGTCGTTGGCGACGAAATGGGCGCCGTCGCCGATCAACACCTGCAGGCGCTCGTCCTCGGGCGGCAGGCGGAAATACTGGCTGGCCACCGCATGGACTTCCGGCGCGATCTCGACGACGGTCGTGCGTGCCTGGGGCAGGTGGCGATGGATGAACTTGGCGATGGAGCCGGCGCCGAGGCCGATCAGCAGTACCCGCTCCGGCCAGGGTTCGGCCCGAAGCAGCAGGCCAGCCATCATCTCGCGGGTGTATTCGAGTTCGAGTGCGTCCGGTTTGCGGATGCGCATGGCGCCCTGCACCCACACCGAGCCGAAATGCAGGTAGCGGACGCCGGATTCTTCGCTGATATCGATGGGTACGGTCATGACGATTTGTTTGTTGCGCTGCGGTAAGATGGGCTGGAAATCATTGCGGAGCCTTACACCATGGCCACCTTCGAAAACCACGACGCGGAACTTCTGTCCATCGACCTGGAAATCGCCCGCCTGGCCCAGCTGTGCGACATCAGCCTGCTGGAGCCCGGCATCGCCGAGGCCGTGCTACGCGGCGACCAGAGCCTGTGCCCGTCGGAGAACCCGGTTGCCTGGGGCAAGCTTCGCGGCTTGTTGGTGCTGCATTATCACGTGGTCAGCGAAGTCGCGGCGACCGATGGCGTCGACGCGGCGGCCGACAGTGTACGGCGGGCGCTGGAACTGGTCATGGGGCGCATGAATCCGCAGCAGCGCTAACGCATTTCAGTTGGCGTTGTCTGCCCGGGCCGGGCTGTAAGGGAGCACGGTATAGCGGAACAGGGGCAGCCGCCCCGGCTCCACGTCCACCTTCACCCAGCCCATGAAGGGGGAACCGAACGTTTCCAGGCGGGTGAAGTTCTGTACCACTTCCCCGCTGGCCGGATCGCGCAGAGGTTTGTCGATGCGCTGGAAGTGCGTGTCGCCGTGCACCAGCAGGACCTCGCCGGCAAAGTGCTTCGTCTCGGCGAGGATCTGCTCCAGCAGCGCCCGGTAGCCCTTGTTGGGCTTGCCCTGGCTGAACTCTTCGATATCCGGGTTGGCCTGCATCGCCAGCATGACGCCTTCGAGGCCCCGGCTGCGGGCCAGCGCAAAGCCGTCGGCAATCCAGGCTTTCAGTGCCGCGCTGCGTTGCACGAACTCATCACTAGGCTGGCTGCCGCGGCCGTAGTTGTTCTCGCTGCCCGGTACGTTAAGGGACAGGAATAGTACCGGGCCGATCTGCCAGCGCAGGTTCTCGCGGTAAGCCGCATGCTCGGGCATGCTCGCCTGGGACTCCACTTTCATCGGGTTGTGCCCCAGTGTCCGGCCTGGTTCGGCAAAGAACATCCGGCGCAGCGTGGCGAGCCGCTCCAGCGGGTCGTAACCGCCGTTGCTGCTGCGGTGGCAGTCGGTCCATTCGTTGTCGCCAAAGGCGAAGACGAGCGGGTGGAAGCTGCTCTGGAACAGGGCCAGCCGGTCTTCGAACAAGGCGTCGTCGCAGCGCTCGCCGCCGTTCTTGATGTCCCCGTCGTGGAGCACGAACTTGAGCGGCTCGGCATTCATCTCGGCGATCAGGCCGGGCAGGGCGAGGCGCTCGAAGCGGTTGTACGGCGTATCGCCGAACAGGCCGAAGCTGAACGGCTCTGTGGCGGAGGCCGATAGCGCAAACAGCGCGGCAGAGCCGGCGAGGGCGAGGGCGAGGATCTTCATGCGGTCAGGCGTTTGAGTTCGTAAAGGGCTTCGAGGGCTTCCCGCGGCGACAGGGCGTCCGGATCGATGTTCGCCAAGGCGCCGAGCACCGGATGCCCGGTGGTTTCGGGCTCTTCCGGCGGCAGGCTGGCGAACAGGTCGGCCTGCGGGCCGGCGCTGATCTCCCTATTTTCCAGTGCGCGCAGGCGTCGCTTGGCGTCGCGCACCACGGCCGACGGAATGCCCGCCAGCGCGGCCACCTCGATCCCGTAGCTCTGGCTGGCTGGCCCTTCCTCCAGCGCATGCAGGAAGACGATGCCGTGGTTGTGCTCGACGGCGTCCAGGTGCACGTTGGCGCACTCCGGGTAATCCTGGGCCAGGCGGGTGAGCTCGAAATAGTGGGTGGCGAACAGCGTCCAGCAGCGGTTCTTGTCGAGCAGGTGGCGGGCGATGGCGACCGCCAGCGCGACGCCGTCGAAGGTGGAGGTGCCGCGGCCGATCTCGTCCATCAGCACCAGGCTCTGGTCGGTGGCGCCGTGAAGGATGGCGGCCGCCTCGGTCATCTCGACCATGAAGGTCGAGCGGCCGGAGGCCAGATCGTCCGAGGCGCCGATGCGCGTGAAGATCGCGTCGACGGGCCCGATGCGCGCCGCGCTCGCCGGCACGAAGCAGCCCACGTGGGCGAGCAGCACGATCAGCGCGACCTGGCGCATGGTCGTCGATTTACCGCCCATGTTGGGGCCGGTGATCAGCAGCATGCGGCGGGTCGGGTCGAGGCGGGTGTCGTTGGCGATGAAGTTCTCCACCTGCCGTTCGACCACCGGATGGCGGCCGCCGACGATCTCGATGCCCGGCTGCTCGCTGAACGCCGGCATCGCATAGTTGTAGCGCGCCGCTGCTTCGGCAAAGGCCGACAGGCCGTCGAGCAGCGCGCAGGCGCGGGCGATGCGCTGGAAGCGCGGAATGTCGCCTGCGAGCTGGTCCAGCACGCCTTCGTACAACAGCTTCTCGCGGGCGAGGGCGCGTTCCTGGGCCGACAGGGCCTTGTCCTCGAAGGCCTTCAGCTCCGGTGTGATGAAGCGTTCGGCATTCTTCAGGGTCTGGCGGCGGCGGTAGTCTTCCGGCAGTTCGCCCTTGGCGGCGTTGGCTGCGGAGATTTCGATGTAGAAACCGTGCACCCGGTTGAACTCGACCTTCAGGTTGGCGATGCCGGTGCGCTCGCGCTCACGGGCTTCGAGCTCAAGCAGGAAGGCGCCGCAGTTGGTTTGGATGCCGCGCAGCTCGTCCAGGTCCGCATCGAAGCCTTCGGCGATCACGCCGCCGTCGCGTAGCACGGTGGACGGCTCCGGCGCGATCGCGCGAGTCAGCAGGTCGAGGGCTGCGTCAGGCGTGGCCAGTTCGTCGAGCATGTGCACCAGTAGTGGCGCCTGCGGTGTGCCGAGGGCCGCGCGCAGTTCGGCCAGGCGGCCGAGGCTGTCGCGCAGCGCCGACAGATCCCGCGGGCGGGCACTGCGCAGCGCGACGCGGGCGGTGATTCGCTCCACGTCCGACACCCCGCGCAGGATGCGGCGCACCGGTTCCACCGGGCCTTCGCCCAGCTCGCCGACGGCCACATGGCGGTGGGCCGCCGCGGCGCGATCCCGCAGCGGGTGGTGCAGTGCGTGGCGCAGCCAGCGCGAGCCCATGCTGGTCGCGCAGGTGTCGAGCAGCGACAGCAGGGTCGGTGCTGCCTCGCCACGCAGGGTTTCGGTGAGCTCCAGGTTGCGCCGCGTGGCGGCGTCCAGACGCAGGTAGGCGCTGTCCCGCTCGGCGACGAGGGCGGTGATGTGGGCCAGGGCCTGGCGCTGGGTGGCGCGGGCGTAGTCGAACAGCGCGGCGGCGGCGGCCAGGGCCACCGGCATCTCGTCGGCACCGAAGCCGGCCAGGTCGCGGGTGCCGAAATGGGTGGTGAGCAGGCGGCGCGCGGTTTCCGCGTCGAACTGCCAGTCGGCCAGGCGGCGCAAGCTGGGGGCCAGATTCTCCAGGAGCGGCAGGCGCAGGCCGTCGGGGATCAGCACTTCGGCGGGGCGCAGGCGCTCGAACTGGGCGGCCAGTTGCGGCGCATCGCATTCGAGCACGCGGAAATCCCCGTTGGCGAGGTTGAGCCAGGCCATGCCCAGCACACCCCGGTGCAGGTTGACGGCGAGCAACGGCGCATCGGCCTTGTCGTCCAGAAGAGCCGCGTCGGTCAGCGTGCCCGGCGTGACGATGCGCGACACCGCGCGCTCCATCGGCCCCTTGGTGGCGCCCGGGTCGCCAACCTGCTCGGCGATGACCACCGACTCGCCCAGCTTCACCAGCCGCGCCAGGTACTGCTCGACCGCATGATGCGGCACGCCAGCCATCTTGATCGGCTGGCCGGCGGAGCTGCCGCGGGTGGTCAGCGTGATATCCATCAGCCGCGCGGCTTTCTCGGCGTCTTCAAAGAAGAGCTCGTAGAAATCGCCCATCCGGTAGAAGAGGAGGGTATTGGGGTGCTCGTACTTGATGCGGATGTACTGCTGCATCATCGGGGTGTGGCCCTGCAGGAGCTCTTCGAGCGATTTCTGGCTGCCCGTTTGTTCTTTTGTAGTCAATCTGTTACCCAACTCTTTGTAAAACGCGCCCGGTCTGCGGGCGATGGAAAATCGTGCCTGTTGTGCCGTTCGGCGTAACTTTTGGCGTAACCCGATAGTCTACCGGGGCAGGCGGTGCTGATCCACGGCGGCATTGCATCTTTTCCACATACGGGCAGGAGGTGCGGCGGATGCCCAGGTTTCCGGATGACTACGGCAAGGGTGGCCGGGCGCGGATGCTGGCGGACATCGCAGACGAACTGGCGGCCACCCGTTGGGAGACGGGGCTGGATGCGCTGGCCCCGCGCGTGCTGGCCGCTATGGCGACGGTGCCACGGGAAGCCTTCGTGCCGGAGGACGTGCGCTACTTGGCTTTCCGCAACGGACCGGTGGGTATCGGCCACAGCCAGACGATCTCGCAGCCCTTCATCGTGGCGTTGATGACCGAACTGCTCGCGCCGCGTGCGGGGCAGACGATCCTGGAGGTCGGCACCGGCTCGGGTTACCAGACCGCCGTGCTGGCCGAATTGGCAGGGCAGGTGTTCAGCGTGGAGATCATCGCGGCGCTGGCGCAGGAGGCGGTGCCTCGCCTCGCCGGCCTTGGCTACGCCAACGTGGAGGTCCGCCATGGCGACGGCTATGACGGTTGGCCTGAGCACGCACCTTACGACGGAATCGTCGTCACCGCGGCGGCGCCGACCGTGCCGCCGCCTCTGGTCGAGCAACTCAAGCCCGGTGCGCGGTTGGTCATTCCGGTGGGCTTGAACCATGCCTTCCAGACGTTGAAACTCATCGAGAAACACGTGGATGGCAGCATCTCCAGCCGCAACGTGCTGACCGTCACTTTCGTACCGCTGACCCGGGATCTGCGGGACGACTGAGTCATCATGCACGTCCGCTTCCATTTTCTCGGTGTGCTGAATGACTTTCTGCCGAGGCCGCAGCGGGGGCGCCCGCTGGATGCCGAGCTGGTTGCGACTGCGACGCTCAAGCATGCCGTCGAAGCGCTTGGCGTGCCGCATACGGAAATCGGCATGGTGCGGGTGGGTGGGAAGCCGGCCGCGCTGGAAGACAGGCTGGAGGAGGGCGCGGAAGTCCGGTTGTGTCCGGCTGATGCCTCGACGATGCAACCAGGCGCGCTGCGCTTCACCGCCGATGCCCACCTCGGCGCACTGGCCCACCGCCTGCGCATGGCGGGCTTCGATACCCTGTTCCGCAACGATTATGCCGATCCCGAAATCGCGGCTATCGCCAAGGATGAGCAGCGCATCGTGCTGACCCGCGACCGGGCGCTGTTGATGCACAAGGCGATCGCCCGCGGCTGCTATGTACATGCGCTCGAGCCGGATGCGCAGTTCCGCGAGTTGGCTACCCGGCTGCCGTTGGCACCGGCCTGTCGGCCGTTTTCCCGTTGCCTGGAATGCAATGCGCCGCTGCATCCGGTGCGGAAAGCCGACGTGCTGTCGCAACTGCCCGAATCGGTTCGCCTGAAGCACGAACGCTTCACCCGCTGCGAGGGCTGCGGGCGGGTGTTCTGGGAGGGGTCCCATTGGCGGCGCATGCGCGGCTTGCTGAGCGCCGTACTCGATTGCGCAGGCGACAACGTTCAGGCAGGGCGTCCTGGCGCCTCAGACGCTATAATTCGCGATTACTCGTTTTCATCCAACGGAACCGCTGTGCACAAGAAAATCCTGATCCTCGATTTCGGCTCCCAGGTCACCCAGCTCATCGCCCGCCGCGTGCGCGAGCAGCAGGTGTACTGCGAAATCCACCCGTACGACGTGTCGGACGACTTCATCCGTAACTTCGCGCCCCAGGGGATCATCCTGTCCGGCGGTCCGAACTCGGTCTACGAGGCCACGGAGTGGAAGGCGCCCCAGGCTGTCTTCGAGATCGGTGTGCCGGTTTTCGGCATCTGCTACGGCATGCAGACCATGGCCAGCCAGCTCGGCGGCAAGGTCGAGAGCTCCGGCAAGCGCGAGTTCGGCTACGCCGAGATCCGCGCCCGCGGCCATTCCGAGCTGTTCCGTGGCATCCAGGACCGGACCAACGACGAAGGCCATGGCCTGCTGGACGTGTGGATGAGCCATGGCGACAAGGTCACCGAGCTGCCGCCGGGCTTCAAGGTCATCGCCTCCAACGAATCCACGCCGCTGGCCGCGATGGCCGACGAAGTGCGCAAGTTCTACGCCGTGCAGTTCCACCCGGAAGTCACGCACACCATCAAGGGCAAGGAAATGATTGCCCGCTTCGTGCACGAGATCTGCGGCTGCGAACACGACTGGAACATGCCGGACTACGTGAACGAGGCCATCGAGAAGGTCCGTGCCCAGGTCGGCAGCGACGAGGTGATCCTCGGTCTGTCCGGCGGCGTCGATTCTTCCGTGGTTGCCGCGCTGCTGCACAAGGCCATCGGCGACCAGCTCACCTGCGTGTTCGTGGACAACGGCCTGCTGCGCCTCAACGAAGGCGAGATGGTCATGCAGATGTTCGCCCGCAACCTGGGCGTCAAGGTCATCCACGTGGACGCCACCGAGCAGTTCATGGGCCACCTGAAGGGCGTCTCCGATCCGGAAGCCAAGCGCAAGATCATCGGCCGCGAGTTCGTCGAGGTCTTCCAGGCCGAAGCCGCCAAGCTGCCCAGTGCCAAGTGGCTGGCCCAGGGCACCATCTACCCGGACGTGATCGAATCCGCCGGCGCCAAGACCGGCAAGGCCCACGCCATCAAGAGCCACCACAACGTCGGCGGCCTGCCGGAAACCCTCAATCTCAAGCTGCTGGAACCGCTGCGCGAACTGTTCAAGGACGAAGTCCGCGAGCTGGGCATCGCCCTCGGCCTGCCCCACGAGATGGTCTACCGCCACCCGTTCCCCGGCCCCGGCCTGGGCGTGCGCATCCTCGGCGAGGTGAAGAAGGATTACGCCGACCTGCTGCGCCGCGCCGACGCGATCTTCATCGACGAACTGCGCGCCGCCGACTGGTACGACAAGACCAGCCAGGCCTTCGCCGTCTTCCTGCCGGTGAAGAGCGTCGGCGTGATGGGCGACGGCCGCACCTACGAGTACGTCGTCGCGCTGCGCGCCGTGCAGACCCAGGACTTCATGACCGCCCATTGGGCAGAGCTGCCCCACAGCCTGCTCGGCAAGGTCAGCAACCGCATCATCAACGAAGTCCGCGGCATCAACCGCGTCGTGTACGACATCAGCGGCAAGCCGCCTGCAACTATCGAGTGGGAGTGATTTCTCCCCGGCCGAGACCGTTCGGCAGCGATCAGCAAATCAGCGAGAACCCCGGCACTGCCGGGGTTTTTCTTTTCTGGGCCGTTCTGATGCGTTTGGTGTGCTTTGGGAAAGTCTGACGGTACAGGCGACGGTATGCGGTGCTGTGGTTCAACAAGGCCTGCTCGATACCGTCATCGGGGAGCGGCGCATGCGACGTGATGAGGACGTGCCTGTGCCAGTCGTGGCGCGGGTTGCGGGTGTTTTTGACGGTATTGGAAGCGCAAGCGCGCGTGACGGTATCTGCGGCGGAGGGGTGACGGTATCGAGGTTTTGTGGTGCGGCCGGAGCCCAGTGCTGGCGCGGGATTTGGAGGATGTGATGCTCAACGAGATGAAGCTGAGGGCGCTCAAGCCCACCGAGAAGATGTACAAGGTCGCCGACCGGGACGGGATGTATGTGGCGGTGCTGCCCAGCGGGGTGGTTTCGTTTCGGTTCGACTACCGATTCAACGGCCGACGCGAGACGCTCACGCTAGGCACCTATGGCCGATCAGGGATATCTCTGGCCGAAGCCCGTGGGCGCCTGGTCGATGCACGGCGGCTGATCGCGTCCGGGGTATCGCCGGCGGCCGAGAAGCGGCGCAAGAAAGACCAGCTGGCCAGCGCCAAGAGCTTCGGTCACTGGGCACGCGAGTGGGTCGCCAAATACAAGATGGCCGAGAGCACCCGCGCCATGCGCCTCAGCGTCATCGAGCGCGACCTGCTGCCCGCCTTCGACAAACGCAAACTCGCCGAGGTGACCGAAGTCGACCTGCGCGCCCTGTGCGACAAGATCGTCGCCCGGGGGGCACCGGCCACCGCGGTGCATGCACGGGAAATCGTCATGGGCGTGTTCGACTGGGCGAACCTGAAGGGCGAGAAAGCGATCAACCCCGCCCACGCTGTGCGGCCCTGCTCGATTGCGACGTTTGAGGCCCGGGAGCGGGCTCTGTCGCCTGAGGAAGTCGGCGTCGCCTTCAGGCTGCTCGAACAGGTTTCCACTCAGCCCACCAACCGCCTTGCCCTGCGCCTGGTGCTACTCACCATGATCCGCAAGGGCATGTTGGTAGGCGCGAAGTGGGAAGAGATCCGCTGGAAGGATGCGGTCTGGGAAGTCCCTGCAGCCCGCATGAAGGGCCGCAAGACGCACCTGGTGTATCTCAGCCAGCAGGCGCTCGACATCCTTGTCGCCCTGCAAACTTGTGCGGGCTCCTCGCCCTACATCGTCCCGGGGCGCTACGACGGAGACCGCAGCATCAGCATGGCCACGCTCAACCAGGTCACCAAGCTGATCTGCACCCGGGCTGTCGAGCGATCCCTGCCGCTGGCCCACTTCACGGTGCATGACCTGCGTCGTACCGCCAGCACACTCCTGCACGAAGCGGGATTCAACAGCGACTGGATCGAGAAATGCCTCGCCCACGAGCAACGCGGCGTGCGGGCCGTCTACAACAAGGCCGAGTACGCTGCACAGCGCCGTGACATGCTCCAACAGTGGGCCGACATGGTCGACAGCTGGATCGCCGGCAGCGGTGCCGCGGTAGTGCCCATCATGCGGGCTGCGTGAACGTAAAAAGGCCGGGCACTGGGCCCGGCCTTCCATGGGGGACGATTAACCCTCGGCGGCCGTGCGCCGGACAGGCTTTGTCCGTCGCTTACGCACGTCCGGCAGGTTGTCCTGTACCACGGGCACCCTACGACGGTCCTCCACCCACTTCTCCACGTCGTCCAGATACCACACGCGGGTTTTCTCGGTGAGGAGAAAGCTGGTCGGGAATTTCCCCTTGCGCTCCAGCTCGTAGATGGTCGTGTAGGAGAGCGGCACGATCTGCAACAGGCGCTTCTTGTTGATGGTGATGCGTGTCATGGGGTAGGCCTCAAATGAGCGATAGCTGGGGATACTCCGGGCCAGAGCCGGGCATCGCGATTGATGTCCCAGACGTCGCAGCCACGAATGGACTTGTAAATGCTGTCTGATCGGGCGAAGAGAACAGCCACATTGCTCATCTCTCTACTCCCCATTTCTCGCCGTACGTTCAATCCGCCAATCCGCAGCCAGTTGGTTGAACTCACCGCTGTTGCAGCCCAGAAGCACATGCACCTCCTGGTACGGGCGGGAGTCCATGACCAGGACGGTCAGGCAGTCTTCGAAGAGCCCCTGGTCCAGTGAGCGGAAATTGGTCAGGTCGAAGGGGTAGTCGGTGCCGTTGTAGAGGCCCAGGAGAAAGCGGGCGACGTATTTGCACTGACCGCTGTGGCCGTTTGCGACCTTCCAGAGCCGCTGCAGGGCGGCAAGTTGGGGCTCAGTAGGACGGGGCATCTTCTACTCCCGATTGTTCGTTCTCCGGGTGGGGCGCACTGTCCAGCTCGATTGCTTTGCGCAGTTCGACGGCGGCTTCCTGCAGCTCGACGTACGTATCTACCGCGGTGAAGACGAGGGGCTCCTGGCCGCTGGCCAGCTCGGCCTGGTGGTGGGTGAGGAGGCTGGTCATCGCTTCGGCCGCCTCGAGGAGGCGGGTGATCTGGTTTAGGTTGGGCATGGTGGGCTCCTCAGGCGACGAGTTGATCGAGCGGTTTGCCTTCGTGGACGAATGCAATGAACTGGCTTTCGCTGAGCTCCTTGAAGTCATCCGGGATTTCCACGTCGATAGCGGGAGCAAAGCCGTTGTAGCCCCCGAAGGGGATCTTGAAGACGAGGCGATCGTGGATATAACCCGCGACTGAATGCACCATGTCTATCTTGGATTTGAGTGACGTGATTACCGACTGAGTAACGTTGTAGGCATGGCAGACATATTCGGAGAAATCGAAGATCGCGAAGCCTTTAATTCTCTTGGCAATTTCCTTTCCAATCTCCGTTCGCTGATCTGGGCAAAAGACGTATAGCTTCTTTCCTCCATCGATGATGGATCTGATACGGATGTAGCCGGGTCGATTGTCTCTGCTCTCGAAAGTCACCCCTTTTATAAAGGAGGTATTTCCGTATATACCGACAGCGCCGATTTCATTGAGCAGAGCGTCGCGGTCAGCATTCCATTGTTCTCTCTTGGCAATACCTTCGTTAGCGATTTGATCGGCTCTGGGGCCTTCAGCGATGAAGTAGCGCAGCTTGTAATCGGGCATGGTTTTCTCCAGGTTAGAGCGTGGTGTGGATGAATTCGCGGCCCCTGGCGGTGAGGTCAGCGAAGGCAGTGGTGTCGGCGCCGGCAGCGAGGTCGATGCCGGTGACAACGGGGTGCTGTTCCGGGGCCTGCCGCAAGGTGTCGATGGCGGCCTCCAGGTTGTGGAGGGCGTCCTCGAGGAAGGGAAGGGACAGTTCGACGGGCGTGTAGCTGGCCAGGTTGAGGTTGGCGCGGGTCACGTCGAGGTGCTTGGCGATGGCCTGGGCGGTGGTGGGGTCCATGGCGGTGACTCCTAGAGGTGGATGTGGAGGTTGAGCCCGGCGCGGTGCTGGATCTGCAGGCGGCGGCGTTGGCGGTTGTGGGGTTGGCGGCGGTGCGACAGGAGCCGGCCCAGGCGGCGGGCGATGTGGGCTCCGAGGCGGGTGAGGTCGAGGTTGGGCATGGCCGGCTCCAGGTGGGGTGATCAGGAGGCCGCGGGGGCTTCGGCAGGCGTCTCAGGCTTGGCCGTAGGCTTGCCGCAGAAGGGGCAGTAGTTGGCCTTGACGGGCATTTCCTTGCCCTTCTCGCTGGTGAAGCCGCGCTTGTCGCCGGTGATGCGGAAGGCGATGTTCAAACCGGACTCCAACGACTTCTCGCCGAGGAACAGGGCGGAACCGAGGCACTTGGCCGAAGCGGTTTCGCCGGCTTGCGGCTTCATGTGGTCGGCGAGTCTCTTTTCCAGGTCGGTGATGCAGTCGCATTGCATGGTGGTTCTCCAGGTGGTTGTTCAGCGGACGGGGTGATCGGGATGGCTGCGCTCGATGCCGGCGCCTTGGTTGCGGGCGGTGGCGTTGTCGGCCTTGCGCAGGCGGCGGATGGCGCCGAGGCGTAGGGCGGCGGCGAGTTCGGGGCTGGCAAGGGCCTGCTCCAGGCTGATGCCGCGGGCGGCCCAGCCGGTGAGGCGGTATTGCCACTTGAGGTCGGCGTCGGTGATGTCGCGGGTGGGCATCGCGGACTCCTCAGGCCTCGAAGCACCAGCAGCGCACGCTGACTGGGCGGCGGGGGCTGGAGCTGCTGTTGAAGTCGGCGCTGCGGTTCATGCGCTCGTGGATGCGGCTGTTCACCACCGTGCAGTCGATGAACTTGTGGGTTCGGCTGGCGCGCAGGAGCTTCTTGAGTTCGAGGATCGGGGGGCACTTGATCTTGCGATCCGTGCACACCTGCTCGAAGTGCGGCAGGTTGATGGCGATGAAGGCAGGGTTGCGGCTGTGGTTGAGGACCGTGGGAAGGCTCTCGTCCTGCTCTGACCCTTCCGACTCCAGGTACTCGTAGATCTCCCAGAACTCGGACACATACGGGTGATCGGCCGAAATGGCCTGCTGCCGTTCGCGGGCCATGTCTATCAAGAGCTCATTGGCCGCGCTGACGTGGTGGTCCTGCAGCGGGATCACGTCGGCCATGCAGGTCACCAGCGCCATGAGCTGGGCGTGGTTCTTGACGATCCGCACGTTGCGGACGCCGTCTGCAGCCGAGAGGACCTGCTCGCAGCCAGGGGTGAGATCATGAAACTTACTCATCACGCCTTGCTCGGCCAGGCAGGCGCGGAGGATGAAGCCCGACACACGCTCCACCTCGATGCGCTCCAGGTATTCGGCGGAGGCGCGGCTCGTGGGGTTCTGCGACGCCCGGTCGAAGTACAGGTGAGCGATCCGGCTCAGGACGGCCTCGGATGCATCAACCGTCGCGTTCTGCGCAATCACAATCGTTCCGCGGAACGGCGGCTCATAGGTCTCGTTGCCGCTGGTCTTCAAGCCGCGAGTGCGAATGCCCCGGCCGTTGTAGTACGACTTCAGCTCGTCCCAGTCGTACGCCGCCTTCTTGGCGTCGTTGCTGCGGTCGCCCTCCATCAGTACAACCGGCAGGTTGGCCACCTGGGAGAAGTTCCGAGCGCGGCCGGCCAGCGTGGAATTGCTCGGGTCAAAGCCCTCGTAGTCCACGCGCCCGACCAGCTTCCACATGAACTCGATCAGCGTCGTCTTGCCGGCGTTCGGCTCCCCGACGATCTCCAGGAAGGGATAGCTCTTGGCGGTGGCCCTGATCTGCTCGGCAAACAGAGAGCCGAACCAGAACGCCAAGGCCACGATGCCCTTGGCGCCAAAGGCCTTCCACAGATGGCCTACCCACTCGGTGGTGAACGCCGATTCGGAAACGTTGATGTGCAGCGGCGAGGCACTCAGGCTCTTGACGGAGAGCTTGCCGATGTCGAAGTAATCCTCGTCATTGACCTGGTGCAACCGGCCCTTGGCGACGGCGATGTCGCTGAGGATGTAGGCGCCGTGCTCCTTGCTGTACCCGGTGAAATCGATGGTCTCGACGCGGGAAATACCCTGCAGCTGGCGCTTCCACAGCGCATCGAGCATGCCGGTGGTGCCGGTGTAGATGGCACCCTGCGCCATGCCGAGCAGCCGCTTTTTGAAGTCGCCGGCGCTGGCGAGCTGTGCTGCCGTGAAGGTGTTCTTTACCGGCTCGCCCCCGTAGGGAAACGACACGCGGATGTAGTACCAGGACTCGTCGGTGATGACGTTTTGCTGGAAGTACAAGGCCTGCGGGTAGCAGGTGGCAATCTCCGTAACGGTGTGGCTGCCCTTTACCGCCTCTTCGCGGATCTCGTCATTGGAGAGCCTGCCCTCTAACTCCAGCTCACGGCTCTTTTCGTCGAACTTGGCCAGGTCCAGCTTGAACCAATACAACCGGCTGCCGAACTCGAAGGGGAAGGTGGTGCCCGTGCCGTGGTTGTAGAGCAGCAGCGCTTTTTCCGTTGCGCTGCCTGCAACCAGCAGCGCGCCGTAGTGCAGATAGTCCTCAATGTCCTTCTGCGCCAGGCGCTCGCGCTGGTGCATGTCGTTCCAGTCCAGCTTGCCGCGGCGCTTCTGGGGGATTTGCGCTGCCGTGCATTCCCAGCCCGCTTCCCGGGCCTGCCGGACCCATTTGACGGTGTAGGCCCGGCCGGCTTTGTCGCCATCCAGCGCCCACACCAGGAGCGGGCGCGGCTTGCCGGCGGCCGCGCACTGCTCGGCAATCGCCTTGAGCGTGATCTCCGGGTAGTTGTTGCACGACATGGCCGAGCCAGCCGCAATGTCGTGGTGGAGCAGGGCGATGGCGTCGAAGATGCCTTCGACGATCCACAGCTCGCCGGCATTCATCACATCGAGGTTGGGTGGCATCCACAGGGTGCCGCCGTAGGCCGAGCCCTTCTTGAAGTGGGCCTTCTTGTCGCCAAAGCGGTGCGCCTCATCGATGAGGCGTTCCCAGTAGCCGCCGGGCAGTGCAAAGCGCACGGTGGCCGAGCCGATCTTGAGCGTGGGGTCGTAGTAGCTCTCTTGCTGGTACCAGCCGGCGATCTTCTGCAGATCGAAGCCACGGCCCTCCGACAGGTAGGCATCCGCCGCCGCGTTGGGCGCTTCCGGCGTGGTGGGGTGGCGCTCGCTCCACTTCTCGAAGAGCTCCGGGTACAGCTCCTTCACGTGGTATTCGGCGCCGCACTTGTTGAGGCGCTCGCACTTGATCACCCACGGGGTGGCAGCGTGGGTGTACAGGCTCTTCTTCTTGCAGTCGGGGCAGGTGCCCTGCCGCAGCCAGTCCGAGACTTCCTTGAACTGGAAATCCCGGTGGAGGCGGTGACTGATTTCGGTGTAGAGGCGGGGATTCATGACGGGATGCGGGTATCAGGCAGTGCGGCCGACAAGGGCCACCAGGTTGGAAGCGCGCTCAAGGGCGTTTTCGATGCGTTCGGCGGCGATGTGGGCGCGGGCGGCGGCGGGGCCGAGCTGGCCGGCCTTGAGGTAGGCGACGAAGGCCTCGGCCTCGGCGACGTTGAGGAACATGGCCGGGGCCTTGATGTGCGCGGCGCTGCCATCGGCGCTGACGCGGACGGCGATTTCGATCTCGATTTCGATACCGGCGGGGCAGGTGGGCATGGCGGTCTCGGCCTTCTGGGGCGCAACTTGGGCGTAAGGGGGCCCGCGCACGTGGTTTGCCACGTACGGCGGGCACTGCTTGTAGGGTGGGGGTGGGGCCTTAGCTGGCTGGCGCCGGGATGCCGGTGAGCGGCATCTGGCGCGGGTCCGCTTCCTGCGGGCGCTCGGTGGCGCGGCGGGAGCGGCGGATCTGCTTGGAGAACTCGGCCTGCACGTCGGTGGGCAGCAGGCTCTCACCCACGATGCGGCTTACCTCCACCAGCCCCACAAACACCGTGCGGCACTTGGGGTTGAGGCAGGCGTAGTACTGCTCGGTAACCACGTCGGAGAGGGGGCGGCTGGTGCGGATGTGGGCCCGCTTGCCGCACACGGGGCAGTGCAGACCCATGGCTAGGCCCCCTTGCGGCCCATCGCGCGGGGCGCGGGCTCTTGCAGTTGCTCGATGCGCTTGAGCATGTGGTGCAGGCCCTGGATGTGGGTGTAGATGGCCTGGCGGATCTCGCTCACCTCGTGGGCCTCCACCCGGCCATCGGCCAGGGTGGCATCCACCGCGGCGCCTACATCCCCATGGCTGCGCCACACGGCGGTGACCAGCTCCAGCACGGCGAGGTCGGACGGGGCCACGTCGGAATCCACCGGAATGCACACATGGCTGTGGTTGGACGCCAGCGCATGCAGCACCGCGTAGTTGCCGGTAAGGCCCATGGCCTTGTCGGCATCGGCCAGGGTGGGGTGGTTGCGCTCCGCGTTGGGGTTGGCCTTGGCGCGGAGAATGGCGGCGGACATCCCCATGCGCGGGCCCAGGGATTCACAGCCGCCGGGGTAGCCATGCACCGTGGCATGGAAAGCATCTTCGGGTGTCATATGGGCTGCCTTGGTAAAAATGGTGTGGGTAGAACAGGCCGTACGTAAGCTGCGGTTACGCTGCGGCAGGGGGAAACAGATCGCCGGTTGAGCCAGCAGCCGGCGGCGTCGCGCCGGGCGACGGGGCTGCCGGTTTAATGCCCAGCTCGGCCAGCGCCAGGGCGCGCACCCGCGCATCTTTGATAGAGGAGGCCTTGGCGATGGCGTTGGCCCGCCGCAGGGCCAGCAGGGCATCCGCATGGCGCGGGTTGTGGGCCACGCCGAAGGACTCGTAGTCATGCAGGGCATCGGCCCACTCGGTGAGCTTGGCTTCGAGGAAGTCGGCGCCGGAGGTGTTGCCGGCGGCACGGACGCGATCCGGGTTGATCGTCATAAGGAAGGCTGCAACGCGGTCGATGCGGATGCACGTATGGTCCCGCACTTGTTCACCTGCGCCCCCCATAAGGGGGGTGCAGGTGTCGTCTGAACCCTCGGTATCAGGGGTGCAGGTGCCATAGGCACCCCCTTTATGGGGGGTAGCTGCAAGCGCTTTGAGAACGCAGATGCCCAGGTGGCGCTTGTAGAAGGGCTCGGAGACCTTTAAGCGCTGCCGCTCCCACTTGAGCTCGAAGAGATCGCACAAGGGCTTGAGCGGCACGCAGTCCGCGCCCTGGTCGTTCTGGACGATGGGTAGCGTGAGGCCGGCGTATTGGATGCAAAGGGTGATGTGCTTCATGGTGCAAGTCTCCCGTTAGACAGCGGAGGACTGTTCTGCAGCCATTGCCTGCAGGCCACGCAGGAAGATCACGCGGCCCATTGCGGCGAGGGAACGGCCATCTTTCAAGGCCATCGCTTCGAGGTCTTTGCGCTCCTGCGGCATTAACGCGATGGGGACACGGCGCTTATCGACGCCTTTCGGCGCGTAGTCTCGGGAGCCGGTTTTCAGCTCGGAATGGGCGTGATTGCTCATGTTGTACTATGTCCTGATAAGTGAAACATGAGTACATTGTGGTGTCGAATACTGAACAAGTCAACGACTCTGGAACCGAAGTCGGGTCTTTTGGTGCCCGTCTTGTGCAAGAGCGCAAGCGCCTCGGTATCTCTCAGACAGACCTCAGGTCGCACATGGGCGTGGGCAAGACTACGCAGATCAAGTATGAGAACGGCGATACGTCGCCCGACGTAGATTACTTGGCCGAGCTGAATGCGCTTGGATTTGACGTCTTGTACCTGTTGACTGGTACGCGAGGGTCAGGGGCTATGGCACCTGAGCACCAGAACCTGATTGACGCCTATGAAGCCGTGCCCGAAGACCTGAAGCGCGCCGTGTTCGGCGTGCTCCTGAGCTTCGGGCAGACTGAGTTGGATGCGGTGCGGATGGCGAAGCGGGGGGAGGGGAACGCTGGGACGCTGCCTGGCGAGATCACGCCCAAGGTCCCCTGGTCGAAAAAAATTAGCGGGAATGATAGATAGAGTGCCTTTGGCGTGATTTACCAAGGTTGATGCAGTGTCGCCCGACG
Source organism: Pseudomonadota bacterium (assembly GCA_018241725.1). GTDB lineage: Bacteria > Pseudomonadota > Gammaproteobacteria > Burkholderiales > Rhodocyclaceae > Zoogloea. The sequence goes on along the minus strand of JAFEDI010000019.1, from coordinate 6,216 downwards.
TTCCAATAATTCCCTTGTCTAGGTATAGCTATGCCAATAGATGACTGCGTTTATCTAAACGGTGTTTCATTGTCAAATTATCGCGGCATCGGTAGCGACATTCAGTTTATATCTCCATTTGGACGGTTTAATTTTTTTATTGGGCCAAATAACTCTGGAAAGTCTTGTGTTCTGAATTATATTGCGAACCATTTAAAGTCGTTCGTAATGGACTTTAATGGGGTTGGCGAGAGACCAAAGTTAGATCAATTAAGTGTTCGCCAGGGATCAAACGGAACGGTCCACATGGGGGTTGGGGTCTCGGTTGATTTTGTTCGATATCGGTTTGAAGAGGCTTTCGGAGAGCAATTTGAAAACAAAAATTTGGCCTCCTTTTTGGATGCCATTGTCGATTTCATTTCAAAAGGTGAGGTTGTATGGCTAAATAGATCGCCTGAATGGAATATGAATTTTACGTTCTGTCCTCCAGATGTTGCACAGTGCATGAAAGTGGGGGAGGCTGTTCAATGGCAGAGACTCTGGGTAAGTCTGTTTCAGCGAAGTGGTGGAGATCCTCAGTATTGGGTTCGTGAGGTATTGACTAGATTGGTCAATTCAATAATACCCTCATTGCCGCAAACTAGCCTGATACCTGCAATAAGGCAAATATCAAAGAAGGGGGAGCTGTTTAATGCTTGGGATGGGCGTGGATTAATCGATGAGCTTGTAAGACATCAAAACCCAGGTTTTGATGAGAGGCATAAACGTCAGATCTTCGAGAAAATTAACCTATTTTTGCAAACGGTTATAGAGAAAAATGATGCGAGGATAGAAATCCCGCACAATCTCGAATACGTTCTTGTTCATGCCGATGGAAAGGTCTTGCCATTGGATGCGCTTGGTACCGGAATCCATGAGGTCGTGATGCTCGCGGCGTTCTGCACGCTCATGGAGAAACAGATCGTCTGCATCGAAGAGCCAGAAATCCATCTGCACCCGCTGCTTCAGCGCAGACTCATCCAGTATCTGGAAGAGAACACCGAGAATCAGTACTTTATCGCCACGCACTCATCAAGCATCATCGATACGCCGGGCGCTGCGGTTTTTCATGTCAGGAACGTGAACGGTGAAACGAAGGTTCAAGCAGCACTGACACCAAACATGAAGTTTGAGATCTGCCGCGATCTCGGCTACCGGGCCTCAGATATCCTCCAGGCAAATGCAATCGTCTGGGTCGAGGGTCCATCCGATCGGATTTATATCAAGCACTGGATTCACTCACTGGCGCCGGAGCTTCGCGAGGGTATTGACTATTCGATCATGTTCTACGGCGGCCGACTCCTGAGCCATTTGAGTGCGGATGATGAGGCGGGTGACGAGGGCTACGACATCGAAGCGCTGATCGCGCTGCGAACTCTGAATCGACATTTGGCTGTGGTGATCGATAGCGACAAAGACCGCCACGATGCGTCAATTAGAGCGACAAAGCTTAGGATTGAAGCCGAGATCAGCGAGCACGGAGGGATAGCCTGGATTACTGAAGGCAGAGAGATAGAAAACTACGTTTCTGAGCAGATGATGGCTGGCGCTCTGAAGCGTGTTTATCCTCAGTTCGAGCGACAAGTGGGTGTCGGCCAGTACGACCATACGCTTCCATTTGAGACCACTGACGGCAAGACAAAGACAGATAATATAGACAAGGTCCGTGTCGCCAAAGCTGTATGTGAGAGTCCGGCGAACCTGGGCGTCCTGGATCTTGAGAAGCGGATCATGTCTTTGGTGGAGATGATCCGCCGTGCAAACAGGTAAAGATTCATCCGTCTCGAGATTTACTTGGTTGTACTGATTTCTTTGTTAGAGTCTTTCGACGGCAGTCGCTCTTGGATTTCAGATGTGCTAGGTGTGCGAGGTTTTGGAGGAGTTTTCACCTCTAAATCCATTTCGGTCGCGGCGTAAGTCAGCCAAGCGTAGTACGCGGCATGTATCGCATCTGAATTGTCTTGATATCCATTTTTGGAATGTAAAAACATCATCTCCAGCCCCTTGTCTTTTGGGCGTATTGGAGGTGATTTTAGCTTGGCATCTTCTCCCCACCCATTTTCCGTTTGAAAGGCAGCCTTCATAAACGACTGGTATCTGCTTAAGAAATCGGAAGAAAAAAATGGGCTGTTGGAATAAATCAATTTATCTAGCGACCTTTTTGTTTTAAGTACGTCTGTTGGCGTTATTTCTTTCCAGTGCCCGACGTATAAGAAGTAGCAGTACAAGTCATTCATTTGAGGGGATATTTCAGCCCAAAGCCTGATCCGCTCTTTGGCTACTTGGGCGAAGCGTTCTCGTTCTCTGATTTCGACCTTCTCTTGGGCGGCTTTTTTCTCTGCTGCCTCCGTGGTTGCCTTGTTGTTTTCAATCGTAAAGAAGAAGATCGATAGTGGCGTAAGCACGCCAACTAGGATCTTTGTGACCTCAAGTGAGTTCCACAGTGGCTTGTGTCCTTCCTCAGGGGCGCTCATGTCATACCTCCATACCGTTGTGATCTGATCGACCTTTATCGTTGTAGCACGTCTATTGGCAATGTCATGCCACAGATCAACCAGCTGCATCTATGGGGCAGCGTCGAGCAAGTCACGCGTCAATCGATGAGCGCCTAGCAGAGCACGGGGGATCTCTTTGGCCGCTCGGCCAAGAACTCCTTGTCGAGTGGAGCCGTTCTTCGTAAGAACAGTGTATGCAACGCCCGTGATCTCACCTTGGCGCGCAGCTTCCGCCAGCCTGAGCAGATCCAGATAGAGGGCATTGGCTTCCCTGGTGTGTATTGGTATGACTTCAGCGAGTTTCCGTCCTGCGCGTTCCATGCCGTTACGGTAACGACCCAAGCCGCTTTTTGCCGGAATTGTTTCACGGTGTTACGTGAAGTCGCGCTGTTTGTGGATAGTCGCGCCCGGTTCGGGTGCGGAGCTGTGACCTGTTTCAATCAATCGAAGTGATGCGCTTCACATTCAATAAAAATGATGTGGATTTCGTTGTTTTGTGTGTTTTGGGTATGCCAAAGTCGTACACCTGATGCCAGCTGTCGGCCGGTGGCGTAACGAGCGAAATTTAGATTGTTGAGGGGCAGAGCAATGGAAGGTGGAACGATCAGCTTTACGTATCGAGATGGTGCGGGGAAGGTGGGCACCCATACTCTGAAAAACTGGAATGAGGTGGGGCGCTACATACAGGGTGTCAGTGTTGAAGCGGGCCAGTTCCGCACATACCTCAAACATCGGGTGCTGGAGTATCTGAACGATGCTGCGACCCTGCTTGACGATCCTTATCCTGCTCCCCCGGTAATCACAAAATCGAGCAAGGCTCCTGCAGGGCCAGAAATCGTGTTCACTGGATTTGCCAAGGCGCACCGTGCAGATTTGGAGAGGATGGCGGCTTTGCACGGTTTACGGGTGGTTGGTTCCGTTACGAAGGGACTGACGCTCATCGTGGGCGGGGGCAACGCGGGCCCGGCAAAGATGGAGCAAGCGCGTGAACAAAACGTGATCGTGCTGGAAGAAGAGGGCTTTCTTCGGATGATCGAAACGGGGGAGGTTCCGGATCCATTTTCTGCTGAGATTGGCGGTTGAAAGAGATGGCGCAGAAGGGTGTGTGCTGAGCCGAAAAATAATCCCGTGCCGTTTTTTGAAACCTGTAGTGGTATGCCTGTCAGGGGGAATGTGCTGTGAGCTTTGATTTATTCGAGGTGCCGGACGGATTTGAAACCACGGTTGCTTTGGTGGTTGCGCCGTATATCGACCCCAACTTTATGAAGAAGTTGGTGAAGCAGCTGAAGCCAAAGCGGCTTTGCCTGCTGGTGGATGACGGGGTGCGGCAGGAAGACCTGGATGCAGTAAAGGCGGCGTGCCGGCGGAATGTGAAGCTTGAGGTTCGCCTGGGCCGAGCCAGTGGCTTGGTGCACATGAAGGCCTATTACCTTGAGTACACCCGTGAAGAAGCGCCCCGCACGCGGCGGCGCCAACTGCTGTTTGGTTCGGCCAACGCTACAACGGCGGGCTTCTCTGGCGCGCGTAATGCGGAGTTGATTGCCAATGTGCGCCTGGCGATTGGTGAGGATTCCGAGCTTGCCGATTACTTCGAGCAGATCTTGGCCACATTCGATACCAACGATTCGGTTGAGATCGACGAGCGAGAGGTTGAACTGAGCAAGGTGCCGACCTTGTTGCTGCCGCGCTTCGTGTCTGTGCTCCAAAGCTCGGCACCGTCGGGGTTTGATACCTGGCTGCAGCGAGGTGTGCTGGCCGCCCATTACCGGGATGCGCCCCAGTTTTTGACTGTCTCTATCCGGCTGAAGAAGGTGCTGCCCCAGGACATGGTGGCCTCGATTTTTGCCAACCGGCAATTTGCCGAGAAGACCAACCGCAACTTGGTGCGGTATGGCTATCTGAACGGTGTGGAGCTGGAGGCGAATGACGAGGAGGAGGATGAGGCATCACGCCTTCCCTGGAAGGCCCAGTACGCGGTGTGGACGCACCTGGGGGACTGGATCTCCGATGTGTGCTATCGCCGCAACGCGAAGGTGATGAAGACGAAGTCGGCGGACGCACGGGCGAAGAAGGTGGCCGAGCTGCTTGAGAACGCCGAGAACGAAGACTGGAAGCGGGCGAAGCGCGAGGACTTTCTGGATGCGCTGAACCGTGTGTGGCGAGACCTGGAGGCGGCAGGGGTGAATCCTGCGGACTACCTCGAAGGCCGTTCGGATGGTGGGCCCAACTTGGAGTTCTACGCGGACCGGTTCAACGCCAAGATCGAAACGGACATTGCGTTGGCGCAGGACGAGGATTTTCGGGCGCGTTACGTCAACGGGTACGAGTTTCCCGATGTGCCGCGCTTTCGGCAGGACACGGCCGCGTGGGAGAGCTTTGTGCGGTCGTGGTGCGAGTCGGTGTCCGTTGAGGCGGCTAAGCAGGCGTCGCGGTCTCTGGTGACCAAGTGCGTGGCGGCCGTGCTGGATGAGGACGGGATTGCGCTTTCGGAGTTCTCAGCCAAGGAACTGGCGGCCTACCTCCGCGACAACTGGGACCGCGAGTTTGACGATGAGGGCGGGACGATAGGGGAGTGGGTGGCGAGGTATTTTGATTAGCGGTAGTGGCGTGTGTCTGCAGTGAACTATCGGAGTGTATGAATGACCAATGGCAAGGTTAAAAAAAACAACCCTCCAAGCGCTAGGCCAGGTTCGGCTCAGTCGAGAGGGGGCCGCGATCAAGATGTGAAATCGAGGCGAAGGGAGGTCAGCAGGTCATGGAACGTGGAACCAGTGAAGCGAGAAACAACGCCGGCGCCCAGGCCCAAGCGTTAGGCATGTCGGACGAGCAAGCAGACCACTTGTGGGACCTGCGGCACCGGGCGTTGTACCGGTGCCGGCTTTCGGCGCTGTATCACAGGCGGCGGGAGCGTTTTTTTGACTGGCTGGATAAGTCGAACAATGCTGTGGCGCTTATTGGTGGCTCGGCCGCATTTGCTGCCGCCACCGATCCGGCTGCGGTGAGCGTCGCGGCTTTGGCTGTAACTGTTGCTGGCGCAATGGCGCTGGTGTTTGGGTGTGCCGAAAAGGCGCGCAGACATGCGGCGCTGGCAGAGAGCTACAAGCGGATCGAAGCGGAGATTGTGCGGGCGGGGGAGTACGACTTCACTGAGGCACAGGTTAATGGGTGGCTGGCCCGCGTTGCCGAGACTGAGGGCGCGGAGCCGCCGCCCTTGAGACCGCTTGTGGTGCTGTGCCAGAACGACATTGCCGTGTCCTCGAATCAGTTGGACAAGGTGACTGTACTTCCGGCGTACCAACGATGGCTGGCTCAGCTGGTGGATTTTGAAGTGAACGCTGGTGTTCGGTAGCTTGTTTGCTTTACGGCAGTCTGGAGCCCACTTCCGAGTGGGCTTTTTCTTGGCTCTTGAAAATACACACCGCTACACAAAAAACTTGCGCAGCTGAGTTTTTGTGTATAGGATACACACCGTAGACAAACGGAGCCCCGCCATGAATTCAAAGGCTGTGATCCGGATGTTGGAAGAAGATGGCTGGTACTGGGTCCGTACGACAGGTAGCCACCATCACTTTAAGCACCCAATAAAGAAGGGCCTTGTGACGGTGCCGCACCCGAAAAAGGACCTTCCTACTGGGACAGTAAGCAACATCCGACGGCAAGCCGGGCTCCTCTGAGCCCGGTTTTTTGCCAGTTAGATGTTTTT
>JAFEDI010000018.1 GCA_018241725.1 Pseudomonadota bacterium | reverse complement strand
TCCGGTCAGCGGATGGCCTTGCGGCACCAGCGCACAGCGGTTCCAGAGGTAGCAGGGCATCATCACCAGATCATGGAATTCCTCGATCGCCTCGGTCGCAATCGCAAAATCGACGGCTCCGGATGCGGCCATCTCGGCAATCTGGGTCGGCGAGCCCTGATGCAGCTGCAGCACGACTTCCGGGTAACGAGCCCGGAAGGTCTTGATGATCGGCGGCAGCGCATAGCGGGCCTGGGTATGCGTGGTCGCGATCGACAGCGTGCCACGGGCATCGTCGCGGAATTCCTCGGCGAGGATCTGGATGTTGCGGACTTCGCGCAGGATCGCCTCGGCGCGGGCGATGATGTGCCGGCCGACCGGGGTGATGTGGGTCAGGTGCTTGCCGTTGCGGTTGAACAGCTCGACCCCGAGTTCGTCCTCGAGCAGTCGCACCTGCTTGGACACCCCGGGCTGCGACGTGAACAGACTCTCGGCTGCGGCAGAGATGTTGAGCTGATTCTTGGCGATTGCGCACAGGTAGCGCAGCTGCTGCAGTTTCACTGACCCGACCTCATCGGCATCGCATATTCCGGAGAAGCATAACGCAGAGCGGATGAGTTCGCGTTCCGGCTGGATGCGCCATCTGCTGGAGGAAGGCAGCCACTTCGGCGCTTGACGACGGGCGTTGGCGGTTTGCGTTCATGGGTGTCGGGACACAGGCATCACCAGCCCGGAAGACGGTCGGTTCAAGGCTTCAGGGAGCCATGACACGGACTGTATCTGGAGCCTCATAATGTATATTATGTCAAATAAGCTAGAGATGTCATGAAACCCGATTTTCCTCGATGCCGACGATCGGATCATGTTCCCCTTTCCACCAGGAGCACCCTGCTCACCTTCCGGTTGTTTTCGAGTCGCCTCCTGCTTTTTCGAACGCCTTCAACCCCTGTGCATCCGGTCGCCCCTTGCACTGCTCGGTCCGATGATCTTCCAGAGGCTGGAATCCATGTGGATGCGAACGTCGATGCAATGGCTGGATCTGCGTCGGATTTCTTTTGCTGACGTTGTATGTGTCTTGTCTGGAATTTGGAAGGATTTCTGAATTTCGGGTGATTAAAAATATGATGATATAATTTCACACCATCAAGCTCCTGCCGCAGGGTGTGCCCATGTCTGACCATCCGCCCGTCGATGCGGTCCTGCGTATCGAACTGCTGGAGCGATTCCGGCAACTGCATGAATCTCTGGATGCTCTGGCAACTGCCATCGGAGCTGACCAGGATCGGGCAGCGTGGCTGGATGAGGCACCGGTCACCGAAATCCGCACGCGCGCAGCGACGCTGATCCGGGATATCTGGTATGGCGATGAAGTCGAGGATGCTCGCATGACGGTGACCTCGATCGGGCTGATCGGCTGCTGCGCCGAAACGCTGACGCTCGCGCAGGCTGCAAATGCAGCCAAGGATGCCTTCAAGACCGTCGTGCTGCAGTTTCGCGGCAAGACCAGCGAACGCAACCGGGCACTGGCCGAGATGCTCGAAACCTGGCATGCCCGCGATCCCGATCTGGCCCATGCCCTCAGCGCCGGCGGCATCGGTCGCGTGCATCTGGTCCAGGCGTACCGGCATGTGCCGGTGCTCGATGAAACACCGGTGCGGGTCGGTTTTTCCTATGCGAGCAGTGCGCGGGCAATCCGGGCGCTGACGCGCGACCAGGCGCTGGAACTGGTCGAGGCCTTGCCGGACACGCATGCCGCGCGCGCCGTGTACCGGCAGATGCTCAGCCAGTATCCGGACAGCGAGCGTTTTGCGCAGATGCGCAACCTGGCACCGAATCTGGTCGCCAATCTCGTGTTCCGGGACGGCTATGGCGAGGAAGAACGCCTGCGGCGCGGCGTAATGGTGCGGGTCCGGACCGAGCAGGTACGCCGCAAGCTGCTGCACGTGCATCTGCCGATCCTGTTCCCGCTCGCAGCAGGCGCTCCCCTGCCCGCTCACCCGGCCCGCGGCCCGCAGGTTCGCAGCGCTGCCAGCCGCCTGCTGCGCTCGGACCGGCGCATCGACGGTCCGCCGCTGATCCCGGCGCTGCGGCTGTACCGGTATCGCGAGCCGGACTGAGCACCGGTCGTGTCGATCAGCCGTGCCAGACCATGCCGGCGTCAGTGCGGACGGAACTGCGCCGGGTCGAGACCCAGCTTGCGCATGCGGGCGCGAAGCGTGTGCGGATTGATGCCGAGCAGCAGGGCTGCCCCATGGCGACCTTCGAGGCGGCCATGCGTCATCTCCAGCGCGCGAGCGATGTGGGAGCGCACCGCCTCATCGAGTGTCGCCAGTGTCCCGGGCGCACCGGCCATCGGGACAGGAGACGGGGACAGGCCGGCAGCGACCGGCTGCAGGGCCTGCACCCGCGGTGCACCCAGCGCCGTGGCCACGTCCAGCGACCGCCCTTCGCCGAGCAGCAGGGCCCGATCGATGACGGCGGCGAATTCCCGGACATTGCCGGGCCAGTCATAGGCGCTCAGCAGGGCGACATCGGTCCCGGTCGGCTGCACGACCGGAAAACCAAAGCGGTGCGCGGCGCGGCGGGCGAAATGGGCCGCCAGATCGGCGAAGTCCGCCTTGCGCTCCCGCAAGGGCGGCAGCAGCACCGGAAACGTTGCGAGCCGGTACCAGAGATCTTCGCGAAAGCGCCCCGCCAGCACCATGGAAGGCAGATCGCGATGCGTGGCGGCGACCACGCGCACGTTGACGTTCAGCGGGGTTTCACTGCCGATGCGGTTCAGCGTGCCGTCCTGCAGCACGCGCAGCAGGCGTACCTGCGCGGCGAGCGGCAGTTCGCCGATCTCGTCCAGGAACAGCGTGCCGCGATCCGCCTGCTCGAACCAGCCACGCCGGGCTGCAGCAGCGCCGGTGAAGGCGCCACGTTCGTGTCCGAACAGTTCGGTATCGATCAGATCCGGCGGCAGCGCCCCGCAGTTGACGCGCACGAAGGCCTGGCCGGTGCGCGGCGAGCCCTGGTGGATCGCACGGGCGATGACCTCCTTGCCCGAGCCGGTCTCGCCGAGGATCAGCACCGGCACATCGGTAGCCGCCACCAGGCGCACGCGCTCCAGCACCGGCCGCAGCCCGCCATCAGCGCCGACGATGGTTTCCGTGCTGCGCACCGGCTCGCGGTCGCGCAGCTGGCTGACGAGTTCGTGCAGCCCGCTCAGTTCGCTGCGCACGTCCTGCCAGTCGAGCAAGGTGCGCAAACCCGCCGCGATGCGCGCCAGACAGCCCCGCAGGCCGGGTCCGATCCCGGCCCCCGCCCGCAGATGCAGCAGCGCCAGCGCACTGTGTTCTCCGGCAGAGCCGGCCAGTCCCAGTGCAGCCATCGGCCCCGCGCCGGACACGAGATCGGCACGCGAGGCCGACAGCGTCGGCAGGGCCTTGAGCCAGCGCGGCCGGCTGCGGCCGTTGGTCGTTTCGATCGTCGAGGCGGCACACCAGCCCGTCAGTGCACTGAGCTCGGCAGCCGGCAGCGGGCAGCGCGAGGAGCGGGTTTCGTCCGCAGCCTCACAGCGCCAGCCACGCAACTGCTGATTGCCGGCATCGGGAATCAGCAGCTCCAGCGCGGTGACCGGCAGGGCCCGGCTCAGGATGCGCGTGATGTCCGGCAGCACGACATCCAGGCGTCCCGCCGCCACCGGGCGGGCGACGAACTGCCAGAGGTCGAGCAAGGCCAGCAAGAGGGCTTGCGTCGGTTCATCGGA
>JAFEDI010000017.1 GCA_018241725.1 Pseudomonadota bacterium | reverse complement strand
CGCAGGCGGTGCCCTTACGCCTGCTCGAAGGCTGGAGGGGGCATCTGATGGCCGACGGGCTCGAGAGCTACGGCGCGATTGCCTTCTGCGAGGGCGTGACCCGGCTCGGCTGCTGGGTTCACGCACGCCGCCGCTTCGTCGACGCCAGCAAGGTGCTGCCCGAGGGCAAGCGCGGCCGCCCCCACGAAGCGCTGGCCCTGATCGGCAAGCTCTACGCCATCGAGAAGGACGCGCGCGAACTGAACGACGCCGAGCGCCTGGCGCGACGCCAGACCGGCAGTCGCGCCGTCATCGACGAACTACGCCGATGGCTCGACCAAGTCCTCCCCGCCGTGCCGCCCACCTCGGTGCTCGGCGGTGCGCTGGGCTACCTGCATCGGCAGTGGCCGCGACTGACGCGCTACCTCGAGCGGGGTGATCTGCCGATCGACAACAACCCCGCCGAAAACGCCATCCGCCCCTTCGTCGTTGGGAGGAAAGCCTGGCTCTTCTCGGACACCCAGGCCGGTGCGCGCGCCAGCGCGCTCATTTACTCGCTGATTGAGACCGCCAAGGCCAACAGCGTCGAGCCGTATCTGTGGCTGCGCTACGTGTTGCGTGCCTTGCCCACCGCGACCACCGTCGAACACTTCGAGGCCCTCCTGCCCTGGAATCTCAAGGTGGAGCAGTTGATCACAGCGTAGCGAGCCCGGGAAGGATGGGGGTCGTGGAGCGCTTACGACAAGGTCAAGAAGGGTAAGGGCCGGGTGGTCAATGCCCGCTTCTCGGCGCTGTGCTCGCACTATCTGTTCGATCCGGACTTCTGCAACGTCGCCTCGGGGTGGGAGAAAGGCGTCGTCGAGAAGAACGTGCAGGACAGCCGGCGGCGGATCTGGCAGGAGGCCGGCACGTTGCGCTTTGGCAGCTTTGCTGACCTGAACGCCTGGCTGCTGGCCCGTTGCCAGGCCCTGTGGCAGGAAGTGCGTCATCCCGAGTACGCGTTGTCGGTGGCCGAGATGCTCGAACACGAGCAACCGCACCTGATGCCGATGGTGTCTGCCTTCGACGGCTATGTCGAAGAGCCGGGCCGCGTGTCGAGCACCTGTCTGGTGACGGCCGCCCGCAACCACTACTCGGTGCCGTGCGAGTTGGCGGGCAAGCTGATCAGCAAGCGGTTCTATCCGGAGCGCATCGAGATCGTGTTCGACGAGGTCGTGATGGCAAGTCACCCGCGCCTGTTCGACCGGGGGCAAACCCGCTACGACTGGCGCCACTACCTGCCGCTGGTGGAGCGCAAGCCCGGGGTGTTGAGGAACGGGGCGCCGTTTGCCGAGATGCCCGAGCCGCTGGTGCGGCTGCAACGCCTGCTGCTGCGGCGCGAAGGCGGTGACCGGGTGATGAGCCAGATGCTCGCGGTGGTGCCCAAGGCCGGGCTCGACACGGTGCTCGTCGCCGTCGAGCTGGTGCTCGAATCGGGCGTGGTCAGTGTGGAGCATGTGCTCAATGTCATCGCCCGGCTCAACCAGGCGCCGTTGCCCGAATCGGTGCCGACCACGCTGCAGGTCAAGGAGGCGCCGGTGGCCGACACCGGTCGCTACGACCGCCTGCGTACCCAGGAGGCTGATCATGCGTGAGCTCGGCGCCGAACTGAAAGCCTTGCGTCTGTATGGCATGGCCAGCACCTGGGCCGAGTTGAGCGCCAATGGCGGTGACGTCGGACTCCAGAGCGCGCGCTGGCTCATCGAGCGCCTGTTGGAGGCCGAATCCACCGACCGCGCCATGCGCTCGGTCCGCTACCAGATGTCGGCCGCCCGCTTCCCCGTTCATCGGGATCTGGCGGGTTTCGACTTCGGGCAGTCGTGCATTGAGCGCAAGCTCATCACAGGACTGGCCGATCTGTCGTTTGCCGACCAGGCGCACAACGTCGTCTTCATCGGCGGGCCGGGCACGGGCAAGACCCATCTGGCAACGGCGCTGGGCGTCTCAGGGATTACGCGTCATGGCCGGCGAGTGCGCTTTTACTCGACGGTTGATCTGGTCAATGCGCTCGAACAGGAGAAGGCCGCTGGCAAAGCCGGGCGCCTTGCGCTGTCGCTGCGCAGCATGGACCTGGTCATCCTCGACGAGCTGGGCTATCTCCCCTTCAGCCAAGCCGGCGGCGCCTTGCTCTTCCACCTGCTCTCCAAGCTCTACGAACACACCAGCGTGATGATCACAACCAACCTGACCTTCGGGGAATGGGCCAGCGTGTTCGGCGACGCCAAGATGACGACGGCGCTGCTGGACCGGCTGACGCATCACTGCCACATCGTGGAGACCGGTAACGAGTCGTGGCGCTTCCAGCACAGCAGCGCGGCCGCCAAGTCCCGCATCCAGTCGAGGGAGAAGAACAAACGGGCTGTAGCGTCCGATAGCGACGGGGCTGACCCGCTCTGAATCGGCGCGACGCGGGGGAATCTGCTTCGGGCTACGCCCTTCGCAGATTCCCCCGCGTCACCTCTCCCTCGCTCGACAGCAAGCACACAGGAGGGCAAACAGAACCGCGAACCCGATACACTTATCCACAGCTGCAGCAATGACGAGCAGCTATCGCCCCTGGTCAAAATTCAACCGGTACACCTGGTCAATATTCGACCGGCGCCGACAATCATGGTCGCAAAAGGCCATGTGCGTGTGCCAAGGCGAAGAAGTTAGCGCAGATTTCGAGAGAAGAGAGGGCGGAACGGAGGGCAACCGGGGATGTTCCTGCCAGGCCACAGAACCCCGGTCGCACACGCAGAATGTGCGGGAACCCCGCGTGTCATGCGGGAAGCACAAATGAAAACGCCCAACTGAGAACAGTTGGGCGCTGAATTTTGGTGGTGATGGGCGGAATCGAACCGCCGACCTATGGGTTATGAATCCATCGCTCTAACCGTCTGAGCTACATCACCAACAGAGCGCGCGAATATAGCGGGTTGGTGACGGGGG
>JAFEDI010000016.1 GCA_018241725.1 Pseudomonadota bacterium | reverse complement strand
TCAGCGTCGATGCCGATCGTGGTTTTGGCCGGTCGCTTGTTCCTCAACACGGCGCCGCTACCGAGGTGAGTCTCGATGTAGGTTTCATGGGGCGGCATCAGGTTGATCAGCCGCTGATAGCACTTGCCTTTTCCGCCGGGGTAGCTCATGTCGTGAATCATCGTCGGTTCTGAAGATGATTGCAAGCGGGTCTAGCCGGGATGACGGGCAAACCATCCCGTATGGCTGTGGCGAATAAGCAAGTCAGATCTCCTGTCTCCGCGACTGCAGTGCAGGTCCCTAACCTCCCCAGGGAGCGTAAGCGCAGCGGCGAAACCCATGCGTTCGCCACCATCACCTGAACCGGCCGGGGAGCGGCAGCTGTTCCACTACCTTCGAGCCGAGATTCGATTAAACTCTTTTGCCATAATTGCGTTGCATGCTTTACATGCCAAGCGAGCAGGGCAGTTCTCAGAGGTCGACAAGGGGCTGGTACTCTGCCCAGACTGGATCGGCACCCGCTAACACGAGACTTACGAAGAGCATGCGTGCCGATCTGCACCCATCAAGTCAGCCCGAGTGCGCCGCTGGCGCGACACCCGCACTGATCGAGGCACTGCGGAGGCGTGGCCTCATCACGGATGAGGGGGTCGAGCGCGTGCAGGCCGCCGCGCGCGCGCACGGGATCGCGTTCTCGACTGCGGCGACGCGACTGGGTGTCGTCGCCGAACGCGAGATGGCGCAGACCTTTGCCGGCGTCCTGGAGATCTCCGTAGTGGCCCGCACTGAGTATCCGTGGCCGGCACGGGTTCCGGCCCGTCTCAATTTGGCGTTCCTGCGCAGACACCGGGTGTGTCCGGTTGGAGAGTCTGAGACGTGCATCCGGCTTGCCATGGCCAACCCTCAGGATGACGTCGCGATTGCCGGTGTCCGTTTTGCGCTTGGTAAGGATGTGGAGCCTTTAGCGGCTCTGGAGTCGGAGATCGACGAGTATCTGCAGGCCGGAGCGGGCGACAGTTCCGCGAGTACGGGCGTCGAGCCTGGCCAGGGCAAGCCGCAGCGAACGGGCGACGATATCGACAAATTGTCCGATCATGAGTCGGATGCCCCGGCCATTCGCATGGCGCACAGGCTGCTCACCCAAGCCATGGACTCGGGTGCTTCGGATGTTCATCTCGAACCGACCGCCGACTCCCTCGTCGTACGCTACCGGATAGACGGAGCCCTCCAGGAAGTGGAGGTGTTGTCGCATCGCTGGTCGCAGGCTGTCGTCTCGAGGCTGAAGCTCATGGCACGCCTCGACATCGCTGAAAGACGGCTCCCGCAGGATGGCCGTATTCGATTTACGACGCGGGGGGTTAGCCTGGATCTGCGCGTCGCCACCTTTCCTACGCTCCATGGCGAGTCGATGGTGCTGCGCCTGCTGGGGCAGCATTCGGTGTCGCCCGAGCTCGAGAGCCTGGGGCTCGATCCTCTCGGCCTACAGCTCCTGCGGGCGGCCCTGGATCGTCCCCACGGCATCGTCTTGATTACCGGCCCGACGGGCAGCGGCAAGACGACGACCCTTTATGCGGCGTTGAATGCGATCAGGAGCCCGGAACGCAAGATCGTCACGGTCGAAGACCCTGTCGAATACACGCTACCCGGGGTGTCGCAGTTGCAGGTCAAACCCGAGATCGGACTGACTTACGGGGCAGCCCTCCGGTCCGTGCTCCGCAATGATCCTGATGTGATCATGATCGGGGAGATCCGCGATCAGGAAACCGCAGACATCGCGATCCGCTCCGCGCTCACGGGCCACCTGGTCCTCGCCACCTTGCACACGAACACGGCTGCCGGAGCGGTGACACGGCTGCTCGACCTCGGCGTCGAGGACTACCTCTTGGCCTCAACGCTGGTGTTTGCCGGTGCCCAGCGGCTGGTTCGCCAGCTTTGCGCAACGTGCCGCTCAACACGCGAGCCGACGAAAGATGAACAATGCGCACTGATGTCGGTGCTCGGTCGCAAGGCTGAAGCAAGCCCACTCCCCCGAGCAATCGGGTGCCCGTCTTGTCGCGGACGCGGCTACTCGGGCCGGCTGCCGATCTTCGAAGCCCTGCCCATCGGCCCGCAGGAGCAGGCGGCCATTCGGCAGTCGCACGCAGAGGAGACTTTGCTCGGGCTCGTCAAGCAGAAGAATCTTCCAACGTTGTGGTCTCACGGCCTGAGCAGGGTACTCCAGGGAGAAACGACGCTGGAGGAAGTGCTCAGTGTCGTCGAGGAGCTTGGCCTGTGACGAAATTCACGGTGAAAGTCCTTACCGCCGAGGGGGCGTCCCGAGTATTTACACGGGATGCCGACGACGAGCGACAGCTCGCCGTCCACCTTGTCGGCGAGCATCTGACGCCGATCCGAATCACCGAGCAAGACGGCAGCCTGAATGACCTGCTTAGCAGGCCCGTGACTTTCGATCGGCGTGTTCCCGTTCGCGACGTAGCACTTTTTTGCGAGCAGATCGGTGCAATGGTGGGATCGGGCCTCACCATCGAGCAGGCCTTGCAGGTTGTCTCGAGGCAGAGGGGAAAGCGCCCCTCCGCAGCAATGGCCCGGCGCCTGCTGCCCCGTATCCAAGCAGGCAGCCCTCTGTCCGATGCGCTGGATGTCGAGGCCGGAATGCCCCGATATCTGCCTCCGATGATCAGAGCCGCAGAGGGCGGCAGCCGACTGGCAGAAGGACTTGAAACCGCAGGCCGTTACCTGCAGCGGCAGGCCAGTACCCGAGCCGAGATCGCAAACGCCCTCACGTATCCGACGATCGTGCTGGCCACTGTGGTGGTTGCGCTGCTGGTCGTGCTCACTGTGGTGATTCCGGGGTTTGAGCCGATTTTCGCGGGCGAGGAGCACCGCTTGCCCGGGATGACACGCATCGTGCTGTGGCTTTCAAACCTTGCA
The DNA here is from genome assembly GCA_018241725.1 of Pseudomonadota bacterium. GTDB lineage: Bacteria > Pseudomonadota > Gammaproteobacteria > Burkholderiales > Rhodocyclaceae > Zoogloea. Next base: position 3,805 of record JAFEDI010000016.1, on the reverse strand, counting down.
GTGAACCACGCTGCAATGTCGCTGTTCTGGCTCTGTGCGGCCGTATTTGCCGGACTTCTATTACAGCGAAGATCGGCGCGCTTCGCCGACTGGCTCGCTGCCGCGACCCGGCGCCTGCCACCTGTCCGGCTCATGGATCAGCTCAACGTCTCTCGCGTCCTCAGCGTGCTCGGGATGCTGTTCCAGAGTGGCGTCGAAGCTTCGGAGGCGGTGCTGCTGGCTGCAGGGGCGGCCGGGTCGAAACGCCTTCGTGTCGCGCTGGAGGGGGCGTCAAGGCAACTGCGCGAAGGTGGCTCGATCGGGACGACGCTTGAAACCGTCCGGGTCATCCCGGATGAGACATGTGCTTTGATCGAAGTCGGTGAGCACACGGGCGAGCTCGGCAAGACGACCCTGCGGGCAGCCCAGCTTCTCGAGCGAGATACGTCCGAGCAGCTCGAACGCATGCTGGCCCTTGTCAATCCGCTGGCGATTGCGTTTCTTGGTGTCGTCGTCGGGCTTGTCGTCGGCGGCGTCATGCTCGGAATACTCAGTATCAACCAACTTGCATTGAGATCATGACGAAGCGCATCCATTGTTCCGTTCGGCCAGGCCCACGAGCGTATCAGGGCTTTACGTTGCTCGAGCTTCTCGTCGTGCTGGTAGTCATGGGACTGTTGACGGCCGTGGTCACGCCCCAGGTAATGAACATGTTCTCGGGCGCGAAATCCGACACGACGGCCCTGCAGGTGGAAACCATCACGACCGCACTCAACTACTACCGGATCGATACCGGGACTTACCCCGACATGGAGCACGGGCTGCGGTCTCTTTGGGAGGCACCGTCAGGGGTGAGCAAGTGGCGCGGCCCGTATGTAAGAAAGCAGCAGCACCTGATTGATCCATGGGGGCGACCCTATCGGTACCGGATGCCCGGCAAGCACGGGCCGGTGGATGTTTTCTCGCTCGGGGCAGACGACAAGGAAGGCGGCAGTGGCGAAGACTCCGACATCGGAAATTGGGACAAGCAATGAGCGTGGCTTGACCCTGCTCGAACTCTTGGTGGTCATTGTGCTGATTGGCATGCTCGCGACCGTTGGTGCTCAAGCGATCCCTGGTGACGGACGACGACTGCAGAGTGCGACAGACCATATCGAGCATCAACTGAGAAAGGCACGTCTTCGTGCCCTGAAGACGGGCCACAGCGTAACCATCCCCTGCCACGAACTGACTTCGCCTCGGCAGGCGACATCTGCTCCACATGACCGAAACTCAAGTGCCCCTGGGGCGTGCATCGGGGCGAGGGGAGCCGCCGCCGGCGTCACCTTCTTTGCGGACGGATCGTCCAGCGGGGAGGTGATTGAACTCGCAGTGGGTCAGGAGCGCGTTCGAATTCATATCGATCCTCTGACGGGCACCTCGACCCTTGACTAGTGCCATGCGTGTGCAGGAGGGTTTCAGTCTGATCGAAGTGTTGGTCGCACTCGCGGTGGCCGCCCTGTTCTTCGGAATACTGCTACCCATGGTGGTGACGACTCTCGATCGAACGCATGCTGACGCCTCGCGTGCAGAGGCGCTCCGGGTGGCGCAAAGTCAGATCGAGATCCACGCCGTGATTGCTCATGACATGGGCGGTCGCTTCGAGGGGCGCGACGGATCATTCGCGTGGACGGCAACAATCGATCAAACGGAAACCGGTGCCGGCGCGCAAGGTGCCGCAAGCTCCTTTGCGCTGCGCCGCGTGCGCGTTGACGTCTTCCAGGAGCGAACCCAACCGATCGTGTCGCTCGAGGTCTATCGTGTTGGAGTGGTTCGATGAAGGCTTATCGGATGCGCATGGCGGAGGCAGGCTTCACCCTTCTGGAGCTACTCATCGCCATGGTCATTGGCGGCGGTCTCATCTACCTGATCTCCGACGTCCTGACGCTCATCCACCGTGGGGCTGAACGGTCCCGTGAGGTTGCCAATCAGGTGTTGATCGACCAGCGCGCCATTGCGCTCGTGAGGGATGCGATAGCGAACCTCGTGCCGCCAGTGAACGCCGATGAGCGGCATAAAATTGTTGCGACGGAATCCCGTTTCGAGTTCGCCTCCTCTCCGGTCGACGCTCAGTCTCAGTGGGGCACGATCAATGCAAGGATCGTGATCGAAGCGCCCGTCGACGGAAAGATCGCGATCACGTATGAACACGGGGAAACTCAAGGTAGCAAACAGCACGGCAGTCCCCCCCCTCGGGTCGTCGTCCTCAAGGATCTGACGAGAGCCTCTCTTCAATATCTTTATCGCACGCCCCTCGGCCTCCGAGGCGAACCTTCAACGCCTGGACAGCCCCCAGAGTTGGTTACGCTGACCTGGGCAAGCGATAAAAATCCAAATTTGGTTCAATCGACATCCATGCGCCCCAGGCTCAACGCTGGAGCGAACTGCCAACTTGATCTTCAAAGTGCTCGTTGTCGCTAGCTCGGGAACCCCTGATCAACTGATGTTCTGAGCACGCTCACCCAAGCCAGCCATTTCCGCCGACTCCGATGATCGACTTTTCCGCATCTACCGCTGCTTTTCGAGGCCTTTCAGGCCCCGAACGCCTGTTTCCGGGCGCAGCGAGCGGATTTCGCCCATCAACTCATCAAGGCTCGCCTCGCCAGGTAGAGGTTGGTCAGTCCGATCAGCGAGAATGCGAGAACACCTGTGCGGCGTTCTTGGCGATCCCCTTGTCATCGACCCGCCAGCCAAATTCTCGCCGGCCACCTCTTGCCCGGCTAAATTCCGCGGACTTGGTCACGAATGTACCCGGTGCACCCCACCATCCATCGTACCAATGATTTTTCGTCCGCAATGGGCGTGGAATGATGAGGCTCTTCACGCTCCCAGCCTGCAGCCATCGCAAAGTGAAATTTTTTGAGATTAAAACCTGTTTCTTGGACGGCTGGCGGTGCCTGTTCTAACCAAGGAGCTGGCTTCGGCGCGGGCACCCACGGCGTTTGGCCACTACTCTGATTGAGCTGCGGCGCGTCGTCATCGGCTCTGTCAATGTTCCAGTGGGGCTGAGCATGTAGACGCGCAGCCTCCCTCGGATCCCATTCCGCTCTGAAGCGTAACGAAGAAGCGTTTGGGGCTGGGCCTGTATAGAGCTTGAGGCTGATATGAGTCAGGTAGTACATCCCCAACTCCCAAGCGTAATCCACTGCAACTTCCAGGAAGACGCCATCCTGTCCCTTAGGCTCTCTAATCATCAGTAATGGGATTCGGCCATCTTCATCACGAGTGATCAGTGGCTTGCATGCTATCCGTAGGCTCGGTCCTCGCGAAGTTGTAATCTTATGCGCATAAGGACTTTGGGCCTCAAGCTGCTTGCCAACGGTACGAGCTATTAAATGTCCGAGGGTGTCTATTTTTTTAATGGGGAAGCCTGGCAGTTTCGATGATGCAAGCGTCTTTCTGCCGCCACGTCGACTCATTTCATTTTCGCTGCATAGATTGAAAATAGATCTTCGGTAAGTCGATCTCGCAACTCTTTATCGTACTTTTCTCCATTGCTGATTGCGAAACCGATTAACGCGAGGGCATCGACTTGCTCACTCAAGTCATGGTTATTGAGATCTACAAACGGCATTTTTTTCATATAGCGAGCAGAAAGATTGAACTGCCCTCCAGCAAGATTATTTGAAATTGCAGCGATAAGTTGCGATGCCGTTGCCGAACCAGGGCAATCGCACCGTTACGTCATAACCCCAAGCAACTCGGCCCGAAACGCGTCGACCGTCGCAGCCAGCATGCGCTTGGACTTGATGCTCGCCTTGCGCGTCGTGTTGAGCCGCAGCAGGTT
>JAFEDI010000015.1 GCA_018241725.1 Pseudomonadota bacterium | reverse complement strand
CGGATATCGAGAAATGCCTGTTCGTGGTGGACCGCAAAGACCTCGACCGCCAGACCCGCGAGGAATTCAACCGCTTCCAGGAAGGCTGCGTTGAGGCCAACACCAACACCGGCGCGCTGGTCCAGCGCCTGATTTCGGACGATGCGGCCGACAAGGTCATCGTCTGCACCATCCAGAAGCTCGGTTTGGCACTGGATGAGAACAGCCCGCGCAACAAAAGCCGCGAGAAACGCGGACAGGCCACCTACGCCGAGCAACTCGAGGCGCTGCGCGACAAGCGCATGGTGTTCATCTTCGACGAATGCCACCGCTCGCAGTTCGGCGACAACCACCAGGCCATCAAGGCTTTCTTCCCAAAGGCGCAGCTTTTCGGCTTTACCGGCACGCCGATCTTCGCGGAGAACGCCAGCGTCAAGCAGATCACCGGCGATGTTCAGACGCTGAGGACCACCGAAGACCTCTTCCAGCAGTCGCTGCACGAATACACCATCACCCACGCCATCGAAGACCGCAACGTCCTGCGCTTTCACGTCGACTACTACAAACCGGATGGCAAGAATCCGCCCAGGCTGGGTGAAACGCTGGCGAAGCGCGCCATCGTCGACGCCATCCTTGCCAGGCACGATGTCGCCACCGGCGGGCGCAAATTCAATGCCCTGTTCGCCACGGCTTCCATTAACGACGCCATCGAGTATCACGCTCTGTTCGCGCAGGCCCAGACAGAGAAGCAGCAAGCCGACCCGGCCTTCGTACCGCTCAATATTGCCGCCGTGTTCTCACCGCCGGGCAGCGTAAGCCCCGACGTGAAGCAGATTCAGGAAGATCTGCCCACGGAGCTGGAGAACAATCAGACTGATCCGGAAGGCAAGAAGGCGGCGCTCGCCGCCATCATCGCCGACTACAACGCCCGCTTCGGCACGAACCACCGCATCGAGGACTTCGACCTCTACTACCAGGACGTGCAGCAGCGCCTCAAGGATCAGCAATGGCCCGAAGCCGACCTGCGCAAGGCTAACCCCGGCGCCGCGCAGCATAAGCTCGATATCACCATCGTCGTCGACATGCTGCTCACCGGCTTCGACAGCAAATACCTCAACACGCTTTACGTCGACAAGAACCTCAAGCATCACGGGCTGATCCAGGCCTTCAGTCGCACCAATCGTGTGCTGAACGATACCAAGCCCTACGGTCACATCCTCGATTTCCGCGGCCAGCAGGACGCGGTGGACGCCGCCATTGCACTGTTCTCCGGCGTCCGGGTCGACCGGGCGCGCGAAATCTGGCTGGTGGACAAGGCCCCCGTCGTCATCGGCCAACTCAAGGAGGCCCGGCAGGCGCTGCAGCGTTTCATGCAGTCGCAAGGTCTTTCGGACAAACCCGAAGACGTGGCCAGCCTGAAGGGCGACGAGGCCCGTGCCGCCTTCGTCGAGGCATTCAAGAAGGTGCAGAAACTGCAAACCCAGCTCGACCAGTACACCGACCTGACATCCGAGCAGGAAGCGGCGATCCAGAGCATCCTGCCCAGAGACGAACTGATCGCCTTGCGCGGGCAGTATCTGGAGACCGCGCAGCGCCTGCGCGCGCAGCGGGCCAAACCCGGCGGCGGGAAGAACGACGCCGTGGACCAGCTTGATTTTGAGTTCGTGCTGTTTGCCTCGGCCACCATCGATTACGACTACATCATGAAGCTCATTGCCGACTTCTCCACCGGGAAGCCCGGCAAGGCCACGATGAGCCGCGAACAGTTGGTCGGCTTGATTGCGGCCGATTCCAAATTCCTCGACGAACGCGACGACATCACCGAATACGTCATGAACCTCAAGGCCGGCGAGGGCCTGGATGAATCCGCCATCCGCGCCGGCTACCAGCAGTTCAAGGCCGAGAAGGCCGCTCGGGAACTGGACGCACTTTCCGCCAAGCACGACCTGCCCGCGGCGGCGCTGCACAGCTTCGTGGAGGGCATCCTCGCCCGCCGCATCTTCGACGGTGAGCAACTCACCGAGCTGCTGGCGCCGCTGGAACTGGGCTGGAAGGCACGCACGCAGAAGGAGTTGGCCTTGATGACCGATCTTGTGCCGCTGCTGAAGAAGCGCGCCGGTGGACGCGACATTTCCGGTCTTCAGGCTTACGAGGACTGAGACGTGGCGAAGGAGGAGAAATCAGGTGTGGTTCCGAGGCTGCGGTTTCCAGAGTTCCGGGAGGCTAGCCCTTGGGATCGAATGAAGCTCAGTGAGTTGCTTCGCGAGAGGAGGCTAAGGAATCGCGATCTGAAATATGGCCCAAGTGAAGTGCTATCTGTATCAGGTGATTATGGATGCGTCAATCAGATTGAACTTCTGGGGCGATCGTATGCCGGTGTCAGCGTCAAGGAATACCACGTCGTCGAAACGGGTGATCTCGTCTACACAAAGAGCCCGCTCAAGAGGAACCCCTACGGAATCATTAAAGAAAACAAAGGTGAGCCGGGCATCGTTTCTACGCTCTACGCCGTTTATCATGCCACTGAGTTGGCGCATCCCGCGTATTTGGACCACTACTTCTCTAGGGATTACAACCTGAATAGTTATTTGCAGCCCATCGTGAGGAAGGGCGCGAAAAACGACATGAAGGTAAACAACGCAGCGGTGCTGAGCGGGGAGTTATTGGCTCCTACGATTCTTGAACAACAAAAGATCGCCGACTGCCTGACGTCGCTGGACGAGGTGATTGCCGCTCAGGGGCGGAAAGTCGAGGCATTGAGGACCTACAAGCGCGGCTTGATGCAGCAGCTTTTCCCCCGCGAAGGCGAAACCCTCCCCCGACTACGCTTTCCCGAGTTTCGCGATGCGCCGGAGTGGGCTACGCAGGAGCTTGGCCCGATGACCTCGAAGGTAGGCAGCGGTATCACACCACTTGGCGGTGACAAGAACTACAAGATAGAGGGCAGGCCGTTTGTGCGGAGCCAGAACGTTGGGTGGGGCGAACTACTTTTAAACGACATTGCGCACATCGACGAAGAAACCCACTGTTCGTTTGATGGGACCGAAATTCAAGAGAGCGACGTGCTGCTGAATATCACGGGTGCATCAATTGGTCGCAGCGCTGTTGCAGACTCACGCATCGTCGGCGGCAATGTGAACCAGCATGTTTGCATAATTCGCGCGAAGCAGGATGAACTGAACCCGGTTCTCCTCAACCAATTCCTGATCTCTGAGAGCGGCCAAAAACAGATTGACAGCTTCCAAGCAGGTGGAAACCGCCAAGGTCTTAACTTCGCGCAGATTCGATCATTCAATGTCCCAATACCTCCGACCGAATACGAGCAGCAGCGCATCGCCAACTGCCTTGCCTCCTTCGACACCCAAATTACCGTTGAAGCCGAAAAGCTTGACGCGCTGAAGGCGCACAAGCAGGGCCTCATGCAGCAGTTGTTCCCCTCGCCGAATGAGGCGTAACACATGCCCGTCACGAACTTCGCCAATCTGCCCGCACTCGCCCAGCACCTCCGCAGGGAGCTGGAGCAGAAGAAGTTCATCCTGCTCTACGCCTACAACGGCACCGGTAAGACGCGGCTGTCGGTCGCCTTCAAGGACCTGGGCAAGAGCGGCGACGCACGCGACACGCTTTACTTCAACGCCTTCACCGAAGACCTGTTCCACTGGGATAACGATCTCCAGAACGACCGCGAGCGGGTGCTGAAGATCAACCAGGATTCGCGCTTCTTCGCCGGCCTGGGCGAACTGGAAATGGACAACCGCATCCGCCCGCTGCTCAGCCGCTATGCCGACTTCGATTTCCGCATCGACACCACCGAGTGGGAGGTGAGCTTCTCGCGCGAAGTGGAGATCAACGGTACGAGGACGGTCGTGGACAACATCAAGATTTCGCGCGGCGAGAAGAACATCTTCATCTGGTGTTTCTTTCTCGCCATCATGGAGTTCGTGGCGGCAATTATTCGTTGTACGAGCCGGTGGACATGATGAACGAGAACAAAGCCATCTTCAGGAAAGTGCTGCGCGACTTCCTCAGGAACTTTCCGTTCAACCCAACTCTTTTCGACGACAGCGCAGCAGGGGGTGAAGCGTGAATCAGTTGATTCTCTACGTCAGCGAAGACGGCAAACCCTGAAGATCTACAAGAGCGATTTCCGGCAGCCGCCTTTTCCAGATATCCAAATGGAGAATACGCGATGACCATTGACCAGATATTGCCCGCGGTGGCCAGTCTCTCCCATGTCGAGAAATTCCAGCTACTGCAAATTGTGCTGCAACAACTGGCTGAGGAAGAGGGCATCACCAGCCAGTCTCCGTCAGTCGATGACTTCGAACCGCGCCTGTTCTTTGGCGTGGCCCAGCATTCCCGGCAGGCCGTGGACGATTATCTGGCATCCGCTCGTGAAGGTTGGAACTGATGCGTTATCTGATCGATACCAATATCGTCATCTATTACTTCAACGGACTGACCGCCGACGAAGCCCTGCACGACCTGTTGAAAGAGAGTTTCAGGATATCCGTCATCACCAAAATCGAGTTCTTGGGTTGGGGCGAATTCAGCGCCAACCCGGCGCTCTACAGCCAGGCGAAGGCTTTTATTCGTCATGCTACCCTGTACGGCCTCACTGAGGAGATTGCCGAACAGACCATACAACTGCGGCAACAATTCAGAACCAAAACACCCGACGCCATCATCGCCGCCACCGCATTGGTCAATGGGCTGGAGGTCGTCACCCGTAACACCGATGATTTTTCCCGCTTGGGCATCAAAACCCGTGCGGTGACGATGAAAGCCTGAGCGGGAAGCCACGCAGACACCGCAATTCACGAATTGAGTTGAACGTGCTGCCGCCTGCTGCAATGGGGAGAGAACCCGTGAACACACTCGACATTTCCACCGCCGGGGACCCGGACCTGCGGGTATCGATGCAGGCGATGCGGCATGCGGCCGAGCTTGCCCGCAAGACCACCATTCAAACCGGCACGCATCTGGTTGTCGTTCGGAACGGACAATTGCTGAGGATTGCGGCGCAAGAACTGATCGAGCAGACCGCCATGAAAGACGCATCCCGGCCATGACCGAACAAGATCAGAAACAACTCGGCAAAACCCTCTGGAATATCGCCGACCAGTTGCGCGGCGCGATGAACGCGGATGACTTCCGTGATTACATGCTGTCGTTCCTGTTCCTGCGCTACCTGTCGGACAACTACGAGCAGGCGGCGAAAAAGGAGTTGGGGCTGGATTACCCCGACCCCGACGCGATTGGCAACGGCGGCAAGACGCCGCTCTTGGTCTGGTATACGGACAATGCCGCCGACGTGGCCGAGTTCGAAAAGCAGATGCGCCGCAAGGTGCATTACGTCATCAAGCCGGAATACCTGTGGGGCAGCATTGCCTACCTCGCCAGAACACAGAGCGGCAAGCTGCTCCTCACGCTGCAGAATGGCTTCAAATATATCGAGGAAGAATCTTTCCAGAGCAATTTCCAGGGCCTGTTCTCCGAAATCAATCTCGCGTCTGAAAAACTTGGGCGCAAGTATGAGGATCGCAATGCCAAGCTGTGCTCGATCATTTCGGAACTTGCCCGCGGCATGTCGCTGTTTTCGACCGACACCGACACCCTGGGCGACGCCTACGAATACCTGATCGGTCAGTTCGCAGCGGGCTCGGGCAAGAAGGCCGGCGAGTTCTATACGCCGCAGCAGATATCGAACATCCTGTCCGCCATCGTCACCCTCGACAGTCAGGCGCCCGAGACCGGTCCGCGCAAAAAGCTGGAAAGCGTGTTCGACTTTGCCTGTGGCTCGGGTTCGCTGCTGCTGAACGTGCGCCACCGCATGCAAGACGCCGGCGGCACTATCGGCCGCATCTACGGGCAGGAATACAACGTCACCACCTACAACCTGGCGCGCATGAACATGCTGCTGCACGGCGTGAAGGACACCGAATTCGAGATCTACCACGGCGACACGCTCACCAACGCCTGGGACTTCCTGCGCGAAACGAATCCGGCCAGAAAGCCGCAGTTCGATGCTGTGGTGGCCAATCCGCCATTCAGTTACCGCTGGGAACCGACCGACACCATCAGCGAGGACATGCGCTTCAAGAACCACGGCGTGGCCCCGAAGAGTGCAGCGGATTTTGCCTTCCTGCTGCACGGGCTGCACTATCTGAAGGACGATGGCGTGATGGCCATCATCCTGCCGCATGGCGTGCTGTTCCGTGGTGGCGCGGAAGAGCGCATCCGCCGCAAGCTGCTGACCGATGGCCACATTGATACCGTGATCGGGCTGCCGGCCAATTTGTTCTACTCGACGGGCATTCCGGTCTGCATCCTGGTGCTGAAGAAATGCAAGAAGCCGGACGATGTGCTGTTCATCAACGCGGCCGAGCATTTCGAGAAGGGCAAGCGCCAGAACCAGCTTCGGCCCGACCACATCGCCCGGATCGTCGACACCTACCAGCATCGCAAGGAAGATGAGCGTTACGCGCGGCGGGTGGGCATGGACGAAATCGAAAAGAACGATTTCAACCTGAATATCTCGCGTTACGTCAGCACCGCGGTTGCGGAAGAGGAAGTGGATCTGGCAGCAGTGCATCAGCAACTGGTGGCGATCGAGCAAGACATCGCGAAGGCAAAGGAAAAACACAATACCTTCCTGAAAGAACTGGGGTTGCCTTTGCTACCCTGAAGAATATTGATCCAACGGACCATCGGTAGTGCTGGACATGAGCGACATCAAGCTCTTTCAATACAAGAGTAACTCGGCCAGCGAACTGGCTGGCAAGTCGGCGAGTATCGAGCGCACGTTGCAGCGCCTGATCGAATCCCAGATGGAAACCTTCCTCGGTGTCCGTTTTCTCG
>JAFEDI010000151.1 GCA_018241725.1 Pseudomonadota bacterium | reverse complement strand
GTCACTGACGATTGGCTACGATTTGGCTAGGCTAGGAACGAGAAAGGGCCGCCGAAGCGACCCTAAATCATTGAAAAAATTGGCGCCCGAAGTTGGACTCGAACCAACGACCCCCTGATTAACAGCTGTCCCGGATAACCCTACAACCCGCATCCTGCAAGGCTCGCCAACAGTCCGGGACTGCCTAAATCAGCCAATTTCAGCCGCTGCTGGCTACGATCTGGCTACGCTGCTATGAGTCGTGAAATCTAAGCCCTGAGCGCATGTCACCGCTTAGGGGCCAAAAGCAAGCGGATTTTTCAGGTTTTTGGCGTTGACTTCGTTTAGAGCGCTGGCTATCGTCGTTTCAGCCAATCCACTAGATCTAGTGGTTGGTTTCGTGGAACAAGCGCGCAATTAGTGTTTCACATTATGGAACGGGGTGCGACATAGCCGAAATCGCTCCCCAAGCGTGAAATGATGATGCGTCGGCAAAAGAAAACCCCGCCACTGTGGGCGGGGCTTCAGTAGTACCGATCTTTCAAAATCTAAATCAGTCATTCAGATGGGGCGGTACGCGACAACGTACCGCTACATCCGGCCCGGGATAGACGGAGGCCTAAGAGGCGATCCGCACTACACCAGATTTGGAGCAATGACAAGAGTCCTGAGAGCGGACCTTTGTATCCTATAAGACTGTTAGCGGGATGCATAGTGACTTAGGTCCCACAATTGTCAAACGGCTTGCTTCATCTCTTCCGGTCTGTTGCGCCTCTTAACGAGGTCGACAACATGGCTATCAGCAACAAGACAGTGTTCGTCCACGCATACACCCGCGTCCGCATGGGCCGGCTGGAATACGTGTGTCAGCACTTCCGCTCGCCGCCCAGTACCTAACTTGGGTGGTGCCTCACGATGGAATTGGGGAGGGGCGTCGGTGAACCGACGCCCCAAGCGGTGCGATAGCCGGGTCGGCCATTTTTGGCGATCAACCTAGGAGCAGTTATGAGCAAAAAACAGAGCCCACCGGATTTCAGAAGCGCCAAGACTGGGCGTTTCGTAACCGAGAGCTATGCGAAGCGGCATCCTGCAACGACAGTCAAAGAGCACAATCCCCCTCCCAAGAAAGGCGGTAAGTAATCGAGGGAGCGTCTGAAAGGGCCCGCCGAAAGGCGGGCCCTTTTTTTGCGTTGTAGGAAGTGTTCGGCGTTATCCACGGAATCCACAGCCCATAGCCCGGGCGGCGGTTCGGCGGCTACGTCGAACCGAACCGCCGAGCGGGTTGCTTCGCGGAGCGAAGCAAGGCTGTGGAGTCGGTGGGTAACGCTCGCTTGACGGCCCAGCACCCGGCATGGCAAGTTCACCCCACACAAGCAGTTACATAGCATTGAGTCTCCGGCGCGTTGGCAGATGGCGTCGGGACGGTTCCGTAAGGAATCGTTGAATCGCGGGACCACCGGCCTTGGTCGATGTGGAGCTACCGCAGCCCAGACAGGCACGGACCAGAAATAGGCAGGGTCCGCGCTGAGACGGCAAATAACCTTCCAGACAGGGCCTGCCCCCTCCTTGTGATTTCCCGCAACCATGCGGCGGAGTCATTGGGGCGCCCTCAAGCCTTGCCGTGACTCCTCCGCGCAGACCGGAGTCACGATCATGTCAACGAATCAAACTTCCCCGTTGCCGCAAGCCGCGGCCTGCGTGGGCGCGCGCGTCGAGCGCGAGGACGCAGGTGGCGGCGCCGCCATCGGGTGTGAGCCCCGTCCAGTAACACGGGGCGAAAGTCCCTCACGGGATCAGTCAACGGCGCATATCGATTGGTTCGCCTGCACCTTCCTGCCGGGTAGCGCTGGACTGGCAATCGTGGAGTCCGTCTTTCTTCTTCCCCGGTCGGAGTGGGAGGAGCGATCCGGCGGCTGGCAGGGCTACGACCATCGGATTGACCTCGGTGGTTTCGGCCTGCTCGGTCATGGCGGTGAGCATCAGCGGGGCACGGCACATCTCGAGCTGAACGCGCATGGCTGCGCGCGCATCAAGGACTGGAACGCGGTGCGCGTTTGGTGTGAAGCCTATGGGGTGAGGATCACGCGGATCGATCTGGCCCACGATGATTTTTCCGGCCACACGGTGAGCATCGCGAAGGCGCGAGCATGGTTCGATGAGGGGCAGTTCAACACGGGCGGGCGCACGCCCTATGCCCGGCTGGTGGACGATCTGGGATCGGACAAGGGGAAAACGCTGTACGTCGGCCAGCGCCAGAACGGCAAGCTGTGCCGGGTGTACGAGAAGGGCAAGCAGCTGGGGGACCGGCAAAGTCCATGGTGCCGGGTCGAGGTCGAGTTTCGGGGCAAGTCGCGGATCATCCCGCACGACATCCTTTTGAGGGCGGGCGACTACCTCGCGGGCGCATACCCCTGCCTCTCTTATCTCTCGCAGAGCCAGGACAAGGTTCGGACACTCAAGAAGTCGGCCGAGATTGGTTATGCCCGCATGGTCGAGTGCCTGCGGTCCCAGTACGGCCCTGCGCTCAACGTGATGTTGGGGGTTGAGGGTGGCGATCCCTTCGCAGTCCTCGAACAGGCAATGCGTCCGGGTACTCCGAAGCGATTGGAGCATCTGCCGCTCGGCGCACTCAAAGGCTCGCGGGACGACGTGCGGTGAAAACCCTCACCCTGCAAGAAGCCGCCGAGGTTTTGAAGCTGCACCCGGTCACGGTTGCGGCGCGTGCAGCCGATGGACGCATTCCTGCCGCCAAGTTGGGCCGGCGCTGGGTGTTCATCGAGGATGACCTGCTCGGCTACGTTCGGGCACACTACAAACGGCGAGCGTTGCAGGGTGACAGCTCGGAGATTTCAGAATGTCACTCTACAAACGCAAGGACTCACCGTACTGGTGGGTCAAGCTCACGGTTAGCGGTCATCGCGTGTCGGAAAGCACTGGGACTGCCCATAAACGGCAAGCTCAGGAGTACCACGACAAGCGGCGGGCGGAACTGTGGGAGCAGCAACGGCTCGGCGTAAAGCCGCGTCGCTCGTGGGATGAAGCAGTCCTTCGCTACTTGAACGAGGAGGTGAGGAAGAAGTCTGTCAACGATGACAAGCTGCATCTTCGGTGGTGGCAGCCTCGGCTGGAAGGCATGGACCTGACTCAGATCACGCGCGACGTGGTGGACAGGTACAAGCAGGAAAGCCAGCGGAGTGGGCTTAGTGACGCCACGACGAACCGGCGCCTGCAAGTGCTGCGCGCGATCCTCAGGCGGGCCGCCTTGGAATGGGACTGGCTCGATCGGCTTCCTCGGTTCCGGTTGTTGAAGGAGCCACAGGGCCGCGTTCGCTACCTGACGCGCGAGGAGGCTGGGCGGCTGCTGGCAGAGCTACCGGACCACCTGCGGGCTATGGCGCGCTTCTCGTTGGCTACGGGGCTGCGTCAGAGCAACGTCAAGGGGCTGCGGTGGGCCAAGGTCGATCTGGACCGCCAATGCGCTTGGGTGGATGCCACGGAGGCCAAGGGCAAGAAGGCGATTCCTGTTCCGCTGAATGCCGAAGCCATGCAGGTCATCGAAGAGCAGTTGGGAAAGGACCCTGAGTGGGTGTTCACGTTCCGGGGGCGGCCAATCGAGTTCAAGACCAGCACGAAGGCATGGCGGAATGCCCTCAAGCGCGCTGGGATCGAGAACTTCCGCTGGCACGATCTCCGGCACACGTGGGCAAGCTGGCACGCGCAGGGGGGAACCCCGATGCATGTCCTCCAAAAGCTTGGCGGATGGCAGACGCCCGCGATGGTGCAACGCTACGCGCACCTCGGGATGGATGACCTGAAGCGCTACGCGGAGCAGGTACGGATGCAGGAGTCCCCGCCCGGCTACGTTCTGGCTACGCCGGAAAAAACTTAGGGCCGCCGAAGCGACCCTAAATCATTGAAAAAATTGGCGCCCGAAGTTGGACTCGAACCAACGACCCCCTGATTAACAGTCAAGTGCTCTAACCGGCTGAGCTATTCGGGCGGGGAGCGGCAT
>JAFEDI010000150.1 GCA_018241725.1 Pseudomonadota bacterium | reverse complement strand
GCGGACTTCCTCGCCGCGCTGCTCGACCCGGCGCGCGCCGCCGACTTCCTCGCCGGCCTGCACGGCTTCGCCGCGCGCATCGCCCCGGCCGGCGCCGTCAACAGCCTGCTGCAGACGCTGCTGCGCCTCGGCACGCCGGGCGTGCCCGATCTCTACCAGGGCTGCGAGTTCTGGGACCAGAGCCTCGTCGACCCCGACAACCGCCGTCCGGTCGACTGGCCGGCGCGCGCCGCCGCCCTCGCCGGCACCGCAGCGGATGCCGAACTGCTCGCCGCCTGGCCGGACGGTCGCCTGAAGCAGCGCCTGATCGCGCGCATGCTCGAACTGCGCCGCGCCGATCCGGCGCTGTTCGCACGCGGCGACTGGCGGGAGCTTGCGGTGCTCGGGCGCTGGTCGGCACAGGTGTTCGCGGCCGTGCGCGTGCGGGAAGGCCGCTGCGTGCTGCTCGCCGGCCTGCGCCTGGCGACCGGCCTGCTGATCGGCGGCGAACAGTCGCTGGTGCCGCCGACCGCGGTCTGGGGCGACACGCGCCTGAAGCTGCCGGGCAGACTCGCCGGCCTGCGCTGGCGCAGCGTGCTCGATGCCGGACTGCCGCCGCTGACCGGCGCGACGATCCCGGCCGGCGCCTTGTTCGCGCGCTGGCCGGTGGCGGTGCTGGCGGGCGGCGGCTGAACGGTCGTGGGCGCGTGATGCCGGCGAAGGTGTTCATCCGCTACAGCCATCAGGACGAGAGCTGCAAGGACGCGCTGGAGAAGCACCGGTGCGTCCCTGGTGACCGGCGCGAGTCTGGATCGACCGGCGCATCGCGGCCGGTGCGGACGGGCTGACGGAGATCAAACAGCCTCGCGGGATGCGCATTCATGCGCACCCTGCGTCACTGCCGCGTCACCGGAGCTTTCTGCCGCAGGGAGGAATGCGGCGTCGATTCCGGGCAGGGTCATGGGCAAACCTGAATCTGTCGCAGGGCGTGCAGCAATTCGAGGTCCAGCTTTTGAAAGGAGGGAACCAGACGCAGTTTTTCAATGGCGACCCTGTCGCCCAGGGCATCCAGCAAAGCTGCCGCACCCGCGCGTGCACGGCGTTTGCTCGGGTTGGTGGCCTTGAATGCGTTTTCCAGAACTGATTTCGGGTCCGTAAGCTTTTCGACTCTCGGCGGGTTTGAAGGAATGCCCAGTTCTGCATCCGTCAGGCGGGTTCCGAATACCGCTCGCAGGGCATCGCCGTCCGCCAGCACCCAGGCTTCGGTTTCCCGGACCGGTACGACAGCCACACCTGCCCTGCCTTGAAACAACGGGTTTTCATGAACCTTCAGCAGGCCGGGTGCAACGCAGTTCTGAATGGCGCGCACTGGATCAGCAGCACCATCGCCATGCACGAACAATATGTTCCAGGCGCCACGAGCCGATAGGGCGGCATGTTCTATTCGCTCCTCACGAGGTTTTTCTCGATCGGGTCCGGCATCGATCAATGACAGAACATTGCTGATGTCGATGAGTTGAGTGGCGTGCTCATGGCAGAGTTGTTGGCAAAGGCGATGCAGCAAGGGTCCTAAAAACCGGTCGTCTGTCGGGCCTTCCGAATACAGCGCCAAGCCCAGGTAGCGCATCACTCAGGCTCCGGTGTTGACAGTGTCCAGCAATTGCTGGACCTCATGGTGGGAAACGTAATTGAGGTTCGGGCCGGTTGTTTCTTTCAGCAGGTTTTCCTGATGCGATCCTGTCATGACCGGGCGCAGGCGGGTATGTCTTCGGGTTTCATGCTCGGCAGGATCAATGATGCTGGTGACATCTGCAAAAAGTACGGGGTCATGTGCCGAGTTCAGGTCACGGTCCAGCAGGGCTGAAAGCACGACTGGTGAATGACTGTTCAAAAGTAACTGGCAGAGCGGGCTGTCGGGATCGAGGTCATCGTGTCCGGGGTGAGTGACGACATCGAGCAGATTGCCAATCAGTTTTTTCAGTCGGGCAGGATGTACGCCGTTTTCGGGTTCTTCGAAGCACACCAGACCGCGATGCTGCGGGTCATTGAGCAGGGTCAGCAGGGCAAGAATCCTGAGTGTGCCGTCGGACACCACTCGTGAAGAATATGGAAGACCATCCTTCATGGTCAGTTCGATTCGATATTCACGGGTTGTTTCATCAAATTTGGCATCCAGCGTCTGGATGCCGGGAATCAGTGCGCCGAGATCGGTTTCAATGTCGGCGATTACGCCTTGGGGGCGGGCATCCGTGGCGGTTTCCACTTTCAGTCTGGTCAGTACGGCAGCCAGATTGGCTCCATCCGACGTGAGCAGGTCGGGCGCCATCAACGGTGCCGGGCGACGCAGGAGAACGGGATCGAGTTGCAGAAGTCTCCAGTTCCGCATTTCTTCGCGGAGTGCGAACAGGTGCGGGAATTCTGTATTGGTAATGCTGTAAAGCACTGTGGCTTCGGCGGCGCTGGCCGGTCGATTGCGACCGGCTTTGCCGTCCTGATGCACGTTGAACGTCGGTCCCTGTGGTTCAGTGTCTGTGGTCAGGAATGGTCGGGTGCGTTTGTATTTCAGGAAATTCGTTCTGAAGCTGCTGGAAGGCTTGAGTCCTCTGGCCCAATCATCCTCGTTGCGCAGGATGGGGGTGGCGGCTTCGCTGGCGACCATGACGCGCTCCACGCCAGGGCGTATCACCCGTCTTTCAAGAACGACTTCATAGCGAATGCGGGTGTGGCTCAGATTCACCTGACTGCCCCAGGGGTCGGTAACCTTTGGATCGATTAAGGCTTCGACAGCAAAGCGAATCTGTGTTGAGTGCCCGCGGCTGGTGAGCCTGAACAGTTCCAGAGGTTCTCCGCGGACCTGCTTTACAGCACTGCTGACATCCTGCGTCGCCAGATTCGAAAGTAACTGGATGGCATCGAACAGATTGCTCTTGCCAGCGGCATTGGTGCCGAGAATCGCAACGAACGGAGCCAGATCGATCGAGAAGTTCTCGAAGCTCTTGAATCCGTCAATTTCGATGCGTGTCAGCATGCTGGCTCCGGAATCAGGGGGCAGGGATCCGGCGGCAGTCCGGATCAGCGATCAGAGGATAGGCGGGGCAGCGG
>JAFEDI010000014.1 GCA_018241725.1 Pseudomonadota bacterium | reverse complement strand
TCGGAGGTGATCTGTTCGTAGACGCCGCCCAGCACCACGGTCTCGCCGCTGCGCACCAGCACCTGCGTGCTGACCTCGCGCTTGGCCAGCACCGGCTGGCCCTGCACGACTTCGCCGGTGACCTCATTCTTGGTTACCTTGATGTCCATGATGATGGCCTTGTCCGGCGTGATCTGCGGGGTCACGGTCAGTTCGAGCAGGGCTTCCTTGAAGGAAACATTATTGGTCGATGCGCCACCGACATTCGACACCGCGGTATAGGGCACTTCCCGGCCCTGCTTGATCGAGGCTTCCTTGCGATCGGCCGTCATCACGCGCGGATTGGAAAGCGTTTCGCCGCGTCCCTCGGCCTGCAGGGCGGACAATTCCAGATCCAGTTGGAAGCGTGAGCCCAGGATAGCCAGTCCCAGTGATCCGGCCGGTGAGCCTGTCACCGCGGCATCAAAACCGAGGCGATCGGTCAGGGTGGTGGTATATGTGCCGCTGCTGGTGAAACTGGCCAGACCGTTGTTGATGCCAGCGATGTTGCCGCCCAGAATGGCGCTCTTGCTTCCACTGGTGGTAATGGAGGTTCCACCGATGCGAACACCCAACTCCTTCGAAAAGTCATCGTTGGCGATCACGATCCGTGAATCGATCATGACCTGGCGCACCGGAATGTCGATGCGGGTCACCAGCGCGCGTATGTCACTGATGCGCTCCGGCAGGTCCTGAATCAGCAGGGTGTTGGTGCGATCATCCACTGCCACCTGACCACGCTCCGACAGCAGCGAGGTTTCAGTGGAGCGTCCGGCTGTAGAGCCGCCACCTTCGCTGCGGGTCTTGATCAGTTTTGCGATATCGGCAGCCTTCGCGTAATTGATCTGCATGAGTTCCGAGCGCAGCGGTGCCAGTTCGACCTGCTGCTTGCGGGCTTCGAGTTCCAGTTTTTCGCGCTGCGTGACCTCGGCGGTCGGCGCGATATAGATTACGTTGCCCTGCTGGCGCTGGGTCAGACCCTTGGTCTGCATGATGATGTCCAGCGCCTGATCCCAGGGCACGTTCTTCAGGCGCAGCGTGATGCGGCCGGTGACGGTGTCACTGACGACGACGTTCAGGTTCGTGAAATCGGCGATGATCTGCAGCACCGCACGGACTTCGATATCCTGGAAATTCAGCGACAGCAGTTCACCGCGGTAGGTCCGTTCGCGCTGGTCACCGATCGTGCTGCCGCTGCCACCGCTGCCGGCGCTCGTGGCCGGGCGTACCTCGATCGTATATTTGCCTTCGGTCTGGAAGGCGACGAGCTCGTAACGGCCATTGGTCTTGATGCCGAGGCTGCCATTACGGCCTTTGTTGACTCCATCGATGCTCATGACCGGCGTGCCAAAATCGGTCACGTCCAGCCGCCGCAACTGCGAACTGGCCAGTGGCGCGCCAATGAAATCGGCGATGATGCGGTCGCCTTCCTCGCGCACGTCGACCGAGGTCGACGCATCGCCCAGACTGACGATGATCTGGCCCTGGCCTTCGGCGCCGCGATGGAAATCGATGCGGCTGACTTCACGATTACCGGCCGCTGCCGGACTGCGGCTGGCGGCATGCATCTGCACGCCGCCAGCCGGCTGGGCCGGACTGCTCTCGGTGCGCGCCACCGGGGTTGATCCCGCCGGCTCAAGAGTCAGCAGCACCTCGCTGCCTTCGGTGCGCACGCTGTAGGGCACCATCCGCGACAGGTTGACCAGCACGCGCGTGCGATCACTGGCCTCGATGATGCTGACGCGTTCGGCGACGCCATTGCCGATGTCCTGCCGGCGCACGTTCATGCCGTTCTTGGCGCCGGGCAGATCGAGCACGATGCGGGCGGGCTCGCTGGTCGAAAAGTGGGTGGGGGCCGTACCCGGCTGCGACAGCGTGAAACGCAGCTGCGTGCGGTTACCCGGCAGCGAGCCGGCATCGACCGCGGTCAGTTCCGTTGCTGCCCGCGCCGCCCCGGCCGGCAACGCAGCGGCCGTGCAGACAGCGACCACGGCGAACAGACAGGCACGCCAGACCTCGGTCCGGGCGGTTTTCGCCGGCTCGGGCTTCGCCATGATCCTTTTCCCCCTTGATGTATTCAGTCTGTCCGGCCCGCGAACATGAGGCCGGTGTGCTCCGATCCTGCCGGCACGCCCGGAATGGTCCGCCGCCGGCAGCGATCATTCCGCCAGCGTAAGCGCATTGCGCCGTTCGACCCAACCGCCGTTGTTATCCGGCACGATCTCCAGCAGCTCGATCCGGTTGTCGCTGATCTGCAGGATCTTGCCGTAGTCGGTACCGATGAAATTGCCGACCTGGACCGTCTGGACGGTGCCATCCGGAACCCGGATCAGCGCCAGCCTGCCGTCGCGCTCAAGGGTTCCGACCATCTTCAGAGAGCCAAGGCTGTACTTTTCCAGTTCCTCGCGCGGACGGTCGAGGTCGGGGCGGATGCCGTTATCGATCCGCGGCGGGGCTGCCTGGGCCTTGAGCATCGAGGCGATCGCGAACGGCGACTTCAGATCCTGGGCACTGTAGGCCACGGGTTGGTAGGGCTGGGGCTGGGGCAGCGGGTCGAGCGCTCTGCCGGGCGAGGACGCCTTGGTGAGCGCAACGAAATCCCGCAGGTCGGCAGTATTGTCGGCGGGTTCACACCCGCAGAGCAGCAGCGCTGACAGAAGGGCGACAGGGATGCGACTCATTTCTTGGCACCTGCCGCCGTGGCATTGTCGTCTTCGGTATAGCGATAGGTTTGCAGCGTTGCCTCGATGGTCAGCGGTTCTGCAGATTCCCGGTTGAAGTCCCGGACTGTGGCGCCATTCATCGTGACGTTTTCAAGCGTGACAATGCGTGGCAGCGCAGCGACGCTGCCGATGAATGCGCCGAACTGATGATAGCTGGCCTGTGCTTTGATCTGAATGGGTTTGGCCGCGTAGAAGCCGCGCGAAACTTCATCCAGCGGCCGGAATTGTGAGAAAACCAGTCCATTGGCCCTGCCCTGATTGGAAATGTCTTCCAGCAGGTTCGGCATTTCGGTTTTGGTGGGCAGTTGCTTCAGCATGTCGCTCAACATCTGTTCAAGTTCCTTGATCTGAGCCCGATAGGCATCGATGTTGGCGACCACACGCTGCTTGTTGATGAACTCCTGCCGCAACTGCTGTTCCTTGCCGCGTTCGGAGTCCAGTATGGCAATCTGGTCGGCTGTATCCAGATACCAGCCGGCGCCAACCACCATGCTGAGCGTCAGGACCAGCAGCACGATCCTGGCTGCCAGTGGCCAGTCGCCACCACGATTGATGTCCAGTTCCAGATTGCGCAACTGGTCCAGATTCATTTCTGGCTCCTGGCCGGAGATTTCGCTGTAGTTTCTGCAGGGGGCTGGCTCTTTCTTGGTACGGCAAGGTCAAATATGCTGACCCGGACACCTGCGATGTCGCGATTGTCGATCTGGCGCAGTACTGGTTCACCGAACAAC
The DNA here is from genome assembly GCA_018241725.1 of Pseudomonadota bacterium. GTDB lineage: Bacteria > Pseudomonadota > Gammaproteobacteria > Burkholderiales > Rhodocyclaceae > Zoogloea. The sequence continues at coordinate 125 of JAFEDI010000014.1, read as the reverse complement.
GGCGTTTCCACCAGTCGGCGCAGGAAATCGGAAACCACATAATTCGATAGCGCTGTGCCATTCAGGGTGATGTTGTTGCCTTCTGTTTTTAAGCTGGACAGATACAGGGTGTCGGGAGCAATTCG
>JAFEDI010000149.1 GCA_018241725.1 Pseudomonadota bacterium | reverse complement strand
TCCTCACCCCGTAGCGCCTACTTCGTAACGCGCTGCAGCGAAAGAGCTGCGCATTATAAAGAATTATCAGAAACCGTCAACAACATTCACAAAAATAATTCTCGGCGTGCCTCAGCCCCTCCCCCAGCTAGCGCAGCCCCTTACACTGCACCCTAAATTCAAGCCACACTTACCCGCGCAAACTTCCTCTTACCGACTTGAAGCACCACCGCATCTCCAGTCTTCAATACCAGCGCCTTATCAGCCAGCTTCTCACCATTCACTCGCACCCCCCCCTGATCAATCATACGCAGAGCCTCCGAGGTACTGGCCGTCAAACCCGCCAGTTTCAAGACAGCAGCAATCGCAACCCCTCCCTCCCCTCCAAGCACTGAGACCTCAGGAATATCATCAGGGATGGCATTGCGCTGAAAGCGCGCCTCAAAGTCCTCCAGGGCAGCAACCGCCGCCGCATGGCCATGAAAACGCGCAACCAACTCCTGCGCCAGCATTACTTTCACATCGCGGGGATTCCGCCCTTCCACAATTGATTCACGCAACCCCTTGATTTCTAATACGCCCTTGAACGACAGCAGATCGTAGTAGCGCCACATCAATTCATCAGAGACAGACATCACCTTTCCGAAAATCTCGTTGGGCGACTCATAAATACCAATGTAGTTGCCCAAGGATTTGGACATCTTGTTCACACCATCCAAGCCCTCAAGGAGTGGCATCGTCAAGACACACTGCGGGGCCTGGCCGTAGTGCTTCTGCAGTTCTCGACCGACCAGCAGATTGAAACGCTGGTCCGTCCCCCCAAGCTCGATATCCGACTTCAAAGCCACCGAGTCATAACCCTGGCACAGGGGGTAGAGGAATTCATGAATCGCAATCGGCTGCCGAGCCGAGTAACGCTTCGAGAAATCATCCCGCTCCAACATCCGCGCCACAGTATGTTGCGCAGCAAGGCGGATCATGCCTGAAGCCCCCAACGCCTCCATCCAGCTCGAATTGAAGCAGACCTCAGTTTTCTCCGGATCCAGAATCTTGAACACCTGATCCTGATATGTACGTGCATTATCAAGCACCTGCTCTCGGGTCAGCGGCGGCCGTGTTGTATTTTTTCCCGACGGATCGCCGATCATCCCCGTGAAATCACCGATCAGGAACAGAACCTGGTGACCAAGCTCTTGAAAGTGGCGCAGCTTGTTGATCAGAACGGTATGTCCAAGATGCAGATCTGGCGCCGTGGGATCAAAACCCGCTTTGACGCGCAACGGGCGCCCGGTTTTGAGTTTTTCTACTAGATCAGCCTCAACGAGCAGCTCATCCGCCCCACGCTTGATCAGCTCCAGCGATGCAGTAATGTCAGTCATATTTGTCCTTGGACAGCCTTGGAGCGGGGCGCAAGTGCGCGCTTAAGCAGCCACATCTACAAACCCACCCCAAAAAAAGAGCCAAAATTCTAGCCCATCCCAGTGGGCCGAACTCAACCTTCCGATTTTCGTTAACGAAGAAAAGGCGCCTATCGCTTTCGCAACAGGCGCCTTCCAACACAACCCACCAAATCAGGGCGCGACTTCCCGCACCAACTGATCGCTCAGGTTATGCAGAGAACGACGAGCCACAACCACAGGTGCTTGTCGCATTGGGGTTACGAATAACAAACTGCGAACCTTCAAGACCTTCCGTATAGTCGATCTCAGCCCCAACCAGATATTGATAACTCATCGGATCGATCAGCAGCATCACGCCATCCTTTTCCATAACGGTGTCGTCTTCGTTGCAGATTTCATCGAAGGTAAAACCGTACTGAAAACCGGAACAGCCGCCACCCGTCACGAAGACACGCAACTTGAGATCCGGATTCCCTTCCTCGAGGATCAGTTCCTTCACCTTGCTAGCAGCGCTATCGGTAAACACAAACGGGCTCGGCATTTCGGTCACGGCATCCATGGAACAACTCCTTCAAAACGATCGTCGGATTATGGTCAGCCCCCAACAGCGGGTCAAGGCAACACCATCAAATAGTCGACAAAAACACTCAATTTTAGTTCAAGGCATCACCGGGATCTGCCCAAGCCCTGCCGCTTCAGGCAACCCGAACAGGATGTTCATGTTCTGCACCGCCTGACCTGCCGCCCCCTTCACGAGGTTGTCGATGACCGACAGCACCACCACCACATCCCCACCCTGCGGACGATGAACCGCAATCCGGCAGATGTTGGCAGAGCGCACAGAACGCGTGGAAGGATGGGCCCCGCGCGGCATCACATCGACAAACGGCTCGTCGGCAAAACGGGCCTCGAACAGCTCCTGCAGATCGACATCCTTAGTGAGGCGCGCATACAGAGTCGCATGGATACCACGAATCATGGGCGTGAGATGCGGAACGAAAGTCAGCCCGACGGGCGCCTTGGCGTAGCGCGACAGCCCCTGCCGAATTTCCGGCAGATGCCGATGACCGGCCACACCGTAAGCCTGGAAGTTGTCTGCCGACTCGGAGAACAGAATGTGCGTTTCCGCCTTACGGCCACCACCGGAGACACCGGACTTGGCATCAGCAACCAAGCCATCCAGCTGCACAATACCGGCCTCGACGAGCGGCAAGAAGCCGAGCTGCACCGCGGTGGGATAACAACCCGGATTGGCCACCACCCGCGCAGCCTTGACAGCCTCGCGATTCACCTCAGGCAAACCATACACGGCCTCGGCAACCAGCTCGGGGCAGGCGTGCTTCATCCCGTACCACTTTTCCCATTCAGCCACGTCGGAGATCCGGAAATCCGCAGCCAGATCGATGACCTTCACACCCGCAGCAACAAGGGCCGCAGCCTGCTGCATCGCAATCCCGTTAGGCGTAGCGAAGAAGACGACGTCACACCCCGACAGATCTGCTGCCTGGGGATCGATAAACCGCAGATCCACCCGGCGGCGAAGGCTCGGAAACATATCAGCCACCGGCATCCCCGCCTCACCACGCGAGGTGATTGCCTTCAGCTCCACCTCCGGATGCTGCGCCAGCAAGCGCAACAGTTCAACCCCGGTATATCCGGTCCCACCAACTACACCAACCTTGATCATTCTCGCCCCCAACAGGAAATGAACTACCAGCAGATACCAAAACTACGCCGGAAAACATACTACGCCAAGATGACAAAAAGCCGCCCGAAGGCGGCTTTTTGACCATACTCGAAGCGAATTAACGCTTGGAGAACTGCTTGCGACGACGCGCCTTGCGGAAACCGACCTTTTTACGCTCGACTTCACGGGCATCGCGAGTAACCAAGCCAGCCTTCTTCAGCGGGGACTTGAGCTCTGCATCGTAGTCGATCAGCGCACGGGTAATGCCGTGACGAACGGCACCAGCCTGGCCGGATTCGCCACCACCGGTCACATTGACCAGGATGTCGAAGGTGTCGACGAAGTTGGTCAGAACCAGCGGCTGACGCACGATCATGCGGCCGGTTTCACGGGAGAAGAACTGATCAACCGGCTTGCCGTTCACGACGATGTTGCCGGAGCCCTTCTTGATGAAGACACGAGCAACAGCCGACTTGCGACGACCGGTACCGTAGTTGTAAGTCACAGCCATTATCGGCTCCTGTTAAATCGCGAGAACTTGGGGCTGCTGTGCGGCATGCGGATGCTCAGCACCGGCGTAGCACTTCAGCTTCTTCAGCATGGCGTAGCCGAGCGGCCCCTTGGGCAGCATGCCCTTGACGGCCTTCTCAAGCACGCGAGCCGGGAAACGCTGCTGCAGCTTGGTAAAATTGGTTTCGTAGATACCGCCCGGGTAACCGGAGTGACGGTAGTACTTTTTGTCCTGGGCCTTGGTGCCGGTTACACGCAGCTTGTCGACATTGACGACAACGATGAAGTCACCGGTATCAACGTGCGGGGTGTAGATGGCTTTATGTTTGCCGCGCAAGCGAAGCGCAACTTGGGAAGCAAGCCGACCAAGGACCAAGTCCGTCGCATCAACGACGAACCAGTCGCGCTTGACCTCATGCGGCTTGGCAGAAAACGTTTTCATGAAGATCCCTCTGACTTTTCCCGACACCGGGAACGACCATAATTCGGAAAGCCGCGGATTTTACCCTAGGCTCAAGGCCAGTGTCAAACACTAAATCAAGGCAAAAAAAAGCGCAGATCGGGGAGATCTGCGCTAAATCCACACCAAAGGAGGAGGGTGGAGGAGACACCTTTCAGCCGCTTCAAACAACAAAAGCAACTGGACTGAGCAAATTATCTCCCCCCTGCCCCCTTGGTGCAAGATTTTTTTGTGCATTGCACAATAAAATTACGTATCTAATGATAAATTTTTTTTATTCAACAGAAAGCTCGTTCAAGCCCATGATTTAATTGAAAAACAACCGACCCAAGACGCGCATCACAGCGCACTCATAAGAACTTCGCCCTACAAAAATGCGGCATTGCAGCACAAAGACACTCCAGCGCCCCGCGGCAAGACAGCTACAATCAGCGCCGGAAGAAGGGGCCTAGCCTCTCCATACAGTCAATATTGAAGGGAAGCAGAATGGAGTGCGTAGTTAAGTGGGTTGGCGACATGACCTTCATGGCGGAAACTGGTTCCGGCCATATCGTCACCATGGATGGCGCCCCGGAAGCCGGCGGGCGCGACCTTGCCCCCCGACCGATGGAGCTGATGCTGGCCGGCGCAGGCGGCTGCACGGCATTTGACGTCGTCCTGATTCTCAAACGCGGTCGGCAGGATGTGCGGGGCTGCAGCGTCCGCCTGACGGCGGAACGCGCCGAAGCCGACCCCAAGGTGTTCACCCGTATAGCGTTCCACTACACCGTCACGGGCCATGAGTTGAAGCCGGAGAGCGTCGAGCGCGCAATCAAGCTGTCGTCCGACAAGTACTGCTCCGCCACGATCATGCTCAGCAAGACCGCGGAAATCGAACACACCTGGGAAATCGTTCAGGTCTAGTCTCTTTCCGATCAGACCCAGTAAGCCACGCCAGTCATGACTTTCGAGGTCGCCTTCATAGCGGCCTTCACTGGCGTCGGCAGTTCCACCGCGCCGAGGCGGACTGCCGTATCGGCATGAGCAACTTCGTCGATCTTCATCTGGGTAACAATTTCCCGCGAACGCTGATCCTGTTCCGGCAAGCGGCCCAGGTGACTGATTAGATGGGCCTCCACTTGGCGCTCTGTTTCGGCCAAAAAGCCGAGGTTCACCCCATCGCCAAAGCGCGCGGCTAGCATACCGATAGCTAGCGAACCGCCGTACCAGAGCGGGTTAAGGAAGCTCTTACGCCCACCCAACTCAGCAATCCGGCGCTCTGTCCAAGCCAAGTGCTCGGTCTCCTCGTGCGCGGCACCTGCCAACGCCTTCTTGATACCTTCATTCTGAGACATCAACGCCTGCCCTTGATACAAGGCTTGAGCGCAGATTTCACCACAGTGATTCACTCGCATCAGGGATGCCGCACGGCGCTTCTCCTGTTCACTCAGATCAGCTTCAGGCAGCGCCTCCCCCGGAACCGGACGCACTGTGTAGGCGTCCGCAAAGACCGTACGCAAGGCCTTGTCAAAGCCAATAATCAGTTGATCCAGCATCACAAACTCCACTCGAAATTTGACGCTAACGCAGGCGGGCCGCCTGCCGCAGGGATTTCACGATCTCATCCCGGTTCGGAAGAATTGCCCCCCGCGGACAAAAGAAATCAATCGCCAGCAAAGCGTACTGACGGTTGTATCCATTGTCTGAAATCCTCTGCCAGTCGCCGGCACGAGGCTTGATCCATTCCCGGTCATTGCGACCTATCGCGTAGAGCTTGCGCTCCGCCGTCTCACAGCGGATACCCTCGAAACTCACGTTCTGGGCACCACCCGCGGCACGCACAACCAATGTAAAGCGCACGACGCCGTCTTCTGCAAGGGTCAGCGATTTTTCATCGATAAAAGACAATGAGGTGGATTCGCCCCCCAGATCGAGAGGGATCAGATTTGCTCGCTCGGGAAACGCGGGAAGCTCCGGCTCGACTTCCTTCCAAGCAGACTTGGCTTCTTCTTCAAACAGGTATGTGCGACCACCAGTTGCACACCCAACGAGTGCAACGCTTGCCGCGACGAAGAAAAATGGAAGGCATGAACGCGCTAAACGGGAAACTGCTGCCATCAGGTTTCAAAGGGAAGGATGGAGGACAGCCGAGATTCTACTCCCCTCCCCTTTCGCCGGGCCAAACCCGCGCAGCACCCGGCGCTTGCCGGCCTGCAAACTCAACTCCTGATAGCTGCCTCGATCTCAGCAAACGTACGTGCCACCTCCGTGGTTTGCAGGGGAATGCCCATCTGGCGCGCAATCTGCGAGGCCGAGAAAATGCCCCGGATCACCGGCGTCATGCCGCCCTCCTCTTCCACCACGAGCGCATGCTGCCGCCCACAGGCCTTGAGCATTGCCACGACATGCCCCACCTCAGCGCGCAGGACTTCCGCCATCGTCACCGCATCAAGCTCTTCGGTTGCCACCATGATGTCGCGCACGGTCAGCTCTTCATGCCGTGACATCCGCTCCCTGGCAACCCGCGTGGGTTTCTCGCCCAGCAGATCGTTGGACGTGATGATGCCCACCACACGGCGGTCGTTATCCGTCGCGAAGAGCATTCGCACACCGCGCAAAATCATGCTGTGATTGGCTTCGACCAGTGAAACCGTGTCGGAAATGGTTGCCGCTGGGATTCGTCTCAGGTCAGTCATCACTTCGATGGCCGGCGACGACGCAACGACCTTGGTCAGACTCCAAGCATCCGCAACTTCGCAGGTGCCGCTCTTGACCCGGAACTGCCGGATCGGCTGATAGTGCAAGCGCTCCATGGTGTCTCCCGATGTGCCCCTACAACAATGAACCGGGATTGGCCGACAACGGCATACCCGGACCCGTCGTCGCATCGCAGGCGGCGACAAAACCAGCAACAATCGGAGGGTAAGACAAAAAGACGTGTGCCAAGTTTCAACTCGGCACACGTCTTGTCAGGAGAGAGGGGGCTTTCCCGGGGATTCCGGGGTCACTACTATCGGTCGGTAACTTTCCGGGATGTCGAGGCTTCGATCACGGAACAGCAGACGGGACAGTTCCAGCAGCGCCGCCTGATAAACGCCGCGCTTGAACTCGATGACCGCCTCAAGGGGCACCCAATAATAACTCCAGCGCCAGGCATCGAACTCCGGGTGAGTACTTGCACGCAGGCAGACGTCGGAATCGCGCCCCACCAGTCGCAACAGGAACCAGATCTGCTTCTGGCCGCGATAGGTGTTACGCCATTCCCGCTTGATCCAGTGCTTGGGCACGTCATAGCGCAACCAGCCGCGCGTGCGGCCGATGATACGAACGTGCTCAGGCTTCAAGCCGACTTCTTCGAAGAGCTCACGGTACATGGCCTGTTCCGGCGACTCGCCGTGCTTGATTCCGCCCTGCGGAAACTGCCAGGAATGTTCTCGTATCCGTTTGCCCCAGAAAACCTCGTTGCGCGCATTCACCAGAATGATGCCGACGTTAGGCCTGTAGCCTTCACGGTCGAGCATGGTGCAACCTTTAATTCATGAACTGTGCGGAATTCTTCCATATTTCCCCTTGCCACGGAAGCCGACGCCCCGAATCGGTGCAATGCAACAGAAGCGGCGCCAAGGCGCAAGGTGCACGTTAAAATTGCATGCTGTACTAACAATGGACTCCGTCATGCGTGCCTCCCAGTTCTTCCTCTCCACCCTCAAGGAAGCCCCTTCCGACGCCGAAGTCATCAGCCACAAACTGATGATGCGCGCGGGGCTGATCAAGCGCCTCGCCGGCGGTATCTATACCTGGATGCCTCTGGGCCTGCGCGCCCTGCGCAAGGTGGAAGCCATCGTGCGGGAGGAGATGAACCGGGCCGGCGCCATCGAAGTGCTGATGCCCGCCGTTCAACCGGCCGAGCTGTGGCAGGAATCCGGCCGCTGGGATTTCTACGGCCCTGAGCTGCTGCGCTTCAAGGACCGCCACGACCGTGATTTCGTCGTCGGCCCGACCCACGAGGAAGTCATCACCGACGTGGTGCGCAAAGAGCTGAAAAGTTATCGCCAGCTGCCCAAGCACTTCTACCAGGTCCAGATGAAGTTCCGTGACGAGATCCGCCCCCGTTTCGGCGTGATGCGTGGCCGCGAATTCGTCATGAAGGACGGCTACTCTTTCCACAGTTCCTTCGAGGATCTGCAGCGGGAGTACCGCAACATGTACGACACCTACCACCGCATCTTCAACCGGCTCGGCCTGAAGTTCCGGGCTGTTGCGGCAGATACCGGCTCGATCGGCGGCACCGGCTCCCACGAATTCCATGTGATCGCCGAAACCGGCGAAGACGACATCGCCTACTGTCCGGACTCCGACTACGCGGCCAACGTGGAGCTCGCTGAAGCCCTGGCACCGACCACGCCTCGCCCCGCTGCCAGCGCTACGCTGACCAAGGTGCACACGCCCGGCGCCAAGACCATCGACGAGTTGGCGGCCTTCCTGAAGATTCCAGCCACCCAGACCGTCAAGGCGATCGTGGTGGACGGCGACGAAGCATCCGGCAGCAAGCCGGTACTGCTCCTGCTGCGCGGCGACCATGAACTGAACGAGGTCAAGGCCCAGAAGGTCGCCGGCGTCAGGAATCCGCTGACCTTCGCAAGCCCGGCCTCCATCCTTGCGGCCTTCGGCGCCAACGCCGGCTCCCTCGGCCCCGTCGGCTTCCAGGGCCGCGTGGTCATGGACCGCACCGTTGCGGCGATGGCCGATTTCGTCACCGGCGCCAACGAGGACGACTACCACTACACAGGCGTCAACATCGGCCGTGACTTCCCCGAGGCCGAAGTGGCCGACCTGCGCAACGTCGTCGTCGGCGACCCGTCGCCGGACGGCAAGGGCAGCCTCGACATCTGCCGCGGCATCGAAGTCGGCCACATCTTCCAGCTGCGCACCAAGTACTCCGAAGCCCTCGGCTGCAAGTTCCTCAACGAACAGGGCAAGGAACAGGTCATGGAGATGGGTTGCTACGGCATCGGCGTCTCGCGCATCCTCGGCGCCGCCATCGAACAGAACAACGACGCCCGCGGCATCATTTGGCCGGACGGCATCGCCCCCTTCCAGGTGGCCATCGTGCCGATGGGCTACGCCAAGTCCGAAGCGGTGCGCGAAACCGCCGACAAGCTTTACGGGGAGCTCGTTGCAGCTGGCATCGACGCCTTCCTCGACGACCGGGACGAACGTCCGGGCTCCCTTCTGGCCGACAATGAGCTGATCGGCACGCCGCACCGTGTCGTCATCGGCGACCGTGGCCTGAAGGAAGGCGTCGTCGAATATCAGGGCCGCCGCGACGCCGAAGCCACCAAGCTGGCCGTTGGCGACATCGCAGCCACGGTCATCGCCAAACTGAAGGGCTGAGAAGCATGCTGCCCATGCGCCCCATCGTCACCCGCCTGCTGGCCACCTGCCTGCTGGGCGGGGCGACGATGGCGCATGCCGGCAATCAGCTCTACGAGCCGCTCGCCGCCAGCGTACAGGCTGCACTGCATGCGGCCGTCGCCGACCAGGCCCCGCTCGACCCGAGCTTCGAACGCTCTCCCGAGCGGGCCCGCTGGCTGGCCGAGATGTCCCGTCGCCTGGCCAAGCGCATCCCAGACGAAACCTATCGCTCAGAGCTACTGAGGACAATCCACTACGAAGCCACCCGCGCTGGCCTCGACCCACAACTGGTGCTGGGCCTGATCCAGGTGGAAAGCGGCTTCAAGAAATACGCCCTGTCTTCAGCGGGCGCCCGTGGCTACATGCAGGTCATGCCATTCTGGGTCAAACTGATCGGCAATCAAGAGAGCAACCTCTTCTACATGCGCACCAACCTGCGCTTTGGCTGCACAATCCTGCGCCATTACCTGGACATCGAACGGGGCGACCTGTTCCGCGCGCTGGGGCGCTACAACGGCAGCCTTGGGCGGCCCGAGTATCCGAACATGGTGCGTGCCGCGTGGGAGCACAACTGGGCCTATCCGAGCTTCCGGCTAGCTCAGACCCCATGAAAACAAACGGGCGCCACACAGCGCCCGTTTGCTTATGTACCAACAGAAGGCTCAGGCCGTGATGATGCCACCGCCCAGGCAAACCCGGCTTTCGTAGACCACCACGCTCTGCCCAGGCGTCACCGCCCACTGAGGCTGAGCAAAGGCGATCTCGGCCCGGCCATCGGCAAGGACATCGATCTCGCAGGGCGCATCCGGAGTCCGGTAACGCGGCTTGGCCGTGTACACCCAATGCGTACGCGGATCCCGACCGGAAACCCAGCTCAGATCTGTAATCACGAGGCGATCCTTCAGCAGCGCGGGGTGATCATGGCCTTGCACAACGTACAACACGTTCTTCGCCATGTCCTTCTGCGCGACGTACCAGGCGTCGTGCTCGCCCGCATCATCCTGATTGCCCTTGATACCGCCGATCTGCAGGCCCTTGCGCTGACCGATGGTGTGATGCATCAGGCCCTGATGCTGTCCGATCACCTTATCGCCTTCCAGCGTGCGGATCTCTCCCGGCTTGGCTGGCAAGTAGCGAGACAGGAACTCCCTGAACGGGCGCTCGCCGATGAAACAAATACCCGTCGAATCCTTCTTGGCATGTACATGCAGGTTTCCCGCCTCGGCCATCTTGCGCACGTCACGCTTGTAGAGATGGCCAATAGGGAACAAGGCCTTCGACAGTTGGGCCTGATTCAAGCGATACAGGAAGTAGCTCTGATCCTTGGTACCGTCTTCCGCCTTGAGCAATTGGTACTCGGTACGCCCGTCGTTGGTCCACTCACGCACCTGAGCGTAATGCCCGGTCGCGATGCGGTCCGCCCCCAAGGCCAGGGCGTGATCGAGGAAAGCCTTGAACTTGATCTCCGAGTTGCACAGGATATCCGGATTGGGCGTGCGGCCCGCCTCGTACTCGCGCAGGAAATCGGCAAATACCCGCTCCTTGTATTCCTTGGAGAAATTCACCACTTCCAGCTCGATGCCCAGCACGTCGGCCACCGACACCACGTCCACCAGGTCTTCCCGGGTGGAACAGTATTCATCGTCGTCATCGTCTTCCCAGTTCTTCATGAACAGGCCGACCACGTCGTAGCCCTGCTGCTTGAGCAGCATCGCCGCCACGGACGAATCCACGCCGCCGGACATGCCGACGATGACTTTTTCCTTACGAGACATTCGGTCCCTCTCCATCCAGCCAATCTTCCAGGGGCAAGACAACGGCAGGATCGCCGTGCTCCCCAAACCAGGAGTCCACCACGAATCGCGCTCCGCCTTTCGGCGCAGCAGCGTCTTTCTCGCGAATCACCGCCGAGAAATGCTGGGCAACCAGCCAGCGCACCCGACGATGCACTTCATCCACCACATGAAAACGCAGCATGCCGCGCCGCTCCAGCATCTTCAACAGACGCGTCGTCGTCTCTGCATGATCGATGCAATCCATCTTGCCGGGCACATCGTCATCGAGGAAATCCCCCGGCCTGTCGGCATGAATCGGCGACTGCTCGCCCGCCCAACGATAAAGCTGCCCGATGACCTGGGCCAGGATGGCCCTTTCCTCGATCGGTGACGTGGCCTGCTTCAGGCGCTCGCCAGCCTCGGCGAGGCGTTCATCGGAAAACACCACCGTCGTCTCGCTCAGACAACCGTAGTTGAAACACACCACGACCTGCTCGGTGGCTTGCGCGACACCGAAACACAGTAGCAACGCTGCGGACAGAACCCACCTGCATGCCATCAGGCGTCGTAATGGCGCACCAGGTCCAGCGGATAGCGCCGGCCGGCAAGGTAATCCTCGCAACACTGCAGGATCAGCGGGCTGCGATGGCGCTCCCGTGTCTCCCGCAACTCCTCCAGCGTCAGCCACACGGCCCGCACGATCCCAGAATCCAGGCGCAGCTCCGGATCGAACCCCGTAACGCTGCCGCCGAAAGTGAAACGCAAATAAGTAATGTCGCTGTCGGGCTTGGGCCACTGGTAAATCCCAACCAGGAACTCCGGCCGAAAGTAATGGGCGGTTTCCTCAAGTGCTTCGCGGACGACGGCCTGCTGCAGGGACTCCCCATGATCCAGGTGCCCGGCCGGCTGGTTGAAACGCAAACCGGTCTCGGTCTCCTCCTCGACAACCAGAAAGCGTCCGTCGCGTTCGACCACGGCCGCCACCGTCACATTCGGCTTCCAGACTCTCATCGCCATCCCACTGCGGATAAAGGCAGCATTTTACCCCGTTCCGGGTGAGGGTCCGCAGTCCCCGCGGAATGAGCTAGAATCGTGGGCTCAAAATTTATTGTTTTCAGCTGGAGATCCCCACAATGTCAATGGCAGACCGCGACGGTTTCATCTGGTACGACGGCAAGCTCGTGCCGTGGCGCGAAGCGACCACCCACGTGCTCACCCACTCCCTGCACTACGGCCTGTCCGTATTCGAGGGCGTCCGCGCGTACAAGACCGTCAAGGGCACGGCGATCTTCCGTCTCGCCGAACACACCCAGCGCCTGCTCAACTCCGGCAAGATCTACATGATGAACATTCCTTACTCCAAGGAAGTTCTGATGGAAGCCCAACTGGAAGTCGTCCGCGCCAACAAGCTCGAGTCCTGCTACCTGCGCCCGATCGCCTTCTACGGCTCCGAAAAGATGGGTATCTCCACCAAAGGTGCCACCGTCCATGTGGCGATCGCCGCCTGGCCGTGGGGCGCTTACCTGGGTGAAGACGGCCTCGAGAAGGGCATCCGAGTGAAGACCTCGTCCTTCGCTCGCCACCACGTCAACGTCACCATGCCGCGCGCCAAGCTGGCCTCCACCTACGCCAACTCCATCCTGGCCAACCTGGAAGCCACCGAAGCCGGCTACGACGAAGCCCTGCTGCTCGACACCAACGGCTTCGTCGCCGAAGGCGCCGGCGAAAACCTCTTCGTGATCAAGGACGGTGCCATCTACGAACCCGAGATCGCCTCTGCGCTGACCGGCATCACCCGCGCGTCCGTGATCCGCGTCGCCAAGGAGTTCGGCCTCGACGTGGTTTCCAAGCGCATCACCCGCGACGATATCTACATCGCCGATGAAGCGTTCTTCACCGGCACTGCCGCCGAAGTGACTCCGATCCGCGAACTGGACGGTCGCACCATCGGCGAAGGCAAACGTGGCCCGATCACCGAGAAGCTGCAGAGCCGCTTCTTCCAGATCGTCAGCGGCCAGGCCCCCGAATACGAAGAATGGCTGTCTTACATCTAAGATCCTACGGAGCAACCCATGCCTGAAAATCAGGACAAGTCGAAGCCGATCGAAGTCACCGCCCACGAGCTACCGCTGCACTGCCCGATGCCCGACGCCCCACTGTGGGCACGACACCCGCGCGTCTTCCTTGACGTCACCAAGGAAGGCGAGGCAACCTGCCCGTACTGCGGCGCGAAATACGTCTTCAAGGGCGAACTGCCCAAGGGACATCACTGAGGCTCCTCATCGGGCTCCAGTCGGAACGGGGGCGGCAACGCCCCCGTGTCGCATGCGAACGTCCATTCGAGAAACCCGCATGAGCAACCCGATCTACACTTCCCCCGACGACGCCGAAGCCGCGTTCTACGCCGCGCTGACCCGCGCTGATATTGACGGCATGATGTCCGTCTGGTCGGAGGACGAGGAGGTCGTCTGCGTCCAGCCCGGCAGCATCCGTCTCGTCGGACTCGCCGCGATCCGCGAATCCTGGCGCCAACTCTTCGCCAGCGGAACCCGCATCAACGTCAACATCAGCCACCCGGTCCGCTGGGTCAGCGTCATGACGGCGGTCCATACCCTGCAGCAGCACGTACATGTGGAGGGTGACGACAGGCTGCACCCCCCAATCATCGCCACCAACGTCTTCACCCGTGGAGCACTGGGCTGGCGCATGGTCATGCACCATGCCTCGCTCGCGCCCGACATGGACAGCCTGCACAGCAACGACGCTCCCCACGTGGTCCATTGACGCTCTACACAGCGGCCACGGGGACCTATGCCGCCCCCCGCTGGCTTCCCGGCGGGCATGCCCAGACCATCTGGCCTCTGCTGCGCAAGGGACCGGCACCGCCTCTCTACCGGGAACGCTGGGACACGCCGGATGGCGACTTCATCGACCTCGACTGGTTGCCGCCTCGACCCGATGCACCGCTGGTCGTCCTCTTCCATGGGCTGGAAGGCTCGAGCCAGTCGCCGTACGCGCGCCACCTCATGCGACACCTGGCGGAACAGGGCTGGAATGGCGTGATCCCGCATTTCCGCGGCTGCTCCGGCGAACCCAACCGCCTGCCCCGTGGCTACCACGCCGGTGACGCCGACGAAATCGGCTGGATCCTGGAGCGGCTGACCGGCCTGTTTCCGACACAGCCCCGCTATGCCGCCGGCGTCTCCCTCGGGGGCAATGCTCTGCTGCTGTGGCTCGGCACCCGCGGCAACGCTGCCACCGGTCTGGTCACCGCCGCTGCTGCGATTTGCCCCCCGGTCGACATGACGGCAACGGGCCACGTGCTGGCCCGCGGCTTCAACCGCCTCTACACCCGCCACTTCCTGGCCACCCTCAAGCACAATGCGGCCGTCAAGCTGAGCCAACATCCGGGGCTCTTCGACGGGCAGAGCATGTGGCGCGCGCGTACACTGTACGAATTCGACGATCTGGTAACCGCCCCCTTACACGGATTCCGGAGTGCAGACGAATATTGGCGCCAAGCGTCCAGCAAGCCGCACTTGGCGGGCATCCGTGTTCCGACGCTGCTGCTCAATCCGCGGAACGATCCCTTCCTTCCAGCCCATCATCTGCCCGGACTACGCGACGTTTCCAACACGGTGCTCTTGGAGCAGCCACGGGAGGGAGGTCACGTAGGCTTCGTCAGCGGAGTATGGCCCGGACATCTGAACTGGCTCCCCATGCGCATACTGTCCTTTTTTCAGACAGGCAACTAAAGCTTGCGATCTAGCCAAGCTCTGGCAGCCGATAAAACGTCAAATTTCGTGCCACCGGCACACCCAGCCGTCATGGTGCACCGCGTATAATCGAACCCTCATCGTTTCCGACCGGAGTCCACAGCATGTTCGTTCCCGCCCCAGAGATCTTCAAGGCCTATGACATTCGCGGCATCGTTAACAAGACCCTGACTGCCGAAGCCGTGCGGGCGATCGGCCAGGCCCTCGGTTCCGAAGCAGTTGCCCGCGGCCAGAAAGCCATCGCAGTGGGACGGGATGGCCGCCTCTCCGGTCCGGAATTGGCCGGTGCGCTGGCTGACGGCATTCGGGCCGCCGGCGTCGACGTCATCGACGTCGGCTGCGTGCCGACCCCCCTCACCTACTTCGCCGCCTACGAACTGGGCACCAACTCCTGCGTCTCCGTCACCGGCAGCCACAACCCGCCCGATTACAATGGCCTCAAGATGGTCCTCGGCGGCCAGACCCTGTTTGGCGAGTTGATTCAGGGCCTGCGCCAACGCATCATCGACGACAATCTCGTGACCGCCGCCGAACCCGGCAAGCTCAGCCACGCCGACGTGGTGCCGGCCTATGTGGCCAAGATCGTCGGCGACGTGAAGTTGTCCCGCCCGATGAAGGTCGTCATGGATTGCGGCAACGGCGTGGCCGGCGCCGTTGCGCCGGAACTCTTCAAGCGCCTCGGTTGCGAGTTGGTCGAACTGTTCTGCGACGTGGACGGCAATTTCCCCAATCACCACCCCGATCCTTCTAAGCCTGAGAACCTCCAGGACGTGATCCGTGCCCTGCAGGAGACCGACGCGGAAATCGGCCTGGCCTTCGACGGCGACGGCGACCGCCTGGGCGTCGTCACCAAGGACGGCGAGATTATCTTCCCCGACCGCCAGCTGATGCTGTTCGCCGAAGACGTGCTGACCCGCGTGCCCGGCGGCGAGATCATCTATGACGTCAAATGCACCCGCAACCTGGCCGGCTGGATCAAGGACCGCGGCGGAAAGCCCACCATGTGGAACACCGGCCACGCGCTGGTAAAGGCCAAGCTGAAGGAAACCGGCGCACCGCTGGCCGGCGAAATGAGCGGTCATGTGTTCTTCAAGGAACGCTGGTACGGCTTCGACGACGGCCTCTATACCGGTGCGCGCCTGCTCGAGATCCTGTCCCGCCACGCCGACGCCAACCCGGTGCTGAAGGGCCTGCCGAACGCCACCAGCACCCCCGAACTGAACATCAAGATGAACGAAGGCGAACCCTTCGCGCTGGTGGACAAGCTCAAGGCCGAAGCCCAGTTCAACGGCGCGGAAAGCATCCTGACCATCGACGGCGTGCGCGTCGAATACGCCGACGGCTTCGGCCTGGCGCGCCCATCCAACACCACTCCGGTCGTTGTCCTGCGGTTCGAAGCCGACAACCAGGCCGCCATCGAGCGCATCCAGGCCGATTTTCGGCGTGCCATCGAAGGAGTCTGGCCGGGCGTCGCACTGCCGTTCTGATCCATCGGGCCGGGCCTGACGATAAAGCGGCAAGCCCGGCCCGATGGTTTTTTACACAAATCGCTTCCTCCCCTGCGCGAAAAAAGTGAGACTGGCGGCTGGCAACATCCGGACAGCCCTCACCGGGACGCCGTCATAAGTTCCACGCCTCAATGGAGAAGCAGCCATGAAGGCTGTGCCCACTTTTCAGTCGGCAAGCTTCAGCGGATCCCAATTCCGGACACGGCTAATCATTGCTGTCGTCCTGCTGAACCTGATGGTCATCGGCCTGGCTTTCCAGTCCCTGCACCAGGGGCTGGAACAGTCTCGTGCGCGCGCCATCGTCAACACCCGCAATCTGGCGCAGTTGCTCGATCACGACATCGCCTCCATCTTCGATCGCATCGACCTGACGCTTCAAGCCCTGGTGGATGATCTCGACGATAGCCCTGCGAGCAAACATGATCCCGCGCGCTACCAGAGCATTGTTCAGCAGCACTTCGCCAGGCAGCCGGCCCTGCACAACCTGCTGGTCGTCGATGAACGGGGTAGCCTGCTTGCCAGCAGCAACCCGTTGGACCGGACCCCAGCCCTGCTAGCAGATAGGGATTACTTCCGGCACCACCGTGACTCGGCATCGGCAGGTCTCATCATCTCCCCGCCCCAGCGGGGACGTGCCGGCGGCGAGTGGATCATCACCTTGAGCCGCCGCATCAACACCGGAGATGGCCGGTTCTCCGGCATGGCCGTCGCCAGCATCAGCCTCGCCCACCTGCGCGAGCTGTTTGCCGGCATCAATCTCGGACCGGGCGGTGCTGTCACCCTGCGTGACGCCGACCTGGGTCTGATCACCCGTCATCCAGCCCCGAGCACACCCGAAGTATCGATGGGCTCGCGAGTCGTCTCACCTCAGCTCGCCGCCGCGATCCGGGCCAACCCCGAGCAGGGGGCCTATCTCGCCGCCACCAAGATCGACGGCATAGAGCGGACCAATGCCTATCAGCGCATGAGCCACTACCCTTATTACATCATCGTCGGGCTGGCTGATGACGACTACCTGCTCGGCTGGTACCGCGAGCTCACCAAGACTGCCGTGCAGGTCGCCGCCTTCATGCTGGCAACCCTTCTCATGCTGAGCTTGCTCATCCACACATGGTCACTTCGGGAACGGGACATGAAACACATCGCCAGCAAGGAACTGGAACTGCGCATCCTGCTCGATACCGCCCCAGATGCGATCATCATCATCGATTCGTCCGGGCATGTCCGCCGTGCCAACCAGCGCGCACTGAGCACCTTCGGCTATCAGTACGAAGACCTGATAGGACGCCCCGTCGAGAACCTGCTGGCATCCGAGTGGAGCGAACTGACGCAACCATCCCATTCCGTCGCCGACGTGGACCTCATCGCCATAGCTGCAGACGGCCGCAGCTTCCCGATCAGCGTCAGCATGACCCCGACCGAAACCGAGAGTGGGCGCATGGCGACATTGGTAATCCGGGACAGCAGCGAACGCCGCGAGCGGGAAGATGCCCTACGGCTGGCTTCGCTCGTCTATCAGGCGGTCGGCGAGGCCATCATGGTCACCGACACGACCAATCGCATCGTCGCCATCAATCCCGCCTTCACCCGGCTCACCGGCTTCACGCCCGAAGAGGCAATCGGACAACAGGCAGCCTTTTTCAGTTCCGGGCGCCACGACCACGCCTTCTTCCGCAGCATGTGGGAGAGCCTTGACGCCACCGGCACCTGGAAAGGGGAAATACTGAACCGCCGGCGCAACGGGGAAATCGCTGCTGACTGGCTGATGATCAACACGATCTACGACGACAACGGCCAAGTGCAGTGGCGAGTCGGCATGTACTCGAGCGTCACCGAACAGAAGCGTGCGGAAGAGCAGCTATGGCGCCAAGCCAGCTACGACACGCTGACGGACCTGCCCAACCGTCGTCTGTTGCTGGATCGCCTGCAGCAGGACATGAGCATTGCTGACCGCACGAAGACGCAAGTCGCCTTGCTGCTAGTAGACCTCGATTACTTCAAGGAGGTTAACGACCGCCTCGGCCACCTGGCCGGCGATCAATTGCTGGTCGAAGTCGCCCACCGTCTGGAGTTCTGCATCCGCGAGATGGACACCGCAGCCCGTCTCGGCGGCGACGAATTCGCCGTGCTCCTCGGTGGTATCACGAATCGGCAGCACGTCGAACCTATCGCCCAGTCGATCCGAAGCACATTGGCCAATCACTACACTCTCAAGGAAGGCGACGCACGAATTTCGGCCAGCATCGGCATCGCCCTATACCCTTCGGATGCGAAGGACATCGAAACCCTCTTCCAAAAAGCTGACCAGGCCTTGTACCTCGTCAAGGGCGACAGTCGTAACGGCTTCAGTTTCCATCCGGAATCGTCCACGGAAAAACGGCCTGGAGACAACCCGGCCGTTCATCTGGAAGCCGCCTCACCTACGGGAGAGAAAATCGGCGACGCCTGAGGCAGCAGCGCTGACGCGCGCCACCCCAGGAACCCGGGCCGGCACTCAGCCCAGCTTGCCGCCCACCCAACCAGCCACAGCAGCCAGCGCAGCTGGCAGGGCAGCCGCATCGGTACCACCAGCCTGAGCCATGTCGGGACGGCCGCCGCCCTTGCCGCCCACCTGCTGGGCAACGAAGTTGACCAGCTCGCCGGCCTTCACCTTACCGGTCAGGTCGGCCGTCACGCCGGCGATCAGACTGACCTTGCCGTCATTGACGCTGGACAGCACGATGGCCGCAGATTTGAGCTTGTCCTTCAGCTTGTCGAGGGTCTCGCGCAAGGTCGGCACGTCGGCGCCTTCCAGCGTCGCGGCCAGCACCTTGGCACCGGCCACATCAGTAGCCTGGGCTGCCAGGTCATCCCCCTGGCTCGCAGCCAGCTTGCTCTTCAGACGGGCCAGTTCCTTCTCGAGGGCCTTCACGTTGTCCATCACCTGGCCCACGCGCGCCAGCACGTCCTGCGGCTGGGCCTTGAGCACGCCGGTTACACCGTCGAGCAGGGCCTGCTGCTCCTGCACCAGGACCAGTGCCACATCGCCGCATACAGCCTCGATCCGCCGCACACCCGCTGCCACGCCGCCTTCGAGGGTGATCTTGAACAGGCCGATGTCGCCGGTACGCGCCACGTGGGTGCCGCCGCACAGTTCCTTGGAGGAACCGATGGTCAGCACGCGCACCTCGTCGCCGTACTTTTCGCCGAACAGCATCATCGCACCGGTCTTCTGGGCGGATTCGATATCCATCACACTGGCGTCGGTGGCGGCATTGGCGAGGATCTCGTCATTGACGATGCGTTCGATACGGGTAATTTCCTCGGCCGTCACCGGCTGGATATGCGCAAAGTCGAAGCGGGTCTTGTCCGGATCAACCTGGGAGCCCTTCTGCTGAACGTGGCTGCCGAGCACTTCGCGCAACGCCTTGTGCAGCAGGTGGGTCGCCGAGTGATGGCGGGCGGTACGGGCGCGGGCCTGGGTATCCACCTTCGCGGTGACGCCGTTACCGACGGTCAGCTTGCCGGTCTTGACCACGCCGTGGTGCCCGAAGACGGTAGCCTGGATCTTCTGGGTGTCCTCCACCGCGAAGATTCCGTGCACGGAACGCAGCTCACCGCGGTCACCGACCTGGCCGCCGGATTCGGCATAGAACGGCGTGTCGTCGAGAACCACGACGCCCAGTTCGCCCTCGTTGAGCTCATTGACGGCCGCGCCGTCCTTGTACAGGGCCAGCACGTTGCCCTTGGCTTCGAGGTTCTCGTAACCGTGGAAGGTGGTCGCCGGACCGTCGTACTCCAGGTTGGCTGCCATCTTGAACTTGCCTGCGGCGCGGGCCTGCTCCTTCTGGCGGGCCATCGCAGCGTCGAAAGCCGCGCTGTCCACGGTGACATTGCGCTCGCGGCAAACGTCTGCCGTTAGGTCGAGAGGGAAGCCGAAGGTGTCATGCAGCTTGAAGGCGGTCTCACCGTTGAATACGGTGGAACCTGCGGTGGCCATCGCAGCCAGTTCGCCTTCGAGGATGGCCATGCCGTTCTCGATTGTGGCGAAGAAGCGGTCTTCCTCCTGCTTCAGGATGTCGGTCACGCGGGCTTCGCCTGCCTTCAGCTCGGGATAGGCCTCACCCATCTCGGCGACCAGATCCGGCACCAGCTTGTGGAAGAAGGCTGCGCGGGCGCCCAACTTGTAGCCGTGGCGGATGGCACGGCGGATGATCCGGCGCAGCACGTAGCCGCGGCCTTCGTTGCCGGGGATCACGCCATCGGCAATCAGGAAGGCGCAGGCGCGGATGTGGTCGGCCAGCACCTTCAGGGACGGGCTGTCCATGTCGGCGCCGGAGGTCTCGCGGGCCGCCGCCTTGATCAGGGTCTGGAACAGGTCGATCTCGTAGTTGGCATGCACGCCCTGCAGCACGGCAGAAACCCGCTCCAGGCCCATGCCGGTATCCACCGAGGGCTTGGGCAGCGGATGCATCACGCCGGCCTCATCCCGATTGAACTGCATGAACACGTTGTTCCAGATCTCGATGAAACGGTCGCCGTCTTCCTCCGGCGATCCCGGGGGACCGCCCCAGATGTGCTCGCCGTGGTCGTAGAAGATCTCGGTGCACGGGCCGCAGGGGCCGGTGTCACCCATCATCCAGAAGTTGTCGGACGCATAGCGGGCACCCTTGTTGTCGCCGATGCGGATGACCTTGTCGGCCGGCACGCCAACTTCCTTGGTCCAGATGTCGTAGGCTTCGTCGTCTTCGGCATAAACGGTGACGGTCAGCTTGTCCTTAGGTAGCTTGAAGACTTCGGTCAGCAGCTCCCAGGCATAGGTAATCGCATCGCGCTTGAAGTAGTCGCCGAAGCTGAAGTTGCCCAGCATCTCGAAGAAGGTGTGGTGGCGGGCGGTGTAGCCGACGTTTTCCAGGTCGTTGTGCTTGCCGCCGGCTCGCACGCACTTCTGCGATGTGGTGGCGCGGGTATAGGGGCGCTTGTCGAAGCCGAGGAAGACATCCTTGAACTGGTTCATGCCTGCGTTGGTGAACAACAGGGTCGGATCCTCATGGGGAACCAGCGAACTGGACGCCACGATCTGGTGGCCCTTGGAGGCGAAGAATTCGAGGAATTTCTGGCGGATTTCGGCGCTTTTCATCGGCGTGGGGTCTCCGGTTGTCTCAACTGCGACGGTCGGGGAAGGACAAGTATCAAAGCCGGAAATTGTAGCATCCCTCCCCGCCGGGCCCCGCTGGCTATAATCGGCCTTCCAAAAACACAACTCCTTCAGGAGACAGCACAATGGGCCACCGCCTGTCCAAGATCTACACCCGCACCGGCGACGCCGGCACTACCGGCCTCGGCAACGGTAACCGGGTTTCCAAGAACAGCCTGCGCATCCACACCCTCGGTGAAGTGGACGAGGTCAATGCCGCCATCGGCGTACTGCTGTGCGAAGAATTGCCGGACGACGTGAACACGCTGCTGACCAATGTGCAGCACGATCTTTTCGATCTGGGCGGCGAAGTGTGCATCCCCGGCATGGAGATGATCACCGCCAAGCAGGTGCAGTACCTGGAAGACGAACTGGATCGTTTCAACGACGACCTCGAGCCGCTGAAGGACTTCATTCTGCCCGGCGGCACCCGCGCTGCCGCCCTCGCCCACCAGGCCCGCACCATCTGCCGCCGCGGCGAGCGGATGATCGTCGCACTGGCCCAGGAAGAAGCCGTCAACGACGCACCGCGCCAGTACCTCAACCGCTTGTCCGACTTGCTCTTCGTGCTCGGCCGCGTCCTCAACCGCGCTGGCGGCCGCGGCGACGTGCTGTGGCAGAAGCGCAAGAACGCGTAAATTGAAAAAGGCTGCGGATCACGCAGCCTTTTTCTTACCGGGATGAGCGCCCTTGTTCACCAGTCCACTTTCTGGACCTGCCCCAGCGAACGCCCGAGAAAGCGTTCGCCGATGGTCTGAAAGCGCAGCGGGATGTCGGTGACGGTATAGCGGTAGGTGGACAGACTGTCGCCTGGATTGGCGAGCCCCATCTCGGTCAGCCTGCGTGCCGCCTGCTCGGCGACGGTGATGGCGGAATCGACCAGATGCACGTCCGGCCCGACCACGTCCTGCAGGAGGGGCTTGATCAGCGGGTAATGGGTGCAACCGAGGACCAGCGTATCCACGTTCTCGGCCAGTACCGGTTTGAGGTACTCGTGGGCCGTCAGACGGGTGACCTCGTGCTCCAGCCAGCCCTCCTCGACAAGCGGCACGAAGAGCGGACAGGCCTGGGAATACACGCGCACGCTGGGGTCCATGGCGTGCATCCGCCGGGCGTAGGCATTGCTGTTGACCGTCGTCGGCGTACCGATCACGCCAATTGCCCGCGAGCGGGATTCGGCCACCGCCGCCCGTGCCCCCGCGTCGATCACGTCGAGCACGGGGATTGCGCCGGCCTTCTGCTTGACCACCTGAGCTGCCACCGCCGCCATCGTGTTGCAGGCGATGATCAACATCTTGACACCCTGCTCAAGCAGGTAATCGGTGATCTGCCCGGTGAAGTGCTCGATGGTCGCCACCGACTTCACACCGTAAGGAACGCGGGCCGTATCGCCGAAGTAAACGATGTTCTCGAGGGGCAAGCGCTCCATCAGCGCTCGCACCACGGTTAGTCCACCCACACCGGAGTCGAAGACGCCGATGGGCAGCTTGCCAGGATCAGACATGAAAATGCGAGGGAAAGAGGAGTCGGGATTCTACGCCAGCCGGCCCCTGCTGGTGCGGGGCCTCATCAATCAGTTCTTGAGGCGCTCAATCATTTCCAGTTCTTCTTCAGGCGTGAAGGCGAACTTGTAGATCGACTTCTCATCCGGCAACTCGCGCCAGCGCCCACCGATTTCCTTCATCCGCTGCTCGATGCGGGCGCATGATATGTGCATCAGAAGGGCCGGGGCCTTGACACGTTCACACGTACGCTCTTCACCCAACTGCCTGAATTCCAGCATCTTTTCATAGAAATCCCGGTGGCGCGGATTGATCTCGATGAGAATGTCGGTACAGCCTTTGACGCGCGCCGAATAGACATAGAGCAGATTGAACAGGGAGGCGATGAGGCGCTTGGAACGAGCCGACGGGTCGATTGCAAAGCGACCGAACTCGCACAGCTTGCGCCCTTGCGCGCGCAGGCGTGCAGCTTCGGCCCCATAAGTGCTGTCGAGCGCCAGCCCGGCAGGCGAGTCGACATTGACCGTGAGGGTTGCATAGACACGACCGAACAGCTCAGCATTCATCGTCAGCTGATTCGGCTCATCCTTGGAGTCGAGCTGGCCGTAACCGCGCCACGCATAACGCTTCTGGATCAGAAGCTCGGTTTCGCGGCGGCGCTCGCCGTCACGCATCAGCATCTTGATCCGGAACTTGTCCGGCCGGTGGCTAGGCGCATCGACCTTCGGATCGTCTTCAGCGATGCACAGTGGATCGAAACGCCACGACTCCATGGCAGTAACTTCCGCTAGAGTTTGCGGAGCCGGAGTTTCGTGTACGGGAAGTTTTGACTGTTTTCGGAACATCGTCACCAACTATACCGCGGCATCCTGGCGCTGTGCATCGTGTTGTTGCAAAGCCCACTGGATATGTTCTGCAAGCAATGGAGAAGCTCCCCCGAGACGAGTCTCGAGAACCTGCCTCACCGCTATTTCACTAGGTGCGTTACCCAACGCAACGGCCAGATTGCGTGACCAGCGCTCGTAACCTATACGGTATATCGGACTACCAGCCATACGTTCGACAAAATCCCTTTCTGTCCAATGGAATAACTCTACCAGTTTTGCATTATCAAGCCCATGTCGCGGGGCGAACTCAGCCTCGACGGAGACGCGGGTAAATCTATTCCAAGGACATACTACCTGGCAATCATCGCAGCCGTAAATCCGGTTCCCGAGCAGCGGGCGAAATTCCATAGGAATGGCTTCTTTCAACTCGATGGTGAGGTAGGAAATACAGCGGCGAGCGTCCACCTGGTAAGGCGCGATGATCGCCCCCGTGGGGCACGCAGCAATGCAAGCGGAACAACTACCACAATGGCTTTCCACTGGTGGATCCACCGGTAGCGGCAGGTCTGTATAAATTTCACCGAGAAAGAAGAATGAACCGACTCGCCGCGACAGCAGCAAGCTGTGCTTGCCCCGCCAGCCCAAACCCGCCTTGTCAGCCAGTGCAACCTCCATCACCGGCGCGGAATCCACGAATACCCGATAGCTGTGGGGAAGCGCAGCACTGATCCGGTCCGCCAGCTTTTGCAGACGTCCGCGCAGCACCTTATGGTAGTCACGCCCAAGCGCGTAACGGGATACGTAAGCGAGGGTGGGGTCCGCCAATACATCTGCAGCCGGTGTGGCCACGGGCCAGTACGACATACGCACCGAAATGACTCTCCGCGTGCCAGGAACCAGCTCCGCCGGACGGGAACGCTTGGCTCCATGTTTGTACATATAATCCATCTGTCCATGGCAACCGGCGGCAAGCCAGTCTTCCAGGCCGGATTCTGCATGCGTCAGATCGACATCCGAAACACCCGCCTCATCAAAACCCAGGGCTTGTGCCCAGTCCTTGATCTGCAACGCCAGAGATGCCAGATCACCTCGTTCATCAAAAGGATTATCGTGTCCCACGCTCATCCCAGTCATGATAACGCCCCCTTCGGGAGCCTGTACCTTGCCAATGAAGATGCCACTCTCGCCGCTGGCGAACAGCTGGCAACAGCCCTTCCTTCACGCCTGACCATCGTCCTACGCGGTGACCTTGGGGCCGGCAAAACGACGCTCACTCGCGGTCTGCTACGGGGCCTCGGCTTCACCGGGAAGGTAAAAAGCCCAACATATACCTTGGTCGAACCGTATAAAGATTCTAGAATTATCGTATATCACTTTGATTTTTATCGTTTCACCCATGCAGAGGAATTTCTCGAGGCAGGACTGGAAGAATACTTCGAAGGCGACGGCATTCGTATTGTGGAGTGGCCTGATCGCGCGAACCCTTATCTTCCGGCAGCAGACCTCGAAGTTCAGCTGCAGCTTTCCGTCGAAGGCGGCCGTACTCTGGAATTTCGGCCGTTGAGCGGAGAAGGTCGCACATGTCTCGAACGTTTCGCCGCATCCCATCACCACTGACTCCCCTGGGCGTCGATGCCAACCTGCGTCGACGCTTCATCGGTTCCGCAGGTGCCAGCCTCCTCCTGTTGATCAGCCCACTGGGCCGCGCCGCCCAGAGCAGTGTGCTGGCCGTGCGGGTCTGGCCGGCCAAGGACTACACCCGCATCACCCTGGAAAGCCGTGACGCCCTCAATTTTACCCACCAGTTGGTACACAGCCCGGAACGGCTGGTCGTCGACCTGGAGGGTGTCGAACTCAACGAGGTGCTCCAGTCCCTGCCAACCAAGATCACGGGTCAGGATCCGTACATCCAGCTGATCCGAGCCGGGCGCAACCGCCCTGGTGTCGTGCGGCTGGTCATCGAACTGAAGGCCGAAATCAGCCCACAGGTGTTTACACTGAAACCGATCGGCGAATACGGCCATCGCCTGGTACTCGACCTCTATCCAACCGAGCCGGTCGACCCCCTGCTGGCGTTACTCGAAAAGATCACACCTGAAGAAGCCGTCGTCGGCGGTGCGCCACCGCCCCAGAAGCCGGAAAAACCCGAAGAGCCGCGCAAGGCCATCGATGTCGCCCGCAAGCCGGAACCATCGCCGAAACGTGAACCGACCAGCATCGAGCCACCCCAGCAGGCCTCTCGCCCGGCCGCCAAGCCGGCGGACGAAGATGGCAGCATCAGTCGCCTGATCACCATCACCATTGACCCCGGCCACGGCGGCGAAGATCCCGGCGCCGTAGGGGCTGCCGGCAGCTACGAAAAGCACGTCACGCTATCGGTAGGAAAACGGCTGAAAGCCAAGATCGACGCAGAACCCAACATGCGTGCCATGCTGACCCGCGACGCGGACTATTTCGTACCGTTGCAGCAGCGCGTCGCCAAAGCCCGCCGGGTGCAGGCCGATTTGTTCGTGTCGATCCATGCCGACGCATTCATCAGCCCGACAGCCCGCGGCAGCTCGGTATTCGTGCTGTCCGAAAAGGGTGCATCGAGCACGGCTGCGCGCTGGCTGGCCCAGAAGGAAAACGCGGCCGACCTGATCGGTGGCGTCAATCTGGGCGTAAAGGACGATCACCTTGCCCGCACGCTGCTCGACCTGTCCCAAACTGCAGCCCTCAACGACAGCATGAAAGTCGGCAAGGCAGTCCTCGGTGAGCTCGGCAACATCAATCGCCTGCACAAGGGCGAGGTCGAACAGGCAAGCTTCGCCGTGCTGAAGGCCCCGGACATTCCGTCCATCCTGGTGGAAACCGCCTTCATCTCCAACCCGGACGAAGAGGCCAGGCTGAACGACGAGGCTTACCAGGACCGGATGGCCGACGCGATCCTGCGTGGGCTGCGCCGCTACTTCGCCAAGAACCCGCCGATGGCCAAATCCAAGCTGGCCCGCCTCGATTGAGAGGGGGGCGCAAGTGGGCGAGGTCAGCGAATGCAGACCTTGCTCACCTGCTTGAGGTCGGTCAGACCGTCCAGCACCTTTTCGATGCCATCCTGGCGCAGCGTCCGCATTCCTTCTTCGAGGGCAGTGGCGAGCAGCACGGCGACCCGGGCGCGCTCCTGGATCAGTTCCTTGACGCGCTCGGTCCCGACCATCAACTCATGCAAGCCCAGGCGGCCCTTGTAGCCTCCGGTACAATGTTCGCAGCCGACCGGTGCATACAGCGTGAACCGTCCTTGCGCATCCGCGTAGCGCTGGCGCCAGGCATTGAGAATATCGCCCCGCTCCCGCACCGGGTCCTCCTGGAAAGCGGCCGTATGGCGCAGATCTTCGCAATACTCGTCGAGCAGGTGACGTATCTCCGCCTCGTCCGGCTGATAGGCCTGCTTGCACTTTCCGCACAGGCGTTTGGCCAGGCGCTGAGCCAGCACGCCCAGCAGCGCGTCGGAGAAATTGAAAGGATCCATGCCCATATCCAGCAGGCGCACCACCGACTCCGGCGCACTGTTGGTGTGCAAGGTGCTGAACACCAGATGGCCCGTCAGTGAGGCCTCCAGGCCGATGGACACCGTCTCCTTGTCACGCATTTCACCGACCATGATCACATCGGGGTCGGCCCGCAGAAAGGAGCGCATCACCGTCGGGAAATCGAGCCCCGCCTTACGATTCACCTGCACCTGACGCAAGCCCTTCTGCGTGATTTCCACCGGATCCTCGGCCGTCCAGATCTTGGTGTCCGGAGTATTGATCGAACCGAGAATGGAGTGCAGTGTCGTGGTTTTGCCCGACCCCGTCGGGCCGCAGACGAAGAAGATTCCATAGGGCTTGGTAATCGTCTGCTGCAGGCGGGCGAAATTGTTTTCCAGCAAGCCAAGCTTGTCGAGAGGAAGCGGTTCGCTGTTGGCCAGCAAACGCATCACCACGTCTTCCGTGCCGCCTGCGGTGGGGATCGTGGCAACCCGTAGTTCGATGTCGAGAGGCGCAAAGCGCCGGAACCTGATCTTGCCGTCCTGCGGCTTGCGACGCTCGGAGATGTCCAGATCGCACATGATCTTGATGCGGGTAACGATCGGGCTCCGGTAGCTGGCCGGAATCTCGATGTAGGGGACCAGCGAACCGTCCTTACGGAAACGGATCTGGGTCTTTTCCTTACCCGGCCGCGGCTCGATATGGATGTCCGACGCCCCCTGACGATGGGCGTCGACGATGATCCGGTTCACGAGCTTGACCAACTCATTGTCGGCGGCAGCCGACGCATCATCGGTGGAGACGCCTCCCTCTCCTTCGTCCTCCCCCATGTCGGACAACAGCTCCGTCACCGATGCATCATCAGCTCCGGCCGCAAACAACTGGGCCACAGTCTGCATGAACTCCAGGTGCGTGGTCACGTGGAAGACAGGCACCGCCTTCGGAAAGACGTTCTGCACCATCCGCGAGGCCGTTGCCTGCTCGGGATCGGTAACCATCACTACCAAGCCATCCGCCCCCTCCTCCAACGGCAACCATTCGACCTGCTGCACGTAGTCCCGCTTCAAGTTACGAAGCAGGTCGAAGGGCTTGACCCGGTCTGGCCGGAAAGGCTCATAGGGCACCCCGAAGAAACGGGAAATCGCGTTGCCGATGTCGGCCAGCGTGATCCCGTAATCGGTAATGAGCAGTTGCTCGATGGAAATGCCGCGCTCCCGTGCAAGGCTGGTTGCCGTCTCGAGTTCCTGTGCCGTCAGCTTCGAGTCGTGCACCAAGCCCTCGTATTTGGACTTGGGCTGGGTCAGCGCATGGCGACGTTGGGAGAAAGCTATCGCGAGCGTCTGCCCAAGCCCCTGAATGCCTTCTTCCGCCACGGACGAAAAAGCTTCGCCACTACGGCTATTGATGAGCTGAATGACCCCCAGCACATCACCTTCGTCCTGCCGGATCGGCGCCACCAGCATCTGATGGGACCGATAACCCGATCTCTCGTCGACTTCCCGCCGGAACTCCATGCGTGGCGAGATGGCCTTCAGCGCATGCTCATCGTACGCATCGACGATATTGAGCATTTTCCCTGTCAGCGCCACATAGCCGGCCACACTGTTCTCGGCGATTGGCAGCCGGATCGTACGGATGGTCTGCAAGCCGGTCTTGATCCGCGATGAGATCGTGCTGCGATTGTCATCGACCACATAAATAGTCATGCGCTCGGCAGCAAACAGCGCACAGATCTCCGACGAGAGCTCGAAGATGATTTCGTCGATGTTCTCGGTTGCATGAACTCTGTTGGTGACGGCCTGAAGACCTTTGAAGAAGGCTAGGCGACTGGCCACATCACGGCCGCTCGGTCTGCTGAGAGCACTGCTACTCATGGAAAAGTCATATCCGGAAAATGAAACATTTCATACAGCCGCTTGACTTGAAGAAACACTCACAGAGAAGAGCCGGTAACTTCGACGTAACGGCACCCCCGGCAATCAGACCTCGATTTCAAGACCGTTGTACAACGCTTTCGGCTTGAATTGGCCACAATTGTCGGTAATTTCCTGCAGCGTCGTCTGTGCTCGACTTGGCTTGAGGTGGGTAATCCATACATCCGGCGTCGCCTTCACCTTTTCCAGGAACAAGGCCAGCAGGCTTGGACACAGATGACGGGATGCCAGTGCCAGATCTTGTTGCTCGTCGGGAAAAGCGGTCTCGACAATCAGATGCCGAAGATCGGGAATCTTGTTGATGGCTGCAATCAGCGCATCCGAGTACGCCGTATCACCAGAGAACACCAGACTGCGCCCATCCACCGACAACTGATAAGCCACCGCTGGCACTGTGTGCAGTGCCGGCAGCATCGCGACCTCACGCCCTCCTCCAATCCGCGCCGACTCGCCAACCCGCATTTCCTGGAAACGCAGGAACGGATTGCTACGATCGGGAATCGACGAAAAATCGGGCCACACCAGCCAGTTGAAAATGTGCGAACGCAGAATACGCAGCGTCTCGGGGGTGCCGTGCACGACGATTGGCATCGAACGTGCGTCACCGACCGTGTCGACAAGCAAGGGGATCATCGCAATGTGATCGAGATGGGCGTGTGTCACGAAGACGTGATCGATGCGCAGGAGTTCTTCAAATTCCAGATCACCAACACCCGTACCGGCGTCAATCAGCACATCATGATCCACCAGCAGGGCGGTAGTACGCTGACTACGCCCACCAATCCCGCCGCTGCACCCGAGAACCCTTACTTTCATCTTGATATCTCGGCACCTCTCAAGTGCGATCGGCCAGTCGCCCAGCCCTCGCGAATAGTCGGAAAAATTCCATTGAACTCCGGGCTACGCACTGCCATCCCTGGCGCGAGTGGATCAACGCAGCCAAGTCGGCCCCCCGGTCAAGTCGCGCTCTTCGTAAAGAACTCCATTTTGACACCGGCAATTTCAATGATGTCATTGTCGTTCAGGCGATGCGCCTGGGCATCCAGGGCGCGGCCATTCAGAAGCGGGAAGACAGTCCCTTCGACGTGGGTGATGAAATAACCGTGCGGACGCCGGGTAATCACCGCAACCTGGGTACCCGGCTTGCCAAGAGTGGTCAGGGATTTGGACAATTCCAGCGTGCGCCCCGCATGCGCTCCGCTGAGAATCTGCAGCATGCCCAGTGCCCCCACCGGAGCGGCAGCATTGGTGGAAGTCAGATCCGCCGATGCATTCGACGCAGACCCCACGTCCGTCGCCACAGCAGCCTGAGCGTAGCTCACGGCCTCACCCTGCTCAGCCCCGGACGCACTGTCGACAAGATACTTCAAGCGGTACTTTCCCAACTCGATAACATCGCTGTCCTTCAGGACATGCTTCTTGACCGGCTGCCCATTCACATAGGTGCCATTGGTACTGTTCATGTCCTCAAGAAAAGCGTCATTGAGGATGGTCACGATCGCCGCATGCTCGCCGCTGATTGCCAGATTGTCGATCTGGATGTCGTTGTGCGGTTTCCGGCCGATGGTCGTGCGCTCCTTTTCAAGAGTCATTTCCTTCAACACCAGACCATCCATGCTCAATATCAACCTGGGCATCACTCTTCCTATCTACAACCAGCCTCAATCAAGTTCAGTGCCGAGCCGTCCTGCTCGGCGCGACGACGCAATGACAACCGAAACATTATCCACGCCCCCCCGATCATTCGCCAGATCGATGAGGTGCTCTGCCGCCAATCGGGGAGCCCCACCAAGCGCCCCCAGCACATCCGCGATTTCAGAGTCGGGAAGCATATCGGTTACCCCATCCGAGCACAGGAGATAAATGTCACCATCCTGCAGCGGAAAATCAGCGACATCCGCTTCGACACTGGCAGCCACACCAACCGCCCGGGTCAACAGACCACGCAACTCGAGGGGGCCGGGAGCAAGGGGATCAATCATGCCCGCGTCGCATTGCTCCCGCAATACGCTGTGATCACGGGTCAGGCAATCGAGTACATCGTTCCGCCACCGGTAGATGCGGGAATCTCCCACATGACAGGCCAGCAAGCGGTCGCAGGAATCAGGCAGGCAGATCCCGGCCAAGGTCGTTCCCATCTGCCTCAGAAACGGATCCCGCCGGGCCTCGTCGAACACGGACTGATTGGCAGCAGCAACCGCTCCCCTCAGCTCGCCCTCATTGACCGCCCCCTGTGCCACGACTATCTGCATGTACGCCATCCAGGCCTCGGCAGCAAGGCGGGATGCCACGGCCCCCCCTACATGCCCCCCCATACCATCGGTCAGTACGGCAAGGCCCAGGCGCTCGGAACAACAGACGTAATCCTCATTCCGGACGCGAACACGCCCAACATGGGAAAGCATGGCCATGCGCCAACGCACAGACTGTTGTTGTTCCATGGTCGAAGTTTAGGCAATGCGCCTCAAAGAATCTGCCGCTCCGGAGCGTTCTCTGTGCGCTTTTGCAGCAAACGGGCCACCCCCAACACGACCAAGGCCCCCACGCCTCCCGCCACTGGCCTCAACCATGCGGGACGATCGACCAGGATGGAACGCCAGAGCGGGTCATCGACGATCATGCCTCCTGCCACCCACCCCAGTAGCGCCGCCCCGAGCGTGACGATCAACGGAAAGCGCTCCATGCACCTCATGATGAGTTGGCTGGACCACACGATGATCGGAATGCTCACTGCCAGACCGAGCCCCAACAGCACCAGGCTGTCTCCCGCAGCCCCCGCTACACCGATCACATTGTCGACGCTCATCACGAAATCGGCCAGGATGATCGTCTTCACCGCTCCCGCGACCGAGGTCGCCGCGTCGATCTCGTGATTGCCATCATCCTCGGGCAGCAGCAACTTGGTGCCAATCCACAGCAACACGAGCCCACCGATCAGTTTCAGCCAGGCCAGCCCGAGCAGGCTCGCCGCAAACGCGGTCAGCACCACTCGCAGGCCAACAGCCCCTGCCACGCCCCAGAAGATACCGACCTTCCGCTGTTCCGGCTGCAAGCGCCGGCAAGCCAACGCAATAACCACCGCGTTGTCACCGGACAACACCAGATCGATAGCCACGATCTGCAGCAAGCCAATCCAGAACATCGGCACCAGAAACTCGGGCATGTGAGACTCAATCAATGGAAAGAAGGGTACTAAAAATAAAACCGCGCCCGGGCGTCAGCCACGGGCGCGGTCTGCGTCAAGCTATAAGCCTGATTACAGCATAGCCTTCAGCAGCTTGGCCATTTCGGACGGGTTGCGGGTCACCTTGAAGCCGCACTCTTCCATGATGGCGAGCTTGGCATCAGCGGTATCCGCACCGCCGGAGATCAGGGCGCCTGCATGGCCCATGCGCTTGCCCGCGGGGGCAGTCACACCGGCGATGAAGCCGACGATCGGCTTCTTCATGTTGGCCTTGCACCACTGGGCGGCTTCAGCTTCATCGGGACCACCAATTTCGCCGATCATGATGACAGCGTCGGTATCCGGATCGTCATTGAACATCTGCATGACGTCGATGTGCTTCAGACCGTTGATCGGGTCACCACCGATACCGACGGCGGAAGACTGACCCAGACCGATTTCGGTCAGCTGGGCAACGGCTTCGTAGGTCAGGGTGCCGGAGCGGGAAACCACGCCGATACGACCCTTGCGGTGGATGTGGCCCGGCATGATGCCGATCTTGATTTCGTCGGGGGTGATGAGACCGGGGCAGTTCGGCCCCAGCAGCAGGGTCTTCTTGCCGCCAGCAGCTTCCTTGGCCTTCATCTTGTTGCGCACTTCCAGCATGTCGCGGACGGGGATGCCTTCGGTGATGCAGATTGCCAGATCCAGGTCGGCCTCGACAGCTTCCCAGATCGCGGCAGCCGCGCCTGCGGGCGGCACGTAGATCACGGACACGGTAGCGCCGGTTTCACCGGCAGCTTCCTTGACGGACGCGTAGATGGGGATATCGAAGATCTTCTCGCCAGCCTTCTTGGGGTTCACACCGGCGACGAAGCATTCCTTGCCGTTCGCGTACTCCTGGCACTTCTCGGTGTGGAACTGACCGGTCTTGCCGGTGATGCCCTGGGTGATGACCTTGGTGTCTTTGTTGATCAGGATGGACATTCGCTAACTCCTTACTTGACCGCGTCGACGATCTTCTGGGCCGCTTCGGCCATGGTGTCGGCCGCGATGATCGGGAGGCCCGAATCGCGCAGGATCTGCTTGCCGATCTCTTCGTTGGTGCCCTTCATGCGGACGACCAGCGGGACGGACAGGTGCACTTCCTTGGCCGCGGTGACCACGCCGGTGGCGATGGTGTCGCAGCGCATGATGCCGCCGAAGATGTTGACGAGAATGCCCTTGACCTTGGGGTTCTTGAGCATGATCTTGAAGGCTTCGGTCACCTTCTCGGTGGTGGCACCGCCGCCCACGTCGAGGAAGTTGGCCGGCTCGGCACCGAACAGCTTGATGGTGTCCATGGTGGCCATCGCCAGACCGGCGCCGTTCACCAGACAGCCGATATTGCCGTCCAGGGAGATGTAGGCCAGGTCGAACTTGGAAGCTTCGATTTCGTCCGCGTCTTCTTCGTCCAGGTCGCGCATCTCGACGATTTCGGGATGGCGGTACAGGGCGTTGGAGTCGAAGTTGAACTTGGCGTCCAGAGCCTTGATGGTGCCGTCGCCTTCGTGGATCAGCGGATTGATTTCCGCCAGCGAAGCGTCGGTTTCCATGTAGGTGGTGTACAGCTTCTTGAAGGTGTCCACGGCCTGGGCCACGGAGCCTTCGGGAATGCCGATGCCCTTGGCCAGCGTCAGCGCCTGCTCGTCGGTCAGACCGGTGAGCGGATCGACGAAGACCTTGATGATCTTCTCGGGGGTGCTGTGGGCAACTTCCTCGATGTCCATGCCGCCTTCTGAGGAGGCCATGATCGCAACCTTCTGGGTCGCGCGGTCGGTCAGCGCTGCAACGTAGTACTCGTGCTTGATGTCGGCGCCTTCCTCGATCAGCAGATTACGCACCTTCTGGCCTTCCGGGCCGGTCTGATGGGTGATCAGCTGCATGCCGAGGATCTGGTCGGCGTACTGGCGTACTTCGTCCAGGGACTTGGCGACTTTCACGCCACCGCCCTTGCCGCGCCCGCCAGCGTGGATCTGGGCCTTGACGACCCAAACCTTACCGCCCAGGGTTTCAGCTGCCTTGACCGCGTCGTCCACGGTCGTGCAGTGAATACCGCGCGGAACCGTTACGCCGAACTTCTTCAGGATTTGTTTGCCCTGATATTCGTGAATTTTCATGGTTGCCCTTCGATCGAAGTCTTGGCCTTATAAAGGCCGCTCACGCTTGGTTGATGGGACTCTTCGGGGCCAGTACGCACCCCGCGACACATACGCCGTTCTCCCTCGTCCAACGTATGTACCGCCCCGCTCTCCACCCTGCCCGCTTATGCTGCCGAGCTGGCCGGAAAACCATCCGCAGCCGACCTGCTTCTTGACATGTCGGTATTTGGACCGACCGATTATATACGAAACCTCGGGCACAACCGCTTTCACGCTGCACCGCACAGTGGCGGCAGTTCCGGGCTATGCGGGATCGGACTTGCGGTACCAGCGCGGGTAGTAGCGCTTCACCGTCTGAGAGGTCGTTTCGAGGGCATGGCAACGGTCGAGCTGGAAGGGTTTGCCACCGTCGTCGCCCTCTCCCGTATCGCGCCGGAAGGTGGCCATCGTCTGGATCGCCGCGGTCGGCAGGGATGCCAGCAATTCCGTAAGATGGGTGCATCCCCGCACATCGCTGAACATCTCGCTGACAGCCTTGCGGAAGCCACGCACCAGATTCAGGCCGATCAGCGCCCGATATGCAGGCCCGATGGTGTCACAACCACCTGGATATGGCACCCATTCGGAATGAGCCTCCACATCGACGACCTCGAAAGAACTATCGATGGTGACGCGGATGAACAGGTCATGCACCGGGTCGCCGGCCTTGCGGATGCCGGACGCAAGCGGATAGTCGGCATCCTTCGCGTCGGTCAGGCGAGCATCCAGGTCGAACAAGCCATCGTCCCTCAAAAAGCCCTGGACTTCGATGCTACGGGTATGGGCGCGACGACGCCGGACAACAGGTTCGGAAAGCGGCATTGAAATCGAAAAACAAAATGACGAGGGACAATACGCAAATGGACCGAAAGAAAATCCGTGGTCCATTTCACGACACGTAACATTTGCCTTTGTTTCGCGGAAAACAAGGCACCGCGCCTACAGACAAACTTCACTAGAATATTGTATCGACTGCGGCGCACTGGTGGATGCCGCAACGCACAACAAAGCAACCGCGATCCCATCGCCTCCGTCTCCATTGATGAACAGCGCGCAAAAGCCCCTCTCCATACTCGTCGCGACGCTTGCCCTGTTATTCGAACCTTCCGTCATGGCGGCAGGGATGGGTGATCTTGTCGTCCACTCCGCGCTGGGCCAACCCCTGCGCGCAGAACTGCGGCTGACTCCTGCTGCGGGTGAATCAATCGAGCCGGACTGTCTCCTGATCGTCGCGCCTGCTACGGCAAGTGCTGACGACCTGCCCTGGATCCGGAACGCCCGGCTCTCACTCCAAGGAAACCGGCTGCGCATCACAACCCGCGAGCCCATCAACCATCCGGCCGCCATGCTCAGCCTGCGCATGACCTGCGGAGTCGACCTCCAGCGCGACTATCCCATCCTTCTGCAACCGCCGATCGAACACGCGAGCACCCCGGAGATCAGCCCCCCCACAGCCGCCAACGCCCTCCCCTCGCCGCGCCCCCGTGGCACCCCGGCCCACAGATCCTCGCAGACCGTCGCAGTGCCTGTCGGCAAACGCAGCGACCATGCCGGCCAACCTACGGTCACTGCACGCAACAAGACCACCCGGACAGGGACGGGCAAGAACCGACATGGCGATAGACTGATCCTCAGCAAGGACAAAAACCCGGCGCTGCGCCTCGACTACCAGCTTTCCCATCCCCCCGCTACGGCAGACACCCAGGAGCCTCCCGCCGGCAAATCGACGGTCTCCGCCTACGACGCAAGCGTTTCGGCCCAACTGGAACTCGACGAAAAGATCAAGCGCCTCGAGGAATACCAGACGGTGCTACGCCAACGCATTGCCGAACTGGACAGGCAGGAGGCCGCCCGGCACCCGGCGCCGGAGCAGCCCCCCCCTGAGCAGGCTACGGCAGCTCCTCCCCCCCCAGCGCGGCCCATGCCTCCCGCTGCCCCGCAGCAGGCCAATGTCGGCCCTGGCGCCATGCCGGACTGGCTGATCGCGCTCGGCGGCATCGTAGCGGTGATCGCTGGCGGCCTGGCCCTGATGTGGATGCGCAAGCGACGCGCTGAGACCGGATCTGCAACCGAAGTCGATGCGGAGCTACCGGACGAGACCTCGTACCCCCGCGAACCCGTCATCGAATCCCACACCGAGGCGGCCGCCATTCCTGCGGTACCGCCGGCCCAGGCCGCGCCGACCGCGCTGCCAGCGATACCTCTCACGCCGCAATCCTACGCGCAGCAGGCCGCCCCCGACGAGGCTACCGACTGGACCGCGCGCACGTTCGCCCCTGCCCATCCGATCCCTTTCGACGAAACCGTCGACGAACAGGATTCAGCCCTCGAACTGGCGGAAATCATGATGTCTTTTGGCCGCACTCAAGGTGCCGCCGAGACGCTGGCCGACTATATCCGCCATAACCCGCGCCAGGCCGTAAAACCGTGGCTCAAGCTGCTCGACGTCTATCATGTGGCCGGCATGCGGGCCGAGTTCGAGGCACTGACCCGTCAGCTCAACAAGACCTTCAACGTCAAGACGATCACCTGGGCCGACTTCAAGGCGTCCCGGGCCGCACCGGACTCCATCGAACAGATGGAGCATGTCACGCACCAACTGCAGGAGTTGTGGGGAACCCGGGAAGCCCAGGTCTACATCCACCAGTTGCTGCGTGACAACCGCAACGGCACCCGTCAGGGCTTCCCCCTCAACGTGATCGAAGAACTCCTGCTGCTGGTCGCCGTCCTCGACGACACACTGGGCACCTATCGGCCTAACCTGGAACTCACCCTCGCAGACCTGGAGCCCAGTCCGGCCAGCAAGGCAGCCTGATCAGACCGGGTTATCCACCTCGACGAACTCGGCATCGATGCCGAAGGTTTCGGCCAAGTGGCGGCCCAGCGCCTGCACGCCATAACGTTCGCTGGCATGGTGGCCCACCGCCAGGTAGGCCACGCCAGACTCTCGCGCCAGGTGGGTCGTCTGCTCCGACACCTCACCAGAGATGAAGCAGTCCACGCCGGTGGCGATGGCCTGCTCGAAATAGCCCTGCGCACCGCCCGTGCACCAGGCCACCCGTCGTACCGCTCGCCGGGCATCGCCAAGCACCAGCGGCTCGCGCCCGAGCCGCGCGGCAGCCTGGCGAGCCAGCGCCGTCAGCGTGGTTTCATGGGATAAAGAACCAGTCCAGCCCAGATCCTGCTCGCCGAAGCGCCCGTCCCCGTGCCAACCCATCAGCTTGCCCAACTGGGCGTTGTTGCCCAGCTCCGCATGGGCGTCCAGCGGCAGGTGGTATGCGAACAGGTTGATATCGTTGTTGAGCAGCGTTGCCAGGCGACGCTTGCGCATGCCGGTGATGCGCCCGTCCTCGCCACGCCAGAAGTAGCCATGATGGACCAGCACCGCGTCCGCCCGCTTCGCTACCGCCGCATCGAGGAGCGCCTGGCTGGCCGTCACGCCGCACACCACGCGGCGCACCTCGCCCCGTCCTTCCACCTGCAACCCATTTGGGCAATAATCCTTGAATCCGCCGACATTCAGCAGAGTGTCGAGATAGCGCTGCAATTCGGCTCTGTCCATGGCCGCCTCCCCTTAACCCTTCAATATTTCCGGATGCCTTCGGGCACCCCCGGTCGCAGATTTTACGATGCATCGCCTGTGGATGATCTTTGCCCAAGCCGTCACCATCTCGGTGGCGATCCTGTTCGTGGTCAGCACGCTGAAACCCGAATGGATCGGCGAGCGCGCCGTACTGCCCTCCGTGACCATCCAGGAAGCAGCGGCCCCTGCGGCGCTCCCGACGGGGAAAGGCCCGGCTTCGTATGCAGACGCCGCCAAAGCCGCGCTGCCAGCCGTGGTGCACGTATTCACCAGCAAGGAGGTGAAGGCCCAGCGCAATCCCTTCAGCGATGACCCGCTGTTCCGCCACTTCTTCGGCGACCGCCTGAACAATAACAACAAGCCCCAGCAACGCGCCTCCGGCCTCGGCTCGGGCGTCATCGTGTCACCGGAAGGTTACATCCTCACCAACAACCACGTCATCGAAGCCGCCGACGAGATCGAGGTCGCTCTCAACGATGGCCGCAAGCTCCCGGCCCGCATCGTCGGCCGCGATCCGGAGTCCGACCTGGCCGTGCTTCAGATCAAGACCGACGGCAAGCTGCACCCGATCACCTTCGGCCACACCGAACAGCTCCACGTCGGCGACGTGGTGCTCGCCATCGGAAACCCCTTCGGCGTCGGCCAGACCGTCACGATGGGCATCGTGTCGGCCCTTGGCCGCTCCCACCTGGGCATCAACACCTTCGAGGACTTCATCCAGACCGATGCGGCGATCAACCCCGGCAACTCCGGCGGCGCGCTGATCGACGCGGCCGGCAACCTGGTCGGCATCAACGCGGCGATCTACTCCCGCTCCGGCGGCTCCCTCGGCATCGGCTTCGCAATCCCGGTGTCCCTGGCCCGCAGCGTGATGGAGCAGATCATCCAGAGCGGCTCCGTCACGCGCGGCTGGATCGGCGTCGAGGTGCAGGCCATCACGTCCGACCTGGCCGACTCCTTCGGCATGCCATCCAGCGACGGTACGCTGATCTCCGGCGTCATGCGTGGCAGCCCTGCCGACCGGGCCGGCGTGAAGCCAGGCGATGTGCTGCTGACCGTCGAAGGGCGCAAGGTCAATGACCCACAGATCATGCTGGAAGCCATCGCGGCGCTCCTGCCGGGGCGCAAGGCCAACGTCGAACTGCGCCGCGGCAAGGACAAGCTCGACCTGAAAGTGGAAATCGGTCGCCGCCCGGCGCTGTCCCGCGGCGAATGAGCGCCCCTGCCCCCGACCCTCACGCGCCGGACTTTCTGCGCCGGCACCGCCCATTCGTGCTGTTCTGGTTGGCCCGCATCCTGTATGGCGGCGGCAGCCAGATCAAGGACGTGGCGGTCGGCTGGCAGGTCTACCAGCTCACCGGCAGCGCGCTGGACCTGGGCCTGGTTGGCCTGATCCAGTTCCTGCCGCGCATACTGCTCACCGCCATCGCCGGCGATCTGGCCGACCGCCATGACCGGCGCTGGCTGACCGTCGCCGCCCAACTGGTGCAGACCGTCGGTCTGGCCGTCCTCGCAGTCGCCAGCGCCACCGGCTTCGTCAGCCGCGAGCTGATCTTCGGCGTGGTGCTCATCCTCGGTGCCGCCCAGACCTTCCAGATGCCGGCCAGCGCGTCCCTGCTGCCGAGCCTCGTGCCCGCCGCCGCGCTACCGCGGGCGCTGGCCCTGAGCGCCTCGGCGATGCAGGCGGCGACCATCGTCGCGCCGGCCCTCGGCGGTTTCCTTTACCTGCTCGGTGCGCCGCTGGTGTACGGCCTCACCGCTTTGCTGCTGGCCCTGTCGTCGCTCTTCCTGTCTCGCCTGCCCGACGTGCACGTGGAGCGTGTGCTGTCCGGCTCCGCGTGGCAACGCTTCGTCGCCGGCATCCGCTTCATCCGCGGCCAGGGCATCGTCTTCGGCGCCATGTCGCTGGACCTCTTCGCGGTGCTGTTCGGCGGCGCCACCGCGCTGCTGCCGATCATCGCCCACGAGGTGCTGCACACCGGCTCCTGGGGCCTCGGCCTGCTCCGCTCCGGACCGGCCATCGGCGCACTGGCGATGGCCCTGTGGCTGGCCCGCAACCCACTGCGCCATTCGGTGGGGCGCATCCTGTACG
Organism: Pseudomonadota bacterium; assembly: GCA_018241725.1. GTDB lineage: Bacteria > Pseudomonadota > Gammaproteobacteria > Burkholderiales > Rhodocyclaceae > Zoogloea. Next base: position 9,315 of record JAFEDI010000149.1, on the reverse strand, counting down.
CAGCGGTGGCCGCCTACGGGCTGTCCATCATCGCCTTCGGCCTGTCCTCCAACCTGTGGCTATCGGTGTTCTTCCTCGCCATCGGCGGCGCCACTGACATGGTGAGCATGGTGATCCGCCAGTCCCTGGTGCAGTTGCAGACGCCGGACGACATGCGCGGCCGGGTCAGCGCGGTCCACTCCATCTTCGTCGGCGCCTCCAACCAGCTCGGCGAATTCGAATCCGGCCTCACCTCCGCGTGGTTCGGAGCAGTGCCGTCGGTGCTGATCGGCGGCGCCGCCACGCTGATGGTCGTGGCACTGTGGACGCGCCTGTTCCCGCAATTGAGACAGACCGAATCCCTGCACGGCACGCCGTCGCGCTGAAAGCAAAGTTGTTACGGCGCGGGTCGATGGGCATCCGGCGGCACAGGGATACGCCGGCTCCGCACTCGTCGCTGCCATCAAGACCGTCGGTCGGTATCTGGCGGACATCCCCGCCCAGATACCGACCCGCCCTGCACTCAGCCCATCCGCGAGCCCCAGAAGGCGGCCACGTCCACCATCCGGTTGGCGAAGCCCCATTCGTTGTCGAACCACACCAGCAGGTTGAGCAGTCGGTCGCCGCTCATGCGGGTCTGGCCACAGTCCACAATGGCCGAATGGGGGCTGTGGTTGAAGTCGATGGAGGCGTGCGGCTCGTCCGTGTAGGCCATGCGGCCCGAGCCCTGGCCCTCCACCGCCGCCCGCAGGCGAGCCTTCACGTCGGCCGCGTCGGTGCCACGCTTGAGCGTCACCATCAGGTCGATGGCCGATACGTTCACAACCGGCACGCGGATCGCCTTCGCCTCGATGCGCCCGGCAAGATGTGGCAGCAGGCGCTGCACGCCGCGGGCAAGACCGGTGGACACCGGGATCATCGACTGCATCGCCGAACGGGTGCGGTGCAGGTCGGTGTGGTGGTAGCCGTCGATCAGCGGCTGGTCGTTCATCACCGAATGCAGCGTGGTCAGCATCGCGTGGTCCAGCCCGTAGGCCTCGTCGAGGATGGACAGCACCGGCACGATGGCGTTGGTGGTGCACGACGCTGCCGACACGATGCGCTCCGCGCCGCTCAGCAACTCATGGTTCATTCCAAAGACAATGGTCTGCTCCACGTCACCGGCGCTATGCCCCGGATGGGATAGCAGCAGGCGCCGGCAGCCGGCATCGAGAAAGCGCTGCAGTTCCGGCCGGTAGCTGTAGCGCCCGGAAGCCTCCACCAGCAAATCCACGCCGATCTTGCCCCAGTCCACGCCCTCCGGCGTATCCGCATGGAAGACCGGGATGTCCTTGCCGTCGATGCGCAGGCAGCCTTCGCCGACCTCCACGGTGCCCGGAAAACAGCCGTGGGTGGAATCGAAGCGGGTCAGGTAGGCCATGCTGTCCAGATCGGCCGGCTCGTTGATCGCCACCACCGAAAACCCCTCCCGCATCGGCGAGGCCAGCAAGGCCCGCAGGAAACACCGTCCAATCCGCCCGTACCCGTTTATTGCAATCCGCAAAGACATCGATCCACTCGTCACACACCGCATCCGGCCCGCATCCCGGTCGTCCCGACCGGCCTCGACGCATCGCGCGGGGCGCGACGCATGACGGACAGGAGCGACCGACGCCCGCCCGACAGGGGCGAGACTACACCCTCCGGACCGTCCGCGTCCCCTCCGGCCCCTTCCGTCGCCCCGCCCAGGGAACCACTGCGGGTTTGAGACAGCTGTCTCGTCCGTCTCGGCCGGACTACCCAAATTGAGATAAATGTCTCGTCTGCCGACTGCACCCCGAACGCAAGCCCTTGTTAAGAAAAGATTTCACTGTCTGGCACAAAGCTGGCTGGAGAAGCTCGCCGGCCGTTGCGACGCAGCCTCGCACGGCCTGACGACAAGATCCACCACACCACGCACAAAGCGGGAGACAAAACGATGAGAAAAACCCAACGCATTTCCGGGTCGGTGCTGGCCGCCGCCCTGGCGACGCTGTTCGCCACCGGCGCGCTGGCGGCCGACGCGGCCCCTGCCGATCCGGAGCCGCCCCTCGGTGTCGACGTCCTGGAAGCCGGCTTCAAGTGGCGCCCCAACTACGTGTCCGAGGACATGCTGATCAACGCCGACAAGGACGCCAACAACTGGCTGCACTACGGCAAGGACTACCAGGCCACCCGCTTCAGCCAGCTGCACCAGATCACCCGCGACAACGTGGTGAGATTGGTGCCCAAATGGAACCTGTCCTTCGGCGTGAACGACGCCCAGGACAGCCAGACCACCGTCGTCAACGGCCGCATCTACGTCACCGCCAGCCAGAACAAGGTCTTCTCCCTCGATGGCGAAAGCGGCCGCATGCTGTGGAAGTACGAGCATCCGCTGCCCGGCGACATTGGCCCACGCCTGTGCTGCGAGGCCGTCAACCGGGGCGTCGCGGTGTTCAAGAACATGGTCTACATGGCGACCCTCGACAGCCACGTGGTCGCCCTCGACAACACCACCGGCCGCGTGGTGTGGGACGTCGCGCTCGGCGACTACCGCAGCGGCGAGATCTACACCTCCATGCCGCTGGTCGCCAATGGCCTGATCGTGGTCGGCAACTCAGGTTCCGACGTGGGCGGCAACGTCGGCAAGATCACCGCCCTCGACCCGGACACTGGCAAGACCGTCTGGCAGACCACCACCCGCCCGACCAGCGCCAACGACCCCGTCGCCAAGACCTGGGCCAACGACTCCTGGAAGACCGGCGGTGCTTCCGCCTGGCTGACCGGCAACTACGACCCCAAGACCAAGACCATCTTCTGGGGCGTCGGCAACCCAACACCGGACTTCGATCCCCGCGTGCGCGCCGGCGACAACCTGTACAGCAACTCCACGCTGGCCCTCGACGCCGCCACCGGCAAGATCAAGCACCACTTCCAGTACACCCCCAACGACTCCTGGGACTACGACGGCAACAACGAAACCATCCTGGTGGACGACGACCAGGGCCGCAAGGTGTGGCTGCACGCCGACCGCAACGGCCACGTCTATTCCATCAACCGGGACAGCGGCAAGTGCAACTGGGTGGTGCCGATCGCCCGCGTGAACTGGGTCACCGGCTTCCAGGGCAACTGTCGCCCGATCGTCAATCCGGACAAGGTGCCCGGCTACGACAAGGTTGCCACCGACGTGGCCCCCATCCTCGACGGCGGCAAGGAATGGCACCCGGCCGCCTACAGCCCGCTGACCAAGCTGCTCTACGTGCCCTACATCGACAGCTCGATGGACATCCAGGCCAAGAAGATGGAATGGAAGCAGGGCGAGTGGTTCCTGTCGTCCAAGGTCCTCAAGGCCAACCCCTACACGGGCGGCGTGAAGGCCTTCGACGCCACCACCGGCAAGCTGGCGTGGTCCCGCCCGCAGAGCACGCCGGCCACCAGCGGCCTGCTCGCCACCGCCGGCGGGCTGGTCTTCTCCGGCGACGCCGAGGGCTACTTCTCGGCGATGCGCGACGACACCGGCGAGACCCTGTGGCGCTTCAATGTCGGCACCGGCATCCACGGCAACCCGACCACCTTCAACGTGAACGGCCAGCAGTACGTAGCCATCGTCTACGGCCCTGGCGGCGGCAGCCTGTGGCCGCTGGTGTACGGCGAGCTGTTCAAGCACCAGAACCGCGGCGGCGGCATGATGGTCTTCGCCCTCTCGCCCCAGTACCGCTAACCCTGTCCCAGCCCTTGCGGCGGGCGCAGCCGAAGCCTTGGCCGCGCCCGCGGAGCGATCCATGACACCGCGCACACGCCTTTGCGGCGCTCTGCTGGCCCTGCTCGCCCACGGCCTGCCGGCCGGCAGCGCGCCGCCTCCGACAGAACCAGGCGGCGGCCCGCTGACCGTCTGCCTCGCCGAGGCCAACACCCCGTTCTCGGCCAGCAGCCTGCCGGACGGCGGCATCGACGCCGAACTGGCCCGCGCCATTGCCGGGCAACTCGGCCGGGAAGTCCGCCTGCAGTGGGTGACCATCCCGAACCGGGGCGGCCTCGGAAAAGCCCTCGCGCAGAACCTTGGTGGCGGCACCTGCGCGCTGTTTGCCGGCATCCCGGAGAGTGGCGGGCCCAACGAGGATCTGGCCGAGAAACGCCTGGCGGCCAGCAACCCATACCTGGAAACCGGCTACGTGCTGGTCGGCGCACGCACGGCAGTGCGCCGCCTCGACGACGCCCGCCAGCTCGGCCGGATCGGCGTGGTCACCGCCACGCCGGCCGACCTTTACCTGTTCCAGCAGCACCTGCACCGGGTGCCCTACGGCAACAACGGCGCACTGCTGGCCGCCCTCGCCGACGGCAGCGTGGACGCCGCTGCGCTGTGGCAACCGGCCCTTGCCGAGGCCCGGCGGCTGGGCAAGGCCCCAACCATCGACGGCCTGTCGCTGCCCGACGCCGGCCGCACCCGCTTCGTCTTCGCGCTGCGCCGCAGCGACGCAGCCCTGCTGGCCGACGTCAATGCCGCAGTGAACAGCCTGCGTAGCGACGGCCGCCTCGACGCAATCCTGAGGGCCCACGGCCTGACGCCGTGATCAAACCAACGACCCCACACCAGAGAACCATGACACACCCCATCTCCCCCAAGTCCCTCACCGCCCGTGCCGTCCGGCAGCGGGCCTCCGCCATCGGCCTGTGCCTCGCCCTCGGGCTCAGCGGCCTGGCCCACGCCTTCGGTGTGACGCCGGCCGGTGGCACCCCCACCGCCGCATCGGCCAATCCCCTCGCCGGCAACGCCGAGGCCGCCCGCAAGGGCGAGGAGCTATTCGGCCGCAACTGCCAGCAATGCCACAATACCCGCGGCCACGGCGGCAAATGCCCGCAGCTCGTGCGCGGCGCCTGGGCCCCCGGCGGCCCCAACTCCGACAAGTTCATGTTCGACACCATCTCCAAGGGCCGCCCCAACACGCAGATGGGCTCCTTCGGCATGGCCCTCGGCGAGGAGGAAATCTGGCAGATCGTCACCTTCCTGCGCGAAGAAGCCGTCCGCGTAAAGGCCGCCGCCCGCAAGGCGACCGACGACGACGATTCGAACTGGTACTGAGCCCGCCCCATCTTCGCGGCGTTCGGATTTCCGGATGCTTTTTTCGCCCCCTTTCCGGGAATCCGAACAAGCCCGTAACCAGAGAAAACAAAACCCTTTAAAAACATACATATAAAAACTCGGATCGAGGTCCGGGCGGTGGCACAGCTCCTGCAAATGAATGGGCACGACGGCCTCTCCACGGCCCGGCAAACGACATTCAAAAGCATTGGAGACACGCATGACCACCACCGCCATCTACCGCACGGAACACGACCTGCTCGGCGACCGCCAGGTCCCCACCGCCGCCTACTACGGCGTGCACACCCTGCGGGCCCTGGAGAACTTCAACATCAGCGGCATCTCCATCGCCGCCTATCCGGACCTGGTGCGCGCCCTCGCCCAGATCAAGCTCGCCGCCGCCCAGGCCAACCAGGAACTGGGCCTGCTCGACAGCGAGCGCACCGAGGCCATCGTCAAGGCCTGCCGCGAAGTGATCGCCGGCCAGTACCACGAGCACTTCGTGGTGGACGTCATCCAGGGCGGCGCCGGCACCTCCACCAACATGAACGCCAACGAGGTGATCGCCAACCGGGCACTGGAGATCCTGGGGCACCGGCGCGGGGAGTACCTGTTCCTGCACCCCAACGAACACGTCAACATGAGCCAGTCCACCAACGACGTGTATCCCACCGCCCTCAAGCTGGCCACCTACGTGGGCATCTTCCGCCTGGTGGATGCCATGGCCCACCTGCGCTTCGCCTTCGAGCGCAAGGCCACCGAATTCGCCGACGTGCTGAAGATGGGCCGCACCCAACTGCAGGACGCGGTGCCGATGACCCTCGGCCAGGAGTTCTCCACCTACGCCACCATGCTCGGCGAGGACGAGGAGCGCCTGAAGGAAGCCGCGCTGCTGATCCGCGAGATCAACCTCGGCGCCACCGCCATCGGCACCGGCATCAACGCCCACCCGGACTACGCCGGCCTGGTGTGCCGCCGCCTCGCCGAAGTCAGCGGCATCCCGGTGGTCACCTCGCCGAACCTCATCGAAGCCACCCAGGACTGCGGCTCGTTCATCCAGCTGTCCGGTGTGCTCAAGCGCGTCGCCGCCAAGCTGTCCAAGGTCTGCAACGACCTGCGCCTGCTCTCCTCCGGCCCCCGCGCCGGCTTCTGCGAGATCAACCTGCCGCCGCGCCAGGCCGGCTCGTCGATCATGCCGGGCAAGGTCAACCCGGTGATCCCGGAAGTGGTGAACCAGATCGCCTTCGAAGTCATCGGCAACGACATGACCGTCACCTTCGCCGCCGAAGCCGGCCAGCTGCAGCTCAACGCCTTCGAGCCGATCATCGCCCACAGCCTGTTCAAGAGCGTGCTGCACCTGTCCCGCGGCTGCACCACGCTGGCCGACCTGTGCGTGGACGGCATCACCGCCAACCGCGACGCCCTGCGCGCCAGCGTCGAGCGCTCCATCGGCATCGTCACCGCGCTGAACCCCTATATCGGCTACGCCAACGCCACCGACGTGGCGGCCGAGGCTCACGCCACTGGCAAGGGTGTCGCCGAGATCGTGCTGGACCGCGGCCTGATGAGCGCCGACGCGCTGGCCGAGGTGCTGCGCCCCGAAATTCTGACCAAGCCGCAAATGATCCCGGCCCGGGCCGCCTGAGCAGCCCTCCATTCATAGAAACAAGGAGAACATCATGAAAATGAACCGGCTGACGTCCCTGATCGGGATCGCCCTGGTGCTCGGCATCATTGTCGGCTACGCCTGCAACACGCTGGCCGCCACCCCCGCCCAGGCCAAGGAGATCGCTTCCTACTTCGGCATCCTGACCGATGTCTTCCTGCGCCTGATCAAGATGATCATCGCCCCGCTGGTCTTCGCGACCCTGGTCGCCGGCCTGGCCGGCATGGGCGACACCAAAACGGTCGGCCGCATCGGCCTCAAGGCGCTCGGCTGGTTCGTCGGCGCCTCATTCTGTTCGCTGCTGCTCGGCCTGCTCTTCGCCAACATCCTGCAGCCCGGCACCGGCCTCAACGTGCCGCTGCCCGAGGCTGGCACCGCCACCAACCTGAAGACCAGCGCGCTGAACCTGAAGGACTTCATCACCCACGTCTTCCCGAAGAACATCTTCGAAGCGATGGCGGCCAATGAAATCCTGCAGATCCTGGTCTTCGCGGTCTTCTTCGGCACCGCCCTGGGCCACCTGCACAGCCAGACGGCGCGCAGCCTGGTGTGCACCATGGAAGAAGTCGTCCACGTGATGCTCAAGGTCACCGACTACGTGATGCGCTTCGCCCCGGTCGGCGTGTTCGGTGCCGTCGCCGGTGCCATCACCACCAACGGCCTGGGCATGCTGCTCGTCTTCGGCAAGCTGCTGCTCAGCTTCTACGCGGCGCTGGCCGCCCTGTGGATCGTGCTGATCGCCGCCGGCTACTTCGTGCTCGGCAAGGAAGTCTTCCGCCTGCTCAAGCTGATCCGCGGCCCGATGCTGGTCGGCTTCTCGACCGCCTCCAGCGAATCGGTCTATCCGAAGCTGATGGAGCAGCTCGAAAAGTTCGGCATCAAGAACCGGGTCACCAGCTTCGTGCTGCCGCTGGGCTACTCCTTCAACCTGGACGGCTCGATGATCTACACCACCTTCGCCGCGCTGTTCGTCGCACAGGCCTACGGCATCGAAATGAGCCTGACCACGCAGATCACCATGCTGCTGGTGCTGATGGTGTCCTCCAAGGGCATCGCCGGCGTACCGCGCGCCTCGCTGGTCGTCGTCGCCGCCGTGCTGCCGATGTTCAACCTGCCGGAAGCCGGCCTGCTGCTGGTGCTGGGCATCGATCACTTCCTCGACATGGGCCGCACCGTGACCAACGTGCTCGGCAACGCCATCGCCACCAGCGTCGTCGCCAAGTGGGAAAATGCCATCGTCCCGGTCGATGAAGCCTTCGACGACGAAGACGAAGCCCTGCCGGTCGCCGAAGCCCCCGCCGTAGCCTGATCCAACTTCGCCCCCCGAAACTCGCCCCCCTTGCGGGGGCGAACTCATTCGCCCTCGGCCACAAGATCCGCCAGGAGGACGCATGATTTCGCCCCAACGGAAAACCGAACACGATGTCCCTCGAACTCCTGCTGCTCGGCAGCGTGGCCTTCTTCGCCGGTGCGGTCGATGCCGTGGTCGGCGGCGGCGGCCTGATCCAGATCCCGGTCCTGCTCGGTCACTTTCCGCAGGTGCCCATCCCGACCCTGTTCGGCACCAACAAGCTGTCGAGCATCGCCGGCACCGGCGCCTCCCTGTGGCAGTACGCGCGGACCGTACGGATTCCATGGTTCGTCGTACTGCCGGCGGCGCTTGCCGCGCTGGCCGGCGCCTGGCTGGGCGCGGCAGTGGTGGCCTGGCTGCCCCGCGAAGCGATGCGCCCGCTGGTGATGGTGCTGATGCTGGCGGTGGCCATCTACACCTTCCGCCGCAAGGAGCTCGGCCACGCGCCGACCCGCGAGCTGCGCCCGTCGGACCGCTGGCGCGCCGCCGCCTTCGGCGCCGCCATCGGCTTCTACGACGGCTTCTTCGGCCCCGGCACCGGCAGCTTCCTGATCTTCGGCTTCGTGCGCCTGTTCGGCATGGACTTCCTGCGCGCCTCGGCCAGCGCCAAGCTGGTCAACGTCGCCACCAACCTGTCGGCCATCGCCTTCTTCGCCAGCCACGGCCCGCTGCTGTGGGGCATCGGGCTGACGATGGCGGTGTGCAACCTGGCCGGCGCCCAGGTCGGCACGCGGCTGGCCGTTCGCCACGGCAGCGGCTTCGTGCGCAAGGCCTTCCTGGCCGTGGTGACGGTGCTGATCGGCAAGCTGGGCTGGGAGATGATCTGACAGCCGCCACCAGGCGCATCCCACCTCAGACCTTCCGGTAGATCTCCGCGCCGCTCTTCACGAACTCGACGGCCTTGGTCTCCATGCCCTTGCTGAGGGCCTCGTCCTCGGCGATGCCCTGCTTCGCTGCGAAATCGCGCACGTCCTGGGTGATCTTCATCGAGCAGAAGTGCGGGCCGCACATGGAGCAGAAGTGGGCCACCTTGGCCGATTCCTTGGGCAGGGTCTCGTCGTGGAAGCTCTTGGCCTTGTCCGGGTCCAGGCCCAGGTTGAACTGGTCGTCCCAGCGGAACTCGTAGCGCGCTTTGCTGAGCGCGTTGTCGCGGATCTGGGCGCCCGGGTGGCCCTTGGCGAGGTCGGCGGCGTGGGCGGCCAGCTTGTAGGTGATGATGCCTTCCTTGACATCGTTCTT
>JAFEDI010000148.1 GCA_018241725.1 Pseudomonadota bacterium | reverse complement strand
TTGTTCAACCGCTGATCACCCAGCTCTATCGTCCCGAACTCGTCTCTCGCCCAACTCATCCGTCAGCCCTGTCAGTTATTTGGCATCCAAGACTACAGGATCAAGAGTTGTGTGTAATGGGATGCGCTAAGGGCGGGCAGTGGGCTTTCCCAGCAACGGGGAAGCCCATTCGACGCTCCCGAAGATGCCGTATTTCATTCGTGCACTAAGGGGATAAGCAGAGCAGTAAGTGGAGCGTCGACTCAATTCCCGCCCAATACCATATCTCCCAGATTCACCGCGACCTCATTCAATCAGCAATCGGGAGATCAAGATGTCGGAGCAACCCATCATTCGTCGGCGCACCCAGAAACTGAATACCATCAGCGAAGAGCGCGTCAATAATCAGAAGACCCAGAGCCAATACCAGCCTTACAAGGATGCCGCCTGGGGCTTCATCAACCACTGGTATCCCGCCCTTTTCAGCGATGAGCTTGCGGAAGACCAGGTCCAGGGCGTGCAAATCTGCGGTGTCCCCATCGTATTGCGCCGGGTGGATGGCAAGGTATATGCGCTGAAAGACCAGTGCGTACACCGTGGCGTGCGCTTCTCCGAAAAGAAGATGTGCTTCGACAAGAAGACCATTTCCTGCTGGTACCACGGTTTCACCTTCGACCTGAAGGATGGCAGCCTGACCACCATCGTCGGCAACCCCAACGACAAGCTGATCGGCACCACCGGCGTGACGACCTATCCGGTACATGAAGTGGCCGGCATGATCTTCGTCTTCGTGCGTGAGGACGATTACCCGGACTCGGACGTTCCGCCGCTGGAACACGACCTGCCCTTCCGCTTCCCGAAGAGCAACGAGCGCTTCCCGCACCCCCTGTGGCCGGACACCCCCAGCCTGCTGGACGAAGGTGCCGTAGCGATGGGCATGCACCGCACCGGCTACGGCAACTGGCGTATTGCCATCGAGAACGGCTTCGACAATGCCCACATCCTGGTCCACAAGGACTGCAGCATCGTGCAGGCCATGAACTGGGTCCTGCCCCTGGGCATCGTGCCGACCGGTGACGACGCAATCACCGTGGTCGAAGACGAGAACGGCCCGAAGGGCATGATGCAGTGGCTCTTCACCGACAAGTGGCAACCCATCCTGGCAAACAAGGAGCTGGGTGTGGAAGTAAAGGGCGTCAATGCCCGTCCCTACCGCACGTCCATCGTGATGCCCGGTGTGCTGATGGTCGAAAACTGGCCGGAAGAACACGTCGTACAGTACGAATGGAACGTGCCCATCACTGACGACACCCACGAATACTGGGAGGTGCTCGTCCGCGTCTGCAAGACGCCCGAGGAGTTGGAAGATCACAAGTACCGCTTCGAGCGCGTATACAAGCCCCTCGCGCTGCACGGCTTCAATGATTGCGACATCTACGCCCGGGAAGCGATGCAGAACTTCTATGCCGACGGCACCGGCTGGGACGACGAGCAACTCGTGGCCACCGACCTGTCCCCGATTACCTGGCGCAAGCTGTGTTCCCGCTGGAACCGCGGCATCGCCAAGCCTGGCCGCGGCGTAAACGGCGCGACCAAGACCTCGTCCATTCGCTTCCGCGAAACCGCCGACGGCAAGCCGCCGCGCTACAAGGTGGACAAGGTGGAGTTCTGAGCCCCTCCGTTGCATGCCGACGCGACGATATCGATCGGCGCGCAACGGGCACTCAATCCCATGGCGTCGGCCGGCGCAGCATCGAGACAGGATTTGCGCTCTGTCATTCAGGCGCCGGCCAGTCCCCGATACGGGCTCAGGGACCCGCATCCCTAAAGGATTTCAGCAACTATGCAGCAGAACCCGGAAATCGGTCTTTCCATCGATATCGATGGCGTCAGGACGAATTATCACGACCTGGGCGAAGGCCATCCCGTTCTCATGATCCACGGCTCCGGCCCGGGTGTGAGCGGCTTTGTGAACTGGCGCCTGGCAATGCCGGAACTGGCCAAGAGCAGCCGGGTGATCGTGCCCGACATGCTGGGCTTCGGCTACAGCGCCCGCGCTCCGGAAGGACAGTATTCGGCAGAGCGCTGGGTGGCCCAGGCGGTAGGGCTGATGGATGCCCTGGGCCTGGAGCAGACAGACATCGTCGGCAACTCCTTTGGCGGAGCCCTCGCCCTGATGCTGGCCATCCAGCATCCCGAGCGTGTCCGGCGGCTGGTACTGATGGGCGCAGCCGGCGTCGAATTCGAACTGACGCCTGGTCTGGACGCGGTCTGGGGCTACGAGCCCTCGATGGACAACATGCGCCGGATCATGGACATCTTTGCCTTCGACCGCTCCCGCATCACCGAGGACATCGTGCGCTCCCGCTACGAGGCGAGCATCCAGCCCGGCGCCCAGGAAGCCTTTTCGGCCATGTTCCCGGCCCCTCGCCAGCGATGGGTCAAGGCGCTCGCCAGCGCCGAGAACGCGATCAAGGCGATTCCCCACGAAACGCTGATCATCCACGGCCGCGAAGACAAGGTGATTCCCCTCGCCAATTCCCTGCGCCTGTGCGAACTGATCCCGAACGCCCAACTGCACGTCTATGGCCACTGCGGCCACTGGACGCAAATTGAACATGCCGGACGTTTCGCGCGCCTGGTGCGCGACTTCCTGACCGAATAAGTCCAATCCCACCCGAGCACTGCGCGACGGGTGACGAGGAGTTGAACGATGACCGATGACATCAAGGGACGCTGGTACATCCAGTCGTGGACGCAAGAGTACGACGATGGGCGCGTCGTCCATCCCTTTGGCGAGAAGCTGGAAGGCTTCATCGAATACGGCGACGGAACGATGTTCTGTCTCGTGACCCGCTCACCGCGCACGCTCTTCAGCAGCGGCGGCCAGTGGGATGCCAGCGATGCCGACAAGGCCGCCGCCTACAACGAATACCTTTCCTACGCGGGCGCCTACTCGCTCGAGGGCGATTACGTGACCCATCACGTGGAGCTGGCCATCTTCCCGAACTGGCAGGGGGGCAAGCAACGCCGCAGGATCATTCGCGGCGACAACGGCGAACTCATGCTGGTCGCCCGCCTGGAAGAAGGCACGCCCGAAGCCCGTACGGCCCGGCTGACGTGGCGCCGGACCCGCTGAGGAGACCTCGCGATGAGTCTGGTAAAACGCCTGGCCTACGTGGAAATCGAGGCCTCCGACCTGGAACGCTGGCGCGTCTTCGGCAGCGACGTATTCGGCTGCGAAGTGGCGGAAGACAGCAGTGACGACTGCCTGAAACTGCGGATCGACGCCCGCCCGTGGCGCATCATGGTGTCCCGCGGCGAGCGGAATGACCTCAAGGTCATTGGACTGGAAGTGGCCGACCGGGCCGGCCTGCAAGAAGTCTGCGCCCGCCTGGAGCAGGCCGGACATCCTTTCCGCATGGGCAGCCGCGACGAATGCGCCGCCCGTGGCGTCTATGAGATGTGCCTGCTGACCGACCCCTCCGGGATCGACGTGGAAGTCTCCTACGGCAGCCTCCTCCAGCCCCAGCGCCCCTTCCGCGCCGCGGTGGGCCACGGCGGCTTCGTGACCGGCGAACAGGGTCTGGGTCACCTCATGCTGGTCGTGGACGACCCCTTGCGCGTACAGCAGTTCTACGGCGAAATCATGGGCTTCGTCACCAGCGACTACGTGTCCACCAAGAACTACGGTGGTCTGGCTGGCGACTTCATCTTCATGCGCTGCAATCCGCGCCATCACACCCTGGCCTTCGGCCGCCTGCCCATTCCCCGCCGCCTCGGACACCTGATGCTGCAGGTCAATCACATCGATGACGTCGGGTTGACCCTTGACCGGGTCCATGCCCACGGCTTCCGCCAGACCCGCTCCATCGGACGCCACGTGAACGACAACATGTTCTCGTTCTACGTGGAGTCACCGTCGAAGCTGCAGCTCGAATGCGGCTGGGGCGGGCTGGAAATGGCGCCTGACGACACCGATGTGAAGCTCTTCGACGTGACCAGCGTCTGGGGCCACAAACATTTGTAGGCAGGCCCGAAGGCCGCTTCCACAAACACGCACGGGGTCCAAAGAGGCCCCCGAAGGAACAAGGCATGCACGCCATCACTGACCAGAAATTGACGGACCACCTGGCCGAAACGCTCTACGACGCCCTGCGTCAGGGTTCGATGGTCAGTCCGCTGACCGGGCAATACCCCACCCTGACCATTGAAGACGCTTACGCGATCCAGCAGAAGCTGATCACCCTTCGCCTGCAGGACGGTGAAAAGATCATCGGCAAGAAGATCGGTGTCACGTCCCGCGCCGTGATGAACATGCTGGGCGTCGGTCAGCCCGACTTCGGTCAGCTGACCGACGCCATGGTCTACAACACCGGCGACCCGATTCCCATCGACACCCTGATCCAGCCCAAGGCCGAAGGGGAAATCGCCTTCGTGCTCAAGCACGACCTGGTCGGGCCCGGCGTCACGGCAGCCGACGTGCTGCGGGCTACCGAAGGCGTGATGGCCTGCTTCGAGATCGTCGACTCGCGCATCCGGGACTGGAAGATCCGTATCCAGGACACGGTGGCCGACAACGCCTCCTGTGGCGTGCTGGTGCTCGGTTCCCGCCTGGTGGATCCCCGCGAACTGGACCTGGTGAGTTGCGGCATGGTGCTGGAAAAGAACGGCGAAGTAGCCGTTACGGGCGCTGGCGCCGCCACGATGGCCTCGCCAGTAAACGCGGTGGTGTGGCTTGCCAACACCCTCGGCCGTCTCGGCATTCCGCTGAAAGCGGGCGAGATCATCCTCTCCGGTGCGCTCGGCGCGATGGTGCCCGTTGCGGCGGGGGACAACCTGCGTCTCACCATCGCCGGCATCGGCGGCTGCTCGGTGCGCTTCGTCTGACGTGAAGAGTTTGCAGCTGCGCGGTTTCCGTCTTCCTCCCTGAACTCCCTGGGCGGAAGCCGCGCAGTCTGCATCCCCAGACAAGAACAGAACACCAGAACGGGAATGCCCGTCACCCAACCGAGAGAAAACCCATGACCAAGAAAATCAAATGCGCCCTGATCGGCCCGGGCAACATCGGCACGGACCTGCTGGCCAAGCTGCAGCGTAGCCCGGTGCTGGAGCCGGTGTGGATGGTCGGCATCGACCCGGAATCGGA
>JAFEDI010000147.1 GCA_018241725.1 Pseudomonadota bacterium | reverse complement strand
GTCGTACAGGAACAGCCCGAGCCGGATCAGCCAGCCGGGACGCAGGCCGCGCGCCGGCAGCAGCACGAAGTCGAGCGGCTGCGAAAGCTGCGGGGCGAGGCGCAGCAGGCGTTCGCGCTCGGCGAGCGCCTGCGCGACCAGCCGCAGCTCGCCGTGTTCGAGGTAGCGCAGCCCCCCGTGCAGCAGCCTGGTGCTGGCGCCGGAGGTGTGCGCGGCGAGGTCGTCGCGCTCGCAGAGCAGCACGCGCAGACCGCGGCCGGCGGCATCGCGCGCGATCGCCGCGCCGTTGATGCCGCCGCCGATGACCAGCAGGTCGTATTTGCACTGTGCCGCCATCGCTGCGCCTGCCCGTTTGCCCCGACTGATGGCAGGGGTACGGCGCGTGAGCACACGGGTCAAGCATGAATGCCGGCCCCATGCGGAATCCGTTGCCGCCCGGGCGAGTCCCTGGCGTGCGGCCTGTCTACCGTGGCCGTGACAGCTCATACAGGCAGTCAGCAGCGCGGATCCGGAACGCCCGACACGCACTTGCGGGCCGTTACGAGGCCCGGACTGCGCCCCGCTCCCCTGCGGGAGCGCAGCGGCTGCCCCGAAGGGGGTTCATGGCACTCGGACCGCTATCAGTGCCATGCACCGGCCCCGCGCGCAGAAGGAAACCGCCACGCTCGCCAGTTGCCTGTCTGCCATTGCACCCGGAAAAAGCGCGTGCCGTTTGCAGGAAGACCGGAGCATCAATCCTTTCCCGACCCCGATGGCAAATCCGCATTTTCCGCCCTGCCCTCCAACGACAGGGCTGCATCGGAATTCCCGATCGCCGGACGATTCAGACGCAACAAACGATTCATCCCGTCCAGGATCGGTTTCTCAAAATGTTGATACAGCAGCCAGGCCAGTATCACGCTGATCATGACACCGACAGCCACACCGGTCAGGTTTTTTGCAGCATCCAGATAACTCCATCGCACCACCAAGGTTCGTTGCGTATCCAGCACGAGGGTGTGGATCAGGTACAAGGCATAGGAAGCATTCCCCAACCCGATCAGCCACGACGCCCGGACACGACAGTTCGCCGTGTGCAGCATCAGCGCCGACCAGACCAGCAGCATCGGCGCCAGACCACCCAACCATGGCCATAGACCACGATCCTCTGCCGGCATGAATTCAAGGTGATAACTGAACCAAACCAGAAACCCGGCGGCACCCACAGCCGCAGCCACCACAAACGGGCGAGCCTTGTGCACATAGCGTCGCCCCGTCAAATCCCACAGATAAAATACAATGACCCCCTCGATAAAAAAGACGGTGTAATGGCTGGCATACAGTTCGCAGGCATCCGCAGTGCACAGCCCGGTGAGCCAGATCACCTTGAACGCCAGCAGGACCAGACAGGCCATCAAGGGCGCAAAGCGCTGGTTCAGCAACAGACACACCGAAAACACCAGATAAAAGAACATTTCCAGGTTGAGCGTCCACCCGACGCCCATCACCGGCTGAATACTTCCGGATGCCGATCGATAGGGAACAAAGAACAGGCTTCTGATCACATCCTGGACATGCTGCCAGTCTTCGATCCTCGCCGTCAGCTTGATCCAGTTCAACAAATTCATCCGATCATTGACCAGCCAATCCGACAGAATCGGCAACGTCCGCAGGGGATTCGCAAAGCCGAACACGTACCAGACCACCGACAGCAGCGTCACGGCCCAGTACAGGGGCACGATACGGATGACACGTCTCAGAAGGAAGTGTCCGGCATCCTTTCTGGAAATATGCACCATGATAAAACCGCTGATAACAAAAAATACGGCCACCCCCTGAAAGTCGGTATGCACGCGCCCATCGATGAAATAGCCGGTATGATAAAAAACCACCGCCAGTGCAGCAAACGCCCGCAAAACCTGAATGTTGGAAATCAACACCGACTCCTTAGTTCTACGAAAAGCCGATATTCAGGAATCGACTCGACCGAACCCATGCCACTGAACTGCATCACGATAGCAGTTGTCTTCCGGATGTAGAACATGGCCGGTAAAACTGCAATACGCGGTTCTTTCGCCAGAAATTCCTGCTCGCCCCCAGCCCTCAAACAAGGAAGGCGCCCGCAGGCGCCTTCCTTCTGATGCGACTCGATCCCCATCCGTCACCGGCCTTTCATCCCTCCGCCGCCTTCAGGCCAGCGCCGCGTCGATGAGCTCGATCCAGTGCTGCACCGACTTCTGCGTGCCGGTCTGCAGATGCGCGAGGCAGCCGATGTTGGCGGTGGCGATGCGATCCGGCGCGCCGGATTCGAGCGCGCGGATCTTGTTGTCGCGCAACTGCTTCGAGAGCTCCGGCTGCGTGATCGAGTAGGTGCCGGCCGAACCGCAGCAGAGGTGCGCATCCGGCACCGCCGTCAGCGGGAAGCCCAAGCGCGTCAGCACCGCCTCGACCTTGCCGGCGAGCTTCAGCGCGTGCTGCAGCGTGCACGGGCAGTGGAAGGCCGTCTTGCCCCCGGGCTTGAGCGACAGGTTTTCGAGCGGCTCGGCGGCGAGGATCTCGACCAGATCCTTCGCGGCGGCCGACACGCGCGCAGCCTTCTCGGCATAGGCCGGATCGTCGCGCAGCAGGTGGCCGTAGTCCTTGATGAAGGCGCCGCAGCCCGAGGCGGTGCTGATGATCGCCTCGACCTCGCCGCTGGCGATCGCCGGATACCAGGCGTCGATGCGCCGGCGCGCGAAGGCCAGGCCCTCGTCCTGCGCATCGAGGTGGAAGCTCGCCGCCCCGCAGCAGCCGTCGCGCGGCGCGACCTCGACGCGGATGCCGAGCCGGTCGAGCACGCGCGCGGTCGCGGCGTTGATGTTGGCGTCGATCCCCGGCTGCACGCAGCCATCGAGCACGTACATGCGCCGCGCGTGCGCGGACTTCGGCCAGCTGCCGGCCTCGCGCTTCGGCGGCAGCTTCGCCTGCAGCGGCGCCGGCAGCACGCCCCGGAAGGCCTGCCCGATGCGCAGCAGCGGCGTGAAGCGCTCGGGGTAGGGCAGCACCTGACGCAGCGACCAGCGCAGGAACTTCTGCAGCGGCGGCCGGCCGACCTGTTCCTCGACCACGGCACGGCCGATGTCGAGCAGGTGGTGGTAGCGCACGCCGGACGGGCAGGTGGTCTCGCAGGAGCGGCAGGTCAGGCAGCGGTCGAGGTGGGTCTGCGTGCGCTCGGTGGCCTTGTGGCCTTCGAGCACCTGCTTCATCAGGTAGATGCGTCCGCGCGGCCCGTCGAGTTCGTCGCCGAGCAGCTGGTAGGTCGGGCAGGTGGCGGTACAGAAGCCGCAGTGCACGCAGGTGCGCAGGATGGCTTCGGCTTCGTCGCCGGCGGCCGTGCCGCGGATGAAATCGGCCAGGGTGGTCTGCATGGTGGTGTGGTGTGTTCTTTCTTGTACGGGTTCGGCGCCGCAGCGCTCAGAGCCCGGCGTACAGCCGGCCGGGATTGAAGATGCCGTGCGGATCGAAGGAGCGCTTGAGTTCGGCCTGCAGCTTCGCGAGTCCCGGCGCCAGCGGCTGGAACACCTCGCCGCTGCGCTCGCCGCCGCGGAACAGCGTCGCGTGACCGCCGGCAGCCGCCGCGCGGGCGCGCAGCCCGGCCGCCTCGCCGTCGCCGCGCCACCAGCGCTGCGCCCCGCCCCACTCGATGAGCTGCGCGCCCGGCAGCGCGAGCGCGGCACTCGCCGGTGCCACCGACAGGCGCCAGAGCGGCTCGTCGCCGGCGAAGAACGCATGCGTCTGTTCGCGCAGCGCCGCCCACACCGCCTCGGCCGCGACCGGATCGAGCCGCTCGCCGCCGAGCGTGCGCGCCGCCGCCTCGACCGCCGCCGCGGCGCCGGAGAGACGCACGCTCAGGCGGCCGTCGTCCCAGGCGCTTGCCGACAGCGGCAGCGGCTGACCGGCCCAGCGGTTCAGGCGCTCGATCGCCTCGGCCTGAGTCGCTTCCTGCACCAGCGTGCATTCGGCGACCGGGCGCGGCAGCACCTTGAACGAGACTTCGAG
>JAFEDI010000146.1 GCA_018241725.1 Pseudomonadota bacterium | reverse complement strand
CAAAAACACCATACAACAACCCAATTTGCGGCGTAGCAGCAATCCGATTGACAGCGTCCGAGAATGCGTCGGCCCATCGAACGACGTTCGGACGCTTCCGTCCGAAGACAAATAAAAAGGGGCCACGAAGGCCCCTGCTGCACGAAATACGACAAATGAGAAAAAATGGTTTGCGATTCAGGAAAACCCGGCGTACTCGACGAGGAAATGCGCGCCACCGATGGACAGCGCCCCCGCCGCGATCAGTACGCTCTGCTCCAGGGTTGCGGCCAGGCGGGTGCGGCGGTGCAGGCCAGGCATCAGGCCCGCACCGGCCACGTACAGCATGCTGGCGCAGGCCAGCGCCAGCAGCACCGGCACGGCGCCATGCACCATGGGCAAGGCGACGTGGGCCAGCAGTGCTCCGGCCGCCATCGCCAGGCTGGACAACAGGTTGAAGGCCAGCGCCCGGCGCCGGCTGAAACCCGCATGCAGCAGGACCACGAAATCGCCAAGCTCCTGCGGAATCTCGTGGGCGATGATCGCCGCGGCGGTGATCAGGCCGAGCGGCATGCTTTCGGCGAAGGCCGCAGCGATCACCAGGCCATCGACGAAGTTGTGGAAGCTGTCGCCGAGCATCACCAGCATGCCGCTGCGCCGATGTCCGCCGTCATCGTGACCGGTCTCCCCATGGGGCACGGCCTCGTGGGATCCGTGATGCCCCGGGTGCCACAGGGTGGCGAGCTTTTCCAGCAGGAAGAACAGCAGCACGCCGGCAAGAACGAGGGCACTGGTTCGCCGCGGATCGCCGGACGCCTCCAGCGCATGGGGAAGGATTTCGAGGAAGGCGGCACCAAGCAGTGCCCCCACCGCGTAGCTCACCAGCCGCGCCAACTGCCGCGGGCCGAAGCGCGCCGCCACAGATGCGGCGGCCAGCACGGACAGCAGACCGCCAACCATGCAGGTCAGCATGCTCAAGGCGAAAGGCGTCATGGAATCGGAACGTGAAAGCCAGAAAAAGCGGGGGATGGACCGCCGGTCGATCCATCCCCCGTCAAGGCTAGGCCCGGAGGCGGGCCAAGCTTTCCAGGACAAACTCGGGTCGCTGGGTCTCAGGGATCTCGACAAAGTAGAACTGCCCCGCCGCCAGGGCCGGCAGCGCCGCCCCGTCCCCCAGGGGCTGGCTGACATCCACGCCGGTGGACACGGGCAGGGCCGCCTGGAAGGCCGGCGTCAGCACCGCGTCGAACTCCGCCAGCACCGGCGATTCGGCCACCGCCGCGCCCTGCGGGCGCAGGGCCAGCGACCAGCGGTAGTGGTGGGCCACGTTGATCAGCGGACGGTAACGCTCCAGGTCCGTCTCGCCCATCGTCGCGTCGTCCGGGTGCTCTTCCAGCAGCACTCCGCCCACCGGGCTGGCCGATACGGCGCGCAAGAGGTCCGCCATGTACATCGCGGCGTCCTCGATGCCGTCCGGGTCCAGCTCCACGTCGCCACGCCCGGCCAGCTGGTTGGCGTGCAGCAGCCAGTGCTTGGGCGACGGCATGGCCAGCACCAGCGGGGTCTGGCCGCGCAGGTTGGCGATCACCGCCTCCACCACTTCGGCCAGCAGCTGGCGCGGCTCATCCTGTTCCAGCAGCTTGCGCAGCGGATAGGACAGGCGCCGCTTCGCGCCCAGCTCGGCGCGCACCTCGGGATGGCGCACCAGCCAGGCATCGAAGAGCTCGCCGACTTCCACCACGGCCACGTCAGGACGCAACAGGCCCTGGGCCTGGGAAAAATAGGCCAGGAACTGGGCGGCCCCCTGCCACGGGTCGCCCCCTTCCCCCAGCAGCAGCCGGCGGGTGTAGGCCGAAGCCTTCAGCCACACCTTGAGGCCGCGGCCACCGTTACCGGGCAGACTGTCGGCGAGGCTCTGGCTCATTGCTTTTCACCTCCCATGGCGCCCAGGGCGACGAGACGGCTTTCCAGCTCGGCAATGCGCACGTCCTTCGGATGGGGCATGTAGTTGGGACGCGGCGAGTTGGCATCGCGGAACTTGTCGGGGCTGCCCATGTAGAGCTTGCTCACGTCGTCGCCCCAGCAACCGAAGTAGGCCAGATGAGACGGCGGCGTCGGCTTGTTCCAGGTCTTGATGAACTCGGCGTAGGGCACGCCGCGGGCAATCCGCGCCTTGCGCTCGGCGTCGCGGGCGGCGGCGGTGGCCTCATGGTTGATGGCCAGCGTCGTCGGGTCGAACTTGACCTTGTAGAGCCGCTCGGCAACGCCCGGGGACATCAGGCCTTCCTCGATGTCGCGGATCACGCCGGCCGGGTCGCGCTCCAGCAGATCGCCATAACCGGCGCCCGCGCCCTGGGAGATCATGAACAGCTCACCGCGCTTGGAGATCTCGAAGCCCATGCCCATGTGATGGGTGGTGTAGCTGGCGCCCTCGAAGGGCTGCTCGTTCATGATCTCCTCGATGGAGTGCTTGAACTTCTCCGGCTCGTTCATCAGCACGTCGTACACATCGACGCCCTTGACCTTGCACAGGGGGTAGGAGCCGCAGGCGTAGCCGCCGAACAGGCCCTGCAGCGGCGGGAACTTGGCCCCCTGGCAGACCGTCATGAAGCCCCACTGCTCGCTGTCCTTGGTGGCCACCATCATGGTGTAGCCCTGGCCGCCGCGGTACTTGCCCGGGGCGATGGCGTCGCGGGTCATCTTCTTGGAGACGAGCTGCAGGAAGGGCACCTCCTCCTCGTTGAGCTCCTGCTCGCCGATGTCCGCCATCGTCGCGAAGATCGGCGCCAGCGCATGCTCGCCGTCCCGATCCACGGTGGCGCCGGCCCCCATGCCGTTCAAGTCGGCACACAGGTTGCCGAGTGTCTCGCCGTGCTGGCTGACCCCACCCCAGATGAAGGTGTTGATCATGTTGAAGGTGGGCGCATGGACCTTGGTGTACTTCTCCGGGCAGCTGTACAGGAACTTGGCGACAGCGTGCTGGCCGGCGGTGAAGCCGGTGAAGATCGACATCAGGCTCTGGGAGTTAGGCGCGTCGTAGGAGCAATTGACGATCGAGTGCGGATCGGTGATCACCTCGATCGGCGCGAAGGCCGCCTGGCCGCGCGGCAGATCCGGCCACACGTAGCACAGGAAGACCTGCGCCAGCATGCCCTTCAAGCCGGCCACGATGGTGTTGGTGGCGCGGTTGGTGAATTCCGGGCTGGAGCCGCGGAAGTCGAAGATCAGCCGGTCGCCGGTCTTGGTGAGCTGGCAGTTGATCTTCACCACGCAGTTCTCGCGCAGGGTCGAGTCCTGGATGATGTAGGTCCGCACGGTCATGTCCGGCCATTCGCTGACGCGGCGCTTCACTTCGGCACGCACGTTTTCCATGGTGGTGCGCAGCGTGGAGATCAGCGCCGCGGGGCCGTCGGTGTTGAGCGTTTCCTCGATGCGCTGCTTGATGCGCAGGCAGGCGAACAGCTTGACCTTCATGTCCTCGTACTGCAGCTTGGGCTCGCGCACCGAGTTCTGCAGGAAGGTCAGGATGTCGCGCTTGATCTGGTAGTTCTCGACCACCTTGAACGGGCACATCTTGAGGCCTTCGTCGCAGGGGCTC
Source organism: Pseudomonadota bacterium (assembly GCA_018241725.1). Lineage (GTDB taxonomy): Bacteria > Pseudomonadota > Gammaproteobacteria > Burkholderiales > Rhodocyclaceae > Zoogloea. The sequence continues at coordinate 82,467 of JAFEDI010000146.1, read as the reverse complement.
TCGGCCATCGACGGCATGCCGCCCGGCTCGATGGCGCCGTTCTCGCCCTCATGCACCGTGGAGGCCACCCAGCACACCAGCTTCCCTTCGTGGAAGATCGGCAGGATCATCGACTGGTCGGTGTTGTGCACGTTGCCGTAGCGGGAGTCGTTGTGGATGAAGCCGTCGCCTTCCTTCACGCCCACCGTCGGGTCGTTCACCCAGTTCTTGATGATGAACTTGATCGGGTGGTGCACCAGCGCCGAGAAGATCAGCACCCCGCCGGCACTGGCGATGGCCAGATCGCCCGAGGCGGAATACACCCCGGTGATCACGTCGCCCCACTTGGCGCCGGGGGCGGCGCCCATCTGCTCGACCATCTCGTAGCCTTCGTCGCAGCCGGCCTGGATGCGGTCGCGGATCTTGGCGATGGTGTGGGCGTCGCCCACCTTGCGCATGCATTCGTCCTCGACCTCGCTGCGCGGCATCAGGTCGTGGTTCTGCATGATTTCCGGGTCGGGGCCCAGGAACAGGGTGGTGTCGTTGAGGAACTTCTTGATCAGCGCCACTTCCTCGGGGCTGGGCACCTTGGCCGCAACCGGCGTATTCATTTCGCTCATTTTCAATCCTGTCGTCTAGTTAGCTTGGATCGGCTCCACGCGGCGCTCAGGCGCGCAGGAACCAGGAGGCGCCCTGCTTGGCGGCGACGAAGTTCCAGCCCGGGTTCACCAGGAAGGTGGTCACTTCCGAGGCGATGATCGCGGGGCCGGGGATCTGCACGCCCGGCTCGATGGCCGCGCGGCTCCACACCGGGGTCTCGAAGGAACCTTCGTGGCCGACGAAGTAGCACTTGCGGGTGCTGCTCGGTGCCGGCGGGGCTTTGCGCTGCTCGGCGGGCACCGGCTTGATGTCCTCGAACTGCACGGTCTCGTGGCGCACGTAGGCGGCCACCCGGATGGTGTTGATGCGGATGCCCGCCTCCGGCGCCTGGGAGCCTTCGCCAAAGCGCTTGCCGTAGTCGTTGGAGAACTGGGAGATCATCGCCAGCACGTCGCCGGGGCCATGCAGCTCGTGCTTGGGAATCACGGCCGTGGTCTGCACCAGCTGGTTGCCGTAGCGCATGTCCAGTTCGAGGTTGTGGCAGATGTCTTCCTTGGCGATGCCCTGGCGCAGCAGATCCTGGGTGCCCTGCTCCTTCAGCTCGGCGACGATGCGGTTGAAGCGCGCGTAGTCGTCGAAGATGTGCCGCGTGTTGGAGTCGTACAGCACCATGTACAGGGACTGCTCGTGGATGTGCAGCTGGTGCATGTTGCCGGCGCCGACCGCCGAGAACACCGAGCTGAGCGGGGGCGCCAGAATCTTGTCGATGGCCAGGTTCTGGGCGATGCCGCAGCAGTGCAGCGGACCGTTGCCGCCATAGGCCAGCATCGTGAAGTCCTTGGGATCGTAGCCACGGGCCCGCAGTTCGGTGAACAGGCCGTTGGCCATGTTGTCGTCCACCTTCTCGCGGATCAGCAGCGCCGCCTCGACCACCGAGCAGTCCAGGTCGTCGCACAGCGCGTCCTCGATGGCCGCCGATGCGCGCCGGGGATTGAGCGGGATCGAGCCGCCGGCGTAGTTCTTGGCGTCCAGGTAGCCGAGGATCAGGTCCGCATCGGTCACCGTCGGCTTCATGCCGCCACGGTCGTAGCAGGCCGGGCCGGGGTCGGAGCCAGCGGACTCGGGGCCGCACTTCACGGTGTCGTACATGCGGTCGTAGCTCGCCACCGAGCCACCGCCGGCACCCAGCGTGACCAGGTGCACCATCGGCACCGACACCAGCCAGCGGTCGATCACCGGGTTGAAGTCATAGTGCTTGATGCCGCCTTCCACGACGATACCGATGTCGTAGCTGGTGCCGCCCATGTCGGTGGCCACCACGTTGCCGAGGCCGGCCTGCATGGCCAGGTGCTCGGAGGCGCCGATGCCGGACACCGGGCCGGAGTGGATGGTCTGCAGCGCGTCGGTGGAGTTGAGCTGGGCCATGCCACCGGAGTTGTGGATGACCAGCATCGGCTTCTCGTAGCGGTGGGCGCGCAGGTTCTGCTCGAGCGCCGACAGGGCGTGGTACATCGTGGAGTGCAGGTAGCCGTCGACGATTGCCGAGGTGGCCCGCACGTACTCGCCCTTCCGCCCCGCCACCTGGTGGGACAGGATCACCGGGATCGCGCCGAGCAGGTGGGACGGGTATTCCTCCAGCAGGATCTCCTCGATGCGCTGCTCGTGGTCGGGATTGACCACCGCGTTGACCAGCGCCACGACGATGATCTCGGCGCCCTTGTCCACCAGCGTACGGATCTGGGTGCGCACGTCGTCCTCGTCCAGCGGCATCACCAGCTTGCCCTGGAAGTCGACGCGTTCGCGCACGCCGCAGATCATGTGCGGCAGCACCAGCGGGTCGGGACGCTGGGCATTGGGCATGTCCTGCTGGCCCAGGTTGTCCAGCCCCTCACCGTAGCCACGGGCCCGGCTGAGCGGCACGGTGGCCTCGAAGCCGGCGGTCACCAGCATGCCGATCTTCGGCCCCTTGTGCTCGATCAGCGCATTGGTGCCGAGGGTGGTGGCGTAACGCACCGAATCCACCGCCGACAGGATGCGCTCCAGGTCCAGGTCCAGGACGTGGCAGGCCTTGCCGAGGGCCTCGTTGAAGCCGAGCGCCAGGTTGTGATGGGTGGTCAGGGCCTTGGCTTCGATGTACTTGCCATCCCAGACCACGAAACAATCGGTGAAGGTGCCACCGATATCGACTGATACGCGCCTCATGCTATCTCCTCAATTTTTTCGTACTGGCGCCCAGGGCCTCGCTGCTCGTGCAGGGGCGGACGCCGGCAAATTCCCAGGGGGTTCCGCTCAGTGCCCGTGGCCCTTGTCGGCGGTGACGGCGGGGCCGACCACGGCGTCCTTCAGCTCCTCGCGCTTGGCCCACTGGGCGCGCAGCGCGGGCAGGTCGGGCTGCATGTCGTGGAGCGGCGGATGGCCGGGCACGGCGTACTCGGTTTCCACCTGGGTGCCGCAATGGGGGCAGTAGTACTCGAGGATGCGCACCCAATCCGGATCGGGGCTGAAGGTGAAGCGGTACTTTTCCGGGTCGATGATGGGCGGGTGGATCTCGCGCGGATCGCGGTTATGGACCAGCATCCCCTCCTTGTAGCTCTTGCTCGCCGTGCCGATCACGTGATCGCAGACGCGGCATTCCCACTGCTCGGCATCCAGGTCGAGGCGCAGGTATTCGGTCATCGGTACTTTCATTTCTTTCAGCCCTTTCTGTTGAGCAGGATGTCGCCCGCGTCGCTGATGACGAAGCTCCAGCCATCGAGCACCCGGCAGGTGAAGTAGTCTTCTTCGAGGATCGCCGGACCAGCGGCGTGGTCGCCCGGCTTGAGCTGGGAGAGGCGATAGACCGGCACGTCGACACGCCCCTGGCCACGGGTCAGCACGTTGCGGGTGCCGTCCGCCTGGGCGGGTTCGCCTTCGACGAAGGACGCGCGCTTGCCGGCTTCGCTGCGCAGCGGCTTGACGGCACGCAGTTCCAGCTCGACGGACCTGGCCTTGGCCAGTTCGGCCGGGAAGGCATTGCCCTCGCCGAGGGGCACGATCAGGTCGGCGGCGCCATCCACCTCGCCGACCAGCCAGGCTTCCACCTGGTACTCGCCGGCGCCGAAGCCTTCCGCGAACATGTCGCGGGAGGCCTTCACCTCGAGACTCTGGCGGGCCGCCGCAATGGCCTGCTCGCTACGCTCGTCGAGCGCCACCGCATAGCGCTGGGAGATGTCGCAGGCGCCGATGCCGAAGGCGCTGAACACCGCCGCCAGCTTGGGCACGGCCACCCGGTCGATGCCGGCCTTCTCCGCCACGCCGCAGGCGTTGAGCGGGCCGGCGCCGCCGAAGGCGAGCATCACGGTGTCTTTGGAGATCTTGGTGAAGCGGTGCAGTTCGACCGCAATCTTGTCCTCGTAGGCGTGCTCCATCTGCAGCAGCGCGTCATCGAGGCCGATGCCCAGCGGCTGGGCGATGGACAGGCTGACCGCCGTCGCCGCGCGGTCCAGGTCGAGGCCCATGCCGCCGCCGAAGTAGGACTTGGGATCGAAGATGCCGCACAGCAGGCTGGCGTCGGTGATCGTCGCCTCCTTGCCGCCGCGGCCGAAGCAGGCCGGGCCGGGTACGGCGCCGACGCTCTCGGGACCGATCACGATGCGGTTGTTGACCACCTTGAAGATGGAGCTGCCACCGGCGCCGGCGCTCATGATCTCGCACAGCGGGAAGGACACGCTGATGCCTTCCACGTGGCCGCGCTGCACCTCGGCGACCTTGCCGTTCAGGCTCTGGCCGATGTCGGTGGTGGTGCCGCCGACGTCGATGGCGACCACGTCCGGCATGTCGTAGAGCCTGGCGAAGGACTTGAGGCCTTCCATGCCGCCGCGCGGGCCCGAGCTGTAGGTCTTGATCGCCACCGTCTTGGCCACGCGGGAGGCGTCGCCGTCGTTGCGGAAGATCAGCAGCGGGTTCTTGGTGCGGTAGTCGCGCAGGCGGTTTTCCGCGTTGAACAGGAAGGCCTCCATCGCCGGATGCAGGAAGGAGTTGATCAGCGCGGTCCAGCTGCGGCGGACCACATCCCGGTCGGTGGTCAGGTCACTGCCGTACAGCACCGGCACGGCGCCCAGCAGGTGGCGCGGGTATTTGCGCAGCACGACCTTCTTGAAGCGGGTTTCCAGGTCGAGGAAATCGGCGCCGCCGAAGCTCACCACCAGGCGGTTGGCACCGGCCGCGGTGAGCTGATTGATCGCCTTGACGACTTCGATGTCGGCCTCTGCACCAGTCACCGCCGCGGTATCGAGGAAGACCACCCGGTCGCCGACCAGGGCTTCATAGACTTCCGGATCATGCTCGGCCAGGCGCACCGGCAGGTCGCGGGCCTTGGCGTCGATGATCAGGCCCAGGCGCGGCCCCTTGCGCTCACAGATGGCGTTGGTACCTTGCGTGGTGGAATAGCGGATCAGGTCCACTTCTTCCAGCAGGCGGGCCACGTTCTGCTCGCCGTAGATCACCGCCGACGCTTTCTGCAGCCCTTCGAAGAAGCATTTGCTCAGGTCGTAGGGGGTGGTCAACACCTTCGTCTTCTTGACGGTGTCGTCCATCATGATGCAGATATCGGTGAGCGTCCCACCGTTATCGATATTGATTTGCAATGCCATACCGCATTACCTCCTGCCATCCTCTTGTGGATTGAAACCGTTCCCTATCAAGGAAAAGGAAACCGTGGTCGTGTGGACCCCAGGCTTTTATTTGTCGCGCCACCGGAGTGCTTTTTTCTTTTCCGGCAACGAACCTGGACTTTCCAGTCGTAGATATGGCAAGGGGCGTGCCAAGGCTAAAATAAAAATCAAATCATTGATTTTTAAACACAAAATACAAACAACCAAAAAACGATCCATTAACCCCGTTTTCTTTGCGGATAAGCCGTCCGTTTTCCGGTTGAATTAATGCGACGCAACATGAAACGGCCGGATCGTCCGGACACCGGACGCCCTGCAAAATAAAAAACCCTGCATTTCCGTCCCGTCGACGGAAATGCAGGGTTTTGTTGCGCCGCCGGGCGGCGGCGTTCAGACGCGGTAGTTGCGCAAATCGTCCACCAGGCTTTCGAGCCCGAAACGCTTCAACTTCACATACACGGTGCTCTTGGCGATGCCGAGCTCCCGCGCCACCGCCGTCATGTTGCCGCGGCAGCCCTTGATGGCGCGCAGGATCGCATCGCGCTCGGCGTTCTCGAGACAGGTCAGATCGCGGCTGTCCCCGCCGGGAAGTTCGACGCCGGCCACGGGCGTGCCATCCGGCGAGGCACGCAGATCCGGCGGCAGATCCGCTTCGGTGAGCACCGCCTCCTGGGAGGTCAGCAGCATGCTCTCCATCACATTGCGGAATTCGCGGATGTTGCCCGGCCAGGCGTATTGCTGGAGTTGCTCGACCGCGCCCCGCGACAGGCGGCGCGGGGCCAGGCCGTGCTGGCGGGCCAGCCGTTCCAGATAGTGCTCGCCGAGCAGTGGGATGTCGGCGGCCCGCTCGCGCAGGGACGGAATGTTGATACTGGTCACCGCCACCCGGTAGAACAGGTCCATGCGGAAGCGCCCGGCCTGGATCTCCTTGCGCAGATCCCGGTTGGTCGCCGCGATGAGGCGGAAATTGACCCTTCGCGGCTTGTTCTCACCGAGACGGTACACCTCGCCCTCCTCCAGCACGCGCAGGAAGTGGGGCTGCAGGTCGATGGGCATCTCGCCGATCTCATCGAGGAAAAGAGTACCGCCGTCGGCGGCCTCGATCTTGCCGATCATGCCGCCGCGGCGGGCACCGGTAAAGGAGCCCTCGGTATAGCCGAACAGCTCGCTGGTCAGCAGCTCGCGGGAGAAACCGCCGCAGTTGAGGGCCACGAAGGGCGCATCCTTGGTGGCGCCGAACTCGTGGATGCAGCGCGCGAAGACGTCCTTGCCAACGCCGGTCTCGCCGAGCAACAGCACCGGCACACGGGACTTGGCCAGCTGCTGGGCCCGCCCGACGGCCTGCATCAGCGCCGATGACTCCCCGATCACACGCTCGAACGAGCCTTCCTTTTCCGACGGGGACTCACCGCCCATCACCGATGTCACGATCCGCCCACCGGCCGGGCTGGCGGAATGGCGGCTCGGCAGCGTCAATACGGCGCCGATCTGCTCGCCCCCCTCGATCACCGGCTCCAGCCACTCCTGGCGCATCCAGTCGGGCATTTCGTCAGGCAACCGCCGGCCCTTCTTCCAGGCCAGCGACAGCGAAGCCAGCCCGTCCGGCGCCACCGCCGCCTCGCCGATGCCCATGTCGGCCATCACCACCGACGCACGGCCATTGGCCTTGATGGCGCGGCCACGCCGGTCGAAGACGATGATGCCGTCCGCCGACATACCCGACAGGCGCTCCACACACTGCTCCAGCAGACGGTAGCGGATACCCAGCTCGATCTTGGCCAGACGGTTCTCGATGCGCCCGGCGGTCGCCACCACCAGGGCCAGGCTGTGGCGGCTGTAGGATGCGCTGAGCCCGGAGACATCCACCACGCCGAGGATGGTGCCATCGTAGGGATCGCGGATCACCGTGGCCGAACAGGACCAGCGCTTGATCCCGGCGCAGTAGTGCTCGGCAGAGTGGATCTGCACCGGCTGGCCGACCTCCAGCGCCGTACCGATGGCGTTGGTGCCGCAGGCCAGCTCGCTCCAGTTGGCGCCGGACAGCAGATGCACGTTCTCCGCCGCGCCCCGCGTGCCCATGTCACCCTCCAGATTGAGGATGGTGCCCAACTGGTCGGTGAGGACCATCACCGTGCCGGTCTCGGACAGAAAGTCCCGCGCCGAGGCCATCACCGGCGCACTGGCGGTGAGCAGTTCGCCACATTCGTCACGCAGGGAATGCAGGGATTGTTCGGCCAGCGGCTCCGGCGCCCGATGGCGCTCGGGGTCCACGCTGGCACCGTGGCAGCGCCGCCAGGAATCGTCGATCAGGCGACGCAGCGCGTCCGATCCGGTTTCGTCGCCGCTAAGGAAACGCTCCCAGGACGTCATGATGTGGCCGTCGTTTTCCGGAATGGAAAACATCTGGCCCGCTGAAACTGTGGCAGCCATACCCACCCTCCTTTGTCTGTGTCCGACCATGTCGCCGATGGAGTCCATCCTGGCGCACGGTTCTGTGTATTTCTCTCCGGTAACGCGGCTCACTGTCCGCTTGTCCGATCCGGAGAAGTCTGCTTTTCAGCCAGCCCAACGGCAATGCGTGTCCCTTCGCATCGCCACGAGGCTCTGTCCCAGCCGCTGGCTCAAGCTCCTATTGTGGACCATGGACAGGCAGAGGCACGGCAGAACGCTCGATATCCGGACATAGCAGTCTTTGTGCCACAGCCCACGGGGCAGCATATTGCCCGTATCGGGCATTTGGCAAACGCAAAAGCGTCCGTTTTCCGGACACCCCGACCGTCCGGAAAACGGACAGGCTGCTGGAAATGTCCGCGGGCGAATGAATTCGCCCCCACCAGATTGCACGATCAATTCCGGAAACGGATCCTTCGTTCCGGAAAAGCGTGCGTCCGGTAGGGGCGAATTGATTCGCCCATCACATCAAAGAAAAAAAGCGGGGGCTTCCAGGCAAAGAGGATTCCGAGGAGAGGGAGAGAGAAGAGGATTCCTCGCTGGATACCGCATTGCCCCCAAAAAAGCCCGGCGCCAGCCATCGCGGGCCTGCCGGCTACTGCAACGCCACCAGAAAATCTGCTTCGGTATTCGCCCGCACGTCGTCCAGCGTAGTGTCCGGCGCCAGGTCCACCAGGGTCAGGCCGTCCGGTCCCACCTCGAACACGCACAGGTCGGTCACGATCATGTTCACCACGCCGGTGCCGGTCAGCGGCAGGGAGCATTCGCGGACGACCTTGGTCTCGCCCTTGGCGGTGTGCTCCATGATCACCACCACCCGGCCGACGCCGGCCACCAGGTCCATCGCCCCGCCGATACCCTTGATCATCTTGCCGGGCACCGCCCAGTTGGCGAGGTCGCCCTTCTCCGACACCTGCAGCGCGCCAAGCATGGACAGCTGGATGTGGCCGCCGCGGATCATCCCGAAGGACGCCGCGCTGTCGAAGAAACTGGTCGTCGGCAGGGTCGTGATGGTCTGCTTGCCGGCGTTGATGAGGTCGGCGTCCTCCTCCCCTTCCCACGGGAAGGGGCCCATGCCGAGCATGCCATTCTCGCTCTGCAGCTGGATCGACATACCCGGCGGCACATGGTTGGCCACCAGGGTCGGAATGCCGATGCCGAGGTTCACGTAATAGCCGTCACGCAGCTCACGGGCGGCGCGTGCCGCCATTTGGTCCCGAGTCCAGGGCATGGCCTATTCCTCCACCACGGCAGCGCGACGGCGTACCGTGCGCTGCTCGATCTGTTTATCCACGTTATCCAGCAACACCAGGCGATCCACGAAGATGCCCGGCGTGACGATGTGGTCCGGATCGATCCCGCCGGGCTCCACCAGCTCCTCGACCTCGGCCACCGTCAGCGCGCCGGCGCTGGCCATCATCGGGTTGAAGTTGCGGGCAGTCATGCGATAGACCAGGTTGCCCTCGGTGTCGGCCTTCCAGGCATGAACAATGGCCAGGTCGGCTTTCAGGCCGCGCTCCTGCACATACAGCTTGCCGTCGAACTCGGCCAACGGCTTGCCCTCGGCGATCACCGTGCCGACCCCGGTCCGCGTGTAGAAGGCCGGGATGCCTGCGCCGCCGGCGCGGATGCGCTCGGCCAGCGTGCCCTGCGGGTTGAACTCCACTTCCACCTCGCCGGCCATGTACTGGCGCGCAAACTCGGCATTCTCGCCAGCGTAGGAGCAGACCAGCTTGCGCACCTGGCGGGTCTTGAACAGCTTGCCGAGCCCCATGCCCTCTGTGCCCGGGTTATTGGAAATGATCGTCAGCCCGCGCACGCCGGATTCCAGTACCGCATCGATCAAGGCCGCCGGAATACCGCACAGCCCGAAACCACCGGACATGATCGTCATGTCATCGCGCAAGACGTCTGCCAGGGCCGCCCTGGCAGACGAATGGATTTTTCTCACAGACACCTTGCATCCTCTCTATTCAAGAATTGCCCTGTCTTTCAAGCAGCCATTTCCCCGTGAATTGGAGCCATGGCCCTTCCGTGCAATCCTTATTCAGCAAGAGGGGTGCCAGCGCCAATATCCATTTGATTAAAAAGGGAATAGAAAAACAATCCGGTTTTCTGGGGCGAATTGTCGTCCTAATAGCGGTCGCCCCTTCCGGATGCTCGTACGAATTTCGGGCACCCCGTCGGTCGATGATGTGCGGATGGAGCCTGGCGCCTTCCTGCCATTCCTGGCCCGCGGGCTGCGGGAACGCATTCACTCTCCCCCACAGCCCCAGGAAAGACACGACAGCGCCCCCAGCCGCCCTACACCTCGACAAGCAATCGGCGCAGGCTGGTCTTCAGCACCTTGCCGTAATTGTTCTTCGGCAGGGCGTCGACGAAGCGGTATTCCTTCGGCCGCTTGAAGCGGGCCATGCGCTCGAGACAGTGGCGGTCGAGTTCCTCCGCACCTATTCCCCCGATGCCCTCCTCCAGCACCACAAAGGCCACCACCGACTCGCCCCACTCGGCGTCCCGGCGGCCGATCACCGACACCTCCCGCACGGCCGGATGGGCGATCAGCACCTCCTCGACCTCCCGCGGATAAATGTTGGAACCGCCGGAGATGATCAAGTCCTTGGAACGGTCCTTGAGGGTCACGAAGCCGTGGGAATCCATACTCCCCATGTCGCCGGTCCACAGCCAGCCATCGCGCAGCGTGGCCTCGCTGGCCGCCGGGTTGCGCCAGTAGCCGGACATCACCGCGTCGCCGCGCACCACCACCTCACCGACCTCATCGCTGGCCAGGCTGCGCCCGTCGGCATCGACGATACGCACCTCGGCCAGTGCCTGGGCGACGCCGACAGACGCCACGCGGGACGCCCAGTTCGGATCGGTGCGGTCCGCCAGCACCTCCCGCGACAGCGCAGTGATCGTCATTGGCGACTCGCCCTGACCGTAGATCTGCACGAAGCGCGGCCCCATCGCGTCGAGGGCACTGCGGATGTCGTCGGCGTACATCGGACCGCCGCCGTAGACGATGGTCTGGAAGCCGGACGGGTCGGCGCCGCTGCGCTGCACCCGGTCCACCAGGCGGCGCACCATCGTCGGTGCGGCAAACAGGCACAGGCGGCCGACGGAGCGGGACAGGGCGATCAGCTCGTCCGGCTCGAAACCACCGGATTCCGGAATCACGTGGCGACAACCACGCAACATGTAGGGAAAGCTGTAGAGACCGGCCCCGTGGGACAGCGGCGCCGCATACACCGAGGCATCGTCGCGGGAGACCGGATCCACATCGGTGAAGAAACAGGCGGTCATCGTCTGCAGATTGCGGTGGCTCAACATCACGCCCTTCGGCTGGCCGGTGGTGCCAGAGGTGTAGAACAGCCAGGCCAGCGCGTCCGGCGCCCGCTCCTGCACCGGGATCGCCAGCGCGGTCACGGCGCGCAGATAGTGCACATCGCCGGGCACCAGCAGCGGCAGCATTTCCCCCTCGTCCTGCAGCACCGGGGCCAGCTCGCCGGCCAGATCCGCCGACACGCAGGCCAGCCGTGCCCCGGCATTGCCGATGATCCACGCCGCCTCGCGGGGATGCAGCTTGGCGTTGATCGGCACCACCACCAGGCCAGCCCACAGCGTGCCGTAGAGGCATTCCAGGTATTCGGCGCAGTTGCTCATGTAGATCGCTACCCGCTCGCCGGCCTCGAGCCCGAGATTCTGACGCAGGTAGCCGGCCAACCGCGCCGAGCGGGCAGCCAGCGCCGCGTAAGTGTGCAACTGGCGCTCGCCGACAAGGAGCGCCGGGCGCTCGGGGAAGGTCCGCGCCGAGCGCGCAAGGATATGGGCCAGGTTCATTTCTGCCTCTCCAGGATGCTCACGTAGTTGGCGACCGCCGCGCCGCCCATGTTGAAGACGCCGCCGAGGTGCGCGCCCGCCACCTGCATGTCCCCGGCCTCGCCGGCCAGCTGCATCGCCGCCAGCACGTGCATTGACACGCCGGTGGCGCCTATCGGATGGCCCTTGGCCTTGAGACCGCCGGACACATTGACCGGCAGCGCGCCGCCGCGATAGACCGTACCGTCGGCCAGCCGGTCGGCACCGCGGCCCGGCCGTGCCAGCCCCATCGCCTCGTAAGTCAGCAGTTCGGCGATGGTGAAGCAATCATGCACCTCGGCGAAGGACAGGTCGGTCACCCGGCAGCCGGCCCCGGCCAGCGCCGTACCCCAGGCCCGCCGCGGCCCGTCGAAGCTAAGCACGTCGCGTCGGGAGATCGGCAGGAAATCATTCACCTGCGCCCGCGCGCGGAAACGGATGGCCCGGCGGGCATTGGCGAGCAGGGCATCGTCGGCCAGCACCAGCGCCGCCGCCCCGTCGGACACCAGCGAGCAGTCGGTCTTGCGCAGCGGGCCGGCGATGCGCGGATTGCGCTCCGACACCGTGTTGCAGAAGTCGAAGCCGAGGTCCTTGCGCATCTGCGCCCACGGGTTGCACACCCCGTTGGCGTGGTTCTTGGCTGCGATCCGCGCCAGCGTGGGCGAGTGGTCGCCGTAGTGCTGGAAATAGGCCTCGGCAAGATCGCCGAACAGGCCCGGGAAAGTCATGCCGTGGGCGGCCTCCTCCCGCACATAGGACGCCGAGCCGAGGATGCGCGTGACCTCGGGGCCGGACACCGCGGTCATCTTTTCCGCGCCGACCACCAGCGCGAAGCCGGCGCGCCCCGACTCGATCGCATCGCAGGCCGCGAACACCGCCGCGGCCCCGGACGCACAGGCGTTCTCCACGCGGGTCGCCGGACACCAGCGCAGGCGCGGGTCGGCCTGCAGGACCAGCGAGGAACAGAAGATGTCCGGCACGAAGCCGCCGTTGAGATGCCCGAGCCAGATCCCGTCCACGTCCGCCGGATCGACTCCGGCATGGGCCAGCGCGTCGCGGCTGACCTCGCCGATCAGCGCCTCCAGGTCCATGTCGTCCAGCCGTCCGAAGGGCGAATGCGCCCAGCCAATGATGCTTACTCCCATGTCGTCTCCTTTTGTCGTTCGATGTGGATGCCGCGGCACTGGCGCCGCCGGCACGACGAAATGGCAAGGGGCATGCCCGCCCGGGCCTTCCCCCTGGCGTCGGCCAAGCCCTTGAATCGGCGGCGCAAATCGTCGCCACTGCCGGTTCGGCTACGCCACGGCGCGCCGATGCGACCGGATTCCGGACGCGCCTCCGCCGTGTTGCGGCTGCTTCCCGGACGTCGCCGCCACCGCAACGCCCCGCCAGCCCTTCATTCCCGGCGCTGCCAGCTCATGGCACAGCCCTTGCCATCCATGCCCCTGCAGGGGCCGGAAGCGGCCCCGGACAGAACAAGACAACAGGAGACATTCCATGACGACTGCCCCCGTCGACCGCATCCCGGTCAGCCTGCTCACCGGCTTCCTCGGCGCCGGCAAGACGACCCTTCTCAACGCCCTGATGCAAAACCCGGCGATGGCCGGCACCGCGCTGCTGATCAACGAGTTCGGTGAGGTGGGCGTGGACCACCATCTGGTGGACAAGATCGACGACAGCACCGTGCTGCTCGACTCCGGCTGCCTGTGCTGCAGTGTGCAGGGCGACCTGGTGAAGGCACTGAAGACACTGCACCAGCGCAGCTCCCGGCGGGAGATCCCCCCTGTTGCACGGGTCGTCATCGAGACCACCGGACTCGCCGACCCGGTGCCGGTGGTCTACACGCTGATGGAGGAACGCTTCATCGCCGCCCGCTACGTGTGCGACAGCGTACTGACCGTGGTGGATGCAACCCACTGCGACGCCCAGCTCGACGCCCACCCGGAAGCCGTGCGCCAGGTGACGCTGGCTGACCGCCTGCTGATCACCAAGAGCGACCTGGCCGGTTCCAGCCAGCTTGCGCGGCTCAGCGCCCGCCTGGCCGAGCTCAACCCCGGCGCCCCGCGCATCGAGGTGCGCCACGGCCAGGTGGAGCCAGCCCGCCTGTTCGGCGGCGGTGTCTATGCGCCCGGCGACAAGCTGCCCGATGTGACCACCTGGCTCGGCGAGGAACGCGCCCGCGATGCGGAGGCACGCCGCGCGCCGCCGGCCGTCAGCTGGACCCGCCATGGCGGCGCCCGCACCCCGGCCCATGCGCCGCGCCACGACGGCAGTGTGTCGAGCTTCGTGGTACGCCTGGAGGCACCGGTGCCGTGGTTCGGCCTGGCGCTGGCGCTGGGGCGCATCCTCCAGCAGCACGGCCCGCAGCTGCTGCGCGTGAAGGGGCTGGTCAACGTGGCCGGCGAATCCCGGCCGCGGGTCGTCCAGTGCGTGCAGAGCGTCGCCTACCCGCCAGTCACCCTGCCCGCCTGGCCAGCCGAGGGCGCCTTCGAGGACCGGCGCGGCCGGCTGGTCTTCATCACCCGCGATCTGCCACCTGACGCCGCCGAGGCGATCCGGAGCGCCCTCGCCCAATTGCCTGGCGACGCGGCAGCCATCCGCGCCACCGCCGCCAATCCGCTGCTGCCCACCCGCTGCTGGTTCTCCGAGCGGGTCGCCCTGACCGCCCCCGACAGCCTGCAGCTGGAAGGCTGGGTCGTCCAGCCGCGTCGCTTCAGCCGCCGGACGGCCAGCGTCTGATCATCGGACGGCCGGCGTCCGGGGATCGGTCGCCGGCCCGCAGTCCACATTTCGGCGCCTGCCGGAAACTCCTTTTAAAACAGGATGCTCCGTTGCTGCCGGGGCACACCTGCCCGAATGGCATGCCCCCTGCTGTAAAGCCCCACCCCGTGGCCGTCCGGCTGCGGGCGCGGCAATCCATAACACAACCGGAGAAGAACCCATGAAAGCCCTTGTCTACGGCGGTCCCGGCAAGAAGTCCCTGGAAGAACGTCCCATGCCCGTGCTGAAGGATGCCAGCGACGCCATCGTGCGCATCACCAAGACCACCATCTGCGGCACCGACCTGCACATCCTCAAGGGCGACGTGCCCACCGTCGCCCCCGGCACCGTGCTCGGCCACGAAGGGGTCGGCGTGGTCGAGTCGGTCGGAGCCGGCGTCACCACCTTCAAGCCCGGCGACCGGGTCCTCATCTCCTGCATCACCAGCTGCGGCAAATGCGAGTTCTGCCGCAAGGGCATGTACTCTCACTGCACCACCGGCGGCTGGCAGCTCGGCCATCTGATCGACGGCACCCAGGCCGAGTACGTGCGCGTGCCCCACGCCGACACCAGCCTCTACCCGATCCCCGCCGACGCCGACGAGGAAGCCCTGGTGATGCTCAGCGACATACTGCCCACCGGCTTCGAGTGCGGCGTGCTCAACGGCAAGGTGCAGCCCGGCAGCACGGTGGCCATCGTCGGCGCCGGCCCGGTCGGCCTGGCCGCGCTGCTGACCGCCCAGTTCTATTCGCCGGCCCGCATCATCGTGGTAGACCTGGACGACAACCGCCTCGACGTGGCCCGGCGCTTCGGCGCCACCGACGTGGTAAACAGCAGCGACGGCAAGGCCGCTGACGCAGTGAAGGCGCTCACCGAAGGCCGCGGCGTGGATACCGCCATCGAGGCAGTGGGCATTCCGGCCACCTTCGGCATCTGCGAGAACATCGTCGCCGCCGGCGGGGTGATCGCCAACGTCGGCGTACACGGCACCAAGGTGGACCTGCACCTGGAAACCCTGTGGGCCCACAACATCTCCATCACCACCCGCCTGGTGGATACCGCCACCACCGGCATGCTGCTGAAGACGGTGCAGGCCAAGAAGCTCGATCCGTCCCTGCTGATCACCCACCGCTTCACGCTGGAGCAGGCTCTCGATGCCTACGAGACCTTCGCCAGCGCGGCCAGCAGCAAAGCCTTGAAGGTCGTCATCGCGGCCTGAGGCCCGTCCGTCCGCAACACGTAGGCCGGGGATGCCCGCTGCGGGCATCCCCGCGCCCGCCCCTTCCGCCCCTTTCTCCACGGAGATCGACCAACGTGTTTGCCAATCGCCAGTGGCTCGCCCACCTGGAGCACTTCGCCGACGCCCTCGCTGGCGAGACCCCGCTGCTCACCCCATTCCGGGCCTCCCGCCGCCTTGCCCAGCTCGACACCCGCCTGCAGGAAGCTCACCAGGGCGCGCTGAACCGGGCGGCAGAAAACCGCCGCCGGGCGGACGCCCTCGCCGAAGAAACCACTCGCCTTGAAGCCGCCCTCGCCGAGGCCCGCCGCGAGGCCGCCGAACTGGCCGAGCGTTTCGAACTGATCAGCAGCGCCAGCGGCGAGGGCCTGTGGGACATCCATCTGGTGGCCGGTGACCCGGCCCATCCGGACAGCGTCGTCTGGTGGTCGCCCCAGCTGCGTCGCCTGCTCGGCTTCGACGACGAACGGGATTTTCCGGACCGGCTGGAGAGCTGGAGCACGCGCCTGCACCCGGACGATGTGCGCCGGGTCGTCGCCGCCTTCGGCGCCCACCTGGCCGACCGCAGCGGCCACACACCCTACGACATCCACTACCGGCTGGCCCGCAAGGACGGTAACTACCGCTGGTTCCGCGCCATCGGCACGACGCTGCGTGACCCGTCCGGCACGCCGCTGCGAGTGGCCGGCTCGCTGCAGGACATCCACGACACACTGGAGCAGGACGCGCTACTCAAGCGCAGCCTGGAACGCTTCGAGCTGGTCCGCGAGCTGCTCAGCGACGGCCTGTGGGATATCGAGATCGTCGGCGGCGACGCCCTCAACCCGGCCAACACGGTATGGTGGTCGCAACAACTGCGGCGCATGCTCGGCTTCAGTGACGAGAACGACTTTCCGAACAGCCTGGAGGCCTGGTCCTCGCGCCTCCATCCGGATGACCGGGAGCGCGTGCTGAAGGCCTTCCTCAACCATCTGGCCGACCGCAGCGGTCGCACACCCTACGACGAAGCCCACCGGCTGGCCCTGAAGAGCGGCGAATACCGCTGGTTCCGCGCCTCTGCGCAGACCCGGCGGGCCAACGACGGCACTCCGCTGCGGGCGGTCGGCGCCCTCACCGACATCGACACCCGGCTGCGCGAGAACGAGCAACGGGAGATCCGCGAGAAGCAGCAGACCAAGCTGGAAGCCACGCTTCACCGCATCGGCGAACTGGTCGGCACGATCAAGGAGATCGCCGACCAGACCAACCTGCTGGCCCTCAACGCCGCCATCGAAGCGGCCCGCGCCGGCGAGAGCGGCCGCGGCTTCGCGGTGGTGGCCGACGAGGTGCGCAAGCTCGCCGAACGCACCCGCGAAACCACCGCCCGCATCGGCAAGATGGCCACAGAAGAACCCTGAGCGGCTGCCCGGCCCCACACGGGGCCGGGCCACACACACGACCGCTCAGAAGCTGTAGCTCAGCCCCAGGTCGAAGCCAGTAGTGCCGTAGCCGCCCACCGGCGAGCCGACGCCGCCGGAATCCACCGCGGTACGGGCCGGATTGGGCTGGATCGAGCAGATGCCGTTGGCGCTGTTCTTGATCTTCGCCACGTCGGCATACAGGTAGGCGCTGCGCTCGAACAGGTAATACACACCGCCGACACCCCACTTGCGGCAGCTCGCGTCGAGGGAGGTCTTGTCGTCGAGCACCACGTAGGACGCGCGCACGCGGGCCTGATCGCCCCAAACCGGCGCCGACGCGCCGACCATCCAGCTGCGGTGGTTGAGCAGCGCGCTGTAGGTGGCGAAGCTGCCGTCGAAGACGTCCTTGTAGTTGTCGGTCTTGATGCTCTCCCAGTAGCCGTGCAGCTTGAACGGGCCGAAGTCGTAGGACGCGCCGCCGACCAGGATGTTGGTCTTGTGCTCTTCGTTGCCCTTCGGCGCCAGCTGCTCGAAATCCACAGTCAGGTTGAGTGGCCCCTTCGTGTAGGACGGGATGAAGGCCCACAGGCGGCCATCGTTCTTGTTGCCCGGGTTCTCCTGGCCGACCAGGCTGGTCGTATACGCGGCCAGGAAGGACAGACCGTTCCAGGCCGGCGAGATGTAGGCCACCGCGTTGTCGGCGCGGGTGCCATGCACCTGCACCGACGCCATGTTGGCCACCGTGCCATTGGCAAACGGATCGTACTTGCCGGCCACGCTGTAGCGGCCGCCGTCGATGCGCCCCATCACCACCGTGCCGTAACCGCCGCTGAGGCCGACGAAGGACTTGCGGCGGAACAGACTGTGGCCCTGGGCGTCGCTGAGGGTGGATTTGCCGTCATCGATGGAGATGCCCGCTTCGAGCTGGAACAGCGCGGTAATGCCGTTGCGCAGGTCACGGCTGCCCTTGAAGCCGAGACGGCTCTCCGATTCGATGCCGCTGGTCAGCTCCGACTTGTGGCCGGCGAAGCTGCTGCCGGCCTGGGCGGCGTAGGCACCGTTGCTGCCGCTGCGGCTGAGCAGGCCGCCGTCGAGGGTGCCGTAGATCGTCAGCCGGCCCTTGTCCCCGTCGAGCAGGGTGAAACCTTCGTCGGCCATCGCCGGCCCGAAAAGGGCGCACAGGGCCGCCCCTGCGCAGAGCTGCGCATGGAATTTTGCGTTCATGTCGTATTCCCGTTGCTGGATTCGCCGGACTGCGCACAGCCCGGCAGAAAGGCGCGGCGCCTCAGTCGAAATGGATGACCGGCTTGATGATGCCGTCGGCCTTGGTGGTCATCAGGTGGAGGGCCGTCTCGATTTCCGAGAACTTGAAGTGGTGCGTGGTGAGGCGGGTCGGGTCGACGCGCCCGCTCTCGATGAGGCGCAACAGGCGGCCCATGCGCTCGCGACCGCCCGGGCAGAGCAGCGTGGTGATCGTCTTCTCGCCCATGCCGACGCCCCACTCGGCGCGGGGAATCTTGATGTAGTCACCGTGGCCGAAATAGCCGATGTTGGAGATCACGCCGCCGGCCCGGGTCACTTTGACGCAGTTCTCGAAGGTCGGCTGGGAGCCCAGCGCATCCATTGCCGCGTCGGCGCCATGGCCACCGGTCAGGCGCAGGATCTCGGCGATCGGGTCCTGCTCTTTGTAGTTGATCACCACGTCGGCGCCGTAGTAGCGGGCCAGCTCCAGCCGCGACGGTACGCAGTCCACGGCGATCACCAGGCCGGCGCCGAGCAGGCGCGTGCCGGCCACCGCCATCAGGCCGACCGGCCCCATGCCGAACACCACGCCCGAGCCGCCGAGCGGGATGCGGGCGTTTTCGGCACCCTTGAAGCCGGTGGACATCATGTCGGTGGTGTAGCACGCGGCCTCGTCCGACACCCCGTCGGGGATCGGCGCCAGGTTGGCCTCCGCGTCATTGACGTGGAAGTACTCGGCCATGTTGCCGTCCTTCTGGGCGGTGAACTTGTAGCCGCCGAGCATCACCTGACACTGGGAGGTGAAGCCACGCTGGCAGTTCTCGCACTTGTAGCAGGGGGTGATCGCATTCACCGCGACCCGCTGCCCGACCTCGAAGCCGCGCACCGCACTGCCCAGCGCATGGATGACGCCGACCGCCTCGTGGCCTAGGACCCGGTCCTTCAGTTCGCCGAGGCCGCCTTCGATAGTGTGGCAGTCGGACGTGCACACCATCGCGACCGTCGTTTTGACGATCGCGTCGTTCGGCCCGGCCAGCGGGATCGGCCGCTCCAGCACCGCCACGTCGTGCAGGCCCCGCATGACGAGGGCCTTCATCGTATTTGCCATTTTGCTCCTCCAGATTCATTTGCCATTGATGGCTGTCGTTTTTCGGAATGGCTTTTCCATCTCGGAAAGCCGCGCCGATTCAGCAAACGATGTGCCAGACAAATAAACCGATGGATTAGAGCGGCAAGGAGCCTTTATTTCCGCGGCACGCGGATCAATTCATTGAACATTGGAAATGGATTCGCGGCGCCCTTTGGCAACCGCGTTCACAACGCCATCGTCCGATGCCGTCCGCATTCAGGACGACACCGGACGGTGAATAGGCGAATTGGAGTTGCTGGCCGGAAGCTCCCGAACGGGAGCCTCCTACGCCGCAGCGCTCAGGCCGACTGCGCCTCGGCCTTGGGTACCTGACGGCCCGCCGCCTGGGCCCGATTCACACCGCTGATGAGGGCCTTGATCGACGCGGTGACGATGTTGGCGTCAATGCCGACCCCGTAGCAGTCGCTGCGGCTCTCTCCGGCCATTTCCATGAAGGCGCAGGCCTGGGCATTGCCGTCGTCGCCGATCGGCACCATCGAGCGTTCTTCATAGCTGCGCACCTGTACGCGGATGCCGGCACTCTGGAGGGCATGCACGGCGGCATTGATCGGGCCGTTGCCTTCGCCATTGAGGATGCGCGGCTGGCCGTCGATCTCCACGCTCAAGCGGATGCCCTGCACGGCGCCGTTTTCGACGAGATGATGGCTGCAGTAGCGCACCGGCGTAGCGGTATCGAGATAGGTCTCGGAGAACAAGTGCCAGATGTCGTCGGCGCTCACCTCGCCGCCATGGGCATCGGTGTAGCGCTGCACCACTCCGGAGAACTCCACCTGCAAGCGGCGCGG
The DNA here is from genome assembly GCA_018241725.1 of Pseudomonadota bacterium. GTDB lineage: Bacteria > Pseudomonadota > Gammaproteobacteria > Burkholderiales > Rhodocyclaceae > Zoogloea. Next base: position 62,356 of record JAFEDI010000146.1, on the reverse strand, counting down.
CATTACTACGCCGTATTCGTTCTCCATCAAGTAGGCGATGCCCCCCTTGCCGGATTGGCTATTCACCCGGATCACCGAATCGTAGCTGCGACCGACGTCGGCGGGATCGATGGGCAAATAGGGCACGTTCCACGGTGCATCCGCCTTTTGAGCGGAGAAACCCTTCTTGATGGCGTCCTGGTGGGAGCCGGAGAAGGCCGTGAAGACGAGATCACCCACGTACGGATGGCGCGGATGAACAGGCAACTGGGTGCAGTGCTCGTAGGTACGGGCGACGGCATTGATGTCCGAGAAATCGAGCTGCGGATCGACGCCCTGGGTATGCATATTGAGGGCGAGGGTCACGAGGTCCACATTGCCGGTGCGCTCGCCGTTGCCGAAGAGGCAGCCCTCGACGCGGTCGGCACCGGCCATGAGGCCGAGCTCGGCGGCGGCCACGGCGGTGCCGCGGTCGTTGTGGGGGTGGAGGCTGATGATCACGCTGTCGCGGCGGGCGAGATTGCGGTGCATCCACTCGATCTGGTCGGCATAGACGTTGGGCGTGGCGATCTCGACGGTGGTCGGGAGGTTGAGGATGACCTTGCGCTCGGGCGTGGCGCCCCAGGTCTCGGTAACGGCGTCACAGATTTCCTTGGCGAAATCGAGCTCGGTGGCGGTGAAGGTTTCCGGGCTGTACTCGAGCGTGATCTCGGTCTCCGCCATTTCGTCGGCAAGGGCGCGCACGAGACGGACCGCATCGGTGGCCATGGCGACGACTTCAGCTTTACTCATGTTGAAGACGGTTTCGCGGAACGGCTTGCTGGTCGCGTTATAGACATGAACGATGGCCTTCTTCGCCCCCTTGAGGGATTCGAAGGTGCGGCGGATGAGGTGCTCGCGGGCCTGGGTGAGCACCTCGATGGTTACGTCGGCGGGGATGTGGCCGCCGTCGATCAAGCCGCGCACGAAGTCGAACTCGGTCTGCGAGGCGGACGGGAAGGCGATCTCGATCTCCTTGAAACCGATGGCGCAGAGGGTCTTGAACATCTGCATCTTCTTGTCGGCGTTCATCGGCTCGAAGAGGGCCTGGTTGCCGTCGCGGAGATCGGTGCTCATCCAGATCGGCGCCTTGTCGATGACACGGCTGGGCCACTGGCGGTCGGTGAGTTGTACGGGCGGGAAGGCGCTGTACTTGGCGGGCGTCTGTTGCGGCATTTTCGTGCTCCGGAAGATTGAATTCGATGGGTGAATCTTACGGAAAGAGGCGTGGCAGGTGCTTGCGTATTGCGTGCAAAATTGCCATAAAATAGACAGAAAATTTCAATTAATAACCAGCAAAAGCAATAACATGGAACTCGACCGCTACGACCGGCAAATTCTCGCCATCCTTCAGCAGGACGGACGGATCAGCAACCAGGACCTGGCCGAGCGCATCGGCCTGTCGCCGTCCCCCTGCCTGCGCCGGGTCCGCGCACTGGAGGAGTCCGGCCTGATCACCGGCTACCGGGCCCTGCTCGACGCGAAAAAGCTCGGCCTCAGCCTGATGGCGCTGATCGGCATCTCCATGGACCAGCACACGCCGGAACGCTTCGCCAACCTGGAAGCGGCGATCAACGACATTCCGGAAGTGCTCGAATGCCTGCTGATCACCGGCCAGCAGTCGGACTACCAGCTCAAGGTGGTGATCCGTGACATGGACGCCTACCAGGACCTGCTGCTCAACCGCATCACGCGCATCCAGGGCGTCACTGGCGTGCACACCAGCTTCGTGCTGCGCCGCGTGGTGGATCGCACCGAGCTACCGGTAGGGCTGGACGGCCGCTGAGTGCAGACGAAGAAGCGGCGCGGGCTTGAAGCAAATAGTGTTATTTTGTACAGTAAATAAATCGTTTGCCTTAGCGTCCCCATGACGCAATGCCCATGAACGCCCAGATGAGTTTCGACTTCCCTCCCGACGCTGCGCCGCTGCCGCCCGCCCTCGCCCCCCGTCGGCGGACGGCCCGGGCCGCGCTGGCGCCCGAGCACCTTCCCACGCAACTGGCCTTCGTCAATGCCAGCGGCGGCCTGGTAACGCCTTCAACCTCCGCAGCCGGGGCACGACGCCCCTTCCCGGCGCCCGTGCCCAAAGTCATCGAAGCCCCGGCCGGCAAGGGCGACGCGATCCGCGAAAGCCGCCTGTGGCAGGAGGACGGGTGGACCGCGCGGGTGCTGCGGAGCGACGGCGAATGGAGCGTCGAGCTGCGCCGGGACGGCGACAGCGAACCCGTGCTGATGACCCCGTGGGATCTGGACCGCGACCTGCGTAATCCCAAGCCCCTCAACTACGGCGAATTCCTGACCCTCGTGAAATCGGCCGAGGAGGTCATGCAGCGCCAGCGCCGGCAGCTGCAGGCCCGCCTGCACAAGCGCCTGACCGTCTTCGCCCAGGACGCCGAATGGGACGTGACGCTGGACATCGTGCCCGATGAATACGAACCCCACGCCCTGCTCAGCGCCTTCGGCGCCAACGGCGAACTGGTCGCCCAGCAGCGGGTGGCGCCGGACTTCAAGCTCAGCCCCGCAAGCGCGCGGGAATGGATCGCCAGCGATTTCCGGCACGGTGGCGGGGACGCCTTCTGAGCCTCCGCCGGCATGGGCCGGCACCGCCACATCCAGTTGATCTTTGCGGGGCAGCCGTCAGAATCGCGAGACATCGAACAGGCGGCCCCCGCCCCCGCACTCACGAAAGGACACCGTGCCTACCCTCCGCCGCCTTCTGCTCCCCCTGCTCGCAACCGCCTGGCTGATCGCCCCCGCCCATGCGGACGACACCCTCCGGCACTGGATCGACGGCCCCCAGCGCAGCGCGCAGAACCGCCAGCGCGACCCCGCCCGCCAGCCATTGGCAACCCTCGAATTCTTCGGCCTGCAGCCCGGCCAGACGGTCGTCGAGATCTGGCCCAGCGTCGGCGCCTGGTGGTTCGAGATCCTCGCCCCCTACCTGCGCGACCACGGCCACTACATCGCCGCGCTGCACGCCGGCGAGCACAACCCCGCCGCCGCCCGCGCCGAGCACGACGCCATCGGCGGCCGCATCGCCAGCCAGGCGGCGCTGTATGGCAAGACCCAACTGGCCCTCAGCCCCGGCCTGACGACGACGCTCCCGCCGGACTCCGTCGACCTGCTGCTGACCTTCATGAACCTGCACAACTGGATCACCGACGGCAACGCCGATGCGGTGATCCGCGAGTTCCACACAGTGCTCAAGCCCGGCGGCGTGCTCGGCGTGGTGGACCACCGCGCCCGCAACGACCGCCCGTCGGCCGAGCAGCTGCAGGCCGGCTACCTGCGGGAGGACGAGGTCATCGCCCGCTTCGAGAAGGCCGGCTTCAAGCTCGTCGCCCGCTCCGACATCGCCGCCAACCCGCTGGACACCAAGGACCACCCGGCCGGCGTATGGACGCTGCCGCCCACGCTGCGCCTCAAGGACCAGGACCGCGAACACTACCTGGCCATCGGCGAGAGCGACAAGTTCACGCTCAAGTTCATCAAACGCGTCGAACAATGACAATCGGCCGACGCCCGGGGTGCCGGCCGTGGCCGCAAGCGCTTGCCGTCCGCCCGCAACCCTGGCCCGCTTGCACGCAAGCCCCGCGGGCCCGGCCGCAAGGCTTTTTGGCTTGCGGCCAAGGTGTTTTGTCTGGCGACCAAGACGTTTTGGCTTGCGATCAACCCGCGCCCACTCGCGCGCAAGCCGCATTACGCCGGCCCCGACGCATCCGGCCTTGCCCGCAGCGGCACGGCGCCCGGGTGCGAGGCAAAACGCCTCGCCGCCAGCCCCGCCTGGCTTGAACGCACGCACTTCCGGCGTGAAGGCAAGCCGACTTCCCTTGCCCTCACGCCGCCAAGCCTTGGCGGCCAGGGTTCAGAACACGTGATTGACGCCCAGCATGTAGCCGTTGGGGTCGTAACCCGGCTTGGCGACGGTGCCGACCAGGTTGCCGCCATCGGTCAGGCTGTAGCTGGCGTTGGCCTTGTTGAGGACCTTGCCCCAGGTGCCGTACAGCGTCGTTGAATCCTGCAGCTTGTAGGCGTAACCCAGGCCCAGCAGATTCGCATCGCGGTTCTTGATCGACTTGTCGTCGAGCTGGCTGTAGCTGACGAGCGCCTTGCCGCGCCAGACGGGGATGCCGGCGCTGACGCTCCAGCCTTCGGCCTTCGACAGCGTGGCCGTCACGTTCTCGTAGTTGCCGCCACTGATCCGGCCGGCCACATAGTTGCCATACAGCGTCGCAAAGCCCAGGTTGTAGCTGCCTCCGACCTGCCAACCGCGGCGCTTCGCCAAGCCCGTTTCCTGCGGGCCCGTCGCCGGGGCGACGTAGCTGGCGTTGTCTACATTCCACGCCGTCACCGTGGCGTTGAGCGGGCCGCCGCTGTAGTACAGGGCCAGATCGCCGCCGCGGCCGGCCTTGTCGGTGGTGACCGTCGTCGCGCCGGCAGCGGTCGGGGTGACCATGTTCACGTTGTTCTCGCTACCGCTGCTCAGGGTCAGCTGGCCCGAGAAACCGGCGACCTTCGGTGAGGCATACACCAGCGAGTTGTTGAGGCGCGTCGGCATGCCGCCGATGATCGGCAACAGGCCAGCCGACGAGCCGAAGAAACCGGCGCCCATCGCTGAGGACATCACCGATGAGGTGTAGGAGCCGGCGTACTGGCGGCCCGCCGTCACGGTGCCGAAACGGGTCGAGAGCCCGGCGTAGATCTGCCGCGAGAAGATCTGGCTGCCGTTGCTGGTCTGGCCGCCGCTGGACACCGCGGTGTTGTTGATACCCGGCGTGATTGCGCCGGTGCCGACGGAACCGGTATCGAACAGGATGCCGGCTTCCATCAGGTAGACGGCCTTGAGGTCGTCGCCGAGTTCCTTCTCCCCCTTGAAACCCAGGCGGGACGAGGTCATGCCGCCCGAGCCGATCGTCGATTTCTGGCCGTAACCGCTATTCACCGTGGACGCGCTGACGTCCGCCACGCCGTAGATCGTCAGCGTGCCGGACGGGCCGGTCGGCACGCCCATCTGCAGGCCCGCCCCGCGGGCCGGGCCGCCGGTCTGGATCTCGGTCTTCTTCTGTTCCTGCTGGTTTTTCAGCAGCTGCTGGATCAGCTCGCGCTGTTCGGCCAGCTCGCGCTTGAGCGCGTCGATTTCAGTTTCGGCGAAGGCCGGCGCGGCGACACCGGAACCGAAGGCGGCCAGCAACAACAGGCTCAGCGGGCGCAGGGTGTTGAAACGAGTGAAGGCTTTGTTGTGATGCATGGACAGTTTCCTCTCCTCAAACCGGCTATCCGCCGGCCAAACGATGTGCCCCTCTGCAGGGGGCTGTGGCGTGCGACGGCCCGGCACACCAGGCCGTCGCGGGGCGGCGGGCGCAAGCCTCCCGCCGTGTTCTTCGAAAGATGCGAAAAGGGACCCCTGAACCGGGAAGAACTAGGTGGAATAAACCCGCCGCAGCTCGCGCTTGAGCAGCTTTCCGGACGCGTTGCGCGGCATGTCCTCGACGAAAAAGATCTTCTTCGGGACCTTGAAGGCCGCCAGATGCTCGCGTGCGTGGGCCATCAGCTCGTCGGCGCTGGCCGCGGCGCCCTGCTTGAGGGCCACCACCGCGGCGACGATCTCGATCCAGCGCTCGTCGGGCAGGGCCACCACCGCCACCTCGGCCACCGCCGGGTGGGTGTACAAGGCTTCCTCCACGTCCCGGCTCGACACCAGCACGCCGCCGGTCTTGATGACGTCCTTGATGCGGTCGGTGATGTACAGGTAGCCGGCTTCGTCCACATAGCCCACGTCGCCGGAGCGGAACCAACCATCGGCAAAGGAGCCGGCGGTCTCCTCCGGCTTGTTCCAGTAGCCGCTCATCAGCTGCGGCGAGCGATGCACGATCTCGCCCATCTCGCCGGGCGGCACGTCGTTCATGTCTGCATCGACGATGCGCGTTTCCACGTTGAAGATCGGCCGCCCCGCCGAAGCCGGCCGCTCGGCGTGCTCCTCGGGGCGCAGCACCGTCGCCAGCGGGGCGATCTCGCTCTGCCCGTAGCAGTTGTAGAGCTGCAGGGCCGGCAGGCGGGCGGCCAGCTCCTGCACCACCGCCACCGGCATGATGGAGGCGCCGTAGTAGCCCTTCTCCAGCGAGGACAGGTCGCTGCCCGCGAAAGCCGGATGGCGCAGGAAGGCGATCCACACCGTCGGCGGCGCGAAGAAGGAGGTGATCTTCTCGGCGGCGATCAGCGCGAAGCACGCCTCGGCCTGGGGCGCCGGCAGGATGATGGTGGTCGCGCCGACCAGCAGCTGCGGCATCAGGAAGACGTGCATCTGCGCCGAGTGGTAGAGGGGCAACGAGGCCAGGGAACGGTCGCCGGGCTTGATGTCGGTGGCCAGCAGCGTGCTGGTGTATTCCGCCAGCAGCGCCCGGTGGCTCATCATCGCGCCCTTCGGCGCCGCCGTCGTACCGGAGGTGTACAGCAACTGGGCGATGCTCTCCTCGTCGATGCCGAGCAGCGGCGCGTCGTCGCGGCCCGGCGTGTCGGCCCAGGCCAGCACGTCGTGGGCGCCCTCACCGCCATGCAGCGTGCCCTGCCATTCGCAGGCCAGCGTCGGGCCGAGGGCCTGCACGTGGCTGGCGATGTCGATATCGCAGAACAGCGCGCGGGCGCCGGACTGCTCGACGATGTAGCGCAGCTCGCTGTCGATCAGCGCGTAGTTGATCGGCACGTGGATCAGGCCGGCGCGCACGCAGCCCAGCCACAGGATCACGTAGGCGTCGGAGTTGCGGCCGTAGGCGGCCACCCGGTCGCCGCTTTGCAGGCCGAGGCCCAGCAGCTGGTTGGCCACCCGGTTGGCGGCGGCGTCGAGGCGTGCATAAGTCCAGCTGCGCGCCTGGAAGCGCAGCGCCTCCTTGGCCGGATTGCGGCGCACCGAGCGGTGCAGCGCATCGCCGATCAGGTTGCGGCTGGCGCGGCGGACATCGTTGCGAATGTCGTTCATGTGGGTCTCCTCCTTCGGTTCCGGTGCATGCTTGTCTTTGTTGTCGCGGCGGGGTGGCTACAGGCGCTCGACGATGGTCGCCGTCGCCATGCCGTGGCCGATGCACATCACCTGCAGGCCGAGCTGTCCGTCCACATGGGCCAGCCCGGTGAGCATCTTGGCCAGCAGGCCGGCACCGGTGGCCCCCAGCGGATGGCCGTGGGCAATGGCGCCACCCCACGGGTTGAGCTTGCCCAGGTCAGGCTCGAACTCCCGCGCGAAGCACAGGGCCACGCTGGCGAAGGCCTCGTTGACCTCGATCCAGTCCAGGTCGCGGATAGCCAGGCCGGCGCGCTGCAGCGCCAGCCGGGTGGCGGGGATGACGCCGGTGAGCTGCATGACCGGATCGGAGCCGACCGCCACGCGGGCACGGAAACGGGCCAGCGGCTTGAGGCCGAAATCGGCGCAGGCCCGCCGGCTGCCGATCAGCACCGCGGCGGCGCCGTCGGACATCTGGCTGGCGTTGGCGGCGGTCACCACGCCTTCGTCGGGCTGGCGGAAGACCGGCTGCATCGCGGCCATCTTCGCCGGGTCGATGACGGCGCGGATGCCTTCGTCGTGGGCCAGGCGGATCGGTTGCCCGTCCTTGTCCACACCGGCCTGCGGCAGGATCTCGCGATGCACGCCGACGGCCCGTGCGGCCTCCGCACGGCGGTGGCTCTCGATGGCGAAGGCGTCGAGCTCGGCACGGCCGAGAGACCAGTGCTCTGCCACCCGTTCGGCGCTCTCGACCTGGTGGGGGATCGGGTAGCGGGCCAGCAGGTCCGGATGCAGGCCATCGAAGCCGCGGAAGTCGCCCTGGCCCAGCGTGAGGTCGAGGAACATCGGCACCCGGCTCATGCTTTCCACGCCGCAGCCGATGGCGAAATCCAGGTCGCCGGCAGCCACCGCCTGGGCCGCCGCGTGGGTGGCGAACTGGCTTGAGCCGCACATGCGGTTCATCGAGACGCCCGGCACATGCTCGGGCAGACCGGCCAGCAGCAGGGCCTGGCGGGCGATGTTGGCACCCTGCTCGCCGGCCTGGCTGACGCAGCCGGCCAGCACATCGCCGACCCGCTCGGCGGGCAGGCCGCCCCGCTGCAGCACGCCGTCGATGGCAGCCGCCAGCAAAGTGTCGGGACGGGTGTCACGGAAGGCACCGCCACGGCGCCCGAAAGGCGTGCGCACGGCGGCGAGGATCAGGGGTTCTGAAGGCGAAGCGAAAGTCATTGGGACAGTCCTGTAAGACGAAGAAATCGTGGATCAGGCCGCCCGCAGCATTTCGCGGGCGATGATGTTGCGCTGGATCTCGCTGGTGCCCTCGTAGATCTGCAGCACCTTGGCGTCGCGGAAGAGCTTTTCGACGGGGTATTCGGTCGAGTAGCCCATGCCGCCGAAAATCTGGATCGCCTCGGTGGCGCCCCACATGGCCGCATCGGCGGCGGTGGCCTTGGCGACGGAGGCCTGCAGCGTGTTGGGTCGGCCCTGGTCCACCAGCCAGGCGGCCTGGTAGGTGAGAAGGCGCGCGGCCTCCAGGCGCATGCGCATCTCGGCGAGCTTGTGGGCGATGGCCTGGTGCTCGACCAGCGGGTGCCCCATCGAACGGCGCTCCCTGGCGTAGGCCAGGGATTCGTCGATGCAGCGCTCCAGCAGGCCGACGCCGAAGGCCGCCACCATCGGCCGCGAGTGGTCGAAGACCGCCATCGCCAGCGCGAAGCCGCTGCCTTCCTCGCCGAGGCGCTGGTCCTCCGGCACGAAGACCCGGTCGAGGAAGACCTCGGCGGTCGGCGCGGCGCGCTGGCCGAGCTTGCCGAGGGGTTCGCCGACGCTGAGCCCGGCACTGCCCCGCGGCACGATGAAGGCCGTCATGCCCTTGTGGCCGGCGGCCGGGTCGGTCTTCGCGAAGACCACGAAGAACTCGGCCAGCGGCGCGTTGGAGATCCAGGTCTTGCTGCCCGACAGCAGGTAGCCGCCGGCCACCCGTTCGGCGCGGGTGCGGATGCCGGCCACATCCGAGCCGGCGCCGGGTTCGGTCAGCGCAAAGCTGGCCAGGGCGCCGTCGGCGATGCGCCTCAGGTAACGCGATTGCTGCGCCTCCGAACCCGCCAGCACGATGGGCTGGGCCGCCAGTGCGTTGATACACAGCGCGGTGCCGATGCCCAGGCAGCCGTAGCACAGGGCCTCGGTGACCAGCACCAGGTCCAGGCAACCGAGTCCGGCGCCGCCGACCGCGGCGGGAAGGTTGACGCTGGCCAGGCCGAGCTCGACCGCCAGGGCCTGCACTTCCAGCGGGAAGGCACAGTCCCGGTCGGCCTGAACGGCCCGCGGCATGATTTCACGGTGGGCGAACTGACGGGCCAGTTCGCGGATCTGACGGCGCTCGCCGTCCAGTTCGAAGTGCATCGCAGGTCCTCGCAACAGAAGTCCGGGACGATCGGGAAGGCGTAACAACGCCCACCTCGGCACGCCGGCAATGGCGTACAAGGACCGTCTCGGGACAACAGGGAAATTGACGAAGGGCGCCAACCGACGGCGGCGCCCCAACCGGGCGGGGACGCCCGCTAAGTCACGTGCGCGTGGTTCTGAAGGAATGCCATGATTGTCGTGTCTCCATAGCTATCGGTCCCCGCTCCGGGGCCGGCGGGCGTCTTTGCAGCACCCGTTGATGGCGACATGGTAGGAGATCGCCCCGTGGGCGGGGATGGCAGAGGCGGACGACGAATTGACATTTTCTGCCATCATTCCATCTTCCCCAGGCCAGCCCTGTCCGACCATGAATCCGCAGACCCAGACGATCCCCGCCCGCTTCGCCACCGAGCTGATCGCCCATCTGCGCGACACGCCGGGCTTCGACCCGGATTGCGCGCTGCGCGCCGGCATCGCGCCCGCGCAGCTGCAGCACGACGGCGCCCGCGTGACGATCGAGCAGTTGTCGTCCCTGTACCGGCTGCTCGCCATCCAGTACGACGATGAGACGCCCGGCCTGTTCTCCCGGCCGCTGCGCAACGGCACGCTGAAGTTCCTGTGCCTGTCCATGCTGGATGCGCCCAGCCTCGGCGTCGCGCTGCACCGCTTCGCCGGCTTCTTCCGGCTGGTGCTGGACGATCTGCAGTTCACGCTGGGTGAGTCGGAATCCGGCGCCTGCGTGGCGCTGATCGAAAAGACCGATCTCGGCGAGCGTCGCATCCTGGCGCTGGAGTTCATGCTGCTGCTGGTCCAGGGTGTGGCCTCGTGGATGATCGAGAAGCCGGTCTCTTTCCAGCACATCGACCTGGCCTATCCGCCGCCGCCCCACGCCGACGAATATCCGCACATGTATGCCGGTCCGGCCCGTTTCTCCCGGCCGGTGACGGCCCTGCATCTCGATCCGGCCTGCCTGTCCCTGCCGATCCGCCGCAACAAGGCGGCCCTGAGCGCCTTTCTGCGCAATGCGCCAATGGACTGGTTCCATGTCTCGGCCAGCAAGCGCCCGGTCACCCATCGGGTCGGCGATCATCTGCGGGAACGGCTGGCCCAACCGCTGACCATCGAGGACGTGGCCCGCGCGCTGCACACCTCGGCGCGCACGCTGGCACGCCGGCTGGCTGTAGAGGGCAGCCGCTTCCAGTCCTTGAAGGACAGTCTGCGGCGGGATGCAGCGATCACGCTGTTGTCCAAGACCGACGAGCCGATCGCGCGGATCGGCGCAAAGATCGGCTTCGACGACCCGTCGGCCTTCAACCGGGCCTTCAAGCAATGGACCGGCAGCCCGCCCGGCGCCTACCGCCGCCAGCCGCGGGCCGAGCGGGCAAAAAAAGACGCGCCCGAAAGCGCGTCCTGAAATTCCGCGGCAAGCCCCGCTCAACGCCAGGGCGCACTGGCCTCGACAAAATCCGCGATCTCGCGCTCGAGGGCATCGAAGCCGTCGGCGAGTTCCGTCTCGCCGCGGTCGATGGCCGCCTCCAGCGCCCGCGCCGAGGCCATCAGGTCGAAAGCACACAAAAAGCCGGCGTTGCTGCCCAGAGTGTGCATGCGCCGCCCCGCAGACTCCCGGTCGCCATCGGCAAGTGCATTGCGAGCCTGCTCAACCGCAGTGGCGTTGTCGTGGACAAAGAGCTCGAGCAGGCCGAGGAACATCTCCCGGTCCCGCCCCAGACGCTGGACGGCACGCTCCCGGTCGATACCGGGGATTTCCGGAAAGTCGTCCGTCGCGGCCGGCCCGGCATCCTCCGGCACAGTGGCTTGCGCGCTCGCTGCAGTCCCCTCCGCCGGAGCCCCGCAGGCCGCCGGGGCACGGCTGCCCGTCCGGACCCAGCGCTCCAGCATCAGCGCCATCTGCTCCAGGTCCATCGGCTTGGCGAGCACATCGTTGGCGCCCGCCGCCCGCGCTGCGGCCTGCTGCTCTTCGCGCACGCCGGCGGTGAAGGCGATGACGGGCAGGTCGATGAGGCCCAGTTCGCCGCGGATCAGACGCATCGCGGTGAGGCCATCCATCACCGGCATCTGCACGTCCATCAGCACCGCGTCGAAACGTTCAGGCCGGGTCTGCAGGATCTGGATCGCCTGCAAGCCGTCAGCGGCCTGCGTGGAGCTGGCCCCTTCGAGGCGCAGCGCCCGTTCCACGAGGTCACGATTCATCGCACTGTCATCCACCACCAGCAGGTGGGCCCCAACCAGGCGCGGGCCCGTCGGCTTGGGTGGCGTAGCGGCCACGACCATGGCCGCCATCTCGGCCTCGCTGGCCCGCTGCAGCGGCAATTCGAACCAGAAGCAACTGCCGCTTCCAGGCTGGCTGTCGGCCCCGATCTCGCCGCCCATCAATTCAATGAGGCGCTTGCAGATCGACAGGCCGAGGCCGGTGCCGCCGAAACGGCGGCCGATACCCGCATCGGCCTGCGCAAAGGGTGCGAACAAACGGCTGAGGGCTTCCGGGTCGATGCCGATGCCGGTATCCCGGATTTCGAAGCGCAGCCTCAGGCACGCCTCGTCCACCACCTTGGCGCGGACACGCACCACCACTTCGCCCTGCTCGGTGAACTTGATCGCATTGCCGGTCAGGTTGAACAGGATCTGCTCCAGACGGAGCCCATCGCCCAACAGCGGGCCGGGCAGCGGGTCCGGCCCTTCGATGCGCAGCGCGAGGCCCTTGCTGCGGGCATTCTGGCCCATCAGGCTGTCGAGGTTGGCTAGCTGCACGGCCAGGTCGAAGGGCCGCCGTTCGATGCGCAACTGCCCGGCCTCGATCTTGGACAGATCGAGTACGTCGTTGAGGATGGCCAGCAGGGACTGCCCCGCCATCCGGATGCGCTGCACCATGTCGTGCTGATGTCCGGCCAGCGGTTCGCGCTCGAGCACCTGGGCGAGACCCAGCACCGCATTCATCGGCGTACGGATCTCGTGGCTCATGTGGGCCAGGAATTCGCTCTTCGCGGCATTGGCTGCCTCGGCCGCTTCGGAGGCCTGGCGCAGCTTGTATTCGTAGCGCTTGCGTTCGCTGATGTCGCGGATCACGCCGAGAATCTCGACGACACCCCCTTCGGCGCTGAGCAACGGGCTGGCGCTGACATCGGTCCACACGGAAGTGCCGTCTTTCCGGCGCACTTCCAGTTCTTCGCGAAAATGCTCCAGCGCCCCGCCTCTGACCAGGCCGCTCTTCAGGCGGGCGAAATAGGTTTCGGCGATGCGCAGGGAGTCCGGGGTCAACACTTCGGTCAGCGGCTGGCCGATCGCCTCGTCGACGGAATAACCGCGCAGGCGTTCGACAGACGGACTGATATAGGAGAAATGCCCGTCGAGATCCATCGTAACGATGACGTCGACGGCGTTGTCGGCCAGGAGGCGGTGCCGTGTCTCGCTGATCTGCAGGCGCTCCTCCATCTCCTTGCGGGCGGTGATGTCCTCGACGATGGCCAGGTAACGGTGGCGATCCTCGTTGGCGACCTGGACCGGCGCGCAGCTCAAGCTGACCCACACCACCGATCCATCGGGCCGCAGGTAACGCTTGATCAGGCGATATCCGGAGATTTCACCGGCATTGAGTTCGGCGATGCTCTTCCGGCTTTCCGCCACATCATCGGAGTGGGTCAGGCTCATCGGGTCGAGCCCGACCATCTCCTCCGGCGCGAGTCCGACGATCTCGGCAAAGCGCCGGTTGGCTTCGGTGATGCGTCCGCCCTGGGAATCCAGCAGGGCCACCCCCAGCGGCGCCTGCTCGAAGATCACCCGGAAACGCGCCTCGGCCGCCTGCTGGGCCTGCAGGGTCGCCATTTCCTGGCGCGCCCGGTCACGGCGCCACAGCAGGTAGCCCGCCGAATAAACGAACAGCAGACCCAGCCCGACGACCAATCCTGTCGCCCAGGCCAAATTATGGATGCCCGCATAGGCCTCGACCTCGTCGATTTCCGCCAGCATCAACCACGGCGTTCCTCCCACCGGGGAGGCATAGGCCAGCACCGGGACATTGCGGTAATCCCGCCCTCCGGCAAGGATGCCGTGCTCCCCGGCAGCTGCCCGCCCCGCCGGCAGGAACGGCTGGTCCAGGGGCTGGGCGAGGGACAAGGCCGGCACGGCCCGGTGACGCAGCGGGGTAAGGAAACGCACGTTATTGCCATCCCGCCGCACCAGATAGGTTTCGGCGGTACGTGTCGGAACGGGCCACGACTCCACCAGCGGATACAGGGCCCTCTCCGCCTTCCAGGTGAGATAAGCCACGCCCAGCGGCCTATCGCCGGACGCCCCGATCGGCGCGAGGACGCCGTACAGCACCTCGCCGTCTGCCGTGCGGTGCAGGTCGACGAACTCGATGCGCGGCTCGCGCAGGATGTCCCTGGCCAACGCTGCATGCTCCCGGATGTCGGCCTTGCCGACCACCACGACCGGGTGCGTATCGGTATCGACGATCGCCAGGCCACCCCATCCCCGCACGCGGGCCACCTCCTGCATGCGGTTGCGCATCTGCTCGACGAGCCCGGCATCCTTGCGGCCACTGTTCAGCCATCCCCGGAACAACATCTCCAACTGGGATCGGCTGGCGAAATAGAGTTCCGCATCGGTGCGTGTCTCGGCCAGCGAATCCTCGATCTGTTGCCGCTTCTGCTCGGCGATGACGGCCAGCGTGCGGTGAGTCTCCCGCCGCGTCTCCTCGCTCAGGTAGCGGTAACCGACCACACCGACCGAACCGATCAGAACGGAAACGGCAACCAGAGGCAAAGCCAGGCGAAGCCAACGTCGACGGGCGGAATCGGAGCTTTTCGAAAAGGAGACTGAGAAAGGGACTGTGATCATCGTGGCGGGAACATCGCGCCGCAGGCCTGCCACGGATGCACCGGGAGCTGCAGGCGGGGCAGCGTCCGGGCGCCATCGACCGGCCCCATATTGCGTTCTGGAGACGCAGATGGCGGCATACAAAGCCTGAAGCAATATAGGGTTTTGATTATGCACCAAGGCTGTGCATATGTCGATCGTGCCCGCCGTATCCAGCAAGCGTATGCACCACAAACGATCAAAACCGGGGACCATGGCACCGCACGAGGGCGCAGCATCCTGCAACGGTGCCGATGCAGCCCATGAAACGAAAAGGCTCAACCACCTGAGTGATTGAGCCTTAACGCTTGAAACTGGTTGCGGGGGCAGGATTTGAACCTGCGACCTTCGGGTTATGAGCCCGACGAGCTGCCAGACTGCTCCACCCCGCGTCGGAGAGGGGCGGATATTACCTACTTGTTCGTGCTTTGCCAAGCTTTTTCGAGAACGCACTCACATCAGCCCCGAACCATTGAAACAGATCATGAAAATCGCCGGGGAAGCCGGTCCTCACCGCCGACGCAAAAAAAACGCCATTGACATACAACCGGCACATCGAATTGGTAATACGACACATCTTTCATGTGCCTCGAATAACCCGTCAAAAACAGACGACTCTAGGACAATTGGGAATTCAGGAAACCCCATCCTTTCTGGCAAGCCACGCTATCGATCGATACTCAGGAATGTGCTCATGCCCCGCCATATTCAAACCTCAACCACCCTGCTCCTGTCCTTGTCCATGGCCGCCTGCGGGGGCGGCGGAAACACCGTGAGTGCAGGCAACGGCAGTAACAACAGTGGAGCCCCGAATCCCTCGCTGATTGCCTCAGACACCGCGGAAGGCATGTGGCGTGGCACGAGCGACAGTTCGGCTGGCATCTACGGCGTGATCCTCAATGACGGCAGCTTCTATGCGGTCTATTCAGCCAAGGACAACAAGGACATGATTGCCGGCGTTGTTGCTGGCACAGGCCAGGCCAGCAATGGCAACTTCACGGCACAGGACGCGGTGGACATCAACTTCGACGGCTCCGGAGTCAATCCGGTCAGCATTTCCGCCAGCTACTTCGCCAAGTCGTCGCTCAGTGGCGTTCTGACCAACAAAAACCGGGAGTCCTTCGCCTTCTCGACTCAGTACAACCCGGTTTATGAGCAGCCAGCCAATGCCTCACTGGCAACCGGCACCTATGCGGGCAACACCCTTTCGCCCACTGGAGCCCAGCCCGCATTCATGACCCTTCAGGCCAACGGCACCATCACGGGTGTTGCATCGAACTGCAGCTTTTCCGGGATTGCCACACCTCGCGGGTCGGTCAACGTATTCAACCTGTCCGTCACTTTCCGCGGCGGCTCCTGTACGTTCGGCACCGACACGGTGAGCGGGGTCGGCTTCTATGACATCCCCAACAAGCAGCTCTATCTGGCAGCCCCTAACGCAACCCGCAGCAACGGCTTGTTCTTCCAGGGCACCCGCCCCTGACCTACTTACCCTCGCGGGGCGCCGGACCAATGATCAGTCCAGCGGGCTCCGTGGGCGTCAATAGCGCCCTCGCTTCATCCTCCGAACGCGCCCTCAGCCACGCCCCCCAGGCACCATCAGGCAGGATCACGACAGCACGCTTCTCGTCGCCGGGCTTGTGGAACCGTTCGAAAAGAGCGTGCCCATCTGCATTGACCGTCAGCATGGTCATCGACCAGACGACCTGCCCGTCGCCTTGCACCACTCGCTCCCACAGCCCGGCAATCCCCATCGGTCGGGCATCCTGTCGTCGAATCTGCCAGCGTACGGAACACCCGGTTTCGTAACACGGCTCGTAGAGAGTCTCCGCCGGGATGATGCACAGCTGGCCGCGAGTCCAGGCATTACGGAAGGATGGCTTTTCTGCGAGGGTTTCCGTGCGGGCGTTATAGGTGGAGCGAGCGATCCTCGCGTCTTTGGCCCAGGCTGGAATCAGACCGAAGCAGGCTGGCACCCAGATACGCGGCGCAAAGTTCGTAACGATGGGAACGACAGACCTGGGATAGGCCTCACCGTAGGCGAAATCCGGCGGTGGCAGCGGAAAGGCCGAAAGCGCTTCCGGGGAGGGTGGGCGAAAATTGGCGCACATGAAAGCAGCCTGGAGCACCAACGGCGCCAGCTACTTCGGTCGCAGGCGCGAAACGAGTTGCTGTCGGCGTTGCTCGGCTCGCTTGCTGTTTTTCATGTCGCGGAAAAACAACACCGCCGCCGCAATGGCAGCAAAGACACAGCCCAAGATGACGACGACCCCCAACAATCCATGCATGTCCATGATCGGGCGAGTTTGACTGAACCGTAACCCCGGCGTAACCCCTGTGAAAAGGCCGACCCACCCGGATCGGCCTAAATCTTTGAATCCATTGGTGCCGGTGAAAGGAATCGAACCCTCGACCTTCGCATTACAAGTTAGAGGGTGCCAACATTAACGTAGATGCTCTACTCTTAATAAAACCATACATATCAAGGAACTTAGCTTATACTGCACCTTAACGGGCTATCATGAAAACCGTCCAAAATTGATAGCCCGTGCTAGCCCGGTGATAGCCCAATCAATACAAGGTGCATAAATGGCAAATCTGAAGTTCTCGAAGACTGCCCTTCTGTCCTACCCACTCCCCGAGGCAGGCAAACGGCTAACGATCTACGACACCGAAGTCCCAAAGCTCGCTATGCGCGTCACCTCCAACGGCACACGCACCTTCTACGTCATCAAACGGTCAGGCGCGGGCATGGCTTGGGTGAAGCTGGGTGCGTTTCCTGAAATGACCGTGGAGCAAGCACGCACCGAGGCGGCAAAAATCCTTGGCGAGTTTGCGAGCGGCGCGAACCCTGCCGCAGCCCGTCGCGCGGTCCGAGGGGAACCCACCTTCGCCGAGGCCTTCCAGACCTTCCTGGCGGGCAAACGTAAGCGCGATGGCACCCCATTGGCGGACAGCACCAAGCGCGACTACGAGGACGTGTTACGCCTCTACATGGGCTCGATCGCGGGCAAGAAACTGTCCCAGATCGAGCGCTCTGACGTGAAGGCCATCCAACGGAAGGCCAACACCAAGAGCGAAGCCCAGGCGGATCGGGCAGTGGCCGTCGTGTCGGCGGTCTTCACATTCATGGCGGATCAAGAGATCTTCAACGGCCCTAACCCAGCCAGCCGCGTGCAGAAGAATCTGCCAGCGTCTCGCGATCGCTTCGCCCAAGCCTTCGAACTGCCGTACCTGCTCGAAGCCATCGCACGATCCGGACAGCTTGATTACTTCCTGCTCTCCCTCCTGACTGGAGCCCGTCGCTCCAACGTGCAGGCGATGGCCTGGCGCGACCTCGACCTGCCTGGCGCCGTGTGGCGTATCAGCAAGACCAAGAACGGCACCCCCCAAAATGTCGCGCTCTCCCCGGAGGCCGTCATGGTGCTGGAGGCCCGCCGCGAGCGCGCAGGTACTTCGCCTTTCGTCTTCCCCGGCACCGGCAAGACCGGGCATCTGGTGGAGCCGAAAAAGGCGTGGGCAACCATACTGCGCACTGCCAGCCTGTTCCGCCTGCTGGACGCCCTCAAACTGGACGACACGGCCCAGGCCGAGTCCGAAGCCCTGCTCGCGCGAGGACTCGCCAAGGCAGAAAAGCGATATCACGCACAAGCCCAGGCGGCAGGGATCGACCCTGCCGACTTTGCCATGACCGACCTGCGTATCCACGACCTGCGCCGGACGCTGGGGAGTTGGCAGGCAAAGACCGGCGCATCCCTGGCCATCATCGGCAAGAGCCTGAACCACAAGACGCACCAGGCCACTGCGATCTATGCGCGCCTCGACCTCGACCCGATCCGCCAGTCGGTGAACACCGCCACCGCGGCAATGCTGGAAGCGGCCGGCCTCAAGGATGGCGCAGATGTCCTGCCATTGGCGAAGGCCCGCAGGAAGGCCTGACGACGAAGGCCCGCGCAACCAAACAGTTTGTTAAGTCTCGCTATACACAAACTGTGAAGTCATGCTATACACACCATGATTGTTTCGTTCCGCCACAAGGGGCTTGAAACCTTCTTCATGACTG
The DNA here is from genome assembly GCA_018241725.1 of Pseudomonadota bacterium. Lineage (GTDB taxonomy): Bacteria > Pseudomonadota > Gammaproteobacteria > Burkholderiales > Rhodocyclaceae > Zoogloea. The sequence continues at coordinate 44,003 of JAFEDI010000146.1, read as the reverse complement.
GCAAACAGGCCGGCATCCAACCCATGCATGCGAAGCGCTTGCGGGACATGCTGACCTCCCTGAACGCTGCAGCCGGACCGGAAGACCTCGCCCGCCCCTCCTGGCGCCTGCATGGACTGTCTGGCGATCGAGCGGGCTTTCTGGCCATGACGGTTCAAGCCAACTGGCGCCTTGTGTTCCGCTTCGATGGCGGAAACGTGGAGCTGCTCGACTACCTGGACTACCACTGAGGCCAACACATGGACATGCACGACCCTTCACATCCTGGCGAGATCCTGGCCGGCTGGCTGGAGGACCTCAACATGAGCGTGACAGCCTTTGCCGCTCACGTGGGCGTCAGCCGGGTGATGGTGTCCCGCATCCTGCACGGACACGCTGCCGTCACCGCGGATATGGATCTGCGCCTGCACGAAGCCTTGGGAACCTCCCCGGGCTACTGGTTGCGCCTGCAAACCCAGCGCGACCTCTGGACTGCCTCCGAGCGCGCCAAGGACCGGGCGCCGGTGGCGCGTATCGCAGCCTGAGAGAGCCCCCCCTGATGAAACCGCTCTCGTATGAACACCTCGGGCGCTACATCGCGCTGAAGTCGACCTTCCGTCTCTTCGATCCGTCCAACCCCGCCATAACCATCCCCCCCGATGACAATTTTCTGGGGCTTGGACTCGTGGCAAGTCGCGCCCATGCGCTCTTGAAATGTCGGGAGCCCATTCAAATCGAGGGCCTCGTCCAGGCCGTGGACGCTGCCATTAATCTCTATTTTCACGACGAGATCCAGGATTGGCTCGCGCTACATGGCCTTGATGACCCGGAGGCGCGCGCGTCGATTCGCCTGGATGACGTTGATTGTCCGAACCCGACCAACACCAGCGAGCTTGAAGCCCTGATGGCCTGTGCGGATCTCTACTCCGACCCAGAATTCGACGCCGAACGTCAGCATGAGTTATTCGCCGCTCTTGGCCTGGCCCACATTGATGATGCCATTCGCCTGCACCGGTCTTCAATGTCGCAGGGAGACCAGCAACCCGGGTACTGCTTCGAAGCCACTGCGCGAGCAGTCCTGAACGCGACGGAAGCAATCGGCACTGCGGAGCAGGTTCGCAGATACAACTGGCTGAAGGTTCAGAAGATCGGACAGGAGTCGCTGCTTACGGCTCATGAAGCCAAACTCGCTGAGCTTTCCGAAGAACGCCGCCGGCTGAGAAAGGAGCTCGAAGAACAAGGAGCGTCCCACCTATCCCAAGTTCTTTCATCCAACGGAAAGAAGGGTGCCGAGGCTTCCTATGCAAAGAAGAAGGCGCTCCGCGAATGGGCACTCAACCGGTACAGCGAAACCACCTGGATCTCAGCAGCCGCAGCAGCTAAATCACTCAAAAGCGAGATCGTCGCCCAAGGCAAGAAAATGGGCGCTCACCTCAGCGAGGACAACGCGGTGAGGACCATCTCTGAATGGTTCCGAGAGGCGAATAAGAGTACCGGTTAGCGGCCACGCGTAGTACGCCTAACGGCCAAACGTACTACGTCAGGCCGCCAAACGTAGTACGCCTAGCGGCCTGACGTAGTATCAATCAGCCTTCGATTGGCAAAAAGTTCGTACCCATACCGCACCCCAGCGGGATCACATGGATGCGAACCATGCACACCAAGACCACCGCCGAAGCCCGCGCCCTGCGGACCGTCATTGAAGCCGGCGCCGAACTCCTCGACGACAAGACTGCTGCCGCGATTCTCGACGTATCCCCCGGCACCCTCTCCGTTTGGCGCAGCACCGGTCGCTACAACCTCCCCTTCCTGAAGATCGGCCGCAAGGTCCGTTACCGCCGCTCCGACCTTGACGCCTGGATGACCCGCCGCACCCGCGATTCCGGCGCCACAGCCTGAGGGGCAGGAAATGATCACCCCGAAGGACAGCGCCAAGACACCGGCGGGCCGAGCCGTGCAGCCCGCCAGCCGCCGCGCGCCTGGCATCGATCCACTGGCCGCTTGGTTCGAGCTGGCCAAGCCCGCCAAAGCAGCCCTCGCGAAGGCGAAGCCCACCAAGGCGAGGGGGAAACGATGAGCCGCGAATGCCGCCTTCCCTTCCCCACCGGCCACCGAGAGTTCAGTCCAGGCGGCTGGCCCCGCAGTGCTCAGCCGACCTCGCTCGCCCTGCAGATCCAGTTTCATGCCCCGGTCCACTTCAAGGCGATCCGCGGACTGTATGGCTTCACCAACCAGCTCGAGGCGCCCGCCATCTACTGGGGGCGGAACGGCCGCTGCTTCGCGTTCCTGCACGACCTGACGCCCGAGGCCCTGGCCAGGGTGATGGACGACTGCCGAGGCGCCGCGCATGACCGTCGGCAGCCGTGGGGAGCGTAGCGCCGTGGGCGAGATCTTCAGCATCGTCCCCCTCGAGGTCTGGGCCGACAAACGCCTGACACTCAAGCAGATCCGCGTCCTTGGCGTGCTGTTCTCATTCCAAAACGACGGCTCTCGCGTGGTTTGTCCATCCCGGGCGCAGATCGCCGAACGCTGCGGAATGAGCGTGTGCCACGTTTCAACAGCAACAACCGGACTCGAGCAGTTGGGTTGGCTCCGCAAGGAAGGCAATGGAGGGCGTTGTGAATCGGCCACCTACACCCTCATGGCCCCCCATCTTGCGGAGGGAGACTGAGGTTCCCATGACGACTCCTTTCACGGTCGTTCCGAATGAGGTCTGGGCGGATCGCAGGCTCACGCTTGAACAGCTGCGCGTTCTCGGTGCCCTGCTCAGTTTCTGCACCCCCGGCAATCTGACCTGCTGGCCTCGCCGGCAGCAACTCGCCGAGCGGTCGGGTGTGCATATTGCAAATGTATCGAGCGCGACAACCTGCCTTGAGGCGCTGGGGTGGATCACAAAAGATGGCAAGGGCGGCCATTCAAAGGCAACCCGCTACACCATCCATGTGCCCCAAACCGTCGCCTATCCGGCAACGGTTGCCGAATCGGCTACGGTAGCCCAACAGGCAACGGTTGCCGATCAGGCTACACGCATGCCCCTAGCCGATTCGGCAACGGTAGCCCCATCGGCAACGGTTGCCGAATCGGCGACTTCAACGGTAGCCGAATCGGCTACACGCAAAGAAGAAACCAGTGAACAAACCAATACCCCCTTAGCCCCCAAGCAGCGACGACGGAGAAACGCACAAACGCTCCGCAGCTTCCTCGAGGACTGCAGACAGCAGAACATCAAACCGATCGATGGTGACGATCCGATCTTCGACTACGCGGAGAAGGTCGGGATCAGCGAGGAGATGCTTGTCGCAGCCTGGGCTGAGTTCAAAGCCCAGTTCCTGGGAAGGGATTCGACCCAGAAGGATTGGCGAGCGCACTATCGCAACGCCGTCAAACGCAACTGGTTCAACCTCTGGTACCTGAAGGAGGGTGAAAACGCCCGATGGACAACCGCCGGCGAACAGGCACGAAGGGCCGCAGCATGAACGCCCCCGACCTACGCAACCTACCGCCCCACTCCCTCGAAGCGGAACAGGGTCTGCTCGGCGCGATCCTCTGCGACGGCGCCCGGGTACTCGACCGCATAGAGGGCGCAGTCCGCGTCGGCGACCTCTACCGTGCCGACCATCGCCTGATCTTCTCGGCAGCCAAGGCCCTGCACGATGCCGGCCGCGCCGTGGATCTGCTGACGGTCTGGAGCACGCTGGAGGCTCGCCGCGAAGGCGAACAGGCCGGCGGCTTCGCATACCTCGCCGAGCTGGCCGACAGCGGCTTTGTCGCCAGCAACGTCCGCCAGTACGCAGAGACCATCCGCCAGCGGGCAACCCTGCGCGGGCTGCAGCAGATCGGCGCCGACGTGCTGGCGGCCTGCGCCACCCCTGCCGGACGGACGCCCGCCGAGATTGCGGCCGACGCCGAGGCCGGGATGCTGGCCCTGCTGGACCGGACGGACAGCGATCCCGTTCGCCTGCAGGACGCCCTGTGCGACGTGCTGGCGGACATCGATCTCCGCCGGGAACGTGGCGGCCGCCTGGCCGGCCTGGCGACGGGCTTTCAACGCTTCGACGAGATGACCGGCGGACTGGAGCCTGGGCAACTGGTGATCATTGCGGCCCGCCCCAGCGTCGGCAAGACCGTCGCCGGCTGCAACATCGCCACTCATGCAGCAGCTGCGGGTGTTTCGGTGGTGTTCTTCACGCTGGAGATGAGCAGCAAGGACATCGCCTCCCGCATCCTGGCCGCCCGCTCCGGTGTCACGGTGCAGGCCCAGCGCGCGGGAACAGGCGATCCCCTGGACTGGCAGCAGATGAGCGATGCGACCGCGGCATCCGCGGCGTGGACGATGTTCATCGACGACACGCCGTTCGTCTCCGTGGCGTACGTCCGCGCCAAGGCCCGCCGCATCCAACGCACTCACGGCCTTGGCCTGGTGGTGATCGACTACCTCGGGTTGATGCGCGGCACAGGCGACAACCGGGCGCAAGAAGTCGGCTCCGTCTCCCGCGGACTGAAGGCCCTGGCCAAGGAACTGCAGGTGCCAGTGATCGCCTTGGCCCAGCTCAACCGGAACAGTGATGGGCGACTGGACAAGAAGCCCATCCTGGCCGACCTGCGCGACTCGGGCGAGGTCGAGCAGGATGCGGACATCGTGGCCATGCTCCACCGTGAGTCCATGCACAGGGACGCCCCGGAGTGGGAAGGCCTTTCCCATCTGCTGGTCCGGAAGAACCGCAATGGTCCGACCGGCGAATGCCTGCTCTCCTTCGACGGCCCGCTGATGCGCCTCACCGATCATGAGGGCCCCTACCCCGTGGCAGCGCAATCCGAAAGAAAAGGCCGTAGGAGCGGTTTTGATGGTTAGGTGCCACTCGCCCCGCAGCCGCCCCCTGATCGCTCAACGGCGGTGCGCTCTCGCAAGCCGCAGTGGCATTCACGGCCTCGAGGGGCGCCGGACTTTCGCGGGTCCTCCCGGGCCTCTCAGCACACGGGGACGGAGAGCCCCGAGCTTCGACAGTTTTCAGGCCCCCTAGGGTTGTTGTTTATGTCCATGCAAGCGGTCTTTTCTCAGCGTTGCCGCCCTCCCGTCTTCTCCGCCTGGAGCAGCCGTCTATGAACGCCCGAACCCCACCGCGCATCGTCGCGTCCGAACGTCTTTCCCTGCTTCAGGTGCTGACTGAAACGATCCAATCCGACGCCGGGCTCGAGGAACGTGCCGCCCGGGCCCTGGCCGCGAAGATCGTCGGGAAGGTCCGGCACCGCATGTGTGGCGAGGCGCTCTACATCGCCAAGCAGGATCCAGAAGCGCACACCGAGCGCGACATGGCCATCCGCCGGGACTACGACGGCAGCCGGGCCAGCCGTGAGCGCCTGCAGCTGCGCTGGGACATCAGCCGGGCGACGTTCTACCGGATTCTCCGCGAGCCAGCCTGCGGCCGTTCGCCTCTCGAACGGTAGAACTCCCGACGTCTAGATCGAAGCCCGGCCCCTCGCCGGGCTTTCTGCTTTTGTCTCACGCCACCCCCTGAAAATGAGACAGCCCCACCGGCAACATGCATTTCACCGCAACTGCATGGAGTCGGCCAGATGCCCACCTCTTCAAGCCCCCGCCCCAGCTACGCACTGAGCACCGCTGAGTTTGCCCGGCAGGCCGGGGTTACCCCGGAAGCCATTCGGCGCGCTCTTTCCGAGAAGGGCAGCTACTTCGGCGCCGTCCCGATTCGCCGCCCGAACGGCCGCTTCCTGTGGCCATCGGCGTCGCCCGAAGTCTGCCCCCCGCAGTCGTAACCCCTTATCCCCCAGTCAAGACCACAACCATGAAACCCATCGACACCCTCAAAGCCCTGAAGGATCTCGAGGCACAACGTGCCCGGGCCCAAACCATCGTCGAGCAGTCGGCGTCCGAAATTACGGCCCTCCAAACGGAGATCGTCGAGGCAACCGCCCGCATGCATGAGGTGCAGGCCGCGTATATCCGCGGGCTCGCCAACGAAAAGGACGTGATGGCCGCCCGAACGGCGATGGAGTCCAGCCGAGAGCGCCTGAAAGAAAAGCAGCAGGTCAGCGAGGCCGCCCGCGACGTTCAACCGAAGATCGATCAAGAGGTTTACGCGGCGACCCACGCCCACAACGCGGCGCTTCGAGCCCGTTCCGAAGAGCTGATCGCACCGATCAGGGCGCGCATTGCCGGTGACAAGAAGATCCGCGCCGCTCTCGTCGAGATCTTCGGCCTGACCGCCAATAGCAACATGACCCCGTTCTGCGTGGATTGGGAATCGATGGTCTCGGACTGCTTCCCGGACATCACCAGTGAAGAAGCCGCCGCGGCAATGGCTGCCGGCAAGACCACCATTCTGTCCTGAAGGAATCATCGACATGCCTACTGCAAACCAGATCCAGACCATCGAAGACGAGACCGACAAGCGCCGCGATGCCGTTGCCGCAGCCCTGATGGTGCGCACAGGTGTCGCCTCGGCCGAGGTCCGCGCCTCCATGGCCAGCAACCCGTATCGCGGTGACAGCCTGATGGATCTCGCCCGGGCGTCGCTGGACCGCGCCGGCTGGGACCATCGCGGCCGCGACAAGATGGAGATCGTCGGCGCTGCCTTCACGCAAGCCACCAGCGACTTTCCGATCCTGCTGGAAAACGCGATGCACAAGACGCTGCAGGCGGCCTATGCGATTGCGGCCGACACTTGGCGCCGCTTCTGCGCCGTCGGAGCCGTGTCCGACTTCCGCGACCATCCGCGCTACCGCCTGGCTGCGCTGCAGAACCTGCAGCCGGTCAACGAGCTGGGCGAATTCGTGAATGGCACGATTCCGGATAGCGAACGGGCCCGGGTCCGGATCGGCACCAAGGGGCTGATCATCACGCTGTCCCGCCAGGCCATCATCAACGATGATGCGGGCGCCTTCATGGGGCTGTCGGCCCAGCTCGGCCGCTCCGCCGCGCGTACCATCGAGAACGACGTCTATTCGATCCTGCTGCTGAATTCTGGCCTTGGCCCGGTCCTGGACGACGGCTACACGCTGTTCCATGCCAACCACGGGAACATCGGCACCAGTGCCGCGCTGTCCCAGGATTCCGTCGACGCGGACCGCGTGCTGATGACCCAGCAGAAGGAACCCGGCAGCGGGGACTACCTCGCGCTCCAGCCGTCCGTCCTGCTCGTTCCGGCCGGCCTGCGTGCCAAGGCCATCGAGGTGAACGGGGCCGAGTTCAATGAACTCGCGACCAAGCCCGCGGGCGACCGCCGTCCCAACTCCGTTCGCGGCCTGTACGCCGACATCGTTGATTCCCCGCGCCTCACTGGAACGCGCCGCTACAGCTTTGCCAATCCCGTGGAAGCCCCCGTCCTTGAGGTCGCATTCCTCGATGGCAACGAAGAGCCCGTGCTTGAGCGGGAAACCGGTTTCTCCGTCGATGGCACCCGCTTCAAGGTTCGCCACGACTTCGGCGTGTCCGCCGTGGATTACCGCGGCGTCGTGAGCAACGCCGGGGCCTGATTCTCCGAAAGGGGCTTCGGCCCCACCCGTGCCGGCCGGCGGCTGACGGTCGGCGCACGCGCACCAGGGACGCCATCGGGAGTGGCTGTGAGGTGCGCACCTCCCCACCCTATTGAGAACGTCCCCATGAAGATCACAGGCATTGAAAAACTCGCGAAGCTCGCCGCCAAGGTTCGCAGCGTGCCAGCGGTTGGCGAGCGGGCGATGTACCGCGCGTTGAATCAGACAGGTGCCAAGGTCCGTACCTTGGCGATCAGGGAGGTTACGAGCGAGCTCAACCTCAAGACTGCTTACGTACGCGACAAGATCTGGATGCTCAAGGCCGGGCCAGGGCGACTGCAGGTCGACATCATCGCGGAGCGCGATGACATTCGGCTCACAAACTACGACGCCAGGCAGGTGACCGCACCGGCAGTGCGTGCCAAAGGGGATTCCCTGCGCGGAATTCCAGGCGGCAGGAAGCAAGCCGGGGTTTCTGTCAGGGTCGGCAAGGGCGCTCCCCGCAAAACGATCAAGAGCGCTTTCCTGCTCCCCCTTCGGGCCGGCAAGACAAGCGGTGGCAATGGCTTGGGTGTTTTCGTTCGCGGGAGCGATCTTGGTAGCGTGGGAAAGATTGGCAGCGTGACGCCGACCACCCGCGGCGGCTCTCGTTTCAACTGGAAGAAGGGCGAGTTAAAGCAGCTCTATGGGCCGGCTGTATACCAAGTATTTCTGCGGTTCAAGAAACACGTCCTCGGCGAACAGGGGGACTTGTTCGGCCCCAGCGTGAATGTCCAGCAAATGCTGGCTGATGCCTTCAGAGAGCAGCTGCGCTACGAACTCACCGGGAGCCGCAAGGTGTGAGTGGAGAAACGTCTCGCAGCCACACCTCGCCCGTTTCCCGAGGAAGGCGCGGGAATAGATCAAGACGATACCGGCCACCGACTAGAGCCAGGAAGAGAAAAAACCTCACAAAAAAGATCGAAATGCACCACCAACCATTTCAACCAAATCCCCAACCCCAAAAAAATAAGAAACTAATAAAAAAGCAAGAATCATCTTGATCGGCAAAATCGACAAAAGAGACAAACAATAACTTGCCTTATCCTCTTTTGACACCTCACTCTGCACAACCTGCCCGTCAATCAAGAACGGAAGCCAGTATTTCTTTACATGCTCATCATCAAAGAAATCACTATGACCACATTTTATATACCGATCAGTCAGGCCATACCTCTTGAACCCAAACGTTCCACTGGGTCCATACCCCCAAGAAAGCGCCTTAGCTAGAACTGGCCACACATCACTTGTTCCTACATCGTTGACGATGCACCCTCGGACCTGAGCCTTTACCTTATCCCATCGATAATTCAAATTTATAATTGACCCGCACAGCTGAATTCTATGGAAAACAATATCAGTTTCCTCTTTAAGAATCTCACTTAGGATATAGGTCCCGAAGCTATGGGCCACAATAGAAATATTCACCCCTTCATTATCACTCCTTATTCTCCTCAAGTCGCGTGCGATTTTAGAAATAGGTCCTCGTCGCGTAAGAAACGGAAACCAAAACCGACAGGCATCAAGGAATCCATACCCTAAAGGGACTGTGTTTTTAAAACCAGCATCCCCAAGAAGCTTTACCACCCTACCTTGCCACTCTGCGTTCGTCCGAATACCATGAACGAGAACGACTATTGACTCTTTAACCGAGCTCCTCTCGGATCCCAAGGCGTGCCCAAGAAAGAATATTGTCTCCGCGAGCTCTCGATCCGCCGGATCAGATATTGAAGACAAGAGGCTTTTTACCTGTTCCAGCTTGCTCATTGCCAGAGCAGGAAGCGTCTCCAGAGAATGCATGTCAGCACTTAACAAAGACATACTTAACCCACTTGATCCATTTGGACTCTATAAATCAGGCGCACTTGATCTAACCGCACTTCTACGTCGCGCCCGAGGCGAAAATCAAACATAACAAGAGGGATATCGCTTAAAGAATCAAAGTCTCCAATACCTCCATGAGCTTCAGACTCAACTCGGACTATTCTTCGCAAAACCCCTTGCTCCGTAAGCCGTGCCAACATCTTGGCCAAAACCCGCTGAGAAGATGGATGCACAAGGTCGAACAATCTCTGAACTGTCAACTCACGGACACTATGGTTACTCTTATCGCCAGACTCCAAATAATCAATAAGCCGCCTTGCCGCCCCCTCTTCCTCAGGAAACTCACTTATTAAGGAGTCTAATTTTACTGAGGACATACTCATACTCCTCCGCGCTACACTTAGACGTAAGAGCATACTCATTCGGCTCACCATCTAAAGTCACTCGAATGTCGTTTGCCAGGTGGTCATTTTTCCTAAACCAAAAACTTGAACCATGGCAATATGCAGTCTTGTCATTGGAAAGCAAATAATCAAGACTGCCAGCAACTGCATCATTATCCTTCAAATCACTAACATCAGAGCCTGTGGCAGCTCGCAGCACATTCCCACGTTCATCTCTCAAGGTTGAGTCACTATATCGAATAAGATGACTCAACGCCTTCCTTTCAGTCCATATCCTATTCTTTGCCACACCTAGAGAAACCTCTCTAAATGAGGAAGGAGGAATTATCCCTTCAATCGCCTTAAAGAATCTATAAACATCATCTTCATATTTGCTGGAGTTTTTGTGAAGCGCGATTCTCAGCTCCAAAAAACCAGACCTATGCAACTTCGCCACATTAACAGCACGCTCACGAACCTGCTCATACACTTTGTGAATTTGATTTCCATGCGGCTCAGTACCCACAAACTTTGAATAAACACGCCGCTCGACCTGTTTAACAATCAGCGCGGTGTCAATTCCTGAAACCTCCCATCTAACGTCAACAAGCTGCGGAGTATCTGGCTGTTCAAGGACAAGCGGCTTAACCAGCAAATGATCCAGGCCATTTTTTTCAAGCGCAGCCTTTACATTGGACCTATCAATAATACTCAGTGCAACATCCTCAGAGCACTGATAAATAAAGACATGCTGCCCCCCGGACTCCTCAGCATTACGCAAAAGCCCGATCAATTCATCAACCGCAATGGCGTATTCTTGAACATACGGAATAATCCGTTTCTCAAGCAAATTACCCCAACTCCCAGCCGAATGATGAAGGCCTTTCCCCTTTAGAAAAGCACTCACTACAGAGAGGCTCGTAGTTTGCTCAAGCAACTCAACAATTCTTTTTACTTCTTCTAAGTCGACCATCAGCGACATCTCCCAAAACCAAACAGATCAGGCTTTCAAAAATACGACGCTACCATGGCACCTCGGCTAACTCAGTTAAACGTGCCACTTGACATTCATCTCGGCACCCGCCGATACTGAAAAAGCCCCGAGACAGAGGGGCGCGGGATTGGCGTCCCGAACTCTCAAGGCCGATAAGGCCGCATACACTTTTGCGGCTTTTTTCATATCGGTTGCATGGTCACGCCTGTTTAATGGTGGGGCCGTGCGGTGGAGCCTTCGGGCTCGCCGGTGTCCTTGAGACCGGTACGCCAACGCCGCACGGTTCCTGCCACCCCATTGGCGTGGGGTTGCGGGAGAACGCACCGCACTCAAGGAGTACCACCATGCACACCACCTCCCCAGGCGCAGCCGCGCCCAAGCGCATCACCCTCACCGACACCATCACGTTCCTTGAGGCCCGGCTTCTCGACAGCCGACAGCAGGCCGAGAAGGAAACCGGCTTTGGCAAAGCCTTCTACGAAGGGCGCGTCAGCGCTTTCGAGCTGGCCCTGTCCGAACTGCGGGAGGTGGCCAAATGAGCGCCCGAACCCGCCTCACCCTGTACCGCACGTTGCGCCGCTTCACGGGCGCAGCCCTGGCCTACCGCCTGACGTTTGCCGGGAGGGCTGCAGCATGAGAACCCTCCACGAAGCCGTTTCCCTGCTGTGGGAGCGTGCGGCCGACCACCTGACGCTTGAAGAACTGGGCCTGCTCAACTCCGCCAGCGACGACGCCCAGCTGATGGCGAGCAACCTAGCCACGACCTGCGGCAACCTGGGAGCACTGGTCGAAAGCGACGAGACCGGCGGATGGCTGCGCGCGCCTGCCGACGTGTCGGCGCTGCTGTATGGCATCCAGAGCCAAGCCCAGATGATTCACTCCCTTGCGTGGCTGGGCGAGCAGGTACGGGAACGAGCCGACGACCTGCTCGGTTGGACGGTACAAGCACAATGCGACGCACGTGGACGGAGGACTCAACCATGAGCACCACCACCGGCTTCAAGCCCATCCCCATGAACGACGTGGAAGGCTGCCTGAACAGCTGCGCCGACGCATTCGCCCAGCTCGCCGCCCTGCTGCAGGCAATCAAGGAAAAGGCGCCGGAATTCTCCGATGCCGCCAAGCTGGCCGCCCTGGGCTGGTCCGTCGCCTGCGATATGGAGAACTTCGCCGGCTCCACCCTGGAGAAGATGCAGGAAGGCGGGGTGAAGCAATGAGCGCCCACCCGAGAGAGCACTGGCAGGACTTCAGCGCGCCGGTCACCCTCACCGCTGAGCAGGCCGGCACGATGTACCGGGCCATCACCAGCGTTACGACCACGCTCGTCCTTGCCGCGCAGCACTTCACGCTGCTGGCTTCAGAGCGGAAGGATTTGGCGGTGCTGTCGATCAACGACATGGAGGCGCTGCTGGCCGGCGCCTACCAGTTGGCCGAGATGGCGCGGGCTGAGTTGGAAGAGCTGCACGGCTGACGATCCGCCCGCCCCTGATCACTCAACCCGTCCACGTGGCGGGTTTTTCGTTTGGCCCGCCCCCTGCGCAAACCTATCGTCTGAACGGAGAGTCCTCTGGGTCGGGGCGCGCTACCCCAGGGAGCAGCCGTGCATCCTGAACGACATCCAGGCCAGCCGCGGTCAGCTTGACCACCGAAAACGCTTCCTGCTTCGTCAGCCTGATCAGCTCGACATCCTCAAGCCACGCAAGGTCGGCCGCCAGCACGTGGGTCGACGTCACATGCCCCACCGTCTTCAAGAGCTCCTTCAACAGCGAAGCGTTGGACGTGTAACCGTTACTCCACTCCAGCGCCTGGAGGATTCTCAGCCTTCGATCCTCCGCGGCGACCTGACGCAAAACACTCGGCTCGGCAGTGCTCATCAAGGCTACCTCGGCTTCGGCGCACACTTGCCGTTCGGCAGCCGGTAGCCTCCCCCACCACGACACCCGCAGCCCTTACAGACCTTGATGAGCTGCCCGACCTCCTTCGGAGCGGGGGTGAAGATGGAACGACGCTGCGCAGACGGACTCTCGCCGGCATGGACGATACCCGCAGCAAACAGAATCAGGACAGCAAGAGCAGATGAGCGCATTTCTTCGTCTCGGGATTGGCGGATGAGACTGACATGTTTCACCCATATCGGTAGTGTGCGATACGGCAAATCACCAGCGCTGATGTGATGCAGTTCAATCGCGGCAGGGTCGCTCCTAAGCGCGAAAGCGGGCACACCGCCTGGCTCCCGCGTCACTGCGGTTACACTTCTCGGATGCGTTACCTTGCCTTGCTGATCGCCAGTGTTCTGGCCGGCTGCCATGCAGCCAATACCACGCCCCGCCCTCACTCCTCCCCGGCTCCCAGTTCATCACCCGCCGCGACACTGGCGCCGGCCGCTCCGTCGCCGGATCTGGTCAACAGCGTCCGCGCCGTAGGGCACCGAGACTTCGCCAACGCCAAGAAGGTGCTCCCCAAGGTCTTCGACGGGCTTGAGGAGGATTTCTACTGTGGCTGCCGCTATGTCAGCACGGTGGTCCACTTCGACAGCTGCGGCTACACGCCCCGCAAGAATGCGCTGCGCGCTGGTCGGATCGAATGGGAGCACGTCGTCCCAGCCTGGGTGCTAGGCCACCAGCGCCAGTGCTGGCAAGACGGCGGGCGAAAGAACTGCACGGACACCGATCCCGTCTTCCGGAAGGCTGAAGGCGATCTGAACAACCTGGTGCCGGCTGTCGGTGAGGTCAATGGCGATCGGAACAACTTCGCCTACAGCGCCTGGACGCGAGAGCGCTCCAGCATGTACGGCGAGTGCCAGACCATCGTCGACTTCAAGGGAAAGCGCGTGCAGCCCCGCGAGGAAGTCCGCGGACGGGCAGCCCGGATCACGCTCTACATGTACGATGCCTACGGCCTGCGGATGAGCGCGCAGGACAAGAAGCTGATGTGCGCTTGGGCCAAGACCTATCCGGTGGACGCCTGGGAACGCGAGCGAGATACCCGGATCGTTCGATGGCAGGGAGAGGGGAATCCGTTTGTGACTGATCCTCAAAAAATCAAAACCGCTTGTCGATGATGAACCCTCCAACGGTTACGAGGCCCCAAAGGCCAATGAAGACCAAGCCGATAGCTGCACTTATGCGATATGGCGTCGCATGCGTTTGTGTCTGCGTCCTTTCGTCCTGGAACGCTAGGGCACAGACCAGCCTGCTTTGCCAAGATCAGCGGACAAAAGATGTTCGCGCGTTCAAGACATGCCCTCGCGGAACGCTGGAGGTGTTCGCGATGGAGCGCTCAGGTGGCGGCGGCTATTGGACTGCTGATGGTCGATGGATTGGCCAGGTCGCCCCGCGAAGAGATCCCACGCCTCCGCAGCGGCGCTCCGCGCAGGATGAGGAGGCCCACAGCTCGTTGCTGAAGCGTGCCCCGGATGCCAGGTGACGCCTATCGTGGATCTGCCGCCACTCTCACCAGTTCGGGCTCGAACATGGCAAGCATACTGCTCGCCACAGCTTCGGACTTGGACCGCAGCCAGTCGCCCCATGCTTCGTCCGGCAAAATCACCACCGACCGCTTCTCGTCCTCGGGCTTGTGAAACCGCCCCATCACCGGATGCCCGTCCGCGTTGATGGTCAGCATCGACATGGACCAGGACGGCAGGCCATCGTCTTTGATCCGCCGCTCCCAGATTCCGGCGATACCCATGGGGCGGCCATCGGCCCGCTCGATCCGACAGCGCACGGCCTTCCCTGATTCGTAGCACGGTTCGTAGATGGCCTCGGCCGGGATGATGCACAACTGGCCGCGCGTCCAGGCATCGCGGAAGGAAGGTTTCTCGCCGAGCGTTTCGGTCCGGGCGTTGTAGGTCGAACGAGCGATCTTCGCATCCTGCGCCCATGCTGGAATCAGCCCGAAGCAGGCCGGCACCCACACGCGCGGGGCGAAGTTCGTGACGATCGGGACGACGGAACCTGGATAGGCCTCGCCGTAGGCGAAGTCCGGAGGGGGTAACGGGAACGCCAGGAGTGCTTCCCTGGAGGACGGGCGGTAGTTGGCGCACATGAAAGCAGCCCGGCGACGGCTACTTCGGTCGCAGGCGCGAAACGAGTTGCTGCCGGCGCTGCTCAGCCTTCTTGCTGTGTTTCATGTCGCGGAAAAACAACACTGCAGCCAAGAGAGCGGCACAGACACAGCCCAAGATTACGACGATCCCTAACAATCCATGCATGTCTGGCTGGCGCTTTGATCGTTGCGAATTGCCTACAAAAACCGTTTGCCGCACTCACCGCGCTAGCCCGGTGCTAGCCCAGCGAAAAGGCCTACCCAGCAGGATCTGCCCAAGCCGTTGATTTCATTGGTGCCGGTGAAAGGAATCGAACCCTCGACCTTCGCATTACAAGTGCGCTGCTCTACCAACTGAGCTACACCGGCATCATTCCGCTCGTTCCAGCCCACTATCAACATGGACTGAAAAGGCACGCCTGCACTATCCTTGAGGATTACCAAGCCCCGAGCGAGGGGCGGATTATAAACAAACCGATCCATTCGCGCAGCACGCTGATCGCCCAATGTCCATTGCGCCGCGTCCGGAGGCACCGCCCATCGAAACAGGCCGCACCAGCAAGCCCTCTATCCGGCTGCTATTCATCGAGGACTCAGAAAACGACACACTCCTGCTGCTCCGGCGCTTCCGGTCCGCCGGCTACGCTCCATGGCATCGACGCCTGGCCTCGGAGGCCGAGCTTCGCGAGGCCCTCCTGCAAGAGCACTGGGACGTCGTCCTGTGTGACCGCAATCTGCGCGGCTGCAGCATGCAGGCAGCCCTTGGGGTGCTACGGGAACTCGCCCTCGACCTCCCTTTCATTATCGTCTCCGACATCATGCAGGAAGACGAGGCGATTGCCGCCATGCGTGCAGGAGCCCACGACTATCTCAGTAAGCGCAAACTCGACCGGCTGATTCCCGCCGTCGAACGAGAGTTGAGGGAGGTTGCCAACCGCCGGGAAAAGCGCCTTGCCGAGCAGACGCTGCGGCAGAGCGAAGCCCGCCTGCGTGCGCTCACCGACAACATCCCCGGCGTGGTCTTCCAGATGGGCTACACCCCGGACGGCATGCTCGGCTTCCAGTATCTCAGCGAAGCGGCCGCCATGCTCTTCGGCACCGGGGCCGACGAACTCGTCGGCGGCTCGGCGAGCTGGATGACCTGGCTCCTCGACGATGACCTGCCAGGACTCGTGGCCGCAGCGGCCAGTTCCGCCGACCAGCTATGCACGCTCAACTGGGAAGGCCGCATCCAGTTACCGTCGGGGGAACAGAAATGGATCAACCTGCGCAGCTCCCCGCGTCTGTCCGAAAATGGCAACACGGTGTGGGAAGGGGTCATGTGGAACATCACCCACAGCAAGCGCGTTGAAGCCGACCTGCGCGAGTCCCGCAGCCAGCTGGCTGCGCTATCGAATCACCTGCAGCGCATCAAAGAGGAGGAGCGCGAGCGCATCGCCCGGGATGTCCACGACGTTCTCGGAGGCACGCTAGTAGCAATGAAGTTCGAAATGGCTCGGCTTGAAGCAAAACTGCGCGCCAGCCCTGACGAGGCCACTGACGGCGTCCGCAATGTCATCCACATGCTGGACGATGCGATCGCCACCGCGGGCCGTGTTACCCGTGAGTTGCGCCCGGGCATCCTGAAGGACTTCGGCCTGGCAGCAGCCATCGAATCTCAGGGTGAAGACTTTGCCCAACGCACAGGTATCGCCTGTAACATTCTGTGCACCGATCATGATCTCGCACCGGCTTACGACACGGCGCTGGCCTTCTTCCGGATCTTTCAGGAGGCGCTGACCAACGTCAGCAAACACGCCTTGGCCAGCCAGGTGAACGTACGCCTGCTGCAGGACGGGGACGAAGCCGTGCTCGAAATCGCCGATGACGGTTGCGGCATCGCCGCTGGAGACCTTTTGAAGCCACATTCGTTCGGTCTGCGCGGCATCCGCGAACGACTTTCAAGCCTGGGTGGGCAACTCGAAGTCGGGCCAGCCAAGCCGCAGGGCGCCCGCCTCGTCCTGAGGGCGCCGCTACACCCCGCGATATCTGAAGAAAAGTCGAACGACAGGAAACTCCGTCCATGAGCAAACCGATTCGTGTCCTGATTGCCGACGATCATGCGATCGTGCGCCAAGGCCTGCGCCAGATCCTTTCCGACACCCCCGACCTGACTGTCGCCGGCGAAGCCGACAACGGCGTAGAGGCCGTACAGATGGTCCGTGGCGGAGAATGGGACGTGGTCCTGATGGACGTCTCGATGCCCGACCGAAACGGCATTGATGCACTCAAGTTGATCAAGAAGGAATTTCCGCGCCTGCCAGTGCTTATCCTCAGCATGTATCCGGAAGAGCAGTATGCGATCCGCGCCCTCAAGGCCGGCGCAGCGGGCTACCTCACCAAACAGAGCGCCCCTGATCTGCTGGTCACAGCCATCCGGCAGGTGGCAAGCGGCAAGAAATATGTCAGCCCTTCCTTGGCCGAGGAACTTGTAAACGCTATCGGAGAGGGCAGCGAGCGCCCCGCCCACGAGAAACTGTCCGACCGGGAGTACCAGACCCTGTGCCTGATCGCCTCCGGCAAGACCCCGGCCGAGATTGCCGAGGCCCTCAACCTGAGCGTCAAGACAGTCAGCGTTTACCGGGCCCGACTGCTCGAAAAAATGAACCTGCGCAACAACGCCGAACTCACCCATTACGGACTCAAGCACGGTCTCGCCGAATAAGCATGGGCCGCCGTCACCATTTTTTGCATATTGAGCCGCCATCCGCCTCAAGACCATTTCCTGACGGCCGTTATCGGCGCAACCGCCATGATTTCGATGCATGTAGAGACATGAGTTTGGACAAGTCTCATCACGCAGAGAGCCAGTACGCCGGATGATCCAACGCCTTCCCCCGTTGCGCCGCCCGCAGATGACCGACACCAGCCAACCTTCTGAAGTTGCCCGAGAAACGCTGCGCCAGCTTGCGCTGCGGCGTATTGCCCCGACCCCGGACAATTACCGGGCGCTCTACCACGAGATTGCCGGGTCGGTCGCCGAAGACATCTTCCCGGAGCGCGCCCTCAAGCAGATTGCGTCGGCACTGCCACGCAACAATCAGGACGCTCTGCGTCTGGCGCTGGATTTCGAAGCGGCTGTCGCCGAAGGGGAATGGTCCGCACTGCGTGGTCTCCTGGTCGACAAGCTCTCGATTTC
Source organism: Pseudomonadota bacterium (assembly GCA_018241725.1). Taxonomy (GTDB): domain Bacteria; phylum Pseudomonadota; class Gammaproteobacteria; order Burkholderiales; family Rhodocyclaceae; genus Zoogloea. The sequence continues at coordinate 26,065 of JAFEDI010000146.1, read as the reverse complement.
CGGCAGACCCGAACTCAATTGGGCCGTGTTGCTCCGCGACCTGCTTACCGAATGGGACCGCCGTCAGACGGGCCTGACCCAGGCGCGCAAGCGAGAAATGCTGGAGCGCGTCCTGACCGGTTCCAGCAGCAATACGGCCAAACTCTTCGAGCGCTTGCAGGGCTTGCTTCGAGCCTGGGGTCGCAGCGACGACGAGGCCATGCCAGGTGACCTTCCTCCTCCGGTCATCAGCAATACTTCACCCAACGAAACCGAGGCTGCCTCCACCATTGGTGCCCCCCCCAGCCCCGTCTACGCGAATCTCCTGGCGGCGCTGCTTGACAGCCTTGCCGGCCAGCCCCAACTGGCAAGCACCCAACTGCCTGCAGAGGCCCGTGAGCTCGCCGCTATGCTGCGCCAAGGCCTGGACAGCATGCCACCATCCATGCTGCTCGAGCGCCTGGACAAGCTCCGTACCGGCCTCGAGTGGGTTGCCGAAGATCAGCACGCCATACGCGACGCCCTTCAAAGGGTGCTGCAACTGCTTCTCGCGAACATCAGCGAACTGGTCCTCGACGACCGCTGGCTGCGCGGCCAAATCGTGTTGATGGGCGAAATGTTCGAGCGACCGTTGGACGTCCGCACACTGGGCGAACTGGAAAGCCGGTTGCGCGACGTGATCCACCGTCAGGGCGCCCTCAAGCTGGAACTGAGCGACGCTCAAAGTCGGCTCAAGCAGATGCTGGCCAGCTTCGTGGACCGCCTGGGTGCCTTTTCCGAGTCCACCGGCGAGTACCACAACAAGATCGAGCAATGCGCCAAACGCATCGAAGGTGCAGCCGACATCAGCGAACTCACCGACGTGATTGCCGAGGTCATGCGTGAAACCCGTACTGTCCAGGAGTCCACGCTGCGTTCCCGCAATGAGATCGAAGAGCTGCACTCACGGGTCAACGACGCCAATGCCGAGATCACGCGCCTGCAACTCGAGTTGGAGCAGACCAGCGAACTGATCCGCCACGACCCCCTCACCGGCGTCCTCAACCGCAAAGGACTGGACGAGGCCCTGACCCGCGAAACCTCCCTGGCACGACGTCGCGGCACAGCACTCTGCATCGGGCTGCTTGACGTGGATAATTTCAAGCAGATCAACGATGTGCATGGACACCAGACCGGTGACGAAGCGCTGCAGCACCTCGTCGACGTCGTTCGTGAAAACATGCGGCCACAGGATTCCGTCGCCCGCTACGGCGGCGAAGAGTTCGTCATCCTCCTTCCGGACACTACCCTGGATAGCGCAGTCGCCACCCTGACGCGCCTGCAGCGCGCCCTCACCAAACGTTTTTTCCTGGCCCGCCAGCAGAAGCTGTTGATCACCTTCAGCGCCGGCGTCGCCGAACTCTACGAGCACGAATCCCCTGAAGACGCGCTCGACCGCGCCGACAAGGCGATGTATATCGCCAAGCGCTCCGGCAAGAACCGGGTCATCGCTGCGGGAACCTGAGGCACAGACATAGCATGTCTGTCGGGGCGCCCTTTGCGGCGCCCTTTTTTATGCTAAATTCATGTCGAAATGAATATTCAATCGACATGCATCCTGCTGAGCATCATCTGTCTCGCCGCCTCAGACAAGAGCTACGGCGAGTCGCTGGGACGGCTGTTCTTTTCTCCCGCGGAGCGCCTGCAGATCGACCGTGAGCGGCGAACTCCCACACGCGTCGAACCACCACCGCGGCTCGACGGCTTCATCACCCGTAGTGACGGCCCACCGACACTCTTCCTGGATGGCAGGGCAAGGCCCGCCTCTCCCCGGCAAATCCATCCACAAGACGCCACAGTCAGCATCACCACCAGTGGCGGACGAACCCAGCGTCTGCAGGTCGGAAGCCCCTATCTCACACCCCGGCCATGAACCCACCCCGCCGGCAGCGAGGCCTTATACTCCCTATCCTGATTCTTCTGCTGTCGCTAGGCGGGCTCGGCTGGCTACTGGCACATACCGGCACCGGGGCGGATCTAGCCGCCCGCAATCTAAGACGTGAAGTCCAGACCACTCATGCCCTGGCGATGGCCAAGGACGCGCTGCTCGGCTTCGCCGCCAACTACCGCAACAACGGCCATCCCAGCGCCGACTTCGGCTATCTGCCATGCCCCGATCTGGACGGTGACGGCTCCTCTGAAACCTGTGGAGCCAAAGACCAGCCCAGCATCGGCCGCCTGCCCTACCGGACGCTCAATCTTCCCGATTTGCGCGATGGTACTGGAGAGTGCCTGTGGTATGCCGTTGCCGGTAGCTTCAAGAACAACCCCAAAGCCGACAGCCTGAACTGGGACAGCATCGGCCAGTTCCGCTTACTCGACCGGGCAGGCCATCCCATCATGCTGGCCGGCGACCAGCAAGGCCTCGCGGCTGCGATCGTCTTCGCCCCCGGCCTGCCCCTCCCCCAGCAGCACCGTACTGCCGGCCAGGGACGCTGCGGCGACGGCCAGATGGCGCAACTTGAGCATTATCTGGAAGTGCTTGGTAGCACAAGCAACAACATCGTCGAAGTACTCACCGATGCAGAGGCAGGCAATGACGTAATAATCAGCCTAACCGGCGGAGAGATCTTCAATCAGCTGATAAAACGTAACGACTACGCCCAACACCTGCAAGGCAGCCTGCAGGCTGTGGCCGAATGCCTGGAAAAAGCCAACCTGCCGACACCCCTTGGGGCGCAGCCCTTCGGCCCCATCCTGCTCGGCAGCCTTCCCGCCCTCAATACCCTGAACGGTCTCTGCACCACTCCCGACAGACGCGACATCTCGGGAAACTGGGGCGAACTGATGCGCTACGGCCTCTGTACCGACGGCGGCCCCTGCCTGACTTCGCCCGAAGGCCCGTGCCGCGGCGCACTGCTGTTCGGCGGAGAACGTCGCAGCGGAGCACCCGCCCAACAACGGATCAGCCCGCAGGACAAGCAGATGACCGCCCAGTATCTCGAGGCGCCAACCCTAGCAGGCCTTTCCGCCGGCCAACTGCATGGGTTACCCGGGCAAATAGCCCTGAAGCCTGGTGACAACAACACGAATTCGGGCGACGTCGCCCTCTGCCTGCCATGACACCCGCACGCAGTCCTTTCCACTCACACCACGCAGCCGGCTTCACCCTTGTCGAGATGGCTGTGGTCATGCTGATTCTGACCTTGCTGGCTGGCGGGCTCAGCGCCGGCCTCAGAGCACAACTTGCCCGCCGTGCCGAGGCGAATACGGACGAAGCCTTGGCGGAGGCACGGGACGCACTCCTCGGCCATGCAATCCGCAAAGGCGCGTTTCCGTGCCCTGCCAAGAGCGCGACGGACGGTAGCGAAAACCGCAACGCGGGCTTCTGTCAGACATATACGGGGCTTCTCCCATGGGCAACACTCGGCATCAACGGCACCGACGGCTGGGGGCGACGCCTTCGCTATGCAGTAACCGACAGCTACACAACCAAGATCGCAGCCCTGAACGAGGGCGACATCGACGTCTTCACGCGCAATGGCAATGGCGAAGTGCTCAAGCTAACCACTGAAGGTGGTCGGACACCGGTGTTGGTCCTGTCGCACGGCGCCAACGGACTAGGCGCCACCACCGGCGACGGTCAGGCTTTCCCGCCTCCCGCCAGCGGCTCGGACGAGGCCATCAACACCACATTGAGCGGCCGCCAGTTCTACAGCCGTAGCCTGTCGGAGAATGCCGTTGCCCCAGGCGGAGCCTTCGATGATCGGCTCACCTGGCTATCCCCCAATCTCATCGCCAACCGCCTGATCAGTAGCGGAAATTTCCCCTGAAGATGTGCTGAAAGCCCCACCAAAAATGACAAATGGATTAACATAACAATTCCATATAACTTCATCCGGAGCCCGGCTGGAGTCTCCGGTCAACCAGAGGCACACTCATGAAAAAGCGACAGTACGGCTTCACCTTGGTCGAAATAGCGGTAGTCCTGGTCATCATCGGGCTATTGCTGGGCGGCGTTCTGAAAGGACAGGAGCTCATCAACGGCGCGAAGGTGAAGAACGTGATGAATGATTTCCGCAGCACCTCGACCTATGCTTTCGGTTATCAGGACCGCTTCCGCGCACTTCCCGGCGATGATGCAAACGTAGCGACCCGTCTCGCGGGTGCAATCGCCGCCAGCACAGGGGGAACGCCGGGCAACGGACGCCTCGAGGGGTTCTGGAATTCCGTGACACCCACCGACGAAAGCGTGTTGTTCTGGCAGCACATCCGCCTTGCCAATTTCGCCGGTGGTGATGGTCGAAATCCGGGCGCCGAAGGCGTGTCCGTACAGGACTGGCTGCCCCGCAACGCCGTCGGCGGGCGAATCGGTGTCACCGGCACAAGTCCGATCGCCGGCTGGAACGGAAGCTTCTTCGTCTGTCAGGACAAGCTGTCCGGCAGTTTTGCGCGCCAGATAGACATCGCGCTGGACGATGGCCGGCCTGACAGTGGATCAGTGCGGCTGCTGAGCGATGGCACCAGCAGCGGCTCGGCTATCGCGCCTGACAAACTCGTCGACGCCGACCTGTACACGGTTTGCGCCAGCTACTGAAAAAGAGTGAAAAATCCGCCTTCACAAACCTTTGAAGAGCCGGGTCTCGGCATTGGCCAACTGCGACGGCGTGCCTAGCAACACCAGCACGTCGTCGAGTTCCAGGCAGGTCTCCGGCGTCGGATCGTCCACCCGGACCCGCTGCCTCCGGAGCGCACTGACCTCCACGCCAAGTTCGTTCAGGCGCAGATCCGCCAGACTACGTCCGATGGCATATGTCCCGGCATCCATGACCACCGAGTGCAGACGGGTCTGCTGACGCTCCTCGAGCGCCTCCTCGTGCAGGTGCTCGCCGCCACGGTAGATACCGCGTAACAAGTGATAACGCTCGGCGCGGATCTCGCGGATTCGCTTGAGGATCCGCGGCAACGGTACGCCGAGCAAGGCCAGCGCATGGGACGCCAGCATCAGCGACGACTCGACTGCTTCCGGAACCACCTCCGCGGCCCCGGCCTGCTGCAGCTTTTCCAGGTCCACCTCGTCCGCAGTCCGCACTACCACCGGCACGTCCGGACGGCATGCACGCACCTGACTCATCGCCCGCAGCGCCGCATTGGTGTCGGCATAAGTGATCACCACCACCGAGGCTCGGGAAATCCCGGCAGCCATCAGGGTCTCGCGCTTCGCTGCATCGCCGAACACCACGGTTTCGCCGGCAGCGGCTGCCTCGCGCACCCGCTCAGGATCGAGGTCGAGGGCGATATAGGTGATGCCTTCCTGCTCGAGCAGACGGCCGAGATACTGGCCGTTCCGCCCGAAGCCGCAAAGGATCGCGTGCTTGTCGACGAACATCGACTGGGTGGCGATATTCGTCAGTTGCAAGGAGCGGGTCATCCACTCCGACGGAACCAGGCGCAGCACGATCCTCTCGCTGTACTGCACGACCAGCGGGGCCAGCAGCATCGACAACACCATCGCCGCAACTACCACCTGCGACAAGGCTGGCGGCAGCAGATGTGCCTCATCGATCTGCGACAACAGCACGAAACCGAACTCGCCTCCCGCGCACAGCCACAGACCGGTCCGCGCCGCCGTGCCCTGGCTAGCCCCCAGCATTCGCGACGCGGCACCAACGATCAGGAATTTGCCAACCAGCAGCGCCGCCAGCATCGCCAACACCATCGGCAGGCTGAGGATGATCTGCCCCACATCGAGGAACATGCCGACTGTCACGAAGAACAACCCAAGCAGCACGTCGCGAAAGGGCTTGATGTCCTCTTCCACGTGATAGCGGTATTCCGTTTCGGAGATCAGCATGCCCGCCAGGAAAGCGCCCAGCGCCATCGACAGGCCCGCCACCTCGGTCAGCCAGGCCAAACCCAGGGTGATCAACAACACGTTGAGCATGAACAGCTCGGCAGAACGCTGCCGAGCAACCAGAAAAAACCAGCTCCGCATCAGTTTCTGGCCGATGAACAGTACCAGGCCGAGCACAAGCACCGCCTTGCCAGCCGCCAATGCCAGCGTGCCGAACAATTCGTCGGCCGGACGCGACAGCGCCGGAATCAGGATCAGCAAGGGCACCACGGCCAGATCCTGAAACAGCAGCACGCCGATCGTTTCCCTCCCGTGCTTTGAATCCAGTTCCAGGCGATCCGACAACAGCTTCGACAAAATGGCCGTCGACGACATGGCCAGCGTGCCCCCCAACGCGAAACTGGCACCCCAGTTGAGCCCGGCGATGGTGCCGACCAGCATCGTCAATAGCGTGGTGCCCAGCACCTGGACCGATCCAAGACCGAACACGGTGCGCTTCATGCTGTACAGACGAGGCAGGGAGAACTCCAGCCCAATGGTGAACATGAGGAACACCACGCCAAACTCGGCCAGGTAACGGGCGCCGTCGGAATCCTGCATCAGGCTCATCGCGTGTGGGCCGACAGCCGCTCCGACCATCAAGTAACCCAGCACCGGCGGCAGGTTGAGCGACCGGAGGATACCGACCACCAGCACGGCTCCGGCAAGAAGGACGAGCACCAGCTCAAGCGTGTTGATCATAGGCATGCAAAGGTTCGCCCTGAATAGGCGAATTAATCGATCTGATATACTGCCGCACCCAATTATACGCGCCGTTCCCATGAGCCCAGCCCCGATTGCCGCTGCGCACGCCCGTGTTCTGGAGCTTGCGCGCCGCGTCCTCGACATCGAGGCGGAGGCGGTGCGTCAGCTCTCTATCCGCCTCGATGACAGTTTCGTCGAGGCGGTGGACCTGATCCTCTCGTCCCATGGACGGGTCATCGTTTCCGGCGTCGGCAAGTCCGGTCATATCGGCCGCAAGTTTGCAGCCACACTGGCCAGCACCGGAACCCCTGCATACTTCGTGCACGCTGCCGAAGCCGCCCATGGCGACCTCGGCATGATCACCGCCAACGATGTGCTGATCGCGATTTCCTATTCAGGTACCGGCGAGGAACTCCTTAAGATCGTGCCTCTCGTCAAGCGGCAGGGCGCTCGCTTGATCGCACTGACCGGCAACCCCGACTCGCCGCTGGCGCAGGAGGCCGACGTGCATCTGGATGGCGCAATCAAGGAAGAAGCCTGTCCGCTCAACCTTGCTCCCACCGCCAGCACCACCGCGGCGCTGGCGCTGTCGGATGCGCTGGCCGTCGCGCTGCTTGACGCCCGCGGCTTCGGGCCGGACGATTTCGCCCGCTCCCACCCCGGCGGGGCCCTGGGACGGCGCCTGCTGACCCGCGTGGAGGACATCATGCGCAGTGGTGACGCGATCCCCCGAGTTGGCGAAGACGCGCTGCTCAGCGATGCACTGATGGAAATCACCCGTGCCGGCCTCGGCATGACCGCCATCGTCGCTGACAACGACCACATCGTAGGCATCTACACGGACGGCGACCTGCGCCGCTCCCTGGCCAGCGGGTGCGACTTCAATACCGCGCGTATCGCCGATGTCATGAGCCGCAGCCCCAAGACCATCCACGCCGGTGCGCTGGCCGTCGAAGCAGCCGAAATGATGGAGCGCCTGCGCATCAGCGAACTGCTGGTCGCCACCGCTGATGGCCGCTTGGTCGGTGCATTGAACCACCACGACCTCATGCGTGCAAAAGTGATCTGATGTTGCGACATCATCGCCCCATTCCCGCGAGCCGGCCATGAATCGACGCAGCCACAGCTTCTTCCCGCTCGTCGTCCTGACCATCATGGCCGGTGTCAGCGTCTGGCTGGACCGGGTCACCCAGCAGGAGCAAACAGTCAAGACGGACAAGAGCCGCCACGAAGCCGACTTCTCGGCGGAGAACCTGACCCTGCGACGCTTCGATCTGACCGGCAAGGTCCAGTACGTGCTGGTTGCCGACCGCATGGTCCACTACGGCGACGACGAGTCCACCGAACTCGTTCGGCCACGCCTGGATTACCTGAACCGCCCCGAGCCGGTACGCATCGAATCCGAATTCGCGACGGTGAGCAAGGACGGCGAGACCGTCGTCCTGACCGACCAAGTCCTGCTACGCCGCGCTGCCTACAAGGGCAAGCCCGAATCCACCCTGCGCACCGACCAGATGACGGTCTGGCCGGACGACGAGAAGATGCGCGCCGACAAACCCGTGAAGCTCACCCAGGGCCAGACGGTGATCACCGCTGAGCACATGGACAGCGACAATGTGGCCGGCGAGGTCCGCCTGCACGGCCAAGTCCGCGGCACTCTCTATCGCACCACTCCAACGCCGAAGCCATGAATAAGACACACCGGCAGTTTGTGCTGCTCGCCCTCCTTGCCCTCTCCACCTCCTTCGTCTTTGCCGAAAAGGCCGACCGCAGCAAGCCGGTCAACATTGAAGCCGACCGGGTCACCGTGGACGACAAGAACAAGATCCACATCTTCGAAGGCCACGTGGTGCTGACCCAAGGCACCCTGACCATCCGCAGCGACAAACTGGTCGTCAGCCAGGACATGGAAGGCTACCAACGTGGTATCGCCACCGGCGGCGAAGGCGGCCTGGCCCGCTTCCGCCAGAAGCGGGAAGGCAAGAACGAGTGGGTCGACGGAGAAGGCGAGCGCATCGAACACGATGCCAGGAGCGAACTCTCCCAGTTCTTCCAGCGCGCCCACGTGAAGAACGGCGACGATGAAGTCCGTGGCCAGTACATCCAGTACAACGGAGTCACCGAAACCTACGTCGTGACCAACGGCCCCAACGCAACCACGATTCCCAGCCAGCAGGGCCGCGTGCAGGTCACGATCCAGCCCAAGAAAAAGGGCGAAGCCAGCCCTGCTCCGTAAGCGTTCTGGCGCAATGCGCCAGGGCTGACAGCCGCGCCAGCCCTGGCTCTCCGGGATTATTCACATTGCCTCGACACTTTCAAATTTTTCTTTTCTTTCAATAAGATTAAAAGCAGATAAAGATTTTTGTGCGGCGCAACAAATAGATGTTGACAGCCCCTTCGACGTGAATATAATGGTCCTCATGTTGCAACGCACCAACCTAGGGGCATTGCAAGACCGACGAGAATGCATTTCATCCATTCACTCAAGGAGATTGTCATGAGCACCCCCGAGCAAATCGTTGCCGCCAACAAGGCCAATGTCGAAACCCTGCTGACCCTGGCCAACACCGCCTTCGCCAGCGCCGAGCGTATCGCTGCCCTGAACCTGAACACCGCCCGTGCTGTGCTGGAAGACAGCGTGGCCTCCGCCAAGTCCCTGCTGGCCGCCAAGGACGTGCAGGAACTGATCGCCCTGCAATCCGCCCTGGCCCAGCCCGTCGTGGAAAAGGCTGTCGCCTACTCCCGCAGCATCTACGAGATCGCTTCCCAGACCCAGGAAGAAGTGTCCAAGCTGTTCGAAGCCCAAGTCGCTGAAGCCAACAAGAACTTCGCCGCCGCTCTCGACAAGGCTGCCAAGTCCGCTCCCGCGGGTTCCGACGTCGCAGTGGCTGCCGTCAAGTCCGCCATCGCTGCCGCCAACTCCGCTTACGACAGCGTGACCAAGGCCGCCAAGCAAGTCGCCGAGATCGCCGAAGCCAACGTTGCCGCTGCCACCAGCGCCACGGTGAAGGCCGTCAGCGCCTCCACCCCGGCCAAGGCTTCCTCCAAGAAGGCTGCCTAAGCCACGAACCAAGCTGAGAGGCCCCGGCCTCCGAGCCTGGTTGAAAAGCCCGCCCTGCGTTGCAGGGCGGGCTTTTTTCCGTCTCGCAACCCTTCATTTCGGATGCCGGGAAGACATTCCGACCGGTGCAATGAATCGGGAACCATGCTATTTTGGAAGGCGTGCCTGAAAGGACACACCGGGGGGGCTACGCGGCCCGCACCGTCACTGTCGTGACGCTCAAAATCAAAATTCGCAAGAGGGAAGACACAGAATGAGCACTGGACAATCGAAGATCATCTACACGCTGACTGACGAGGCGCCGCTCCTCGCCACCTGCGCTTTTCTCCCCATCATCCGGACCTTCACCAGCCCGGCGGGGATTGAAATCGAGAAGGCCGACATTTCCGTATCCGCCCGTGTCCTTGCTGAATTCCCCGAGAACCTGGCCCCCGAGCAGCGCGTCCCCAATACTCTCGCCGAGCTGGGCAAGAAGACCCTCGAGCCGGACGCCAACATCATCAAGTTGCCCAACATCAGCGCGTCCGTGGCCCAGCTGAAGGCCTGTATCAAGGAGCTGCAGTCCAAGGGCTACGCCATCCCCGACTATCCGGAAAACCCGACCACCGAAGAAGAGAAAGCCATCGCCGCCCGCTATGGCAAGTGCCTGGGCTCCGCGGTGAACCCCGTGCTGCGCGAAGGCAACTCCGACCGCCGCGCCCCGCTCGCCGTCAAGAACTACGCCCGCAAGAACCCCCACTCCATGGGCGAGTGGAAGCCCTGGTCGCGGACCCACGTGTCCCACATGCACCACGGCGACTTCTACCACGGTGAAAAGTCCCTGACCCTGGACAAGGCCCGCAACGTGCGCATGGAACTGATCGCCGCTGGCGGCAAGATCACCGTGCTGAAGCCGAAGCTTGCTCTGCTGGAAGGCGAGATCATCGACTCCATGTTCATGAGCAAAAAGGCCCTGTGCGACTTCTACGAGAAGGAACTGGAAGACTGCCGCGAAGCCGGCATCCTGTTCTCCCTGCACGTGAAGGCCACGATGATGAAAGTTTCGCACCCCATCGTCTTCGGCCACTGCGTCAAGATTTTCTACAAGGAAGCCTTCGAAAAGCATGAAGCCCTGTTCAACGAACTGGGCATCAACGTCAATAACGGCATGGTCGACCTCTACGAGAAGATCAAAACCCTGCCGGAATCCAAGCGCGACGAAATCATCCGCGACCTGCACGCCTGCCAGGAGCACCGTCCGAAGCTGGCCATGGTGGACTCCGCCAAGGGCATCACCAATTTCCACTCCCCGAACGACATCATCGTGGATGCCTCCATGCCGGCGATGATCCGCCAAGGCGGCAAGATGTGGGGCGCAGACGGCAAGCAATACGACAGCAAGTGCGTAATGCCGGAATCGACCTTCGCCCGCATCTACCAGGAGATGATCAACTTCTGTAAGACCAACGGCAACTTCGACCCGAAAACCATGGGTACCGTGCCGAACGTCGGTCTGATGGCCCAGAAGGCTGAGGAATACGGCTCCCACGACAAGACTTTCGAGATTCCCGAAGACGGCATCGCCAATATTGTCGATATCGACTCCGGCGAAGTGTTGCTGACCCAGAACGTGGAGGCCGGCGACATCTGGCGCATGTGCCAGGTCAAGGACGCTCCGATCCGTGACTGGGTCAAGCTGGCCGTCACCCGTGCCCGCAACTCCAACACCCCGGCGGTCTTCTGGCTCGACCCCTATCGTCCGCATGAAGCCGAACTGATCAAGAAGGTTCAAACCTACCTGAAGGATCACGACACCACCGGCCTCGAGATCCACATCATGTCCCAGGTCCGCGCCATGCGTTACACCCTGGAGCGCGTGATCCGTGGCCTCGACACCATCTCGGTGACCGGCAATATCCTGCGCGACTACCTCACCGACCTGTTCCCGATCATGGAACTGGGCACCTCCGCCAAGATGCTGTCCATCGTTCCGCTGATGGCCGGCGGCGGCATGTACGAAACCGGTGCCGGCGGCTCCGCGCCGAAGCACGTCCAGCAGCTCACCGAAGAAAACCACCTGCGCTGGGATTCTCTGGGTGAATTCCTGGCCCTCGCCGTGTCGCTGGAAGATCTCGGTATCAAGACCGGCAACAAGCGTGCCGTCCTGCTCGCCAAGACCCTCGACGCAGCCACAGGCAAGTTGCTCGACAACCGCAAGTCGCCGTCGCCGAAGACCGGTGAGCTCGACAACCGCGGCTCCCAGTTCTATCTGGCCACCTATTGGGCCCAGGAACTGGCTGCCCAGACCGAGGATGCCGAACTGGCTGCTCACTTCGCCCCGCTGGCCAAGACCCTGGCCGACAACGAAGACCACATCGTTGCCGAGCTGAAGACCGTCCAGGGCAAGCCCGCGGACATCGGCGGTTACTACAAGGCCGATCCCGAGAAGTGCAAGGCCATCATGCGTCCCAGCCCCACGCTGAACGCTGCGCTGAAGTCCTTCGGCGCCTGAGACTGACAAGCCCCCGCCCACAAGGCGGGCTGGCGCGATAGCAAAAAGCCCTCTCGACTACGAGAGGGCTTTTTCTTTTAGGCGCGGGCGGCCTTGCGCCACCGCCCCGACACTACATCCGTTCGATCATCGCATCTCCGAAGGCCGAACAGGACACCTCGGTCGCGCCGTCCATCAAGCGCGCAAAATCGTAAGTCACGATCTTGTCGCCAATCGCCGCCTCCATCGACTTGATGACCATGTCGGCTGCCTCGGTCCACCCCAGGTGCCGCAACATCATCTCGGCGGACAGGATGATGGAACCGGGATTGACCTTGTCGAGCCCCGCGTACTTGGGCGCCGTGCCATGGGTCGCCTCGAAGCAGGCGTACTGGTCGGAGATGTTGGCCCCCGGCGCAATGCCGATGCCCCCGACCTGGGCCGCCAGCGCATCCGAGATGTAATCGCCATTGAGATTGCAGGTGGCAATCACGTCGTATTCGGCCGGACGCAGCAGGATCTGCTGCAGGAAGGCGTCGGCGATCGCATCCTTGACGATGATCTCGCGGCCGGTCTTCGGATTCTTGAACTTGCACCACGGACCGCCGTCGATTGGCTCGGCGCCGAAGTCCTCACGGGCCACCTTGTAGCCGACGTCACGGAACAAGCCTTCCGTGAACTTCATGATGTTGCCCTTGTGGACGATGGTCACCGACTTGCGATCATTGTCGATCGCATACTTGATGGCCGCCCGCACTAGGCGCGTCGTCCCCTCGATGGACACCGGCTTGATGCCGATACCGGAAGTCTCGGGGAAACGGATCTTCTTGACCCCCATCTCCTCGAGCAGGAACTTGATGACCTTCTTCGCCCCCTCGGATTCGGCCGCCCACTCGACACCGGCGTAGATGTCCTCAGTGTTCTCGCGGAAGATCACCATGTTCACCAGTTCCGGATTCTTCAGCGGCGACGGCACGCCCTGGAAATACTGGACCGGGCGCACGCACTGGTAAAGATCCAGTTCCTGGCGCAGGGCGACGTTGAGGGAACGGATGCCGCCACCGACCGGTGTGGTCATCGGCCCCTTGATGGACACCGAGTACTCCCTCAGGGCATCGAAGGTCTCCTTCGGGAACCACTCGTCCGGACCGTACAGCTGGGTGGATTTCTCACCCGCGTACACCTCCATCCAGTAGATCTTCTTCTTGCCGCCGTAAGCCTTGTTCACCGCGGCGTCGATCACCTTGATCATCACCGGCGTGATGTCCACGCCGATACCATCACCCTCGATGTAAGGAATGATGGGATTGTCGGGAATGGCCTGACCGGGGACGATTTTTGCGCCGCCGGCCGGCACCTTGATCAGAGACGTACTCATTCCAACCCCCTCAACTCGAATTGTGTTGCGGATGTGTGGGTGAATCGGTCGGGTCACGGCTTTCGCCACGCGCGGCTTTCTGGTTCTCGGAGACGTGCAGCACGGAGCCCGCCCGTGGCCGCCGATCCACTGTCTACCCCGCCCGGCCCTCCTCCAGGCCGCAGCAAAGTGCAACGATTATGGCCGAAATACAGGCCCGCTAGAAGCGTCCGGCATTCTATTGAAGACCGTTGCTGCGCGCCCTTCTCCGCCGCGTTCGCGGTCACCGGACTGCGGTGCTAGACTCGGCAATCCGTCTAGTCCGGCATGCACACACGTGCGCTCACTGCCGGAATCCCTGCATGCCAGGAGAGGAAGAATGGAGACCCACAGCACCGAGAACCCGGTCGCCCAGGCCATCGCGCAGGCGATGATCGAGGGCTTCAACAAGCACTACCGGATTTTTCGCGAAACCTCCCGGCGCGCCAAGGAAAGCTACGAAGCAGCCGACTGGAAGGACCAGTTGTCCGCCGTGCGGGAGCGCGTTCAGTTCTACGATGACCGCGTGAACGAAGCCGTGCTCCGCTTGCACGAGGAATTCGACGCCGAATCCATCGACGACGCCACCTGGCAGGCGGTCAAACTGTACTTCATCGGCCTGCTCATCAAACACAAGCAGCCCGAGCTGGCAGAGACCTTCTTCAACTCGGTGACCACCAAGATCCTGCACCGGGACTACTTCAACAACGACTACATCTTCGCCCGCCCAGCCATCTCGACGGACTACATCGAGTCCTTCCCCCCCACCTACTCCAGCTACTACCCCCAGGATGAAGGGCTGCGCGCCACCATCTGCCGGATCGTCGAGGACTTCGACTGGCAGCGCCCCTTTGAGGACCTCGACCGCGACGTGGACTACGTGATGCGCACCGTCGAGCAATACATCGGCGAATGGCCCAGGATGGAGGTGAACTGCCAGATTCAGGTGCTGTACTCGGCCTTCTATCGCAACAAGACCGCCTATATCATCGGCAAGGCCATCAACGGCTACCAGGAATACCCCTTCGTGATCGCCGTGCGCCACGGCCAGTCCGGCAAGCTGTACCTGGACACCATCCTGCTCGACACCTGGCGGATCTCGCTGCTGTTCTCCCTGTCGCGCGCCTACTTCCTGGTGGACATGGAGGTACCGTCCGGCTACGTGCAGTTCCTGCGCAGCATCATGCCCAACAAGCCGCGCTCCGAGCTGTACACCATGCTGGGCCTGGGAAAGCAGGGCAAGACGATCTTCTTCCGCGACCTCATCGCCCATCTGCGCCACTCCAACGATCACTTCATCGAGGCGCCGGGCATCCGCGGCCTGGTCATGCTGGTGTTCACGCTTCCGTCCTACCCCTACGTCTTCAAGATCATCAAGGACGTGTTTGGCAGTTCCAAGAACATGGACCGGGCCACAGTGAAGCGCAAATACCTGCTGGTCCGCCAGGTGGACCGCGTCGGGCGGATGGCCGACACCCTCGAATTCTCCAACGTCGGCCTGCCGCGCAGCCGCTTCCACCCGGACCTGGTCCAGCAGCTCAAGAAACTCGCCCCGTCAGTCATCGAGGAGGACGGCGACACCCTGGTCATCAAGCACCTCTACATCGAACGCCGCATGACACCGCTCAACATCCACCTGAGCAAGGCCACGGACGAGCAGATCGACGAAGCCGTGCGGGAATACGGCCAGGCCATCAGCGAACTGGCCATCGCCAACATCTTCCCCGGCGACATGCTGTGGAAGAACTTCGGCATCACTCGCTACGGACGCGTGGTCTTCTACGACTACGACGAGATCGAATACATGACGGACTGCAACTTCCGCAAGATCCCGCCCGCCCCCAACGAAGAGATGGAGATGTCCGGCGAGCCTTGGTATAGCGCGGGTCCGCGGGACATCTTCCCGGAAGAGTTCGCCACCTTTCTGCTCGGCCAGCCGAAGATCCGCAAGGCCTTCCTCAAGCACCACCGCAGGCTGCTTGACCCGGCCTTCTGGCAGGACGCCCAGGACAAGATCCGCAACGGCTACGTGGAGGACTTCTACCCCTATCCGCAGGAACTGCGCTTCTGCAACATCTTCGCCTCACCGGCGCCAGCCACCGCCCCCCACCCAGCGCCCTGAACGCCCAATAAACAAACACCTGCCGATTGGCGTAAACCCCAGTGTCATCCGTAGCCCTCGCCAACCAATATGAGTATGGAAGCTTCTTTCGGACTTTCATACAACATAACAAGGAGGAGACACATGACATACCCTATACGTCAGTCAGCCCTTGCCCTCGCACTCAGCGGCGCTCTGGTCCTGACCGCCTGCGGCGGCGGTAGTAGCGGCAAAGGTAGCAGCACGACAAACCTCAACGGCTTTGCCGCCGAAGGTCTCGCGATCCCCAACCAGACCGTTAGTCTCAAGGACGCCAACGGAACAACCCGCAAGGCCACCACCGACGCCAACGGCAATTTCAGCATTGACATCACCGGCCTGAGCTACCCCTTCATGCTTCAGATTACCGGCAGCAAAGGCATCTGGCACGCCCTGGTCGCCGTCGACGACGCCGGCAAACCCGCCAACATCAACAACGCGACCAACAGTATTGCGCTGCTGGCGCTCGGCGCCGACTCGAACAATGCCCTGCAGGCCGCCTTCACCTCGGGCAGCTTCAAGGATGTCAGCGGCAGTGCCGTCGCCAACGCCGACAGCAAGCTCCTCGACGCGCTGCAAGCAGAACTCGGCAAACGCCCCGAAAGCCTGCGCAGCGCCCGCTTCACGCCGGGCACGGCCGACACGGACGGCGACGAGACCGATCGCCTCCTGACTCTCGTCGATCTCCAGCCGGGCGGCAGCGGCTTCGTCACCTACAATGTGCTGCCAGAGCGCGTATGGGCCGACACCTATACCACCCACACCTACGACGGCAACACGGACGATCTGCTCACCGCGGGCCTCGGCAAGTCGGGGCTCGGCAGCGCGACCGCCCCGCTGTATGCCAATCCGGCCACCCCCACCGCGGCGGAGCTGCGCCGCAACGCCATCTACAACAACTACCGGGCACTGGTCGACGCCAACAAGAGCACCGGCGGCTACGGCACCCTGTTCGGGCCGAACATCGACATCCACGGCAGCGACACCCTCGGCGAAGGCAAAATCAGCGGTCTCGAGGCCATTGCCTACGCCGGCGACATGAGCGGCAAGCGCAAGGTGACGCTGATGGTCCAGGTGCCGGACAGTTTCGACAGCGCCAATCCGTGCATCGTCACCGCCACGTCGTCGGGCTCCCGCGGCATCTATGGGGCCATCGGCACCGCCGGAGAATGGGGGCTGAAGCATGGCTGCGCAGTGGCCTACACCGACAAGGGCAGCGGCAACGGCATGCACGACCTGACGGCGGATACCGTCAATCTCATCGATGGCACCGTCGTCACCGCTGCCGCGGCCGGCAAGAGAGCCTTGTTCGCCGCCAACCTCAGCAAGAACGCCCTCGACGCCTTCAATCAGGTCTTTCCGAACCGCGTCGCCTACAAACACGCCCACTCCCAGCAGAACCCGGAAAAAGACTGGGGTCGCAATACCCTTGATGCGATCGGCTTCGCCTTCTACGTACTCAACGAGAAGTACGGAGTTGCAGACACCAATGGCAAGAAACGCCGCACCATCCGGCCAGCCAATACGCTGGTACTCGCGTCCTCCGTCTCCAACGGCGGCGGCGCTGCCCTACTGGCCGCGGAACAGGACACGCTCGGCCTGATCGACGGCGTCGCGGTCGGCGAACCGCAGATCCAGCCGAAGGACGTCAGCGGGCTGTCCATCAAGCAAGGCAGCAACACCGTTGCCACCATCGGCAAGCCGCTGCTCGACTACTTCACTTACGCCAACCTGTACCAGCCCTGCGCGGCCCTCTCGCCAAGCATGGCCAATGGATCGCCGGGCGTCGCCTTCGTCGCCGCCTACGGCGCCAACCGCTGTACCGCGCTCAAGGCCAAGGGGCTGCTCACCGGCGCGACCTTGCAGGAACAGGCCGACGAAGCGATGCAGAAGCTGCACGCCTACGGTTGGAGCACCGAACACGACCTCTACCAGGCATCCCACCATGCCTTCGCCACCACCTCGATCGTGGTCACCTACCTGAACGCCTACGGGCGTTTTAGCGTCGCCGACAATGTCTGCGGCTTCAGCTTCGCGACCACAGTCACCGCGGGCACGGACCTGGGGAAGGTGACGGCCACCAATCCGCTCGTCCAGGCCGGCATCTTTGCCAGTGGCAACGGCGTGCCACCGACAGGCGGCATCAACCTGGTTTACAACGATGCCAGCGGTGGCGCGTTGCGCGACGTGCTGGCGATTTCACCGTCCACGGGCCTCGCGGACGGCGCACTGGACGGTGCGCTATGCGCCCGGGCGCTGGCCACCGGCGTCGATCCGGTCAGCGGTGCCAAGCTCAGCGGTACACAACTCGCACAGTCCGAACGCATCAAGCAGGGTATTGCCGAAGTCCAGGCCTCCGGCGCACTGGGCGGCAAGCCGACGGTCATCGTCGCCGGCCGCTCGGACACGCTGATCCCGGTGAATCACGCCGCTCGCGCCTATTTCGGAGCCAGCCAGAAGCTCGATGGCAGCAAGAGCCAGCTGCGTTATTACGAAGTTACCAATGCACAGCACTTCGACACCTTCATCGACAATGCGCTGCTGCCGGGCTACGACTCCCGCTTGGTACCGCTGCATGTGTATTTCAACCGGGCAATGGACTTGATGTATGCCCATCTGAAGACCGGCGCGCCGCTTCCTCCGTCCCAGCTCATCCGTACCACGCCACGGGGAGGTACGCCGGGTGCCGCACCAGCGCTGACGGGCAGCAACGTTCCGCCGATCGCTGCTAGTCCCGCCGCAGCGGATGCGATCAGCTACAGCGACGGTACCGTCAGCGTTCCCGAATAGGTCATCGTCACGTCAGTCTTGCCGGCGTCCCAGGGCGCCGGCAAGACTGGATCACGACCAGCCGAGTTCCCGAATCCACGGGCCGACGCCGGCCAGCAGGGCAGCGCGCACATATGGAACCGTCGCAGCGGGCAACGCATCACGCTCAAACCAGCGCAGATCGTCGCACTTGTCCGGCTCGGCGATGCGCGGTGTTCCCGACCACCGGAGTGCACGCAGGAAGAAATCGATGCGGTTCGTGTCCGAGCGGCGATGCACCACGCCGACGATCTCGAGATCCGCCGCGTCGAGTTCGATGGCCAGTTCCTCGCTCATCTCCCGGATGGCCGTCTGGCGTACGGACTCACCCTCCTCCACGTGCCCGCCAGGCAGGCTGTACAGCCCGTCGAAAAAGCCGGTTCCGGCACGCCGCATCAGCAGCACACGCTCACCATCCTCCAGCAATACATGCACGCCGGTCGGAATCCCCGCGTAATGCATCAATGCTTGCCCGTGCTGCCGAAGCCACCGGCGCCCCGGTCGCTCTCCTCAAAATGTTCCACCACGTTGAAGGCCACCTGCAGCACCGGCACGATCACCAGTTGAGCAATGCGCTCCATAGGCTGGATCGTGAAGCTGTCATGGCCACGGTTCCATGTCGATACGAAGATCTGCCCCTGGTAGTCGGAATCGATCAGCCCGACCAAGTTGCCCAGCACGATGCCGTGCTTGTGCCCCAGGCCGGAGCGCGGGAGGATCATCGCCGCCAATCCCGGATCGGCCAGGTGAATGGCGATACCGGTCGGGATCAGCGTCGTATGTCCGGGCGTGAGCACCACTGGCGCATCCAGGCAAGCGCGTAGATCGAGCCCAGCCGAACCGCTTGTGGCGTAGGCCGGCGGTTGTGCCTTCAAGCGTTCGTCGAGAATACGGATATCGATACGGTGCATGGCGTCGCCTCGCGAGTCGTCAGTCAATTTAATCAGGAAGCTGGCAGCAAGGCCGCCAGATGGGCCACGATGGCGCGCGCGACATCGGGCTTCGGCGCCCTGGGCAGCGGATGGCGCCCCTGTTCGTCAAAGAGAACAACCTGATTGTCATCGCCCCCCAAGCCGTCCTGCACCAGGTTGCCGACGATCAGCGGCAGCTTCTTGGCCTTGCGCTTGCCTTCGGCGTACTCGTCGAGATTACGGCTTTCAGCCGCAAAACCGACGCAGAACGGCGCCTGGGGCAACGACGCCACCTCTGCAAGGATGTCGGGGTTGGGTGTAAGCGTCAGGCTCAGCTCGGCGCCGGATTTCTTGATCTTGTGTTCGGCCGACGTCGCGGGGCGATAGTCGGCAACCGCCGCCACGCCGATGAAGACGTCAGCCCCCGGTAGCGCAGCGAAGACCGCGTCGCGCATCTCGAGCGCGCTGCGCACACCGATCCTGTCGACACCGGTCGGAACCGGCAAGGCAACCGGGCCGCTGACCAGCGTCACCTCGGCGCCAGCCTGTGCGCAGGCCCGGGCCAGCCCGTAGGCCATCTTGCCCGAGCTGGAATTAGTAATGCCGCGCACCGGATCGATGGCTTCGAAAGTCGGCCCCGCCGTCATCACGATACGCCGCCCGGCCAGCAGCTTGGGCTGGAAGAAAGCGACCACCGCCTCGCACAGGTCCTCCGGCTCGAGCATACGCCCAAGCCCGACCTCACCACAGGCCTGCTCGCCGGCCCCCGGCCCCAGCAGGCCCACGCCGTCGGCCACGAGCTGCGCGGCATTGCGTCGGGTCGCCGGGTTCTCCCACATCTGGCGGTTCATCGCCGGCGCCACCAGCAATGGGCACTCCCGCGCCAGGCAGAGCGTCGTCAACAGATCATCGGCCAGACCATGGACCAGCTTGGCCATCACATCGGCGGTCGCCGGCGCGATGAGGATCGCATCCGCGTCGCGGGTAAGGTCGATGTGGGCCATGTTGTTGTCCATGCGCGGATCCCACAGGTCGGTCCACACCGGGTTGCCCGACAGGGCCTGGAACGTCACCGCCGTGACGAAGCGCGCGCCGCCCTCGGTCAGCACCACATGGACATCCGCCCCTGCCTTGCCAAGCAGCCGCACCAGCTCGGCGGCCTTGTACGCCGCCACGCCGCCGGTCACGCCCAGTACCAGTTTCCTGCCCTTCAGCTCGCTCATGCCAATGGTATTATCAGTTACCTACGGAAGAATGGATTGTACACCCCATGGCGATCACCGATTGGCCCGCCGACGAACGCCCGCGGGAACGTCTGCTGGCCCATGGCGCGGCAGCCTTGTCCGATGCGGAACTGCTGGCCCTGTTCCTGCGGGTTGGCATTCGCGGCAAGAGCGCCGTCGACCTGGCTCGCGAACTGTTGAAGCACTTC
Organism: Pseudomonadota bacterium; assembly: GCA_018241725.1. Classification (GTDB taxonomy): domain Bacteria; phylum Pseudomonadota; class Gammaproteobacteria; order Burkholderiales; family Rhodocyclaceae; genus Zoogloea. Next base: position 5,291 of record JAFEDI010000146.1, on the reverse strand, counting down.
GGTGGCCTGTCGGCCATGTGCAACGCATCGGCCTCTGCCTTCTCAGCCATTCCCGGCATGGGGCCCGCCAAGTACGCACAGTTGCAGGCTGTCCTCGAACTCTCGCGGCGGGCCCTGGGCGAAGAAATGGCCAAGCGCGACGTCCTCGATTCCCCAAAAGCGGTTCGGGATTGGCTGCGCCTTAAACTTGGGCAACTACCCCACGAAGTCTTCATGATCCTGCTCCTCGACGCCCAGAACCGCGTGATGGGTTCCGAAGAACTGTTCCGCGGGACCCTCACACAAACCTCGGTCTATCCCCGCGAAGTGGTCAAGTTGGTCCTGCAGCGCAACGCCGCCGCCGTCATTCTCGCCCACAACCATCCGTCGGGCGTCAGCGAGCCCAGCCAGGCCGACCAGACCCTGACCCGCAGCCTCAGCCAAGCCCTATCCCTCGTGGACGTGCGGGTGCTCGACCATTTCATCGTCGCCGGCAACACCCCGCCGCTGTCCTTTGCCGAGCGCGGTCTGCCCCTTGGTTGATCCCACCGATGAGGCGGCGCTCACCGCAACGACACCAAGGTATTGATTTGAGTACACATAGTTGTCTATAATCGACGGTCTTATCGAATCAAACCAGTTTGGAGCAACAAATGGCTCGCGTTTGCCAAGTGACCGGAAAAGCACCGATGGTGGGCAACAACGTTTCCCACGCGAACAACAAGACCAAGCGCCGCTTCCTGCCGAACCTGCAAAACCGCAAGTTCTGGAGCGAGGCTGAAAACCGCTGGGTGCGCCTGCGCGTATCCAACGCGGCCCTGCGCACCATTGACAAGAAAGGCATCGACGCCGTCGTCGCCGAGCTGCGCGCTCGCGGCGAGAAGGTCTAAGCCTTTTTAACCAGGAGATAAATCAAAATGGCAAAAGGCGGCCGCGAAAAAATCAAGCTCGAGTCCACTGCTGGCACCGGGCACTTCTACACCACGTCCAAGAACAAGCGCACCACCCCGAACAAGCTGGAATTCAACAAGTACGATCCCGTTGCCCGCAAGCACGTGCCGTACAAGGAAGTGAAACTCAAGTAATTGCTTCCGGCACGCGATTACCGCTTGTTGCACAGTAATAAAAAACCCGCTCCCGAGCGGGTTTTTTATTACGTGCACTCAATCCCCTCCCCCACCCACAGCACCAACCATACAAACAACTGTCACATTTCCGACAGCGCGCATCAAAAATGTGCGAAACCCTGCTGCCAACGCACCACCCAATGGCATGAGAGATGCATTTCAGCGCATCCACGTGCGCTAGTAGAGTCTCCCCAAAGCCCGCCTGGCGACCAACAAGTCGGTTTTCCGAACGCCATCGCACGACAGAAAATTCGGCCCGGGAAAAGAAAACCGCCAATGCACTTTCGCGCATCGGCGGCCTTGGTCACAACACCAGGGTGATCAACCCTGGCAGGTCGGGAGCATCAAGCGCGCTGGATGTTCGACGCCTGCTTGCCCTTCGGGCCCTGAGTGACTTCGAACTGGACTTTCTCCCCTTCCTTCAGCGACTTGAAGCCATTCATGTTGATCGCAGAGAAGTGGGCGAACAAGTCTTCGCTACCGTCATCCGGCGTAATGAAGCCGAAACCTTTGGCGTCGTTGAACCACTTAACAGTACCAGTTGCCATATTGCAAATTCCTTCTTGATTTCAGTAATACGATCCGGACATCCAGCGTGCTATCGAGTCAAGACAAGCGAGAGCTTTCGAAGGCATATCTTCAAATACGCGACGCAAAGACTCGTCGCCTCTAACTTGGCGCGAACACAGTTTGGCTTTTACGTGACTTGATTGAGGCCGTCAACGCATTTATGAACCGGCACAGTTGTTGCAACACAGCATGCGAGCGGGTTCCATTTGTCGCGTTTAATCCTATTTCGGGTCGAAGCATCTGTTTTTTCGCGACTTAATTCCCTCTTGCAGCGCACCATGAAAAGGCTAACGCGCTGCCCCAGGTTTCCCTGGATGGGCGTGCGGGGTGGCTCTTGCACAATCATCGAGGTTGTTTAGAATGGTTCGCATGGTCATCAAAAAGCAGGAAGAGTCGGTTCTCGATACAGAGGTCACGCGGGTCAAGCCGCCACCGCTGTTCAAGGTCATGCTCCTTAACGACGATTTCACCCCGATGGATTTCGTGGTGACCGTGATACAGAAATTCTTTGGGATGGACCGCGAACAAGCCACGCGGATCATGCTCAAAGTGCACAGAGAGGGCGTTGGTGTATGCGGAGTCTTCCCGCGAGACATCGCAGCCACCAAGGTCGAGCAGGTCATCGCGTACGCACGCCAGAACCAGCACCCCTTGGCTTGCGTCATGGAGGAAAACTGAAATGATCGCGCAAGAGCTTGAAGTCAGTCTGCACATGGCCTTTGTCGAAGCCCGGCAGAAGCGCCATGAGTTCATCACCGTGGAGCACCTCCTGCTTGCGCTCCTCGACAATCCTTCCGCCGCCGAAGTGCTGCGCGCCTGCGCCGCCAAGACCGACGAGCTGCGCAAGGAATTGACGAACTTCGTCAATGAGCACACGCCGAAGGTAGAAGGCACCGAAGACATCGACACCCAGCCGACCCTCGGCTTCCAGCGTGTCATCCAGCGGGCCATCCTTCACGTGCAGTCGTCCGGCAAGAAGGAAGTCACCGGCGCCAACGTGCTGGTGGCGATCTTCGGCGAGAAGGACTCCCACGCCGTGTACTTCCTCCAGCGGCAGAACATCTCCCGCCTGGATGTGGTGAATTTCATTTCCCACGGCATCACCAAGACGCCGCAGCAGGGTGCAACCCCGTCGCGCCCCTCAGGTGACTCCGAACAGGGCGAACAGGAACAGGAAGGCGCAAGTCCCGGCGGCGCTCTCGACAACTACACGCAGAATCTCAATCAGCAGGCCTTGCTCGGCAAGATCGACCCGCTGATCGGCCGCGAGAAGGAAGTCGAGCGTGTCATCCAGACCCTGTGCCGCCGCCGCAAGAACAACCCACTGCTGGTCGGCGAAGCCGGGGTCGGCAAAACAGCGATTGCCGAAGGCCTGGCGCGCCGCATTGTCGAAGGCCGCATTCCGGACATCCTGGCCGATGCCCAGGTCTACGCCCTCGACATGGGCGCCCTGCTCGCCGGCACCAAGTACCGCGGCGACTTCGAGCAGCGCCTGAAGGCGGTTCTGAAGCAGCTGGTCGAGCACCCGAATGCGATTCTCTTCATCGACGAGATCCATACACTGATCGGCGCTGGTGCAGCCTCGGGCGGCACCCTGGATGCATCCAACCTGCTGAAGCCGGCCCTGTCGTCCGGGCAGCTCAAGTGCATCGGCGCTACCACCTACACCGAGTTCCGCCAGATCTTCGAAAAAGATCACGCGCTGTCGCGTCGCTTCCAGAAAGTGGACGTCGTCGAGCCGTCGGTCCCCGAAACGGTCGAGATCCTCAAGGGCCTCAAGTCGCGCTTCGAGCAGCACCACGGCATTAAGTACTCCGCCTCGGCCCTTTCCAGCGCGGCAGAACTGTCGGCCCGCTATATCAACGACCGTCACCTGCCCGACAAAGCCATCGACGTCATCGACGAAGCCGGTGCTGCCCAACGCATCCTGCCCAAGTCGCGCCAGAAGAAGCTCATCGGCAAGGCCGAGATCGAGGAGATCGTCGCCAAGATCGCGCGCATCCCGCCGCGTAGCGTCTCCAACGACGACCGCGCCTCGCTGAAGACCCTTGAACGCGATCTGAAGAACGTCGTGTTCGGCCAGGACGCAGCCATCGAAGCCCTAGGCAAGGCCATCAAGATGTCCCGCTCGGGCCTCGGCAATCCGCAGAAGCCGATCGGCTCCTTCCTGTTCAGCGGCCCGACCGGCGTCGGCAAGACCGAAGTCGCCCGGCAACTCGCCTACACGCTGGGCATCGAGCTGGTGCGCTTCGACATGTCCGAATACATGGAACGCCATGCGGTGTCCCGCCTGATCGGCGCCCCGCCGGGCTACGTCGGTTTCGACCAGGGTGGCCTGCTCACCGAGCAGGTCAACAAGAAACCGCACTGCGTACTGCTCCTCGACGAAATCGAAAAGGCCCACCCGGACATCTACAACATCCTGCTGCAGGTGATGGACCACGGCACCCTGACCGACAACAACGGGCGCCAAGCGGACTTCCGCAACACAATCATCATCATGACCACCAATGCTGGCGCGGAAGCCATGCAGAAGGCAGTCATCGGCTTCTCCGCGAAGCGCGAGCAGGGTGACGAGATGTCCGACATCAAGCGCCTGTTCACGCCGGAGTTCCGCAACCGCCTGGACGCGATCATCTCCTTCAAGAACCTGGACCACGACATCATCACCCGCGTGGTCGAGAAGTTCCTGATGCAGCTGGAAGCCCAGTTGCACGAGAAGAAGGTCGAAGCGCACTTCACCGACAAGCTGCGCGACTGGCTCGGCGAGAAGGGTTTCGATCCGCTGATGGGGGCGCGGCCGATGGCCCGTCTTATCCAGGACACCATCCGCTCGGCGCTGGCCGACGAGCTGCTGTTCGGCCGTCTGGCCAACGGCGGCACGGTCACCATCGACCTGGACGAAGATGGCAAGGTAAAACTCGTGTTCGAAGAAATGGTGGAAGCTACGGTATAGTTTTTTCCAGCCGAGCTTTGCAACCTTGACGGGCGGCCTCACGGCCGCCCGTTTTCATTTCACCGCTTTGATGGAGTCAACATGGAATTCCAGACCACAGACCTCTGCGATGCCAACGAAGGAAAGGTCCGCGCCGTTGCCCCGATGTTCCGCAGCTTTGGCGGCAAGACCCGTTTCGCAGGCGCGATCCGCACCCTGAAGGTCTTCGAGGACAACGCCCTCGTGCGCTCGACCCTCGACACTCCGGGCAACGGCAACGTGCTCGTCGTCGACGCTGGCGGCTCCCTGCGCTGCGCAATGCTCGGTGACCAGCTCGCCCTACTGGGCGTCAAGAATGGCTGGGCCGGCGTGATCATGTATGGCTGCATCCGCGACTCGGGCCCCATCGCCGGCATGGAGATCGGCGTCTTCGCCCTCGCCACCCACCCGATGAAGAGCGTCAAGAAGGGGGCTGGCGATGTGGATATTCCCGTCACTTTCGGCGGCGTGACCTTCATTCCCGGGCAGTGGCTGTACGCTGACGAAGACGGTGTGATCCTGTCGGAAACCCCATTGCTGTAAACCCGTAGAAGGGACCGCAGCGCAGCGAGGCCTTATTTCATAATCGCCGACACAGTTTCACGATATAAAAACAGGAGTCCAAACCCCTGTTTTTTTTG
>JAFEDI010000145.1 GCA_018241725.1 Pseudomonadota bacterium | reverse complement strand
GCGCGCTGGCCGGAGGCGCTGCTGATCGGCCCGGACGGCGAATCCGAGCAGTGGGTCGCGAACATCGCCGCGGCCGGCGGGCTGGAGTGCGCGATCTCGCACAAGGTCCGCCACGGCGATCGGGATGTGTGCGTGAGCCTGCCGCAGGCGCGCCTCGACGGGCGTACCGTCGTGCTGATCGACGACATCGCGAGCACCGGTCGCACGCTCGCCGAGGCCGCGATGCAGCTGAAGGCGCGGGGGGCGCGGGCCGTGCATGCGGCGGTCACACACGCGCTGATCGATGCCGACAGCCTCGCGGCACTGCACGCGGCCGGCGTCGATACCTTCCTCAGCAGCAACAGCGTGCCGCACCCGAGCAACGCGATCGAACTCGAACCGCTGCTGGCCGAGGCCGTGCGCGCGCTGGCCTGAGAGGGACCGCCCCCATATCAAGCCAGTCCTGCACCGGCTTTATGCCGATCATCCAGGGATTGCGAAGTCGCGCTGATCGATTCTTGTACATCCATCAGGACGCATCTGATGAAAGCAAGATATGACCAATTCAACCCGAAGCGTCGATTCAAGCTCCTCAGAGGCGATGACCTCGACATCCTGAGGGTTCTGGCCAGCAGTGTGCAGTATGGCGGCAACCCGGAGCATAAAATGAACCCTGGCGATTTCGGCTTGACACCGCCAGCACAGCCCAGACAAGGAAAATCCCTGTGCGATGATGCCGGAATATATCAACTAAGCGACGCCATCAGGTTATTGCAACTCGGATTATGCAAGGGGTTGATCAGCGATCGATTCAGTGGCAAGTGGCCGAAAAACATCTGGGCGGTCACTGCCAATGGCACGCCATTGGAAGCACAGCTTGAAAATCCTGAGCTTGGGCGTTATCACGGCTATCCCATGCCGGAAAGCGATCCGCTTGCTGCGGACGTCTTGAAGCGATGGAGCGACGAAAGTGACTGAGCTTGCGTTTTCCTGCGAATGGCTCACTACCGGACAGGATGCACCGGAACTGCGCGAAACCGTCGCGCAATTTACCATGCGTGCGGGCAACCTGATCTTGACGAGAAACGAAGACGCATGGTCAAAAACCGTGCGCGACAGCGTACTGGTGTCTGTTTATCCATTGGCAATCTGGCTGGCTGCCTCGTGGTGGCGACTGAACTACGAACCACTGCCGAAACACATCCCGATTCCTTCACTCGATTGGCGCATGGCACATGAAATTGGTGCGGCAAACCACGGGTACGTATGGCCGCATATCGTTCTGGCGACGGATGGAGAAGCCATGCACATGTGGGCAGCTCCTTCTGCACCGGACAGCAGGCAGTCCGTGAAATATCTCAATGGACTGTCACAGCCCCATGCCGTGAAACTGGATGACTTCAACCATGAAGCAGCCAGGTTCATCGAACTCGTTCTGAGCCGCCTTCACACCACCGGCTACCCGGACACCGACCTGGCTTCCCTGTGGCGATTGATTCTGGAAGACCGCGCAGACCCGGAGTCTGCAAAACTAAGACGCATGGAAGCGCAACTGGGTTACGACCCTGACGAATGCCCAGACGCCATCATAGCCGAAGCCTTGGCACTGGAATCACGCATGGGCATGTCAACCCTGTCCGAACTGGCACCGGTCTTCGGAAAATGCAACGCTGATCCGACCCTGGATGAAATTTCCCGTTTGGCCAATGGCAACGGAGTGATTGGAGCACCTGAAATCAATCACTCGCCCCTCGATGCTGCAGACCCGGGGGCACCGCCGTGGTCTCGCGCGGTCAGGGCCGCCAGAAATTTGCGCAACATGCTGGGCAACCGCGAAAGCCCCATCGACGACTCCACCCTGTACGGACTTTTCGGCCTGACCCCCCAGGCCGTTACTAACGCCCCCACGCCACAGCGCCAGAAAGTGGGTCTGGCAGTACCCGATAAAAACGGGCGCCTCAAATTCACCCCACGGAAACGGCACCCGATCAGTCAACGATTCGAGTTCGGAAGATTTCTGGGCGATTACATCAACAGCGGTTCGACCCCGGATAACTGGCTGGCATCCACTGACCTAGTCACTGCACGCCAGAAATTTCAGCGTGCCTTTGCATCGGAACTTCTTTGCCCGATCGAATCACTCATCGCCTATCTGAATGACGATTATTCAGAATCCGCCATTGACGATGCTGCTGGTCATTTTCGTGTCAGCGAGCAAACCATAGAATGGCTTCTGGTCAATAATGGGCATATTGCATCCAGAGCAGCCGACGGCGGGTTGCCATATCGGACTGCGGCATAACACGCCAGCCACATACAGGCCCGTTTCTGGCCGATCAGCCCAGCGATTCCCAGAGCTTCCCCGCCCAGCCCGCCGGCACGCCGCGGGCGATGACGACGAGGCGCGTGCGGCGGTCGTCCGAGGGCCAGTCCGCGAGCGGCTGCAGGGTTTCGTACGTGCCCTGCACGCCGTGCACGACGAAGGGCAGCGGCCGGCCGGCCAGATGCACGATGCCCTTGACGCGCAGGATCGCGTCGCCGCCGAGCACGGTCAGCGCGCCGACGAAGCTGCGCAGGCGCTCGGCCGGCACCGGCTCGTCGATCAGCAGCACCTCGGCGCGCAGATCCGGGCCGTGGCGGTTCGGGTCCGGCGCGCCAGCGTGCGCGGGGCGCAGGTTCACGAGCCCGCGCGCCGACAGCCAGCGCTCGACCTCGGCCGCCGTCGCGGCCTCGTCGCGCACGCGCACGCCGAACAACCGCGCTGCCTCGATCGCCCCGTGCGTGACCGTCTCAAGCTCCGCCAGCGGATTCAGGGCGGCCAGTTGCGCGGCGAGCGCCTCGACCGCGGCCGCTTCGGCGACATCGGTCTTGCTCAGCAGCAGGCGATCGGCGAGCGCGACCTGCGCGCGCGTCTCGGGCTGGCTCGCGAGCGTCTGCACACCGTGCACGGCATCGACCAGCGTCACGACGCCATCGAGCACGAAGGCTTCCATCAGCGCCGGATCGCCGAGCAGGCCGCGCAGGATCGGCGCCGGATCGGCGAGGCCCGAGGTCTCGATGATCACGCGCCCGAACGGCTGCACTTCGCCGCGGCGCACGCGCAGCAGCAGATCGGCGAGCGCCACACCGAGCGCTTCGCGCCGCGCGCAGCAGAGACACCCGCCCGGCAGCTCGACGATGTCGTCCCCGGCCACCGTGCCGATCAGCTCGTGATCGAGCGACACGGCGCCGAACTCGTTGATGATCACCGCGCAGCGCCCGGCAGCCGGCTGCGTCAGCAGGCGCGCGAGCAGCGTGGTCTTGCCGGCGCCGAGAAAGCCGGTCAGCACGGTGACGGGAAGGCGCTGGCTCATGAAAGACACCCCGGGTGGCGCAAGGACGGTCGTTCAAATGCCGGCGAGCGCGACGAGGCAGAGCGCCGCACCGAGCAGATAGGTGCCGAGCGCGCCGGTGAAGCGCAGCGGATTCGGCCGGTCCAGCCGCCCGACGGCGAGCAGGCCGAGCACGAGCAGGAAGCGGCAGAGCGTCGCCGCGACGATCAGCGCGACGGTCGCAGTGCCGGGCGCCTGGCTGCCGAGGTACAGGAACAGCACGGCGAGATACGGCGCGAACTCGGCGGTGTTGGCGTGCGCCGCCACCAGCCGGTGCAGCCGGTCGGTCGGCTCGGCGCTGTGGCCATCGAGCGTCCGCGTGCGGAAGCGCTGCATGGAAATCGCCAGCCCCAGCCCGAACAGCAGCAGGCCGAGGGCCGCGACGCAGATGATGACGACCGGGTGCATGGACGGCGCTCCGTGCGCAAGGGAGCCGGCATCTTGCCGGGTCGGACCCGGAGTGTCAGCCGCAAGGCGAAGCTTCGCCGGCAAGGCCGGGCCAGCGGCCTGAAAGAGCGTTGCGAAACCCTGCGGGTCAGCCCCTGCGCGCTCGCGTGATTCCGGGGCGCGTACCGGCCAGCCGCTACCAGAGCGAGATCACGTAGAACTGGTAGCCGATGTCCTGCGGGGTCGGCGCGGCGAGCTGGAAGGTCCGGGTGCCGGTCTGCAGGAAGGCGAATTCGTTCCTGCGCGGCCCGCCGCCGGCCGACTGGCAGACCATGAACCTGCCGGGGGCGGGACTGCGGTCGTCGACCGCGGCGATGTGTTCGTTGTGCGTGTAGCACATGAGATCCCAGTACTCGATCTGGTCGAGCCGGGTCCGGTAGTGCAGCGCCTTGGTGCGCACCTCGTCGGCGCGGTGGTTCGGGGTCAGCTTCAGGTCCGGCTGCAGCAGCCGCAGCCAGTTGCCGACGAAGCCGTTGCAGTCGAGACCGATGTACTCGTCGCAGATCTGCTGCAGCGTCTGCTCCCAGGTGATGCTGCCGTCGGCCAGGATCGCTGCGCACTTGCCTTCCGGCGTGCCCTTGCGGCCTGCGAATTTGGCGATGAAGGCATCCGAATACGCGGCGAAGGTTTCGAGCACGCTGATGATCGTGGCCGGCGAGCCCTTGCCCATGAAGGCCTCGACGTAGCGCACCTGACCGCCGGCACGCTCGTAGGCATCGCGCGCCACTTCGTGCAGCCGGATGCTGACCGCGTGCGCATGCTGGCAACCGCCCTTCTCGGGCGAGGGCTTGTTGGCGTTGCGGTACTTGTTGACCGCAACCGTGGCCATGCCGCCGTCGACCGAGCAGCTCATGTTCTTGTAGCGCGCCAGCATGGCCGACGGGCCGAACAGCGGGGCTTCGAGGAGGTTCAGTTCATCGGCCATCGGATGTCCTCCGCACGGGCGCCGGCAGTCCGGGGATGAGCAGCCGGTCACGACCCGTGCCGCTTCAGAGTAGCCGGGCACGGGGGACGTTCGCGGCGGCTGTGATCGCGTCCGCTGCAAAGACCGGCGCATCGTCCATTGCGGGGAGAGGATTCGGGGAGCCGGGAAAGAACAACGCCTTCACCGGTGACCGGCGGGTGCTCATCGGACAATGCCCACCCGGCCGATCCGGCCACGAAGTGCCCGGCGCTGCCGATCCCTTTCCGCATTCGGGAAAGGGATCGGAAACCGGAAAATCACCCGCTGCCAGCCACCACGCGGATCAGGCCAGATCGAAGCGATCGAGATTCATGACCTTGTTCCAGACCGCGACGAAATCGTCGACGAACTGCCGCTGCGCATCGGCACTGGCGTAATACTCGGCGAGTGCGCGCAGTTCCGAATGCGAGCCGAAGATCAGGTCGACACGCGTTGCCGTCCATTTCGGCTGACCGGTTCCGCGGTCGCTGCCGGTGAACAGCTCCGG
>JAFEDI010000144.1 GCA_018241725.1 Pseudomonadota bacterium | reverse complement strand
TTTATGTTCCGATACCTCCCCGCCCTGCGTGCCGGCCTGCTGGCCGGCCTCGTGTTCGCCCATGGGCCGCTGTTGGCGGCCGATGGCGCGGACGCCGTTCCCACTGTCCAGGTTCGTGCGCTGGCCCGCGCCGGCACCTACGTCAGCGAAGCCGTCATCGAGGCGGTCCGCCAGGCCACCGTTGCGTCCCAGGTGCAGGGCCGCGTGCTGGAGGCCAAGGTAGACGCTGGCGCACGGGTGCGCCAGGGCGAGGTGCTGATGCGCATCGACACCCGTGAGGCCGACCAGGCAGTGGCCGGCGCCGCGGCCAACGTCGCGGCGGCCCAGGCCCGGCTCGGCGATGCCCGCCTGGGCTTGGAGCGGGCCCGCAGCCTGAAGGCGCGAAATTTCGTCAGCGCTGCGGCCCTCGACCAGGCCCAGGCCGCGTATGACGCGGCGCTGGCCCAGCAGAAAGCGGCCGAAGCCGGGCGCGCGCAGGCCGACGCCTCCCGTGGCTTCGCCACCGTCACCTCGCCGCTGAATGGCGTCGTAGCCCAGCGCCTCACGGAGGCCGGCGAAATGGCCCAGCCGGGGCGTCCGCTGCTGATCGTCTATGAGCCGGGTGGCCTGCGCGCGGTGGCCGACGTGCCCCAGGCCCGGCTGGCCGAGCTGGTCAAGGCCGGCATGAAGGCGCGGGTCGAGTTTCCCGAATCCGGGCGCTGGCTGGAGGCGGCGTCCGTCGTCGTGCTGCCGGCGGCCGATCCGCGCACCCATACCGCCCGCGTGCGCGTGAATCTGCCGGGCGACGTGGCCGGCGTGGTGCCGGGCATGGCGGCGCGCGTGCATTTCGCCGTCGGCGAGGCGCCGCGCCTGGCGGTGCCGGCGGCTGCGGTGCTGCGTCGCGGTGAATTGACCGGCATCTACGTAGCGGACGGCAAGGGTGGCTTCAGCCTGCGCCAGCTGCGCCTCGGCAACGCGCTGGACGACGGCAGCGTCGAAGTACTGGCCGGCCTTGCCGGCGGCGAGAGTGTGGCCCTCGACCCGGTGCGTGCCGGCCTGGCCCGGAAGGTACGCTAACCATGGGTATCGCCGGACGTCTCGCGGCGCTGTTCCAGCGCAACGCCCTCACGCCCCTGTTGGCCCTGGTGCTGATGCTGCTCGGCGTGTTCGCCGCGCTGATCACGCCGAAGGAGGAGGAGCCGCAGATCGACGTGACCATGGCCGACGTGATGGTGGCCTTCCCTGGCGCCTCAGCGAAGGACGTGGAAGCCCTTGTCGCCCGGCCGGCGGAGCAGGTGCTGTCGCGTATTGCCGGGATGGACCACGTGTTCTCGGTATCCCGCCCGGGCATGGCGGTGATCACCGTGCAGTTCAAGGTCGGCGTGAAGAACCAGGACGCCATCGTGCGCCTGTACGACACCATCCACAGCCACCGGGACTGGATCTCCCCGGAGCTCGGCGTGGCCGAACCGATCATCAAGCCGAAGGGCATCGATGACGTGCCGATCGTAGCCCTTACGCTTTGGACGCGGGACGAGGCCCGCTCGGCCTTCGACCTGCAGCAGGTGGCGCAGGCGGTGGAGGTCGAGCTCAAGCGGGTCAAGGGCACCCGCGACGTGAGCACCATCGGTGGCCCCGGCCATGTGCTGCGCGTGCTGCTTGATGTAGGGCGGATGAACGCCTTCGGCATTACGCCACAGGACCTGAAGGGGGCGCTGCTGCTCGCCAATGCGTCCCAGCCGAGCGGCGTGCTGACCCGCGCCAACCAGGAGGTGCTGGTGCAGACCGGCACCTATGTGGAGAGCGCCGCCGACGTGCGGCGCCTGGTGGTTGGCGTGTCCGGTGGCAAGCCGGTGCATGTGGCCGACGTGGCGACGGTGTTCGATGGGCCGGACCAGCCGTCGCGCTATGTGTGGCATGGCCTCGGCAAGGGGGCGCCGGAGGCTGGCGCGGCGGCCGGCGAGCGCTTCCCGGCGGTGACCCTGTCGATCTCCAAGAAACCCGGTGAGAACGCGGCTGACGTGGCCGACGGAGTGATCCGCCGCATCGAGGCCTTGAAAGGCAGCATCGTGCCCGACGGCGTCGAGGTGACGATCACCCGCAACTACGGTGCGACTGCGACCGAGAAGGCCGACAAGCTGATCGGCAAGCTGGTTTTCGCGACTTCGGCAGTGGTGCTGCTGGTGTTCTTCGCGCTCGGCAAGCGCGAGGCGGTGATCGTCGGCGCGGCGGTGACCCTGACCCTGGCGGCGACGCTGTTCGCGTCCTGGGCCTGGGGCTTCACCCTGAACCGGGTCAGCCTGTTCGCGCTGATCTTCTCGATCGGCATCCTGGTGGACGACGCCATCGTGGTCGTCGAGAACATCCACCGCTGGCACACCCTGGAGCCGGGCAAGCCCTTGTGGCAGCTGATTCCGAAGGCGGTGGACGAGGTCGGCGGGCCGACCATCCTGGCTACCTTCACGGTCATTGCGGCGCTGCTGCCGATGGCTTTCGTGAGTGGCCTGATGGGGCCGTACATGAGCCCGATCCCGATCAATGCGTCGATGGGCATGTTCATCTCGCTGGCGGTGGCCTTCGTAGTGACGCCGTGGCTGGCCGGCAAGCTGATGAAGGGCGAACACGCTCCGGCGGACACGGAAACTCCGCGGGAACACGGCCCCGACCGACTCACCCGCCAACTCGAAGCACTGTTCCGCCGCCTGATGACGCCGCTGCTCGATCCGGTACGCGGTGGCCGCGCACGCGCCAAGCTGTGGTTCGGCGTGGTGCTGGCGATCGCCCTGTCGGTGTCGCTGGCGGTGGTGCAACTGGTCGTGCTGAAGATGCTGCCCTTCGACAACAAGAGCGAGTTCCAGGTGGTCCTCGACATGCCCGTCGGTACGCCGGTCGAGGCCACCGCCGAGGTGCTGCGCGAGATCGGCGCCGAGTTGGCCAAGGTGGACGAGGTCACCGACTTCCAGGCCTATGCGGGTACCGCGTCGCCGATCAACTTCAATGGCTTGGTCCGCCAGTACTACCTGCGCGCCCAGCCGGAGATGGGGGACATCCAGGTCAATCTGGTGGACAAGCACCATCGCAGCCGGCAGAGCCACGAGATCGCGGTGAGCGTGCGCGACGCGGTGGCGGCCATCGCGAAGAAGCATGGCGGCAACGCCAAGCTGGTGGAGGTGCCGCCGGGGCCGCCGGTGCTGTCGCCGATCGTCGCCGAGGTGTATGGCCCCGATTACGCCGGGCAGGTGGTAGTGGCCGGCAAGGTGCGTGCGGCTTTCGAGGCCAGCGCGGATATCGTCGGCGTGGATGACACGGTGGACGAGGCGGCGCCCAAGCTGGTGCTGCGCGTCAATCAGGCCAAGGCGGCCCAGCTCGGCGTGGCACAGGCCGACATCGTCGAAGTGGTTCGCCTGGGCCTCGGCGGCGAGAACGTTACCCCGGTGCATGGCGGCGACAACAAGTACGAGATCCCGGTGCGCCTGACGCTGCCGTCGGAAGACCTGTCGGGCATCGAGCAGATCCTGCAGATGCGCGTCCGCGCCCGCGCTGCGGAGGCCGGCGGTGCGCTGGTGCCGGTGTCGGAGCTGGTGCAGGTGGAGCCGACGCGGCGGGAGCAGGTGATCTATCACAAGGATCTGCTGCCGGTGGTCTATGTGACCGGCGACATGGGCGGCCACCTGGATTCGCCGCTGTACGGCATGTTCGACATCCGCAGCCGCGTGAAGAACCTGCCGCTGGTCGGCGAACGCCTGGCCGGCACCCTCGACGAGTGGTTCATCCACCAGCCGGACGACCCCTATGCGGCCTATGCCATCAAGTGGGATGGCGAATGGCAGATCACCTACGAAACCTTCCGCGACATGGGCGCCGCCTACGCGGTAGGCCTGGTGCTGATCTACGTGCTGGTGGTGGCCCAGTTCCGCAGCTACCTGGTGCCGCTGATCATCATGGCGCCGATCCCGCTGACCCTCATTGGCGTGATGCCGGGGCATGCACTGCTGCACAGCCAGTTCACAGCCACCAGCATGATCGGGATGATCGCGCTGGCCGGCATCATCGTGCGCAACTCGATCCTGCTGGTGGATTTCATCGACCAGCAGGTGGCGGCCGGCGTGCCGATGGCGGAAGCCACCATCCACGCGGCGGCGGTGCGTGCCAAGCCGATCGGCCTGACCGGTCTCTCGGCGATGATCGGTGCGCTGTTCATCCTCGACGATCCGATCTTCAACGGGCTGGCGATCAGCCTGATCTTCGGCGTGCTGGTATCCACGCTGCTGACCCTGGTCGTCATCCCGGTCCTGTACTTTGCCGCCACCCATGGGCGCGGCGCGCACGGCGGAGAGCCATCATGAAGCTGAACATCAACCAGTGGGTGCGAGTTTTTGCAGGCACCTTCGTGCTCGTCTCCCTCGGCCTCGGCGTGGAGGGCAGCCCTTTCTTCGTCAGCCACAACTTCCTGTGGTTCACCGCCTTTGTAGGTGCCAACCTGCTGCAGAGCGGCTTCACACGCTTCTGTCCGCTGGAAAACATCCTGCGCAAGTTCGGCGTCAAGGACGAGGTCGGCTGCCGCTGATTGTGATGAGGCGTGGCGGCGCCTCAAGCTTTGGGGCCGCAGGCCGTACACCTGCGGGTCATGAGTCCGATACCCGCTACCTCGTTGAGCCGCTTCCGGGCCGTCCTTCGCCACCTGCGCAGCTTGCCGGGTACGGAGCGGCGTTGGTTCGGCCTGGTTCTGGGGGTGGGGCTGCTGGCTACCGGCTGGGGATGGTCCTATCTGGCCGATCAGGACGCGGAGTTCGAGCAGGCCCGCCACGAGGCGGCGGCAGATCGGCTCGAGCATCAACTGAAGGAGCGTTTCGGCAAGGTCGATTTCATTCTGCGCGGGGTCACCGGGATGTTCTCCGCCCAGAACCTCGTCGAGCGGCGCGAATTCGAGACCTACGTGGCCGGCCTGAAGCCGACCGAGGCGCTGCCCGAGGTGCTGGGCATCGGCTTTGCACGGCGTGTCGAAGCGCAGCGCATCCCGGCCATCGAGGCCTTGCTGTCGGCCAGCTACGGCAAACCGACCCGCGTGCTGCCGCGGCCCGATCCGCGGGGCCAGCGCCTGAGTTTTCCGCTGGTGTATCTATGGCCGCTCAGCGATCGCGCAGATAGCGTGATTGGTCTGGATGGCTACGCCGACCCGATACGTCGGTGGGCGATGGACGCCGCGCTGAAGTCCGGCGAGATGGCGATGAGCGCTCTCGCCGAGCTGACGGGAAGGGATTCTGCCGAGAGGGTGCCCGGCGTCGTGCTGTACCGGGCGGCGAGAGCGGTCGACGAACTCGGTGCCAGCGACGGGGACGTTGCCGATGGACTTGTGGTGCTCGCCATTGCGGTGACGCCGATGTTCGACACGCTGCGTGTGGCGGCCATCGCTGGCTACGATCTGGTGGTGGATGACGTCACCGACGCGATACCTCGACGCGTCTACTCGGACGTGGCCACCACGCAGGTGTCGCCGGTGGTGGTGCGGGAAGTGCGCTTTGGCGAGCGCGACTGGCGTCTGTCGATTCTGGCACCGCCAGCAACGAGCCAATGGGCGACATCCACGCTGGCCGCTTTGGGAGGCTGTGCGGCCAGTGTCTTGCTGGCCCTTGTGGTGGCGAGCCTGGCCGGGCAACAGAAGCGGGCCGAGAGCCTGGCTGCCGATATGACCCGGGAGCTGTGCGCCAGTGAGAAGCGCTTCGAACTGGCCGTCTCGGCGACCGACGAAGGAATCTGGGAGTGGCAGGCCGACCGGCGCGAGATCTTCCTGTCAACGCGCTGCGACCGCCTGCTGGGTTACCCGGAGGGCGGGTTGCCACGCAGCGGACGCGGCATCCTGCGTTCCATGTCGGTGTCGGGGCGGCGCGATTTCATCGCCGCGTTCCGGAGCTTGATCCGTGATACCCGCGCCCTCGACTGCGTGGTGCCGATTGCCCGCGTCGACGGCAGCATTGGCTGGTTCCACCTGGCCGGCAAGGCCGAGTTCGATGCCGCTGGCAAGCCGTTGCGCACGGCTGGTGCCGCGTCCGATGTCACGGCCCTGCGACGTGCCCGCCAGGCTGTGGTGGATTCCCATGCCCGTCTCGATGCGTTGTACCAGCACGCGTCCCTCGGTATGGCCCTGATCGACGCCGAGGGGCTTTACCAGCAGGCCAATCCGGCTTTTTGCCGCATTACCGGGTATTCGGAGGACGAACTGCGCGGCGGCTGCGAACTGGAGCCTGGAGCGAAGGCCGATGGCGATCCGGCTGGAGCGCCGACGGTCATCGCCAGTGCCCGCGAGACCGAGTTCGTGCGCAAGGATGGGCGACGCGTACCGGTGCTGGTGACGACCACGGTGGTCGGCGGCAGCGATGGGCAGCGCTGGGTCATCGTCGAGGACGTGACGGCCCGCAAGGCCGAGCAGCAAGCCATTCAGGAGGCCCACGCCACCAACGAGTCCCTGATTGCCGCAATGCCCGACATGCTGTTCCAGCTCAATGGCGAGATGCGCATCGTGCGCTATCACGCGGACAGCCGGGAAACCCTGTCGATGCCGCCGGAGGCTTTTCTCGGCAAGCGCCTGGACGAGTCCCTGTCGCCGGACATGGCACGCCGCTTCGCCGAGGCGGCCCAGGCCGCGTCGCTCAGCGGGCTGCTGCAGCGTGTCGAGTACACGTCTGCCCGTGGGGGCCGCCAACGTCATTTCGAAGCGCGCTTCCGGGCCGTACGCACCGGCGGGGCACTGGCAGTGATCCGCGACGTTACCGACCTCAAGGAGACCGAACTGGCCCTGCGCGAAAGCGAGGCCCGCTGGCAGTTCGCACTGGACGGCGCCGGCGACGGGGTGTGGGACTGGAATATCGCGAGCGGCAAGGTCTTCCGCTCCCCGCGCTGGCTGAGCATGCTCGGCTATGGGGCGGAGGAGGCCGAGGATAGCGGCAAGGAGTGGGCGTGGCGGGTCCATCCCGACGACCTGTCGGGGCTGCTGGCGGCCCGCGATGCGCATCTGCGCGGGGATACGCCCTATTTCACGCACCAGGCGCGGCTGCTCTGCAGGAACGGCAAGTACAAATGGGTGATGGCGCGGGGCCTGGTGGTGGAGCGCAACGACAACGGCCGGGCGCTGCGCATGATCGGCACGCAGACCGACATCGACGAAGTGAAGGCCCGCGAGGCGCAGATCCTCGACCACAACCTCGACCTGGCCACGCTGGTGGAGGCGCGTACGCGGGATCTGCAGGCTGCCAAGGAGGCTGCCGAGGCTGCCAACGAGGCCAAGTCGGTTTTCCTGGCCAACATGTCCCATGAGTTGCGCACGCCGATGCACGGCGTGCTCAGTTACGCCCGCCTCGGTGAAAGCCGCATCACCCAGGCTGGGCACGAGAAGCTGCGCGGCTATTTCCATCGCATCCGGGTCAGCGGCGAGCGTTTGTTGCTATTGCTCAACGATCTGCTCGACCTCTCCAAGCTGGAGGCCGGGCAGATGGTGCTGAACCTGCAAACGATGGACATGTCCAGGGTCGTGCAGGACGGACTGCGGGAGTTCGAGGCGCTGTTCCAGGCCCGCGCGCTGCAGGTGCGCGTCGAGCGGGACGCCAAACTGCCACGTATCAACGGGGACGCGGCGCGCTTGGGGCAGGTGGTGATGAATCTGCTGTCGAATGCCGCCAAGTTCACGCCGGAGGGCAAGGGTATCCTGCTGTCCCTGCATGTCGGTCGGCTGTCCGATGGCGCAGCCGCGCCAGCTGCGCAAGACGGCCCTGCGCTGGTGTTCTGCGTGTCCGACGAAGGGGTGGGCATTCCGGTGGGGGAACTCGGCGCGGTCTTCGACAAGTTCGTGCAGAGCAGCCGGACCCGTACCGGCGCCGGTGGAACGGGGCTGGGGCTGGCGATCTGCCAGGAGATCGTCGCCGCTCATGGCGGCTTCATCCGCGCGCGCAATAATTCGGCCGGCGGTGCAGAATTCATCGTCGCATTGCCGTTGGCCGAACAGGACAGGCCGACGTTGGCAGAGGCCAAAGAAGGAGAAACATGAGCAAGGCAAGAATACTGGTCGTAGACGACGAACCTTTCAATCTGGATATCGTCGGCGAATACCTGGATGAAATGGGCTTCGAACTGGTGATGGTGGATTCCGGCGAAGCGGCCTGGCAAGCCTTGAGTCAGCCGGACTCCCGCTTCGACCTGGTCCTGCTCGACCGCATGATGCCGGGCATGGACGGCATCAGCGTGCTGCGCCGGATCAAGAGCGATGAACGTCTGCGTTCGATCCCGGTGATCATGCAGACCGCCGCGACCTCACCCGAACAGGTCCGCGAAGGGCTGGCGGCCGGGGCTTTCTACTACCTCACCAAACCTTTCGAGGGCGAGGCGCTGCAGACCATCATCCGCTCCGCCCTCGACGACATGCGCGTGCGCCGCGAGCTGACGGCCAGCCTGGCTGAGCAGGCGCAGGCCTTCCGCTGCATCAAGGAGGGCGAATTCCGCATCCGTACCCTCGAAGAGGCGCGGGTGCTGGCCTCCTTCATCGCCTTGCTGGGGCCACAACCGGACATGCTGGCGATGGGCTTGTCCGAACTGTTGGTGAATGGCGTCGAGCACGGCAACCTGGGGATCGAATTCTCCGAGAAGAGTCGTCTGCGTGAGAGTGACAGCTGGGAGGAGGAGATTACCCGGCGGCTTGCTTTGCCGGAAAACCGGGACAAGGTCGTGCGTCTGCGCGTGCGCAGCGACGACAGCCGCTGGGTGTTCGAGATCCGCGACGATGGCGAAGGCTTCGACTGGCGCCAGTTCCTCGATTTCGATCCGGAGCGCGCCTTTGCCCCCAACGGGCGTGGCATCGCCCTGTCCCGCCAGCTGGCCTTTGCGAGCCTGACCTACCTGCCGCCGGGCAACCAGGTTGTGGTCACGGTTCCCAAGGTCCAGGGCCTGGTCTGATACGTACTGGATGGATATGCGGGCGCGCCGCCTAAGGGCGCACCCGCCAACTGCAGAGACTCTGTAATGGCAGAAAAACCGTTGCGCGTGCTGGTTGCGGATGACATTGCGTCGAACCGGAGCATCGTAGGCACTTTCCTGGCCCACCTGAATTGCGTTCCCATCTATGCGGAGGATGGCGTCGAAGCCGTCGAGCTGTTCCGGCGCGAATCGCCGGACGTGGTGTTGATGGACCTGATGATGCCGCGGATGGATGGCTTCGAGGCGATCCGCCAGATCCGCAGCATTGCCGGCGATCGCTGGGTACCGGTGATCATCCTGTCGGCCCTCAGCGGTGAGGGAGACATCGTTCATGGATTGGACATCGGCGCCGACGATTACCTGGCCAAACCCCTGTCCTTCCCGGTTTTTGCCGCGCGTTTCAAGGCCCTGCGCCGCCTGCTCGACATGCAGCGGCGGCTGGCGAGTTCCCTGGAGCAGGTCCGGGCGGTGGCCAACGGGGTCATCGACGGCATCATCTCGGCCGACGAGAATGGCCGCATCCTGTCGGTGAACCGGGCGGCAAGCCAGATCTTCGGCTATTCGTCGTCGGAGATGATTGGGCAGCCCCTCGGCATGCTGATGTCGGATGGCGATTTCGGTACCGAGCTGTCCATTCCCAGGCTGTTGTCGTCCGGGCAGATGAAGGCCGGCGGTCAGATCCGCGAGATGCTGGGGCGCCGCAAAAGCGCTGCGACCTTCCCGATGGAGGTCGGAATGTCCGATCTCCAGTTGCCCAACCGGCGCATGTTCATTGGTGTCGTCCGCGACGTCTCCGAGGCGCGCCGCATCCAGCGCCAGCTGGTCGAAGATGCAGCCCGTCTGCAGCGCTACCACGACGAGTCGGAGCGCGAGCAGGAGCTGGCGATGAACATCATGGAGCGCCAGATCCGCAGCGATTGGCTGCACGACCGCGCGGTGCAGTATGCGGTGCTGCCGGCGCGCAATTTCTCCGGCGACGTGGTGGCCGTGGCGCGGGCACCGGACGGCGCCCTGTACGCGATGCTGGCCGATGCCACCGGCCACGGGCTGGCCGCTGCGGTGAGCGTGCTGCCTGCGCTGGGAGCCTTTTATCGAGGGGCTGCGCGCAACGCACCGCTGACGAGCCTGGTGACCGAGCTCAACGATCTGTTGTGCGGCCTGCTGCCCGCCGGGCGCTTCGTCGCATCGGCGCTGGTACGCCTGGAGGCCGCTGCACCGCAGGGGCAGATCTGGGTCGGCGGCGTGCCCGACGTGCTGCTGATCGATGAGCGTGGTACGGTGCTGCAGCGCTTTGTTTCCCGGCAGCTGCCTCTCGGCATCCTGCCCTCTGCGGAGGCCGGGATTGCCTGCGAGGTCTTCGGCTGGAATGCTGCATCGCAGATCGTGCTCTGCTCGGATGGCCTGACCGAGGCCGAGAACCGCCAAGGCCAGTCCTTCGGCAATGCCGGCCTGGAGCAAACCCTGCGTGCAACGCCGCCGGCGTCACGGGTGGCCGGCCTGCGCGATGCGCTGACCCGCCACCTGGGCCGCCAGTCGGCGGCTGACGATGTGTCGGTGCTGATCCTCGACTGTCTGGTCGATGGCGAAGGGGCCGCCCGGGCGTCGTGATGACGATCTATCCCTGCAGTGAGGGCGAATGAACTTGCCTCCCCTGTTACCCTCATAAGGAGAGCAGGTTGATGTATCTCTGGCGCACTTCATGCTTTAAAGTGCCATGTCTTTCCAGGGTGTTTTCTCATGCTTCGAGTGCTCGTTGTCGATTCCTCCCGGGAGCGTGCCGCGGACGTTTGTGCAGCGGTGGCGCTCGCCGGCCATCAGGTGGCGGCGGTGTTGTCGAATGCCTTCGATCTGTCCGAGCAGGTTCTGGCCACCAAGCCGGACGTGATCTTCATCCAGGCCGACTCGCCCAGCCGCGACACCCTCGAGCATCTGGCCATCATGAACCGGGACTGTCCGCGCCCGGTGCTGCTGTTCTCGCAGGATTCCGATTCGGCGGCGATCCGCCGGGCCGTGAAAGCCGGTGTTTCCTCGTATGTCGTTGATTCGGTGTCGTCCGAGCGGCTCGATTCGCTGGTCGAGGTGGCCATTGCCCAGTTCGAGGCCTTCCAGCATCTGCGTGCCGAACGGGATGACGCGACCCGCAAGTTGAGCGAGCGCATCATCGTGGACAAGGCCAAGGGCGTGCTGATGAAGGCCCGCGGCCTCGATGAGGATGCGGCCTATCACGCGCTGCGCAAGCTGGCGATGGAGCGCGGCCGCAAGGTGGCCGACGTGGCCCAGGATGTGATAGATATGGCCAACCTCCTACTCTGAATGGAGTAGTGCCCGGCAGGGTGTGGATATTGATGGGGCGGTGGCGCGAAGGCGCTACCGCCTTTTTTCTTGTGGATTTAACGGTCTTTCCTCGAAGTGGGCCGGAATGGTGCCGAAAAGCCGATTGCTGCACTGCGGAAGTGCATTCAAGGAGCGGAATGTTGCTACCTCTTAAGGGGTAGGTTTGTGTTCATTCTAGGATTTTTTATTCTAATCAATAGCTTGTTGTTGTTGGCACGGTCCTCGCTAAATCATGGCAGAAGTCGGACCAACGGCGGCCCGGCTTGATCAGGCGATCAGACTTGGACAAAGGCGTCCATCCCCCCAGCGCGAATCGTGCGGGGAGATGTGACGCCTCTTTTTTTTGGGTAAGCGGATCAGGGGCATGTGATGAGCGCGCAATTCGACGACAAGATTCTTTCCCGCCGTGGCTTTCTGAAAGCTGGCGCGACTATTGGAGGTATTGCAGCGATGGGGACGATGCTCCCGGCGGGCGGCGCGTGGGCCGCGGGTTCCGACAAGCCGGAACTGGAGGAAGTGAAGATCGGGTTCATCCCGCTGACCGACTGTTCCTCGGTGGTGATGGCCTCGGTGATGGGCTTCGACAAGAAGTACGGCATCAAGATCACCCCGAGCAAGGAGGCCTCCTGGGCCGGCGTGCGCGACAAGCTGGCCAATGGCGAGCTGCATGCCGCCCACGTGCTGTACGGCCTGGTGTATGGCCTGCACCTGGGCATCGGCGGCCCGAAGAAGGACATGGCGGTGCTGATGACCCTCAACAACAACGGCCAGGCGATCACCTTGTCCAACGGCCTGAAGGAAAAGGGCGCGGTGGATGGCGCCTCGCTGGCCAAGGTCGTTGCCAGGAAGGACAAGGAATACACCTTCGCCCAGACCTTCCCCACCGGTACCCATGCCATGTGGCTGTACTACTGGCTGGCTGCCCACGGCATCGACCCCTTCAAGGACGTCAAGAACATCGTTGTGCCGCCTCCGCAGATGGTCGCCAACATGCGCGTCGGCAACATGGACGGCTACTGCGTCGGCGAGCCGTGGAACCAGCGGGCGATCGTGGACAAGATCGGCTTCACCGCGGTGACCACCCAGGACATCTGGACCGACCACCCGGAAAAGGTGCTGGGCGCCACCGCCGAGTTCGCCGCCAAGTACCCCAACACCGCCCGCGCGATGATCTGCGCGATCCTCGAAGCCTCCAAGTGGATCGACGCCAGCGCCGCCAACCGCGCCAAGACCGCCGAAACCGTGGCCGCCAAGAGTTACGTGAATACCGACGTGGATGTGATCCGCAGCCGCATGATCGGCCAGTACGAAAACGGGCTCGGCAAGAGTTGGTCCGAAAAGAACTACATGAAGTTCTACAACGACGGTCTGGTGAATTACCCCTATCTGTCCGACGGCATGTGGTTCCTCACCCAGCACCGTCGCTGGGGCTTGCTCAAGCAGGACGTGGATTATCTGGCGGTGGCCAAGGCGATCAACAAGACGGAGCTGTACAAGCAGGCCGCCGGCATCGTCGGCGTACCGGTGCCCAAGTCCGATTTCCGCACGTCCAAGCTGATCGACGGCGTGGTGTGGGACGGCAAGGATCCGAAGAAGTACGCCGCCAGCTTCAAGATCCACGCCTGACCTGTAGGGGCGAGTCCGCTCGCCCAGCACTGCCGATCCATATCCGCGGGCGAAGCGATTCGCCCCTACAGAATTCTGGAGACCCAGATGAGCACTGCGACCCTTACCTCTGGCCTCGTGACTGTCGGGCCCGACACCGAAGCCGCTTCCGATACGCGGAATGACATCATCGTTTCCAAGCAGGAGGCCTCAATGCTTGCCGCACCTGTCACCCCGGCGCCAGCAGCCGAACCGTCCGTTTCCATCGGCGAACGCTGTGGCTCTTTCCTGCGCGCGGTGCTGCCGCCGCTGCTCGGCTTTGCCTTCATCATCGGCCTGTGGGCGCTGGTGGCGATGAAGTCCGCCGATTTCCCCGGCCCGGCAAAGACCCTCGATGCGGCCATCACGCTTTTCTCCGATCCCTTCTACCAGAACGGGCCGAATGACCAGGGCATCGGCTGGAACATCCTGTCGTCCCTCAAGCGGGTTGCCATCGGCTTTGGTGTTGCGGCGCTGGTCGGCATCCCGATGGGCTTCATCATCGGTCGCTTCGCCTTCATGAACAGCATGCTCGAACCGATCATCAGCATCCTGCGCCCGGTTTCGCCGCTGGCCTGGCTGCCGATCGGCCTGATGGTCTTCAAGGCTGCCGACCCGGCCTCCACCTGGACCATCTTCATCTGCTCCATCTGGCCGATGATCCTCAACACCGCGCAGGGCGTGCAGCGTGTGCCGCAGGATTACCTGAACGTGGCACGGGTGCTGAACCTGTCCGAGTTCAAGATCATCACCAAGATCCTCTTCCCGTCCGTGCTGCCCTACATGCTGACCGGCATCCGCCTGTCCATCGGCACCGCCTGGCTGGTCATCGTGGCCGCCGAGATGCTCACCGGCGGCGTCGGCATCGGCTTCTGGGTGTGGGACGAGTGGAACAACCTCAAGGTCGAGCACATCATCATCGCCATCTTCGTGATCGGTATCGTCGGCCTCGTGCTCGAACAATTCCTCCTGCTGATCGCCCGCCGCTTCAGCTACGGCAACAACTGACTGAATCCGGAACGAGGAGCTCACCATGAACGCAATCGTCAAGGTCGAAAACGTCGGCATGACTTTCGACACCAAGAAGGGCCGCTTCGTCGCGCTGCAGAACGTCAATCTGCAGATCCGCCAAGGCGAGGTGGTGTCCCTCATCGGCCACTCGGGCTGCGGCAAATCCACACTGCTCAACCTGATCGCCGGCCTCACGTTGCCCACCTCCGGCGCGATGATCTGCAACGGCCGCGAGATCGCCGGCCCCGGGCCGGAGCGGGCGGTGGTCTTCCAGAACCACTCCCTGCTGCCCTGGCTGACGTGTTTCGAGAACGTCCATCTGGCCGTCGAGCGCGTCTTCGGCGCCAAGGAAGGCAAGGACAAGCTCAAGGCCCGTACCAACGCCGCGCTGGAAATGGTGCATATGAGCCATGCCGCGCAGAAGATGCCGCACGAGATCTCCGGTGGCATGAAGCAGCGCATCGGCATCGCCCGCGCCTTCGCGATGGAGCCCAAGATCCTGCTGATGGACGAGCCCTTCGGTGCCCTCGACGCGCTGACCCGCGCGTCCCTGCAGGACGAGCTGATCGGCGTGATGGAAAAGACCGGTGCCACCGTGGTGATGGTGACCCACGACGTGGATGAGGCGGTGCTGCTGTCCGACCGCGTGGTGATGATGACCAACGGCCCGGCGGCGACCATCGGCGAGATCCTCGAGGTGAAGCTGGCCAAGCCGCGGGACCGCCTGCAACTGGCCCACGATCCGCACTTCGCGGAATGCCGTGGGGCGATACTGGAGTTCCTGTATCAGAAGCAGATGAAGAAGGCGGCCTGAACGGGGGGCTGACACTGAAGCGGAGTGGCCCGGGCATGCGCCCGGGCCTTTTCGTTTTCGTAGCCAGTCGGCGCAAACCGTGGCAGCGGATTCACTCACCTGCGGACGCCGAGCAAGCAGCTGGGGGGCGCATGACCCACCCAATGGGGCGCGCTTGCGGGCTTACTTCAGTGCGAAGCCCAGCGTGTTGAGGGCTTCCACCAGGCGGTCGCGGCCGGACAGGGAGCCGGCGTCGCGGACGCGCTTGGTCGAATGGTTGGACCAGGTGCCGCGTACCTTCATGCCCTGGCTGGTGTAGAAGGCGCTCATCGCGCTGTCGTAGTACTCCAGGCCGGCCTGCTGGGCGGGCAGGGAATAGGTTTCCTGATGCAACACCACGGACTGCAGCGGGCGCGGCTTGACCGACGCGGGCTGCAGCGGGTCGGGGGTGCCGACGCACAGGCCGAACATCGCGACGACCTTCGACGGTAGCTGGAGTTCGGCTGCCACGTCTTCCGGCCGGTTGCGCATTGCACCGATATACACGGTGCCGAGGCCGAGGGATTCGGCGGCGGTGACCGCGTTCTGCGCCGCCAGCGCGGCGTCGATGACGCCTACTTCGAACATTTCCAGGTAGTCCAGTGCGGCCGGGGTTTCGCCGAGCTTCTGCGCGACCGCCTCCAGGCGGGCCAGGTCGGCCAGCCACACCAGCAGCAGCGGGGCCTGGCGGATGTGATCCTGATCGCCGGCCAGCTCGGCCAGACGGGCCTTGCGGGCCGGATCGCGGACGGCCACGACGCTCCATGCATGCAGGTTGGAGGAGCTGGCGGCGGACTGGGCGGCGGCGATGATCGCGGCGAGGGTGTCGTCGCTGACCGGGTCGGGCAGGTAGGCGCGCACCGAGCGGTGGGCCAGCAGGTGATCGATGATGGGGGAACCGGCGGACGGTACGGCGACGTCGGCGCTGCCGTAACGGGCCTGGTAGAGGGATGCGGTGCTCATGGGATTCCTGGCTGTGGTGAAGGCGGGCGGCAGGGGCGCCTGGCCCCGTCGCCGGGAATCCCGATTTTACCGCCAACGGGCCTGCCCGGTCCGCCGGCGGTGGCGGGCTTATTCCGCGCTGCTGCTGCGGCGACGGCTGCGCGGCGCGACGGCGGTTTCGCCGCTGGCTTCATTGGTGTCCGTGTCGTCGCTGCTCAGGGCGTCCGACACCTGGCGGACCTGTTCTTCCACCAGGTCGGCGCCGCGGGCCGCGGCATCGGCCAACTCGTTGAAGCCGGCTTCGGCCTGACGCAGGGCCTTCTTCACGTGGCCGATGGCAGCTTCGCCGTTGGCGTCGGCACTGCGAGCGGCATGTTCGAGCTGGCGGTTGAGGGCCTGGTCGAACACGGCGACCTGGTCGCGGGCCAGCTTCAGGATGGACTGATGCGCATCGCCGATGATCTCGAAGTATTCACGGACCAGATTGGCGGAGTCGGCGCGCCAGTCGGACAGGCGCTCGACGGGTAGCGCGTCGAGCTTGATCTCGCTGCGGGAGGCCAGCTCCTCCAGATGCTCGCGGCCTTCCTCGAAGAGCTGGCGGCCGTTGCGCAGGGCCAGATCGGCGAGCTTCTCGGTGGCCTCGACCCATGCACGCGATGCCGCGTGCAGGTTGTCGAGGGTCGAGATACGGGTCTGCTGGATGTCGGACGGGGACAGGTACATGGCATTCTCCTGGGATGGTGGGCCGTCTCAGGCTACGGCCCGGGAATTGCAGGCACGTGACAGACCCGCCGTCGCCGTGGGAGTTCAATGCCGGGAGAATAGGTCGCGGATCTTGCAGAGTGTGGTGGTGATGTCGAAACGCGGGTCGGGCAGCGCTTCGCCGGCCAGGATACGGGCCAGGGCCGAGTCGGGTTGTTGTTCTCCTGTCAGCAGTACTTCGGCGCCGCGCTTGGCCATGTGGCGCACGAAGCCGTCGCCAGCACTGGCGGCGATGACCACCTCGACGCCGTCGAGCGGATGCGGGCCGTCGTCCTCGAAGTGGTGCAGCACCTGCTCGCGGGCCAGCACGATGGTGTCCGGGGCGGGCAGCGGCGAGCCCGGGATGCAGTCGTAGACCAGCCAGTTGCGGGCCTGGCCGGCATGGCCGGCGACGTGGCGCTCACCGGTGACGGGAATGGCGATCTTCATCTGTGGCTCCGCTCAGTGGGCCGCGGCGCGCAACTCGGCCGCCTCGGCCTCGTCCTGGGTCAGCTCCTCGGGCAGGCAACCGATCGGCAGGCCGAGGTCCTGGCCCTCGCCCTCGAAGCGCACCAGGTAGATCTCCTCGCTCGGCATGGCTTCCACGTGGCCGAACTGGACCACCACGCCGCGGGTGCCGGCCGCGGCGATCAGCGCGCCTTCCTCATAGCCGGGCAGGCCGCCGTCGTTGAACAGGTCTTCGCGGCAGAACACCACGTCTCCGAGCTGGTATTGGACGATGTCTTCCATGAGTCTTCTCCGGTTTCAGGTGGTGATGTGCCAGTGCAGCAAGTTCGGTGCCACGCCCGGCACGCTTTTCGCTGATCGACTGGATAGCGCCGGCTGGCGGCGTATCTTGATGTGGAGAGTGCGATGGAATGGTCCGACGAGCGCCACCTGCTTGGCCTGGCGGAAATGGATGACACCCACCGGGAGTTTGTGGCTCTGGTGAATGCGGCCGGGGCGGCCACTGGCGCGGCCTTCGTGGAGGCCTTTGCGGCCCTGTGCGCGCACACCGAGACGCACTTCGCCAACGAGGAGACGTGGATGCGCGACAGCGCCTTTCCGGCGGAGGGCGAGCATGCCGGCGAGCACCGTCGGGTGCTTGGTGATCTGCGGCGTTTCCGCGAGCGGGTCGAGAAGGGCTCGACGATGATGGCCAAGGCCTACATCCGCGAGCAGGTGCCGGGCTGGTTCGACCTGCATGCGGCCACGATGGATGCGGCGCTGGCGGCGCACCTGAAGGCCCGCTCCACGTGATGGGTCGCCGGCCCACCGCACGTGGGCCGGCAGGGCTCAGCCGCCGAGGACGGCCTCGTAGGCTTTGCGCAGCAGTTCCAGTTCGATCTGTGCGCAGCCACGGGCTTCGGTGATCGCCACGAAGCGGCCGCCGGCACCGGCAATCGCCTCGAAGGGCGGGTCCATGGCGGTGAACATGGCCAGGTGGACCTCGACGCAGGCTTCGCCGACATCCACGCATTGCCGGAATTCCGGTTCGATCTTGAGACCACCGGAGGGTAGGCCGAGGCGCCGCTCTGCTTCCGCCAGATGGACCGATGGCAGCGTGACGACCGGGGATTCGGGGACTTCCTCGTCCGGGCACAGGCTGGCTGCGGCTGGAAAGGGGGTGAAGCCGCACATGCCGTGCTCGAAGCGGACGAAGCGGAGGCGCGCACTGGTGGGATGTTTGTGGGCGAAGATCAGGCGGGCGCCGCCAAAGGTATCGGGGGCGTCACTCATGGACGCCCCCGACCTGTGGCATGCCTGACACCCCGCCCGCCGTTTGTCGTGTTTACGACAGGCGCGGGCGCAGCCATCAGCCGAGCAGTTCTGACTTGATCTGGTCGAGCCAGGTGTCGACGCGCTCTTCGGTCTGTTCCTTCTGGTTGTCGTTGTCGAGGGCCAGCCCGACGAATTCGCCGTCCACCACCGCCTTGGACTTGGAGAACTCGTAGTCGTCGGTGGGCCAGCCGCCAATGACGGTGGCGCCCTGGGCCTTGACGGCATCGAAAAGGATGGCCATCGCATCACAGAACTCGTGACCATAGGCATCCTGGTCGCCGAAGCCGAAGATGGCCACGGTTTTCCCAGACAGATCAACGCCCTTGAAGGTCGGGAAGAACTCTTTCCAGGAGTCCACCAGTTCGCCGTCGCCGAGGGTCGGGGTCGCCAGGATGAGGGAGCTGAACTTGGCAACATCGTCAGCCGTGGCCTTGGACACGTTGAACAGCTCGACCACATCTTCGCCGAGCTTTTTCACGATGGACTTGGCCACCTTGCGGGTGTTGCCCGTCTCGCTACCGTAAAAAAGACCGATCTTGCTCATGAGGGATTCTCCTAGGACAGTTTGGGTTTGGTTGGTGCTGACTCGTCCTTTGCAAGAGACGGGCCAGCTCCGGAACCCGATGCTGCTGGGAGGATCCCCGGAACGGGGGAGGGATCAGACCGGCCGGAAGGACGGATGGCCGGTGCTGTAGCCGGCTTCGATTTCCTCGGCGACGACACGCCAGATGGGTTTCACGAAGAAGCGCAGGCCCTTGATGATGCTGTCCACGTTCATCATCGACGGTACGCGGATGCCCCGGTGTTCGACCGGGCCGCCAATCTGGGTGATCTTGACGCCCAGCTTGGCGAAATGGTCCGCCAGCCGGGGCTCGGTAAGGACGAACAGGGTCTCGATGCCCTCGTGCTTGGCGAGTGCGATTACGCCCAGATAGAGACCGATCGGAATGTAGGGGAAGCGCGGTTGTTCCTTGGTACCGAAATCGTCGTCGCTGAGCGCCACGGCGGCCTTGGTCTCGCCCTTGCGTCGGCGGTAGTAGGCGCGTACGGCGAGGCGCGAGACTTCGGCGATGGCGCCGCGGGGCTCCTTGGCGGGATCGATGATGGATCGGTCCAGCGTGGCAGCGCAGGTGCGCTCGAAGGGCAGTGGATAGTCCGGTTCTTCGGGACGGGCCATCACCAGGCGGTTGCAGCCCACTAATACGTGAGGCTCGGTGGAGGTGCGCAGCAGGCAGTGCAGGCTGTGACGGTCGTATTCGTCCGTCTCGCGGCGGTCCGGGCGGACCGGCTCGAAGCCGAGTTCCTCGCAATACACCTCGTGCCGAATGCCGAACACATCGTTGCGGCCGGCGTCGTCGAAGGCGGTGGCGATCTCGAAGTACTTCCTGAATCCTTCACCGAGGCTGAAGCGATCGAGTAGCGACATGGCGGTAGCCCTTGAAGTCTAAATTACTGGCGATACCCATTTACGGCTGGTAATACTGATTCCTTGAAGGGAAATGGGTATCTGCTTCAATTGTAGTACGTGTCTATGCCAATGGCGTGTTTTGTCGCCCGGCTTGGGGCGTGGATGTGCCGAATGGGTCGGCCGGGAAGTGTCGTATCATAAGATTCCACTGCCCGAAGGATACAGACAGCATGTCGCGCCGCATTTTTGACTACGACGAAGCCTTCTCCCGCAACATCGGCTGGGTGACTGAGGCAGAGCAGACCGCGTTGCGCGGCAAGCGGATCGCCATTGCAGGCGTCGGTGGGGTTGGGGGCGTGCATCTGCTGACCCTGACCCGCCTGGGCGTGGGGGCCTTCCACGTGGCGGACCTGGATACTTTCGACCTGGTGAATTTCAACCGCCAGGCCGGTGCGATGATGTCTACGCTCGACCGCCCGAAGGCCGAGGTGATGGCCGAGATGGCCCGTGACATCAACCCGGACGTGGACATTCGCGTGTTCGGCGGCGGCGTCAATGCAGGCAATCTGGACGAGTTCCTGGCCGGTGTCGATCTCTATGTGGATGGTCTGGACTTCTTTGCCTTCAGTGCCCGGCGCGACACCTTCAATGCCTGCGACCGGCACGGCATCCCGGCTGTGACGGCGGCGCCGCTGGGTATGGGGACGGCAGTGCTGAGCTTCCTGCCGGGACGCATGAGCTTCGAGGAATATTTCCGCCTGGATGGCTGCGATGACGACGAGATGGCGGTGCGCTTCCTGCTCGGCCTGTCGCCGGCCATGCTGCAGAGGGCCTACCTGGCGGACCCGTCGCGGGTTGATTTCGTTGCCCGCCGCGGCCCCAGTACCATTGCCGCCTGCCAGCTGTGTGCCGGCGTGACCGCTACTGAATCCCTGAAGATCCTGCTCGGCCGCGGCGAGGTCTTGTGCGCGCCGTGGGGCTTCCAGTTCGATGCCTACCGCAACCGCTATGTGAAGACCTGGCGGCCCGGCGGCAACAACAACCCGATCCAGCGCATCGGCCTTGCCATTGCCCGGCGTCAGCTACGGGCCATGCGCGAGGCGGCGCGCGCCTGAGGAGACCGGCCATGACCCGTCGCGAAACCCTGCTGAAGATCCTTGACCTGGCCCGCTGGGCGCCCAGCGGCGACAACACCCAGCCGTGGCGCTTCGAGATCCTCGGCGACGACCACATTGCCGTGCATGGCAACGACACCCGCGACTGGTGCCTCTACGACTTCGACGGCCATGCCAGCCACATGGCCCATGGAGCACTGCTGGAAACCCTGCGCATCGCCGCCAGCGGCGAAGGGCTGGCGGCGAGCTGGAGCCGGCGGCTGGCGTCCAGTGACGTGGCGCCGGTGTTCGACGTTCGCCTGGCGGAGCAGCCCGGGCTGGCGGCGGACGCCTTGCTGCCTTTCATCGAGACGCGCGTGGTGCAGCGCCGCCCGATGCGCACCACGCCGCTGACCGAGGCTCAGCGCCAGGCCCTGGCCGCAGCGCCGGGGGCCGGCTACGCGGTACAGTTCTTCGAGTCGTTCGCCGCGCGCCGTCAGGTGGCAGGCCTGCTGTGGCGTAATGCCTACCTGCGCCTGACCTGCCCGGAAGCTTTCCCGGTGCACAAGGAGATCATCGAGTGGCGCAGCCGTTACAGCAAGGATCGCATCCCGGAGCAGGCGGTCGGTGTGGACGGCCTCACTGCGCGCCTGATGGAGTGGGTGATGGCCAATTGGGGCCGGGTCGAGTTCTTCAACAAATATCTGGGTGGAACCATCGCACCGCGGGTCCAGCTGGATTACATTCCGGCGCTGGCCTGCGCGTCCCACGTGCTGATCCGCCCCGAGCAGCCGCCGACGAGCGTCGAGGACTATGTAAGCGGCGGCATCGCGATGCAGCGCCTGTGGCTGACCGCCACATCAGTCGGTCTGCACTTGCAACCGGAGATGACGCCGCTTATCTTCCGCTGGTATGCCCGCGCCGGCCGCAGCTTTTCCGCCTTGCCTGAAATCGGCCGCGGTGCTGCGGCGCTGGCGGAGGAGTTCGAGCGCATCGGCGGTTTCGGCCGTGAGCAGGCGCTGACCTTCTTCTGCCGGGTCGGCGTGTCTCCCGTCCCCTGGTCCCGCTCGGTACGCAAGAGCGTGGATGAACTGATGCTGCAAGCCTGATGAGCAACGACCACCCTGCCCACGATCACGATCACGATCACGATCACCGTGACCATGCCGGCGACCACGATCACCATCATCACGATCATAGTCATGCTCATGGGCACCACGGACACGGCCATCATCACCACGGCCCGGTGTCCTATGACCGGGCCTTCGCGATCGGCATCTGCCTGAACATCGGCTTCGTCCTCATCGAGGCCTTCTACGGCTGGCGCGTGGACTCCCTGGCGTTGCTCGCCGACGCCGGCCACAACCTGTCCGACGTCGCCGGCCTGATCCTGGCGTGGGGAGCCGCGCTGGCCGGCCGCCTGCGTCCGACCCATCAGCGCACTTACGGCTGGCAGCGCGCGTCCATCCTCGCCGCGCTGGCCAATGCGATGCTGCTGCTGTTCGCGATGGGCGCGCTGGTCCTGGAGGCCGTGCAGCGTCTGCAGGCGCCGGAGGCCGTGGGCGGGTGGACGATCATCGTGGTGGCCGCCATCGGCGTGGTGATCAACGGCATCACTGCGGCGCTGTTCATGTCAGGCAGCAAGGATGACCTCAACATCCGCGGCGCCTTCCTGCACATGGCCGCCGACGCGCTGGTGTCCCTGGGCGTGGTTGCCGCCGGCGCGCTGTACCTGCACTTCGGTTGGCAATGGCTCGACCCGCTGGTCAGCCTGGCCATCGCAGTGGTCATCGTGCTGGGCACCTGGGGCCTGTTCCGTCAGTCCCTGCACCTGGTTTTCGACGGCGTGCCGGACGGTATCGACCTGCTCGAGGTGCATGCCTGGCTGCGTAGCCTGCCCGGCGTGAACGGTGTCCACGACCTGCACATCTGGGCCCTCGGCACTTCCGATGTCGCCCTGACCGCCCATCTCGTGATGCCCGGCGGCCACCCCGGCGACGCGTTCTTCACGAACCTTGCCCACGAACTGGACGAGCGTTTCCACATCCAGCACCCGACCGTCCAGATCGAGATCGAAGGCATCGACGATGGCTGCGCGGCGCCGCTGAAGCTGGGCTGAGCTCTGTTCAGGCGCGCACCGCGCGGGCCAGGAAACGGTCCAGCGCGGCGCCGAAGGCCTGCCGGTCGGCCTGGCTGAAGGCCGGCGGGCCGCCGGTCTGCACGCCGGCGCCGCGCAGTTCCTCCAGGAAGTTGCGCATCGACAGGCGTTCGGCAATGTTGGCGGCGGTGTACATCTCGCCGCGGGGATTCAGTGGGTGGGCCTGGCGTTCGAGCACCGCCGAGGCCAGCGGGATGTCGGCGGTGATGACCAGGTCGCCAGCCTCCACTTGGCTGACGATGTGGGCGTCGGCCACATCGAAGCCGGACGGCACCTGGACGGCCCGGATGAAGCGCGACGGAGGCGTGCGCAACATCCGGTTGGCGACCAGGATGGTCGGTATTTCCAGGCGCTCGGCGGCGCGAAAAACGATGTCCTTGACGACCGCCGGGCAGGCGTCGGCGTCGATCCAGATCTGCATGGCGGGAAGCCCGGTGTACTGAGGCCCGCCAGTTTATCCCGCGCCGCGCCCGGTGGCAGGGATCACCAGATGCCTTCGGGGGCTTTCAGGCGTTCCACCGGTTGGTCGAGCAGGATGTGCTCCTCGACGATGGCGGTCACGTCGGCGGTGGTCACGCCGCTGTACATCACGTTGTCCGGATAGACCAGCACGCTGGGGCCGGCCTGGCAGGGGCCGAGACAGCCGGTATTGGTGAGCAGGAAGTCATTCCACAGGTTGCGCTGCTGGAACTCCTGCTGGAAGGCCTGCCACACGGTGTTGCAGCCCTTTTCCTGACAGGAGCCGCGCGGATGGCCGGGCGGGCGGCCCTGGACGCAGACGAGGATGTGCTTCTTCGGTTTCGGCATGATGCGCTCCGCAAATAGGTGTGCCCCTTCAAGCAGGTTCTGCGCCAGTACGCTGTAGCAAAAGGAATCAAGGACTTGGCGCCGGTACGTGTGGTGCGTATGCGACATGGCCACGCCATTTGTCGCTCGGTCCGGGGATTTACGGTGGGGATCGTGTTCCAGGTATATGCTGCGCCGCAATATTGTTGTGTTAGATTGAAATGCCGAGTCGATATCGGAGCGGGGCTCCGGCAGGCCAGGCTTGCCAGGACTTCGCCCCGCGGCGCCGTTTCGCCTGCGACCCGGTCGGTTTCCTCCCCCGTACTGGGAGTGGCATTTCGAGGTCCATCGCCATGAGCCGCCTGCTCGAACGTAGCGCCACGCTGCCACCTCCCATTGCACGTCAGGCGCCGGAGACACCGCTCGCGCTGACGCACGTCACCGCGCATCCACGACTCCGTCGCAGCCGCTGGCCGGCGCGGCTCGATCTGCTGCAGAGCGCGTCCGGTTTGTTCCTGGCGCTGTTCCTGGTGGCCCACATGTTCTTCGTGTCGTCCATCCTGATCAGCCAGGACGCCTTCTACACGGTGGCGCGCTTCTTCGAGGGTGCCTATTTCCTCGCCACGCCGCAGCCGTGGATCGTCTCCTGTGTGGTCGGCGGTGTGCTGGCGGTATTCGTGCTGCACGCCTGGCTGGCGTTGCGCAAGTTCCCGGCCAGTTTCCGCCAGTACCAGGCCTTTGCCGAACACCGCGCGCGCTTGCGCCACGACGACACCGGCCTGTGGTGGCTCCAGCTATGGACCGGCTTCGCGCTGTTCTTCCTGGCCAGCATCCACCTGTACGGCATGCTGGTCCATCCGGAGTTGATCGGCCCCTACGAATCTGCCGACCGCGTGTGGACCGGCAGCATGTGGCCGCTGTACCTGCTCCTGCTGTTCGCGGCGGAGATCCACGGCGGCATTGGCCTGTACCGGCTGGCGCTGAAATGGGGCTGGCTGCCGGGTGGCAATCCGGACGCAGCCCGGCGCCGCCTGCGTCGGCTCAAAACCGCCTTCAGTCTGTTCTTCATCGGGCTTGGCCTGGTCAGCCTGCTGGCCTATGTGCGGCTGGGCATCGCCCACGCTGAGCGGGCCGGCGAGCGCTATGCGCCGTCGGGTGATGGAACGCCGGCCACCCTGGCCGAGGGCGCTGCCGTGACACCGGTGGTCGTGCCCAGCCGGCGGGGAGGCTGAGATGCGCATCGTCTATACCGACGTGCTCGTCATCGGCGGTGGCCTCGCCGGCCTGCGCGCGGCCGTCGGCGCGCGGCGCCGCGGCCACGAGGTGGTCATCCTCAGCCTCGTGCCGGCCAAGCGGTCCCATTCGGCGGCGGCTCAGGGGGGCATGCAGGCCAGCCTCGGCAACACTGCCAAAGGCGAGGGCGACAACGAGGACGTGCATTTCGAGGACACCGTGCGGGGCTCCGACTGGGGCTGCGACCAGGCCGTGGCGCGTCTCTTCGTGCATGCGGCGCCGCAGGCGGTGCGCGAACTGGCGGCCTGGGGGGTGCCGTGGAACCGGGTGCGCGCCGGCGAGCGGGAGGTGGTGATGGACGGCCGCCGGGTGATGCTCAGCGAGCGGCCCGAGGCCCATGGACTGATCGCCGCCCGCGACTTCGGTGGCACCAAGAAATGGCGAACCTGCTACGTCAGCGACGGCACTGGTCACGCCATGCTCTACGCCGTCAGCGACAAGGCGGTGGCCGAGGGCATCCCGGTGCACGAGCGCATGGAAGCCATCGCGCTGATCCACGAGGGCGGACGCTGCCACGGCGCCATTGTGCGCAACCTGGTGACGGGCGAACTCAGCGCCTACGTGGCGAAGGCGACCTGCATCGCCACCGGCGGCTTCGGGCGTATCTACCGGGTCACCTCCAACGCGGTGATCAACGAGGGCATTGGCGCGGCGATCGCGCTGGAAACCGGCGCCGCCTCCCTCGGTAACATGGAGGCGGTGCAGTTCCACCCGACGACGATCTTCCCGGCCGGCATCCTCGTCACCGAGGGGTGCCGTGGCGATGGAGGCCTGCTGAAGGACGCCGCCGGCCACCGCTTCATGCCCGACTACGAGCCCGAGAAGAAGGAGCTGGCCTCCCGCGACGTGGTGTCCCGCCGCATGGAGGAGCACATCCGCGCCGGCCATGGGGTGAAGAGCCGCTTCGGCGAGCACCTGTGGCTGGACATCACGCTGCTCGGCGCCGCCCACATCGACGGCCGCTTGCGCGAGGTGAAGGAAATCTGCCGCCACTTCCTGGGCATCGATCCGGCCCGCGATTTCATCCCGGTGCGGCCGGCCCAGCATTATTCGATGGGTGGCATCCGCACCGACGCGCGCGGCGAGGCCTATGGCCTGGCCGGTCTGTTCGCCTGCGGCGAGGCGGCCTGCTGGGATCTGCATGGCTTCAACCGGCTCGGTGGCAACTCGGTGGCCGAGACGGTGGTGGCCGGCATGATCGTCGGCGAGAACATCGCTGATTTCGTGGAGTCGCCGGCGGGCGAGCTGCAGGTGTCCACCGCGCTGGTGCAGGGATTCCTCGCCGCCGAGCAGGGTAGGCTCGATGCGCTGCTGCAGGGAAAGGGCATGGAGAGCGCCACCGACATCCGGCGGCGCATGCAGGACATCATGACCGACAAGGTCGGCATCTTCCGCCGCGGCGACCTGCTGGCCGAGGCCGTGGACGAACTCCAGGTGCTGCTCCAGCGCAGCCGGCGGATCGGCGTGGCCACCAAGCGGCCGGGCAGCAACCCGGAGCTGGTGGCGGCCTATCGCGTGCAGAAGATGCTCAAGCTGGCCTTGTGCGTCGCCTACGGCGCCCTCCAGCGCACCGAGAGCCGCGGTGCCCATTACCGGGAGGACTGCCCGCGCCGGGACGACGCCAACTGGCTCATGCGTACCCTCGCCAGCTGGAACGACCCGTTCCAGACCCTGCCGACGCTGGCCTACGAGGCCCTCGACGTGCGTGGCATGGAGCTGCCACCGGGCTGGCGTGGCTACGGCGCGCGGGATGCCATCGAGCATCCGGCGACGGCGTCGCGGGCGGCCGAGGTCGCCGCCATCCGTGAGGCTTTCGGGCATGCAGACCGTGCCATCGTGCAGCAGGCCCTGATGCCCTACGAGCACTTGGTCCCGCTGCGTTTCCGGGGCCACAACGAAAGACTGGGAGATCCCCGGTGATGGCTTCCACGCCCGGCAGGCGGGTGTCGACGCTGCACCGGACCACCACTGACGCACCCCACGGAGGACGACACCGATGAGCACCGATACGCCCCGCCAGCTGACGCTGCGCATCCTGCGCAGCAGCCCAGGCGAAGGCATCGCGCCCCACTGGCAGGATTTCCGCGTCGACGAGGCGGAGGGCATGACGTTGTTCATCGCCCTCAACGAGATCCGAGACACCCTCGATCCGTCCCTGCAGTTCGATTTCGTGTGCCGGGCTGGCATCTGTGGCAGCTGCGGGATGCTCATCGATGGGCGGCCGGGGCTGGCATGCCGCAGCCTGACCCGCGACTTCGGGCCTTTGATCACGCTGGCGCCGCTGCCGGTGTTCGCTCTGATCGGCGACCTGTCGGTGGATACCGGCAGCTGGATGCGCGGTACCGCCGAGCGCCTGGAAACCTGGATCCACAGCCAGGCCGAGCCCGACCTGACGGCCGTCGAAGCGCGGATGGAGCCGGAGCTGGCCGAGGCCATCTACGAGCTCGACCGCTGCATTGAGTGCGGCTGCTGCGTTGCCGGTTGCGGCACGCTGCGCATGCGTGAGGATTTCGTCGGCGCGGTGGGTCTCAACAAGATCGCCCGTTTCCGCCTCGATCCCCGCGACGAGCGCAGCGACGAGGACTACTACGAACTGATCGGCGACGACAGTGGTGTGTTCGGCTGCATGTCCCTGCTCGGCTGCCACGACGTGTGCCCGAAGGGCCTGCCACTGCAGACGCAGATCGCCTTCCTGCGCCGCCGGATGGTGGCGGTCGGGCTCAAGTAGCTCTCCGCCTTTTCGCTTCCCGAGGGGCCGTCATGCTTCCTTGGCGACCGCCCACAGGTGTGCCGCGGCCAGCGCGCGCCAGGGCGTGAAGCCGGCGAGCCAGGCTTTGGTTTCGGCCTCGCCGATCTTGTCCTCCCGGCTCAGCAGCTTCTGCAGGCCGCGGCGCACTGCCGCGTCGCCGTGCAGGGAGCCGTCCAGGTGCGCGAAGCCGCGCAGCAGCGCGTAATCCACCGTCCATGGTCCGATGCCGCGTACCGCCAGCAGGCGGTTGCGGATGTCGTCGGCGGGGGTGCCCGTCAGCCAGGCCTCCAGCGGCAGGACGCCGTCGGCAACCAGGCCGGCGAGGCTCAGCAGGGCGCGCGCCTTGCTTTGAGACAGGCCGGCGTCGCGCAGGCGCGCTTCGTCCTGAATGGCGAGGTGCGCCGCATCCGGATAGCAGGCCAGGCCGCTGCTGTGGCGGACGCCGATGCAGGCGATCAGCCGCCGGCGTATGGAGATCGCTGCGGCAGTGCTGATCTGCTGCCCGGTGACGGCCCAGCTGAGCGCCTCGAAAGGCGTCGCGGCCTGCGGCACGCGCAGTCCGCCGTGGCGGGCGAGCAGTGGGCCGAGCTGGGGATGGTGGCGGTGGGCCGATTCGAAGGCGTCCACCGGCTGGTCGAGGCCGAGCACATGGCGGGCCAGGCCGGCGACCGCCCCGGCGCTGGCCGGTGTGCCGTCCACGTCCAGTTCCACGTTCACGTGGCCGTGCTGGAAGGCGACCCGCAGGCAGGCCGGCGCGCCGTGCCAGATCAGCCCTTTGGCAAAACCGTCGGCGTCGACCCGCTCCGCCAGCTGCTGCGGATCGCGGGCCTGGAAAGCCAGGATGTCGGCGGGGCGGAAGCTGGCGGGCAGAGCGAGGCGCATGGTGTAGTCCTTGGCAGGGCTGCGGTTGGAGTACCGAAAACGGTGGGGGAGAACTCAACCGCCTCCACCGGAACGTGTGGGTTTCCGAACACCTTCATGCGGCCTTTCTGAACGTGAGGTTGATGCGGTACGCGCCGGTGGCCGGATGCTGGCCGTCCAGCAGCGGTAGCACGCCGTGGAAGCGCAGCCGCGCCGGGCCGCCCCACACTAGCACGTCGCCGTGGCTCAAGGTGAGGCGCGCGGCCTTGTCGCTACGGGCCAGGCCACCGAACAGGAAGGTGACCGGCAGGCCGAGGGACACGGACACGATGGGGTGCGTGAAGTCCTGCTCGTCCCGGTCCTGGTGCAGGGACATGCGGGTGCCCGGCGCGTAGCGGTTGATCAAGCAGGCGTCCGGCACGAAGCAGGGAAAACCGGCCCGCTCCGCCGCCGCGTCGGCCAGGTGCAGCAGGCGCGGCGGCAAGGGCGGCCACGGCTGGCCGCTGTCCGGGTCGGCGGCAACGTAGCGGTAGCCCTGGCGGTCGCTGATCCAGCCGAGGCTGCCGCAGTTGCTCATCGCCACCGACATGGCCTGGCCGCCCGGGGTGAACATGCGCCGGAAGGGCGCCCGGGCGGTGATGGCCCGTACGTCGGCGAGGATGGCTTCCGCCTCAGCCAGTGCAAAACCGTGCAGCAGCATCGCGCCGGGGGTGATGGGCTGGCACGGGTCCGCCGCCGCGAAGAGGTCGAGGGTCATGGTCGGGCCTCGCGTTCGAGCAGGGCCTGCTTGCGCTCGACGCCCCAGCGGTAGCCGGCCAGGCCGCCGTCGTTGCGCACCACTCGATGGCAGGGTACGGCCACCGCCAGCGTGTTGGCCGCACAGGCGCCAGCCACCGCACGTACCGCCCGCGGCAGGCCGAGGCGGCGGGCCAGCTCGGTGTAGCTCAGTCGGCTGCCCACCGGAATCTCCCGCAGCGCGTGCCAGACGCGTAGCTGGAAGGCGGTGCCGCGCAGGTCCAGCGGCAGATCGAGGCCCTGGGCGGGGCTTTCGACGAAGCCGGCGACCCGGGCTACCAGCGCGGCGAAGTCCGGGTCATCACCGACCAGGCGGGCGTGGGGGAAGCGGTCCTGCAGTTCGCGGGCGAGGGCGTCCGCGTCGTCGCCGAGGCTGATCGCGCAGACGCCACGCGGGCTGGCCGCGACCAGGATGGCACCGAGAGTGCTCTGGCCGATCGCGAAGCGGATCTCGGTGTCGGCGCCGCCGGCCCGGTACTGGCTCGGCGTCATGCCCAGCGCGGCGTCGGTGTCGGCGTAGAAGCGTCCGCTGGAGGCGTAGCCGGCGTCGTACTGGGCGGCGCTGACCGATGGGCTGGCGGCGAGGCCGTCGCGAAGGCGGCGCGCCCGCAGGGCAGCTGCGTAGGCGCGTGGCGTGAGTCCCGTCGTTGCCTTGAACAGACGCTGCAGGTGGAAGGGACTGAGTTGGGCCCGGCGGGCGAGTTCATCCAGGTTCGGTACGTGATCGGCATTGTCGATGAAGTGGCACAGCTCGGCGACCAGCGCCCCCTGGCGTTCGGCGAGGGGCGGCAGGTCCGGCCGGCAGCGCCGGCAGGGGCGGAAGCCGGCCGCTTCGGCCTCGGCCGCGCTGGCGTGGAAGGCCACGTTCTCCGGCCGTGGCCGGCGCGATCCGCAGGACGGACGGCAGTACACGCCGGTGCTCTTCACCGAGTAAAAGAAGCGACCGTCGGCCGTCGGGTCGCGGGCCAGCACCGCAGCCCAGCGCGGATCGGCAAGGGTTTGGGCGGCATGGTTGTGGAGAGGGGCATCCATGGTCGGGGTGTCGGATTCGCTACGCTGATACCCGCAATCTAGCCTTTGCCGGGCCGGCTTGCACTCCGCGGCTTGCTTTTGAATTGGGATGCGAGTGAATTCACCCCTGCAAGCAGCAAGCTGCGGGAAGGATGCCTGAGACGCGTGAGCGGACCTTGCCGGGATTGTTCCTGCTGTTCGCTTGTCCAATCGACGTGATCACCTCGTCGGGAGTCCGTCATGCTGCATCCGCTGCTGTCTTCCGAAGTTGCCGTACTGTTCGCCGGTTTCGGTCTGCCCGCGCCGGAGGCCGGCAGTCTGGTGGCCCGCTCGCCGATCGACGGCAGTCGCATCGGCAGTTGCGTCGAATGCGACGATCTGGACGCCGTGGTGGCGCGGGCGCGGGCGGCTTTCCTTGGCTGGCGCGAGGTGCCGGCGCCCCGCCGTGGCGAACTGCTGCGCTGTTTCGGTGATGTGCTGCGCCGGCACAAGGCGGCGCTTGGCCGGCTGGTCAGCATCGAGAGCGGCAAGATCCTGTCCGAGGGGCAGGGCGAGGTGCAGGAGATGATCGACATGTGCGACTTCGCGGTCGGCCTGTCCCGCCAGCTCTACGGCCTGACGATGGCCAGCGAGCGTCCCGGCCATCGCCTGATGGAAAGCTGGCATCCCCTCGGTGTGTGTGGCGTCATCAGTGCATTCAATTTCCCGGTCGCGGTGTGGGCGTGGAATGCCGCGCTGGCGCTGGTGTGCGGTGATGCGGTGGTGTGGAAACCGTCGTCGCGCACCCCTCTCTGTGCGCTGGCCTGCCAGGGCTTGCTGGAGCAGGCGATGGCCGAGGCGGGGGACCTGCCGCCGGACCTCAGCCAGGTGGTGATCGGCCCCGGCGCCCTCGGCACGGCGCTGGCCGACCATCCGGATGTGGCGCTGCTGTCGGCCACCGGCTCGACGGCGATGGGGCGCAGCGTGGCGCCACGGGTGGCGGCGCGCTTCGGGCGCTGCCTGCTGGAGCTGGGTGGCAACAACGGGATGATCGTCGCGCCCAGCGCCGATCTGGAACTGGCGCTGCGGGCCATCGTCTTCGCCGCCGCCGGCACTGCCGGCCAGCGCTGCACGACGCTGCGCCGCCTGATCGCGCACGAATCCGTCGCGGCGCACCTGCTGCCGCGTCTCAAGGCGGCCTTCGCCAGCCTGCCGGTCGGCAATCCGCTGGAGCCCGCCACCCTGGTCGGCCCGCTGATCGACAGCGTATCCCTCGACGCCCACCGGGCGGCGCTGGTCCAGGCCCACGCCGAGGGTGGCTGCGTGCATGGTGGTGAGGTGGCGGCGGTGGCCGACTGCCCGGACGGCTGCTACGTGCGCCCGGCGCTGGTGGAGATGCCCGGCCAGAGCGCGCTGGTGCGCCGAGAGACCTTCAGCCCCGTCCTCTACGTGCTGCGCTACCGCACGCTGGAGGAGGCGATCGCGCTGCACAACGGTGTGCCCCAGGGGCTGGCATCGGCGATCTTCACCACCGACCTGCGCGAGGCGGAGCGCTTCCTGTCGGCGGCCGGCAGCGACTGCGGCATCGCCAACGTGAATATTGGTCCGTCCGGTGCCGAGATCGGCGGCGCCTTTGGCGGCGAGAAGGAGACCGGCGGCGGCCGCGAGGCCGGCGCAGACGCCTGGCGGGCCTACATGCGGCGGGCTACCAACACCATCAATTACTCCAGCGCGCTGCCGCTGGCCCAGGGGGTGCGTTTCGATGCACCGGGTGCTTGAGCACGGTCTGCGTAGGG
Source organism: Pseudomonadota bacterium (assembly GCA_018241725.1). Taxonomy (GTDB): domain Bacteria; phylum Pseudomonadota; class Gammaproteobacteria; order Burkholderiales; family Rhodocyclaceae; genus Zoogloea. The sequence goes on along the minus strand of JAFEDI010000144.1, from coordinate 145,751 downwards.
CCCCGTAAGCGCCGTCAGCTGTTAGGCTGCGGTCCTCCTGAGTGAGATCCGTTGAGCCCGAATCCATGCGTTTCCTGCCCCTGCTGCTCGCCCTGTTCTGCTGCAACAGCTTTGCCGACGTCTGTGACGAGCTGCCGAAGCCGTCGGTGACGGTGAAGCTGCACGAGGAGCCGGTCGGGCTGGATACGGTGACCGGCCTGCGCACCCTCAGCTTGATGGGGCCGCGTTCCCTGCAGGAAGGGCAGCGGGTGCTCGGTCTGACGCGGGGCGCCGCCATCGTGCGCTTCGAGACCAAGGTGGTGTCCCGCGTCGATGCATCCCGCCAGTGGGAATGCGCCAGCCCGCAGATCAGCATGATCTACGGCTTCAGCCCCCTGACGGTGTATGTGGCGAAGGAATTCCCGAAGGGCAGCTGCGCTTACCGGGAGATCTACCAGCACGAGCAGCGCCACGTGGACGCCTACCGCCAGCATCTGGCCAGTATCGAAAAGGAGTTGGCCGACACCTTATCCCGCCGCTTCACCACCGGCGGCCCGTGGCGTGGTCCGGTTGGCCAGACACAGGCGCGCATTTCCAATGAGCTGGAGGAGCGCTGGGGCCCCTACGTGCGGCGCGAGATCAACAAGGTGGAACTCGTGCAGGCGCAGATCGACACGCCGGAGGAATACCGCCGGGTGGCCGAGCGCTGTGACGGCACGATCAAGAAGATCACCCTGCAGGCGCTGCAGCGCTGACGAGCACTTACGGCCTGTTACTCTTGGTGTTCCGGTCTTTACGTATCTTTGCACTCGATCGTTGTTTCTTGCTGCCGGTTTGGTCGATAGAGACATCACCAAGCGGTTCTCCGGAACATCCCCGATGTCTCCCGTTGCACCGCGTGCTGTGATGTCGAAGCGGGCCCACCCTGCAATCCTTCTTGCAGGCCCTTGAGAAGAATCTGGCGGATCATGGGCATTCGCCGGTCGGGAACAACGTGAACGCCAGCGCCTGATTCCGTGAGCGAGGCGCGGGGAAGGAGGGAAACATGTCCGTTTCGTCCATCAACTCGGGGCTCTCGGCCACGCTGCTCGGAAGTAGCGGGAGCACGTTGAGTAGTTCCAGTATCGGTTCGGAATTGCTGGCGGCTGTGGAGCAGGGAGGCAGCGGATCGTCGGATGGACTGGCATCGGCCATTGTCTCGCTCAGTTCGCAGAGTGGGAGTTCCGACAGCTCGACCACCACCTACAATGCCCAGGGTCTGTTGAGCCAGATGCAGGTCTCGACCCTGCTGTCGGATCCGCTGCTGCAAAGCGATTCGTCGGACGCGAGCGGTGCTTCCAGCAGCATGGATTCCATCCTGCAGGAGGCCTTGTCTTTGAGCAGCGCTTCGGTGTCGACGGGGGCTGCCTCATCGAGCAGCACGCAGGCTACGGATACAAGCCCGTCGTCGAGCGGGAGTTCGACGACGGGCGGATCGACGGACCTGAACAGCAACTGGACGCAGGTACTGAAGCAGAATCCGGCGTTGGCCGGCCAGTTGGTGCAGAGTGAGGTGGACCAGAGTCTGCTCGGCTCGATCGGCTGAGCCGTCCGCATGATGACCCATGCTTGGGTCAGTTTCCTGGGGCTGCCCGGCTGAGCTGTGTGGTGGGTGCCAGGTAGCCGTCGTTCAGCGTCTTGAGAAAAGCCACCAGGTCTGCGACGTTCTTCTCGCTGAGTGCAGCCCCCCTTCCGGGCTGGCGGCCGAAGGGCGGGTCGGAAACCACGTTGCCGCGGAACGCTGCGGGCAGATCGTCGAAGCGTTCCACATGACCGTCGGCGCCCGCGGGGTAGAAGCGCTCCGGATTGCTGTCGCGTTGCGCATAGAAGCGCACTACATCTTCCAGACTGTGGAACACGCCATTGTGGAAAAAGCTCCGGCGGCGCGCGGCATTGCGCAGGGAAGGCGTCTTGAAGGCTCCACAGTATTCGGTGTGCGTCTTCAGGTCGGTGCGCATGGGGCCGCACAGCCCCATGTCGAACCAGGCCGGATCCCGGTTGGCGGCGATCTGCCGATTGCGAGGCACGCCGAGGGCGAGCAGGCCTTCGTCGGTGAACAGCGGAAAGGTTCCGCGCTTGATGGCGCTGGGATGGCATTGGGCGCAGTTGCCCTTGCGGGGATCGTTGAAGAGGGCGAGACCGCGCTCTTCCTGGGGGCTGAGCGTGGTCTGATGGCGCAGGAAGGCGTCGTACTTGCTCGAATAGGGGTAGAAGTCGGCGGGGCTTTGCTGGAACACCTCCAGAGCCCACAGCAGGCCGTTCCAGGCCTTGGGCACGTCGTCCAGCACGCGTTCGCCAAAGGCCGCCAGGAAAGCCGCTGCGGAGGGTGAGGCGCGCAGGTGGGCCACGACCGCCGCCGGGTCGGCATTGCCCATCTCCAGCGGTGACAGCAGGGGTAGCGCGGCCTGTTCGTGGACCGAGCTGACACGGCCGTCCCAGGTCCGTCCGCCGGTCGGCCCCTGGTCGGCGCCATCGTCGCCGTCCGTGTCGTTGAAATGCTCGGAGAAGGGCGGCGTGCCTTGCCGGTACATCAGGGACGGCGCAGCGCGCTGGCCCTGGTCGGTCATCTCGGCGCCCCCGGGCTGGACCGACAGCGCGTTGGGTGGGCCGTAGGCGTGGGCCGGGCTGTGGCAGGAGGCGCAGGATTGCCGGCCGGAGACCGACAGGCTCGGGTCGGAGAACAGCTTGCGCCCGAGGGCTTCAAGCCCGGCGGCGTCGGGTTTGCGCTCGAAGGCCGTTTCGTAGAATGCCTTGGCCGCCACGGGCTGGGTTGTGCGGACGGTTGTTGCGGCGACATCGCGCTCGCAGCCGGAGAGGGCGACGGCCAGGCAGCCGAGCAGAAGGCGAAGTGTCAGATGCATGAAACGGGCAAGGGGTGAGCATTGAACCCGTCTTTCTAGCGCATGAGGATGGCGGCACCATGACAGAACCCTGTCATTGAAGGTCAAACCGATGTCACATGGACGATCCAGACTGCCAGCGGCTTCTTCAACCTGGATCGGGCACCCCATGAAAACAAAATCCCTCCCCTTCGGCCGGCAGAGCTGGCCTCTCACCCTGATTGCGGCGCTGGTCCTCAGCGCCTGTGGCAGTGATCACCATTCCGACCAGACCGCCTCCCTGAAGGCAAACGTCAAGAACGTGGTCGTGATCTATGCCGAGAACCGTTCGTTCGACAACCTCTACGGCAATTTCCCCGGCGCCAACGGCCTGAGCAGCCTGTACGACGCAAGCGGCAAGCTGAATGCCAACTACGTTCCGCAAAAGGATCGCAACGGCAACGTACTGAGCACCCTGCCGCAGACCTGGGGCGGCGTGACCGCTGGTGGCGTCACTCCGGTGGTGACCCAGGCCCAGAGCGCCGGCCTCGCCAATGCGCCGTTCTCCATCGAGACGGCCTTCCAGGCCAGCGCCAATGCCACCCTGACCACCGGCACGGTGACCCGCGACCTGTACCACCGCTTCTTCGAGAATCAGATGCAGATCAACGGCGGCAAGAACGACATGTTCGCTGCCTGGGCCGATGCCGGCGGCCTGACCATGGGGCACTTCGACTACAGCGGCTCCGCCATGTACAAGCTGGCCCAGCAATACGTGCTGGCCGACAACTTCTTCCAGGGCGCCTTCGGCGGTTCCTTCCTGAACCACCAGTATTTGATCTGCGCCTGCGCGCCGGAATACCCGAACGCCGACACCGCCGCCGCCAAGCCCACCATTGCGGCGCTCAACAAGGATGCCAGCGGGAACTACCTGCCCCAGCTGACCACCTCCGCGGCAAGTCCGGCTTCCGCGATGGACGGACCCCCGTCCTATGTGTTGAGCGGCAACATCACGCCGGCCAACTACTTCGGCGACGGCAAGTTCTACGCGGTCAACACCATGCAGCCGCCCTACCAGCCGAGCGGCAACGCGCCTTCCAGCGTGAGCGGCAACAGCGCCCTGTATGCCAATACCGCTAAGGCCACCACGCTGCCGCCGCAGACCGGCGTCACCATCGGCGACCTGATGAACGCCAAGAACGTGAGCTGGAAGTGGTACGGCGGTGCGTGGAATGCCGCGCTCACCGATGGCATGCAGGACCCGGCCACCGCCCGCTCGGTGATCTACGCCGGCAACAGCTACGGCGTGGCGACCACCACCAACGTGGACTTCCAGCCCCACCATCAGCCGTTCAACTACTACGCGTCCTTCGATCCGGCGACCCAGGCCGCGAACCGCAGCGCGCACTTGAAGGATTACACCGATCTGGTTGCCGATGCCGCAGCCGGTACGCTGCCGGCGGTGGCCTTCTACAAGCCGGAAGGGGTGTACAACCAGCACGAGGGTTACGCCAATTTGACCGACGGCGACGCCAAGATCGCTGATCTGGTGGCCAAGCTGCAGGCCAGCCCCCAGTGGAAGAACATGGTGATCGTCATCACCTATGACGAGTTCGGTGGCGTGTGGGACCACGTGGCGCCGCCGAAGGGCGATCTGATCGGTCCGGGTACCCGCATCCCGGCCATCGTCATCTCGCCCTTCGCCAAGAAGGGCACGGTTGACCACACCCAGTACGACACCGCGTCGATCCTGCGCTTCATCACCCGTGTGTTCGGCCTCGACACGCTGCCGGGCCTGACCGCCCGCGACAAGGCGCTGAAGGCCAGTGGCGCCCAGCCGATGGGTGACTTGAGCAATGCGCTGACCCTTTGAGGCAGCCATCCGCCCCGGGCCTTTGTGGCGCCGGGATGGTGAAAGGGCCACGTCGACGGCGTGGCCCTTTCGTTTGATGGTGTGCCCGTTGTGGCGGGATGGCCTCAGGGGGCCCCGTGCCAGCGCAGCGGCACGGCGGCGGGTGCGTGACGGCTCGTCCTGACGTGCAGCCGGAGCAGGCGCAGGGCACCCGGGTGGGCGGCGAGGTCCGGGCCTTCGTGGACGATCTCCGCATCGGCGGCCAGCCAGGCGAGGTCGCCACGGGCAAAGTCGATGAACAGCAGGCCGGCGCACGGCGCCAGCAGCAGGTTGCCGAGGGTGTTGAAATAGTTGTTGCCGGCCAGGTCGGGCACCGTCAGCGTGTCGCCGTCGATGTGCACGAAGCCCGCCGGGCCACCCCGGTGGGAGACGTCCACGCCGTGGGCCGGCAGGCCGTCGTCGTCCGGGTGGGCGCTGGCGATGAAGAAGGTGTCGGCTGCCGCGACAAGGGCACGCACCGGCTCGCCCAGCCCGGTGAAGTCCGTGCTTGCCGCTTGGATGCCCTGGCCTGGCACGTACTCGGCCTGGCGCGGCTGGATGTATTTCGGGCAGTTGCCGAAACTCTGCTCGACATGGACGTCGACGCCGGCGCCGTCCACCGCGACGATCCGCCCGTTGGCCCGGTTGCGTCGCCGTGTGTGGGCTTCGATGCCGAGCAGGCCGATGCGGGCGCCGTTTTCCAGCAGACCTTCCAGCGGATCGCCGGCCGGTGGCAGCGCCTTGATGCGCAGGCGGTCGTCGGTCGGGGCGTGGATGAAGCCCGGCGCGCCGATCAGCAGGGACGTCCATGGCTGGCTGTCCGCATCCACCGCGCCGGCCACGACGAAGGGCAACTGGCCGAAGAAGGTCTGGTGCGTTTCCGGCATGGCCGGCCGGATCACCCGAGGGCCGACCTCGGCCAGCCGTTCGCGGCTACCGGCGCGGGCCTGCAGCGCTTCTTCGCCGGTGTGGAAGCTGGGGCCGGCCATGGTCGTCAGGCCGCCAGGCCGATGGCGGTAGCCGGCATCGGGATGAAGCCCGGCAGCGCTTCCACGCGGGCCAGCCAGGAGCGGATGTTCGGATAGTCGGCCAGCGACACATTGCCTTCCGGCGCGTGGGCGATGTAGGTGTGGTTGGCCACGTCGGCGATGGTGGCGTGGTCACCGACGAGGAAGGGGCGTTCGGCCAGCTCCTTCTCCATCACCGCGAACAGCGCGTGGGCGCGGGCGATGACCTCCTTCGGGTTGAAGTCCATGCCGAACACCGTAATCAGGCGGGCTGCGCAGGGGCCGTAGGCAACCTGCCCGGAGGCGACCGACAGCCAGCGCTGGACCTGGGCGGCGCCGGCCGGGTCGGTGGGCAGCCAGCTGGCGTCGCCGTAGCGACGGGCCAGGTAGACCAGGATGGCGGTGGAGTCGGCGATGGTCACGTCGCCGTCCTGGATCACCGGCACCTGGCCAAAGGCGTTCATCGCCAGGTAGGCGGGGGTCTTCTGCTCGCCGCCGGCCAGGTCCACGTCGATCGGTTCGACGGGCAGGCCGAGCAGGGACAGGAAGAGCTCGGCCCGGTGGCTGTGGCCGGAGAGCGGGAAGCGGTACAGCTTGATCGGCTGGGCGGGCGTGTTCATGGCGTTCCTTTCGGGGGAGGGGAAGTGACGGAGGAGAGTGTGCGTTGATCCGATTTGTGGATAAATGGCGTAATCCTGATTTCACTCATCCGATAGATGGAGTAATGACCATGGACAAGCTGAAGGCCATGGCGACCTTCGTGCGCATCGCCGACGACGGCAGCCTCAGTGCCGCCGCGCGTAGCCTGGGCAGCTCGCTGCCGGCGGTGGTGCGCACGCTGGCGGCGCTGGAGGCCGAGCTGGGCGTGCGCCTGTTCAACCGCACGACCCGCCGCATCGTGCTGACCGAGGAGGGGCGGCATTATCTGGCGAGCTGCCGCAACCTGCTGGCCTCCCTCGATGAGGCGGAGGCGGCCCTGAAGGAAGAGGCCGCTGAGCTGTCCGGCCAGCTCAGCGTGACGGCGCCGGTGCTGTTCGGCCAGATGTACGTGGCACCGGCAGTTAACCGCTTCATGCAGCGCCACGAGCAGCTGCGCTGCCGTCTGCTGCTCTTCGACCGGGTCGTGAACCTGCTCGAGGAAGGTATCGACGTGGGGATCCGAATCGGGGCGCTGGAGGATTCGACGCTGATCGCCCATCCGGTCGGCGCGGTGCGGCGCATGGTGGTGGCCAGCCCGGACTACCTGCGCGGCCGGCCGCTACCGGCTCATCCGAAGGATCTATTGCAGGCCGACTGCATCGGCTTCCTGTCGGGTTCGGGAGGCTGGTGGCGCTTCGAGGACAAGGGTCGCTCCTTCGGCGTGCCAGTTAAGGGGCGGCTCGAGTTCAACCACGTGGCGCCGGCGGTGGATGCCTGCGTGGCCGGGCTGGGCTTCGGCTGTTTCCTGTCGTACCAGATCGCCGGCCATCTGGCCGACGGTCGCCTGTGGGCCGTGTTGGAAAACTTCGAGCCGCCGCCGCGGCCGGTCAGCGTGGTCTATCCGCACGCGCGCCTGCTGCCGGCGCGCGTGCGGGTGTTTGTCGATTGGATGCGCGAGACGCTGGTGGTGTGAGGCGCTTCACCCTGGCCGGCCCACGGTGATGGTAATGTTGGCGGGATAAATTCGAATGCCATCGATGGGGGCTCTCCCGTCGCCAGGAGAGCTGCGGGAATGTCATTGTCCCTTCGTCTGTCGTATTACCTTGCCACCCGGGGCGGCATGCTTGGCATGTGTTGCCTGTGCGGAACCCTGCTCGGGCCGCAAGCAGCCCAGGCCCTCGGCCCCCAGCAGATCTTCACCCTTGCGTCGCCGGCGGTGGCCGTGCTCGAAGTGGCCGGCAGCAATGGCCAGGCAACCGGCAGCCTGACCGCTACCGAGATCGGCGCCGGGCGCTTCGTGACGGTGTGTGAAGGGCTGGATTCCGCCGGTGGTCTGACGCTGAAGATCGCGGCGCAGGCGCACACGGCACGACTCGCCGCGCGAGACCGGGAACGCAACCTGTGCCTGATCGTCGTCGACGGGCTGCCGTCATCCGGCGTAGCCCTGCGGCGGAGCCTGCCGGCCACCGGAAGCCGCGTCTTCGCGCTGTCGAACGCGCTGGGATTGGGCGTGGGGATCTCCGAGGGCGTGGTGGCCGGCATCCGGCGCAATCCGGTGGGAGAGCTGATCCAGTTCACCGCGCCGATTTCGCCGGGCTCCGAGGGCGGGGCGCTGGTGGATGAGTCCGGTGCCGTGGTGGGCATCATCGACTACCGCCGCCGCGATGGCCAGAACGTCAATTTCGCGGCGGCGATCAGTTGGAGCGACGAGATCGAGGCGCGGGCAGCCGCGGCTACTGAAGCCCTGAGGCGCTACGATGCGGCGACTCTCCTGAGGAAGCAGGGCAAGTGGCAGGAACTGGATGCCCAGGCGGCGGAATGGATTCGCCGCGAGCCTGACAGCATCGACGCCTGGGGCTTCCGGGTGGCCGCGGCCCGCGGCCTCAAGCAGGCCGACCGGGAGCTGGAGGCCTGGACCGCGCTGCGCCGGATTGCCCCGGGGCGGGCGGAGTGGGGGATCGGCCTGGTGTCGGCACTGCTGGCCGGCGGACGGCGGGACGAGGCGCTGGCGTTGGCTACCACGCTGGCCGCCGAGCATCGGGAGCTGGCCGTTGTCCACCTGGTGCTCGGACAGGTGCGCACCGCTGCCCGCCTCAACAAGGACGCCGAGGCGGCCTACCGTACTGCCATCGAGCTCGATCCCTGGCTGATCGAGGCCTACCGGGGTCTGGCGGAGCTGGCCCAGCTCCGCGGGGATCACGCCACGTCGATCTCGATCTGGTCGCGAATCCGCGGCTTGTACCCGGAGGCGTCGGGGCCGCGCTTCGGTCTGGCGCGGGCCTACATCAACGCGGCCCAGCCAGCCCGTGCGCTGGCGGTCATCGAACGTTTGCCCGAAGCGGAGCGGGATGGCGCGACGGCCTGGTTCTGGCGCGGCATTGCGCTGGGTGCCCTGGAGCGTCCGGAGGCCGCCATCGAGGCATATCAGGCGTGCCTGGCGCGCAGATTCGAGGAGCCCGACCGGGCGTGGGCGGGGATCGGTTTTGCCCACTACCAGCTGAAGAACTATCCCGATGCGATCGCTGCCTTCAAGGCTGCGGTGGAGGCCCAGCCTGCGCAGGATGACTGGCGCTACCAACTGGGTGTCACGCTGAAGGACGGCGGGCGCCCGGCGGAGGCGCTGGCCGTGTTCGACGCACTGGCGGCGAGGGTTCCGGGAGAGGCGCGCAACTGGCGCCAGAAGGGTTTCACGCTGAGCATCCTGGCGCGCCACAAGGAGGCGTTGCCGGCACTGGAGCGTTCGCTGCAGCTCGACCCTGCCCAGCCCAAGGTCTGGGGCGCCTTGATGGCGGCCCATCAGGCCCTGGGCCAGCGGGATGCGGCACGCAGCACCTACGACAGGTTGCGGGCGATCGACGGCAAGGTGGCGGAAGAGGCCTACCTCAACTATCTATCCCCCTACGAGGAGGCAGCCCGATGAGGAAGGCGGCTGTATTGGTGCTGGTACTCGCCGGCCTGACTGGAAGGAGCGCGCTGGCACGTGAGGAAGGGGACGCCGAACGTGTCTTCGCGCGCGTGTCACCCTCCGTGGTGACGATCAAGACTTTCGACGAGGAGGGGAAGATTGCGGCCCAGGGGAGCGGCGTGGTGGTCGGGGCCGGACTGGTGGCGACCAACTGCCACGTGATCGAGGATGCGAGCGCGATCAGCGTGCTGACCGGACCGCGGGAACTGGCCGGGCACTGGCTGCGCCGCAATGCGCCGGCGGACCTGTGCCTGCTGGCCGTCGGCGGCCTGACGGCTGCGCCGGTCCCCCTGCGCCAGGTCGATGGGAAGGCCGTCGGCGAAACGGTGTTTGCGGTGGGGAATCCCCTTGGCTTCGGGCTGGCGGTGAGCGCCGGCCTGCTTGCCAGTGCCCGGCTCGAACTGCCGCAGCCCTTTCTTGTGGCGACGGCGCCCCAATCGCCCGGCTCCAGCGGTGGCGGGCTGTTCGACCGGGAAGGGCGGCTGCTCGGTATCACCCGGGCGGTGCTCGGCACTGGCCAGAACTTCAACATGATCCTGCCGGCCGAGCAGGTAGCGCGCATCCTGGTCGGTGGCGACGAGCCGCCGCCACCCCCCGCGCTGCCGGCGCCGGAGAGGGCCTGGGCGACGGAGGCCGAGGCCTTGATCGAGGCCCGGAAATGGGCCGAACTGGAGCCCCATGCGCGTGCCTGGATGGCTGCCCAGCCGCGCTCCGCGCACGCCGCTTTCATACACGCCAGTAGCCTCGTAGAGCTGCAACGCTACGGCGAAGCGGAGTCCAGCCTGCGGAGAACCCTCGAGCTGGACCGCGATCACGCCCAGGCGTGGGAGCTGCTGGCCTCCGTGCAGTATCGTAGCGGCGCGCGCGACGAAGCCGAGAAGTCCATGCAGGAGGCGGCGCACCGTCAGCCTTTCAGCGCCTGGGCCCCCTTGCTGCGTTCCAGCTGGCTGTTCGACGAAGGGCGCCTGGCCGAGGCCGGGATTTCCTCTCGGGAGGCCATCCGGCGCAACCCGGGCAGCGCGTCCGCCTGGCGCCAGCTGGGGCTGATCGAAGACCGGCTGGGCAAGCGGGACGACGCCGTGAAGGCGTTTGCGACGGCGCTGCGCCTCGGCGATTCGGACAGCACGGCGCGGCGCCGCCTGGCCGAGCTTTACGCGGAAACCGGCAGGCCCGACGAAGCCCGCCGGGTGGCCCGCGATGCCGCCATCAGCCACAACAGCGCCGAAAAGACGCAGTTGGCCCTCGGCTTCGCGGAACTCAACCGGGGGCGCCTGGGACCCGCCGAGGAGGCCATGCGCAAGGCCGTCGAACTGGCGCCCGGGTCGGCTGATGCCTGGACCGGGCTCGGCGGGGTACTGCTGAAGCTGACACGGCTCTCGGAGGCGGAGAAGGCCTTCGATCAGGCGGTCCGGCTGGCGCCCGGCCAGGCCATCTATCTGGCCAACCGGAGCATGATCAGGCTGGAGCTCAAGCGCGTGCAGCCGGCTCTGGACGACGCCCTGAAGGCCATCGAGCTCGAGCCGAAGAGCGTGGGAGGCTGGCGCCAGGTGGCGCTGGCCTATCTGGCAGCCGGCAAGCCGCGGGAGGCTGGCATGGCCTTCCAGAAGCTCGATGCCCTGGGGAGCCTGACGCCGGACGAGCGGGTTTCGTGGGCGGAAAGCCTGCTCGGCACCGGCAATCCGGACCAGGCCCTGGCAATGGTCCGGCAGGCTGAAGCGGCCGATCCGAAGCTGCTGCGCATGTGTCTGACGACCGCCCGGATACTGGGGGCGAAGGGCGACATGGAAGGCTCCTTGCGTTATGAACTCAAGGCCATCGAGATCGATCCCGTCAATGTACTGGCGTGGAGCGGCAAGGGTTTTGCGCTGATCAAGCTGGGCCGCCTACCCGAAGCCGTGGAGGCGTTGGAGACTGCGGTGCGCCTCGACCCGGAGCAGGCCAATGCGTGGGTCAACCTGGGGGAGGCCCAGTTGCGCAGCCGCAACCTCGGGCGTGCCATCCAGGCACTGGAAAAGGCGATCAGCCTGAAACCCTTGTCGCCGGATGCGCGCATGTACCTGGCTCAGGCTTATCTGAGCGCCCGCCTTTTCCAGAAGGCGCGGGCGCAGGTCGAGGTGGTGCTGGCGAGGCAGCCGAACCTGATACCCGCCCTGAGCCTGCTGACCGTGAGCTACCTGGCCGAGGGTAATGGGCCCGCGGCGGCCGGAGCCTACGAGCGGATCAAGCTCCAGGCGCCGGATACCGCGAAGGCGCTGCGGACACAGCTTCTCGGCAGCGGCCTGTCGGCGGCCCAAAGCCTGCCCGAGTAGTTCAGGCCGGCTGGGTGTTCAGCGCTCCCGTTGCCACAGCATGCCGTGGGTGACGATGAACTGGTACTTGCGGGCGTGTTCGCGGATCACCAGCGGCACCTCTTCCTCCCGGCGCAGCACGAAGCCTTCGGTGACCAGAAAGGCCTTGAGGGTGTCGGCGCTGCGTGCCGCCTTGCCGCCCTTCTCGTAGCCGCCGAGCCAGGATTCCCGCGGAGTGAATTGCTCCAGCCAGGAATAAGGCGAGAACAGAGCGAGCAGGCCGCCGACCTTGACCAGCCCGCGCGGTCCGCCGAGGCGGCCGAGCAGGGCCATCGGGCTGGGCAGGCGGCACAGCAGGTTGGCCAGCAGTACCGCGTCGAAGTCGGCCAGCTCGGCGGGCAGCGAACAGGCGTCGGCCTGGCGGAAGCTCACCCGGCCGCGCTCGATGGCCGGGTCGATGCGGGCCATCACGGTTTCGCCCAGATCGCCCTCGTCGCGGCGGAAGTAGGGGCGGCTGCCATCTTTCTGCAGCGTGCTGGCGGCGTCGATGAAAGCGCGGGACAGGTCCACGCCAAGCACCTCGCCGAAGCCACGGGCCAGTTCGAAGCTGCCGCCGCCCACTGCGCAGCCGACGTCCAGCGCGCGGGCGCTGCCGGAGCCGAACTGCCTGGCGCCGTCGAGCAGCCAGTCGGCGCAGCGTTGCGGGAAGGACGTGGCGCGCTGGGGGCCGCCGGCCCACGGCATCTGGGTCTGCGGTTCGCCGTGGTGAAGGAGCATGTAGTCGTCCACCATGCGGGCGTCTTCATAGACTTGGCTGGCGCTGTCCGCGCCGTCGAGCTTCACGACCTGGCCGTCGTGGGCGGCCTGTACGACGCGGAAGCCGGCGTGCTGGAAGAAGTGCGGGCGGAAGTGGAAGCGTGCCCACACGCTGGCCTCGTCGCCGCAGGAAATCCACGATCCGCCGAGGATCATCTGGTGCTGGCCGTCGTAGCAGGGCGTAGAGAAGTCGTCGTAGTAGGGATGGACGCGGGCGCCGGGCAGTGGGTGGAAATCGTCGCCGTGCCACTGCCAGACGTTGCCGAACACGTCGTGGGCACCGGTCAGGCCAGGTGCGCCGGCATCCACCGGCCACGGGGAGCCGTGGGCGAGCTGGCTGTTCCAGCCGTAGACAGTGGCGAGGGCGGCGCCGTCGTGGTGGGCGGGAGGATCGGTTTCGGCCCATGAGGCGTCGCGCAGCGCGTGGTGCTCGGCCTCGGTGGGCAGCCTACAGGGGATACCGTCGCGGGCGCTGCGCCAGGCGCAGTAGGCGGCGGCTTCGTGGGCATTGACCTCGGCCGGCCAGTTCCATGGCATTTCGATGGTTTCGAACAGGGTGCGCAGTTTGTAGCGGTGCAGCCCGGCGGGGCCGTCCGGCACCCAGAAACAGGGCCACTTGCTGTTGCGGAAGCCGCGCCATTCCCAGCCGGCGTCGGTCCAGTACTGGCGCTCCAGGTAGCCGCCGCTCTGGATGAACTCCAGGAAGGCGCCATTGCTGACCAACTGGTTTTCCACCTGGAAGGCCTGCAGCGCGACACTGCGCTCGCCGTATTCGTTGTCCCAGCCGAAGCTCGGCCAGTTGCGCGGCTTGCCGAACTTCACGACGGAGGCCGGGATGGTCAGCAGGCGTGAGGTCGGGAAATCCTGTCCGGCGACCGGCGGGAAGTGGGCTGGCGTGCCGGCGCTGGCATGCAGGGCCGGCCATTCCTCCGGGCGGCGTACGTCGTCGAGGGGCAGTTCGCGGATCAGCACCGAGGAGGTCTCGATGTGGATGCGTTCGTGTTCGAAGCCCATGAACAGCGCCCACAGCGGATCGTCCATGGTGATAGTCGCATGGCCGTGGACCAGGCCGGGGTGGGTCTCTATGAGGCGGCGCACCGTGAGGTAGACCTGCTCACGGTAGGTGTGCACTTCCGCGAAGCTGGGCCACAGCATCTCGTTCTTCGACATGTCGTCCCAGCGCATTTCGTCCACGCCGGTCTCGAAGATGCGTTCGAAGTAGGGATTGACCGGCGTGTCGATGAGGCCGGCGACGCGCAGCTTGTTGATGTACAGCGCCGCCGGGTGGCCGTAGTAGAAGACCATCGGGTGGCGCAGGTGGTGGTAGGGCGGGCGGTAGAAGGCTTCCTCGCCCTGCAGGCTGGCGAACAGCACCTCGGTCAGCGTCCAGCCGTTGTCGAAGGCGGCCAGCACGGATTCGCGGGTACAGGTGGTGAGGTTGGGTTGGGGCAGCGCGGTGAGATGCCCGTCTGCTTGCATGCCGGGACAGTTCTCCGGTGCCAGCCCGGTCCACCACCAGGCCGGGCGCGGACCACGCAGCAGTGCGTCGTGCTCGCCGCGGAGGTTCTGGCGCCAGGGTTCGATGGCGCTGGGGATGGCCGGTTCGAGGTTCGGGTGCGGCATTGCGGATCTCCTGGAAGTCTTGTTGTGATGGTTTGAGCCGTGTTCTACACAAAGAGCTCAGCCTGGACCGGTAGCGGTGTTTCGTGTTCGGGGATCGCATCGCGCCGCGCCAGGTTGCCGACGCGCACGCCGAGCAGGCGGATGCGTCGTTCCAGCAGCACGCGCTTGAGGCATTCGCCGGCGGCCCGACGGATCGCTGCAGCCTCGCCAATGGGCGTGGGCAGCGTCAGGTCGCGGGTGACGGTGTGGAAGTTGTCGAAGCGCAGCTTGAGCCCGACGGTCTTGCCGACATAGCCCTTGCGGGCCAGGTCGGCGGCAAGCTGTTCGCACAGGCGGGTGAAGCGCTGGGACAGTTCGTTGCGGTCCTGGCGTGGGTGCAGGTCGCGCTCGAAGGTGGTTTCGCGGGAGAGGCTCTTCGGTTCGCTGTGGGTGACCACCGGGCGCTCGTCCTGTCCGTGGGCAGCCTGGTGCAGCCATTGGCCGTAGCGTGCGCCGAACTGTTCCTGCAGCCACAGGGGATCGGCTGCGGCCAGCTCGCCGATGCTGTGGATGCCCAGCGCGTCCAGCCGTTCCGCGGCCTTCGGCCCGATGCCGTTGATGCGCTTGGCGGGCAGCGGCCAGATCCGGGCCGGAATGTCGTCGGCGGCCACTACGGTGATGCCGGCTGGTTTTTCCAGATCGGAGCACAGCTTGGCGAGCAGCTTGTTGGGGGCCACACCGAGGGAGCAGGACAGGCCGGTGGCGTCGCGCACGGTCTGCTGCAGGCGCAGCGCGATGGCGCGGGCGCCTTCGCGGCTGCCGTCCGGGTTGAGAGCGCTGAGGTCCAGGTAGATCTCGTCGATACCGCGGTCCTCTAGGTCCGGCGTGATGTCGCGCACTGCCGCCTTGAAGAGGCGCGAGTAGTGGCGGTAGGTGTCGAAGTCGGCGGGCAGCAGCAGTGCGTCCGGCGCCAGTTGGGCGGCCTTCATGAGGCCCATGCCGGAATGCACGCCGAGGGCCCGCGCTTCGTAGGTGGCGGTGGTGATCACGCCGCGGCCGACGTAGTCGCGCAGGCGCGGGAAATGGGCCGGATCCTCGGCCGCCGTCGCACGGCGTCCGCCCACCACGGCGGGCAGGCCACGCAGCTGCGGGTAGCGCAACAGCTCCACCGACGCGTAGAACGCGTCCATGTCCAGGTGGGCGATGCTGCGAGGAAGCGGGGGCATGGGTCCGGTTGAAGCCGCAAGGGGCTTCATTGTGCATCAAGGGGCGGCTTTCGGATGTGCGCCGACCGGGCAAGTCCCACAGGCCTCCCCGGACGAGACCCTACTGGGCCCGGTCCAGGGAGGCGCGGTGCTTACTTCTTGCGGCGCAGCACCAGGCCGCCTAGACCCAGGGCCGCCAGCGCGAGACTGGCCGGCTCGGGAATGCGCTGGGCCTCGTAGCCGGCGAGCAGGTCGCCGCTGATGCCGAACACGAAGAACTGGTTCGGGTTGGCGGTGGGCACGCCGTTCACGCCGACGGTATCGAGGAAGTCGTTGTCGTTGGTGACGATCAGGGTGTGCTGCAGCACGCCGTCCACCAGCACGTCGGGGCCGAAGGCGAGACCTTCGATCTTGGCCGGGATCATACGGTCGGTGTAGCCGTTGGCCTTCAACAGGGCCGCCAGGTCCGCGAACACGCTCTTGCCGACAGCCTTGGCGGCCAGTGCGCTCTCGCCGGTGATGTTGCTGACGTCCTGGGCGGTGCTCAGGTCCACGTGGTAGAGCTTCTTGAATACGGCCTTGGAGTCATCGCCGAGGCCCTTGCCATCCCGTTCGTCGATGAGGAACTCGTGGTCGTTGATGGCTACGATCTCGCTGATGCCGGTGTACTTGGGCTTGGCGGCGGTGCCGATGTTCTCGAGCTGGTAGGCGTACTCGTGGGTGACCTTGCCGGTGGCGAGATCCACGGTGACGATGCGCACCACGCCGGCATTGGTGCCGCCGTCCTGGATCAGCGGGCTCTGCATGATGCCGACCAGGGTCTTGCCGTCCGGCGTGATGGCGAGGCCTTCCATGCCCTTGTTGGCGACGCGGCCGCTGGTGTTGTTGGCGATCTCGGTGTCGCCGACGGCGGACAGGTTGGACACCGCGAACTTGTCGGGCAGCGTGATCACGCCGGTGCGCTCGCCGGTTGCGCGGTCTAAGCGGTAGATGTAGGGGCCGTATTCGTCTGAGACGTAGACGCTCTTGCCGTCGCCGGCGACGCGGATGCCTTCCGGATCGAGGCGGGCATTGGCGCTGTTGGTGGACAGGCCGGCATCGAAGGCGTCGGAGCGGCCGGTGAAGTAGTTCTGGCCGTTGCTGCCGCTCAGCACCGGGGCGCTGCCGTAGTTGAGGGCGGTGGTGCTGGACAGCAGCGTGGTGGCGCTGAGTGTCGGCGTGAGGGTGGCCACGCTGCTGCTGCTGAAACTGGTGCCGGACAGGCCCAGGCTGAGGGTCTGGAAGCGGGGAATCCAGCTGGTGGTGTTGTCCACCGCGGCGTTCCAGTTGACGGCGTTGGGGCCGCGGTCCGGCGCCAGCAGGAAGGTGTCGCCGCCGGCCCAGGCGATGGCTGAGCCGAGGCCGCCGAGGAGGTTGGCGGCCTGGCCGTTTTCGAGAGTGCCGGTGAGGCCGGACAGGTCGGTGCCGGACAGGCTGCCCTGGCCGATCAGGGCGATGCCGGCATGGGCAGAGGTGGCGACGAGGGCCGGGACGAGAAGCGCGAGCAGACGGGGGGCGAACATCGGGAAAACTCCTTGCAGATCGGGTAGCGGAATTGATTGACGCTACGCGACGAGCATTTCGCCGAAGTTACACCTTCGCCTGTTTGCAAAGGTTTGCAATGCGCTCCGTGCGACTCCGTCAGGCCACCTCTTCTTCTGCTGCCCGCTCTTCCAGTTGCAGCGCCCACATCTGCGCGTAGGCGCCGGCGCGGGCGAGCAGTTCTGCGTGGCTGCCGCGCTCGACGACGCGGCCCTGATCGAGGACCAGGATCTCGTCGGCGTTCATCACCGTGGACAGGCGGTGGGCGATGACCAGCGTGGTGCGGCCGCGGGCGGCGGCGTCGAGCTGGGCCTGGATGGCCTTCTCTGTCTTCGAGTCGAGGGCCGAGGTGGCTTCGTCGAAGATAAGGATGTCCGGGTTCTTCAGCAGCGTGCGGGCGATGGCCACGCGCTGCTTCTCGCCGCCGGACAGCTTCAGGCCGCGCTCGCCGACGCGGGTCTGCCAGCCGTCCGGCAAGCGGGCGATGAAGTCCTCCAGCTGGGCGGCGCGGGCGGCGGCTTCCACCTCCTCGCGGCTGGCGTCGGGGCGGCCGTACTGGATGTTGTAGAGCAGGGTGTCATTGAACAGCACGGTGTCCTGCGGAACGATGCCGATGGCGGCCCGCAGGCTGTCCTGGGTGAGGCTGCGGATGTCCTGGCCATTGATGCGCACCGCGCCGCCCTGCACGTCGTAGAAGCGGAACAGCAGGCGCGCCAGCGTGGATTTGCCGGAGCCGGAGTGGCCGACCACCGCCACAGTCTGGCCGGCGGGGATGGTGAAGTCGACGTCGTGGAGGATCGGGCGGTTCGGATCGTAGGCGAAGTTGACGCCATCGAAGCCGACGCTGGCCGGGCCGCGGGCCAGCGCGCGGGCGTCGGGGCCGTCGGCCACTTCCCGGTGGGTGGCGAGCAGGTCGAACATGCGCTCGATGTCGGTGAGGGCCTGGCGGATCTCCCGGTACAGCACGCCGAGGAAGTTGAGCGGGATGTAGAGCTGGATCAGGAAGGCATTGACCAGCACCAGGTCGCCGAGGGTCATGCGCCCGGCGGCCACGCCGTCGGCGGCGCGCCACATCATTGCAGTGACTCCGACGGCGATGATCGCCGCCTGGCCCATGTTGAGGAGGGACAGGGACTTCTGGTTCTTGATCTGGGCGGCCGTCCACTTTTTCAGCTCGGTGTCATAGCGGCGGGTCTCGAAGGCTTCGTTGTTGAAGTACTTCACCGTCTCGAAGTTGATCAGGCTGTCGATGGCCCGCGCGTTGGCGGCAGAGTCCAGCTCGTTGGCCTGGCGGCGCAGCGCGGTACGCCAGTTGGTGACCTTGAAGGTGAAGGTGATGTAGAGCGTCAACGTGACGACGGTGATCAGCGCGAAGCTCGGTTCGTACTTCACCAGCAGGATGCCCAGCACCAGGCCGATTTCCACGAAGGTCGGCAGGATGGAGTACAGCGTGTAACTGATCAGCGAGCCGATGGAGCGGGTGCCGCGCTCGATGTCGCGGGTCAGGCCGCCGGTCTGGCGTTCCAGGTGGAAGCGCAGGGACAGCGCATGCAGGTGGCCGAAGACCTGCAGCGAGATCTCGCGCACCGCCTCCTGGGTGACCCGCGCGAAGACGATCTCGCGCAGCTCGGTGAACAGCGAGGTGGAGAAGCGCAGCGCGCCGTAGGCCACCAGCAGTGCCGCCGGCACCACGATGAAGGCCTGGGAGCGGGAGATGTCGAGGCCATCCACCAGTTGCTTGAAGATCAGCGGAACGGTGACGTTGGCGAACTTGGCGGAGATCAGGCAGCCGAGGGCGAACAGCATGCGCCACTTGTAGGCCCACAGGTAGGGCAGCAGTTTCCTGATGGTCTGCCAGTCGTGGCGTTCGCCGGAGGCGGGTAAAGGGGCGGGGCCGGAGGGGGAGCGTCGCATTTTTTTCTGAATATGGGGGCGAGTGGATTCGCCCGGCAAACGTGGTTGGACGAAGCCGATTGTAGGGGCGAGTTCATCCTTGGAGTGAGTTCATTCGCCCCAGGGGTGCTGGCCGGACGGGAGGGGGGATCAGCTGTCGCTGGCGATCAGGCGGGCGGCGAGGCCGATGAACAGCACGCCGCACAGGCGGTCGAGCCACGGGCCGAGCCGGGGGCGGCGGGCCAGCAGGCGGCCGATGGCGCCGGCGGCCAGCGCCAGTGCGCTGAAGACGATCGCGGTCTGGATCGTGAAGAGCAGGCCGAGGGCGAGCATCTGCAAGCTCGGGTTGCCGTGGGCCGGATCGGTGAATTGGGGCAGGAAGGCCAGGAAGAACAGGCCGACCTTGGGGTTCAGGGCATTGGCGACGAAGCCGCGGCGCAGGTCGCGCTGCCACGGCTGGGCTGGCAGGCCGTTCGCCGGGGAAAGGCGTCCGCCGCCACGCAGGGCCTGGATACCGAGCCACAGCAGCCAGGCCGCACCGGCCAGTTTGACGGCCAGGAGCAGGCTGGGGGAGGCGCGCACCACCGCCGCGATGCCGAGGGCCGCCCACGCGGTGTGCGTCATGCAGCCCGCCGCGCAGCCCAGGCCAAAGGCCATGCCGGCGCGCCGGCCACGGGCCAGGCTGTGGCCGATGACCATCAGGTTGTCGGGGCCCGGTGCGAGGGTGATCAGCACGGAGATGCCGAGAAAGGCGAGCAGGGTGTCGGGGCTGGGCATGGCGCTGGATTCTCGGCGTCGCGGACAAGGGCGTCAATGCGCGCTGCCCCTTCCCCTGTAGCAGGCCTCAGTGCCGGTGGCCGCCGTCTTCCTGGCACAGAATGGATGGATCGTTCAGTGCCGCTTCGCCCATTTTCTGCAGGTTGTCGAGAACGCGCATGGACGCTTGTTCCATCACATCGAGATGGCGGAGTGCCGCGCCCATGTCGCTGTTGGCGTAGGCGGTGAGTACCGCCACGCCGGCCCGGTGCACCTCGATGTGCGGCGGTTCGACTTCCCTGTAACCGGGCAACTGGCTGAAGCAGGCATGGCCTTCGCCGTCGTAGTACCACTTGCCGAGGCGGCACGCCGTGTGAGTGGCGAGCTCGGACGCCTTGAGGTCGAGGAGGCCGAAAATGGCCAGATAAATGCGGAACTTGAAGACGATGTGGTCGATCTTGGCGACTTCGACGAAGCTCTTCATCGCACTGCCGGCGATCACGTTCTCCATGTTGGCGGACAGGCCCATCAGCAGGCGCATGTCCTCGGTGGCACGTTGGCCGCGATCGCTGAACTGGCTGGAGGCCTCGGCCAGGCGCCGCATGCTGTCGCGTGCCTGGGTCGAATCGTCGTGGATGCGTTCCACCAGCGCCGAGATATCTGCGGTGGCACTGGAGGTGCGTTCGGCCAGTTTGCGGACTTCGTCGGCAACGACGGCGAAACCGCGGCCGGCCTCGCCGGCGCGAGCCGCCTCGATGGCCGCGTTGAGGGCCAGCAGGTTGGTCTGATCGGCAACGCCGCGGATCAGATTGACGATGGCGCCGATCTCGTCGGCCCGTTGGGCGAGGGTGGCCACTTCGGTTGCCGACTTCTCCGATTCGGCCGCCAGGCGCTGCAGGCTTTCGGCGATCTCCGTGGTTGCTTGCCCGCTGGCCTTGGACACATGGGCGGCTTCGACGGCCTTGTCCTTCTCGTTCCGGAGCAGGCCGGCCATTTCGGCCAGGCTACCTTGGGCGCCGGTCAGCGAAGAGCCGAACTCGGCCATGCGCTGTACGACGCCGAGAAGGTTTTCACATTGGACGCGCTTTTCGTCTTCCGCACGGCGCAAGGTGTCGATTTCCTGCTGAAAGGCCTCGTTCTCCGCTTGTAATCCTGCTTCCCGCTCGCTGGCGCGGCGGAGTTGGGCCTGGAGTTGTTCGTATTCTGTTCTGCTGATCCACATGGTATGGCCTGATTATGCTGGGTGGGCGCGGAATCCCTGCATGGCGACTTTTCGCGCCTCAATATGAAGTCTTGTCTTATAGCTGTTGGTGCCGGGGCATCGCGATTGTCCGGCAGTTAATTTCGTTACGTTTTGTGAAAAATCAACCAATTTAATAATATTGACATATTTGATGTTTTTGCTGTGTGAAATTGCCTTGTCGGCACGTAAGGCGAAGTGATGCCTGGCAAGGGATGAGGTTTCATTGTCTGCCGCGGGGCTGTCACGAAACCGACAAAATGCAGGGGCTTGTCGGATGCGCTGGCCAGACGCGGAGTCGTGAGACCCCTGTTGGGTCTCGTCCTTGCTCGAAATATGCGATTGTCAGGGGTAGGCACCGATCTTGCTGACGTGGAGGCAACCCGTTTTGTGTCCGCATCATGTCCGAGACCCTCGCCGCCCCGCCCGATGTCGTGCCTATGCCCCTTTCCGCTGCGGCGGCGGTGCAGGCCTATCATCAGCGTAGCAAGCACCGCTTCGAGGCCTATGCCGCCGGCCCCGGTACACTGGACTGGGATGCCCAGCCGGCGGCCTTCCGCCATTACGAGGGCGTGCCGCCGATCGAGCTGCCGCTGGCCAGTGCCGAACATCTGACGGCGGCGCCGGTCACGCCGGCCATCCCTGACCTGGCCAGCATCGGTGCGCTGTTGCACCTGTCCTTCGGCCTGACTGCCTGGAAAACTCTCGGGCCGGATCGCTGGGCTGTGCGTGCCAATCCGTCGAGCGGCAACCTCCACCCGGTCGAGGCCTACGTGCTGGTGGCCGGCATTCCGGCGCTGGCCGACGGGCTCTACCATTACCGGCCGGAGATCCACGCGCTGGAACTGCGGGCCGTGCATATGCAGCCGCTGGCGGCTGGCCCGGTGCTGGCGGTCGGCCTGTCCTGCGTGATGTGGCGGGAAGCCTGGAAGTATGGTGAGCGGGCCTTCCGCTACTGCCAGCTGGATACCGGCCACGCCCAGGCCTGCCTCGATTACGCAGCGGCGCTGCTGGGCTGGCGGATGGTCGAGCAGTCCCAGGTCGGTAGCCACACGCTGGCGACCCTGTTGGGGCTGGACCGGGCGGCCGAGTTCCCCGGTCGGCGTGCCGAGGTCAGCCAGGAGGAGGCAGAGCTGCTGCTGGCGGTGGACTTCGCCGGCGGCGCCACCTGGCTGGATCCCGTGGCCCTGCACGAAGCCGGCGGGGCTGCCCGCTGGCAGGGCGTGGCCAGCCTGATCGACCGCTTCCCGATGTTCCGCTGGCCGGTCATCGCGGAAGTGGCGGCGGCGACGCGGCGTGCCGACGACAGCGGCGCGGCGCCCAACCCCCAGCGCATTCCGCGCGTGCAGCCAGCGTCCCTGATCCTGCGGCGGCGCAGCGCCCAGCGCTTCGACCCGGCCCACGTGATGGGGCGCGCCGATTTCGAGCGCCTGCTGGAAGCCCTGCGCCCCGCGGCGGGCGCGCGTGTCGGTCTGCTGATGTTCGTCCATCGCGTCGAAGGCCTGGCGCCCGGCGTCTATTTCCTGCCCCGCGGCCCCGTCGAGGGCGGCCTGGCCGAACGCCTGCAGGCCCGCTACAAGCTGCTGCTGGTGGATGGCCTGCTCGCCGCCGACACCCTGTTCAGCCTGGCCCCGGCGGACCCGTTGGAACTGCGCCGGGTGGCCCGCAGCCTGCACTGCCATCAGGACATCGCGTCGAACGCCTGCATCGCCTTCGGCATGCTGGCGCCCTTCGCCGAGCTGGTCGATGCCGATCCGCCGGCCTACCGCGACCTGTACCGGGAGGCCGGCGCCCTCGGCCAGGTGCTCTACCTGGAAGCCGAGGCGCTGGGCCTGCGCGGTACCGGTATCGGCTGCTTCTTCGACGATCCGGTGCATGGCGTCGCCGGTCTCGACGACGGCGCCTTCCAGACCCTCTACCACTTCACCATCGGCCTGCCGGTCATCGACGGCCGCGTTGAAACCACGCCCCCTTACCCGGGGCGCAAGGATGCCCTGCGATGAGTTCCACGATCACTTCCAGTTCCTCCCAGACCACGGCTACCGGCTTCGTCCGCATCGACGCGGATACCGCCGCCGACCTGATCCAGCGACGCGGTAGCAGCACGCTGCCGGCTCTGGCCGTCTACGACGTGCGCGACCGGGTGACCTTTGAGCGGCGCCATATCGATGGAGCTGAGCACCTCACCGAAGCCCTGCTCGGTGGCACCATCCGCCGCCTGCCGAAGAGCACCCCGGTGCTGATCTACTGCTACCACGGCAACGCCAGCCAGGTGTACGCCGAGATGTTTTCCGACTTCCGCTTCGTTGAGGTGTACAGCGTGGATGGCGGTTTCGAGCCCCTCAACGCGGCGCTGGCGCAGCGCACCGGCGGCCTCGCCTCGGTGGCCCTGCCTGTGTCGGCCAGCGAGGCGCTGCAGGCTTTCGTGGCCGAGTTCGGGTTCGATCCGAGCGACCTGGATGCGCCCCGCGCCCAGGGCCTCACGCCGCTGATGCGCGCGGCCTATGCCGGCTCCGCCGACTTGGTGGAAGAACTGCTGGCGGCCGGCGTGAGTCCGGCCCGCCGCAATGGCGACGGCAACACGGCCCTGTGGCTGGCTTGCGTGTCGCGGGACAAGCCGACGCTGGCGCGCCTCATCGCCGCCGGTGCCGATGTGGACAACATCAATGACACCGGCGCCACCTGCCTGATGTACGCGGCCTCCAGTGGCCGCGATGACGTGGTCGAGGTCTTGCTGGCCGCCGGTGCCGATCCCTACATCCGCAACTTCGACGACGCCCGCGCGGTGGACCTGGCGTCCACCCTCGCCTGCCTGAAGCTGTTGCGCCACACCGCCAACTGAACAAAGCCCAGGAGAACCGCGATGAACAAGTACCGCTCGATTGCCCACCTGATGGAACAGGTGGAAGGCCCGCTGTCCCGTGCCGGTGTGGTGCTCAGCGAGGCGTGGCGCAACAACGAGGAGGCGGTGGGCTTCTTCAGCCATGCCGATGTGGGGCTGGCCGCCTACGTGTACGCCTACGGCCAGCGGCCCGGCCGCTACGGTATCAATCTGGATTTCCCCGAGCCGGATGGCGCGCCCCTGCTGCCGGTGCCGACCGGCGCCGAGGATCTGCCGCTGGCAGCCATCGTGCAGATGTTGCTGGAGCACTTCGAAGTACCTGTGACGGCGCTGGCCTGAGCCGTGCCGTTTGCCGCGCGGCACCACGGGCGTCGCCTTCGGGCGGCGCCCGTGGCGTTTACAGGCTCATGGCGTGGACCACAGGTCTACGGTGCCCAGGCCGGTCATCGGTGCGCGCTGTAGCAGGAAGGTCTCGGCCTGGTCGGCTGGCAGCGGCTGGCTGATCAGGTAGCCCTGGATCTTCTCGCAGCCGATGCTGAGCAGGAACTTGAGCTGGGCCTCCGTCTCGACACCCTCGGCGATCACTTCCAGTCCCATCTTGTGGGCCAGCAGCACCGTCACGTCGCAAATGTCAGCATCGCTGGGGTCGGTCTCGATGTCCTTCACGAAGGAACGGTCGATTTTCAGCGTGCGGATCGGGAACAGCTTGAGGTAGGCCAGCGACGAGTAGCCGGTGCCGAAGTCGTCGATGGACAGGGTCAGGCCGCTCTCGGTGAGCGCCTTCATGACCTCGATGGTCTCGTCGGGGGAGGCCATCGACACCGACTCGGTGACTTCCAGGTCGAGCAGCTCGGCCGGCAGGTTGTGCTGTTCCAGCAGGTCATGGATGCGCCGTGGCAGGGTCTTGTCGAGGAACTGGCCGGTGCTCAGGTTGATCGACATGCGGATCGTGCCGAGGCCCTTGTCGCGCCAGTCGCGCAGCTGGCGGCAGGCTTCCTGCAGTACCCAGTCGCCGAGGGCGTCGATGATGCCGGCCTCCTCGGCCACCGGGATGAACTCGGATGGCGGGACCAGGCCGCGTGTCGGGTGCTGCCAGCGCACCAGCGCTTCCACGCCGACGATGCGGCCGCTGCGCAGGTCCACCTGGGGCTGGTAGTACAGCACGAACTGCTCCCGTTCGAGGCCGACGCGCAGTTCCGATTCGAGGGCCAGACGCTGGGCCGTGGCGGCGTTCATGCCTTCGGTGAAGAACTGGTAGTTGCCGCGGCCCTTGGCCTTGGCGTAATACATCGCCACGTCGGCGTCCTTCAGCAGGTCACCGATTTCCAGCGCGTCGTCCGGGTACATGCAGATGCCGATGCTCGGCGAGGTGCGCTGTTCCTGGCCGTTGATCAGGTAGGGCGCGGAGATCGCGGCGACGATCTTGTCGGCCACGTAGGCGGCGTCGGCTGGGGTGTCCACGTCCGGCAGCACGACGACGAACTCGTCGCCGCCAAGACGGGCCACGATGTCGCTCTTGCGCACCGTGTTGCTGAGGCGGTTGGCGACCTGGATCAGCAGTTCGTCGCCGACGTGGTGGCCGAGGGTGTCATTGATGGCCTTGAAGCGATCCAGGTCGATCAGCATCAGCGCCATCTGCATGTCGTTGCGGCGGCAGAAGCCGATCGCCTGCTCCAGCTTTTCGTTGAGGCTGAAGCGGTTGGGCAGGTTGGTCAGCGTGTCGTGGTGGGCCAGGTGGCGGATGCGCTCTTCGGAGGCCTTCAGCTCCGAGATGTCGATGAAGTTGCCGATGTAGTTCTGTACCTGCCCGTTCTCGTCGCGGACCAGGGAGATTGACAGCCACTTGGGGTAGGGCTCGCCGTTCTTGCGGCGGTCCCACAGCTCTCCCTGCCAGGCACCGCTGTTGTTCAGGCTGTCCCACATCTCCTTGTAGATTTCCGGCGGCGTGTTGCCGGCGGACAGCACGCGCGGGTTCTGGCCGACGACTTCTTCCTGCGGGTAGCCGGTAAGTTTGGTGAAGGCCTGGTTGGTGGCGACAATGCGGTTCTGCGCATCGGTGACGATGATCGCCTCGTTGCTGTTGGAGAACACCGTGGCCAGCAGGCGCAGGTGTTCCTCGGTGCTTTTGCGCTCGGTGATGTCCTGGACGGTGCCCTCGTAGCAGATGAACTCACCCTGGGGCCCGCGTACGGTGTGGGCGTTCTCGGAAATCCAGATGATCGAGCCGTCGCGCCGGCGCACCAGGGATTCGAAATTGATGACTTCGCCGTGGCTTTCCATCTGCTGGCGGAAGGCGTCGCGGCGGCTGGGGTCCACATAGAGCCGGCTCTCGATGTCGGACAGGTCGGCCATCAGCTGCTGGGGCGTCTCGTAGCCATATAGCCGGGCCAGCGCCGGGTTGGCGGCCAGGTAGCAGCCGTCGCGGGTGGTCTGGAAGATGCCTTCCGATGCGTACTCGAAGATGTGGCGGTAGCGCAGTTCGGTACGCTCCAGTGCCTCCAGCGTCGCGCGTCGCGGGGTCACGTCTTCGATGTAGCCCTCGATGACGCTCTTGCCCTGCTCGTCGGGCACCGTGATGCCCCGCTCCAGTACCCACTTGGTGTGGCCGCTGGCGGTGGTGATGCGGTACTGCACTGCGAAGCGCTGGCCATTGCGGGCAGCGCTGCGGATCTGCGCGCGGACGCGGGCCCGGTCGTCGGTATGGGTGACCTCCTCCCAGGAGATGCAGGCGTTGTCGACGATCTCCGCCGGGGCGTAGCCGCACAGCTCGGCGCTGCCCTGGCTGATGAAGACCATCGTCCGGTAGGCGTCGTCCATGCTGCGATAGACCATACCCTCGAGGTTGTTCACCAGCGTGTCGAGGATGCGGGTCCTGTCCACTGCCCGGGGCGTGATGAGGCTGGTTCGGCGAGGGCGTCCGAGTTGTGCTTGCACGGTGATGGCCTGCGAAGAGCTGCAATGGAGGATGGCTACACTTCAGCAAGCACCATGCCCGCCGGGAGGCCCCGTCCTGTGTTGGGAATCTCTGAAAAATGCACTGCGATGGTGCAGAAAGGCGGGTTGGTGCACTGCAATAAGGCCCAAATAGTGTCGAAAAAGTCAGTTTGTCGACAAAATCACTGGGCATTTTTTGATTTTTTCATTTTTGATGCGTGAGTTTTTCATATCTCCGCAATGAGCTGGGGATGCCGCCGGACCGGCTTGGACGGGCTTGTTCGACGTATTTCGGGAGTGCGTTCCTTCGCAGCTCCCGGGTTTCGCCTGCCCAGGCCGGCTCGCCATTGGCCGTTTGCTCCAGCGGACGCTTGGCACAGGAACTGCATTTGGTCTCCCAGGACCAGTTCCCGTGTTGTTTCCGCGCCAGAGTTGGCGGAAGCCGGGCAAACCCACGAAATACGGTGATCCGAAATGCGCACGAACCTTCCTGTCACGAACGTTGAAACACTGCTTCCCGAGGGCGAGTTCATCTATTCCCGTACCGACCTGCAGGGCGGCATCGTCGAGGCCAACGAGGCTTTTGCCAACATCAGTGGTTACCGCCGCGAGGCCATGCTCGGCCAGCCTCACAACATGGTGCGCCACCCGGACATGCCAAAGGAGGCCTTCGCCGACATGTGGCGCGACCTCAAGGCCGGCCTGCCCTGGCGAGGCCTGGTGAAGAACCGGCGCAGCGACGGCGGCTACTACTGGGTGGTGGCGAATGCGTCGCCGGTGCGAGAGAACGGCCGGGTGGTCGGTTTCCAGTCCGTGCGCTCGCGCCCGTCGCGGGAAGACGTGCGAGCCGCGGAAGACGCCTACCGGCGCGTCCGTGAGGGCGATCGCTCGATCCGCATCGAGCATGGCCGGGTGGTGGCCGCACATCGTTCGCCGTGGGCGGTGTTCGCCTCGGCGCCAGTCCAACTGGTGGGGGCGGGCAGTCTGCTGTTGGTGCTGGCGGCCGGCGCGGTGGCGCAGAGCTTTGTCAGCCTGCCGTTCATGCGTGAGTTCATGCTCGGTGTGGGTGGCCTGGGCCTGCTGTGGGGGCTGTGCTTCTTGCTCGGCTTCGTGCCTGGCCTGGCTCGGGATGCGGAGGCGCTGCACGCCTACCTGGGCCGCCTGCTGAGCACCGGCGACCTGCGTCAGCGCTTCGAGCTGTCCCGCTGCGATGTGCTCGGCGAGATCGCCCGCGACGCGGACCGCTTCGTGTCATCGGTGCAGGCCACCGTGCAGGGCATGGGCGATACGGCCCGGCAGGTGGCGGTAGTGTCGGGTGAAGTGGCGTCCGGCGTCAGCAATGTGAACGAGGCGGCACGGGTGCAAAGCGATGCGACCTCATCGGCGGCGGCCGGCATCCAGCAGATCACCGTGGCGATCGGCGAGGTGGCCGAGCATGCCGGAGCCACCCGCGGCGCCGCGCAGACCGCCAGCGAGGTGTCGGAGCGCGGCGGTCAGGTGTCGGCCAAGGCCTGCGACATGATCATGATCCTCGCCGACACGGTGCGCGATGCCGCCGGGCAGGTGGAGCTGCTGGGTCAGCAGTCGGTGGAGATTTCGCGTATCACCGGTGTGATCCGCGAGATCGCCGAGCAGACCAACTTGCTGGCTCTCAACGCCGCCATCGAGGCTGCGCGTGCCGGCGAGCAGGGCCGCGGCTTCGCGGTGGTGGCCGACGAGGTGCGCAAGCTGGCCGAGCGCACCGGCAAGGCGACCCAGGAGATCAGCACGATGGTGGCCGGCATCCAGAGCGAGACCCAGAAGGCGGTGGACGGCATGCGCGATGGCGCCGGCCAGGTGCGCGACGGGGTGCTGCTGGTGCAGGGGGCGCAGAGCGCGCTGCAGGAGATCAACGCCCAGATGGAGCGCACTCTCGGCATGGTGAATGACATCACCCATTCGTCGGCCGAGCAGCGCAGCGCGATGACGCTAATGGCCCAGAGCATCGAGCGGGTGGCGTCGATGACCGACCAGAACGTGGCGGTGGTCAGCCAGACCCAGAGCGCGGTGGCGAGCCTGGATCAGTCGGTGGACCGCATGAGCAAGGCGATCGGCCAGTTCGTCGTGTGAGCGGTGGCCGGCCGCGCGGCCCTCAGTGCAGGGTGCGCGGCATGGCCAGCGTGAATTCGGGGATGTCCGCGTCGAAGGGCGTACCGTCTTCGGCAACCATCTGGTAGCTGCCCTTCATCGTGCCGACCGGAGTGGCGATTGTGCAGCCGCTGGTGTATTCGAAGGACTGGCCGGGCTGCAGCACCGGTTGCTGGCCGATCACGCCGGCGCCCTGGACTTCCTGCACCGTGCCTTCGGCGTCGGCAATGATCCAGTGGCGGCTGACCAGTTGGGCGGTGATGCGGCCGACGTTGCGGATGGTGATGTGGTAGGCGAACACGTAGCGGTCCGCTTCCAGGTCTGACTGCTCTTCGATGAAGCGGGATACGGCAGTGACCTCGATGGTTTCCTGGTCGATGGCGCTTGTCATTTTTGTGGACGCTCGGGTTGGGGAGTCCTTATTGAAACTGAATTGCCCCTCAGCTGCAACCGCAGCGCTCGGGCGCTGGCCTTCCTCCGGCCCGCGTTGGCGGACCTGAGCGGGGCGGGTAAACTGGCGCCCCTCCGCGTCTCCCCTGCCAGGATCTACCCATGACCTACCGCATCGCTCCCAGCATCCTGTCCGCCGATTTCGCCAAGCTCGGCGAAGAGGTGAGCAACGTGATCGCCTCCGGCGCCGACTGGATCCACTTCGACGTGATGGACAACCATTACGTGCCCAACCTGACCATCGGCCCGCTGGTTTGCGAGGCGATCCGCCCCTACACCACGGCGCCGATCGATGTGCACCTGATGGTCAAGCCGGTGGACCGCATCGTGCCGGACTTCGCCAAGGCTGGGGCCAACGTGATCACCTTTCACCCGGACGCCTCCGACCACGTCGATCGTACCCTCGGCCTGATCCGCGACAGCGGCTGCCAGGCCGGCCTGGTGTTCAACCCGGCGACGCCCCTCAACTGGATGGACTACGTGATGGACAAGCTCGACGTGGTGCTGCTGATGAGCGTGAACCCCGGCTTCGGCGGCCAGTCCTTCATCCCCGGCACCCTCGACAAGCTGCGCGAGGCCCGCGCCAAGATCGACGCCTATGCCGAGCGTAGCGGCCGCAAGATCCTGCTGGAGATCGACGGTGGGGTGAAGGTCGGCAACATCGCCGAGATCGCCCGAGCCGGCGCCGACACCTTCGTCGCCGGCTCGGCCGTCTTCGGGGCCAGCAAGGACAGCGACCCGCAGCGCTACAACTCGGTGATCGGCGAACTGCGCGGCGCGCTGGCCGGCGTCTGATCTTCTTCTACACGGCCGCGCCGCCGGGACGACGGCGGCACGCCGTGAATCCGCAGGAAAGCGCGGCGCAGGCGCTCCGCGTCGCCGAAGCCGCAGCTGCGAGCCACCGCCTGGACCGACGCGCTGCCGCTCTCCAGCGCGGCGGCGGCGGCCTCCACCCTTAGCCGCTCGACCGCCCGGGCCGGCGTCACCCCCATCTCCGCCTTGAAGCGCCGCGCGAAATGGCGCGGGCTCATGCACGCCCGTGCGGCGAGTTCGTCCACGTCCAGGCGCGCCTGCAGGTTGTGCCGGACATAGTCCAGCAAGTCCGTGAAGGTGCCGCCGGCCACCTGCATGCCGGCGATCTCCGAGAACTGGGATTGCCCGCCGGGGCGCCGGTAGTACACCACCAGTTGCCGCGCCACCTGGCGGGCGACGCTGTCGCCCAGGTCGTCGGCGATCAGCGCGAGGCTCAGGTCGATGCCGGCGGTGATGCCCGCCGAGGTCCAGAACTTGCCGTCGCGGATGTAGATCCGGTCCGCGTCCAGCTGAACCTGGGGAAAGCGCTTGGCGAAAGCCGGCGAGCGCCGCCAGTGGGTGGTGGCGCGGCGGCCGTCCAGCAGGCCGGCGGAAGCCAGCAGCCAGGCCCCCGAGCACACGCTGGCGGCCCGCCGGGCGGCCGTGCAGGCGGCGCCGACGAAGGCGAGGATGGCAGCATCGGTTGAGGCTGCGTCCACACCGGCGCCTCCGGCCACCAGCAGGGTATCCACGGCGGCCAATGTGTCTGCCGCGCGGGTCAGAATCTGGATGCCGCTGGAACTCGCCACCAGGCCGCCGGCGAGGGATATCGCGTCCAGCCGGTAGCTGCCCGGCAGCGCGCCGTTGGCGGCTTCGAAGGCGCTCAGCGGGCCGGCAGCGTCGAGCAGCTGGAAGCCGGGATAGACGAGGAGGGCAATGGCGCGGGTCATGGCAGAAAAGGTGGCTTCATAGTCATTTCTGCCATTACTCTAGCCTGTGAGGATGGGGCTGTCCAAATTTCCGGAGTCCCGCCCCATGAACCGCAATGTCTTACTGCTGGCCTTGTGCCAGGCCCTGACGATGACCGTCATCGGCTTCGTGCTGGCCGCCTCGGTGTCGATCAGCCGCAGCCTGTCGGTGGCGGCCGGCCTGGCGACCGTGCCGCTGGCTGCTCAATACGTGGCGACGCTGCTCGCCCTGCAGGTCGCTGCCCGCCTGCTGGCACGCTTCGGGCGGCAGCGCATCTTCGTGGCCGGCGCCCTGTGCGGCGCGGCCGGCCTGGCCCTGGCCGCGCTGGCCTTGGTGCTGAATCACTTCCCGCTGTTCGTGCTGGCCGGCATCGGCATCGGCGTGCAGGGGGCGACCGGCCAGTACTACCGTTTCGCCGCGCTGGAGGCGGTGCCCGCCGCGGAGCGCGGGCTGGCAGTATCGCTGACCCTCAGCGGCGGCGTGCTGGCGGCCTTTCTTGGCCCCTTCCTGGCCCGCGGGACGCGCCACCTGCTCGACACGCCCTTCCTGGCCAGCTTCCTGATCCTCGCCGGGCTGTCGCTGGTGGCGGCGGTGCTGGCTGGTCAGCTGCGCCTGCCGGAGCCGGTCGCCCACGTGGTCGGCCCGTCCCGGCCGATGCGCGAGATCCTGAGCGATGGGCGGGTGCGCCTGGCGCTGGCGGCCGGCGCGGTGGGCTATGGCGCGATGAACCTGCTGATGACCGCCACGCCGCTGGCCATGCTGTGTGCGCGGCTGGATTTCGACGCCACCGCGGAGGTGATCCAGTGGCACCTGCTGGCGATGTTCGCGCCGTCCTTCGTCACCGGTCACCTGATCCACCGCTGGGGCAGCCTGCCGGTGATGCTGGCCGGCTGCGTCGCGCTGCTGCTGGCGGTCGGGGGCGCGCTGGGCGGCGATGCGCTGGTCCATTTCCAGCTGGCCCTCGTCGGTGTCGGGCTGGGCTGGAATTTCCTCTACGTGGGCGCCACGACGCGGCTCGCCGAATGCTGGAAGGAGGCGGACCGGGCGCGCCTGCAGGCCTTCAACGACAGCCTGGTGTTCCTCGCCGTGTGCGTGGCCACCTTTGCCGCCGGGCCGCTGGTGGATGGACTGGGCTGGGCGCGGGTCAATATCCTGGCGGCGCTGCCCGTGCTGATGGTCGCGGTGGCCGTGCTGCATGCCTGGCGCCGCCCGGTGCTGGCGCCGTCGACCTGATCTCACTTATCCTGCGCGTCCGGGGGCGGCAGAAGCGCCCCCGTTCCCGTATCGCCTCATGAGTTCCGCTATGTCTGCTGCCCTTGCCTCCGCTTCCCGCGCCGTTCGTGCCGTGCTGTTCGACCTGGACGGTACCCTCCTCGATTCCATCCCCGACCTGTCGGAAGCCTGCCGGCGCATGATGCTTGAGCTCGGCCGTCCGCCCCACGACATCGAGGTGATCCGCACTTTCGTCGGCAAGGGCATGCTCAACTTGGTGCGGCGCTGCCTGGAGGAGAGCGGTTCGGCGGAGGACGCCGAGATCGACGCGGCGGTGGCAGCCTTCCGCCGCCACTACGCCGAAGTGAACGGCGAATGCACGCTGATATACGACGGCGTCGTGCCGGCGCTGGAAGCCCTGCGCGAGCGCGGCGTGGCGATGGCCTGCGTGACCAACAAACCAGCCGCCTTCACCGGGCCGCTGCTCGAACGGATGGGCATCGCCGGTTTCTTCGGCGCTACCGTCAGCGGCGACACGCTGGCCGACAAGAAGCCCCATCCGGCCCCGCTGCTGCATGCCTGCCAGCTGCTCGGCGCGGCGACGGACGAAGCGCTGATGATCGGCGACTCGGCCAACGACGCCGAAGCCGCCCGCGCCGCCGGCATGCCGGTACTGCTCGTCACCTATGGCTATAGCGAAGGCGTGGCGGTGGACAGCATCGAATGCGACGGGCTACTATCGAGCCTCACCGATGCGCTGCCGCGCATCCTGGGCTGACATCAACGGATCCCATCCATCATCGTGACCCGCAAGCGCGTGTTCTTCGTAGAGGAGTTCCCTGCCGTTCGTATCCCCCGCTCTGGCGGATGCGGCGGCCGGTCATGGCTGCTCGCCTGAGCCAGCCCTGAACTGTCGCGGGCCTGCCCCGTGATACCCTCGCGAAAAAAGCACCACGCCCTCCGGAGTCTCCATGACCGAAGCCGAATTCCACGCCCTGGCTGCCCAGGGTTACAACCGCATCCCGGTTACCGTCGAAACCTTCGCGGATCTCGACACCCCCCTTTCCGTCTATCTCAAGCTGGCCAACGCGCCCAACACCTACCTGCTCGAATCGGTGCAGGGCGGCGAGCGTTTCGGCCGCTATTCCATCATCGGCCTGTCCGCCCCGACACGCATCGAGGTGCATGGCCGCTCGGTGCTGCTGCTGACCAACGACCGCGTCGTCGAGCGCCGCGACGGCGGCGACCCGCTCGAATACATCGCCGACTTCATGGAGCGCATCAAGGTGCCGCCGCGCGCGCGCCTGCCGCGCTTCGCCGGTGGTCTGGTGGGCTGCTTCGGCTACGACACGGTGCGCTACATCGAGCCGCGCCTGGCCAAGACCGAAAAGAAGGACGTGCTTGGCACGCCGGACATCCTGCTGCTGCTGTCCGAGGAAATCGCCATCGTCGACAACCTGTCCGGCAAGCTGACCCTGGTGGTGTATGCCGAGCCGGGCGTGCCGAACGCCTACGGCCGCGCGCAGAAGCGCCTGAAGGAGCTGGTCGGCAAGCTGCGCGAGCCGGTGTCGGTGCCGACTGAGGTTCGCGCCGAGCCCTCCGAGCCGGTGTCGAGCTTCGGCGAGGAGGCCTTCAAGGCCGCCGTGCAGAAGGGCAAGGATTACATCGTCGAGGGCGACATCATGCAGGTGGTGCTCAGCCAGCGCATGAGCAAGCCCTTCGGCGCCAGCCCGCTGGCCCTGTACCGGGCGATCCGCAGTCTCAACCCGTCGCCCTACATGTTCTATTTCAACTTCGAGGACTTCCAGGTGGTCGGCGCGTCGCCGGAGATCCTGGTGCGCCTCGAGGACAAGGACGTCACCGTGCGTCCCATCGCCGGCACCCGCAAGCGCGGTGCGACCCACGACGAGGACCAGGCGCTGGAGAAGGAACTGCTGGCCGACGAGAAGGAGCGCGCCGAGCACCTGCAGCTCCTCGACCTCGGCCGCAACGACTGCGGCCGCGTTGCCAAGACCGGCTCGGTGCGCGTCACCGAGCAGTTCACGGTGGAGCGCTACTCCCACGTGATGCACATCGTCTCCAATGTGGAAGGCAAGCTGAAGGACGGCCTCGATCCGCTGGCCGTGCTGCGCGCCACCTTCCCGGCCGGCACCGTGTCCGGCGCGCCCAAGCTGCGCGCGATGGAGATCATCGACGAGCTGGAACCCACCAAGCGCGGCATCTATGCCGGCTCGGTCGGTTACATCGGCTTCCATGGCGACATGGACCTGGCCATCGCGATCCGCACCGCGGTGCTGAAGGACGGACAGATCCACGTGCAGGCGGGTGCCGGCATCGTCGCCGACTCCGATCCCCAGTCCGAATGGATCGAGACCCAGACCAAGGCGCGCGCCATGCTGCGCGCCGCCGAGATCGCCGAAGCCGGACTCGATACGGCCCTGTAAGCACAGAGAACGCCGTGGCCCGGCTGGCCCTGCGCGTCGCCCCGCGATGCCCGGCCGTCCGGCCCGACACCCATCAACGGCCCCCGCCCAGCCGGCGGGGCGCCGCTCCGGAAAGGATGCGCAGCCATGCTGCTGATGATCGATAACTACGACAGCTTCACTTACAACCTCGTGCAGTACTTCGGCGAACTGGGTGCCGACGTGCAGGTGTATCGCAATGACGAGATCACCCTTGAGCAGATCGCCGAACTCAAGCCCGCCCAGCTCGTTGTCTCTCCCGGCCCGTGTTCGCCGGCGGAGGCGGGCATCTCGGTGGCGGCGATCAAGGAATTCGCCGGCAAGATCCCGCTGCTCGGCGTGTGCCTGGGCCACCAGAGCATCGGCGCGGCCTTCGGCGGCAAGATCATCCATGCCAAGAAGCTGATGCATGGCAAGGTCTCGCCGGTCCATCACCTGGACAAGGGTGTCTTCAAGGGGCTGCCCAATCCGCTGACCTGCACCCGCTACCACTCCCTGGCCATCGAGCGCGAAAGCCTGCCCGACTGCCTGGAAGTCACCGCGTGGACCGAGGACGGCGAGATCATGGGGGTGCGCCACAAGACGCTGTTCGTCGAGGGCGTGCAGTTCCACCCGGAATCCATCCTCACCGAGCGCGGCCACGACCTGCTGCGTAACTTCCTCGAACAATCCCAAGCCTGACCGGAGCTGGCCATGACGTTTTCCGCCCAGGAAGCCCTGCAACGCACCATCGACCATCGCGAGATCTTCTACGACGAGATGCTGTCGC
Organism: Pseudomonadota bacterium; assembly: GCA_018241725.1. Classification (GTDB taxonomy): domain Bacteria; phylum Pseudomonadota; class Gammaproteobacteria; order Burkholderiales; family Rhodocyclaceae; genus Zoogloea. The sequence continues at coordinate 110,474 of JAFEDI010000144.1, read as the reverse complement.
TGATGCGCCAGATCATGGCCGGCGAGATCTCGCCGGTGATGACCGCCGCCATCCTGACCGGCCTGCGGGTCAAGAAGGAAACCATCGGCGAGATCTCCGCCGCGGCGACGGTGATGCGCGAGCTGGCGACCAAGGTCACCGTTCCCTACGACCGCCACTTCCTCGACGTGGTCGGCACCGGCGGTGACGGCTCCCACACCTTCAACATCTCCACCGCCACCATCTTCGTGGCGTCCGCCGGCGGCGCCAAGATCGCCAAGCACGGCGGGCGCAGCGTCTCAAGCAAATCGGGCAGCGCCGATGTGCTGGAAGCCCTGGGCGTCAATCTCAACCTCAACGCCCAGCAGGTGGCCGAGTGCGTGCAAGAGACCGGCATCGGTTTCATGTTCGCCCCCAACCACCACAGCGCCATGAAGAACGTGGCGCCGGTGCGCCGCGAGATGGGCGTGCGCACGCTGTTCAACATTCTCGGCCCGCTGACCAACCCGGCCGGTGCGCCGAACACCCTGCTCGGCGTGTTCCACCCCGACCTGGTCGGCATCTGCGTGCGCGTGATGCAGCGCCTCGGCGCCGAGCACGTGCTGGTGGTGTATGGCCGCGACGGCATGGACGAGGTCTCCCTCGGCGCCGCGACGATGGTCGGCGAGCTGAAGAACGGCGAGATCCGCGAGTACGAAATCCACCCGGAAGACTACGGCCTGCTGATGAAGTCCAGCCGTAGCCTCAAGGTCAGCACCGCCGACGAATCGAAGGAGATGCTGCTCGGCGTGCTCGACAACCACGCCGGGCCAGCCCGCGAGATCGTCGTGCTGAACGCCGGTACCGCGCTGTACACGGCCAATGTCGTCAACTCCATCGAAGAGGGCATTGCCCGCGCCCGCGAGGTGTTGGTCTCCGGCGAGGCCCGCGCCAAGCTGGAGGCCTTCGTCGCCTGCACCCAGAAATTCGCCTGACCCCCAGGAAGCCAGAATGTCCGATATCCTCAACAAGATCCTTGCCGTCAAGCGCGAGGAAGTGGCTGCCGCCCGTGCAGCCGTCTCCGACGCCGCGGTGCGCGAGCAGGCCGCCGCCCAGCCCGCCGCCCGCGACTTCGTCGGTGCGATCCGCACCAAGATCGCCGCCGGCAAAGCCGCGGTGATTTCCGAGATCAAGAAGGCCAGCCCGTCGAAGGGCGTGATCCGCGCCGACTTCCGCCCGGCCGAGATCGCCGCCAGCTACGAAAAGGCCGGCGCCGCCTGCCTGTCGGTGCTGACCGACCGCCAGTTCTTCCAGGGCGCCCCTGAATATCTGCAGGCCGCCCGCGCTGCCTGCAGCCTGCCGGCGCTGCGCAAGGACTTCCTGGTCGATCCTTATCAAGTGTACGAAGCCCGCGCGATGGGCGCCGATGCGATCCTGCTGATCGCCTCTGCCCTCAGCCTGACCGAGATGCAGGAGATGGAAGCCATCGCCGAAAGCCTCGGCCTCGGCGTGCTGGTCGAGGTGCACAACGGTGCCGAGCTGGACCTCGCGCTGCAGCTGCGCACGCCGCTGATGGGTATCAACAACCGCAACCTGCGCACCTTCGAGGTCAGCCTGCAGACCACCCTCGACCTGCTGCCGCGCATCCCGGCAGAGCGCATCGTCGTCACCGAGTCGGGCATCCTGCAGCCGGCGGACGTGGCGCTGATGCGTGCCAACAAGGTCAATGCCTTCCTGGTCGGCGAAGCCTTCATGCGCGTCGACGATCCGGGCGCCGGCCTGGCCAGCCTGTTCGGTTGATCCATGAGCGACGCGCCGGAGCAGCCCGCTGCCGATCCGGCGCCGGACGGTGCTCCGTCGCCGTCTACCGCTCCGTCGTCCTCCCCGCGCCGGGAGGCCGTCTCCGCCCGCCTGCTGCGCGGGGCTCTGGCCGCCGTGCTCGGCCTGCTCATTGCCGTCGTGCTGCTGCTCGGCTGGCTCGGTGCCACCGAGTCGGGCCTGCGGACGCTGGCCGGGCTGGCCGACAGTTTCGGCGGCGGCCTGCTGACCCTCGACAAGCCGCAGGGTTACCTGTTCGGCCAGTTCAAGCTCGGCAGCCTGCAACTGCGCACACCGACATTGCAGCTGGAAATCCGCAACCTGGCGGTGGACTGGCGGCCCGGCGAGCTGAGCAACGGTCGTGTCGACGTGACATCCCTGGCCGCGTCCGAAGTGCGCGTGGCGAGCGCGTCCGACGATACGCCGCTGAGCCTGCCGGCCAGCCTCGAAATCCCCGTCGCCGTCCGCCTCGGCGCGGTTCGTGTCGACCGTCTGCAGAGCGGCAAGCTGATCGATGGCCAGGCCGCAGCGCCGGACCTGGAACTCACCGGGCTCGATGGCAGTATCGAGTCGGATGGGCGTCACCACGACTTTTCAAACCTCAAGGCCGCCGCGCCCTTCGGCCAGCTGGCCGCCAGCGGCCGTCTCGACGGCCGGCGTCCCTTTGCCGTGAAGGCCACGGCCCGGCTGACCACCCGCCAGGGGGGCGACGCCTATACGGTCGACGCCGAGGCGGACGGTACGCTGGAGAAGGCGCTGTCCATCCTGGCCAAGGTCAGCGGGGCCGGCATGGAGGGCGAGGCCCGCGTGCAGGCCACGCCCTTCGCCGCGCTGCCGCTGCGTTCGGCCAGGATTAGCGTGCATGGCGTGGATCCCGGCCATTTCCATGCCGCCGCGCCGACGGCCCAGCTCGACGTGGAGGCCGACCTCGAACCCACGGCGGCCAAGCCGGCCGACGGACGGACGGTTGCGGTGGAGGACTGGGTGGTCGGCGGTCCGCTGACGGTCCGCAACCACCAGCCGGGCCCTTACGACCAGGGCAAGCTGCCGCTGGAGTCCGTCAGCACGCGGTTGCGCTGGGCCGGCGGTGAGCTGGCGGCGTCGGAGCTGGCGCTGCTGCTGCCCGGCCAGGGGCGGATCAACGGCCGCGTGGTCTGGCGGGCACCCGGGAAAGACAAGGAGAAGGCTCAGGCGCAGGGCGTGGCCGAGGCCAGCTTCGGCCACCTGGACGCCGACCTGCAGGTGAGCGGCGTCGATGCCCGCCGCCTCGACCGGCGCGCCGTGGCAACCCGCATCGACGGCCATATCCGCGCCGACGCCGAGGCGACCGGACAGAACTTCAGCGCCGAGCTGCGCGACCCGCAGCTGGCGCTCCGCCTCAAGGCCCGCCATGCGGCAGGGACACTGAGCGTCGAGGAGCTTGTCGCCACCGCGCGCCAGGCCCGGCTGGATGCATCCGGCAAGCTGGCCCTCGACGGCGACGGGCGCTTCGAGCTACGCGGCCGCGTGAGCCACTTCGATCCCCATGTCTTCACGACCCGTGCGCCGGCCGCCGATCTGAACGCCCGCTTCGACGCCAGCGGCCGCCGTCTGCCGACGCTTGCCGGGAGGTTGGGCTTCGAGCTGCTGCCGAGCCGCCTCGAAGGCAAGCCGCTGGTCGGCAAAGGCGAGGTGGTCGTGGATGGCCAGCGCATTGCCAACGCGGATGTGAACCTCGATCTGGCCGGCAACCGCCTGTCGGCCCAGGGGCGCTACGGCAAGCCCGGCGACGCGCTGGCGCTGCATGTGGATGCGCCGGCGTTGGGCTTCCTCGGTCATGGGGTGGCGGGGCGCCTGAAGGCGGACGGGGTGCTGCGCGGCACGCCGGCCCAGCCGGCCGGCGAGTTTGAACTGCTCGGCGAGAAGCTGGTGCTGGCCGGCATGCGCATCGAGCGGCTGGACGGCCGCGGCCGGCTGGCCGAGGGGCGCGACGGGGCCATCTCCGTTTCCGTCGGGCTGGCCGGCCTGCAGGGGGCGACGGCGACCGAGATGCTGGTCAGCCGCGGCAGTTTGACTTTCGAAGGCAGCCGCGCCGCCAACCGGGTGCGCGTGGACGCCAACGGGCCGAAAGGCAACGCAGTCAGCCTGGCCTTGTCCGGCGCCCTGTCCGACGGGCCGCGCTGGGAGGGCCGTCTGGAAAGCCTGGTGGTGCGCGGGGACTATCCGCTCAACCTGCAGGCCGCGGCGCCGCTCACGCTGTCGTCCGATCTGATCCGGCTGGGCCCAGCGGAACTGCGCGGCGGGGCCGGCGGGCGCATCCGCCTCGACGAGACCCGCTGGCAGGCCCGGCGTCTGTTCGCCCGCGGCAGCGTCAGCGGCGTGCAGGTCGGCTTCATGCTCGATCCGGCCACGCGGGCGGTCAAGTCCACCGGCGACTCCCTGCAGATCGGCGGCCAGTGGGACGTGGACATCGGCGAGCAGGTCAATGGCCTGGTGCGCTTCTACCGGGAGAAGGGCGATCTGGTGCTGCAGGGGGATTCGCCAGTCCGCCTCGGGCTGGATGAGTTGCAACTGTCCGTGTCGGCCGCCGCCAACCGCCTCGCCTTCGGTTTCAGCGCCCGCGGCAGCCAGCTCGGCAGCGCCGCCGGAGCGGGTACCGCGCTGGCCGAGCGCACGCCGTCCGGTGAGTTGCGTCTGGTGCCGGACGCGCCGCTGCTCGGCTCCGCCAAGATCGACATCCCGAACATCGCCTGGGCCGGCCCGCTGGCCGACCAGAACCTGAAGACCGAGGGCAGCCTGAAGGGCGAGTTCGTGCTGGCGGGTACGCCGGCACGGCCGGAGACCTCCGGGCGCATCCGCGGTGAGCGGCTTGGTTTCGTGATGGCGGACCAGGGGCTGCACCTGGCCGGTGGCACGCTGCTGGCGGATTTCGACAAGGATCGCTTGCGCCTGGAGGACTTCAGCTTTGTGTCGCCGAACCGCGTCCGGCCGCGGGAGAGCCGCATCAACGTGGCCCGCCTGACCCGCGAGCCGGGAACGCTGAATGCCCGTGGCGAGGTGCTGCTGGCTACCGGCGAAGGCCGCTTCAGCTACCGTGCCGAGCGCCTGCCGCTGCTGCAGCGGGTGGATCAGTGGCTGGTGCTGAGCGGCGAAGGCGAGGTGCTGACCGGCTGGAACTACGCCACCCTCAAGGGCCGCCTGGTTGCCGATGCGGGCTTCATCGAGCTGTCGCGTACGCCGGCACCCAGCCTCGGCGACGACGTCGAGGTCATCGACCCGCACCACAACGGCAAGTCGGCCAGCCCCTTCCACATGGGCAGCGACCTGGTCGTCAACCTCGGCAACGCGTTGTACGTGAAGGCCCTCGGTGTGGACACCCAACTGGCCGGTGAGCTGCGCCTGCAGGGCGGTGAGGGCAAGCCCCTCCACGCCAGCGGGGTGATCACGACCCAGGGCGGCGTCTTCGAAGGCTACGGGCAGAAGCTGTCCATCGAGCGCGGCATCGTCACCTTCGCGGGGCCGATCTCCAATCCCAGTCTCAACGTGGTGGCGCTGCGCAAGGGCCTGAGCGTCGAGGCCGGCGTCGGCATCGGCGGCACGGCGCGCCGGCCGGTGGTGCGGCTGGTCTCCGAACCCAATGTGCCGGACCCGGAAAAGCTCGGCTGGATCGTCCTCGGGCGGCCGCCCGACCAGGGCTCCGGCGGCGAAATGGCGCTGCTGCTGCCGGCCGCCCAGGCCCTGCTCGGTGGAACGGGGGGCGGACTGCCGGCCACGCTGGCCCGCAACCTGGGCTTCGACGAGTTCTCCTTCGGCACCAGCAACGACTCGCGCAGCCGCGTGCAGACCAGCAGCGTTGCCACCGGCAGCGTCACTGGCACAACCTCCAGCGCATCGGCCCAGGCGGCTGGGACGACGGTGCCCGGCCAGGTGATCTCCATCGGCAAGCGGCTGTCCACGCGGGCCCTGTTGTCCTTCGAGCAGGGCATCGCCGGCACCACCAGCATCGTCAAGCTCACCTACCAGCTGACCCGTGGCATCTCGGTGATCGGCCGGGCGGGCAGCGAGAACGCGGTGGACATGCAGTTTTCCGTGTCTTTCCGCTGAGGTCGCCGGCGGGCTTGATCCCGGTCATGGACGGCGATCGCCGGCTGCGGCGAGATGGGAACCTTGTCTATTGGAGTCGTGCCGTGTCCGCCAATCTCGACCCTCGCCGGATTCCCGTTGCCGTCGTGTTTGCCGCCATCGGCGAAGGCTGGCGCTGCCTGCGTCATTGTCTGCAGCCGGCCGTCGCGCTGGCTGGGGTGTTCGCCGCGCTGGGGCTGCTGATCCATGGACTGCTATGGCGCTTCGGCCTGTCATCGATGATGCTGCCCTTCGCCGGCGGCTTCCTGCTCGTCGGGCCGGCCGTGCTGGCGGGTTTCTTCGGCCTGCGGCGGGCCTGCGGGGCAGGGCGCCGCGCCGCGCTGGCCGACGCGCTGGCCGGTTTCCACCAGGCGCCCCGCGGCCTGTGGGTAATGGCGGCAGTGTGCACGCTGCTGCTGATGATCTGGCTGACCGACGCGGCAACGGTCTACAGCTTCATGATCGGCGGCGATGTTCCGACGCCGGCCCAGGTGCTGCGCTTTCATGCCTTCACCAGCGTGATGGGGGCGGTGCTCGCCTTCATCGTGTTCTGCGTGTCGGCCTTTTCGATCCCGCTGCTGTTCGACCGCCGCGCGACGCTGGTACCCGCGGTGAGCGCCAGCGTGCGGGCGGTGTTCAGCAACTTTTCCGCGGTGCTGGTGTGGGCCCTGATCCTTGCCGGCGCGCTGATCGCTACCGCGCTGTGTCCGCCCCTGCTGCTGCTGTCCCTGCCGTGCCTCGCGTTTGCCAGCGATCTGCTTTATCTGGAAATCTTCCCGCCGGACTGAGCCGTGGCGGCGCTCGCCGCTCCGCCGCAGCCCGTCGCTCCGTCAGCTTGCGAACCCTCTATCCTTCAGTACGGGTATCCAGCGTTCGGCGATGATGCGCCGAAAGCCGCTGGGGCTCGGATGCAGCTCATTGTCCCAGTCGTCCCGGTAGTCGGGGCCCCGGAGGCTGCCGCGGGAGTCGATCAGGTAAATGCCGTCGGTGGAGGCGGCGATCTGCGCGAATTCGTCGTGCAGGCTGTCGATCAGGTGGCGGCAGATGTCCCTGCGGATTTCGGGGTCGGGGGGAACGAAGCAGTCGTCCATCGCAGAAGCAAGCCAGGGGCCGGTGATCTTGAGTGCGGCGAGGTTGAAGCCGCGTCCGTCCGGGATGGGGTAGTCGTAGCTGTGCAGGAAAATGGGCGGCTGGCTGCCGTCAGAGGCATAGGCGCGTCGAACCTGCTCGATGAGCGCGCCCAGGGCTGTGGCCAGCTTGCCGAGCAGTGCCGCCATGGCTTCGTTGTTGATGCACTGGTCGCTGCTGTTGGCGCCCGAGCAGTTCTTGAACAGACCGAGCCGGTAGTCGACGGCGTCGTTGCCGGCGCCGCTGATGAGGATTGCCGAGTAATAGTGGCGATTGCGGGGCTGCAGTTCGTGGGCGAGATCGTCGGCGTACTGCCCGAAGACGAATTCCTCCAGCTTGGCGCCGTTGTAACCGAGCATCTGGATGTTGGCGTAATCGGGTTTCAGTTGCGGGTTTTCGATCAGGGCCTGTAGAACGTTGTTTTTGGGATACCAGAACCACGAGTCGCCGATAGCGAGCATCGCCGCGAATTCGCCCGGCTGCCATACGTCGTGGGGCAGGTAGATGCGCATGATGATCCTCCTTGCAGGGACGGGGATGCTTCAACATAGCCACGCTCCGGACGTATGCAAATGAAGAATTCGAGACGACTGCGGGGTGTCGGTTCGATGGTGGTGGCCGGCTTCCCGGCGCATTGCGCGGAGAACGCGCCGGCTTGCTGCCTGTCCTAATCGGGCACCGTGGGGCAGTGTCCTACCCGATCAGGAATCAAGAGGAATGAGGAGTGAAAAGTGACTGAAATTGCTTATCTCGCAGGAGGCTGCTTCTGGTGCCTCGAAGCGGTGTTCGTGGACGCGGAGGGCGTGTTATCGGTCAAGTCCGGCTACATCGGCGGACACGTCGATTCACCGACTTACCATCAGGTCTGCGACGGTGATACCGGCCATGCGGAAGTGGTGCGCGTCGAGTTCGATCCGGAGCGGATCGGCTTTGCCGACCTGCTCGACGTGTTCTTCGCGATCCACGATCCGACGACCCTCAACCGCCAGGGCAACGACGTGGGTACCCAGTACCGTTCGGCGATCTTCACCACCAGTGCCGGGCAGGATGCAATCGCCCATGCCAAGATCGCCGAACTGACCCGCGAAGGCATGTTCCGCGATCCGATCGTCACCGAGGTGCTGGCGGCGCCGACCTTCTGGCCGGCCGAGGCCTACCATGATGATTACTTTGCGCGGAATCCCTTCCAGCCGTACTGCCAGTACGTGGTGGCGCCCAAGGTGGCCAAGTTCCGCAGCAAGTTCGCCAAGCGGGTGAAGGCCAGTTGAAATAGAATCCGCCGGTCTATTACAAGGAGTGTTTCATGACCCAAGTCACCACGGCGAGCGGCCTCGTCATCGAAGATCTGGAAGTCGGCACGGGTACCGAAGCCACCGCCGGCCAGCACGTGCAGGTGCATTACACCGGCTGGCTCACCGATGGCAAGAAGTTCGACTCCAGCAAGGACCGCAATGACCCCTTCGTCTTCCCCCTCGGCGCCCGCCACGTGATCGCCGGCTGGGATGAAGGCGTGCAGGGCATGAAGGTCGGTGGCAAGCGCAAGCTGACCATTCCGCCGAACCTCGGCTACGGTGCCCGCGGCGCCGGCGGCGTGATCCCGCCGAACGCCACGCTGGTGTTCGAGGTGGAGCTGCTGGCGGTGAAGTGATCCGCGCGGCCGTGCCGAATGCAAAACGGACGCCGTTGCAGATTGTGCAAAAGCCTTCTGCTGGCCCGTTTAAACCAGAACGCCTCGCGAAGTTTGCGAGGCGTTCTGGTTCTTGGTGGTGTTCTGGCGCGCAACAGCCGTCAGGCGCGAACCGGTTTGCGCATCAGGTCGGGATTCCCAGAATATTGCTCACGGGCTTGAAGTTATGGGCGAGCACCGCCAAGGCCATCTCGCCACTTACGCCGTGCAAACCCCGGACCAGGAACCGTCCGTTACCGAAAATGCGCTCCTTCAAACGTCGCCTCATCGAAATGCCGTCTGACGAAGCGCTGTTTGACTTGCGTACATTCTGCCTTGCGCACGCAGGTCGATGACGCGGACCAGGTGAGCCTCCGGGATCAGCTCATCCAGTGAAACAGGGAAAGCGCTCCCTGCGATCTCTGTTCGCCCTGTACAAAGCCCATAAACAACAATGCCCGCCATCTTTCGATGGCGGGCATTGTCTCAACTGGCTTGGCCGATAGACGGGTTTTTACACAGTCTGGCCGGGCCCCATTTCATGATTGCCTGTGCGACAGGGAGCGGGCTCCCCGTGCCTTGTTCAGCGGACGATCTGGTTCAGTTCGCCGCTCTTGTAACGGGCGGCGATCTTGTCTAGGGACACCGGCTTGATCTTGCTGGCGTTGCCGGCGGTGCCGAAGGCTTCGAAGCGGGCCTTGCAGACCAGCTTGGCAGCTTCGCGGGCCGGCTTGAGGAACTCGCGCGGGTCGAACTTGGAGGGGTTCTCGACGAAGAACTTGCGCACCGCGCCGGTCATGGCCAGGCGGATGTCGGTATCGATGTTGATCTTGCGCACGCCGTACTTGATGCCGCGGACGATTTCCTCGACCGGCACGCCATAGGTTTCCTTCATGTCACCGCCGTACTCGCGAATGATCTCCAGCAGCTCCTGCGGCACCGAGGAGGAGCCGTGCATCACCAGGTGGGTGTTGGGGATGCGGGCGTTGATTTCCTTGATGCGCTCAATGGCCAGGATGTCGCCGGTGGGCTTGCGGGTGAACTTGTAGGCGCCGTGGCTGGTGCCGATGGCGATGGCCAGGGCGTCCACGTTGGTCTGGCGGACGAAGTCGGCGGCCTGATCGGGGTCGGTCAGCATCTGGGAGTGGTCCAGCGTGCCTTCGGCGCCAATGCCGTCTTCTTCACCGGCCTGGCCGGTTTCGAGGGAGCCCAGGCAGCCCAGTTCGCCTTCGACGCTGACGCCGATGGCGTGGGACATCTCGACCACGCGGCGGGTTACGTCCACGTTGTATTCGTAGGAGGACGGGGTCTTGCCGTCTTCGAGCAGGGAGCCGTCCATCATCACCGACGAGAAGCCGGAGCGGATGGCGCCCTGGCAGACGGCGGCGGACTGGCCGTGGTCCTGGTGCATGACCACCGGGATGTGCGGATAGGCCTCGACGGCGGCGTCGATGAGGTGGCGCAGGAAGGCTTCACCGGCGTATTTGCGGGCGCCGGCGGAGGCCTGCATGATCACCGGGCTGTCGGTTTCCGCAGCGGCTTCCATGATGGCCTGGACTTGTTCGAGGTTGTTGACGTTGAACGCGGGCAGGCCATAGCTGTTTTCGGCAGCGTGGTCGAGAAGCTGGCGCATGGAAACGAGAGGCATGGTTTTTCTCCGAGGGCCGAAAGATCGGCCGGGTATAGACGTAAAAGTGGAATTCTAGCGTGGCGGCATGCCGCTTGCGCGTCTGGCGGGGCCGGAGTTTACACCGGACCTCATGCCGTTGTGCTGAATGCTTGTAGGGGGCCGGGCTTGGGGGTGTCGCCGACGCGCACGATCTTCATCGTATTGGTGCCGCCGGCGGCGCCGATGGGCTCGCCGATGGTCAGCACGATGAGGTCCCCGTATTGCACGACCCCCTGTTCGAGCAGGATCTGCTCGGCTTCCCACAGCAGCACGTCCCGGTCGGCATGGACTTGCGACATCAGTAGCGGATAGACCTCCCGGTAGAGGGTCATCTGGTTGCGCGCCGAGATCTCCGGCGTCAGCGCGTAGATCGGCACGCCGCTGTTGAGGCGGCTCATCCACAGGGCAGTGGAGCCGGTCTGGGTGAGGGAGGCGATGGCCTTCACCTTGAGGTGGTAGGCGGTCCACATCGCCGCCATCGCGATGGACTGGTCGATGCGCGTGAACACCCGGTCGAGGAAGTCCCGGTCCATCGTCACTTCGGTGGATTTCTCGGCCTCCAGACAGATGCGCGACATGGATTCGACGACTTCCACCGGGAACTTGCCGGAGGCGGTCTCGGCGGACAGCATCACCGCGTCGGTGCCGTCGAGCACCGCGTTGGCCACGTCGGACACCTCGGCGCGGGTGGGCACCGGGCTGTGGATCATCGACTCCATCATCTGGGTGGCGGTGATGGCGAGTTTGTTCTTCTCGCGGGCCAGCCGGATCATGCGTTTCTGCAGCGCCGGTACGGCGGCGTCGCCGACTTCGACGGCCAGGTCGCCGCGAGCCACCATGATGCCGTCCGAGGCGTCGAGGATCTCTTCGAGGTTGGCGACGGCCTCGGTGCGCTCGATCTTGGCGATCAGCACCGCGCTGCTGCCGGCGGCGCGAAGCAGCTGGCGGGCCATGTACATGTCGGCGGCGCCCTTGGGGAAGGAGATCGCGACGAAGTCCACGCCGATCAGCGCGGCGGTCTTGATGTCTTCCATGTCCTTGGCGGTCAGCGCCGGGGCGGTGAGGCCGCCGCCCTGGCGGTTGATGCCCTTGTTGTTGGACAACTCGCCGCCAACCTTGACCCGGGTGTGGATCTCGTGGCCGAGCACGCGATCCACGCCCAGCTTGAGGCGGCCGTCGTCGAGCAGGAGCACGTCGCCGGGTTTCACGTCGCGGGGCAAGTCCTTGTAGTCGAGGCCGACCCGGTGGGCGTTGCCGAGCTCGCAGCGGGCGTCCAGGATGAAGGCGGCGTCCTTCAGCAGCGTGATCTTGCCTTCCTCGAACTTGCCGACACGGATCTTGGGGCCCTGCATGTCGGCCAGGATGCCCACCGGGCGGCCGACCAGCTGGGACACTTCGCGGACCTGGCGGGCACGGGCGATGTGGTCGTCCGCCGTGCCGTGGGAGAAGTTCAGGCGCACCACGTCCACGCCCGATTGCACGAGGCGTTCGAGCACGGTGGCGTCGGAAGAGGCGGGGCCGAGGGTGGCAACGATCTTGGTGTGGCGGGACATGGGGTCTCCAGATGTGGGCGCAACGGACGGCAAGGATTCTAGAAGCAGGTCCGGCCGCAAGTAAATCGTGGTGCGATCAGGGTGCGTCGGCCGATGCCGTGGTCCCGTTACGGCCGCTCAGCTTGCTGCGGTACATGGCGGCGTCGGCGTTGCGGGTCAGGGTTTCCAGGTCGTGGCCGTGGTTGGGATACAGCGCGATGCCGATGCTCACCGACACGGAGCAGGCCTGGCCGTCCAGCTCGAAGGGGGCGCCGATCGAGCGGCGGATCTTGTCGGCAACAGCAAAGGCTTCGTCCATGTCGTGAATGTCATGTAGCAGGGCCAGAAACTCGTCGCCGCCCTGGCGGGCGAGCAGGTCGCTGGCGCGCAGGCAGTGGCGCATGCGGCGTGCCGTTTCCTGCAGCAGTGCGTCGCCGGCGGCGTGGCCGAGACTGTCATTGACCTCCTTGAAGCGGTCCAGGTCGAGGAACAGTAGCGCGAAGCACGTCCGGTAGCGCTGGGCGATCAACAGGCTGTTGTTCATCTGTTCCATGAACATCGCCCGGTTGGCCAGACCGGTCAGCGGATCGTGGGTGGCCAGATAGTGAATGCGTTCCTCGGCGGCCTTGCGTTCGGAAATGTCGGTGATGGTCAGGATACCGCCCTGCAGCAAACCGGTTTCGTCCATGTGCGGGGCAAGGGTGACGATGACGGTGATCGGCCGTCCGCCGGCGCTGCGCAGTTGTTCTTCCCAGGTGGCCGCCTGGCCATGCCGCAAGCGCTCGGTCAGAGCCAGGCTGTGAGTGGTGTCCGTGGCGGGCCACAAGCTGTCGAAGCGGCGGCCCAGCAGCTCGGTTTCCTGAAAACCGAGAAGCTTGATGAGGCGGGGGTTCAGGTAGGTGAAGCACAGGTTTGTGTCTAGGGCGGCAATGCCGTCCGCGGACAGATTGACCAGGGTGCTGTAGCGGGTTTCGCTGCTGCGCAGAGATGCACTGATGCGGACCAGTTCCCCGGCCCGTTGGCGTGTGGCACAGAAGGATGCCGTCAGGAGCACGAAAAGGGCGCAGATCAGCATGATCGTCGCCTGCTCGGGCCGTAGCGCAGGGGGCGCGGGATCTTCCCCCGAGGTGCTGTCGAATACCAGCGTCCACACGCGACTGTCCAGTTCCAGCACGCTGCGGCGGCTGACCGGACCGTGTTCGGGGCGTGAGGGATGGTTGTCGAACAGCAGGTTGGCGGGGGTGGTATCGTGGCCGTCATAGATGCGCAGGCGCACACGCGAGGCGGCGTCCCCGATGGCGCTGCTGATCAGGTCGTTCATGCGGAAGGGACTGTAAACCCAGCCCCTGAAGGCGGCCTCCCGTTGCGCGGGGTTGGCCAGCGCCGCGTCCTGCCTGAACACCGGCAGATATAGCAGGACACCGGCCTGGGAGTCGGCGGCGGTCTCCTGTACCAGCCTTACCTTGCCGGAGAGCGCCGGTATGCCCAGTTCGCGCGAGCGGGCCATCGCCTCGCGACGCACCGGTTCGGAGTACATGTCGAAGCCGAGGGCCCGCTGATTGCGCCAGTCGAAGGGTTCCAGATAAATGATTGCGGTGTATTCGGTACGACTGCCCGACGGGGTCAAGCGGTAGTCGGCAAAGCCCTGGGCACGCATAGCCTGCTCGTGGCGTTCCATATCGGCCGCCCGCAGTGGCACTGCCAGACCGACCCCCTGGATGCCCGGATAGTCTTCCGACAGGCGCAAGGCGTCCACGTACTGCCCCCATTCCTGGCGGGTGACGTCCCGGGAGGCTGCGAACAGAGCCCGTGCGCCCCTCAGGACCTGTCGGTAGGCCTTGAAGCGTTCGTCGATCTTGAGCGTGATCTCGCTGGTTTCGGCGTCGAAGGCTCGCTGCTGTGCTTCCTGATAGGCGGCTTCGATGCGCTGCCATGCGATGCCGCCAGCAACCGTGCCCACGATGAGCGCGATCAGCGTGGGGATGATTATCGCAGGCTGCATGTAGCGCAGCATCCTGTCCTCTTCAAAGACGTGCGGGCATTTGCCATCATGCCGGAAATCCCCGACCCCGACGGCATTTGCCGGGCCGGATCAGGGACTTTCTTCCGAGCTTGCACACGTGTGTTTTTTTGGGGTGAGATAATCGAAACGATTCGCCGAGTATTCACCGCTCCGCGGTTGCGGAAGGTGTCGCAAGAGCTTGAGTTTGTCATAATCCCGCTTGAATAGTTTATCCAAGGACATCCATGATTCTCGTAACCGGCGGCGCCGGCTTCATCGGCGCCAACTTCGTACTGGACTGGCTCGCAACGCGTGACGAGCCGGTAGTCAATCTGGACGCCCTGACCTACGCGGGCAACCGGGAGAACCTGGCCTCCCTGGAAGGCGACGCCCGGCACGTGTTCGTGCATGGCGACATCTGCGACCGTGCCCTGATCGACCGCCTGCTCGCCGAGCATCAACCCCGCGCCATCGTTCACTTCGCCGCCGAAAGCCACGTGGACCGCAGCATCCACGGCCCCGGCGAATTCATGCGCACCAACGTCGAGGGCACCTTCACCCTGCTCGAAGCCGCCCGCGCCCACTGGCAGGGCCTCGAAGGGGAGGCCAAGGCCACCTTCCGCTTCCACCACGTGAGCACCGACGAAGTCTACGGCTCCCTCGGCCCCCTTGACCCGGCCTTCACCGAAACCAAGACCTACGAGCCCAACAGCCCGTACTCCGCCAGCAAGGCCGCCTCCGACCACCTCGTGCGCGCCTGGCACCACACCTACGGCCTGCCGGTCACCACCAGCAACTGCTCCAACAACTACGGCCCGTATCACTTCCCCGAGAAGCTCATCCCGCTGATCATCGCCAACGCGCTCGCCGGCAAGCCGCTGCCCGTCTACGGCGACGGCCAGCAGATCCGCGACTGGCTCTACGTCACCGACCACTGCAGCGCCATCCGCGCCATCCTCGACGCCGGCACCCCCGGCGAGGTCTACAACGTCGGCGGCTGGAACGAAAAACCCAACATCGACATCGTCAAGACCCTCTGCGCGCTGCTCGACGAACTCAAGCCCGATCCCGCCGGCAGCTACAGCCGCCTCATCACCTACGTCGCCGACCGCCCCGGCCACGACCGCCGCTACGCCATCGACGCCCGCAAGATCGAACGCGAACTCGGCTGGCGCCCGGCCGAGACCTTCGACACCGGCATCCGCAAGACCGTCGCCTGGTACCTCGCGCACCAGGACTGGGTTGCCCACGTGCAAAGCGGCGCCTACCGCGAGTGGGTCGAGAAGAACTACACCGCCCGCTGAAAGGACGCTTTCGATGAAGATCCTCCTCTTCGGCAAGAACGGCCAGGTCGGCTGGGAACTGCAGCGTAGCCTCGCCCCCTTGGGTGACGTGATCGCCCTCGACCACGACGGCGCACCGGGCCTCTCCGGCAACTTCGCCGACCCCGACAGCCTCGCCGCCACCGTGGACGCCGTCGCCCCCGACCTCATCGTCAACGCCGCCGCCCACACCGCCGTCGACAAGGCCGAAAGCGAACCCGACTTCGCCCGCGCCTTGAACGCCCTCGCACCCGGCGTCCTCGCCCGCGAAGCCGCCCGGCGCGGCGCGCTGCTCGTCCAGTACTCCACCGACTACGTCTTCGACGGCAGCGGCGACGCCCCGCGCACCGAAGACGCCCCCACCGGCCCGCTGTCCGTCTACGGCCGCACCAAGCTCGAAGGCGAAGAGCTCATCCGCCAGAGTGGCTGCCGCCACCTCATCTTCCGTACCAGCTGGGTGTACGCCGCCCGCGGCGGCAACTTCGCCAAGACCATGCTCCGGCTTGCCGCCGAGCGCGAACAGCTCACCGTCATCGACGACCAGCACGGCGCCCCCACCGGCGCCGAACTCCTCGCCGACGTCACCGCCCACGCCGCCCGCGCCACTTTGGCCAATGCCGAACTCGGCGGGCTCTACCACCTCGTCGCTGGCGGAGAGACCACCTGGCACGCCTACGCCTGCCACGTCATCGAATTTGCCCGCGCCCGTGGCGTGCCGATCCAGGTTGCCGCAGAGGCGATCCGCCCGGTCCCCACCAGCGCCTTCCCGACGCCCGCGCAGCGCCCGGCCAACTCCCGCCTCGACACCCGCAAGCTGCAGGCCGCCTTTGGCCTCACCTTGCCCGCGTGGCAGCAGGGCGTCGAACGCATGCTCACCGAAATCCTGAATTGACCTTGAACCGGACCCACCCATGACCACCCTGCAACGCAAAGGCCTCATCCTCGCCGGCGGCTCCGGCACCCGGCTCCACCCCGCCACCCTGGCGGTGTCCAAGCAGCTCATCCCGGTCTACGACAAACCGATGATCTACTACCCCCTCAGCACCCTC
This sequence comes from Pseudomonadota bacterium, assembly GCA_018241725.1. GTDB lineage: Bacteria > Pseudomonadota > Gammaproteobacteria > Burkholderiales > Rhodocyclaceae > Zoogloea. The sequence goes on along the minus strand of JAFEDI010000144.1, from coordinate 94,229 downwards.
ATGCTGGCGGGCATCCGCGACATCCTGATCATCTCCACCCCCCAGGACACCCCGCGCTTCACCCAACTGCTCGGTGACGGCAGCCAGTGGGGCCTCAACCTGCAATACGCCGTCCAGCCCAGCCCGGATGGCCTCGCCCAGGCCTTCCTGATCGGCGAAGACTTCGTCGGCAAAAATCCCAGCGCCCTCGTGCTCGGCGACAACCTCTTCTACGGCCACGACTTCGCCAGCGACCTGCGCCAGGCCACCCAGAACACCGACGGCGCCACCGTCTTCGCCTACCCGGTCACCGACCCCGAGCGCTACGGCGTCGTCGAGTTCGACGCCGACGGCCACGCCATCAGCCTCGAAGAGAAGCCCAAGGTCCCCAAGAGCCGCTACGCCGTCACCGGCCTCTACTTCTACGACAACCGGGTGGTCGAGGTCGCCAAGTCCATCCAGCCCAGTCCGCGCGGCGAGCTGGAGATCACCGACGTCAACCGCCGCTACCTCGAGTGGGGCGCCCTCGACGTGCAGGTCATGGGCCGCGGCCATGCCTGGCTCGACACCGGCACCCACGAAAGCCTGCTCGACGCCAGCCTGTTCATCCAGACCATCGAAAAGCGCCAGGGCCTCAAGATCGCCTGTCCCGAAGAGATCGCCTGGCGCGCTGGCTGGATTGACGCCGCCCACCTGCAAAAGCTCGCCGCCCCGCTCGCCAAGAACGGCTACGGCCAGTACCTGCTGCGCATCCTCGAAGAGAAGGTGTTCTGATGAACGTCATCGAAACCCGTATCCCGGGCCTGTTGATCCTCGAACCGAAAGTCTTCGGCGACGCCCGTGGCTTCTTCATGGAGAGCTTCAACGCCCGGGGCTTTCGCGAGGCCACCGGCCTCGAGGTGGACTTCGTGCAGGACAACCATTCCCGCTCCGGCAAGGGCGTGCTGCGCGGCCTGCACTACCAGATCCAGCAGCCGCAAGGAAAGCTCGTGCGGGTCGTCCAGGGCCGCGTCTTCGACGTGGCGGTGGACCTGCGCAGGGGATCGCCGACTTTCGGGCAGTGGGACGGGGTCGAACTGAGCGAGGACAATCACCGGCAACTGTGGGTCCCGCCGGGTTTCGCGCACGGCTTCGTGGTGCTCAGCGAGACGGCGGACTTCCTGTACAAGACGACGGACTACTACGCGCCGCAGTTCGAGCGCAGCCTGGCCTGGAACGACCCGACGGTGAGCGTCGAATGGCCGCTGCACGAGCTGGACGGCCCGCCGCTGCTGTCGGCCAAGGATCAGGCGGGGAAGGCGTTGGCGGAGTGCGAGACCTTCGACTGAATGTGGACGGCCGCGCCGGCGAATCGGGTGATGCCCGTCCTCGCCCGACAACTATTTCTTTGTTTGCACCGAGGGGCGCGCGCGATAATGTGCCTCTGTCATCTTTTGCCCGTGGAGTCCCCGTATGTCCCGTTCGCTGATCTACCTCGTCGCCGGCGCGCGCCCCAACTTCATGAAGATAGCGCCGATCGTGCGGGCTCTGCAGGCTCGTGCGGACCGCTTCGAGTTCAAGATCGTCCACACCGGTCAGCACTACGACCGGGAGATGAGCGACGTGTTCTTCGACGAGCTGGGGATTCCCAAGCCTGACTATCACCTGGAGGCCGGCGGTGGCAGCCACGCCACGCAGACCGCCAAGATCATGGTGGCCTTCGAGGAGATCTGCCAGAAAGTGCGCCCCGACTGCGTGCTGGTGGTGGGGGATGTCAATTCCACCCTGGCCTGTTCCATTGACGCGAAGAAGCTCGACATCCGGGTGGCCCACGTGGAGGCCGGCCTGCGTAGCGGCGACATGCGCATGCCGGAAGAAATCAACCGTCTCGTCACCGACAGCATCTCCGACTGGTTCTTCTGCACAGAGCCGGCCGGCGTCGACAACCTGCTGAAGGAAGGCAAGGACCCGGCCGCGGTATTCCACGTAGGGCACGTGATGGTGGACAACCTGCTGTTCCAGCGCGACAAGCTCGAAGCCTCCGACAAGAGCGGCCTCGAAACCCAGGCGCTGAAGGCTCAGTACCCCCGCTATGGCGTGGTGACCCTGCACCGCCCGTCCAATGTGGATGACGAGGCCAACCTGCGCGGCATTGCCGGTGCGCTCAAGCAGATCGCCGCCGACCTGCCCCTGATCTTCCCGGTGCATCCGCGCACCCGCGGCAACCTGGAAAAGTTCGGTCTGGACCTTGGGCCCAATGTCGTGCTCACCAAGCCCCAGTCCTACATGGAATTCCTCAACCTGTGGAAGGACGCGGCGCTGATCATGACCGACAGCGGCGGCCTGCAGGAGGAAACCACCGCACTGGGCGTACCTTGCCTGACCCTGCGGGAGAACACCGAGCGCCCAGTGACCATCGATGAAGGCAGCAACGTTCTTGTCGGGACCGATCCGGCGCGCATCCTTGAAGAAGCCGCCAAGGTGCTGGCGGGCCAGGGCAAGCAGGGGCGGCGTCCGTTGCTGTGGGACGGCAAGGCCGCCGAGCGCACCGTCGCCGAACTCGACCGCCTGCTGGCGTCCTGAGCGGCCCCAAGGCGCCACTCAAGGCGGCAGCTCCGGCGCGGGCTGCCGCTTTTTCCTGCCAGCCCGTCCTCAGCCCGCTTTCGATGGGCTGTGCAGCTGGATCGCTACATCGGCGATCCGTCCTTCCTCTTCCGGCGCACCCAGCGTCAGGGCCAGTTCCAGTTCTCCGTGCAGCCGGCAACGGGCCACCCCCAGCAGCCAGGCCGGTGCGGCCGCATCGAAGTGGCGGGTGATGTCCGTCAGCTCGAGGCGCAGGCGGGTCATCCGCAGTCCGAAGCCCGGTGCGGCACCTGTCAGGTCGATGACGTTGAGGGATTCGAAGGCGGCCAGCACGGATTGCAGGCTGCGTGCCAGGAGCGTGTCGACGCTGTCCAGGTCCTTTGCCCAGACCCGCAGTTCCAGATCAATGCGCCCTTCGCTGCGCTCCCGGTAGCCGGCGCTCCGTATGCCACGCGTGCGTGCCACAACCTGGCCCGGCGGGGCACGGAAGAAGCGCAGCGTGCGGCCATCCAGCAGGTAGATGTCGCCGGCGGACAGGATCCGCCCTGGCGGGCTCTGCACTTCCGCCAGATCGCCGACTGCTTCCGTCGGCAGCGGAAAATCCAGCGGGTGTGCCGCATCGCTTGCCAGAGTGCCTTGCCAGCCCAGGCTGGCAGGGTCCCGTATCGGCGTCGCGTCGCTATCTGGGGTCGCGCGTGGCCGGTGAAGCCGCGTGGCGTGGAGGGCGACGCGGTTGTTCCCTTGGGAAGGGGCGGTTGCCGGACCACCCTGTAGATCCTGGGCGGCACCGAGGGTTTCCCGCAGGGCGGGCAGCAGGAGGTTTTCCAGGGCTCCGAGCATTGAATCGTCCTCAAGCGGTGGCCAGGATGGCGTCCAGTATCCCGACACGCAGTTGCAGCCAGGGTGCTTCGCCCGGTCCGTCGAGGGGTAGCCACGGGCCATCGACGCTCTGGTAACGACTGTCCGTCACCCGTGGCGGTCGATCCGGGTCGGCATACCACAGCACTGCGCCTTCATTCATCCGGCACACCAGCCACCAAGATTGGTCGGTGAGGGGCTGTGGCTCGGGCAAGCATGCGGTCAGCCAGACGGGGACTGAGGCAGCGGGTTCATCGACGATCAGTTCGAAGTCGATTGTCAGCAGGGCGGGCTCCTGGGGCACGGTACCGTTTGCCAGGTGAATGAGTAGTCGTCCATGGTTGGTCCGTCCAAGAGGGCGCAGACGAAGGGCGACGCTCGACAAGACGCCACCCTCCAAGGGTGGTAGCACGATGGCGGCGGCATGGCGCCCATCGCACAGGCGGGCCAGATTCGTGCTGCCCTGGCCATCGGGCAACCAGGCCCGCTCTCCGGGGCGCGGTGTATTGGGAGGCGTGCTCGGTTCGTCGGGTGTCGTCGGTGGTGGCAAGGTTTCCGGATGGGCCTCGAAGTCGGATACGACGAAGGCCTGCTGGCCGGCACAACGGATCTGCAGCGGCACGCTGGTGGCGTGCGGGTGGTCGTTGCGGTAGCGGTTCAGGGCCCGAACCAATCCGCCCACTTCGATGGGGGTGAGCGGCAGTGGCCCGTCGGCGGTGAAGAAGGGGGCCTCGTCGTCGATGGCCACCGTCAGGCCGCAGGGCTGCTGGCTGAGGTGAATGCTGAACTGTTTGATCGACAGGGGGCCGGGGACGAGGACGCCGGTGGCCGTGTCGCCAACCTTGCCTTCGATGAGCATTTCGGCGTTCAGGCGGCTGGCGCTTTGAGGGGGGAAACTCTGGCGGCTGCCGGTGGGCAGGGTGTCGAGGGGCATCACAGGTAGCCAGTTACCGTGGTTGAACAGTCGAGCGCGCAGTCCGTTCCGAGGCGGCGGGCTGTCAGCCACCAGGGTGAGGCCGACGACCGCGCGTTCCTCACCCCAATCCGCGGTGGCCCAGCGCAAGGAGACGGCGCCGTTGCCGTCCAGCGCTTTGTCGCCGGCATCGCTCTGCAGTGCCGGCTGGATGGTCTGGACGCTGCCGTCGGCGGCGGCCAGGCGCAGGCGAGCAGAGGCCAGGCGGCGGCCAGCAGGAAGGCCGACGCTGAGCCTGAGTCCGTCGCCGGCCGTGAACTGCCGCTTCGTGGCCGGTCGGCCATCGGGATCGAGGAGCGTTACCGATTCGTCCATCGGTGGTCGGCGTTCAGTTGGCGACCAGGCGCGGGCCGCTGCCATCGTTGCCTGCGTCGGCGGCACCTTCGGTGGCGAGAACTTCTTCCAGCACCTGGATGGCGCCGCTGATGCGCAGCAGGGTGCTACGCAGTTCGTCCTGCTTCTTCTGCAGGTCGGCAAGTACCTTGGTGCCGGCGTCGTATTCGCCGCGGAGTTCGTTCAGGCGGGCTTCGAGTTGGTTCTTCATGATGGTCGATGGGAGCGGGGCAGGATGGGTCAGCGGAGGAATACGAAGATGTCGATGAGGCCCTGCCCGCCGTCGAAGGCATCGAGGGCCTTGCCGATGGTGGTTCCGACTGGGGCATTGCCGGCGCGCATGGCGTGGCCGGGCAGGCTGGCGCTGGTCAGCAGGTCGCCGCGGCGGATCGGGCCGTTCTCGCCACTGACCTTGCAGGGTACCCGGCCCGACAGGGCGACCGGGTATTCGCCGGGGCGCGGAATGCGGCGGGCCGGGTCGGCACCCAGTAGCAGGCCGGGTTGGGACGACACGACGCCGAGGACCAGCGGATCCTCGCTGCGGCGGCAGCGCAGCATGCCGCTGCCGTCCGGGTCGAGGCTGACCACGTCGCCGGCTTCCAGTTCTTCGACGGTATCGAAGTTCTCGGCGAGGTCGCGGTTGCCTGTCTGCACGTTGTTGCGCGCCCAGATGGTGGCCTCGGCCTCGATGTCGTAGGTGTGGATGCCACCCTGCCAGCCCGGCGTCTTGGGGACCGGCGAAAAGCCGTGGGTGCCCAGGTTGCCGGCGATGAACACGTTGTCCCAGATCTTCACGACCCGTCCCAGCGGCCCGCCGGTGGACCGGCCGAGGATCATCAGCGCGTTGTAGTCGCCGCCGTCGTTCTCGAGGGCGGCGTAGCCGGCATGGTTGCCGAAGCCGGTGTGGCGGTGGCCGGTTTCGGTGAAGTAAAGGTCGGAGCCGCCGGCGTGGATGGCGCCGCGTACGTCCAGGCGGCCGGCCGGTGCTCCGGTGCCGATCCCCACGCTAGCCTCGGTGATGGCGCACACCTTGCTGCCGAGGGTGGCGATGTTGCGCAGGTTGCCACCGTCGGCCTCGACGCGCAGGAAGCGGAATTCCTGTCCGTCGGCGTCCGGGTTCATGTGTACGTTGACGCCGGCCTTGCTGCTGTCGATGCGTTTCCAGGCGCCGTCGTAGTAGGCGTTGGAGCCCAGGTTGGTCCACGCCTCGTTGCGTCCGCCGGCGTCGATGGCGGTGAGGTTGCCCAGTTGCAGGCGGCTGCTCGGCGCCCGCTCGCTGCCCAGGGTCAGGCGCTCGCTGATCGATAGGCTGCCCTTGATGGCGCCGCCGCTGCGGCCGAGTGTGTTGCCGAGGCTGGTGAGGATGTCGGCGATCTGGGTGGTCAGGTCATGGGTGCTCAGCTTGAGGCTGCCGCGCACTTCGAGATTCTGGACCGTGACGCTGGCGGCCGGATCGATGCGACTGCCGTCGATGGCTTTCTCGCGTATCCCTTCCCGCGGGATGGGGGCGCCATTGCCGGTGCCGTGATCGTGGCCGGCCAGGGCCTCGCGGGCCAGTACCTGGGCTTCGTTCCAGTCGTCGGCACGGATGATGTCGCCGGCGCTGCGCTTCACGTAGGGATCGGGGCGTTCGGCCATGGGGCGCTCCGTCAGTTGCGCCGCGGGAGGGCGCTGCGCAGGTCGTCGATCATCGCTTGTTGCTCCTTCACGGCCTGCACCAGCAGGGCCACCACCGCCGATGTATCGATGCCCTTCCAGCCATCGGGGCCTTCACTGACGGCTTGTGGTAGGACCGCCTCGACGTCTTGGGCGAGTAGGCCGAGCACTTCCCGCGAGGTATCGCTCTTCCAGTTGAAACTGACGCCGCGCAGCTGGTTCAGCCGGGGCAGGGCCCGGTCGATCTCCTGGATATTGCATTTCAGGCGTAGATCCGATTGTTGGTACTGGCCTTGCATGGTCCACATTTTCGATGCGGCAAAACCGCCCCAATAGGCATTGTTGGCCACGTTCTTGAGTCGTAGCCATTCGTCGTTGGCCTCATGGTCGCCGATGCCTGACAGCCGCCATTTATCGCCCAGGCGCAGCACGTCGGTCTTGAATACGCCGTTGATGGTGTCGAAGTGCATGCGGATGCCGCGGCTGCTGTCGCGGATGTACAGGTTGTCGTCCACGTTGATGTAGACCTGCCCCTGCCAGCGGTAGAAGGTGCCGTCGGCAGTCATGTGCTGGCCGATCTCGGTGCTGACGTCGATGCCGTGGGCGTAGATGCTGCCGTTGACGTCCAGCCGGTCCCACACGGATACGCGGCGCCCGAGGCCGGCACTGTTGTTGCCGACGAGCATCAGGGTCTTGTAGAGCTGGGTGTCGTTGCTGATTTCAGCCGTGTTTCCACCAGCTGCCCGGCTGGTCCAGGCGGAGGAGAAGCGTAGCGGATTGTTGCCTGGAAAGAGTTCGACGATCGGTGTCTCGGTACCGTCTTCCGCTTTGGCCGAGTGCACTTTGAGCCGCAATGCGCCCGCGCTCACGAAGGAGAGGGGGTGAGGGCTCTTGGTGCCGATGATCATGCCGGCTTCCGCGCCGAAAAAGCCGCCGACGTGGCTCATCAACCGGCCGTCGATGTCACCGGCGCGTACCGACAGCTTGGCGTGCTCGGCGCCGACCAGGTCGGCGACCCGGTTCCAACCTTCGGCGTTCTCGGGACTGTCGGTGCCGATGCCGAGGTTGCCGGCGGTGGTCAGGCTGGGGCCCGAAAAGCTGGCGAGGGCTGCACGGATGTCGGCGAGCTGGCTGGTGCCCGTTACCTTCAACGGGCCGCTGACCGTGAGCTCCTTCAGGTTGAGCTTGATGTCGGGATCGATCTTGCTGGCGTCGATGGCCTTGTCCTGGATGCCGTCACGGGGAACCTGGCGGGCGGTGTCACCGGTATGGTCGTGAGCACGCAGCTCGCTGCGGGCCCGCACCTGCATCTCGTTCCAGTCGGCGGCGAGCATGATGTCGCCCGGGTCCTTGCGGAGATAGGGATCGGGTGTGTCGGCCATCAGAAAATCACCTCCCAGGTCAGAGTCATTTCCAGGTTGCCCGCCCGGTTGATGAGCGGAAAGGTCACGCGGTTGTAGAGCACCGCTTCGGCACTCGGCAGGCTGATCAGGATGCCGGCCTCCTGCAGGGCCTGCGGATCGGAGCTCCCGGAGGCCGGTAGCGTGGCAGTGACGCGCGCGGTGATGCGTTGCTGCCCGTCATGGTCGGCCAGCGCGATGCTTGGGATACTGGCCGGGGCCGAGTCCAATGGATCGCCGAGGGCGGTGTCGTCGAGGCTTACCGTGCCGCCCTGGCCGCCGACGGCGATGCGCAGCTCGGGCCCCTGGGCGGCGCCGGCAAACAGGCGGGCCAGCAGATTGCGGCCGGCATTGGTGATCAGGTTGTCCACCCGGCGTTTCTCCACCACGCGGCCGCTGGCATCGCGCAGTTCGATCGAGAGGCGGCCGGCGAGGCCGTGGCATTCCTTCATGGGCATCTTCTTCAACTCCTCGGGGCGATTCACCCCGCATGGCTCCAGTCCAGGCGGGTGGTGTCGAATACCACCTGCATCGAAAAGCGTCCTTCGCCGGGCTCGTGCCTCTCCTGGGAGCTCAGGCCGAGGCCGGTCTGCAGTGCTCCGTCAGTCGGGGCTGCGTCTTCCGTCCAGCGCTGGGCGAGGGCGACCGCGGACAGTCCGTCGGCGGGCATGACATCCTCGCGGCGTGGGGGCTCCGGGAAGTCCACCATTGCCCGCACGCCGGCGGCGGTGGCCCGGGTGACGTCGCTGCGCAGCAGTTTGAGGGCGCCGCGGGCGGCGGCGGCGGAGACCCAGCCGCTCTTGGGAACCCGCAGCCGGTAGCTGGCCGGCGGGCGTGCCATCCAGTCGAGGCGCAGGGACAGACGCGGCGCATTGATAGTGGTCTCCTCGCTGGCCGTGCCGGTGTCGGTCTTGCTGAAGGACTCGAAAAGGATGGAGGCGTAGCGGGAGTCGCTGCGGCTGATGGAGCCGTCGAGCAGCGCAAAGCTGGTGCCTCCCGCGTCGTCGTGCCCGGCGAAGCGGGAGGTATGGACGGTGGTCGTGGCATCGGCGAATTCGGCGTCGGGCTGGGCGAAAGTCAGCAGCATCCATTGATTGCTGCCGCATTGCAGGCGTGGCGTGAGGACCCGCTGGTCGAGCACGCCGCAGCGCATCGCGCCGAGGCTCGACTGGGGATCGTCGAAGCGGTTGCCCCACAGGTAGAAGATCGAATGGCTGACGTCCCGCTCCGTGCCGTCGGGTCCGATCAGCAGCGCCTGCCCCGTCGGGTGGGCGCTGAGCCAGGCGTGGTGGCCGGGGGCGTCGAAGCCGTCGAAGGGGGCAGCTTCGGCGGGGGTGACAGCGGGGTAGAGCACCAGGGTTTCGCCAGGCTTGACGGTACCCGCGTAGAGGGTGATCTCGCCGGTGTCGATGCTGCGGATGGCCGGGTAGGCCGCGGGTTGTTCGGTGATCTTGAGGCTCAGCACCGGGCGGTCGGGGTGCAGGCTCGGATTGCTGATGGCAAACGGACGGCGCAGGCGCGGCGCGCTTTCGGCATGATTGGCCGGCAGGCTCGGGTTTTCGGTGAGCCAGGCTTCGACGACCGCCGTGCTGCGGTTGGGGCAGGCCATGTCGCCCTTGCCGCCGCAGGCGCTGCAGCGCTTGCGGGTGCCCGGCGGCATGCCGAAGGCAAGGGTGCTGTCCTGCCGGCGCAGCAGGCGCGGGCAGGGTTCGGCGCCGAGGTCGGCAATGGCCAGGGACAGCAGCGCCCGCGGGGTGGCCAGGCCGCCGGTGCGTACGCGGGCGGTGACCAGCAGGCGCTGGCGGTAGGTTTCACCGGGCTCCGGGTCGAGCACCGCAAGGAAGGGCGCCAGTCTGTCGGCGCCGGCCGCGCTATCTGTGGTGACGCTCAGGTTGAATTCGTCGTTGCCGAGCGCGAAGGTGAGGCCGGGGAACAGAGCGCCGAGGGCTTCCGCCGGATCGAGGGGCGGGCGGCCGTTGCGCGGGCGACGCCAGCCTTCGCCGATCAGTTCGGTCAGGGCTTCGTCCCGCGGCGCGCTGTGGTCGAAGCGGATCTCCAGCCGGTCGGGGGACGGTCTGTCGTAGCCGGCGTGGTTGAGGCGCGGCGGTAGGCGGGCGACCTGCAGCAGTTGGCCGAGTTGTTCCGCCGCGCTGGCGTTGTCCGCGTCCTGTCGCTGGGTACTGGCCAGGCCGACCCAGCGGTCGTACTGCACGCGGGTCAGCCCGTCGTCGAGGCGGGCCAGGCTGGCGGCCAGGCCGCCGATGACGGCGGCCACCGCGCTTCGCTCGGGCTGCGCCGTATAGATGCGCGGCAGCAGCTGCAGTAGGCGTTCCCGCCGCCGCCGCGGGTCAGACATCGCCGTTCTCCATGCGCAGCGTGATGGTCCGCGGCATGGGCTGTTCGCGCACGCTCACATGGGCCTGCCCGCTGGCGTCGTCGAGTTCTTCCGCGAGTCCGTCCCGCTCGTGGATGACGGTGACGCGCAGGCGCGCCAGGGCGCTGTCGCCGGTGACGGCGGTGACGGTGTCGTGCAGTGTGGCGTAGGTGACCTCGGCAGGTGCATCCTCCGCCGCCTGGCGGGTGGCCCTGTCGAAGGCGTCCTTGAGGGCGTTGGTCACGCGGGCCAGCAGTCCGTTGGTCGGCGTGCCGGCGGCGAGAGTCAGGTTCGCATCCACCCACACATTGAGCTTGGGCGGTTCGATGCTCAGGCGCAGCGGCAGGGCTTCCGGGTAGAGACTGATGCGTTCGCCGGGGCTGGCCAGCACGTCGCCGTTGCCGATCAGGGCGCGGAAAGCCACCGACTGGAGGCCATTGCCGTCCTGCCACACGAAGGGCTCCAGCAGCGGGCGCTGGCCGGTTCGGCCGCAGCCGACGATCGCATCGTGACCGAGCAGTAGGGAGCGGACCTTGGCCTCGCGCACAGCCTCGCCGACCTTCAGCTTGCCGAAGTAATCGATGAGGGTAGCGCCCAGGCGCTTCTCGATGTCCTTCTGTTCCCGTTCGGAGAGCTCGGCATTGAGGGTCAGTGTTGCCGTGACCTGCACGAACACCGGGGTCGCCGGCCCGCAGCGCAGCACGATACCGGCCGGGCGCACGTCCTCCAGGCGGTTGCGCACCTCTTCGAGCAGGTCGGCGGGGATGTCCTTGTCGCCGAGGATCACGTCCACCTCGCCGGGACGGCCGCCGGGGTTCTCCATGACCTGCACTTCCTGGATGCCCAGGCTGCGGGCAGCCTGTTCCAGTGCCGACACCGTGCCGGTGTTGGAGGACTGCACCAGCCGACGGGCGCGGGCGCGCAGCTCGTCGTCGGTTTCTTCGCGCTGGCGGAGGACCAGGTCGCCGGGATTGCCGACCGTGTCGATGCCGGCGATCGGCCGTGGCAGCGTGGCGAGGGCGTTGGCCTTGACGGTATTGCCGCCCGGCTCCACCGCGCGGACGCCGACCATCAGCTGGCGTTCGCCCTTGCCGAGCACCGCGTTGGCGGTGGTGGCGAAGAGGGGCACGTCGCGCCCGGCGACCAGCGTGCCGAGGGGGATGTGGATGTCTTCCGGGGCTGGCTGGCCGCGGCCGAACAGGGCTGTGCCCTCCAGGTGGCCGCCGCGCTGGCGCTCGATGCCGAGCAGGGCGACGACGTTGTCGAGGGCGGGGCCGCTGGCGCTCTCCAGGTAGGCGTTGCGGTAAACCGTGTCGAGTTGTTCGTAGCAGACCGCCAGTTCGCGGGCGAAGGCTTCGGCGAGGGTGCGCACCACGCTGCCTTCGTTGGCATCGGTCAGCGCCACGCGGCCGCCCATGCCCGAGCCGATGTCGGTCAGCAGGGCATCCACCACCTCGGCGAAATCCTTCTTGATGAAGACCCGGTCAAGCGGCATCGATGCGCACCTCCATGCCGGCTTCCTGGCCACCGATGGCGCGAACCCGGGCGACCACGTCGACGCCGTCGCAGCGTGGGGCGTGGGGCGTGACGGTGACTTGCAGCACCTCCTCGACGCGCGGGTCGCGCAGCAGCTCCTGGCGCACGTAGCGGCGCAGCAGTTCGAGGTTCGGGCGGTCGAGGGGCTCACCGATCAGGTCGCGGATGCGGCTGCCGTAGCGGGGGTGGGCGAGGCCGGCCAGTTCGCCGTGGTCCACCAGCAGGCGCAGGGTCAGGGCCTGGACAAGGTTTTCGAGGCCGTTGATGGTTTCCAGGTCCTGCAGGCCGAGGGCCAGGTCGATGCCGGCCTCTCCGCGAGGGAAGACCAGCCGGAGGTCGGTACCGAACGGATCGGGGGCGGTCGCCATCGTCGTGGCCTCCTTCACATCAGTCGTCCGGGGCCGGCGCTGGCGCCGGGCGGGCAGGGGATTCCGGGCGACACCAGGACCTGGGACGCGAACAGGGTGAGGGCCAGGTCCACGCTCTGGGCGAGGGCCTGGGCCAGCTTGGGGGCGTCTTCGCCACGCAGGCCGTTCTGGCTGAGCAGACCGTTGGCGAAGCCTTCCAGCGGAGACTGCAGCGGCACCGGCTGGAGCATGCCCGGCGCGGCGCTGACGAATCCGGCCACCGCGATGCCGGGCATCACCATGCTCTGGGCGCAGAACAGGTTGATGGCCTGGGCGACGGTGCCGGCGATGGTCTTGGCCAGTCCGTCCGCATCCTCGCCGCGCAGGCCCTGCCCCTGGCACTGGGCGCTGGCCAGGCCTTCCAGCTGCGACGCGCCGGGGCCACCGGCCGGCGGCGGCATCAGTTTACCGGGGCCAGCGGTGGATCCGCTGCCGGTGATCGGATCGGCAGCTACCGGGATGCCGGGCATTACCATGGCCTGGGACAGGAACATCGTCAGCGCCTGGCCGGTGGTGTTGGCGATGGCGGTGGCGAGGCCGGGAATGTCCTCGCCCTGCAGGCCGGCGGCCTTGAGGAAACCGCTGGCCGGGGATTCGATCTGGCTGGAGGTCGGGGCGGGCATGTCTGGCTCTCCTCGCGTCAGCCCTTGGCCTTGACGGTGCCGGACGGCACCAGGGCCTTGCCGGTGTAGTAGCACTTGTGGGATTGCTCGGTGATCACGCCGGCGCCGTTCTTGCCCAGGTCCACGTTGCCGGAGGCATCCAGCGTGAAGTCGGTGCATTTGATCGTGAGCTTCCCCTTCACCTCGATGGCGAGGTCGGCCTCGCCCTTCACCTCCACGTTGCCGTCCTTCTTCACCGTCACGATGGTCTTGCCGGCGGTGACGATGCAGGATTCATCGGCGTCGATCGCGAAGCTGCTGACGCCATCGGCGGTGGCGAAGACATGCCATTCCTTTTCTTTGTGGACCGGCGGATTGATCTTCTCGGAGTACAGGCGGCCGACGACGACGGCCCGGTTCGGGTCGCCGCCGACGTAGCTGAGCAGCACCAGATCGCCTACCTGTGGCGGGCTGACCATGCCGACGTGGGGCGTGGCGATGGGGACCTTGCGCAGTTCGAGGCCGCCTTCGCGCAGCTGGACCGTGCATTCGTGGTTGTTGCCGTCGTCCTCCCCCGTGTGGGGGAAGACGCTGGTCACCACAGCCAGGTCGCCGAGGCGCAGGCTGCGCAGCTCGTCGCGGACCACCGCGCGGATGATGTCGATCGGATCGCTCATGGCTGGATTTGTTGCACTCGCCGGATCAGGCCGGGGCCTTCAGCGGATCGAAGCCCTTCGGCAGGGCGTCGGCCTTGAAGCGCTTGGCCCGCTTGAGGTTCTTGGCGTCGTAGTCCAGGTGCAGCAGCCGGTTGAGGGTGGCGTTGTCGAGCTTGCCGCTGACCGGCAGTTCGTTGATCTGCTGGAAGGTGCGCAGGCGGCCGGCGAACTCCGGGCTGAAAACCTTGCGGTCGGCCACGTTGGGGGTGACGTAGCCGAGGGCCTCGAGGATCGCGTTGGCGTCCTGCACGTCGCTGCCGGCCTTGTCGGTGGAGAAGTCGAGCTCCCACACGGTTTCCACGTCGGGGGCCTCGCCGAACTTGCCGATCGACTTGAGCGGCAGCTTGTCGCTGCCGGCTTCCCACAGGCGGCGGGCGCCGAGGCGGTTGATGTCGAGGGAGGAGACGCTGGCGCCCTTGCCGAAATTCTGCAGTTTGAAGTTCTGGTCAAAGCCGAACTGCAGCAGGCGCAGGGTGCCGGTGTGGGCGAGGACCACGTGGCTCTCGGTGGTCGTGCCCAGCTTGGCTTCATCGAGCGGTGCCTGCTCGATGCCGAGCAGCTTGTAGAGGGATGCGCCGATGACCTTCAGGTCGTCGGGTTCGGGAACCTTGTCGGCGATCTGGACGATCTTGTCGATGATGTTGGCGACGTCGGGAATCGGCGAATCGGGGCTCGGATCCTGGCCGACGGCCAGTTCGAGGGAGTTGATGAACTCCTTGCTGGTAGCTGTCTTGATGAATTCGGCGGACACCTCAACCAAGGCCTTGGCGGCGTCGCCCTGGATCAGCAGGTCGTTGGCGTCGAGGGTGAAGCGCTGCAGATAGGCTATCGCCAGCGTGAGCACGTCGAGGGCCTTCATGACGCCCTTGGCGATGGCATCGTCGCGGAACTCGCGCACGCGCACGACGCGCACCCAGCGCGGGGCCTGGTCCTGGCGCTTGCTGTTCTCGAGGGCGACGCGCACCCCGTCGAGCAGGATGGCGACGGCACGGAAGGGATTGTCGGCGCGGCCATCGGAGGTGGGCGCGGGAACGGGCGTGTTGTCGGGCATGGTGCTTATCCTCCAGAAAGAGCGGCGCCGGGCATGGCGCTGGCGGGGGTGGTCGGGGCAGGCGTCTTGAGGGCCTTGAGAGCTTCGGAAAGATGGTCGAGGGCGCTGATGAGGCCTCGCCACTCGGCGGGGGCGAGCAGGGAGACGGCACCTTCGGCGACCTCCGCGCCCATGTCGAGCACGCCGGACACCTGGCGGAGCGGCCCCGATACCTGCAGGGCGGCGCTGGCGGCGTCGCCCAGGCCGATGCCGAGGCGGGCCAGCCAGTCGCCGGAGGCATCGGTGGCCGCGCCGATACCGTTGACGAAGCCCGGGATGCAGCCGAGCAGGGCGACCAGCGCGTCGGCATCGAGGGCGGTGCGGCGCAGTGGCACGGCGCCGGCACGGATTTCGCCGAGCACCTGGCCGAGGGCGTCGACGCCCTGGGCCAGTTGCGGTTGGGCACCGAGGTCGCGGGCGATGTTGGGAATCTCCCGGGCGGTCTTGGTTTCCAGCAGCGCGGCCAGCGCCTGCACCAGGGCGGCGAGGTCGTGCACGATGTCGGCAGCGCTGCTCATTTCAGCCCTCCCTTGACGATGCGGTCGAGCTCCGGCGGTAGCTTGAGATCCTTGATGTCGCCGGCCAGGCGGCCCGCTGCGTCGAGTACTTTCTTGAGCTGGTTGAGGAATTCGAGACCACCGGAGAAGGCCTTCATCAGCGAACTGAACTTGGACGGATCGAGTTGCTTCAGGAAGGCAGCACCTTCCTGGACGTACTTGGACAGCATCGGGCCGAGGGCGCCGGCCTTGCCCAGCGCGTCGAAGAAGCCGCTGGCCTTGCTCGGGTCAGCCGCGGCGAGGGTGTCGAGCACGCCGTTGAGTTGGCCCGTGTCCAGGCTGTCGAGATTGTTGGCAACGGCGTCGCCGAGGGCATCCATGTCGAGGCTGTCGAGCAGGGCCGGCTGGGCGGCGAGGGCCGCCGACAGGGAGGCCGGATCCTGCAGCACGCCGGCCGCCGCCAGGCTGCCCTCGCTCCATGCGGCGGCATCGCTGGCGATGCCGCTGTTAACGTCGGCGAGAGCGGCGTCGCTGGCCTGGGGCGGCTCGATGTACTCGCGCAGGCGAAGGCTGAAGCGGAAGCGGTCCCGATAGCCGGCCACCTGGCGGACCTTGAAGTCCTCGATGATGACTTCGGTGAGGTCCGTGCCGACCACCAGGTCGGCTGCGAAGGACTGCGGTTCTGCCTTGGTGTGGGCTTGGCGCAGGGTCTCGAGGGACGACAGGGCTTCTTCGCCGAGCAGCAGGCCGTCGATGAGGATGGTGACCGGCTCGCGCCCCAGATCCTGGAACACGCTGCCCTGCTGTTCGGGCACCCGCTGTTCGACGAGGGTGCGCGCTTCCTCGGTGTGCAGATCCTGCACGCCGGTGAGCTCGATCTTGCCGATGCGCACGCTCATCTTCAGAAGCCCAGCCGGGTGATGGTGCCGCGCTGGCGATCCAGCAGGTGGCGGACGTGGCGGACGCGCAGCGTGCCGCCCTGGTCGAGCAGGCTGGCGGCGGCATGGTCGGTGGGCAGGGCGTCGATGGAGACGAGGTCGCCGGGCTGGACCTTGGGGGCAGCGAACACTTCCAGGCTGCCGCCGAGCAGGCGGGCGGCCAGGCTGGTGGCCCAGGCTTTGGCGACGGCTTCGACGGCCTCGCCGGAGCGCAGTGCGCCTTCCCGGAGCCGGAACGGGCGCGTGCCGAGCTTGCCGGCCTGGATCTGGCCGTCGCTGCCGACGGCGGCCTTGGCGCTGACGCCGGCCAGGTCGGTGCTGAGCCAGTGGACCTTGTCGGCCCCCTTGGCACTGGCTGCGCCTTCACCCCACACCTCGATGCTGTCGAAGGCCGGGCTGCATTTCTGGATGGCCAGTCGGATCACCGTTTCGCCGAACTTGAACCGGTGATCGGAGGCGCCGGTCTTCGGGGCGGCGCAGTGGATCTTGCCGTCGCCGTCGGCAAACAGGTCGGCGCCGCACAGCAGGGCCAGGCGGCGCAGGTGGCCGAGGGCCGTGGGGCCGCGGTGCAGCGCCCAGCCTGATAGGTCCGGTCCCTTGCTGATGGTGCCTGTCGACGCGCCGACCTTGCCGATCAGGTCCTTGATGATGAAATCGGCGGAGACGCTGTCGTAGGCGCCTTCCACTTCGTGGCGACCGAGCTCGGCAATCGCGCCGTGGGCAATGAGGGTCTGGCCAGTAGCCTGGGCCGTGCTGTCGGCGAGCGTGCCGGTGAAGACGGTCTGTGCGCCATCGCCGACATCCAGCTTGACGGTGACGGCGTCTCCGGCGTTCGGCGGCGCCACGTTGCTGTCCGCCAGCTCGATGGTGCAGGCCGCGCCTGGGCCGTCCATGTTCAGGTCGACGCACAGCTTCAGCAACTGGCGGTGGGATTCGCTGGCCTTGCTGCTGACCAGCACGCTGCCGATATGTACCTGGTAGGCATTCTGGCGGACGGGCTTCATACGTCCAGCCCTTGGCGGCGGGCCGCATCGCGAAGCAGGGCGATGAGGGCCGTCTCGAGTTCCTGTGCGTCGCGGGGGGCCGAGCTCTCGCCGGCCAGCGCCACGCTGACGTGGAAATGGTTGTTGACGCGGGGGCCGGCCGCCATTGCGGGGGCCGGATTGTCGTCGCTGTCGCGCAGGCTGCTGTCGGTGAGTTGCCAGGCCTTCTCGAGCACGGGGGCCATCGCGTCGGCGACGCGTCCGACGGGCGCGTTGCGGGAAGACGATGCTACGGGCAGTGGGGCGGGCGCCGCGGTTTGTGACGGACCCACTGCTTCCGGCGTGTCGCCGATCTGGGCTGATGGCGTGGTGGCCGCATCGGTGAGCGGTTTTTTCAGGCGCCAATGCCTCGGGCGTCGGCTGGAGGACTCGGGAGCGGTCGGCACGGCTTTTCCGGTCGTGGCGGCGGGTGCCTCGCGGGCTTCCTGTTGTGAAGGCGTGCCAGGGGCCGGCTTGGCAACGGGGGGGGGGAAAGGTGCCGGACTTGGCTCCGCGTCCGCTGACGAAGGCGCGTCCGCTGCGAAGCGGGATGCTGGCGGAATGGCGCGCAGCAGCGCGGGAGCTCTGGTCGATCGTTCTGTGCTGACTTCGATGGAGGTCGGCGCCGCGATGGGGCTCCTTTCTTCCGGCGACGAGACGCGTGCTTCCTGTCCCTCACGTTGGACTACCGGCGGCTCCGTCACGCCTGCCACCGGGCGCAGGAAAGGAGGGGGATGGAAGGCGGGGGCGGTGGCCGGCTCTATCCGTGTTGTTGGCTGGGGGGCTTGGTGCGCAGAGACGGGGGAGGCGGCGGATTGGCGGGGATGAGGAGCAGGCGGACGGGCTCCGTCATGCGTCGATTGGAAGTGCGCGTGGTTCGCCGGTTCGTTTGTCCTCGCGGGAGGATGCGATGCTGCGTCAATCACCGCGGGGATGGAGATCGGCCGGTCGATGCTTGGCGATGTTTCCTGCTTTGCCTGCTTTTGGGGGCGCATGCCATGGACGGGCCCCTGTGGTGCAGTCACGCCCGCAGGGGCGGTAGCCGGCGACTCGGAGGACAGGGGCGCGGTGTACTCCTCTTCATCGTCCGGAGCGGCGTCCACTTCCAGCGTGAGATTCCGCCGAGCCTCCTCCAGGCTGCGGGCCAGGGGCTGGAGAATGCGGGCGACGAGGAGTTCGGTACCGGTCGTCACCAGGACATCCTTTCCACGGCTTCATCGTCACCGTCATCGTCGATGCGGATCACCGTGGCGTCCGGATGGTCGGCCAGGCTGCGGCGTCGGGGTGTTGGTGGGGTGGGTTGCAACAGGTCGAGCATGCGCAGCAGACGGTCCACCTCAGCGGCGGGTGTCGCCCACACCTTGGTGGGCGTCCAGCCCAGCACCCGGCACAGCCGAAGGGTGCGAGAGGCGCATTGGCGAGCGGCTTCGCCACCTTGCAGCAGGTGGTCGGCTTCCTCGTCGATGACGTTGAGGGCCACGGTGGCGTGGAGCAGCAGGGCAGTGGCGCGGGCGTCGAGATCGTCCAGGCCGGTGGGCGCATCGAGGGTGGCCACCGACGCGTCGACCATGCTCTCCAGGTAGCGGACCGGGTCGAACCAGCTGTCGTCGTGCTCCTCGGACAGACTCGCATCGAGGGCGGTGAGGCGCTGGTGCTCGGTCCAGGGGTGCAGGCGCACGCGGGCTGGGTTGTCGTAGCTGCCTAAGTCGAGCCATTCCCCTTCGGCCGGTGGCTGGGCAAGGGGGGCGTCGCCGCCGGCTGCCCACCACAGGGCGATGGGGGCGAGTTCGTGACGGGCCGCTTCGGCCGCGTCCACGCCCGCGAGCACCGCATCGCAGAGGACTCGGCTGTCGAGGCGCAAGCCTGCCGCGGAGGGCGCGGTGCACAGTCGAAGGGTGTCCATGTGACGGCGATAAGTCCAGGGCTGAAGGGTGACGGCCAGCGTGTCGGTGGCGACGCCGAGGGGCCGGTGGAAGCCCGCGAAGTCGAGCCTGTAGGCGGTGCCGGCGAGGTTCAGCTCCAGCGGACCCAAGGGCTCATTCCTCGCGGATCCGCGTCGCGCTAAAGGTGTATGCGGTGACGACGGTGCCGCCGGCGCCGAGGCTGAAGGCCTTGTCCTCGATGTAGCAGTCGTCGAAGGAAACGGTGCGCTTCGGCGAGTCGGCGGCGTCGTCCTTCTTGAGGTTGGCGACGAGTTGGAAGCGGGCCTGCTTGTCCAGGTGGCCGTCTAGCTTGAAGCTGGCCGAGCGGACGGTGATCTCGCCCTGCACGGTGCGCAGGCCGAAACTCACTGCAACGCGTTCGTCGCTGCCCACGGCGCGGATGTCTTCGCGTTCGGTGACGACGCGGTAGGCCAGGGACTGCAGGCCTTCGATGGCTTCGCCGTCGACCAGCACGCTGGAGCGATTGGCGGAAAAAACGGTCGGCATGGCAGGCTTCTCCGGAGAGGCGGGGGCTACTGGGAAAACGGCGGCTTGGGCTGAGTACGGTTCAGACCTGGACCAGGACCGTGGCGTAGATGTAATCGATGGCCCGCACCGGGCGGACGGCCAGATCCACGCGGACGATGCCTTGGGCGAAGTCCTGCTGGCTCGAATAGACGTTGAGCTTGAAGGCCGGGTCGGTGCCGTCGGTGGAGGGCACGATGGCGCCTTCCTTTTGCATCTGGACGAGGAATTCGACCAGCTTCTGCTTCAGGGCGCCGCGGCCTTCCTCGTTGTTGAGGCGGCCGATGAAGAGCTCGCCGATGGTCTTGACGCCGCGCACCGCGTGGTCGGCGACCCGGCGCACGCTGATCTGGTCACCGTCGGTGGTGAGGCCGCGGATCACGATGATGCCGCGGCCGCGTTGGGCGACGATGGGCACCACATTCTTGCGCAGGAGCTCCTGCTGGGCTTCCACGCCCAGCGCGGGGGCGGGCTCGCCGAGGCCGGACAGGCGCTTGAAAGTGGGGGACTGGAAGTAGTCGAGGCTGCCGGTGGTGCCGGCCACTGCGCCGACGACGCCGGCCGGGGCAACCAGCACGAAGCGGTCGGAGACCAGCGTGCCAGTGAGCTTGTCGGCGGCGGTTGCAATCTCTGCGGAGCTGGCGCCGGGGACTTCGCCGAAGCCGATGCGGCCCTGGCTGCGGGCGCTCATGCGGTCGCAGTGGCTGATCACGTCGGCATAGATGCGGCCGACCCGGGTGGCATCCTTGGTGTCCTGTACAGAGACCAGCACCATGTCCACGTCGGCCTCGTTCTCGAGCTGGGCGAGGGCCTGGCGGTAGGCGTCGGGATCTGCATCGCTGGCACCGGCCAGCGCGTAGGCGGCGGCGTTGCTGTCCTTGATGTCGGGGCTGTCCTTGGGAGCCTTGAGCTTGTCGCGCTCCTCGCTGATACGCAGCAGCTGGGACTGGGTGGCGAGTACGTCGCAGGCGTTGCGGATCTGGTCGGCCGGGTCGGCGGACAGGTTGCGGTGCACTTCCTTGTAATCGCTGCCGGCGTAGCGGGCGGTGAGGTCGAACACCGTGCGGGTTTCGTCCTCTCCGCTGTCGAGCTTCTTGCCGGTGGGCACTTGGCGGGACAGGATGCTGACCGAGATGGCGTTACCCCACGGCCCCGGGGCGCGGGCGACGAGGGTGAAGGCCGCGGCGTTGCCGGCGGTGGCCGGGAGCTTGACGCTCGCCGTGCTGCTGCAGGCAACCGGACAGACGACCAGTTCGGAGACGCCGTTGCCGAGGGCCTGGGCTGCTTCGGGCAGGCTGAAGGCGCTGGCCGCGCCGAAGCCGTCGATGAAGCTGCGCCAACTGGCTGCCCGACCGACACCGGCGACCGGGTTCTCGACGATGCCGACCAGCCCCAGGACGCCCGACGGGGCGAGCTGAGGGGCGAGGACTTCCTTGACGACCTTGACTTCGACGCCGGGGATGATCAGTGCCATGGGATGTCTCCTCCCGATCCTGTCTGTTGGAAAGCGGCGCCGATTGTACAGGTGTTTATGATTTTGTCATTAATTTTCGGGGCGCCGCGATTCGCGATCTGATTACTCAGATTAGATGCAGTCTTGCCTATGTCAAGGGCGGTGCGATGGCGTGGATGAACAGGCGGAAAGCGGGCGCCCGGTAGAGGGGGGCGGGATTCGGCCGATCAGCGAGCATGCCAGGCGGACCCATTCGGAGGGAGTGCCGCTGGAGAGGGTGATGCCACCCTGCCAGTCTGCCGAGGCGAGGCCCAGGCCGTTCGGTAGCCAGGCCAAGGCAAGGATGGGGCTGCCGTGGTGGAGGAGGGGGGCGTGCAGGGCCTGGCCGGTGGTCGTGTCCCACAGGCGTAGCCGGCCCTGCCGATCGAAGCCGGCCAGGGTCTGGCCGTCCGGAGAGAGGGCTAGGCCGAGCAGCGTGCCGCCTGCGCTGCCGAGCGGTGTGGAGGGAGTGGCGTCGGCATTCCAGCGCAGTAGCCCCTGTTGCTGGCTGGCGATGAGGAGTTGTCTGCCGCCGGGTAGCCAGGCCGTGCCGTACAGGGCGCCGCTGCCGACCGCGGCCTGGCTGGCGAGTTGCCGTCCGTCGCGACTGTCCCATACGCGGGCTTGGCCGTCGTAGCCCACGCTGACGAGACGCCGCGAGTCTGAAGAGAAGCTCAGGCTGGCTATTGGGCCGCCGTGTTCCGGCTGCACGTCGAGGCGCGTGGCGGCAGGCATCTTCCACAGGTGGATGTACCCATTCCGCCCGCCGGCTGCGAGGAGCTGCCCATCGGGGCTGAAGATCGCCCGCTGCAGTGCTGCTCCGTCCGCCAGCAGGGTGCGCGGCGGCTTGTCGCCATCCGCATCCCATAACAGCAGGCGCCCGTCCTGGCCGGCGCTGGCGAGGTGCTGGCCGTCGGGGCTGAAGTCCAGGCTGCTTACCAGCGCGGTGTGGCCGTCATGGGGGGCGCCGACCGGAGTGCCGCTGTTCCCGTCGCGCCATTGCAGGTGGGCCCGGGCATCGGCGCTGACCAGGCGTCGTCCGTCGGGGCTGAAGGCCAGCGCCCACACGGTGTCCTTCGTGGGCGCCAGCGGTTTGCTCAGCGGGCCATGGCCGCTCGTGTCGTGGCGGATCAGCAGGTCGTCGCTGCCGCCGGTGAGAAAACTGCCGTCGGGCAGGAACAGTACGGCCAGCGCATCGCCCGTGTGGCCGGGGCGCTCCAGGGCGGCGCGGCCGGGCTGGGTGAGGTCATGGACACGCACCTGGCGCTGCTCGCCCACCGCCACGATGTGGCGTCCGTCGGGGCTGAAGGACAGTTTGCGCACCCCGGCTTCGTAGCCACCGAGCGGGTCGCCGAGCTGGATCAGACGGGGCGCTTGCCACAGCAGCACATGCCGGTCCGCGCTGGCGGTGGCGATGATCTTGCCGTCCGGTGAAAAGGCCACGTCATACAGCACGGCGGGGTGGCTGGCGCGGGCGAGCGGGGTGTTGCTGCCGTCGAGGCGCCACAGGAACAGGTTGCCGTCGTAGCCCACCGAGGCCAGGGATTCGCCATCGGGGCTGAAGGCCAGCCCGGTGACGGTGTCCGCGTGGGCCAGCAGTGGGCTGCCCAGCGGCGTGCCGCTGAGTCCGTTGCGCAGCACGATGCGCCGGTCGGCGCCGGCACTGGCGAGGTAGCGGCCGTCCGGGCTGAAGGCAATGGCATGCACCGGCCCTTCGTGGTCGTCGAGGATCACACGGGCGCGACGCTCGGCAACCTGCCACAGCACGATGCGGTGATCGGCGTCGGCGCTGGCGAGAGTCCGGCCGTCGGGGCTGAAGTCGAGGGCCAGCACGGCATTGGCGTGGGCCTGCAGGGTGGCGACGACATTGCCGCCACGCCACAGCCGGATGCTGCCGTCCTTGCCACCGCTGGCGACGAGCTGTCCGTCGGGGCTGACGGCCAGGGCCTGTACGCCTTTCTGGCTGGCCTGCCACCAGTCGAGGGGCGATTGGGATAGGGCGGCGAGCAGGCTGTCACGGGCTTCGAAGGTTGGTTCGCGCTCGTAGCTGGCGGCGGCCAGCTGCAGTGCGCCGGCCAGGTTTCCGATGGCCAGCTCGCTGGAGGATTCGGCCGCCAGCTGGCGCGACAGAGCGATTTCGCCAGCCTTCTCGGCCCGCTGCCACAGGAAGCCGGTGGCGCCCGCGACCAGCATGGCGGCGACGATGGCGACGACGGTGACGCGCCACACCCGCTGGTTGCGGCGTCGCTCGGCCTCCACGCGCCTTTCGGCTGCTGCCCGTGCCTGCTCGGCGGCTGCGGCCTCGTCGCGGGCCCGGCGACTGGCGTCGAGGAAGGCCAGCGTGGGTTCGAGGGCATGGCCGTACTGCCGGGCCCAGGCAGGGGTCGGCTGCGTGCGGGTCTGCCAGTCGAGGGCGAACTGCAGTTCCGGGTCGCGCCACAGGCTGGCTTCGCCGACGGTATGGAGGTCGGTGGCGTCGGCCAGGCGGCGCAGCATGCGTGCCGATTCGGCCTCCCGCGCGCCCCAGTCGCGCAGGCGATCCCAGATGCGCATCAGGCTTTCGTGAGCCAGGTCCACAACGCTGCCGGACTGCAGCGGGACGTCGGCGGGGGGCATCAGGAAGGCTATGCCGGGCGCCCGGAATGGTGCCAGGGTGGCGTTCAGTTCGGCGGCGTCGGCTCCGGCGATGGCGGCCAGATCGCCGAAGCGGGTCGGCCGGCGGATGCCGCGGCTGTCGGTGCTGGTGTCGGTCAGCGCGCGGAAGGCACGGGCGCAGGTGGCCTGTTGCGCTGCCGGCAGGCCGGTGTAAATCTCCTCTGCATGCAGGTTGAGGGCCTGAGCGAGGGTGCCGATGGCGTCGTAGTGGCGGCCATCGATGGGGCTCGCGTCGCCGCTGGCCAGCCAGTGGGCCCAAGTGCGAGCGAGGGCGTGCTGGAGCAGGGAGAGCTGGTCCGGGTCGTCACCCACGTCATTCACCAGGCGGGTCAGCAGCGTCGGTGCGATGTCGGCGCCGAAGACCCGGGCCGGTCCGACGATGGCGGAGCGGCGTTCGGCGCGGTTCATCCGCGGCACCAGGTACTGGCCGCCGTTGATGGTCTCCGGCAGGCCGGAGAAGCGCGCGCAGTCGCCGAGGAAGTCGGAGCGCATCGTCATTACTATGTGGATCGGTACGTCTTCCTGGCGGGCTTCGAGCAGCAGATTGACGAAGGTGGTGGCCTGGTCTTCCTGCTGTTCGCCCAGGTTGCGGTAGCGGAACAGCTCCTCGAACTGGTCCACCACCACCAGCAGCTGCGTACCCGCGGGCAACGCGGCTTGCCGGAAGGCGTCGATGAGGCCGCGGCGGCTCATCGCCAGCGTGGCCTCGATGAGCTCTGCGGCGCTGAACGGCCCCGGTGGTGCCGCCAGGTGCAGCGCGCCGGGCTGAGCGAGGGCTTCGGCTAGCGCACGCAGGGGCTGGCCGCCGGGGCGGCAGCTGGCCACCTGCCAGGCGCTGCCGGCGCTGGCCAGCAGGCCCCGGTGCAGGGCTGGGCGCAGGCCGCAATTGACGAGGGAGGATTTGCCGCAGCCGGAGCTGCCGATGACGGCCAGGAAGCGCTGGCGGGCGAGGGTGTCCACCATGGCGTCCACCTGGGCTTCGCGGCCGAAGAACAGGTATTCCTCGTCCTCCCGGAAGGGACGGATGCCTGGATAGGGGCAGGTCGGTACTCCAGTCTGGCTCATGACGTCACCTCCAGGCCGAGAGCGGTCACGAGGGGCGTCAGCGCCTGCAGGGCGATGCCGTTCAGGCCGTCGAGGGTGTCCGCATCGGCGAGGGCCTGCAGCACTTCCTTGTCGTCGCTGAGCGGCGGTGCGAGCAGCGTGAAGCGGGCGCGCAACGGACGCTGGCGGTCCTGCCCCTGCAGTTTGCGCAGTTCGTTTTCCTGGTGGTACTTCCAGGTCTCGTCGCCGGCCCCGTAGTAGAGGATCAGAGCGTCGCAGGCGAGCACATGCTGTCGGTTGGCCTCGCGGACCTCCGCGGCGTCGCCGGTGAACAGTGGCAGCGTGACATCGAGGCCCAGCCCGCGCAGTTGCTTGATGAGCGGGACACTGTCCTTGCGGTCGCGGGCGTCGCACAGCAGATGGACCCGCGGCGCGCCGGCGGCGCCGGTTTCGGTGGGTGGATCGGGGGCCGCTTCGGGTTTCTTCAACGCGGCATGGATGGCGGCCTTGAGGGTTTCCAGATCGCCGTTCACCAGATCGGCGCCCAGTTGCAGTGCGGCATCCTGCTGAAGGGCGTCGATGAAGGTCTGCTGGGCCGCTTGTGTGCCGGTCGTGCCGGAAGGGAGCCAGATCACGCGGCGCAGGCCGGCCTTGCTGCGTTCGGCTGCCAGCCGGTTTTGCAGCACGACGACGGACTCGGCGCTGTCGCCGTCCGGTACGCGCCCGTAGCCTTCGCCGATCAGGTGGATCGACAGCGTGCAGCGTTCCAGTAACCCGGCGACCGCGGCCCGGTGCTCGTCCTCGTCGTCCGGCAGGCGCCGGTCGGGTAGCACGGTGTAGCCACAGCACGACAGCTCCGCCTCGATGCATTCGCGGGCGTCGCGGCGGTCGCGGCTGCATTCGGCGAGGAAGACGGCGGGTTTGGCCGCCTGGGTGGCGTCGTTGGCGGCGGTCTGCTGCTGGAGTTGTTCGAGCTGGGTGGCCAGATCCCAGGCGAGCTTGTTGGCCTTGCGCAGGAAGGCCTGGCGGGGTTGGTCGCCGTAGGCGGGGTCCAGCTCGCGGGGCGTGCGGTCTTCGTCGAATTCGAAGAACTCATAACCGAGCAGTTGGCCGACGGCTTCGGGCAGCGCGCCGCTGCCGTCGATCGGCAGCTTGAGCACCTTGATGACGCGGGCCTTGTTGCCGACCACCAGGCGGTGTTCGTCTTCGGCCTGCTGGCAGAACCTGGTGATCTCGCGGGTGCACCATTCGGATTTCAGGTAGCGCGGCGTCAGCACCGATACGAACAGGGCAGTGCGCGATAGCTGGTCGAGGATCTCGTCGGAGAACACGTCGTTGCCGCGCAGCTTGTCGTCCCGCCAGATGTCGGCCGGGGTGCCCAGGCGCTGGCTGAGGAGGGTCTGCAGGGTACTGTGGAACAGGCTCACCCACCCCAGCTGATCGGCCGTCAGCGGCTGGTTGTCCAGGTGGGCGTAGCTGATGAAGACCTGCCGCTCGAAGCTCATCGGGCGATCGCCGGCGGGAAGGGAATGGACTGGCCCGGGGGGACGAAGCGCTGCAGCCAGCCAGCGTAGGTGACCGGACACCACAGCTGCAGGCCGAGGCTTTCGAGATGGGTGAACTCGTCGGTGCTGGGCATCGAGCGGTAGCGCCGTCGCTGACGGTCCTGCGGCTGGCCGGCGGGGCGGCGTCCGGCGGCGCATTCGTCGATGACCGCGCGCAGCGTCGGGATGGCCAGCGGATAGAGCTCGCGCACCTGGCTGAGCAGGCAACGCCGCGTTTCGATGGGGTGGCGGTGGATGCCAAGCAGCGGGCCGTCGTCGATACCCGGGGTGATCCAGTGCACGCTGCAGGCGAAGGCGTCGGCGCCATCCAGCACGGCGCGCAGCGGCGCGTGCAGTCCGGCATAAATGGGCAGCTCGCCGGGGTGGACGTTGAGCATGCCGAAGCGCGGGATGGCGATGGTGTCGGCGTCGAAGAGCAGGCTGAAGCGGGCGACGATGACCAGGTCCGGCTCCAGTGCCGTCATCCGCTCGCGGGCGGCATGACCGTTCACGTCGCCGACCACCTGGATCGGCAGTTTATAGCGCTCGGCGAGGCCGGCGAAGGTGGCTTCGGCCGCGCCCGAGCCCGGCGGCAGCGCGTCGACCAGTGGGAAGATCAGTTCCTCCGGCAGTGTCCGTTCCAGGAAGCGTAGCGCGACCAGGCCCGGCACCGCATTTTCCGAGTCGCGGGCCTTGTCGGACAGCCAGACCTCCAGCACCTGGTGGCCCGTCAGGGCCGGCAGCAGGCGGTTGAGGAAATGCAGGCCGTGGAGATCCCGCTTCGAGCAGACCAGAATGCGCATGTCAGTGTTCTCCGCTGTCGATGCCGACGATCTCGGCGACGTCGAGCAGCTTGAGGGGCGGGTAGCGGCCGAGCTGGAGGGCGACCGGAAGGTTGATCAGGTAGGAGAAGTTGCGTGGCAGCGTCACCGGGATGTCTGCCGGCGCAGTCTTGTCGCGCAGGATGCGGACTGCCTGGGCGGCGGTGAAGCGGCCGACGTCCTCGTACTTGTTGACCACGCCGAACAGGGCGCGGGATTGCTGTACCGGTGCTTCGGCGGCGGCGAAGACGGGCAGGCCGCGGGCCAGTGCGCCGTCGGTGAGGGCGTCCCGGCGACTGTTGAGGAAACTGTCGGGGCCTTGGTAGAGAAGGTCCACCTTCTCGCGCGCGAGCTCCTCCACGAGCCCCGGCAGCGCATTGCCGTCCGGCGTGCCGGACGGGGATACCGGCAGCCGCCGTTCGACCAGCGTGAAGCCATGGCTGGCGGCGAGGCCGCGGAGTTCGTCGCGGGTGCTGACCGAGTTGGATTCGGTTTCGTTGAGGATGTAGCCGATCCGCTTGAAGTCCAGGTAGCTGCGGGCGGCCTTGATCTGGGTCTCGACCGGCAGAAGGTAGAGGGTGCCGCTGACGTTGCGGCGCGGGCGGGCGAGGGTGGGCACGATGCCGGCGGCGACGGGGTCGGAGACGATCATGAAGAGTACCGGCCGATCGGTAATGTGGCGCCGGGGATCGACATGCCGCCAGTCGCCGACCGCCTCCTGAGTGACTGTCGTGCCCCAGGTGACGACCAGGTCGGGGTTGCTGCGGCGGACCTCGTCCACGAAGCCGGCGACGCGGCGCTTGTCCTGGGCTGCGTCGCGCAGCGTGAATTCGGCGACGATGCCGTGCTGGCGGAAATAGGCCTGGAAACCGCGGCAGGCTTCCTCGCAACCGCGAAACAACAGCATCGTGACGCGGTAGGGGGCGGCCTCTATCGCTGGCTTCGCACTGGTCGGCAGCGGGGCCAACAGCGCGGTGGCTGATGCGGCGACGGCGAGTAGCAGGCGGAGCGGGACTTTCACGCGGCTTTCCTTTCCTGGGGCTGGAGGAGCGCAAATCCGAGGGTGGCGCCGATGACCAGCGCGCCAATCGTTGCCATCACGCCGCCGTAGGCAAGCAGCGTCAGCAGGCTGCCGGCCAGGAGCGGGCCGATCACTGCACCGAGGCGCTCGACGGTGCGCAGCAGCACCACGGCGGCCGGGCCGCTGCGCCCTAACATGGCCTGTAGCGCGGCAGCGGACAGGCCGGTACCGATGCCGAGGGCCGCGATGCCGGCGAACAGCGCCGGGGCGCCGCCGAGCAGGCCGGCCAGCCCGCCGAGTCCGATCACCAGCCCGCCGAAGGCGACCAGGCCTCTTTCCCAGCCGTAGTGGTCGGCCAGCCAGGATGCCAATGGATTGCAGGCGGCAGCCAGCAGAAAATACATCATCATGGCTCTGCCGGTCGACCCGCTGCCGAAGCCTTCCTGTTGCAGCGCGAGCGGAACCAGATAGAACAGGAAGCCGGCGAGGGCCAGCTTGGCCGGCAGGGCGGCGGTGAGCAGCGGGGCCAGTATCCGGCGCTGGAACAGCAGCCCGAGCAGGGGCGGGGAGGCGCTGGCCGTGGCCGGCGCTGGCGGACTGTGGTCCAGGCGCTGCACGAGCAGCGCCAGCAGGCTCATGCCGGCGGCGCCGGCAAAGACGGCGGCGGCACCGAACTGCTCGGCCAGCAGGCCGCCGATCGGGGCGCCGCAGATTGCCGCCGTCTGCACCGCGCCGACGAACAGTGCGAGAGCACGGGCCCGCTCGCCGTCGGCCGCGGCGCGCAGGAAATGCTGCTGCATGGCCATAGTGCCGATGGCGTAGCCCGCCGCACACAGGCAGCGGGCGGCGACGAAGGCCATATAGCCGCCACCGGCCAGCGCCCAGCCGAAGCCGGTGGCGGACAGCGCGGCACCGATGGCGAAGGTGCGGGCGGTGCCGAAGCGCTCGGCCCAACGGCCGGCGAAGGGGGTCAGAAGGGCGAAGCTCGCCATGTAAGCGGAGATCGGCAGGCCGACCGCTGTGGCCCCGTGTTCGCCGGCTGCCTGGGCGAGGCCGACGATGTGCAGCGGCAGGAAGGCGCGGGTCAGCTCTTCCGACAGGATCAGCAGGAACACCGCCAGCCGCGCCAAGCCGAGGCGGTGGCGGCCGGCGGAGGCTGGGTCGATATGATCGCCGGCAAGGATCGCGCCGAGGGTTTCGTTGAACAGCACGACGGCGACGAGGAACACGATGGCCAGATCGAGGGCCTGGCTGAGCATCTCCCGATGAACCACGTGGCTGTCGGTGCTGGCTGTCAGCTGCGCCAGGGCTTGGCCATCCGGGCCGCTGACGGCGGCCTCGACGCTGTGGCCGGGTTCGCCCGGGTGTTCGCGCAGATATGTGTGCGTGGAGCCTTGCAGGCGTAGGGAAAGGATCTCCGGGTGGCGGGCGAGGGCATCGTCGAAGTAGGCCTCGACACCGTTCAGGTGTTCGAAGGGGATGCCGAGGGCGAGCGCGTTGGAGATCCGTCCGGCCAGCGCGATGGCCAGGGTGTGCGCCTTGGCATCCAGGGCGGGATGCAGGCGTTCGGAGAAGCTCGGCAGTGTCTGAACGCTGAGGGCCAGGCTGCTGGTGACGGCGAGCAGCAGGGCGGCGGCGAGGATGCGCAGGCGCAGTCTTGCCCTCTGGCAGCCCCAGCGGGCCGCCGCTGCCAGCAGCAGGGGCAGCGCGACGGCGACTCCCGCCAGCGTGGCGAGCAGGCGGGGCCAGGCGGCGTGGCGGGCAACCTGCAGGGTATCCGACAGCGCGCCGGCATCGACGTCGAACAGCACGCCGCCAACGACTTCTCCATCGTTGTCGGCAAGGTGCAGCCCGACCCGCAGTGGTCCTTGTTCAGGTAGCCTCGACCAGATGCCCCTGCTTTTGAGGATAGTGTCGAGTTCGCCCGGACCGAGGGCCAGGCCAGGCGTGCCGCTCTCGAACAGGAAATGTCCGTCTGCGGCGAAGACATGGATGGCCCGGATGTCGGGATCTTCCGTTTGCAGGCGGGGCAGCAGGCGGCGGATGCCGGCTGACTCGGGGAGGAGCAGGCCGTTGGCGGAGCTGCGCTGGAAGGTGGCCTGGATCTGGTCCGCAGCGATGGCGATGCGGGAGACGGTGATGCCGACCAGCAGATCGTGCTCCTTATGGAGCAGCAGCAGGGCCTGCAAGCTGAGCGCGAGGGCCTGGGCGGTGAACAGCAGCAGGCCGATGCGCAGCCAGTTGGCCAGCGGAAAGGGGGAGGCCGGTGCGTCGGCAAGGTGCGCCGTCCGGTCGATCGGGCGGGCGTCGGGGGTGGGCTGCATCCACGTCTCTCCGCGGCAGGGAGGGGCGTGGTTTGTTGTCCGTCAGGTCCGCCCCGTCATTCCGGAAGAATAGGCGAGAACGCGGGGCGGTGCACGTCGCATATGACGTACGGCAGTTTGGGTCAGTCGGCCTGCTCGGTGGTGCCACCGACCGGCGTGAACAGGGCGTCCACGAACTCCTTGGCGCGGAAGGTCTGCAGGTCGTCGATCTGTTCGCCGACGCCGATGAAGCGCAGCGGCTTCGGGCTCTGGCGGGCGATGGCGGCGACCACGCCGCCCTTGGCGGTGCCGTCGAGCTTGGTGAGGACCAGGCCGGTGACGCCGATGGCAGCGTCGAAGGCCTTGACCTGCTGCAGCGCGTTCTGCCCGATGTTGGCATCCAGCACCAGCAGCACTTCATGGGGGCCGGAGGGTTCGGCCTTCTGGACGACCCGGCGGACCTTGGCGATCTCTTCCATCAGGTGCAGTTGGGTTGGCAGGCGGCCGGCGGTGTCAGCCAGCACGATGTCGATGTTGCGGGCGCGGGCGGCGTTGATCGCATCGAAGACCACCGCGGCCGGGTCGCCGGATTCCTGGGCGATGACGGCCACGCCGTTGCGTTCGCCCCAGGTCATCAGCTGTTCGCGAGCGGCGGCACGGAAGGTGTCGCCGGCGGCCAGCAGCACGCTCTTGCCCTGGTTCTGGAAATGCTTTGCCAGCTTGCCGATGGAGGTGGTCTTGCCGGAGCCGTTCACGCCCGCGATCATGATGATGTAGGGCTTGTGGCCGCTGATCTCGAGGGGTTGCTCGAGGGGCGCGAGGATGGACAGCAGGCCTTCGGCCAGCGCACCCTGCAGCTGGTCGGCGGTTTCCAGCTTGTCGCGCTTCCAGCGCAGGCGCAGTTCCTTGAGCAGGTGCTGGGTGGCCTCGACGCCGCAGTCGGCCATCAGGAGCGTGGTTTCGAGTTCTTCGAGGAGGTCCTCATCGATCTTGCGGCGGGAGAACAGGCTGGTCAGGTTGCCGAGGCCGCCGCCGATCTGCTCGCGGGTGCGGGACAGACCGGCGCGCAGGCGGTCCATCCACGAGCGCTTCTTTTCGGGCTCGGGCGCCGGGGCTGCCGCAACGGGGGCCGGGGTCAGCACCGGCGCTTGCGGCGCGGGCGTGGCGGGGATGTCCGCCTGCGGCGCAGCGGCCGGTGTTTCGGGGGCCGCTGCCGGGCTTTCGCCGGGCTTGAGGGCTTTCTTGAGGAAACCAAACATGGGGTGCTGAGTCTGAAGGTGGGTCGATCGGACCGGCGCATGGGGTGAAAAGGCCCGTCATGTCCGGTTGGCCGGGTCGTCGGAATGCCGCTATGATGCCGCGCCACACGCCGGCCAGCGGCCATTGTTCTTCAATTTTACCAGATGCTTCAACAGCCTATGATGAAACGCAGTTTGCGGATCGCCTCGTCCGCCGTCGCCCTTGCCGTGGCGCTGGCCGCTCCGGCCTGGGCCAATCCCTACGAGACCGTGCTTCCGAATGGAATGAAGTTGATCGTCAAGGAAGACAAGCGGGCGCCGTCGGTGGTGCATATGGTGTGGTACAAGGTCGGGGCGATGGACGAGGTGGATGGCACCTCCGGCGTGGCCCATCTTCTCGAACACATGATGTTCAAGGGTACAAAGAAGGTCGGGCCCGGTGAATTCAACAAGCTCGTCGCCGCGGCCGGAGGCCGCGACAATGCCTTCACCAGCCAGGATTACACGGCGTATTTCCAGCAGGTGCCCAAGGAAGCGCTGGGGCGCATGATGACCCTGGAGGCCGACCGCATGGCCAATCTGCAGGTGACCGAGGCTGGGTTCAGCAAGGAGATCGTGGTCGTCAAGGAAGAGCGCCGCCTGCGCACCGACGACAAGCCGCGTGCACTGGTCATCGAGCAGCTGATGGCCACTGCGTTCCAGGCTCACCCTTACCGCCGGCCGATCATCGGCTGGATGAGCGACCTGGATAACATGACCGCCCGCGACGCCCGTGAGTGGTACCAGCGCTGGTACGTACCCAACAACGCGACGCTGGTGGTGGTGGGCGACGTGGATCACCAGACGGTCTTCAAGGAGGCGGAGCGCACCTACGGCCAGGTTGGGAGCCGTCCGCTGCCGGTGCGCAAGCCCCTCGTCGAGCCAGCGCAGACCGGGCCGCGGCGGACCGTGGTGAAGGCGCCGGCCGAACTGCCCTACGTGGCCCTGGCCTGGCGCGCGCCGACGCTGCGCGACGTGAAGGGGGACGACGATTACTACGCGCTGCAGGTGTTGGCCGCTGTGCTGGACGGTTACGAAGGTGCCCGCCTGGCGAAGGACATCGTGCGCGGCAGCCGCGTGGCGGTGACTGCTGGTGCCGGTTACGACGGCTCGGCCCGCGGCGAATCCCTGTTCATCCTTGACGGGGCGCCGGCCGCAGGGAAGACGGTCGCCGATGTGGAGGCCGCGCTGCGTGC
Source organism: Pseudomonadota bacterium (assembly GCA_018241725.1). Lineage (GTDB taxonomy): Bacteria > Pseudomonadota > Gammaproteobacteria > Burkholderiales > Rhodocyclaceae > Zoogloea. The sequence continues at coordinate 61,486 of JAFEDI010000144.1, read as the reverse complement.
AGAGATCACTCGCATCCAGAACGAAGGCGTGTCGGAGGAGGAACTGCGCCGCGTGAAGGTCCAGGCGGTGGCAGGTCAGGTCTTCAAGCGCGATTCGTTGATGGGTCAGGCGATGGAGATCGGCATGGACGAGATGGTCGGCCTGTCGTGGAAGGATGACGATCTGATGCTGCAGCGTATCCGCGGCGTTACCGCGGAGCAGGTGCAGGCGGTGGCCAGGAAGTATTTCCACGACGATACCCTGACCGTCGCCCAGCTCGACCCGCTGCCGGTCGATCCCCAGGCCCGTGCCAAGGCTACGGCGCCGCATCAACACTGAGCACCCCTGTTTTCGAGGTGATTTCCTGATGATTTCCCGTTATCAACGTCTCGGGGCCGCGCTGGTGCTGGCCCTGGCGACCCTGTCGGCCCATGCCGGGCTGAACATCCAGACCTGGACCTCCGCCGGCGGCGCCAAGGTGTTCTTCGTCGAAACCCATGCCTTGCCCATCCTCGATGTGCAGGTCGATTTCCGTGCCGGTGGCGCCGAGGTGCCGGCCGGCAAGGCCGGCGTCGCGGGGCTGACCCGTTCCCTGCTCGATGCCGGAGCCGGCAGCCTGGATGAAGAGGCCATCGCCAACCGTGTCGCCGACCTGGGCGTGCAACTCGGCGGCGGCGCCGATATGGATCGTGCGTCCCTGTCGCTGCGGACGCTCAGCAACCCTGAGGAACGTAACGGTGCTGTCGACCTGTTGGCCACGCTGATCCAGCAGCCGACCTTTCCGGCGGCCGTCGTCGAGCGGGAGAAGGCCCGCAGCATCGCCGGCCTGAAGGAGGCCGACACCCAGCCCGACGCGATCCTGTCCCGCCGCTTCGCCGCCGCGGTGTTTCCTGACCATCCCTATGGCCGCCTGCCGAGCGTGGACACGGTGTCGTCGATCACGCGCGACGATCTGGTGGATTTCTACAAGCGCAACTACACCGCCGCACGGGCCGTGGTGAGCATCGTCGGCGACGTGTCGCGGGCCGAGGCGGAAGCCATCACCAGCCGCCTCATGAGTGGCCTGCCGGCCGGCGAGGCGCCGACCGCGACCATCAACACCACGCAGCCGCAGGCCCAGACCATCCGCGTGCCGAATCCCTCGGCGCAGGCACATATCTCCATTGGCCTGCCGGGCATCCGCCGTGGTGACCCGGACTTCTTCCCGCTGGTGGTCGGCAACTACATCCTCGGCGGTGGCGGCTTCGTCTCGCGACTGACCAATGAAGTGCGCGAGAAGCGCGGCTATGCCTATAGTGTCTACAGTTACTTCATGCCCCAGCGCGATGTGGGCCCCTTCGAGATCGGTCTGCAGACCAAGGGCAGCCAGACCGACGATGCCTTGAAGGTGGTGGCGGCAACCCTTGAGGAGTTTCTCGCCAAGGGGCCGACGGAAGCGGAACTGAAGGCGGCCAAGGACAACCTGATCAACGGTTTTGCGCTGCGTCTCGATTCCAACCGCAAGATGCTGGAACAGGTGGCCGTCATCGGTGGTTTCGGCCTGCCGCTGGATTACCTGGATACCTATCGGGACAAGATCAAGGCGGTGACCGTCGCGCAGATCCGTGATGCCTTCAAACGACACGTGTCGCCAGCCCATCTGGTAACGGTAGTGGTCGGGGGCGATGGCGACAAGACCGCGACGCTCAAGACGGGGGCCAAGCCTTGAGCCGTGTCCGTATCATTGGTGGTGAATGGCGCTCGCGCCTGATCGACGTCAGCACGGTCAAGGGCTTGCGCCCCACACCGGACCGGGTGCGTGAAACCCTGTTCAACTGGCTGGGACAGGAGCTCGACGGTCGGCGCTGTCTGGATCTGTTTGCCGGCAGTGGAGCCTTGGGCTTCGAGGCGGCATCCCGTGGGGCGGAAAGCGTGACAATGGTCGAGCAGGATCCGGTGGCTTTCGCGGCGCTGCGCGACAACGCGAAGACCCTTGGAGCAACGTGTGTACAGCTTGTGCGGGGCGATGCGCTAAAATTCGCGCGCTCCGCGCCCCAACCCTTCGATGTGGTGTTTCTCGACCCACCGTACCGGGCCGGCTGGATCGAGCGGATCGCTCCACTGCTACCCGGCCTGCTGAGTAAGGACGGGCTGGCCTATGTGGAAGCGGAGCATGGGATCGAGAACATCGACGGATTGACGCGAATCAAGCACGGAACGGCCGGGCAGGTGTATTACCACCTCTTTGCTGCCTGCGCCTGACGGCTGCGTGGTTTCAGGAAAGGGCTGCAGGATGAGGGACGGTATCGCGGTATATCCGGGGACTTTCGACCCCTTCACGCGGGGACACGAGGATCTGGTGCGGCGTGCGTCGCGCCTGTTCGAGCGGGTCATCGTCGGCGTAGCCACCAGTGGTGGCAAGGGGCCGATCTTTACCGTCGAGGAGCGGGTCGATATCGCCAGGGAAGTGCTGGCTGCTTACCCGAACGTGGAGGTGAAGGGTTTCTCGTGCCTGTTGATGGAGTTTCTCCATCAGAACGGCGCGCGTGTCATCCTCCGCGGCCTGCGTGCGGTGTCGGATTTCGAGTACGAGTTTCAGATGGCCGGCATGAACCGCAAGCTCTACCCGGACGTGGAAACGGTCTTTTTGACCCCCTCCGACGAGTTCATGTTCGTGTCGGCCACGATGGTGCGCGAGATCGCGCGGCTCGGCGGTGATGTGAGCAAGTTTGTGCAGCCTGGTGTGCTCGAGCGGCTGCGTTTGAAGATCAACAGTTAGTAACGAAGGAAGTAAAGCAAAATGGCTTTGATGATTACCGACGAGTGCATCAACTGCGACGTCTGCGAGCCGGAATGCCCGAATGGTGCCATTTCCCAGGGTGAAGAAATCTACGTGATCGACCCGAACAAGTGTACCGAGTGCGTCGGCCACTTCGACGAACCCCAGTGCCAGCAAGTCTGTCCGGTGGATTGCATTCCCTTCAATCCGGAACACCCGGAGAGCAAGGAGGACCTGATGGAGAAGTTCCACAAGCTGACCGCCGAAAAGTAGGACGCGGCTTCAGCCCTGACGCAAAAAGGCCGGACGCTCCGACGGGAGCGCCCGGCCTTTTTGCTTGGGTGCCGGACCGTGGTCCGGCACTGGTATCAGGCTGCCAGGGCTGCCGCGCCGCTGTCGGCCGGCATGTCGAGGGCGTGTTCGATGCGTACGGACAGCGTGTCGAGTTGACGGAGTTGCTGGACCAGCAGATCTTCGGCCTGTTGCAGTTCGCCAACCCGGTCTTCCAGCGTGTCGGTGGCCTGGTGGATGCGTTTGACGCTTTCCAGGCGGCGCTTGAGCTGCAGTTGGTATTCGCGGACCTGCGTTTCCAGCGGTGCCATGACGGCCCGCAGCCACTGTTCGGCATCCCGGTTGGCAATTTCGAAGGTGCGTCTTGCCTGCACGGCGACGGTTTCGAAGAACTTCTGCGTGAGGGTGTGCTTCTCGGTGGTGACGATGGTCAGCACTGTGTTGAACTGGTTGTTGAAGGCTTCTTCCAGACGCTCGATCTCCTTCTCGTAGCGCAGCGTCGAGAAGGAGGACGGTGCAGCCAGCTTGAGGCCGTGCTCGACGGTGAAGCGCTTGTACATGGCGTCGAGCATCTTGGAGATCTCTCCGACTTCGTCGGTGGATTTCCGGAGGTTGCCGCGCAGGTGTTCGAAGAAGCCCTTCATCGCTTCGCGCAAGCCGCGGGAGAAGGCGGCGTCGAGCATCGCCTCGCGGGTGCGCCGGGTTTCGTCGCGCAGTGCGTCAAGGCCCAGGTGACCGAAGAGGTTGTTGGACAGGTTGGAGAAGACGCTGCGCACCGCGTAGTACTTCTGCAGGCCCTGTTCGAACTCGTCCTTCTCGGAGCGCACCTTGCGCATCATGTACTCGATGACGTTCTGGTTCTTGCCGCGCAGGTCGGTCAGTTCCTGCAACTGCTCGCGCAGGCCGGTGAGGCGGGCGTTGAGGAGTTCGCGGCTGCGGCTGACGATGTCGTTCACATCGCCATAGGTGTTGTCGCGAACGATGTCGCGCTTGGTTGGTAGCAGCTCGGTGGACAGGGCTTCCTCGAGCTCGACGATGCGGCTGCGGGCGAGCAGGTCCTCATCGTTGTTAACCTTGGCGACCAGGCCCTTCTGCGCGGAGACCGGATAGACCTGGCTCGGGTCGATGTCCAGTGTGTCGGCGACGCTGGCGACCTGGCCACTGATCTCCCGCTCGATGTCGGCCTCGCTGCGCAGGCCGTCCCACAGGCCATCGATCTTGTTGAGGGCGACCAGACGGCCACGCTGGCGGCGGCCGGCGTTCACGTGCTCGCGCCAGACGGCCAGGTCACTCTGGGTGACGCCGGTGTCGGCGGCCAGGATGAATAGCACCGCGTGGGCATTGGGCAGCAGGTTGAGGGTCAGCTCCGGTTCGGCACCGATCGCGTTGAGGCCCGGCGTGTCGAGGATGACCAGCCCTTGTTCGAGCAGTGGATGCGGGAACTGGATGATGGCGTGGCGCCAGCGCGGGATCTCGATCCCGCCATCGGCGTCGGGGCGCAGGCCGGCGTCGCCACTGTCATCGACCGGGAAGCCCAGCTGGTCGGCCTCGGCGCGGCTGACCAAGCGGGTTTCGCCGACCTGGGCGAGGGCCTGCTGGAGGCTTTCGGCGGAGCTGGTGTCGAGGGGGCGGACCTGCCATTCCTCAGGGTAGCGCTTGAGTTCGGTGATGCTGGCGTTGGTCTTGCGGCTCTCGATGGGTAGCAGCCGGATCTCCGGCTTGTCACCGGCCTTCCATTGCAGTTCGGTCGGGCACATGGTGGTGCGCCCGGCGCTGGACGGCAGGATGCGATTGCCATAGCCGGCGAAGAACACCGCGTTGATCAGTTCGGACTTGCCGCGGGAGAACTCGGCCACGAAGGCGACGATCAGCTTGTCCTCGCGCAGTCGGTCGAGCAGGTATTGCAGGCGCAGGTCGGACTGGGCATCCCCGATTTCATTGAGGTGCAACCATTTGCGCAACTCCTCGATCCCGGTCGCGACGTCGCCGCGCCATTGGGTGTAGGCGGAGAAGTGTTCAGCAAGCATGTGGGCGTCTTTCACGGGCTTCATTCCTGGCTGGGCGCCGCTTCGTCGGCACGAATGTCGAATATCCCAAGCATAAACGTGAACGCTGCCGGCAGGAACAGCTTTCAATGCTGACAGCGTGGGCAATAAAAGGTGGCGCGCTGCCCCATGATGCGTTTGCGGATCGGCGTATCGCAACTGCGGCACGCTTCGCCGTCGCGTCCATAGACGAAATACTGCTGCTGGAAGTAGCCCGGCGCGCCGTTGCTGCCGACGAAATCCCGCAGCGTGCTGCCGCCGGCGGCCAATGCATCCTGCAGGGTCTCGCGGATGCAGGTGGCGAGGCGGGCGCAGCGGCGGGGGCCGAGCTCACCCACCGGCTTGGCCGGATCGATGCCGGCGCGAAAAAGGCTCTCGGAGGCGTAGATGTTGCCGATGCCGACCACGTGGGCGGCGTCCATCAGGAACAGCTTGACCGGTGTCCTGCGGCCGCGGCTTGCTGCATGCAGCCAGGCGCCGTCGAAGGTCTCGCCAAGGGGTTCGATACCCAGGCCGGTGAGCAGTGGATGTTCGGCGTCGCCGGCCTGCCACAGGACCAGGCCGAAGCGGCGAGGGTCGCGCAGACGCAGCGCCCGTGCCCCGAAGACGATGTCCAGGTGGTCGTGCTTTTCGGGTGGATGGTCCGCTGCCACGATGCGCAGGCTTCCCGACATGCCCAGGTGGACGAGCAGGCTACCGGTCGCGAAGCGGAACAGCAAGTATTTGGCGCGCCGTTCGACCGCCAGCAGGGCCTGGCCGGCAAGGGTTTCCCCGAGATCGGCGGGGATCGGCTGGCGCAGGCGGGCGTTACGGATGAGGACCGTGCTGACGATAGCTCCAGCAAGTTCGGGGGCGATGCCCCGGCGGGTGGTCTCGACTTCGGGTAGTTCTGGCATGGGCGCTGGAGTTGGGGTTGCCTGGGGTTTGCTTGCTTGGGGGCGGGGAAAGCGCCTAACATCCGGCGAGCCCCGAACCCTATTGTAATAGCGCGATCCAACTGGTGTCCGGGGGCCGTCGGTGCCATCACCGTCCGCCTGTGTGGCGGCTGCGGCCTTCTCCAACACCTTGTCAGAGCCCTTCGATGACGTCTTTCATTCGCCTCGTGCGCCCGGCCCGCCTGCTGGCCGTTCTGTTGATAGCGGGGGGGCTGGCGACGTTGGCGCGGGCCCAGGAGTCCGCTGTGGAAGACGTGGTGGATGCTGTCGCGACGTATCCCGCGCAGCAACTGACGCCACAGATCCTGTACCAGCTGATGCTGGCGGAAATCGCCGGTGCACGCGGGCAATTGGTCGTGTCGGCGCGTTCCTACCTGGATCTTGCCAAGCGCACGCGGGATCCCCGGATCGCCCGGCGCGCCGCGGAAATTGCTGTGGTCTCGCGCCAGGCCGATCTGGCCAGCGAGGCTTCACGCCTGTGGCTGGAACTCGACCCGGGCTCCTTGCAGGCTCAGCAGTTGGTCAGCGGTGCGTTTGCCAACGAGGAGCGCATCGAGGAGTTTACCGCGCAGCTGGCCAAGGCGCTGGCCCAGCAAGGGCCAAACGTCGGAGTGACGCTGATGGGGCTCAACCGCGGGTTGGCACGGATTCCCGACAAGGTGCTGATCCGGCGCCTCGTGAATGAACTGACCGAACCCTACCTGGACCGCCCCGAGGCGCATTTCGCGCGCGCCAACGCGGCCTTTGTCGCGGGTGATGTGGCGGGCGCCTCCGAGGCCCTCGATGGCGCTCTGGCGATCCGGCCGGATTGGGAGCAGGCGGTCATCCTGAAGGCCCAGTTCCAGCAGGAGGCCTCGCCGGGCGTCGGTGTGCAGACCTTGCGCAGCTACCTCGGCACCAACCCCGAATCCCGCGAGGCCCGTATCGTGCTCGCCCGCATGTTGGTGGCCAGCCGGGAGTTCGCTGCTGCGCGAGAACAGTTCGAGATCCTGCTCAAGCTGGCCCCCGAAGACCGGGATGTGGTCCACGCGGCTGGGCTGCTGGCCATGCAGCAGGGCGATCGCCAGGCCGCCGAGGTCCATTTCCGTCATCTGTTGAATCTAGGTTTCGGCGATCCGGATATCATCCGCATGTACCTTGGCCAGATTGCCGAGGATGCCAAGCGCTACGACGATGCCCTCAACTGGTATCGGGCGGTGGCGCCGGGGCCGCAGTTCATCGGTGCCCAAGTGCGCTTCGCCCAGGTGCTGGCCAGCCGCGGCAAGCTGGCCGAGGGCCGTCAGCATTTGCAGGCTGCCGCCAGTGCGGCGCCCCAGGACAAGCTCCAGTACGTGCTGGCAGAGGCGCAGTTGCTGCGGGACGCGAACCGGATGGAGGATGCCTTCGAGGTGCTCGACGAGGCCTTGCGCCGCGATCCAGAGAATACCGATCTGTTGTACGAGTCCGCGTTGGCCGCTGAGCGACTCGGCCGCGTGGAGGTGATGGAGGGGCGTCTGCGCAAGGTCATCGCCCTCAAGCCCGATCAGGCCCATGCCTACAACGCGCTCGGCTACTCCCTCGTCGACCGCAACATGCGCCTCGACGAAGCGGAGAGGCTGATCCGCAAGGCGCTCAGCCTCTTGCCCGGCGATCCCTTCATCATCGACAGCCTGGGCTGGGCTCTGTATCGCAAGGGCAGGCTCACGGAGGCCCTGGAACAATTGAAGACGGCTTTCGAACTGCGCGCCGATCCGGAGATCGCGGCTCATCTGGGCGAAGTCCTGTGGATGCTCGGACGGCGGGACGAGGCGGCCAAGACATGGCGCGAGGCAGCCCAAGCCAACCCTGACAATACCGTGCTGGCCGACGTGATAAAGAAATTCAAGCCGTGAGACGAATCCTTGCCGCGAGCCTGCTGCCGCTGATCCTTGGCGCCTGCGCAATACAGTCGGTGGCGCCGCCGGCTGCCGCAAAAGCACCGGAAGCGCCGTCCATGGCTGCACTGCCTCGTTTCGAGATCGACGGCCGCCTGCAGGTGCGGGACGGCGACAAGACCGCCGCCGTCGGTGTCGAATGGATGCACGCCGAGGAAGGGGACGAATGGCTGTTCTCCGGTCCGCTGGGGCAGGGGGTGGCGCGTATCCGGTCCGATCCGGGCGGCGCCCGCATGACCCTCGCCGATGGCAGGCGCGTAGAGGCCGCTTCGGCGGCAGAGCTGGCCGAGCGCCTGTTCGACGTGCAGGCGCCCTTTGCCCAGTTGCCACGTTGGGTGACCGCCCGCTTGCCGGGCGGCGCGGAAGTCCGTGAACTCGATGCTGCGGGGCGCCCGCTGCGCGTCATCGACCAGGGATGGACCGTTGAGTACCTGGAATACACCGACGACGACCGGGCGGCACTGCCCCGCAAGATCGACATCCACCGTGGTGACACCCGGCTGCGCCTGATCATCGATACCTGGAATCCCTGACGTGACCCTTGCCCAATTCGATCCGGCAGCCACCATCCGCGTGGCTGCCCCGGCCAAGATCAACCTTTTTCTGCACATCGTCGGGCGCCGCCCGGATGGCTACCATTTGCTGCAGACCGCCTTCCGCATGCTCGATTGGGGCGACGAGATCACGCTCCGTCGTCGCGACGACGGTGTGATCCTGCGTACTACCGAAGTGCCGGGTGTGCCCCCAGAGTCTGACCTGGTGGTGCGGGCCGCAAAGGCGCTGCAGGCGGCGACGGGCTCTACCTTGGGAGCGGAGATCGGCGTCAGTAAGCAGATCCCGATGGGCGGTGGCCTGGGAGGCGGAAGTTCGGATGCGGCTTCGGTGCTGCTCGTGCTCAACAGGATCTGGGGCTGCGGGCTGTCTCGCCAGCGCCTGCAGGAGATCGGTCTCAAGCTGGGGGCCGACGTGCCCTTCTTCATCTTCGGGGAGACCGCTTTTGCCGAGGGCGTGGGGGAGGATCTGACCCCCTTGAGCGTGCCGCCCGCCTGGTACGTAATGGTGGCTCCGAGCGTTTTTGTGCCAACTTCAGAAATATTTTCTGATCCCCTGTTGACACGCGATAGTGAAATCCTAATAATGCAGGCCTTCGCAACGCACACAACGCGAAACGACATGCAGGCAACAGCATGCAGGAAGTTTCCGAAAGTGGCTGAAGCGCTTGATTGGTTGTCGCAATACGGGGCAGCAAGAATGAGCGGTTCAGGAGCTTGTATCTTTGCTCCCTTCGATACGAAGGAAGCGGCAGAGCAGGTTCTAGCCAAAGCGCCGCAGGGTTTGAAGGTCTGGGTAGCCGAAGGGCTCGACAGGCACCCTCTGCAGAGCTGGGTTGTGTAAGTAGCGAAAACGATTTCTTGGGGAGTCGCCAAGTTGGTCAAGGCACCGGATTTTGATTCCGGCATTCGAAGGTTCGAATCCTTCTTCCCCAGCCAAATTATGCGGGCAGGCCAAAAACCTGCCCGTTTTGTTTTAAGCTGTTCTTCATCGCAGTAACGAGAGGTGATCATGGCTTCGGGCAGCCTGATGGTTTTCACCGGCAACGCCAACCCCAAACTGGCCGCAGATGTTGTGCGCCGCTTGGGCAAATCTCTGGGTTCCGCCACTGTAGGGCGTTTCTCCGACGGCGAAGTCAATGTCGAACTGCTGGAGAACGTGCGCGGCAAGGACATCTTCGTCCTCCAGCCGACCTGCGTTCCCACCAACGATAACATCATGGAGCTGCTGATCATGGTGGATGCGCTCAAGCGCGCCTCCGCCGGTCGGATCACCGCAGCCATTCCTTACTTTGGTTACGCCCGTCAGGATCGCCGTCCGCGTTCAGCACGTGTGCCCATCACCGCCAAGGTGGTGGCCAACATGCTGCAGGCCGCCGGTGTGCAGCGTGTCCTGACCGTCGATCTTCACGCCGACCAGATCCAGGGTTTCTTCGATATCCCGGTAGATAACATCTATGCGACCCCGGTGTTGCTGGATTACCTGGAAAAGCAGAAGTACGACGATCTGATGGTCGTTTCCCCTGACGTCGGCGGCGTGGTTCGTGCCCGTGCCTTCGCCAAGCGCCTCGAGTGCGATCTGGCGATTATCGACAAACGTCGTCCCAAGGCCAACGTGTCCGAAGTGATGAACATCATCGGTGAGGTCGAAGGTCGCACCTGTGTGATCATGGACGACATCGTCGATACCGCTGGCACCCTTTGCAAGGCTGCTCAAGCGCTGAAGGAAAACGGTGCCAAGCGCGTGCTGGCCTACTGTACGCACGCGGTGCTGTCCGGCCCGGCGATCAGCCGCATCAACGAGTCCGACCTCGACGAACTGATCGTCACCGACACCATCCCGCTGTCCGACGAGGCCAAGGCCTGTAGCAAGATCGGCTCGGTGTCCATCGCCGACCTGCTTGCCGATACCATCCTGCGGATCAGCAACGAAGAGTCAGTGAGTTCGCTCTTCACGGAGTAAATCATCAAGTTTTGAGCCGGCGGGTGAAAGCCCGCCGGCTTTTTTCAGCCTGTCTGGTCGCGGACAGGCTTTTTACTGGAGTAGTACTGATGACCATTCAATTCAATGCCAAGTCGCGCGTTCAGCAGGGTTCGAGTGCGAGCCGCCGCCTGCGTCGTGCCGGCAGCGTGCCCGCCATCGTTTTCGGTGGTTCTGCCGCTCCCCAGCAGGTCGAAGTTGATCACAACGAGATCTACCACGCCCTGCGCAACGAAGCCTTCCATTCTTCCGTGCTGAGCATGGTCCTGGATGGCGCCGTCCAGTCCGTGATTCTGAAGGACACCCAGTGGCACCCGTACAAGCAGCAAGTGCTGCACCTGGACTTCCAGCGTGTTGACGCTAGCCACAAGATCCACGTCAAGGTGCCCCTGCACTTTGTGAACGCCGAGATCGCTCCGGGCGTCAAGCTCGACGGCGGCATCGTGTCCCACGTCATGACCGAAGTCGAACTCGAGTGTCTGCCGGGCGATCTGCCTGAGTTCATCCAGGTCGACCTGAAGGATCTGGCTTCCGGCCACTCCATCCACGTGTCCAATCTGGTTCTGCCGGCCGGCGTCAAGGCGCTGACTCACGGTGAAGACCCCGTCGTGGCGACCATCCTGGCCGTCCGTGGTGGCGCCGACGAAGCTGCCGAAACCCCGGCCGCCTGATTCTCCCCGGGATTGCGAGGTCGATAACGCATGAGCCAGTTTGCACCCAAGCTCGTCGTCGGCCTCGGCAACCCCGGTGCGGAATACGCTGAAACCCGGCATAACGCCGGGTTTTGGTTTTGTGAGCGCCTGGCCCGCGATCTGGGCACCAGCTTCAGCAAGGAAGCCCGTTTTCACGGCCTCGCCGCCAATGCCCGCAATGAAGGCGTTTGGCTGTTGATGCCGCAGACCTTCATGAACCGCTCCGGCCAGTCGGTGGCCGCGCTGGCGCGTTTCTATCGCATCGCACCCGCCGAGATTCTTGTGGTGCATGACGAACTCGATATTCCTCCCGGCCAGTTGCGCGTCAAGTTCGGCGGTGGCCTGGGTGGCCACAACGGCCTGAAGGACATCACCGCCCACCTGGGAACCCAGGACTTCTGGCGCCTGCGTATTGGCATCGGCCACCCTGGTGACCGCAACGAGGTGGTGAACTTCGTCCTCAAGCCGCCCCGGCGAGAGGAAGCAACACTCATCGATGAGTCCATCGATCGTGCTTTGTCGGCCTGGCCGCTGATTGCGCGGGCCGACTGGAACGGGGCAACCCAGCGCCTGAATACCCGCGCTGTCGAGCCGAAAACTCCCCGTTGATTTCGCCGCGAGGCTTAAAGCCCGCGGAGCCTTTGCCGTATACCTCCCGTAGACAACAACTGACCGGAAATCAAAAACCGGCACCAATCTGGGGTGGTAAGCATGCGCAAGCTATCGGATACGCCTATCTGGCTACGTCTGACGGGGGCGATCTGGCTGATGCTGGTGATCGCTTGGGGGGGCATGATCGCGTGGGAGACCCGCGTCAATCGGGACATTGCGATTGCGCAGGCGGAAGACTTCGCGCACAGCATCCACGAAATGACCATGGCCGGCCTGACCGGCATGATGATTACCGGCACTGTGGGGCAGCGGGAGGTTTTCCTCGACCAGATCAAGCAGCTGTCGGTGATCCGCGATCTCGAAGTAATACGCGCTGACGCGGTCAGCAAGCAGTTCGGCCCCGGCAATCGCAAGATGCCGACCCTCGATGAGGATGAAAAGCAGGCCTTGAGCAGCGGGAAGGCCATGGTTCGGGTCGAACACGGCAACGGCACCGGCGAGTACCTGAGGGTCGTAAAGCCGGCGCTTGCGTCCACCAATTACCTTGGCAAGAACTGTACGGCCTGCCATCAGGTAACGCCGGGCACGCCATTGGGTCTGGTGAGCATGAAGATTTCCCTCGACCGGGTGAACGAGGCGGTGGACACCTTCCTGTGGAAGAGCATCGTCAGCGCACTGGTTGTGTCGATACCGCTGATCGTCTTCGTGATGTTCTTCATCCGGCGCTTCGTCGTGACGCCGCTCACCGAGATGAATAACAGCCTGGCCGAGATCGCCAAGGGCGAGGGTGACCTGACCCGGCGCCTGACGGTGGCTGGGCAGGACGAGATCGGCAAGACCGCATCCACCTTCAATGAAATGCTCGGCACGATTGCGCAACTGGTCCGGCATGTGTCCGAATCGGCCGCGCGGGTGACTAGTTCGGCGCACCAGTTGTCGTCCAGTGCCGGCCGGGTGGCCGACGGGTCCCGCCGCCAGAGCGATCAGTCGGTGAGTGCGGCCGCATCGGTGGAGCACATGGCGGCCAACATCGCGAACGTGGCGGCCAGCGCCGAGCGGGTACACCAGCGTTCCCAGGAGAGCTTGAAGCAGGCCGGAGAAGGCAGCCGGACCCTCGATTCCCTGGTGGCGGAAGTGAGCTACGCCGAGAGCGCGGTGCGGGAAATGGCGTCGTCGGTGGAGCAGTTCGTCGAGTCCACTACGGCGATCACGACGATGACTCAGGAGGTGCGTGACATCGCCGAGCAGACCAACCTGCTGGCCCTCAATGCGGCTATCGAAGCAGCTCGCGCCGGCGAGCAGGGGCGCGGCTTTGCGGTGGTGGCTGACGAAGTGCGCAAGCTGGCCGAGAAGTCGGCCCGCTCCGCCGGTGAGATCGACGCGGTCACGTCGCGTCTCAGCAAGCAGTCGGTGGCGGTGCGCGAATCCATCCAGCAAGGGCTGGAGCACTTGGCGTCGAGCCGAGAGGCGGTGTCCACGGTGTCCAGCGCGATCACTGCTGGCAACGAGTCGGTGGTGGCCGTCGGACATGGCCTCGACGAGATCGCCGAGGCGACCGAGCAGCAGCGTTCGGCCAGCGCAGCGGTGGCCGAGAGCATCGAGTCGATCGCCGCGATGGCGCGGGACAATAATGAAGCTGTCGAGTCTACGGCCCGCGCCGCCCAGGACATGGAGAACCTCGCCAGCCAGCTGCAGCAGACGGTGTCGCGTTTCCGGGTCTAAGCCGGAGGTGTGCGGTGCTGGAGACGGACGGCTGGGGCCGTCCGTTTTGCTTTTGGGTTGCCACGTTCAGCCCACCGGATGGAACGCTACCTGCTTGCCAGGCTGCCCGAGTACAGCCGGCCGTTCCTTGTGCCCGCAAACGGTGGGCCCGGCCGCTTGTCCGCGACATTCCGGAAGCCATCCTGTCATGAACCCGACACCCAGCCTGCCCACCCGCGACGACAAGGTCTTCGTGGCCGGCCATCGCGGCATGATCGGTGCCGCCCTCGTGCGTGCCCTCGAAACCCGCGGCTACACCGACATCCTGGTCCGCAACGACATTCAGCTCGACATCCTCGATCAGCGTTCGGTCTTCGAGCTGATCGAGTTCCAGCGCCCCTCGTACGTCTTCTGTGCCGCCGAGCGCCCGCCGTCCGGCGACGCGGAGGAGCCGGGCCGGGTGCTGTTCGAGAACCTGACGATCCAGAACAACCTAATCCACGGCGCCCACGAGGCGGCGGTGCGCTGGCTGGCTTTCATCGCGGCAGATGGCATCTACCCGGCCGGTGCGGTGGAGCCCGTCGCGGAGTCTGCGGCGATGAGTGGACCACCGGCGACCGGTGCCCATGGCCAGGCCAGGCTGGCCGGCGTGCAACTGTGCGATGCCTACGGCGCACAGTATGGCCAGCCCTTCGTCAGCATCGTGCCGTCCTGCGTCTATGGTCCGGCGGACAGCTTCGATCTGCATGGTGGCCGGCCGGTCCCTGTGTTGTTGCGTCAGCTGCATCTGGCCAAGCTGGTGCGTGGTTTGGCGCTCGATGCGATTTCAGCTGACGAGAAGCGCCATGGGCGCATTCCGGACGATGTACTCGCACGCCTCGGGCTGGCGCGGGGGGAGGGCAAGCGCGTAGTGGCGACCGGCGCCGAGCCGGCAATCGTGTTGCCCTGGGCTGCCGACACGCGTTGGGATCTGGTCTTTGCTGACGATCTGGCGGCAGTCTGCGTGGACCTGATGGAGCGGTGCTACGACGGGCCGATGCTCAATGTGGGAAGTGCGACCCCGGTGACGCTGGCCGAGCTGGCCAGCGCGCTGGCGGCAGTGGTCGGTTTCGAGGGCTGCATCCAGTTTTCAGCGACGGCTGTAGCCGGCTCGCCGCTGCTCGATACCGGCCGCCTGTCGGCTCTCGGGCTGGTGGCGAAAACCTCCCTCGAAACCGGGCTGATGGCGACCTACGCGGACTACACCGCGGAGCGAAAGAAGAAGGCCGCCGCCGTCGCGGCCTGATGGTGCGGTCGTCCGTGTCAGCGGATACCGGCCCGCTGGATCAGCGCCTGGATCTCGCCGACGATGCCGCGCCGGAAGGCCAGCACGCAGGCTACGAAGATCGCCCCCATGATCACCGTCACCCACGAACCGACCTTGTCGGCCAGTTCGTTCTGCAGGCTGACGATGGTCGCCGAGCCGACGGCCGGGCCGAGAATGGTGCCGAGGCCGCCAAGCAGGGTCATCAGCACCACCTCGCCGGAGGTGTGCCAATGCACGTCGGAGAGCGACGCCAGCTGGAAGACCAGGGTCTTGGTCGCACCGGCGAGGCCGGCCAGAGAGGCCGAGATCACGAAGGCCAGCAGTTTGAATTTGGCCACGTCGTAGCCGAGGGAAATTGCCCGCGGTTCGTTCTCGCGGATGGCCTTGAGGATCTGTCCGAAGGGGGAGTGGATCGTCCGGTAGATGATGAAGAAGCCGATGCTGAAAACCGCGTACACCAGGTAGTACATGGCGATGTTGTCCGACAGGTCGATGAGGCCGAAGAGGTTGCCGCGGGGCACGCCCTGCAGGCCGTCCTCGCCGCCGGTGGCGGGCACCTGCAGGACCAGGAAATACACCATCTGGGCGAGGGCCAGCGTGATCATCGCGAAGTAGATGCCGGTACGGCGGATCGCCAGGATGCCGAACAGCCAGCCGAGCAGGCCGGCGCTGACCGTGCCAGCCAGAATGCCCACTTCGGGTGAGACGCCGGAGTCACGTACCAGCAGGCCGCACACATAGCCCGCCGTGCCGAGAAAGGCGGCGTGGCCGAAGGACAGCAGGCCGGCGAAGCCGAGCAGCAGGTTGAAGGCGCTGGCGAACAGCGCGAAGCAGAACAGCTTCATCAGAAAGGTCGGGTACACCGCGAAGGGTGCGAGCAGGCCGACGACGAACAGGCCGGTGTACAACACCTCGGTCTTGATCAGGGCGCTGGGCTGGGCGGGAGAGTTCACGCTGACTCCTGGTTTCCGTGGTTCAGGCCTTGCCGAACAGGCCCGCAGGCCGCAGCAGCAGGACGACGACCATGATGACGAAGACGACGACGGCGGAGGCTTCCGGGTAGAAGACTTTGGTCAGGCCCTCGATGAGGCCCAGCCCGATACCGGTCACGATGGAGCCGAGGATGGAACCCATGCCACCGATTACCACGACGGCGAAGACCACGATGATCAGGTTGGAGCCCATCAGCGGATTGACCTGGAACACCGGTGCGGCGAGCACGCCGGCGAAGGCGGCCAGCGCCACGCCGTAGCCGTAGGTGAAGGTGATCAGCAGCGGTACGTTGATGCCCAGCGCCTGGACGATCTGCGGGTTCTCGGTGCCGGCGCGCAAGTAAGCGCCGAGACGGGTCTTCTCGATCATGAACCAGGTGCCGAAGCACACCGTCAGCGACGCGACGACGACCCACGCGCGGTACAGCGGCAGGAACATGAAACCCAGGTGGATGCCGCCGGAGAGGGCTTCCGGCACCTCGTAGGATTCACCGGAGATGCCGAACTGGTCGCGGAAGATGCCCTCGATGATCAGTGCCAGCCCGAAGGTGAGCAGCAGGCCGTAGAGGTGGTCCAGCTTGTAGAGCTTGCGCAGCATGGTGCGCTCGAGGAGGACGCCGAGCAGGCCGACCAGCAGCGGCGCGGCGATCAGGGCGACCCAGTAGTTGACCTCGAACTTCGTCAGGGCCAGCCAGGCGATGAAGGCGCCCATCATGTACTGCGCGCCGTGGGCGAAGTTGATGATGTTGAGCAGGCCGAAGATGATCGCCAGCCCGAGGCTGAGGATCGCGTAGAAGGAGCCGTTGATCAACCCGACCAACAACTGGCTGCCGAGCAGGGCGGTCGGGACGCCGAAGATTTCCATGGGGCACTCCAGTCCTGGTATTGCGTCGGGCTACCAGACGATGTTGGGGGAGGCTGCTCCCTGTGGCGGCGACTGATGCCACCGCCACAGGAGAGGGGCTGCCGCGATTACTTCTTGACCAGCGGGCAACGTGACAGGGACAGGGGCTGGAAGGCCTCCGCCGCCGGAATGACCTGACGCACGTTGTAGTAGTCCCACGGGTACTTGGATTCGGACGGCTTCTTTACCTGCATCAGGTACATGTCGTGCACCATGCGGCCGTCGTCGCGGATCTGTCCGTTCTTGGCGAAGAAGTCGTTGATCGGCATCTTCTTCATCTGGGCCATGACCTTCTTGGTGTCGTCGGTGCCGGCCGCCTTGACCGCCTTCAGGTAGTGGTAGATCGACGAGTACTGGCCAGCCTGGACCATCGTCGGCATCTTCTTCTGCACGCTGAAGAAACGCTTCGACCAGGCACGGGTTTCGTCGTTGAGATCCCAGTAGAAGCCTTCGGTCAGGTACATGCCCTGGGTGGACTTCAGGCCGAGGGCATGCACGTCAGTGATGAACATCAGCAGGCCGGCCAGGGACTGGGTTGGCGTGATGCCGAACTCGGCGGCCTGCTTGATCGAGTTGGTGGTGTCGGCGCCGGCGTTGGCGAGGCCGATGACCTGGGCGCCGGAGGCCTGCGCCTTGAGCAGATAGGACGAGAAATCCGAGCCCGGGAAGGGGTGGCGTACCGAGCCGAGCACCTTGCCACCATTGGCGATGACTACCGCCGAGGCGTCCTTTTCGAGGGCCTGGCCGAAGGCGTAGTCGGCGGTGATGAAGAACCAGCTCTTGCCGCCCTGTTTGGTCACCGCCTTGGCTGTGCCGTTGGCAAGGGCATAGGTGTCATAGGCGTAATGCACCGATACGTCGTTGCACTGTTCGTTGGTGATGGCCGTGGAGCCGGGGCCATTCATGATCGCGATGCGATCCTTTTCCTTGGCCACCTTCATCACCGCCAGTGCGGTGGAGGTGGTGACCAGTTCGGTGGCGGTATCCACGCCCTCGCGTTCGAACCACTCGCGGGCCTTGTTGGAGGCGATGTCGGCCTTGTTCTGGTGGTCGGCGGTGACCACCTCGATCTTGAAATTAGGCTTCTCCTTGGCGATGAAGTCCTCGACGGCCATCTTGGTGGCCAGTACTGCACCGGAGCCGGCCAGGTCGGAATAGGTGCCGGACAGGTCGGTGAGCACGCCGATCTTCACCACGCCGCCGGAGATCTGCGCGTGGGCGCCGGCGGACAGGGTGGCGAGGGCGGCGGCACAGGCCAGGCTCGTCGTCTTCTTCATGCTCATGTCTCTCACTCCTTCTGTTTGTTGTGTGGGGATGTTCAGACGCCCAGCGTGTGGTGCAGCCAGTCCATGCGGCCGGGCAGCTCTTCCTTGCTGATCGTGGCCAGGATCTCGCCGTGCTCCAGCACGTAGTGGCGGTCGGCCAGCGGCGCGGCGAAGCGGAAGTTCTGCTCCACCAGAATGATCGTAAAGCCACGCGCCTTGAGTTCGTTGATGACTTCGCCGAGTTTCTTGACGATGACCGGCGCCAGCCCTTCGGTGATCTCGTCGAGCAGCAGCAGCTTGGCGCCGGTGCGCAGCACGCGGGCCATCGCGAGCATCTGCTGCTCGCCGCCGGACAGCTTGGTGCCGGGGCTGTTGCGGCGTTCCAGCAGGTTGGGGAACATCGCGTAGAGCTCGTCCACCGACATACCGCCGCTGGCCACTTGGGGCGGCAGCAGCAGGTTCTCCTCGGTGGACAGGGAGGCGAAGATCGCGCGTTCCTCGGGTACGTAGCCGATGCCGTAGCGGGCCATGCGATGGGTCGGCTCAGCGATGATTTCCTTGCCATTCAGCATGATCGAACCGCTGCGGCGGCCCACCAGTCCGAGGATGGATTTGAGGGTCGTCGAGCGGCCGGAGCCGTTGCGCCCCAGCAGCGTGACGCACTCGCCGCGCCCGATGTGCAGGTCGATGCCGTGCAGGATGTGGGATTCGCCGTAGAACGCGTGCAGGTCTCGGATGCGCAGCATCTCGGGCTTGGGATCGAAGGCGCTGGTCATGGGGCGGGCTTCCGGTCAGTGGTGGGCGTCGTGCATGTCGGCTGAGCCCACGTAGGCTTCGAGCACCTGCGGGTTCTTGGAGACCTCTGCATAGGGGCCTTCGGCGAGGATGCTGCCCCGCTGCAGCACGGTGATGCGGTCGCACAGGTCGGCCACCACCGACAGGTTGTGCTCCACCATCAGGATGGTGCGATCGACGGAAACCTTGCGGATCAGCGCGACGACGCGGGCGATGTCCTCGTGGCCCATGCCCTGGGTCGGCTCGTCCAGAAGCATCATCGTCGGCTCCAGCGCCAGCGTCGTGGCGATCTCCAGCGCGCGCTTGCGGCCATAGGGCATCTCCGCGGTGACGGTGTCGGCGAAGCCGGCCAGATCCACCGATTCCAGCAGTTCCATCGCGCGACCGTTGAGCACGTCGAGGCTCTTCTTGGAACGCCAGAAGTGGAACTCGGTGCCGAGCTTCCGCTGCAGGCCGATGCGCACGTTCTCCATCACCGTCAGGTGCGGAAAGGTCGCCGAGATCTGAAAGGAGCGCACCAACCCGCGCCGTGCGGTGGCAGCTGGTGCCTCGCGGGTGATGTCCTGCCCGTCGAAACTGATTGTGCCGCGGGTTGGTGGCAGGAACTTGGTGAGCAGGTTGAAGACGGTGGTCTTGCCGGCGCCGTTGGGCCCGATCAGCGCGTGGATGTGGCCGCGCCGGACTTTCAGATCCACATTGGAAACTGCCGTGAAGCCCTTGAACTCCTTGGTCAGGCCGGCGGTTTCGAGGATGTATTCGCTCATGAGCCCTCCCGCAGCGTGGCGGATCAGCGTTTTGTCGGGAGGGGGCTGCGGGCGCGGACGGGAATGGGGTGCCGCTGCGTCTCGACGAAGCGGCGGGCCAGCCGCACTGCGAGGACGAGCGTGATGATCGTCGCCAGGATGGGCAAGGGGCTCATGGCGGTGTCTCCGTATCGTTATGGCTGCTAGCCTAGGGCCGGACCTTGTCCACAGCGTTGCTCAAATGTAACGAATGTTGCGATATGCCAGTCGGGCGGCTCTGCCACGGAGCGCCTTTGCTGGCGCCTCAAGGGCCTGGTAGCCGGCACGCGGCGACGGTGAGGGAATACCCGAACGGCGTGGGCTGAGCGTGGGGCTTTCCACATCCGCTGCAGCATGGGCCGCCGCAAGCGCTAGAATGCAAGATTGCAACAAACCATTCGTTTGAAGACGGAGTCCCTCGAGATGCCCCAGTACCGTTCCCGCACCTCCACCGCCGGTCGCAACATGGCCGGCGCCCGCGCCCTGTGGCGCGCCACCGGCATGAAGGACGGCGATTTCGAAAAGCCGATCATCGCCGTGGTCAATAGCTTCACCCAGTTCGTGCCGGGGCACGTGCACCTGAAGGATCTGGGCCAGCTGGTTGCGCGCGAGATCGAGGCTGCCGGCGGCGTCGCCAAGGAATTCAACACCATCGCCATCGATGACGGCATTGCCATGGGTCACGGCGGCATGCTCTACAGCCTGCCGTCCCGCGACCTGATCGCCGACAGCGTGGAGTACATGGTCAATGCCCACACCGCCGACGCGATGGTGTGCATCTCCAACTGTGACAAGATCACCCCGGGCATGCTGATGGCCGCGCTGCGCCTCAACATTCCGGCGATCTTCGTGTCCGGTGGCCCGATGGAGGCCGGCAAGGTCAAGTGGGAAGCCAAGGTGATCTCCCTCGACCTGGTGGATGCGATGGTCAAGGCCGCTGACAGCAGCTGCTCCGACGAGGAAGTGGACGCTGTCGAGCGTTCCGCCTGTCCGACCTGCGGTTCCTGTTCCGGCATGTTCACCGCCAACTCCATGAACTGCCTGACCGAGGCGCTGGGCTTGTCCCTGCCTGGCAATGGCACCGTGGTGGCTACCCACGCCGACCGCGAGCAGCTGTTCCTGCGCGCCGGCCGCACCATCGTCGGCATGGCCCGCCGTTACTACGAGCAGGACGACGAGTCCGTGCTGCCGCGCTCCATCGCCAGCTTCAAGGCCTTCGAGAACGCCATCAGCCTCGACGTGGCGATGGGCGGCTCCACCAACACCGTGCTGCACTTGCTGGCCGCCGCCAAGGAAGCCGGTGTGGACTTCACGATGAAGGACATCGACCGGATCTCCCGCCACGTGCCCTGCCTGTGCAAGGTGGCGCCGGCCGTGGCCGACGTGCACATCGAGGACGTGCATCGCGCCGGTGGCATCATGGGTATCCTCGGCGAGCTGAACCGCGCCGGCCTGCTGCACACCGACCTGCCCACCGTCCATGCCAAGACCCTCGGCGAGGCGCTGGCGACCTGGGACGTGATGAAGGCCCACGATGGTGGCGTCTTCAACTTCTACAAGGCCGCACCGGGCGGCGTGCCGACCCAGGTCGCTTTCAGCCAGGATCGCCGCTGGAACGAGCTGGACCTGGATCGCAGCCACGGCGTGATCCGTGATAAGGCGCATGCCTTCAGCCAGGACGGCGGCCTCGCCGTGCTGTACGGCAACATCGCCGAGAAGGGCTGCATCGTGAAGACCGCCGGCGTCGACGAGTCGATCTGGCAATTCACCGGCCGTGCCCGAGTGTTCGAGAGCCAGGAAGACGCGGTGGCCGGTATCCTCGCCGACCAGATCGTCGCTGGGGACGTGGTGGTGATCCGCTACGAAGGCCCGAAGGGCGGCCCCGGCATGCAGGAAATGCTCTACCCGACCAGTTACCTGAAGTCCAAGGGCCTTGGCAAGAGCTGCGCGCTGCTCACCGATGGGCGTTTCTCCGGCGGCACCTCCGGCCTGTCCATTGGCCACGCCTCGCCGGAAGCGGCCTGCGGCGGTGCGATCGGCCTGGTGGAAAAGGGTGACACCATCGAGATCGACATCCCCAACCGCCGCATCCACCTGGCGGTGTCCGACGAGGTGCTGGCCGCCCGCCGTGCCGCCCAGGACGCCCGTGGCTGGAAGCCGGCCAATCGTGTCCGCCACGTGTCCGCCGCACTGCAGGCCTACGCGGCGCTCACCACCAGTGCCGATACCGGCGCGGTGCGCGACGTGACGCAGATCCAGCGCTGAGTCAGGTTTCCGCGTGATCTAAAGACAAAGCCCGGCGAAAGCCGGGCTTTGTCTTTTTGGCGTGAGTTCACTCGCCCTCAACTTTGCTCTGGCTGCGGATGACGAATGAGTTCCGTCCCGCAGTCTGTCGTGTCGCCGAGACCTAGCGCGCCAGCTCTTCCAGCGACGCTTGCAGCTTGGGCACGAACAGCGCGTCCTGCTCGCTGATCTGGGCAAGGGCGTAGCGGATCAGCTGGGGGCCTGCGGCGATGGCATCCGGCGTGTTGTCCAGCTCGGCGGCGAAGCGGCCGATGCTGCTGGCCACCAGCCGCGTGATGCGCGGGTTCTCGCCAAAGACGCGGGCCGTGCCGATCGCGTTGCTGATCAGCGCGGCGGTGGCCTCGAAGTGATCGGGTTTCGGCTTGGTCATGGCGTGTCCTTCAGGAACGGTTTTCAGTCCGCGTGAACGTCGTCGGCCGCCCGGTTTGCGCCGTAGTTACGCAGCCGGTTTTCCGCAGCGACGCCGAGGATCTTCAGTAGCCAGGGCGGTGGCGAGTTCTCCATGGCGTGCTGGAACTTGGCGATCACCTCGTCCGCTGTGCCGCCTTCCGCCAGCTTGATTGGGTAGATGTCGGCACGGATGATCTTGGCCGCCGCCGGGCCGCCGACGGACACCACATACACCACGTGGCAGTCGCCGATGAGCTGAGCGCGGAACAGGTTCTTGTCCGGAGCGAAATCCGCCTCGGCGGTGTGGCGGACGTCGATCAGGCGGCTCTCGGTGGGCGACACCTGGTAGACCAGGAAGCGCAGGCAGGAGCCGAAGTGGCCGTTGAGCGCCAGGCCGAAGTCGGAGGCGATGGCGACGCGTACCGAGTCCGGCATGTCGCCTTCGTTGTAGGGCTCGAGCGGCGGCAGGCCTTCATCGTCGTCGGCGTCGCCCCACAGGATGCGCACGGCCAACTTCATGGCTTCCAGGCCGATGCCGATGTCCTCGCCGTCCTCTTCGCCGTCGAGGCTGCCGAAGCCGGTTTTCAGATGGGTGACGGTGATGTTGCGCAGGGTCTCGATGTCGATGCTGTCGCCGAGGCATTCCTGCAGCACTTCGATGAGGCGGGTCAGGCCGATGTTGGGCATGGCCCGCGCGGCAAGGGCCACCCGGAGGGCAGCCTCGCGGGTGATCTTTTCGGGTTTTTCCATTGGGGGACTCCGCTCGCTTGTGATGTTTCTCCGGCTATCAGCAGATACAGTGCCAGCTTCCGGGGGGGCGTCAGGCATGTCGTTCAAGTGCTTGTCGGCAAAGCGGAAGTTGGCGGATGCCGGAGCCCGTCCGGTGGCTGGCGATGTGTCGTTTCAACGACAAAGCCCGCATCCGGCGTGGCGGGAAAGCGGCGGTTGGATGTCGCCTTCCCGACAAGCCGGGGGCGCCAGCGGGGCCGGAATGCCGTACCGGAGGCGCTATCGGGGCCTGGGAAGGCGTGGTTCGAAGCTTGCTATGCCTTGTTCGACACCGCCGGATTGCGGCGGTCTTCGACAATGCGACAGCGGGAGACCCACATGGATGCAAGAGTTAGCGTGAAGGACAGGAACGGCCGGGCGGTCACCGTGGGCGAACATGTGCGGATCTTGTCCGTTTCGCCAGACCCGGACATGGACGAGGACGAACTGGACATGATCATGTTTATGGTCGGGGCCATCTCTGAGGTGGAGAAGATCGACGAGGAGGGCCGCGCCTGGGTGACCATGTGGTGGAACTGCGTGGAGACGACGGCGGTGAGCAGCGTCGGTCTGTTCCCCCATGAAATGGAATGGGTGCCGCCGGAGCTGGGTTGAATTATCTGTGTGACGTGGTGTGTTGAACCGTCAAGATTAAATGGGAATATGTCGATAAAGTCATATTCCTCATTTTTCTGGCGGTTCCGCTGAATCGCCTCACAGATCATGTTCGCCCGACTGTCTATCAAAACCCGTCTTTTTCTGCTTCTTCTCCTGAACGGGCTACTGTTTATTGCCGCCGTTGGCGCGCTGCTTCTGCAGATGGACTGGAATCAGGAGCGAATCACCCGTTTTCTTGACTCCGATCTCGCCCTCGAACGTAACCTCGGTGACGCCTATTCTCAGGGGCTCCAGATCGGTCAGGCGCTACGCAACATCCTTCTCGATCCAGCCAATGAAAAGGGCTATGCGAATTACAACAAAGCTCGGGCGCAATTTGACGAAGCCATGCAAGCCATCGCCAGAGCGGATGGAATGGCGAGTCGCCGGGAGATCGTAGCTGCGGCCGAGGCCTGGCGCCCGCTCCGGGATGAGGTGCTGGGGCGTGTCAAGCGCGGTGAACTGGAGGCAGCCAAGGCTTATCTGGTTGGTGACGAAACGCCGCGCTGGCGGGGCCTGCGGGAAGGCTTGCTGAAGGCCCGCGAGGATGCTCGCCAGCGTGCCCAGGAAACCCGCCAGATTCTCGATGATGGGTACAAGAATGCGCGGGCAAAGGCTTTTGCGCTGGGAACGGTCTTGCTGTTGCTCAGCTTGGCGGTCACGACCTGGATCAGCCAGGGGCTTTTACGGCAGCTCGGTGGTGAGCCGGCCGTGGCCGTGACGGTGGTGCGGCGTATTGCCCATGGCGACCTGTCCGAAAAAGTACCGCTTTCGCCGGGCGAGGATGGCTCCAGCCTGCTTGCGGCCATGCAGAACATGCAGGTTGACCTGTCAGCGGAAATTGGAAAGGTGAGGGATACCGCCGGGCGCTTGAGCAACACCGTCGATGTGGTGCGGGGGAATTCGGATGCCGTGACTCGCGTGTCCCGCGCCCAGAATGACGCGTCGGTAGCCATGGCCAACGCCATCGGTACCCTGGCACACAGTATCGGTGACGTGGACCAGGGCGCAGCCGAGGCCGGTCGCTTGGCCAGCGCAAGTACCGAGGGGGCCCAGCGTACGATTGCCCGCATCGCGGATGTTGAAGCGGTAATCGGAGATATGGCCGGCCGGATGCAGGCGTCCGCTGAGATCATCGAGCAACTGGGGGGACAGTCCCATGAGATCTCCCAGATTGTCACTGCCATCAAGGAGATTGCGGATCAGACCAACCTGCTGGCCTTGAATGCTGCGATCGAGGCTGCCCGGGCGGGAGAGCAGGGACGAGGGTTTGCGGTCGTTGCCGACGAGGTACGCAAGCTCTCGGAGCGGACCGGGACGGCCACGCAGGAAATCGCTTCCATGATTTCCCGTCTCCAGCAGAGCAGCCGTGGCGCTGTCGAGAGCGTCTCGGAGACGGTGGCGATGGCGGGTAGTAGCGTCGATAAGGTGAGCAATGCGAAGGACGCGATTGCCGAGCTCGAGACGATCGTGAGACAGGTACACGATCTGGTGGCATCGATCAGCACCGCGATGCATGAGCAGCATCGTGCTTGCGACGCGCTGTCAGAACAGATCAACGGCATCAGCAGCATGGGCAACGAGAACCATCAGGCCAGCGTCGAGACCCTGCGTGAAGTCGAAGTGCTGGCCCGCGTCGCCGTCGATCTCGAAGAAAGCGTGCGCCGCTTTCGTCTTGGCTAGAGCTTCTTTTCCATGAACAGGGCCTGGCCCATGGCCGGGTCGAGCTGGTAGCCCGCGAAGCCGCTGTTGAGGTAGGCCTGGCGGGCACCGGTATTGCCTTCGAGCACTTCGAGGGTCAGCTTGCAGCAGCCCCGTTCCCGTGCCACCTGTTCGGCGTGGGCAAGCAAGGCCGTGGCGATGCCGCGGCGGCGGAAGTCCTCATGCACGATGATGTCGTGCACATTCAATAGCGGCCGGCCGGCGAAGGTGGAGAAGCCCTCCACGCAGTTGATCAGCCCGGCGGCCTGCCGCTCCCCTTTCTTGTTCCAGTAGGCGATGAAGCTCAGCACGGTCGGGCGGCGGCGCAACTCGTCCGGCAGGCGTGCGCGCAGCGCGTCGCTCATGGCCTTGCCGCTGCCGGTGGGGCCGCGCATGTAGTGGTCGAGCAAGTCGAGAAAGTCGTTGCGCTGGGCTTCGTCGTCGAAGTCGACGGGCTGGATGGAAAGGTCGCTCATCGTGGGTATCGGAAAACTCGGGTTTATGTCGCTGGATTTGTGTCGGGGTGGATGCCTGGTTTCCGTTTGGCCGGTCAGTCGATTACCAGTTTCCCGGCTCGCTCGGTGGGGCCGCTCGTCGTAAATCAATAAGGCCTTGTCGAATAAGGGTTTTTACGGCCTG
Organism: Pseudomonadota bacterium; assembly: GCA_018241725.1. GTDB lineage: Bacteria > Pseudomonadota > Gammaproteobacteria > Burkholderiales > Rhodocyclaceae > Zoogloea. The sequence goes on along the minus strand of JAFEDI010000144.1, from coordinate 35,524 downwards.
CCAAAATTGGGCACGTTTTTTGTTAAATCCCCTCTCGCCATGTGCGACCGTGCCGGCCCGCTTGCGTCGCGATAGATCAGAACATATCCGGGCCCGATGTTCCACCAGGGGGTTGGTATCCATGACTGAAACGTTCTACGAAGTGCTGCGGCGGCAGGGCATCACGCGCCGCAGCTTCATGAAATTCTGCAGCCTGACGGCGACTTCGCTGGGCCTCGGCAGCGCCTTTGTGCCGAAGATTGCCCACGCGCTGGAAAACAAGCCGCGCACGCCGGTGATCTGGCTGCACGGTCTGGAGTGCACCTGCTGCTCGGAGTCCTTCATCCGCTCGGCCCACCCGCTGACCAAGGACGTGGTGCTGTCGATGCTGTCCCTCGACTACGACGACACGCTGATGGCGGCCGCAGGCCACCAGGCCGAGGCGATCATCGAAGAGGTCAAGAAGAAGTACAAGGGCAACTACATCGTCGCAGTCGAGGGCAACCCGCCGCTCAACGAGGACGGCATGTTCTGCATCCACGGCGGCCGTCCCTTCGTGGAAGTGCTGAAGGAAACCTGTGCCGACGCCAAGGCCATCATCAGCTGGGGGGCCTGCGCGTCCTACGGTTGTGTGCAGGCCGCCAAGCCGAACCCGACCCGCGCGACGCCGGTGCACAAGGTGATCACTGACAAGCCCATCGTGCGCGTGCCCGGCTGCCCGCCGATCGCAGAGGTGATGACCGGCGTGGTCACCTACATGCTGACCTTCGACAAGATCCCCGAACTGGATCGCCAGGGCCGCCCGAAGATGTTCTACGGCCAGCGCATCCACGACAAGTGCTACCGCCGGCCGCACTTCGACGCCGGCCAGTTCGTCGAGAACTGGGACGACGACGCGGCGCGCAAGGGCTACTGCCTCTACAAGATGGGCTGCAAGGGCCCGACCACCTACAACGCCTGCTCGTCGATGCGCTGGAACGGCGGCGTCAGCTGGCCGGTGCAGTCCGGCCACGGTTGCATCGGCTGCTCGGAAGACGGCTTCTGGGACAAGGGCAGCTTCTACGACCGCGTCACCGACATCAAGCAGTTCGCCGTCGAAGGCAACGCCGATAAGGTCGGCGGTACGGCGGCCGGCGTGGTCGGTGCAGCGGTCGCCGCCCATGCCGCGGTGACAGCGCTGGCGCGGGCCCGTAGCGACAAGCAGGGCGACAATCAGAATTCGGGAGATAAATAATGACTGTGCTTGAAACCCAGGGCTTCAAGCTCGATAACTCCGGCAAGCGCGTGGTGGTCGATCCGGTATGCCGGATCGAGGGCCACATGCGCGTCGAAGTGAACATCGACGACAAGAACGTGATCCGCAACGCGGTGTCCACCGGCACCATGTGGCGCGGGCTGGAGGTGATCCTGAAGGGCCGCGACCCCCGTGATGCGTGGGCCTTCACCGAGCGGATCTGCGGCGTGTGCACCGGCACCCACGCGCTGACGTCCGTGCGCGCGGTGGAAGATGCCTTGGCGATCCAGATCCCGGAGAACGCCAACATCATCCGCAACCTGATGCAGCTCAACCTGTACATCCACGACCACCTGGTGCATTTCTACCATCTGCACGCGCTGGACTGGGTGGACGTGGTATCGGCGCTGAAGGCCGATCCGAAGAAAACCTCCGAGCTGGCCCAGAGCATTTCCAGCTGGCCGCTGTCCTCGCCGGGCTATTTCCGCGATGTGCAGAACCGCCTGAAGAAGTTCGTCGAATCCGGTCAGCTCGGCCCCTTCATGAACGGCTACTGGGGCAACCCGGCCTACAAGCTGCCGCCGGAAGCCAACCTGATGGCGGTGACCCACTACCTGGAAGCGCTGGATTTCCAGAAGGACATCGTCAAGGTTCACACCATCTTCGGTGGCAAGAATCCGCACCCCAACTGGCTGGTCGGCGGCGTGCCCTGCGCGATCAACCTGGAAGGCGCCGGCGCGGTCGGGGCGATCAACATGGAGCGCCTGAACATGGTCAGCTCCATCATCGACCGCTGCATCGACTTCATCGACAACGTCTACATCCCTGACCTGAAGGCCATTGCCAGCTTCTACAAGGACTGGACCTACGGTGGCGGCATCTCGTCCCAGGCCCTGCTATCCTATGGCGACATCCCCGACAAGGCCAACGATTACTCCGCCTCCAGCCTGCTGCTGCCGCGCGGGGCGATCATCGGTGGCGATCTGACCAAGATCCACGAGGTGGACCTGAAGGATCCGGAGCAGATCCAGGAATTCGTCGCTCACAGCTGGTACAAGTACGCCGACGAGTCGAAGGGCCTGCACCCCTTCGATGGCGTCACCGAGCCGCATTTCGAGCTCGGCAAGAACACCAAGGGCACCAAGACCAAGATCGAGAGCCTCGACGAAGCCGGCAAGTACTCGTGGATCAAGGCGCCGCGCTGGCGCGGCAACGCGATGGAGGTGGGTCCGCTGGCCCGCTACGTGATCGGCTACGTGCAGAAGAACCCGGAGTTCAAGGAGCCCGTGGATAAGCTGCTGTCCGACCTCGGCCTGCCACTGCCGGCGATCTTCTCGACTCTTGGCCGTACCGCGGCGCGGGGCCTGGAGGCGTCGTGGGCGGCGCACAAGTCGCGCTATTTCTTCGACAAGCTGATTGCCAACCTGAAGGCTGGCGACCTCAACACCGCCAACATCGACAAGTGGGAGCCCAGCAAGTGGCCGGCCGAAACCAAGGGGGCCGGCTTCACAGAGGCACCGCGCGGCGCGCTGGGGCACTGGATCAAGATCAAGGACGGCCGCATCGACAACTACCAGGCGGTGGTGCCAACCACCTGGAACGGCGGTCCGCGCGACGACAAGGGGCAGATCGGTGCCTTCGAGGCCTCGCTGATGAACACCCCGGTGGCCAAGCCCGACGAGCCGCTGGAGATCCTGCGCACGCTGCATTCCTTCGATCCCTGCCTGGCCTGCTCCACCCACGTGATGGCGCCGGATGGACAGGAAATGGCGTCAGTCAAGGTCCGTTAAGGAGCTGATCATGCTGTCACAACAGGACATGCTGGAGGCCGAAAGGCACGGCCGGCAGGTACGCTCGATCTACGTGTATGAAGCCCCGGTGCGTCTGTGGCACTGGATCAACGCGCTGGCGATGGTGGTGCTGGCGGTCAGCGGCTACTTCATTGGCAAGCCGCTGCCGACGATGCCGGGTGAGGCGTCCGACAACTTCTTGCTCGGCTACATCCGCTTTGCCCATTTCGCCGCGGCCTACATCTTCGCGGTAGGGCTGGCCGGGCGGGTGTATTGGGCCTTCGTCGGCAATCACCATTCGCGCCAGATCTTCAAGCTGCCGATCTTCAACGGCCACTGGTGGAGCGAGGTGTTCTTCGAGCTGCGCTGGTATCTGTTCCTCGAGAAGCAGCCGAAGAAATACGTCGGTCACAACCCGATGGCCCAGCTGATGATGTTCTTCTTCTTTACCGTACTGGCCTTCGGCATGCTGTGCACCGGCTTCGCGCTGTACGGTGAAGGGCTGGGTCTGGGCTCCTGGGCCGACCGCCTGTTCGGCTGGGTGATCCCCATGCTCGGTGGCTCGATGCAGACCCACAGCCTGCACCGGCTGGGCATGTGGATCATGATGAGCTTCGTCGTCGTGCATGTGTATGCAGCGATCCGCGAAGACATCATGAGCCGCCAGAGCCTGATCTCGACGATGATTTCGGGCTGGCGGATGTTCAAGGATTGAGTGTTGCGCACCCGCGCGCAATGACCCGCAAGGTCTCCCTCCCCGGGCCGGACCGTCCCTGGCAACAGGGCGTTCCGGCCTTTCTGCGTCTGCGCCCAGGCCGGCGCCCGCTGCATCCGGGCTTCTTTCTGGAAAGCCGTTTCCTGGTGCCGCTGGGCATCACCCAGGATGCGCTGGCGAAGGCGCTGGGGATCTCCCGGCGCCGGGTCAATGAACTGGTGCGTGGCAAGCGCGCCGTGACGCCGGATACTGCAGTACGGCTGGCGCTGCTGTTCCAACTGGAGCCGGCTTTCTGGCTAGGGCTGCAGCTGCAGTGGGACCTGTATCGGGAGTGCCGGGCTGTGACTGGCCGTCCGGGCTGCGTTACGGGAGCAGCGACATCAGGTGGATGAAGCCGGCGGTACTGAATGTCAACAGCATTATCACGGCGATCCCGGCCGCAGCCAGGGGTGCGTAACTCACGTTGGAGAAATGACGCCCACAGTCGCGACAGCGGAAGTATTCGCTGAACGTGATGCCTGCGATCCGGCGTGGATTGATCCGTGACATGCGGACGTTGGTGCTGTTGCAATGCACGCAGGTCGGGGTTGTCGGTGTCCAGAAGGTGGTCCGGCGAGCTGGGTGGTGGCGATTTTCCTCGAGTTTGACGGTGATGCGATGGGCCGCCCCCTTTTTCCTGTGCGGCCGATGGTAGGAGCCTCCCGGGGCAGTGTCCGGCGTTGTGCTATCGGGGGCCTTCTGCGCGCGTTCCACGGCATTCGATCTACGGATCGAGCGCAAATAGAGGGCTAGTCCGAAGGACACTATCGTTAGAGCAATGATCAGCCCAAGCTCCAGGTGTGGGCGGAGCGTCCAGTAGAGCTGCTTCAGATCAGACGATGTCCAGGACGGGGAAAGGGCGTCCTGATGCTGAGAGTCAGCCTTGGCCGGGGCGTCCTGCTTTTTGAGCTCCTTCAGCTTTTCGTGTCCGTGCCAGGCCGCGTCGGCAGGTGACATGCCGGCACGGGTCAGGGTGACCGCATCCTCGAAGCCAAAGCCTGCATCCAGCCAAGCCAGGCGATCACGCGGGGTGAAGCCTTCGCGCTTCCACTGGACGGGGTCGGACTGATCGAGTTCCGCCATCAGCGTGCGGTTGTTCTTGGTCGTCTCACGCCATTCAGCTGCTTCGTCAGGATCGAAGCCTTTGTCGGACCAGGTGCGCGCTACCACGGGAGCAAAGTCGGCGTTTTTCCATTCGAGCGCCTCGTGGGGCTTGAACGAATAACTCTCCCATTCCCGGGCTTCCGCCGGTTTCATTCCGGTGTCTTCCCAGCGGGTGATCTTGCGAGTCGCGGCCGGAATACTGCTCTCGGCCTCGGATGTGGCAATGGGCTTGGGGGAAGTCGCTGACTTGAGCGGAGCGTCCTCGGCAGATCGGACCAATGGCGCCGCGGTCAGGAGAGCGAGGGCAGTGAGGGCGGGCAGGATCTTTCTCATAGGCTCAAGACAATAAACCACTCCGTTCGGGTGTGCAGGGCAAATTCCGTTGCAATGCGAAAAATTCCCGCTCATGTCGTTTTGGGTTATGCCAATGAAATATATATGTAAATAGGAGTGAAATTGAACGGCTAGCTCATGGATTTGAATATATGCCTTTGTATTTGTCCGGCAAGGCTTTTTGGTGGAAAAAAAGATTTCTGTTTTGTGTTTTTATGGAAGATTGCTTTTCGTTTTTGTTTTGCGATGCCCGCCTGCCCGGTTGAACCGAGGGTTGCGAGCCTTTGGAGGCAGTCATTTATCCGCTCGCCGTTCTTTGGGCAAAGGCGGCACGGATCTTGATTGTGTAACTCATTCCGTTACAAAGGCGTGTTCATGACTTCCGTCCCGCGAATTCTCGTTTTGGGTATCGGCAATCTCCTGTGGGCCGACGAAGGTTTTGGTGTGCGCTGCGTGGAGGCGCTGGCCGAACGCTATGCGCTGCCGGACAACGTCACCGCGATGGATGGCGGCACCCAGGGCCTGTACCTGTTGCCTTATGTGGAGGAGGCGCAGCGCCTGCTGGTCTTCGATGCGGTGGATTACGGCGATGCGCCGGGCACGCTGCGCGTGGTGGTCGGCAGCGAGGTGCCGCGCTTCATGGGCGCCAAGAAGATGAGCCTGCACCAGACCGGCTTCCAGGAAGTGCTGGCCTCCGCGGAACTGCTCGGCCGCTTGCCTGAGGAACTGGTGCTGATCGGCTGCCAGCCGGTGGAGCTGGAGGATTTCGGCGGCAGCCTGCGCGACGCGGTGAAGGCGCAGATCGAGCCGGCGCTGGCAGTGGCCGGCGAATGGCTGGCCCGCTGGGATTCACCGCTGGTGCTGCGCGATGGCGCCGGGCCGCGTCTCAACGAAGGCAGTCTGGAAATGGCCAACTACGAGGCCGGCCGACCCAGCGAGCAGGATGCCTGCCGCTTCGGCGACGCGCGCTTCCTGCAGGAGGGCTGAGCCGTGTGCCTCGGCATACCGTACCGCGTCATTGAATCCGCTGGCTGGATGGCCCGCTGTGCAGGGCCGGACGGCGAGCAGCACATCGACCTGTCGCTGGTCGGCGAACAGCCGCCCGGCACCTGGCTGTTGACCTTTCTCGGCGCCGCGCGGGAGGTGATCGATGCCGACCGGGCCGCCGCCATCAACAACGCGCTGGCGGCGCTCGATGCGGCGATGGCCGGCGACCATGCGCGTATCGACGCGTTGTTCGCCGACCTGATCGACCGCGAACCGAGCCTGCCCGATCACTTGAAGGATCTTTCATGAGCGTTCAATTCGCGCCGCCCCAGTCGTCCCTCGACAAACTGGACGCGGCCCTCAAGCGCCTGGCCGAGCGCCACGGCTTCGAGCGTGTCGCTGACGCGGCCACTTTCGATGCCGGTGCAGGGCTGGCTGTGCTGCTGTTGACCGACGATCCGCAGCGTAGCCCCGAATCCCTCGACGTCATCGTTGTGCTGCCCGAGGCGCTGCAGGCCCTCGGGCTGCCGGCGCGGCGCTTCGCCGCCGACGCGCAGGTAAGCCCGCTGCTGGCCAAGCGTTTTGGTGCCAGCCGTTTCCCGACTGTCGTCGTGCTGCGCGATGGCGCCTACCTGGGCGCCTTCAGCGGCATCCTCGACTGGGGGCCCTTCGTCGGCGAGTTGCAGGCCCTGGCCGCCGCCGCCCCCACCCGTCCCCCGATTTCCGTCGCCGTCCAGGACGCCAGGAGCTGTTCATGAAGCCTTTCCCGATTCCCGTCGTGCCCGTCGGCCCCGGTTCGCAGACCGACGAGGCGCCCGACTACCTGGCCATGCCGAGCGGCATGAATACCTTCCAGGCGCCGCGCCTGCCAGAGGAAGCCAGCGCCGCCGACATCGCGCGGGCGGCGGAGGTGCTCGAAGGCTTGCTGACGACAATGCGCAGCCAGCCCATCGATGCCGCCCAGCCGGCGACGGCGCTGCTCGACGGTGAGTCGGCCGGCGTCCGCGAGGTGCTGACCCAATCCCTAGGCTTCGGCGAGGTGTCCGCCTTCACGCTGGCGCCGACCCGAGTGCGCGTGCAGGAAACCGCCTTTGCCGCGCTGTGGCGGGTGCTGGAAGAGGGGGAGGGCGGCCGGATCGTCGCCGACCGCCTCGTCGCCAGCCCAGTGCCGGTCGAACTGTATGCGGCAATGCGCGCTACCACTCTGCCCGAGCTGAGCCTGCCGCCGCTGCTGCCCAACATGATGAACGGCGAGGCGTTGCTCGCCGAGGTCCAGCAGCAGGCCGCCCGTCACCAGTCCGGCAAGCCTGCCCATGTGATCAACCTGACCCTGCTGCCGGTCACCGAGACGGACCTGGACTACCTGTACGGCGCCCTCGGCCACCGGGAGGTGTCGATCCTGTCGCGGGGCTACGGCAACTGCCGCGTCACCAGCACCCGGCTCGCCAACGTGTGGTGGGTGCAGTACTTCAACAGCATGGACAGCCTGATCCTCAATACCATCGAGGTGGTGGATATGCCCGAGGTGGTGCTGGCCGCTGCCGAGGACTACGATGACTCCATCGATCGCCTCGGCGAGTACATCCAGATGCTGAAGGAGGGCTGAGCATGTTCGAAGGCTCCTTTCTCGGTGACGGCGCCAAGCTGGCTGACAGCGATAAGCTTGAATGTGGCATCTGCTGGTCGGTCTACGATCCGGCCGAGGGCGACGAGCACTGGGGCATTCCGCCCGGCACACCGTTCTCGCGGCTGCCGGAGCACTGGCGCTGCCCCACCTGCGACGCGCCGCAGCACAAGTTCATGGTGCTGAAGGATGACTGATCCGCTGGCTGCTGCCGGGCTGGTCGAGCGCATCGAGGCCTGTTACCGCGGTGTTGCCGCCGGGGCGATGGCCGACGTGCCGCTGTGCAATCCCGTGCTGTCCGTGCGGCTGCTGGGGCTGGCGGACTGGGAAGGCGTCCGCGTCGGTGCGCTGGTGATGCCGTGGGCGATCAACCTGCTGCTGCTGCCCGGCAGCGCCCCGTGGCAGGCGGCCTCTGCGTTGTCCAAGCAGCAATGGCGTTTCCCGAGCGGCGATTACGAGTTCATCCACGCCGAGGATGTCGGCTTCGGACCCTTCCAGGTGTGCTCGCTGTTCTCGCCGGCGCTGGAGTTCGATTCGATGGAGGCCGCCTGCGCGACGGCCCAGGCGGCCTTGCTGGCCTTGTTGCGTCCACCGCTGGATGCCTCCGTGGAGGCGCCGGCGGCCGAGCCCGTGTCGCGTCGGCGTTGGCTGTTCGGGCGCGGCCGCGTGTCGGCGGCTTGAGGCGGGAGGGGTAACCGTGACGAGTGCTTCCCTGGCTGGAGGGCTGCATGTGCGGGCGTGCTGGACTGCCGGGAGCCTGCACGACTGGCAGCTCAGCCTGGTCCGGCCGCCGGTCACCCAGGCCCTCCTCGGAGTGGCGCCGGAGCAGGCGCTGGCCCGCGTGCCGCTGTACTTCAGCCTGTGCGGTCACGCCCAGCGGGAAGCGGGGCGGCTGGCGCTGCTGGCGTCCGGGTGGGCCACCGAGGAGCCACCGGAAAGCTGGCGGCTGTGGGCCGAGTGCCTGCACGAACACCTGTGGCGTCTGCTGCTCGACTGGCCGCGGCATTTCGGCGCGGCGCCGCAGACCGCGGCCTTCGCGGCCTGGCGCAGCGTGCGCGGGAAGGGCCGCTCGGCCCTGACGGTGGCGACCGCGAGGGTTCTGGACGAAACCCTGGGCGGCGATGGCAACGGCGGGCTGCTGGCGCCGGGTTTGAGCCGCCTGGACGCGGATGGCGCGTCGGCTGTTCGCCGGGGGCTCGAGGCCCGCCTGGCGGCATTCCGCGCCGCGCTGGAATCCCTTGCGCTGGATGACGTCTATCCCCATGGGAGTGGCGGGCGTCCCGCAGTCGGATACGGTGAGGCGTGGATCCACACGGCTCGCGGCGCGTTGCGCCATGAGGTGCGGATGGACGGGGGGCGTGTTGCCGGCTGGCGCGTGGAGGCGCCGACGGATCGCAATTTCTCCAGTGAAACGGGTATCGTGAAGCTGCTGCCCGCCGATTTGCCGACGCGGGCCGCGGCGCAGGAGGCGGTGGAGCGGGCGGTATTGTTGCTCGACCCCTGCGTGCCGTATGAAGTGGAGATCGCGGATGCATGAAATGTCGCTGGCGGAAGGGATCCGCCAGATTGTCGAGGACGCCGGGCGCAGCCAGGGCTTCAATAAGGTGAAGACGGTGGTGCTGGAGATCGGCCAGCTGTCGTCGGTGGAGCCGGATAGCCTGCGCTTCTGCTTCGACGTGGTGATGCAGGACAGCATCGCCGCCGGGGCCGTGTTGCAGATCGACAGCGTGCCGGGCAGCGGCTGGTGCATGCAGTGTGCCGAGACGGTGCCCGTCGCCGCGCTGTACGATCCGTGCCCGAAATGCGGCAGCTACCAGGTGCAGGCCACCGGCGGTACCGAGATGCGGGTCAAGGAACTGGAAATCGAATGAAGGTGGTTTGAGACATGTGCAATGTGTGCGGTTGCGGAACCGGAGAAACCCGCCTGGAGGGTGAAGCCCTCGATCACGAGCATGAACACGAGCACGTGCACGCCGACGGCACCGTGCACCGCCATACCCATCACCACACGGACGAGCATGCGCACAGCCACGCCCCCTACCAGTGGGTGCCGGCCGGCGCCCATGGGCACACGCACCGCCACGCCGACGGCTCCGTGCATGCGCATGATCACGTCCATGAAGGCGAGCACATCCACGAGCACGGCGATGACAGCGTGCACTACGGCCAGGGCCCGGCCGGTGCCCACGCGCCGGGCATGAGCCAGGCGCAGATGGTCAGGATCGAGCAGAACATCCTCGCCAAGAACGACGGCTACGCCGAGCGCAACCGCGGCTGGCTGGCCGACCGGGGCATCCTGGCCCTGAACCTGGTGTCCAGTCCGGGCTCCGGCAAGACCACGCTGCTGGTGCGCACCATCGAAGAGTTGAAGAACCAGGTGCCGGTCGCCGTCGTCGAGGGCGACCAGCAGACCAGCTTCGACGCCGAGCGCATCCGTGCCACCGGGGCGCCGGCGCTGCAGATCAACACCGGCAAGGGCTGCCATCTGGACGCCCACATGGTCGGCCGCGCGCTCGAAAAACTGAGCCCGCCGGAAGACAGCGTGCTGCTCGTCGAGAACGTCGGCAATCTGGTCTGCCCGGCTGCCTTCGACCTGGGCGAGGCAGCCAAGGTGGTGGTGCTGTCGGTGACCGAAGGGGAGGACAAGCCCCTCAAGTATCCGGACATGTTCGCCGCCGCGCGCCTGATGCTGGTGAACAAGATCGACCTGCTGCCTTACCTGAGCTTCGACGTGCAGAAGGCCATCGATTTCGCGCGGCGGGTCAATCCCAGGCTCGAAGTGATCCAGGTCTCCGCCACCACCGGTGCCGGCTTCGCCGACTGGCTGGGGTGGATCGACGCCCGCCTCGACGAGGCCCGTGCCGGTCGCCAGCGCACTGTCGATCAGCTGCGCGCGCGCATTGCCGAGTTGGAAGCTCAGCTCGCCGCCAAGGGGTGACGCGCCGATGCTGATGATCGTCGACCCGACCTGTGTCGCTCGTCGCTTGCGCGTGCGCGGCGTCGTGCAGGGTGTGGGGTTCCGGCCCTTCGTCTACCGTTTCGCCCGGAAGCTCGGTCTGACCGGCTGGGTGCGCAACGACGGTGCCGGCGTGGAGATCGAGATCCAGGGTGGTGAAGCCATCCTTGATGCCTTCACCCAGTGCCTGGCCAACGAAGCGCCGCCACTGGCGCGGGTCGATGCCGTCGAGCCGGAGGTCATCGCGCCGGACCTGGCGCGCACCGAGTTCCTGATCCTGCCCAGCGCCGACGGCGCGGTGGCCACCGCCATCGGCCCGGACACCGCGATTTGCCCATCCTGCCTCGGTGAACTATGCGACCCGGACGACCGCCGCTGGCGCTACGCCTTCATCAACTGCACCAACTGCGGCCCGCGCTACACGATCACCCGTCGCCTGCCCTACGACCGCGCCAACACCAGCATGGCGGCCTTCCCGCAGTGTCCGCACTGTGAGGCCGAATATGCCTTCCAGGGCGACCGGCGCTTCCATGCCGAGCCCAACGCCTGCCCGGTCTGTGGCCCGCAGCTCAGCCTCTACGAGCCCCACGGCGTCCGTGCGCTGGCCCGCGATCCGGTTGGCGAGACGCTGCGCCGCCTGCAGCTCGGCGAGATCGTCGCGCTGAAGGGGCTGGGCGGTTTCCATCTGGCCTGCGACGCGGCGGAAGGCGATGCGGTGACCCGCTTGCGGGTGCGCAAGCGCCGCCCGCACAAGCCGCTGGCGCTGATGTTCGCCAACCTGGCCAGCGTGAAGCGCTGGGCGCGCGTGTCGGAAGCGGAAGCCACGGCGCTGGAGAGCCCCGAGCGGCCGATCGTGCTGCTGGAAAAACTGCCGGGCTTCGACCGGATGTTCCCGGGCATTGCACCGGGCCTCGATGAAGTCGGCGTGATGCTGCCCTACACGCCGCTGCAATACCTGCTCTTCCACGAGGCCGCCGGCCGGCCGGCCGGCACCGCGTGGCTGGCCGATGCACAGCCACTGGGCCTCGTGATGACCAGCGCCAATCCCCATGGCGAGCCGCTGGTGAAGGACAATGCCGAAGCCTTCGAGCGTCTGGCCGACATTGCCGACGTGCTGCTGATGCACGACCGGGACATCGTCGTGCGCTGCGACGACTCGGTGCTGCGCCTGCGGCCGGATCTGCCCGCGGGGCCCCATGAGGCCGCCGGCGCCGGCATCCAGTTCATGCGCCGGGCGCGGGGCTTCACGCCGTTGTCCCTGCCGCTGCCCGACGACGGCCCGGCGGTGCTGGCCTTCGGCGCCCATCTCAAGGCGACCCTGTGCCTGGCCCGTGGGCGTGAGGCCTTCCTGTCCCAGCACATCGGCGGCCTCGACAACCCGGCCGCCTGCGCGGCGCTGGACGAGGTGGCCGAACACCTGCAGTCCATCCTGTCGGTGCGGCCGGCGGCGGTGGCCCACGACGCCCATCCCGATTACTACTCGACGCAGGCTGCTTTGGCCCTGGCCGAGCGCCTCGATATTCCGGCGATCGCCGTCCAGCACCATCACGCCCATCTGGCCGCGGTGTGCGCCGAGCATCGCCTTGCAGGGCCGGTGCTCGGCCTGGCTGCTGACGGCGTCGGCCTCGGCACCGATGGAATGCCGTGGGGCGGCGAGCTGCTCTACGTGGACGGCGCCGAGTTCCGCCGCCTCGGCCACCTCAGCCCACTGCCGCTGCCCGGCGGCGACCGCGCGGCGCGGGAGCCGTGGCGCATGGCCTGCGGCGTGCTGCACGCGCTGGGGCGGGGGGCGGAGGCGAGCTCGCGCTTCCCCGATCAGGCCGTGGAGCAGGTGCTGGCGATGTTGCAGAAGGGCACCCGCTGCCCGCCGACCACCAGCCTCGGCCGCTGGTTCGATGCGGCGGTCGGTCTGCTCGGCATCTGCGACACGATGACTTTCGAAGGCCAGGCGGCGATGCTGCTCGAAACCCTTGCGCGGGCCTCCGGTAGCTGCCGGGCACTGCCAGGCAGCTACTACATCGACGAACGCCCGGAGGCAGGCCTGTCTGTGCTCAATCTGTATCCGCTGCTCAATCACCTGGCCGACGAGGACGATGCGGCGCGCGGCGCGGCCCGCTTCCATGCTGGCCTCATTGATGGCCTGGCCCAGTGGCTCGGCAATGCGGCCCTCTCCACCGGAATCCGCCAGGTCGCGCTGTCCGGCGGCTGCCTGCACAACCGCCTGCTCGCCAGCGGTCTGCGCGCGCGCCTGCAGGCCCGCGGGCTGAAGGTCTTCGAAGCCCAGCATGCGCCTCCCAGCGACGGTGGCGTGGCCCTCGGCCAGGCCTGGGTGGCCCGCGCGCAGCTGGCGCGGGGCGTGTGGTGAGCAGCCGGGCTGCCCGACAACAGGAAGGACTGATTTCATGTGTCTCGCAATTCCGACCCGCGTGGTTGAACTCCTGCCCGACGGCCAGGCCCTGGTGGACCTGGGTGGCGTGCGCAAGACGATTTCCCTCGAACTGGTGGATGACGTGCTGCCCGGTGACTACGTGATCGTCCACGTGGGCTACGCGCTGACCCGCCTCGACCCGGAAGAGGCCGAGCGCACGCTGGCGCTGATGAAGGAAGCCGGCATCGACGTGGCTGGCGAGGCAGCATCCGCATGAAGTACGTGGACGAATTCCGCGACGGAGAGGTCGCCCGCGGCCTCGCCGAGGCCATCGCCCGCGAGGCGCGGCCGGATCGGCGCTATGCCTTCATGGAGTTCTGCGGCGGGCATACCCACGCGATCTCCCGTTACGGTGTTGCCGACCTGTTGCCGCCCCAGGTGCGCATGATCCATGGCCCCGGCTGCCCGGTTTGCGTGCTGCCCATTGGCCGCATCGACCAGGCCATCGGCCTGGCGCTGGAGTGCGGCGTCACCGTGTGCACCTACGGCGACACCCTGCGCGTGCCGGCCTCCGGCGGGCTGTCGATGCTGCGCGCGCGGGCCAGGGGCGCCGACATCCGCATGATCTATTCGGCGGCCGATGCCTTGGCGCTGGCGCAGAAGGAGCCCCAGCGGCAGGTGGTTTTCTTCGCGATCGGCTTCGAGACCACCACGCCACCCACCGCGCTGGTGATCCGCCAGGCCGCCCAGCTGGGCCTGAAGAATTTCAGCGTGCTGTGCTGCCATGTGCTGACGCCATCGGCGATCACCGCGATCCTCGAATCGCCGGAGGTGCGCGAACTGGGCACGGTGCCGCTGGACGGTTTCATCGGGCCGGCCCACGTCAGCACCGTGATCGGCAGCCGCCCGTACGCGTACTTCGCCGAGGAGTACCGCAAGCCGGTGGTGATCGCCGGCTTCGAGCCCCTCGACGTAATGCAGGCGATCCGCATGCTGGTGCGTCAGGTAAATGAGGGCCGGGCTGAAGTCGAGAACGAGTTCTCCCGCGCCGTCAGCGAGGACGGCAACCTGAAGGCCCAGGCCCTGGTGTCGGAGATCTTCGAGCTGCGCCGCGACTTCGAATGGCGTGGCCTCGGCACGGTGCCCTATTCGGCGCTGCGCATCCGCGAGCGCTTTGCCGACTTCGACGCGGAGGCGCGTTTCGGTCTGAACTACCAGGGCGTGCCGGACCACAAGTCCTGCGAATGCGGGGCCATCCTGCGCGGCGTCAAGACCCCTCTTGACTGCAAGCTGTTCGGCACCGTGTGCACGCCGGAGACGCCGATGGGCTCGTGCATGGTGTCGTCCGAGGGGGCGTGCGCGGCCCATTACACCTACGGCCGCTTCCGCGATATCCCGGTTGTTGCTGCATGATGGAGCGGTTTCGCCAAGTCCTTGTATCGAAAGGGAACAATGGCTTTGGCAGGCCGTTCGCGGGACGTGCTTTATTACCGGAAACAGGGTTAAATCTCGTCTCGTTGCGGCCGATAAGCCGCCATAGGGCCCGTTCGAGGCCGAGCCAGGAGACAACAAGATGAACCTGTTCAAAAGCCTGCGAGGGACGCCGACCCCGGGTGTGGTGACCCTGCAATGCCGCGCTTCCGAGGTCGCCCAACGCCTCGCGTCCGCAGCCATCGCACCGACCTTCGTCGGCGGCTATGTGTCGCCCCACGTGGATATCGACCAGGTTGCCCGCGCCGTGACCGCCCGTTTCCCGGGCGTGCCGGTGATGTTGTGTTCCACTGCCGGCGAGCTGTGTGGCGAGACCGATAATCTGTACTGCCACACCGGCGAGCACTGGGATCGGGTGGTGCTGCAATGCTTCGACGCCTCGCTGATCGCCCGAGCACAGGTGGTCGCCGTGTCGCTGGCCTGCGAGGACCTGCGCCGTGGCAAGTCCGAGGTGCCGGTGAAGGAGCGCCTGGCGCGCATCGCCCGCAACATCGAGGCGGTGCGCCTCGACATGGACATCGACTACCGGGACACGCTGGCCTACGTACTGTTCGACGGCCTGTCCGCGTCCGAGTCCTTCTTCATGGAGGCGCTCTACGATTCCGGGCGCTTCCCCTGCCTGTTCGTCGGCGGCTCGGCTGGCGGCAAGTTCGACTTCAAGAACACCTGGATCCACGACGGTACGCGCCGCCTGGAGAACCACGCGCTGATCGCCTTCCTGAAGGTGGCCAGGGGTACCCGCTTCGGTGTGCTGAAGAGTCAGAACTTCGTGCCGGACGGTCCGCGCTTCCCGGTCATCGGGGCGTCGCTGGAGCAGCGCTACGTCAGCCAGGTGATCGCCGCCGACGGCCGCATCGTGCCCTTCATCGACGCGCTGTGCAGCCATTTCCGCTGCGAGGCGGCCCAGCTGGAAGGCAAGCTGGCCGATTATTCCTTCGCGATCCAGGTCGGCAAGGAGATCTTCGTCCGCTCGGTGGTGAACGTGGACGTGGGCGCCGGCCGCGTCAATTTCTACTGCGATATCTCGCCGGGCGAGGAGCTGATGCTGGTCCGCCGGACCGGCCTGGTGCAGAGCACCGAGCAGGATTTCCGCAATTTCATGGCCGGCAAGCCCGGCGCGCCGGTGGCCGGCATCCTCAACGACTGCATCCTGCGCCGCCTGTACAACGACAAGGAGCTGTCCCGCGTCGGCAGCGCGCTGCCGTGCAAGCAGCTGGCGGGTTTCTCGACCTTCGGCGAGATCCTCGGCCTCAACCTGAACCAGACCCTCACCGCGGTGTTCTTCTTCCGCGTGCCGGAAGGCACGCCTTTCCGTGACGACTACGTGGACAACTTCGTCGCCCACTACGGCGAGTTCAAGGCCTTCTTCCTGCGCCGCCAGAGCGCCAAACTCACGGGCCTGTCGCGGGTCATCGTCAAGCAGATCGCCGACTACCAGGCCGAGGCCTTCGGCAGCCAGCTCGACCCGGCCAACTTCGACGACAACATCGCGCTGGTGGTGAACGGCCTCAACAGCCTCGGCCAGACCCTGCAGTCGTCCCACGCGCTGCGCGACGACATGGCCCACCAGCTGGAGAGCTGCGCCGGCGATCTGTATAGCTCGGTGGGCGACCTGTCCGCGCACATCGACGAGCAGGAAAAGGTTGTGAATGCAGCTGGCGGCACGGTCAGCGAGCTGACCCACCAGGCCGCCGACAGTGCCGACAGCGCGCGCAAGCTGGCCCAGGCCAGCGGTCGCATCCAGGGCGTCGTCGAGGTCATCCAGCAGATCGCCGACCAGACCAATTTGCTGGCGCTCAACGCGGCGATCGAGGCGGCCCGGGCCGGTGAGGCGGGGCGCGGCTTCGCGGTGGTGGCCGACGAGGTGCGCAAGCTGGCCGAGAAGTCCCGCACCAGCGCCGGCGAGATCGGTGCCGACATCTCCACGCTGGCCAGCGAGATCGGCCGCGTCGCGCAGGAGATCGAGCGCCAGGCCGGCGACGTGTCCACGCTGTCCGGCATGCTGACCGACATCCAGGCCTTCAGCGGCAAGACCTCCGAGACCGCCGGCCACACCAAGGCGGTGGCCGACACCCTCAAACACCTGACCGAGAGCCAACTGACCCGGGCCTGACCCGGCGGGCACGCCTGCGCGTGCCGTGCCGGACGGCCCACCCGAACGACACGACATGCCCATGTTGCCCAGTGACCTCCCCACGCGCGGGGGCCGGCCATGCTGACCGGCGCCCTGCTCGGCATCGTCGAGGATGCCGCCTACGCGATCCTGACCCTCATCGACGGGGTGGACGACGCGACCCTGTGCTCCCTGCGCCTGACCCGCGACGAGGCGATCCGCCGTCTGATCGTCATCGCCGACTCCCTCGGCAACCTGCCCGCCGACGCGGCCGCCGCGCTGTCGTCCCTCGACCGGGACGGCTGGGCGATGACCGCCCGCAGCCTGCACAGCATCCAGCGCAGCACGGTGGACGAGGCGCTGGCCTTCGGCGTGCGTTCCCTGGTGCCGGCGCTGGTGCTGAACCTGCGCCGCTACCACCGCAGCCATCCGGACCTGTTCGCCTTCAAACCCTGATCCGTGGGACGAGCGCACTCGCCCCGACCCTTCGTCTCCCATCCGACCGCAGAATGAAAAAAGCCTACGTCCGTCCCCTCGACCTGCGCCACGGCAGCGTGGACCTCTCCCATGGCGGCGGCGGCCGCGCGATGGTCCAGCTCATCAGCGACATCTTCGCCCGCGCCTTCGACAACGAATGGCTGCGTCGCGGCGACGACGGCGCGGTGCTGCCGGCGCCGGCCCCCGGCGAGCGCCTGGTGGTGGCCACCGACGCCCACGTGGTGTCGCCGCTGTTCTTTCCCGGCGGCGACATCGGCTGCCTGTGCGTGCACGGCACCATCAACGACGTGGCGGTGATGGGCGCCCGCCCGCTGTACCTGGCCGCCAGCTTCGTGCTCGAAGAGGGCTTCCCGCTGGCCGACCTGCAGCGCGTGGTGCTGAGCATGGCCGCGGCGGCCAGGGAGGCCGGCGTGCCGGTGGTCACCGGCGATACCAAGGTGGTCGAGAAGGGCAAGGGCGACGGCATCTTCATCACCACCACCGGCATCGGCGCACTGCCGGCCGGGCGCGAGCTGTCCGGCGCCAACGCGCGGCCCGGCGACGCGGTGATTGTCTCCGGCACCCTCGGTGACCACGGCATGGCGATCATGGCCCAGCGCGAGAACCTGGCCTTCGACTCGGCGATCCGCTCCGACACTGCCGCGCTGCACGGCCTCGCCGCCGTGGCGATGGACGCTGCGCCGGAGCTGCGCCTGTTGCGCGACCCGACCCGTGGCGGCCTTGCCGCCACCCTCAATGAGATCGCCCAGCAGTCGGGGGTTGGCATCGTCCTTGACGAAGCCGCTATCCCGGTGGATCCGCAGGTCGCGGCCGCCTGCGAGTTCCTCGGCCTCGACCCGCTCAACATCGCCAACGAAGGCAAGCTGATCGCCGTCTGTCCGGCGGCGCAGGCCGATGGGCTGCTCGCCGCGCTGCGCGCCCATCCCCTCGGTGCGCGGGCGGCGAAGGTCGGCGAGGTGATCGCCGACGACCACCGCTTCGTGCAGATGAAGACCGCCTTCGGCGGCCGCCGCATGGTGGACTGGCTGGCCGGCGAACAGCTGCCGCGGATTTGTTAACCCCCCCCAGGAGAGACCGACCATGTACATCGCCATGAACCGTTTCCGTATCGCCCCGGGCCGCGAGGCCGAGTTCATCGACATCTGGAAGCAGCGCGAATCGCACCTGGACGAGGTGCCGGGCTTCAAGGAATTCCACCTGCTGCAGGGTGCGACGACGCCGGAGTTCACGCTGTTCGCGTCCCACTCGGTGTGGGCGTCGGCGGCCGCCTTCGAGGCGTGGACCCGCTCCGAAGCCTTCCGCAAGGCCCACGCCGGCGCCGGCACGAGCCGCGACATCTACCTGGGGCCGCCGCAGTTCGAGGGCTTCGAGGCCGTGCTGTAAATCGTGCGCATCCTGCTGCTGACCCATAGCTTCAACAGCCTGACCCAGCGCCTTTTCGAGGCGCTGGCGGTGCGCGGTCATGAACTATCGGTGGAGTTCGACATCGCCGACTCGGTCACCGAGGAGGCGGTTGCGCTGTTCCGACCGGACGTGCTGCTGGCGCCCTTCCTCAAACGGGCCATTGCCGAATCCCTGTGGTCGCGCCAGCTGTGCCTGATCGTCCATCCCGGCATCGTCGGCGACCGCGGGCCGTCGGCGCTGGACTGGGCGATCCAGTCCGGCGCGGCGGAGTGGGGCGTCACCGTGCTGCAGGCCGAGGCGGATATGGACGCCGGCCCGGTGTGGGCAAGTGCGACCTTCCCGATGCGGGCGGCGAAGAAGTCCAGCCTGTACCGCAACGAGGTCACCGAAGCGGCGCTGGCCGCCGTGCTGGAGGCCCTAACCCGCGTGGACGACTGGCGCGCCGGCCGCTGGCAGCCGCGCCGCGTGCAGCCCGGCGACGCTGATGTGCGGGGCAGCTTGCAGCCGCCGATGCGCCAGGCCGACCGCCGCATCGACTGGCAGCGCGACGGCACCGCGCAGATCCTCGCCCACCTGCGTGCGGCGGACGGTTTCCCCGGCGTGGCGGACAGCCTGTTCGGCGTGCCCTGCCACCTGTTCGACGCCCATCCTGCGCCTCTTGAACCCGGCGCCACGCCCGGCGGGCTGCTGGCCAGGCGGGACGGCGCGGTGCTGCGCGCCACCGTGGATGGGGCGGTGTGGATCGGCCACGTGAAGCGCGGCGACCGGCCGGACGCGATCAAGCTGCCGGCCACGGTCGCCTTCTCCGCCGAGGCCGCCGGCCTGCCCGAGCGGCCGGCCGAGCTGTGGCGCGACGTCACCGACAACGGCGCCGAGCTGCGTTACCGCGAAGAAGCGGGCGGGGCAGTCGGTGTGCTGAGCTTCGATTTCTACAACGGCGCGATGGCCAGCGACCAGTGCCGGCGCCTGACCGCCGCCATCGACTTCGCCCGCAGCCGGCCGACCCGCGTGCTGGTGCTGGAGGGCGGGGCGGACTTCTGGTCCAACGGCATCCACCTGAACCGCATCGAGGCCGTGCAGCTGGACGGCGGTTCGGCGGCCGATGCGTCGTGGGACAACATCAACGCGATGGACGACGTGTGCCTCGCCATCCTGCAGATCACCGACCGCCTGACGGTGGCGGCCCTGCGCGGCAATGCCGGCGCCGGCGGCTGTTTCCTGGCGCTGGCCGCCGACCATGTGTGGGCGCGGGAGGGCGTGATCCTCAATCCGCACTACAAGAACATGGGCAACCTGTACGGCTCGGAGTACTGGACCTACCTGCTGCCGCGGCGGGTGGGGGCGGACGGTGCCCGCGCGATCATGGCCGCACGCCTGCCCCTCGGCGCGCCGCGGGCGGTGGATTGCGGTTTGATCGACGCCTGCTTCGGAGCCGACCGGCCGGCCTTCGAGGCCGAGGTGCTGGCCCGCGCCGCCGCGCTGGCCGCTGCGCCGGACTACGCCGAGCATCTTGCCGCCAAGCAGGCCCGCCGCGCCGCCGATGAGGCCGCCAAGCCGCTGGCCGCCTACCGCGACGAGGAACTCGCCCACATGCGCCGCAATTTCTACGGCTTCGACCCCAGCTACCACGGCGCACGCTACCATTTCGTGATGAAAAGCCCCCAGTCCTGGACCCCCCGCCACCTCGCCCGTCACCGGGAGGTCGGCCGATGAATACCCCTTTCAAACCTGCCGCCCGCCTGCCGGCGGTGCTGGTGGTGGATGACGAAGTTCGCTCCCAGGAAGCCCTGCGTCGCACCCTCGACGAGGAGTTCGAAGTGTTCACTGCTTCGTCGGCGGAGGAGGCCGGCACCATCCTCGAACGGGAAGTGATCCAGGTGCTGCTGTGCGATCAGCGCATGCCCGGCGAGTCCGGCGTGGCCTTCCTGAAGCGTGTGCGCGAGCAGTGGCCGGACGTGGTACGCATCATCATCTCGGGCTATACGGACTCCGAAGACATCATCGCCGGCATCAACGATGCGGGCATCTACCAGTACCTGCTCAAGCCCTGGCAGCCGGACCACCTGCTGATGGCGATCCGCAACGCTGCCGAGCTGCACCGCCTGCAGGCCGAGAACCAGCGCCTCAGCCTGGAGCTGCGCACCGCCGGGCCGGTGCTGAAGAAACGCGTCGAGATGAAGTACGAGCGGGTCAAGCGGGAGTTCGGCCTCGACGGGCTGACCCGTGCGCCGGGCAGCCCGCTCAACCCGGTCTGCGAGCTGATCGCCCAGGTCGCGCCCTTCGACCTGTCGGTGCTGATCTCCGGCGAGTCGGGCACCGGCAAGGAGATGATCGCGCGGGCCATCCACTACCAGAGCCGCCGCGCCGACAAGGCCTTCGTCATTGAGAACTGCGGGGCGCTGCCCGACCAGCTGCTGGAGGCCGAGCTGTTCGGTTACAAGCGTGGTGCCTTCACTGGTGCCTACGAGGATCGCATCGGCCTGTTCCAGCAGGCGGACGGCGGCACCCTGTTCCTCGATGAGATCGGCGAGACCTCGCCGGCTTTCCAGGTCAAGCTGCTGCGCGTGCTGCAAGAGGGCGAGTTCCGCCCGCTGGGCAGTACGCGGCCAGTGACGGTGGATGTGCGGGTCATCGCCGCCACCAACCGGGATCTGGAAACCGAAGTGCGGGAAGGGCGCTTCCGCGAGGATCTGTACTACCGGCTGGCCATCGTGCCGCTGCACGTGCCGCCGCTGCGCGAGCGGCCGATGGACATCCCGCTGCTCGCCGAACGCCTGCTGGAAGTGAGCCGCAACGCCCTCGGCAAGGACAGCGAGGGCTTCACCCAGGAAGCCCTGGACTGCATGGCCGCCTACCGCTGGCCGGGCAACGTACGGGAGCTGCAGAACGCCATCCTGCGCATGCTGGCGCTGTCCGCCGAGCCGCGCCTGGGCGCCCACCTGCTGGCACCGCGGGTGCTGCAGGCCGGCGCCGACGGCCGCGACGAGAGCCCTTACGACGGCGATCTGGAGGCGGTCGGCTTCAGCGGTACGCTGCAGGAGCGCGTCGATGCCCTCGAAGCCCGCGTGCTGAAGGAGACCCTGATCCGCCTGCGCTGGAACAAGACCCGCGCCGCCAACGAGCTGGGCCTGTCCCGCGTCGGCCTGCGCGCCAAGCTGGCCCGCTTCGGGCTCGATGGCGGCGACAAGGCGGGGGACGGGGAGTGAAGCTGCTGTGGCTGCAGTCCGGCGGTTGCGGCGGCTGCACGATGTCGCTGCTGTGCTCCGGCGCGCAGGATCTGCCCGGCCTGCTGGCGTCGGCGGGCATCGAGCTGGCCTGGCATCCGTCCCTGTCGGAAGCCACCGGTGACGAGGTGCGTGGGCTGCTGGCCGGCTTCGAATCCGGCCGCGAGCCCCTCGACCTGTTATGCGTGGAGGGTTCATTGCTTACGGGGCCCAACGGCAGTGGCCGCTTTCACATGCTGGCCGGCACCGGCCGGCCGATGATCGCCTGGGTGCGGGCACTTGCGGCCCGTGCCCGCTACACGCTGGGCATCGGTACCTGCGCGGCCTATGGCGGGATCACCGCTGCCGGCAACAATCCGGCCGGGGCGGTCGGCCTGCAGTACGACGGCCAGCACCCGGGCGGACTGCTCGGCGTGGATTACCGCTCGGTCGCCGGCCTGCCGGTGATCAACGTGGCGGGCTGCCCGACCCACCCCGACTGGGTGGTGGATACGCTGCTGGCGCTGGCCCTCGGCCAGTTCGCCGCCAGCGACATGGATGCCCTCGGGCGGCCGCGCTTCTACGCAGACCAGCTGGTGCACCACGGCTGCACCCGCAACGAGTTCTACGAGTTCAAGGCCAGCGCCGAGAAGCCCGGCGACCTGGGCTGCATGATGGAGCACATGGGTTGCAAGGGCACCCAGGCCCATGCCGACTGCAACATCCGCCCGTGGAACGGCGTCGGCTCGTGCACCAACGGCGGCTACCCGTGCATCAGCTGCACCGAGCCCGGCTTCGAAGCGCCCGGCCACGCCTTCGCGCGCACGCCGAAGGTAGCGGGCATCCCCATCGGCCTGCCGTCGGACATGCCCAAGGCCTGGTTCGTCGCGCTGGCGGCGTTGTCCAAGTCGGCCACGCCGGCTCGGGTGCGCCACAACGCGGTGGCCGAGACGCCGGTGGTGGCGCCGGCCATCCGCAAGACCGGCTTGAAGTAGGGCGTGCCGGCGTCAGCCAGGCGAGCGCCCGTCGCGGTGTTGTGACGTGGCGGGCAGGTTGTCGCCGGGCTGGCGGCGCCGGGCATCCAGTTTGTACAGCAGTAGGTTGGCGGCGCCGATTGCCGCCGGCACCAGCCCCCAGATCGCCCGTCCGGGATGGCGGCTGCTGACCAGCAGCGCGATGGCGATCGCGATACCTGCGGCGAGCAGCAGCACTCCGCGCCGCAGGTAGTCGTCGGAAGTCGGGCTGCGGCGGCATCCGCTGCCTCCGTCCAGCAGCTCCGGCGGTAGCGGCGAGGGTTCCATGCCCTGCGCGATGGCCGCCATGCGTTCGGCGTGAATCAGCTCGGCGATGCGGATACGTCGGCGGTAGCGGAGGGCCGTGCCCAGGATGGCGATGCCGATGCCGAGCACGATGGCGGTGAGGGGCAGCGCGGCGCGCAGGATGGCGACCAGTTCGCTGGAGTCGTCGATGGACATGTGTGCATTCCTGTGTGGGTTGATGCCCTTGATACTTGGCCGGCTGGCGGCCGGTTTCGCCGCCGTCGCAGATTTTTTTCGTGCCCCGTTGAAACCGGCTTGCATGTCGGGAAGTATCAAGCGGCATGGACCTCAATCCCCCCCCTTCCCTGAGCTCGCCGGATTCCGATGCCGGCCGCCGCGATGCGGATATCGTCGCGCGGCTGGAGCGGGGCGACGGCGCCGCGGCCTTCGAGCAGCTGGTGGCGCGTTACGAACGCAAGGTCCATCGCCTGTGCATGGCTTTGCTGCGCGACGAGGCGCAGGCGCGGGATGCGGCCCAGGACGTGTTCCTGCGTGTGTGGCGGGCGCTGGGGACTTACGATCGCCGCAGCGCCGCTCCGTCCACCTGGCTGTACGCTATCGCCCGCAACCGCTGCCTGTCCCTGCTGGCGCGGCGCGACCCGGAGCATGCGTCCCTCAGCGTGCCGGAGGTGTGGGCTGAGGCGGAGGCCCTGGCCGCGCCGCCGGACATCGTCGGCGAAGGGCCGGCGGCCTTGCTGGCACGCCTGGTGGATGCGCTGCCGGTGGCGTACCGAAGCTGCCTGACGCTGTTCTACTACGAGGATCGCTCGGTGGCCGAAGTGGCGCAGATGCTGGGCTTGCCCGACGGCACCGTGAAGACCCACCTGCACCGGGCGCGCAAGCTGCTGCTCGCCGAGTTCGAGCGCCGCGGGCTGGACGATGCGGGGCTGTGGCTGTAGGAAGGAAGAAGCATGGACAAGACGAATTCCGATAACACCGAAGCCCGCGCGCTGCAGCTGCTGGACAGTGCGTTGGGCAAGGTGCTGACGCCGCCGGCGCTGCCCGACGGCTTCCGCCAGCAGCTGATGGCCGCCATGCTGCAGGATGCGGCGGCCGATCTGGCGGCCCGCCAGGCCGCGCTGGAGGCGGAACACGCCCGTCTGCTGGCAGGCCTGAAGGCGGACCACGTGAGGCTGCGCCGGGATACGCTGGCGATCGTGGTCGGCTCGGCGTTTGCTGCTGGCGCCGCGTCCATGCTGCTGGCGCCGTGGCTTGTGGAGGCGTGGACGCTGGATAGCGCCTGGGTCGGCCCGGTGCTGGCCAGCGTCCTCGGGCTGGGGCTGGCCGGCTGGGCCGGTTTGCGCCGCTTCGGCGTGCGGATCGGGAGCTAGCCGGGGCGGCGTTGTATCCTTCGGTCGACATCAGTTCCCGTTCCGACCGCCATGCTTCGTTGTTGCCCGTCTTTGCCGTTCCATTCCGAAACCGTCACGGGCGTTGCCGGAGAGCGCTCGTGAGCCGGGTGACGGTAGGGCCTTTCAACCGCGTCGAGGGCGACCTGGAGGTCAGCCTGGAGATGGAGAATGGGCGGGTCGCTGCGGCCTACGTCAATTCACCGCTGTTCCGCGGTTTCGAGCAGATCCTGGTCGGTCGCGAGGCGCTGGATGCGTTGGTGATCGTGCCGCGCATCTGCGGCATCTGCTCGGTGTCCCAGTCGGCGGCTGCGGCCGCCGCGCTGGCCGACTTGGCTGGCGTGCCGCCGACGCCCAACGGCCGCCGGATGAGCAACCTGATTCTCGCCGCCGAAAACCTGGCCGACCATTTCACTCATTTCTACCTGTTTTTCATGCCGGATTTCGCCCGCGAGGCCTACCGGGCGCGGGCCTGGTTCCCCGCGGCCGAGGCACGCTTCAAGGCGGTCAGCGGAACGGCGACACGCGACGCACTGCCGGCGCGGGCAGGTTTCCTGCAGATCATGGGCCTGCTCGCCGGCAAGTGGCCCCATTCGCTGACGCTGCAACCGGGCGGCGTCGCGCGCGCGCCCCAGGCGGCGGAGCGCCTGCGGGTCTTCGCGGCCCTGCGGGAATTCCGCGGCTGGCTGGAGCGGCAGCTGTTTGGCGACAGGCTGGAGGCCATCGCGGCCCTCGATTCCCAGCTTGCGCTGCATCGCTGGATGGACAGCCGGCCGGCGGAGGCCAGCGATTTCCGCCTGTTCCTGGAGATCGCCGAGGATCTGCAGCTGGCGCGCTACGGCCGCGGCACGGACCGTTTCCTGAGCCACGGCGCCTATCCGAGGGAGGGCGGCGGTTGGCTGTTTCCGCGCGGCGTGCTCGACCTGCCGGCGGGGGCGTTGCAGCCCTTCCTGCCCGGCGACGTACTGGAGGATGTCAGCCACGCCTGGCTGGAAGACGAGCCGCCACGCCATCCGTCGGAAGGCGAAACGCGGCCGGTGGAGGACAAGCCGGGCGCCTACACGTGGTGCAAGGCGCCGCGCTGGCAGCAGCAGGTGGTGGAGTGTGGTGCGCTGGCCCGACAGGTCGTCGCCGGCCATCCGTTGATCCGCGAGCTGGTGGCCCAAGGCGGCGGCAATGTGTTCAGCCGGGTGGTGGCGCGTCTGCTGGAACTGGCCATCGTGGTGCCGGCGATGGAGGGCTGGCTGCGCGACGTCGACAACAGCCCGTTCTGCGCCCAGGTGGCGCTGCCTGGTGACGGGCGCGGCGTCGGTCTGGTGGAGGCTGCCCGTGGTGCCCTGGGGCACTGGGTCACGCTACGCGGCGGGCACATCAGCCGATATCAGATCATCGCACCGACGACCTGGAACTTTTCGCCGCGGGATGCCGCCGATATTCCCGGGGCGCTGGAGCAGGCCCTGGTCGGCCTGCCGGAAGACCAGCCCTTGCTGGTGCAGCACGTGGTGCGTAGCTTCGATCCTTGCATGGTCTGCACGGTCCACTGAGCAAAGGCGGAGGAGCGGCTTAGCGGTTCCCCTGGCGTTCTTCCCGCGGCCCTTCCTGATGCTGCGGGCCACGGTCGTGGCCGGTGCCGCGCTCCTGGCGTGGTGGTTGTGCTTCGCGCTGCGGCTCGGGGCGGGCAGGGGGCGGAGTGAAGGCCCGCGGCGGCTCCTGGCGAGGCGGTGCTGCGTGTTCCGGGCGGGGCTGTGCGTTCTGCATGCCACCGCCATTCCAGCCGGGGTTCTGGGCCGGCATGGCGTTGCGCGGGGGCTGCTGCTGTTGCTGGGGAATGGCCTCCTGGCGCGGCGGCCGGTTGCGTTCCCTGTCGCCTTCACGTTCGCGCCCGCGCTCGGCCTCGCGGCGCCCTTGTTCGCGTTCCCAGCCCCTGTCCCGTTCCCTCTCGCGCTCCCGATCATGGTCGAAGCGCGGTGCCGGGTAGGGCTGGCTCCAGCCTCCCGGAGGCGGCATGGCCCGCGGCGGATGCATGATGGGCGCGGCCGGGGGCGGCCGGTCACGCCAGCGGTCGCGGTCGCCGTACCAGGGTTGGCGGCGGTAATGGGCGCCCCAGTAGTCGCTGATGTAGAAGCTGATCAGCGGGATGCCGAGTGTCGGTCCGTACTGCAGGATCGGTACGCTGCTGCCCCCCCACGGGTAGTACAGGCTGCCGGCGAAGACCCAGCCGCGGGCCCCGAAGGACAACTGTACGTCGCACCACTGGTAGTCCGACAGGCAGCCGAAAAGGCGGGCCTCCATGCCTGGAGCCAGCGTCATCAGGATGGGGTAATCGGGGGCCGGGCCTGCGAACAGCTGGACCGGTTCCGCGATCAACACGGTCTGGGCCTGGGCGGCGGCAGGGACAAGAACGGCCGCGAGGGCAAAGGGGCGGAGCAGACGGGCGATAGCGGGCATGATGGGCTCCCGGGGTGGGCCGGGTCAGGGTAAGGGCGAAGGTTCCTGTTTTTTATCTTAGAGCCCCTTCGTAAGCGCTTCGACAGGACTCTGTAAGCGCAGATTACCACCGCAGGCGGAAGGCCATGAAAGCCTGTCGGCCCCTCATGCGGCGGTAAAGTTGCCGGGCAGAACGCCGTAGAGCAGGGCATCTTCACGTCTGTACCGAGGTTCGCCATGAAAATCGCCGCATCCAGCATGGAAATGCAAGCCAGCCATCGCAGCCAGGCCACGCTGGCGGTGGACGAGCGTCTGTCGGCATGGGGCGGGCGCCGGCCGGATACGGCCGGGCAGAGCCGCCTGGCGCGCAGCGTGGTGGTGTCCCAGGCGGCCCGCCAAGCCCTCCGCCAGGAACAGGCCCAGGCTTCGGCCACGGTTGCCAAGTCGGGTGACGACGATGGGACGAAGAACGATCCCAAGCTGGCGTTGCTCAAGACCATAATCGAGCAACTGACCGGCCAGCGAATCCGCCTGATGTCGGTCGATGGGCTGAGCACTGCGCAGCAAACGGCGACGGCAGTCTCATCGGCTGCGGCGCAGGCTTCGGCACCCGAATTCGGTATCGCCTACGACCGCACGGAAACCCGTACCGAGTCGGAGGAAACCCATTTCGAGGCGAGCGGTACAATTCAGACCGCAGACGGCCAGCGCATCGATTTCAACGTTGCACTGTCGATGGCGCGCAGCGAAACGACGACCAGCAGCGTAAGCCTGCGGGCTGGCAATGCGGTGAGCAAGGATCCACTGGTGATCAACTTCGCCGGCCAGGCGGCTAGCCTCACTAGCCAGCGTTTCAGCTTCGACCTGATGGGCGACGGCCGGCAGGTGGACATGCCGCTGCTTGGCCAGGGCAGCGGCTTCCTGGTGCTTGATGCGGTGGATAGTGGCAAGGTGGCTTCGGGTAAGCAGCTTTTCGGGCCAGCCAGCGGTGACGGTTTTGCCGACCTCGCCAAGTACGATAGTGATGCCAGTGGCTGGATCGACGAGGCCGACGCGGTGTTCGACCGCCTTGGCGTGTGGACGCCGGATGCCGCGGGTGGCGGCAGCGTGCGCTCCCTGCGCGATGCCGGTGTCGGTGCGCTGTACCTGGGGCGGACGGCGACCCCGTTCACGCTGAAGGACGGCGCCGCGCTGGGGGCTGTGCGCAGCACCGGTGTCTACGTGGCCGAGGACGGCCACGTGGGGACGATGCAGCAGGTGGATGTGAACGTCTGAGCGGTTCAGGCCAGCGGTGCCAGCAGGTAGACCTTGGCCTCCATTGCCAGCGGTGGTCCGCCGGGGCGCTCGAAATCGTCCTCCAGCACGGTTTCGCCGTGGACGAGGGTGACATCGCAGGCTCCGCCGTAGAGGCTGCTGATTTCCGCGTCGATCTGGTAGGGCGGCGGGGGCTGGTCACCTTCCGGTGATTCCATTGTTATGAGAAGGGTGCGGCTGTGGGCGGGCAGGATGCGGATCATGTGGCGGGCGTAGTCGCGTCGGCGGGCTTCGGGTAGTGCCGTGAGCGAGCTGCGGTCGTACACGACGCTCACATCGGCCACATGGGCGGGAGTGAGATCGAAAAGATCTCCTTCGAGAATGGTGATGGGGCCATGTCGCCATACGGTGAAGCGACCTTTTCGTGTGCGTTGTGGCGTCAGACCGCTTTCCCGGAAAAAGGCCGTTATGGCGATAGGGCTCAATTCCACACCCATTACATGGTGGCCCTGTTCTGCCAGCCACTGCAGGTCACGGCTCTTGCCACACAGGGGCACCAGGATGCGGCAGTCAGGTGCCAGTTCCAGGTTCGGCCAGATGCGTTGCAGCAGGGGATTGCCATCCACCTGGTGGAAGTCAATGTCGTTGCGTCGCCAGCAGTCACGCCAGTCCTGATTGCTCATGGAGTCTCCTTGGGCTCATACGGGCCGGACACGACTCGGGCGAGCAATGCGGAGGCAGGTATGACGGAAGAGCAGCAAGTTCCGTTCCGCAGTGCAAAACGGTGTCTCTGCCGGGCTGGCGGGGACACCGTTGTCGCAAAGCCACCGGGCAGCCTGTCGTGGAGGAGGGCGAGTCGGCTTTCCTTCAGTCCGGTGCGCTGATTTTCGCCCTGAAGGCAGGCGGAATGAGGGCGGCGCGCCGGGCGGCATAGTCGAAGAACAGGATGCCCATCTTGCCGCGGGCCACTTCGCGGCCGCTGGCCTTGTCGGCGGCTGACCACGTCAGGTCGAAGCCGTACTTGTTGAAATCGGTGGGGGTCATCGAGAACGCTAGGGTCTCGCCGTGGAAGGCTTCGGACTTGTATTGCAATGCGGCATCGGCGACCACGATGCCGACTCCTTCCACATCCAGCTCGTCATAGCCGAAGGAGCGGAAGAAGCGCACCCGTGCCTCCGACAGCAGCCCGATGAGAGCGGCGTTGTCCAGGTGCTGGGCCTTGTTTATGTGGGTGATGTAGATCGGGATGTCGGTCGAGAAAAGGAACTGCCCGGGCAGTTCGATCTGGATGCGGGCCATGGGATGTCCTTAGGGGGCGATAGGTCTGTCATTCGATTATCGCAGTGCAGCGAAGCGTATGGGGCGTCGATTGCGGCGCGCCGGGACGAGAGGCAGAATGCTTCGCCTGACCTTGCCTGGAGCGCCCCGTGGAACGTTTCACCATCTCCCTCGACGAAGACCTGGCCCGCGAGTTCGATGCGCTGATCGCCGCCCGTGGCTACTCCAACCGTTCGGAGGCGGTGCGCGACATCCTGCGTGCCCAGCTGGAGAGCAACCGGCTGGCGCGGGAAGAGGCTGGGTATTGCATCGCCAACCTGTCCTACGTCTATAACCACCACGAACGGGAGCTGGCGGAGCGCGTCACCCACGACCAGCATGAGCACCACGACCTGTGCGTGGCGACGCTGCATGCCCACCTGGATCACGACAACTGTATGGAGAGCGTGATCCTGCGCGGGCCGACGGCGGAGGTGCGGGCCTTTGCCGACGCGCTGATTGCCAAGCCGGGCATCCGCCACGGTGCGCTGAACCTGGTGACGGCGGAGTTCGGCGCGCAGAGCCACAGCCATCCCCATGCCGATGGCCACGCCCATCCCCATGGCCACTACCGGCCGCGGAGTTGAGCATGGCCGACGGTGAGCGTCGCCTGCCGGATTCCTCCGCCTTGCTGGCTGCGGCGCCGGAAGGCGTGGGAGAGGGCGCCTGGATCGACGTGATCCAGAAGATGGATGAAGTCTATTCCGACCTGTTGCAGTACGAGGTCGCTCTAGAGGAGAAGAACGCCAAGCTGGAGGAGAGCCAGGGCTTCATCCTGTCGGTGCTGACCTCGATCTCCGACATCCTGGTGGTGTGCGACCGGCGCGGCCGCATCGAGGAGGTGAACCGTTCGCTGGAGGCTTTCACCGGGCGGGTCTCGGACGCCCTGCGCGGCATGCCGTTCTTCGAGCTGCTGGCCGATCCGGCGGCCGTCGAGGTGGCGCGTGGCTGGTTCGCGCTGCGCGGCGATGCGCCCATCCACGATTGCGAGTTGGCCTTGCGGGCTGCCGACGGCAGCGCGGTGCCGGTTTCCGTCAACTGTACGCCGCGCTATTCGTCGGTGGGCAAGTCGCTGGGGATGGTGATCACCGGGCGGCCGGTGGGGGAGCTGCGCAAGGCCTATTCGGCGCTGCGCCAGGCCCACGACGATCTCAAGCGGACCCAGCAGCAGCTGCTGCACTCGGAGAAGATGGCTTCCCTCGGCCGCCTGGTGGCCGGCGTCGCCCACGAGCTCAACAACCCGATCAGCTTCATCCTTGGCAACACCCACGCGCTCAAGCGTTATGCAGAGCGTCTGGCGGAATACCTGGCGGCGGTACATGCCTGTGAGCAGCCGGAAGTCCTGGGCGAGCTGCGCCAGCGCCTGCGTATCGACCGTATCCTCGGAGATCTGAATCCGCTGATCGAAGGCACCATCGAAGGGGCCGAACGGACCCGCGACATCGTCGATGGCCTGAAGCGCTTCTCCGCGTTGGACCGGGAGGAGAGCAGTCGTTTCGATCTGGTGGCGGTGATCGGCCGCTCGGTGAACTGGGTGTGCAAGGCGGCACCGGAGCGTTTCGTGGTGGACGTTCGCCTGCCCGCCGAATTGCCGGTGATTGGCTCGTCGGGGCAGATGCAGCAGGTGGTGATGAATCTGGTGCAGAACGCCGGCGACGCCACCGCCGGCCAGGATGCGGCGCGGCTGCAGATCGACGGGGTGATCGAGGACGGGGCGGTGGTGGTGCGCTTCCATGACAACGGGCCCGGTATCGACACCCGCCATCTGCCGCACATCTTTGACCCCTTCTTCACCACCAAGCCGGTGGGCAGCGGAACCGGTCTGGGCCTGTCGATCAGCTACGGCATCGTCGAGCGCCATGGCGGTGCGCTGAGTGCCGGCAATCATCCCGACGGTGGCGCGGAGTTCGTGCTGCGCCTGCCGTGGGCGGGGAGCGGCGCTATGATGGGGACGTCCTGAGCCGGCTGGAAAGTCGGCTTGCTGTACGGGCGCGCTGCTGGCAGGTGGCTTGCCGTCAGCGGGGTGGCAGGGCTCGCAGCGACGCGGCCCAGGCCTGTGGCACGGATGTTGTATGAACTAATATATCTTCTTCATACGAATCGTCCGCAATCGCTCCATGCCCGCCTTGCCTTCCGATCATCTTGCCCTCGTCCTGCTGGTCTTCGTCCTTGGCCTCAAGCATGGTTTCGATGCCGACCACCTCGCCACCATCGACGGGCTGACGCGCTTCAATGCCCGCGCCAACCCGGGATGGGCGCGTTATTGCGGGACCTTGTTCTCTCTCGGCCATGGCGCCGTGGTGGTGGCCATTGCGCTGGTAGTGAGTCGGCTGTCCGGGGCGTGGGCGACGCCAGCGTGGCTGGAACTGTCGGGGGCGTGGATCTCGATCGCTTTCCTGATCCTGCTCGGCATGCTCAATTTGCGTGCGGTCTTCACCGCCGAGGCGCACGAAATGGTGCATCCGGTGGGCCTGAAAGGGCGCTGGCTGGGGCGTCTCGGGCAGGCTGCCCATCCGGGCGGAGTGGCGCTGGTGGGGGCGCTGTTCGCGTTGTCCTTCGATACGGTGAGCCAGGTGGCGCTGTTCGCGATGGCCGGCGTGCAGGCCGGGGGTTGGCTGCCGGCGACCGGGCTGGGCTTGGTCTTCATGCTCGGCATGCTGATCGCCGACGGGGTCAATGGCTGGTGGATCGCCCGCCTGATCGCCCGCGCTGATGGCACGGCGCGGGTAGCGTCGCGGGTGATGGCGCTGGCGGTGGCCGGCATGAGCCTGCTCGTCGCGGCCTATGGGCTGGCACGGATGGTGTTGCCTGAGCTGGAGATCTGGGGCGAGGGCAAGGAATTGGTGCTGGGGGGGCTGGTGGTTGGGGTGGTCTTTGTCAGTTTCTTGCTGGGCCTGCGGCTGGCCCGCGGGTCGGTCATGGAGTCCCGGACGGTGGCCTGAGGGCGCTGTGGCGACGGGACAGGCCCACCGATGGCGGACAATTCGGTAGCATCCGTCCCTTCGTCCTTGATCGATCTTAAGGCCGCCTGGCGGCCAGCGCGGCAGATTAGGTTCTGCCGCCGAATGCCGATCATGCAGGGCCGGCTGTACCGATTGACTACGATGAGTATCTCTTGAAGACCGAAACGTCCTCCGCCATCGCCATTCTCGCCCGGGCTGCCGGGCCGAGCTTTCCGAGCGTCCTTGCGCGCCTTACGTCGTGCTGACGGATCGCAGCGTGCTGGCTGCGCTGGCGGCGTCGCTGGCGCTGCACGGAGCTGCGCTGGGGCTTGGCGGGCTGGCGCCGGCCGGCGTCACGACGCCTCCGCGGGTGCTCGAGGCGCGCCTGGTGCCGGAGGAGGTGCTTCCGGAGAAGCCGAAAGTTTCGCCCCATCAGGAGTCATTGCCGCGGCAGCCGAGGCCTGAGCTAGCCAGGCCCGAGCTGCCCAGGCCGGACGTCCGTCATTCGCCCGCACCTGCGCTGGTGCCAGCCGTGGTGTCGGCGCCGCCCCGGCTGGTGAGCGAGGCACCGGCCGAGCGGCCCGCCGCGCCGGTGATCAGTGGGGCATCCACCGCGTCGCCGGTGGCGGCCGTCCAGGGGGGGGCGCCGACGCCCAGTACGAGCAGTGCCGGGGCGGCGGGGAGCATGGGGGCCGTGTCGGCGCCGACGTATTCACCGCCGGGCTTCGGTGCCGGCTACCTGCACAATCCGAAGCCTGCCTATCCGATGATGGCCCGGCGCCGTGGCCTGGAAGGCATTGTGCGTCTCGATGTGCGGGTGTCCGTTGATGGCATCCCGACGGCGGTCAGGGTGCGCGAGAGTTCCGGGCATGAAAGCCTCGACGAGGCGGCGACGACGGCCGTGTGGCACTGGAAGTTCGTGCCGGCCAAGCGTGGCGGTGAGCCGATCGAGGATACCGTGGTGGTGCCGGTGCGCTTCCGTCTCGGTGATGACGCGGGTTGAGTGGAGATTGATATGGCTTTGCATCTGTGGCTGGGTTTTTTCCTGACGACGCTGGTGGTGGCGCTGTCCCCAGGGCCGGGGGCCGTGCTGAGTATGAGCGTCGGGATCCGCCTGGGCTATCGCTACGCGCTGATGGCGATCCTCGGCCTGCAGACGGCCCTGCTGCTGCAGTTGATGTTGGTGGGGCTCGGTCTGGGGGCGGTGCTGGCGGCGTCCGAACTGGCCTTCCTCGTCATAAAGTTGACCGGCGCGGCTTACCTGGTGTGGCTGGGGGTTCAGCGCTGGCGCGAGCCCCTCGCCATCGGCGAGGCGGGGACGGATGTGAATCGCGGGTTCTACCGCCAGGGTATCCTGGTCAATCTCGGCAATCCGAAGGCGATTGTCTTCATCGCTGCGTTGGTGCCGCAATTCATCGATCCGCAGGCGCCGCAGCTGCCCCAGTTTGCAGTGATCGCGCTGACCATGTGCAGTCTCGATACGGCGGTGATGTCATGTTACGCGTTGCTGGCGAGCCGTTTCCGCGGCGTGCTGGCCAGCCCGCGGCGGGGACTGCTCGCCAACCGGGTCTTCGGTAGCATCTTCGTTGCCGCTGGCGCCCTGCTGGCGGGCACTTCCCGCCAGTAATCTACGCTTCAGTTGCGGGCGGCGAATTCGGCGAGCAGGCGATCCAGGCCGATTTCGTCGACGCCGAATTCTTCCTCCACCGGTTCCGCCCAGTCGGTCCAGTCTGGTGATGGCCCGTCGCGCAAGCGGCGGCCGACAGCCAGCATCAGCGTGATCCGGCGTGGGGTGTCTGCCAGTCGTGCGGTCAGGTGCGGGTCGTGGTGGCAGCGGATCGCCTCGCAGACCACGTCTGGCAGCTTCCAGTTCCGCGCGACGAGGAATCCCGCAGCGGCGTGGTCGCAGCCCGTCAAGGCATCCACTGCGCGGGTGGCAGCTTCCAGCGCCGGTCCGCTGTGGCGCAGCAGATGGGCGTGTTCAGGCGTGCGGCGCAGTAGCACGGCGACGCCGGAGTCCTGCATTAGGGCGGTAAGGTAGGTGGTATCCGCCCAGGCCCGGTGTTCCGTGCCCCGGCAGAAGAGATAACTGAAATCCGCGGCACAGGCGCTCGCTTGCCACAGAGCTTCAATGGCCGTCGCATCCAGACCCGCGCAGTGGCCGCGCATCGTGGTGCTGGCGGCGGTGGCGAGGGTGCGCGTCCGGCCCAGCATGGTGATCGCTTCCAGGGCCGAGCGGGGGGCGTTGCGTGGCCGGAATACGGGCGAGTTGGCCACGCGCATCAGGGCGCCGGTAAGCGCGGGATCCTGAATCACCGCGGCCGCGAGCTCACGGGGCCCCGCGTCGTCGTCTGCTGCTGCAGCCTGCAGGCGCAGAAAACCCGCGCCGGGGTTCGGCAGAACGACGCCGCTGGCGAGAACGGCAGTAACGAGTGCATCCTGATCATTCATGGCGGGTGCGCTTTCTTCCTGTTGGACGCCCCATTTCACTACAACAGGGGGCATTTCACAAAAAACGCAAATAGTGTTTGACAGCCATTTTATGCCTGCCTATAATGCGCGTCTCGTTTGGAGGGGTTCCCGAGCGGTCAAAGGGATCAGACTGTAAATCTGACGGCACTGCCTTCGAAGGTTCGAATCCTTCCCCCTCCACCAACGGTTTTGCTGTTAGCTCCGCCCGCGAGTTGCGGTGTTGTGAGTGGTGAATGTGAGTCGTACGTTGTAAAGCGGGTGTAGCTCAATGGTAGAGCAGAAGCCTTCCAAGCTTATGACGAGGGTTCGATTCCCTTCACCCGCTCCAGGTTGAGTGTGAGAGGCCCATGTAGCTCAGTGGCAGAGCACTCCCTTGGTAAGGGAGAGGTCGGCAGTTCAATCCTGCCCATGGGCACCACGGTTTGGTGCGGCAGCTCAGGGTGAGTACCCGGTTTTCTGATTTTTTTGCGGAGTTGATGACATGGCAAAGGAAAAGTTCGAGCGGAAAAAGCCGCACGTGAACGTTGGTACGATTGGTCACGTTGACCATGGCAAGACCACGCTGACGGCTGCGATCACGACCGTTCTGTCGCGCAAGTTCGGCGG